>JBJOMW010000001.1:0-653311 GCA_046052145.1 Pseudomonadota bacterium
CCTGGTCTGCCTGCTGCCGCTGACGCCCGAAACCCGCGGCATCGTGGATGCGAAGCTGCTCGGCGCTCTGCCGCGCGGCGCCTTCCTGATCAACGGCGCGCGCGGGTCGCATGTGGTGGATGCGGATCTGCTGGCCGCGCTGGAGAGCGGGCAGGTCGCGGCCGCGGCGCTCGATGTCTTCTCGCCGGAGCCGCTGCCGGGCGACCACGCCTATTGGTCGCATCCGCGGGTGATCATGACCCCGCATGCGGCCAGCATCACCATTCCGGCCAGCGCCGCGCCGCAGGTGGTGGAGAACATCCACCGCGCCCGCGCGGGCCAGCCACTGATCAACTTGGTGGATTTCGCCGCCGGCTATTGATGCCAAGCGCACGAAGGTTTCACCTTCGTGCCCCTCAGACGCCGGGCGCCGCGCATCCGCGCGGCTTGGCTTCGCGGCATAAGCCGCGGGCCGCATTCGCGGCCTCGGCCCTTCGGGCCGCAGGTCAAACCTTAATGAGGCGGGTATGACCGGCGGCGATGAAGGCGCCGCGCGCGGGCTTCAGCCCGCGCGACGGGACGCGTCGGCCTCGGCGGCCTGGGCCGGGTTCTCCCGCGATTCCTGTTCGGCCTGCGCCATGATGGAGCGCAGGTCGCGCAGGAAGGCCGCGCCCTTCAGCGTGCGCTGCACCAGCACGCTGCGGCGGTCCATCGGGTCCACCTTGCGCCGTGCGAGGTCGAGCTCGCCGAGCCGGTCGAGCGCGCGCGTGATGGCCGGCTTGGAGACGTTCAGCTCCGCCGCCAGGCCGCGGACGGTGTGCGGGCCGTCGTTCAGATAGACGGTCAGGAACACGCCGAGCTGGCGCGCCGACAGGTCCGGGCCGTCGCGTCGCACCAGCGCGACGACGGTGTCCCGAAGGATGCCGACAAGCACATCGGGATTGGTCTGGGTCGCCATGGTCTCAAATCCTTCCTGGGCGCCGTCCCGGAGCGTCGGTGCCGATGCCTCCCTGGCGCCAGACTGTCCCTTGGCGCGCTTCTGCGATGTGGCCTTGCGCGACGCCTTGTCGCGCGAAGTACCCTTTTGAGAGCGGCCAGCCCCAGAAAGTTCCCGTTTCATCTTGGCTTTGTTACCGTCTTGCCGTGTCCTACCCCTCAAGAAGACAGGCAACGGCATGTGCGATGGCACGTGCCGCTTGAACCTCTCCACCCTCAGGACGCCCAGGTCGGGTCCCGTCGTTCCAGGCATACAGGTCAATGTGTGCCCAGCGCTGCCCCTCCGGCACGAAATGCTGAAGGAACAAAGCTGCGACGATGGCCCCGGCCATGGGCTTCTGCGCAATGTTGTTGATGTCAGCGGCCGGGCTGTCTAGCCACGTAACGTAAGTTTTTTGTAATGGAAGCCGCCAAAGTGGGTCGTTCCGGGCCAAACCCGAGGAAATAAGCGCATCTGCCAGCGCGTTATCATTTGCAAAAAGTGCGGGCAGGTCGGGTCCGAGCGCCACCCGCGCAGCCCCGGTGAGGGTCGCGCAGTCCAGTAACAGGGCCGGTTGCGACTCGGCGGCGAAGGCCAGCAGGTCGGCGAGCACCAGCCGCCCCTCCGCATCGGTATTGCCGATCTCGACCGTGAGCCCCTTGCGGGTACGGATCACATCCATCGGCCGGAAGGCCGTGCCGGAGACGGCATTCTCCACCGCCCCCACCAGCACCAGCAGGCGGATGGGGCATCGCGCGGCCATCAGCATCTCGGCCGCGGCCAGCACCGCCGCCGCCCCGCCCATATCCTTCTTCATCCGCAGCATGGCGGCAGACGGCTTGAGGTCGAGCCCGCCCGTGTCGAAGCACACCCCCTTGCCGCAGAGCGCGACGAGCGGCCCGTCTGCCTTGCCTTCCCAGCGCAGCACCGCGACCCGCGGCGCCCGCGGGGAGCCGCCGCCGACCGCCTGCACGGCCGGGAAGCCGGCCTCCAGCGCCGCGCCCTCGATCACCTCGACGGTCGCGCCATGCGCCGCGCCCAGCGCGCGGACGGCCTCGGCCAGCTCGGCCGGGCCGAGCAGGTTGGCCGGGCTGTTGATCAGGTCCCGCCCGCGCCGGATCGCTGCAGCTTCCTGCCGGGCGGCCTCGGTGCCGGGGGGTGGCACCAGGCGCGCCGGGCCGCGGCCGGGCTTCGACTTCAGCGCGGTGTAGCGATAGGCGCCGAGGCCCCAGCCGAGCACCGCGGCCGCCGGATCGGGCGCGCCCTCGATCCGCCAGACTGTGCCTTCGGGCAGCACGAAGGGGGCGGCGCCGAAGGCCCAGGGGCTGGCCGCCCCCGCGGCGTCATCCCCGAGACCGAGTACGGCCCCGGCTAGGCCCGCTTCCCCGGGCAGCAGCCGCAGCTCCTGCGGCTTCGCCGCGAAATCCAGGCTGCGGAGCCAGGCGGCCTGCGCGGCCGGCAAGGCGGCAAGCAGGGCGTCCAGCCCAGACGGCGTCACCGCATGCAGCGGCAGGGCGGCGCTGGCGGGATCGGCAAAACACTCGGACATCACAGTTTCATTTCCTGCCAGGGATGCGCGCCAGATCGGCGAGCCACGCCTCAGCCGAGGCGTCGGACGGCGCCCGCCAATCCCCGCGCGGGGAGAGCGAGCCGCCGGAGCTCACCTTCGGGCCATTCGGCACGGCCGAGCGCTTGAACTGGCTGGTGGCGAAGAAGCGCCGGACAAATACCCGGAGCCACCGCGCGATGGTGTCGAGGTCATAGGCCACGCGCTTGTCGGCGGGCGTGTGCGGTGGCCAGGCACCGGCCGCCGCATCGCGCCAGGCATGCCAGGCCAGGAACGCCACCTTGGACGGCCGGAAACCGAAGCGCGTGATGTGGTAAAGATGAAAATCCTGCAGCGCATAGGGGCCGACGAAGTCCTCGGTCTTTTGGGCCGGCTGATCGCCGCCGGTGCCCGGCACGAGTTCGGGCGAGATCTCGGTCGCCAGAATGTCCAGCAGCACGGGCTTCGCCGCCGCGCCGAAAATCCCCTCCTGCGCGACCCAGCGGATCAGGTGCTGGATCAGCGTCTTCGGCACGCTGGCATTGACGTTGTAGTGCGACATGTGGTCGCCGACGCCATAGGTCGCCCAGCCCAGCGCCAGCTCCGACAGATCGCCCGTACCCAGCACGATCGCGTCATGGTGGTTCGCCAGCCTGAACAGCAGCGAGGTGCGCGCCCCGGCCTGCACATTCTCGAAGGTCACGTCGTGCACCGGCTGGCCTTCGGCGAAGGGATGGCCGATGTCGCGCAGCATCTGGAGGGAGGCCGGCGTCATGTCGGTCTCGGCCGCCGTGACGCCGAGTGCCTGCATCAGCGCCCAAGCATTGGACTTCGTGCGGTCGGTCGTGGCGAAGGCTGGCAGCGTCCAGGCCAGGATGTTCGTGCGCGGCAGGCCGAGCGCGTCGAAGGCATGGGCCGCGACCAGCAGCGCCTGGGTGGAATCGAGCCCGCCCGAGACGCCGATGACGATCTTCTTGATCCCCGTCGCCTCCAGCCGCTGGCGCAGGCCATATGACTGGATGTTGTAGGCCTCGTAGCAGAGCTCCGCGAGGCGCGAATCCTCGTCCGGCACGAAGGGGAAGCGCGGCACCACGCGCACCAGGCCAAGATCGGCCTCGCGCTCCGGCGCCAGGGTGAAGGCCACCTCTCGGAAGGGACGCGGGGGGCGGTTCAGGTCCACCGTGTCGCCGAAGGTCTGCGTCCGCAGCCTTTCCTGTTGCAGCCGCTCGAGATCGAGATCGGCCAGGATCGGCGCCGCGTCGCGCGCGAAGCGCGGCGCTTCGGCGAGCAGCACGCCGTTCTCATAGATCATCGCCTGGCCGTCCCAGGCAAGGTCGGTGCTGGACTCGCCCGTCCCGGCCGCCGAGTAGAGATAGGCCGCGATGCAGCGCGCCGAATGCACCTGGCACAGGGCGTGGCGGAACGCCGACTTGCCGACCGTGACATTGCTCGCCGAGAGGTTCAGCAGCACCGTCGCGCCCGCCAGCGCCGCGGCGGTGGAGGGTGGCACGGGGGACCAGGCGTCCTCGCAAATCTCCACACCGATGACGAGGTCGGGCAGGTCCTCGGCCCGCAGCAGGATGTCGGTGCCGAAGGGCACGTCCTGGCCCGCAAGGCGCAGCGTGGGCGGCACGGCGCCGGCGCCGCTGGCGAAGTGCCGCTTCTCGTAGAATTCGCGGTAGTTCGGCAGGTAGACCTTGGGGAAGGCGGCCAGGATGCGGCCGCGATGGATCGCGAGCGCGACGTTGTAGAGCCGCCCGCCCGCGCGCACCGGCGCGCCGACGAACAGCACCGGCGCGAGATCGCGGCTTTCGGCCAGGATGCGCCCGACGGCGCCCTCCACCGCCTCCAGCAGGGCGGTCTGCTGCAACAGGTCGTCGATCGCATAGGCCGACAGGCCAAGCTCCGGGAACAACACGATGGAGGCACCCGCCTCGGCCGCGCGGCGGGCCATGGCCAGCGTCTCCCCGGCGTTGAAGGCGGGATCGGCCACGCGGACCCGTGGCGCACAGACCGCCGCGCGCACGAAGCCGTGGGTGTGGATGTTGTGGAAAGCCGTCACGTCCTGGGCCCCGGATCAGCCGCGAGCATTGCCGCAGCGCGCCCCGGCGCGCAATCGGCCAGTGCGGTCAGGGCCGCGTCGGGCGGGGGCGGCAGGCGCCCCGGACCGCCCCGCGGGTCGGCCCACCGCCCGGACCACGGCCTCGCGCCGGGTCACCCCGCCGGGCGGGGGAAGAGCGTCGCCTCGATCAGGGCGCAGAGCGCGTGGCCCAGCACCTCATGGCCTTCCTGGATGCGGGGCGTGCTGGTCGAAGGGATGCGGATGCAGACATCGCAGAGCGCCGCCATCAGGCCGCCGCCCTGACCGGTGAAACCGATGGTGGCCAGCCCCTGCGCGCGCGCTGCCTCGATCGCCGCGACCACATTCGGCGAATTGCCGGAGGTGGAGATCGCCACCAGCACGTCGCCCGCAACGCCCAGCGCCTCCACCTGGCGGGCGAAGACGCGGTCATAGCCATAGTCATTGCCGATCGCGGTCAGGATGGAGCTATCCGTGGTCAGCGCGATCGCGGGCAGGCCGGGACGGTCGTAATGGAAGCGGGAGACCAGCTCACCCGCCCAATGCTGCGCATCCGCAGCACTGCCGCCATTGCCGCAGAAGAGCAGCTTGCGGCCGGCCCTGAGCGCGGCGATGGAGATCTCCGTCGCCTGGGCGGTGGCCGCGCAGAGCGCCGCATCGGCGGCCATCGTGTCCAGCAGCCGCGCCGTCGCGCTGATCGCCGCCGCGATCTCCTTCGGATCAGGCATGCCCCTACCTCCAGCCCGCCGCCGATCTATCCGGTTCCGCGCGACGCGGCCAGCACCGCCGGGTCACCATGGTGCGACGCTGCGTCACCGGTCGCGCCCATTCGCTGGCGCCGGCAGGGCGAGATAGGCCAGGCGCTTCGCCTCCAGCCGCCCGCGGGAAACAGTATCGAGGATCAGCCCGCTGGCGAGCGACAGGAAGGAGAGCAGCGCGAGCCCCGTGGCGAGCACCGCCGTCGGCAGCCGCGGCACCAGCCCGGTCTCGAGGAAGGTGGCCAGCAGCGGCAGGGCCAGCAGGATCGCGGCGGCGAAGAGCACCGCGCCGGCGGCGGAGAAGAACATCAGCGGGCGCTCGCGCTGCACCAGCAGCAGGATGGTGCGCAGGATGCGCAGGCCATCGCGCCAAGTGTTGAGCTTGCTGGCCGAGCCCACGGGGCGTTCCTTGTAGGCAGTGCGCAGTTCGCCGACCGGCAGGCGCAACTCCAGCGCGTGGACGGTGAACTCCGTCTCTGTCTCGAAGCCGGCGGCAAGTGCCGGGAAGCTCTTCACGAAGCGGCGGGAGAAGACGCGGTAACCGGACAGCATGTCGGTGATGCGGTTGCCGAAGACCCAGCGGACCATGCCGGTCAGCACGGCGTTGCCGAAGCGGTGGCCGGGGCGATAGGCGCCGATGGCCTCGGTGACGCGCACGCCGGTGACCATGTCGAAGCGTTCGTCGAACAGCAGGCGCAGCATCTCGGGCGCGGCGGCGGCGTCGTAGGTGTCGTCGCCATCCACCAGCACATAGGCGTCGGCCTCGATATCGGCGAACATCCGCCGCACGACATGGCCCTTGCCCTGCTGCGTCTCGGTACGGACGATGGCGCCCGCGGCTTCCGCCACGCGGCGCGTGCCGTCGGCGGAGTTGTTGTCATAGACGTAGATCGCGGCATCCGGCAGCGCGGCGCGGAAGGCGGCGACCACGCGGGGCACCGCGACCTCCTCATTGTAGCAGGGGATGAGGACGGCGATGCGCGGAGCGGTGGATGCTCGGGCGCTCAAGCTCATCTCCACGGTATCCTTCCGGCTCCTGCAATGCCGGCCATCATGGGGCCGCGGGCCTAGCGAAACAATCGGCCCTGCCGCGATCGGGTGGTCGTCCGGCTCAGCCAGCCGCGGCGCGCGCTCCGGCATCGTCATTCGCTTGCAGGCGCATGGCCGCGGCCCGCGCCAGCGTCGCCGTGGTGGAGCGGCCGGGCGCCAGGCCGATCAACGCAACCTCCCCACCCGCGGCCTGGACGATATCGGCTCCGGCCACCTGATCCAGCGTGTAGTCCGCGCCCTTCACCAGCACGTCTGGCACGAGGGCGCGGATGAGATCGAGCGGCGTGTCCTCGGCGAAGGCGACCACGGCATCCACCATGCTGAGGGCGGCGATGACGGCGGCGCGGTCGGCCAGTGTGTTCACGGGGCGCGCCGGCCCCTTCAGCCTGGCGACCGAGGTATCCGTATTCAGCGCGACAATCAGCCGGTCGCAGCGCCGGCGCGCGGCGGCCAGCAGCGCGACATGCCCGGCATGCAGGATGTCGAAACAGCCATTGGTGAAGCCGATGCGCAGCCCGTGGCCGCGCCAGTCCTGCACCAGCCGCTGCGCCGAAGCGGTGTCCAGCACGGCTTGCTCCGTCGGGTCGGCCTGGCCCAGCGCACGCAGCGCATGCGCCAGTTCCTCCGCCGTGACCGTTGCCGTGCCGAGCTTGCCGACGACGATGCCGGCCGCGGCATTGGCGATCTGCACCGCCTCCGGCAGCGGGTGGCCCGCGGCCAGCGCAAGCGCGAGCGAGGCGATGACGGTGTCGCCCGCGCCAGAGACGTCGAAGACCTCGCGCGCCTCCGCCGGCACGCTGGCGACACTGCCATCAGCCGTGACCAGCATCATGCCCTTCTCGGCGCGGGTGCAGAGCACCGCGGGAATGCCGGTCGTGGCCATCACGGCCCGCGCGGCCGCCGCCACCTCGGCCTCGGTCGAGGTCGGCAGCCGCGTGGCGCGCGCCAATTCGCGTGCGTTCGGCGTGATCAGATCCGCGCCGGCATAGTGGCGGAAGTCATCGCTCTTCGGGTCGGCGAGGACTGGGATGCCCTGCGCGCGGGCGAAGCCGATGGCGGTCTCGATCACCGGGCGGGTCAGCACGCCCTTGCCGTAATCGGACAGGATAAGGGCAGCGCAGCCCGTCACGGCGGCCGAGAGGCAGGCGATCAGCGCCATGCTCTCCGCGCCGTCGAGCGGCGTGGCCAGCTCGTCATCCACCCGCACCAGCTGCTGCGTGCCGGCGATGACGCGCATCTTGCAGATCGTGGGACGGGACGCGCCTTCGACCATGCGGTCGATGAGACCTGGCTGCGACGTGACCAGGCGCGCAAGCTCGGCCGCGGCCGCGTCGCGCCCGCGCAGGCCGACGAGTACGGCTTGACCGCCGAGGGCCACGATGTTGCGCGCCACATTGCCAGCGCCGCCGAGCATGCTGAGCGTCTGCCGATGGCGCAGCACAGGCACAGGTGCCTCGGGCGAGATGCGCTCGACATCGCCATAGAGGAAGCGGTCGAGCATGACATCGCCGACCACGGCGATGGGTCTGTCAGCCAGGGCGGCGAAGATCGGATGCGCGGGGCGATCCATTCCGCTGCTTCGCTCGGTGCTCATCGTCCCATCCCGACGCGTAGGCGCGCAGCGAGGTCGATCCCTGGTGGACAGGCGACGACGTTGATCCGGGGCGGAAGCTCCGCGCGGTTCTTCACCGTCACTGGAATCACCCGGCCCGTCACCGCAGCGGACTCCGCCATCGCCGCCTGCGGCCCGTCATCCGGCGGAGGGTCGAGCGCGATCGCATGGAAGGCATGCTCGGCAATAGCCTGCAGGGCGTGGAACGGCGCCGCATCCACGTCGCCATCTGCATCAAGCCAGTGTTCGAACACGACCACGGGTCGGTGGCGGGCGATGCTGCGCGCCGCACCCCGGATCACATCGGCCTCCGCCCCCTCGACGTCGATCTTGAGCAGGTCGAGCCGGGCCAGATTCCGCGCCGCTACGACGCGATCCAGCGTCTCCACGGGCACCTCCACGGCGCCGTCGCGGCTGATGCGGTTATTGCCGGTGAAGAGTTCCGCGGACATGGTCGCCCGGCCCGGCGCGGCTCCGAGCGCGATCGCCAGCGGCTCGACCAGATGCCCGATGCCAGTGGCCGCGATCACGCCGGCCAGCGCGGCGGCGCTGGCAGGGAAGGGCTCAACCGCCAGGATATGGCCGCGGAAGCCGGACCGCGCGGCGAGGAACAGCGGGAAGTAGCCCCAATTCGCACCGGCATCGACCAGCACACCGTCATCCGGCACGAAGGCATCCATCAGCATGCCGATATCCGGCTCATAGCCGCGCGCGAAAACAGCAAGGCTGCGATCCGCGCCGATGAACTGCGTGTTGGTCATATCCACCACCGCCATCGCCTCGCGATCCGCGAAGCGGACATGCAGCCGGTCCTTGTGGATCCAGTCTGGATGGCCCGACCGCAACGCCGTCTGGAGGTCGTGATGGATGCTCCAGAGCGAGGCCTGGGTCGGGGGCGCTTCCTCCGCGTAAGTTGCGTGCCGGATGATGCGCGACAGCACGGAAAACGCTTCCAGCCGGATCGGGCAGCGCAGCCGCGTTGCGAAGTGGCCGACATCAGGCTGGCTCATGACGCGCAGGTTGCTCCTCTGGCGGCTGGACGCTCGTCTCAGCGCTAAAGCCGCGCGATCAAGCGCCGAACCGCGGATCGTAGGCGGCTCGGTTCGTCGCGGAGACCGGCCTGTTGCGACGGCGCCGGCGGGCGGCCTTCCAGGTGGCGGATGCGCTGCTGCGCCTCGATCAGTTGGAAGTGCATGAGCTGCAGCAGCTTCGGCGAGACCGCCCGGTCGGGCTGTTGCCCATCGGGCGCCTCTCGGCCCCGCAGGCGCGCGCTGACCGAGACGAAATCGTCCATCGGCGTGCGCAGCAATTCCTGGTACAGCGCCTTGGGGTCAACGCTGGGCGTGCCGGTCTTCACCGCCTGCATGTTGAGCGACATGCCGATACGCTCATCAAGGCCACGCGGCGCCCAGCCATTGGACGCATCCGCCAGGCTCGAATTCCACCAGTCGAATTCGCCGAAGCCGAGCGTCTCCAGAATGTCGGCGAGCATACCCGGCGTGAATCCATAGCGGTGCCGCTCGAATGTATTCACGCGCCCACCAAGGCCATAGATCAGCCCCATGACATGAAAGGCTGATTCGCCGCTCAGCAGCATGCGCATCAGCGACGCCATATCCGGCACGGCGATCTTCACCACACCACCCGGCTTCAGCACGCGCGCAAACTCCGCAATGGCGGCGAAGCTGTCCGGCCATTCGATATGTTCGAGGACATGGCCCGCCACCACCTCGTCGCAGGAGGCATCCATCACGCTGGTCATGTTGGTGATGTCGGCGACGATGTCCGGCTTGTTGGCCGGGTCGATGTCCACGGTGACGTAGCCATCGGGCTTGTAGTTGCGGGATCCGACATAGAGCTTCAAGCGGCTTCTCCTCGGCTGAGGGCATCGCCGCGGTTTGCGACCGGCAGGCGACTGCGCTCCGGAGCCAGGCCGAGCGCCGTCAGCGCCAGTCCGACGATCTTGTCGGGCGGCTGGCTGAACATGCATTCGGGCTGCGCCATCCCGCGCGGGCAGCGATCCATCCAGAGTTCATCAATCCACCAGCAGCCGCCGCAGCGCACCGGATCCACATTGATGTTCTGCGGATAGCCGAAGTAGCCGGACGGGGTGGGCCCGAACACCACCAGGCTGCGGCGGCCATAGCAGGCGGCGAGATGGACAAGCCCACCTTCATTATCGAGGTGCAGCGCGGTCGCCCGCAGCAGCCCCGCCACCTCCGCCAGCGTGGTCTGCCCGATCAGATCGAGGTCAACGCCCGGAATCGGCTCGCTCGTCGTTGTGCCAAGCTGCACGATGACAAGATCGGGCCGCGCGGCCTTCAGCCCGGCCACCACCGCGGCGAAGTGCGGGTAGCATTTGGTGGCGCGCTGGCCGGTGATGACGAAGTTCGTGTCGAAGCCATTATGCACCGTCACGAAGACGCGGCCCGCGAGGCCAAGGCGCTCCAGCACGGTCTCATCCGCCGCAAGGCCGAGCAGATCGCCGCCATAGTCGAGCCCAGCCAGGAAATGCAGAAAGTCGTTCCTATTGCAGCCGGCATAGACCGCCTTGCGCGCCAACCCGTTATCGAGGCGCGGATGATTCAGGATGTAGGGCTCGAAACCGCCGCGATGGCGCGCAGCATTCATCTTCGCGGCCGCGGCGACCATGCGTGGCGCTTTCCGCAGGCGGGCCCAGCGGACCGACTCGTACCGCACGACGACCGTCTGGTTCACGCGCAGGCGCAGATCGTAGCCGCGGCCCGCCAGGTCATCGAGCGTGTCGGGATAGGCGCGCCCGAAGCCAGGAACGGCAGAGAACACCCAGCTCGCGAGGCTCGGCGAAGACGCGAACACATCGAAGGAGAAGGGCTCCACGCTACCGGCCAGGTCGCGCATCCAGCGCGCGATAACGACCAGGTCACCCAGACCGCCCGAGACGGTGATCGCGATCGCCAGCCGGCCATCGCTACGGATGGCATCAAGCCGTCGCGCTTCCGCGATCAGCCGCCACGGCATCAGGTACCGCCGGAACGACCAGAGATGCGTCGCGACGGTCGATGCCTTGGCCATCAGCGATTTGCAGAAGAACTCGAAGGCCGCGCGCCGCGATCCGGTTTCGTGATAGACGAAGGAGGCGCGTCGCGTCAGGCGCGACAATCGTGCCAGCATCAGGCGTGCCGAAGCTGGCTACGGCACCGCGCGGGAGCCTTTGCTGCTGGGCGTCTGGCCGTTGACGATGCCATCTCGGTCATCCGTTTGTCCGACGTGACGACGGGTCACCGGCATCGCCGGAGAAGGATGCGAGCCCGCATCCCGCCGATCTTCGTGCATGATCGGGTCGGGCGGCACAATGTCGAACGGATCACCAAGCGCGCTGCAGTTGATCAATTGAATCGGAGCGTCGCGCAGTTGCGCGCAGAACGCATCCGTTGCGCAGTCATGCTTTCAATCGTCGCGCTGGCATGGGCGCAGAAACTTCAACGTCGGCGATCGGTATGGGCAGCGCATTTCGAGATGCGCAGGGATCGCAGCGCGCGAGGGTGAAGGGGCCGAAGGCGAAACCTTCGGCCCCCGCACATCAATCGTCCTCGGGCCGGATCACGTTGGAAGACAGGCCGAGCAGCAGCACGTCACGCATCGTCTCCGCGCTCTTGCTGCGGATATCCGCCCAGGCTTCCGGCGTGTGGAAGGCGCTGTGCGGCGTGATGATGACGCGCCCTTCCAGCCACGCTTCCTTGCGGCGATAGGCCGCGAGCAATCCGGGCACCGGCTCCACCGGCGGCTCCACCGGAATCACGTCGAGCCCGGCGCCGGCCAGATGGCCGGAGCGCAGCGCCGCTTCCAGCGCGTCGATGTCGATGCTGGTGCCGCGCGCCGTGTTCACCACGATTGCGTTCTTCGGCAGCAGGGCGAGCTGCGCCGCGCCGATCATGCGCCGCGTCTGCTTCGTATCCGGTGCGTGGATGGACAGCACATCGGATGCCTGCAGCAGATCCTCCAACGTGCGCGCGCGACCGATGCCGAGCGCCCGGTCCACGCCGTTTGGCAGATACGGGTCGAAGAAGCGCACCTGGAAGCCGAGCGCCTTGGCGCGCAGCGCAACTGCAGTGCCGATGCGCCCGAGGCCGACAATGCCGAAGACCTGCTCGCCGAGGCGACGGATCAGCGGGCTGTCCTGATAACGCCAGGGCGCGGGCGGGGTGTGGCGCTGCATCTCGTGATGCAGCAGCAGGCCGCGCCGCAGCGTGAGCGTCAGCGCAATGGCATGGTCCGCCACTTCCATTGTGCCATAGTCGGGCACGTTGCAGACGGTGATGCCGCGTGCCGCGCAGGCCGCACGGTCGAGACGGTCGTAGCCGACGCCCATCCGCACCACGACCTTCAGCTTCTTGAAGCGGTCGAGGTGTTGCGGCTTCAGCCAGTGGCGGAAGATCAGCAGCCCATCCACGCGGGCGCAGACCTCGTCGGACAGCACGTCGAGACTTTGCGTATGCGGCGCGCCACCATGGATGATCTCGACATCGGGGCCGAAGATCTCCTGCTCGAGAGCGGTGTCCGGATACATCGCCTCCGGCTCGAGCACGGTCATGCGTGCCATGTCGCGTTTCCCCCTTGGTTCAAAAAAGAGGCCGCCGGCGGATGCCGGCGGCCCTGTGCAGACCTGCGTGAAGTATTGCCGCGGTTCAGCGGCGCCACCAGCCGCGCTTGCGGGGCAGCGCGTCGGGCGCGTCGGCGCCGAGCACGACCGGCGCGATCGGCTGGCCGATCACCGGCTCCTCGCGCGCCGGCTCGGGCGCAGTTGCGGGCACCGCCGGAGCGGCAGCAGCCGGCGCGTCGGCCGCCGGCGGGGCGGCGACGGGCGCCACCTCCGCAACAGCTTCGGCAGCCGCCTCCGGCGCCGCGGCCGGTGCCTCGGCCATCGTGGCCGTGGCTGCCGGTGCTTCGGCAGGCGGCGTGGCCTCGACGGTCCGGCGCGGACGCGTGGCGCGCTCGGCCGCCTGCTGCTCGGCCGCTTCCATCGCCATCAGGATCTCGTCCATCTGGCCGGCGAAGGGATCGGCGGGCGTCGGCGCACGGCGCTGCACGGGCGCTGCCACCGGCGCCGGCGCGGACGCAGGGGCTGGCGTCGGGACAGGTGCCTCCTGCGTTTCCTCGCCAGCCTCGGGCGCCTCGCCCTCGGGGCGCCGGCGGCGACCACCGCGGCGACCGCGGCGACGACGACGGGCGGCATCATCGCCCTCAGCATCGGCTTCAGCCTCAGCCTCACCATCGGCACCAGGCCTAGCCGCCGCTTCGGGCGCGACCGCGCCGGCCTCGGCGCCCTCACCGGGCTCCTCATCAGCGTCCTCGCCGGGGGCGCCGGCCTCAGAGGGCTGGGCCTCGCCATTCTCGCGCCGGCCGCGGCGGCGGCGGCGGCGGCGGCGGCGCTGGCCGTCGGCATCCGTTTCACCATCGGCGCGCGACTCGGCCTCGGCACGGCTGCCGCCATGCGCGGCGTCGTCGGCCTCAGTCTCGGCCTCGATCGCCTCGGGCTCCTCCGGCTCGGGGGCGTAGTCCATGCGCAGCGCGACGGGGCGCTCGGCGACGGCATCGGGGTTCTGCGCGCGGGTGCGCTCGATACGCAGCGCCGGCGGCACCAGGCTGTCATCGGCCTGGAACAGCACCGTCATGCCGAAGCGTTCCTCCAGCATCGCCAGGCGGTCGCGCTTCTTGTTGAGCAGCCAGAAGGCAATCGGGGTCGCGACATGCACCACGATCTCGGCGGCGCGGCGCTTGCCGCCTTCCTCCTCGATCGCGCGCAGCACGGCGAGCCCGCTGCTTTCCGCGCTTCGCACCAGGCCGCGGCCCTGGCAATGCGGGCAGGTGACGAAGGAATGCTCGACCAGCGAGGGGCGCAGCCGCTGGCGCGACATCTCCAGCAGGCCGAAATGGCTGATGCGGCCCACCTGGATGCGCGCGCGATCCTGCTTCAGCGCATCCTTCAGGCGACGCTCGACCATGCCGTCATGCTTCGCCGACTCCATATCGATGAAGTCGATGACGATCAGGCCCGCCAGGTCGCGCAGACGCAGCTGGCGCGCCACCTCGTCGGCGGCTTCCAGGTTGGTGCGCAGCGCCGTGTCCTCGATGTGGCGGTCGCGCGTGGCGCGGCCCGAGTTCACATCGATGGCGACCAGCGCCTCGGTCTGGTTGATGACGATGTAGCCGCCCGACTTCAGCTGCACGGTCGGGTTGTGCATGCCCTCCAGCTGCTGATCGACGCCGTGCTTCGCGAACAGCGGCACCGCGTCGCGCGACAGCCGCACCTTGGAGGCGTGCTGCGGCATTAGCATGCGCATGAAGTCGCGCGCGTCGTTGTAGGCGTCCTCGCCATCCACGACGACCTCGTCCACATCCTTGCCATAGGTGTCGCGGATGGAGCGCTTGATGAGGTCGGCTTCCTCATAGATCAGCGCCGGCGCGGTGGAGGCGAAGGTGCGCTCGCGGATATTGTCCCACAGCCGCAGCAGGTATTCGCAGTCCTTCTTGATCTCCGGCTTCGGCCGCTGCGCGCCGGCGGTGCGCACGATCAGGCTCATCCCGTCCGGCAGGTTCAGCTCGTCGATGGCCTCCCGCAGGCGCTTGCGATCGGCGGCGGAGGTGATCTTGCGGCTGACGCCGCCGCCGCGCGGGCTGTTCGGCATCAGGACCGAGAAGCGGCCGGCCAGCGAGATGTAGGTGGTCAGCGCCGCGCCCTTCGTGCCGCGCTCCTCCTTCACCACCTGGATCAGCATGATCTGGCGGCGCTTGATGACCTCCTGGATCTTGTAGTTGCGCATGAACTTCGGCGGGATGCGGCGCTCGCGCATCTCGTCTTCGGTGGAGCCGCCTACGGTCTCGGGCGGCAGCACGGGCTCGGCCTGGGTCTCGCCCTCGGCGCCATTGGCGTCGGAGGCATCGCGATCCTCGGCCGCGTCATCCGCCGCGGCGGCCTTCGCGGCGGGCTGGTCCTGCGCTTCGGCCGCGACATCGGCTGCCGGCGGGGCCTGTTCGGGAACGGGCACGCCGTCATGCGGGACGGTCGCCTCGGCGGCCTCGGCCTCCATCGTCACGATGCGCGCGGGCTCGGACTCATCGGCGGGCTCACCGTCGCCAGAGGCCGATTCCAGCGCCTCCGTCAGCGCGGCATCGCCGGCGCGGGCGGCGTCCTCCGCCTCCTCGCGGCGGCGGTCCTCCTCGGCTTCTGCGCGCTGCATCTCCAGCAGGCGCTGCCGGTCGGCGACGGGGATCTGGTAGTAGTCAGGATGGATTTCGCCGAAGGCCAGGAAGCCGTGGCGATTGCCGCCGTATTCGACGAAGGCGGCCTGCAGGCTGGGCTCCACCCGCACGACGCGGGCCAGGTAGATGTTGCCCTTCAGGGGCAGGCGGTTGGCGGACTCGATGTCGAAGGCTTCGAGCCGGTTGCCGTCCAGCACCGCCACCCGGGTCTCCTCGGGGTGGGATGCGTCGATCAGCATGCGCTTGGTCATGGAAGCGGGAACTCCGCGCCGCGGCGGGGCAGGGCCGGGCCGCGACGGAGAAAGGTGGCGGGGGCCGGGACAAGGCGGCGGCGCGGCAGGCAATCGACCATGCGGCGGCGACCCGTTCCTCGTCTCGGCGGGCCGGCCCGGAAGGGCGGCCCTGGGTGGGTTCGGTGGATCTGACGGGCCGCGGCCGGCGGGCAAGGCCCTGGCCACGCGCCGCCGGATCCGGCGGATGCACCTCGCGATGCCCCTCTGCCCTCCGGGCGGCGGCCCAGGCCAGCGCCGTCATGGCGGCGGGCAGGGCGCCGATCGCAGGCGCGGTCGGGCGGGCAGCGGGCGCACAGGGCAGGCCTCGGGCCCGGGCAGAACTGGCCAGGGAAGAAGCATGTCACGCGCGCGCTCCGCGCCGGCGGGGTTTCGTCGCGGCACCTGGCGAAACGCGGGAGAGGGGCACACGGCCCACCCCATGCCAGGACTGAGGCCAAGCTCCCGGCGGGCGCCCCCCGCTTTGGCGGTGGGATGCGGGCCGGGCGGCCACGCGAGGGAAGAAACCCTGCCGACGGCGTCGCCGCCGGGGCGTCACACCATAAATGCACGGGCCGGCCTTCACAAGGCGCGGCCGGTCAGATGGCGCACAGCATGCCGCGAGCTTCACCCACAACGCCAGGATGTGCTGGCAACCCCCGAGGAACATGTGTTAGTCGAAGAGTGGCCGGTCCGGGGGATTCGGGGTCCGGCCGCGGGTCACGCCGCCCAGTGAACCCGAAGGGGGCCACAGCTATCATGTTGCATCGCCGCGGCCTGGCGGGCGCCCTGCTCGCCCTGGCCGCGTTGCCACCGCCGCGGCCTGCCGCCGCCGCCACGACCGCCAACCTCGTCCCCGAGGGCGCCGCCGCGCGCCTGACCGTGACCCTCGCGCCGGGCGCGCGCTGGCGCATCCTGCCGCGGGAAGCGCCGCTGCGCCTCGTGCTGGAATTCCCGGGCGGCGGGTGGCGCGGCCCGGCGCGCATCGCCGGCGCCGGCCCGGTGCGGGCGGGGCGGGCCGAAGCCGGGCGCCTCGTGCTCGACCTGGCCGGGCCGGTGCAGCTGCGAGAGGCCCGCGAGGCTGGCGGGCAGCTGACAGTCGAGATCATCCCCGGCCCCGCCGCTGCCTTTTCCCGCGCCGCCACCGCCGGCCGCCCCCTGGCCGAGGGTGGCCGCGCCACGCCGCTGCCGCTGGTCGTGCTCGACCCCGGCCATGGCGGGCGCGACCCTGGCGCGCTCGGCCGGCGCGGCACGCAGGAGAAGGAGGTGGTGCTGGCCTGCGCTCAGGAGCTGCGCCGCCTGCTGGAGGCTTCGGGCCGTTGCCGCGTCGCCATGACGCGCACCAGCGACCGCTTCGTGCCGCTGGGCGACCGGGTGGAGTTCGCCCGCCGGCGCGATGCAGCGCTGTTCGTCTCGGTGCATGCGGACAGCGCGCCCGGGGCGCGCGGCGCTTCGGTCTATACGCTCGGCGAGGGCTCGGACGCGCTCTCCACCGCGCTCGCCCGGCGGGAGAACAATGCCGACCGGGCGGGCGGGCTGCGCATGCCCTCCGTCTCACCGGAGGTGCAGGCGATCCTGATGTCGCTGATGCGGGCGGAGACACGCTCGGGCAGCGCGCGGATGGCCGGGCTGATGGTGCGAGAGCTGGGCCGGGATGTGCCGCTGCTGCCCAACACCCACCGCCAGGCCGGCTTCGTCGTGCTGAAGGCGCCCGAGATCCCCTCCGTGCTGGTCGAGATCGGCTTCCTGTCCCACCCTGAGGACGAGGCCGCGCTGCGCCGGCCGGAGCATCGGGCCCGGGTGGCACGCGCCCTCGACCGGGCGGTGCAGGATTGGCTGGCCCGCGCCCAGCTGCCGGGGGCGATGGCGGCCGGGCCGGGGTGAGGCGCCCGGGCGACAGGAAGGACGCCTTCCCCCTGGGTCTGGATCGGGTCGCCCCCGACAGAAGGGGGCCGCCGCGCGGATACGGCATATGTGTCGCCCGCGCGCTTGCTATATGGAGGCGGCCATGAACACCCCCGAGCTCCGCGCCCCGGACCTCCGCGCCGAGGAGCGGATGGTGGATGCCCGCGCCGCGACGCCGCCCGCCACACCGCCTGACCCGAAGCCCCGCCGTCGGCGCGGCTGGTTCCGGGCCACGCTCGGCTTCCTGTTCAAATCGGCCTTGATCCTGACAGTGGCGGGTGGGCTGGCGGCGGCGGGGGCGGGCTATGCGCTCTACCGCTCGGTTGCCGCCGACCTGCCCGACTATTCCTGGCTGGCGGATTATCAGCCGCCGCAGATGAGCCGGATTTACGCCGCGGATTCCCGCCTGATGGCCGAACTCGCGCAGGAACGCCGCGTCTTCGTGCCGATCGAGGCGATCCCCCGCCGCCTGCAGCAGGCCTTCGTCGCCGCCGAGGATCAGAATTTCTGGCAGCACCGCGGCGTGGACCCGGTGGCCATCGCGCGCGCGGTGGCGGTGAATGTGGAGCAGATGGGCAGCGGCCGGCGGCCCATCGGCGCCTCCACCATCACCCAGCAGGTCGCCAAGAACATGCTGGTCGGCGCCGACCGCACCATGGCGCGCAAGGTGCGTGAGGCGATCCTGGCGTTTCGCATCGAAGGCGCGATGCCGAAGCAGCGGATCCTGGAGATCTATCTGAACGAGATCTTCCTCGGGCAGCAGGCCTATGGCGTGGCCGCGGCCGCGCAGGGCTATTTCAACAAGTCGCTCGACGAGCTGACCCTGTCCGAGACCGCCTTCCTCGCTGCCCTGCCCAAGGCGCCGAACAACCTCAACCCCGTGCGCTTCCCCGAAACCGCCCGCGCGCGGCGCGACTATGTGCTGACCCGCATGGCGGAGGATGGCCATATCACGCGGGAGGAAGCGGCCGCGGCCCGCGCCGAGCCCATCGTGCCGCGCCCGACGCGCCGGCCCGACATGAT
This sequence comes from Pseudomonadota bacterium, assembly GCA_046052145.1. GTDB lineage: Bacteria > Pseudomonadota > Alphaproteobacteria > Acetobacterales > Acetobacteraceae > Falsiroseomonas. Next base: position 18,441 of record JBJOMW010000001.1, read on the forward strand.
CCAGGTGGGCCAGCACTTCACCGAGGAAGTCCGGCGGGAGCTGGTCACGCGCTTCGGCGCCGACCAGACGACGATGGGCGGGTTGGTTGTCCGCACCTCGCTCGACCCCGCCCTGCAGGCAGAGACGGAACGCGCGCTGCGCCGCGGGCTGATGGATTACGACCGCCGCCGCGGCGGCTGGCGCGGGCCGGTGGCGCGCATCCCGGCCGGCGCCACCGAATGGCTGCCGGCGCTGCAGGCGGTGCCGCGCGTGCCGGGCACGCTGCCGGAATGGCGGCTGGCCGTCGCACTCGAGGTGCGCGACCGGGAGGCGCGGATGGCCTGGCTCGACCGGCCGGACCCGCGCAGCGCCCCGCAGCCGCGCACCGCGATGCTGCCCTTCGATGAGGTGCAGGGCTGGGCGCGGCCGGTGCGGGAGGGGCGGATGGGCACAGCCCCGCGCCGCATGCAGGATGTGCTGGCGCCGGGCGATGTGGTGCTGGTGGAGACGCTACCGGCCATCCCGGCCCAAGGCCGCACCCCCGCGCGGCCGGAGCGCCTGACGCTGCGGCAGGTGCCTGAGGTGGAAGGCGCGGTCGTCGCGCTCGATCCCAACAATGGGCGCGTGCTGGCGATGGCTGGCGGCTGGTCCTTCGAGAAGTCCTGGTACAACCGCGCGACCCAGGCGATGCGCCAGCCCGGCTCCTCCTTCAAGCCCTTCGTCTATCTGCCGGCGCTGGAGGCCGGGATTCCGCCGAACCAGCTGCTGCTGGACGGTCCGGTGGAGATCATGACGCCGCAGGGCCTGTGGCAGCCGGGCAATTACGGCGGCGCTGGCGCCCAGGGCTGGGTGACGATGCGCAGCGCCATGGAGCGCAGCCTCAACATGGTCACCGTCCGCCTGGCCCAGCAGGTGGGGATCCAGACCGTGTCGCAGACGGCGGCGCGCTTCGGCGTCATCCCGAACATGCCGCCCTTCCTGTCCATGTCGCTCGGCGCCGGGGAGACGACGGTGCTACGCCAGGCCACGGCCTATGCGAGCTTCGTCAATGGCGGGCGGCAGGTGGCGCCGACCTTCATCGACACGGTGCAGGACCGCCACGGGCGGGTGATCTGGCGCACCGACCAGCGCCGCTGCGAAGGCTGCGAGGCGACGGCCCCCAGTGCCGGCCCGCCGGACCTGACCGAGGAACGCCGCCAGATCGCCGAGCCCGTCGCTGCCTTCCAGATGGTGAGCCTGCTGCAGGGCGCCGTGCAGCGCGGCACCGGGGCGCGCGCCGGCCAGGGCCTGAACCGGCCAGTGGCGGGCAAGACCGGCACGACGGATGAATTCCGCGACAATTGGTTCGTCGGCTTCACCCCCGACCTGGTGGTGGCCGTCTGGGTCGGCTTCGACGACCCGCGCAGCCTCGGCGACCGCGAGACAGGCGGCACCAACGCCGCGCCGATCTTCCGCGACGTGGTCGCGGCAGCGCTCCAGGGCAGCCCGCCCATCCCCTTCCGCGCCCCCCCTGGCACCGCGCTGGTCCGCGTTCAGCTCGAGAACGGGCAGACCATCCTGGAAGCCTTCCGCCCGGGCACGGAGAACGCGGCCCGCCCGCCCAGCGACCCCTTCGTCGGGGGTGCGGCCCCCGCTGGCCTCGACAGCGGTCTGGGCGGGCTCTACTGAGCCGCCCTCATGAGCGCTGAGTCGGACAGGCTGAAGGCCGAAATCGCGGAGAGCATCGCGCTGCTCCGCAACCACCTGGACTGGGACGCGGCCGTGGTGCGGCTCCAGGAGCTGAACGCGCGCGCCGAGGATCCGGACCTCTGGAACAAGGCCGACGAAGCCCAGGCGGTGATGCGGGAGCGCAACCGCCTCGCCGCCCAGGTCGAGGGCGTGCAGAAGCTTGAGCGGAATGTCGCCGACGCAGTGGAGCTGATCGAGCTGGCCGAGGCCGAGGGCGATGCCGATACCGTCGGCGCCGCGATCACCGACCTCAAGGCCGCCGCGGCGGAGGCCAAGCAGCGCGAGATCGAAAGCCTGCTCTCGGGCGAGGCCGATCCGAATGACTGCTACCTGGAAGTCAATGCCGGCGCTGGCGGCACCGAGGCCCAGGACTGGGCCGAGATGCTGCTGCGGATGTACAGCCGCTGGGCCGAACGCCGCGGCTACAAGGTCACCATGACCGAGCAGTCCGAAGGCGAGCAGGCCGGCATCAAATCCGCCACCATCCAGGTGAGCGGCATCAACGCCTATGGCTGGCTGAAAACCGAAAGCGGCGTGCACCGCCTGGTGCGGATCTCGCCCTTCGATGCGGCGGCGCGGCGGCAGACCTCCTTCGCCTCCGTCTATGTCTATCCGGTGATCGACGACCGCATCGAGATCGAGATCAACCCGGCCGATCTGAAGACCGACACGTTTCGTGCGTCGGGCGCTGGTGGCCAGCATGTGAACAAGACCGAATCGGGCGTGCGCTTCACGCATATCCCGACCGGGATCGTCGCCGCCTCCACGCAGGATCGCAGCCAGCATCGCAACCGCGCCATCGCGATGGAGATGCTGAAGGCGCGGCTGTACGAGCTGGAACTGCGCAAGCGCGAAGCGATCACCGCTGCGACCGAGGCCGGCAAGACCGATATCGGCTGGGGCCACCAGATCCGGTCCTATGTGCTGCAGCCCTATCAGATGGTGAAGGACCTGCGGACGGGCGTGGAGAAGGGCAACCCCGACGCCGTGCTGGACGGGGAGCTGGACGAGTTCATGGCCGCCGCGCTGGCGCTGCGCGTGGGTGCGACGCGGTCGGACGCGAGCGCGCAGGCGCAGTAGTCATGACGGATCGCGCGGCTCTGGTGGAAGCGGCCCGCGCGCTCAATGCCGCAGGCTTCATGCCGCAGAAATCGGGCAATTTGTCGCTGCGCACGCAGCGCGGCTTCGTGATCACGCCTTCGGGCCTGCCCTATGCGGCGATGACGGAAGCTGACCTTGTGGAGTGCGCGCCGGATGGCACGGCGCTGGGCCAGGGGCGGCCTTCCTCCGAATGGCGCCTGCACGCGGCCATCTACGCTGCACGCTCGGATGCGATGGCGGTGGTCCACACGCATTCCCAGCGCGCCACGGCGCTGTCCTGCGCGCGGCGGCCGATCCCGCCGATCCACTACATGATCACGCTGGCCGGCGCGGGCGGCCGGCTTGGCATTCCCTGCGCTGCGCATGCGACCTTCGGCACGGAGGCGCTGGCGCAATCCTGCATCACCGCGCTTGGGGATGAGCTGCGCGCCGTGCTGTTGGCGAATCACGGTGTCGTCGCGCTGGGTGCGACGCTGGCTGGCGCCGTGGCGCTGGCGCGGGAGGTCGAGAACCTCGCTGGCCAGTATCTCGACCTGCTGGCCGCGCGGCTCGATCCAATCCTGCTGAGCGAGGCGGAACTCGCTGCCGCGGCCGCGCAATTGCAGGGCTACGGTCGCCCTGCCTGAAATTGAAGAAGGCCCCGCGGATCGCTCCGCGAGGCCTTCCGCATTGCCGGTGGCTTGCGCCGCGGCTTTGCCTAGTGACTCGCCGTCGCGGAGGCGATGGCGATGATCCAGGCGCCCACGGGCTGGGCCGAACTGCAATGAGACACTGGATCACCTCCTTTCAGCTGGTTGCGGATGACATGAGAGTGGCGATGTCGCGCCCGCGCCGCAAGGAGAGATTCGCTGGTAGTGCTCAGCCCCGAACCTCCGTCGCGAAGACCTTCTGCGCCACCTGCCAGCGCCCATCGATCTTCAGCAGCGACAGCAGGTCGGTGAAGAAGCGCGGCGGGATCGCGCAGCGCAGCTTCACCAGCGCCATCTCCGGGCCCACCTGATCGATCGAAAGAATCTCGTCTGCCCGCGCCAGGCCCAGCGCCTTTGGTGATGGGCGATTGCGGACCCAATCGAGCCAGGTGTCGCGCGGCAAGATCTTCAGCGCGCCATCGAACCACTGCGTCAGCGCGCTGGTCGGGTGGAAGGCCTGCGCGAGCTTGTCGGCATCGCCTTCATACAGCCCGTCCAGATAGGTCTGCACGACGGCCTCGATGGCCTTGCGGTCCTGCTCCATCGTGGTTCAGCCCTTCGCCTTCGTCCGCAGGACGTGTTTCTGGATCTTGCCCGTGCTGGTCTTCGGCAATTCGTCGAACAGCACCTGCTTCGGCAGCTTGTAGCTGGCCAAATGCTGGCGGCAATGCGCGATCAGCTCCTCCGCCGTCGCGGCCATGCCTGGGCGCAATTCGACGAAGGCGCAGGGCACCTCGCCCCATTTCTCGTCGGGCTTCGCCACCACGGCAGCCACGGCGACCGCGGGATGCTTGTAGAGCGCATCCTCGACCTCGATCGAGGAGATGTTCTCCCCACCCGAGATGATGATGTCCTTGGAGCGGTCCTTCAGCTGGATGTAGCCATCCGGATAGGTCACGGCGAGGTCGCCAGTGTGGAACCAGCCGCCGGCGAAGGCTTTGCGGGTCGCCTCCGGGTCCTTCAGATAGCCCTTCATCACGACATTGCCGCGCATCATCACCTCACCCATCGTCGCACCATCGGCGGGCAGCGGGGCCATGGTCTCGTGGTCCATCACGGTGAGGCCTTCGAGCGCGATGTAGCGCACGCCCTGGCGCGCCATCAGCCCGGCCTGTTCGGGCGCGGGCTTCGCATTCCACTCGGCGTGCCATTCATTGACGACGGAGGGGCCGTAGCATTCCGTCAGGCCATAGACATGGCAGACGGCGAAGCCGGCTTCCTTCATCGCGGCCAACACGGCCTCGGGCGGCGGGGCGCCGGCGACAACGAACTGCACCTGGCACGGCAGCGCCTTCTTCTCCTCGGCCGGCGTCGCGAGCAGCGTGGACATCACGATGGGCGCGCCGCACATATGCGTCACAGCTTCCTGCGCCATCAGCCGCCACATATCGGCGCCACGCACCGCGCGGAGACACACATGCGTGCCGGCCTGCGCCGTGACCGTCCAGGGGAAGCACCAGCCGTTGCAATGGAACATCGGCAGCGTCCAGAGATAGACGGGATGCTTGCCCATCCCCGCGCTCAGCACATTGCCGATCGCCAGCAGCTGCGCGCCGCGATGATGATAGACCACACCCTTCGGCCGCCCCGTGGTGCCGGAGGTGTAGTTGAGCGTGATCGCATCCCACTCGTCACCTGGCATCGGCCAGGACCACGCTGCATCGCCGCGGGCGAGGAAGGCTTCGTAATCCGTCGCACCCTCCAGGCGGTTCGTGCGCGCGGCCTCGCTCGCCTCCGGGTCGTCCACTTCGATCACCAGCGGCTTCGCGGCGCATTGCGTCAGCGCCAGACGCAGCAGCGGCACCAGCTCGCGGTCCACGATGACGACCTTCGCCTCGCCGTGATCGAGGCAATAGGCGATGGTCCCGGCATCGAGCCGCGTGTTGAGCGTGTTCAGCACGCCGCCCGTCATCGGCACGCCGTAATGGCATTCCAGCATGGCCGGGATATTCGGCAGCAGCGCGGCCACCGTATCGCCACGACCGATGCCGGCCTTCGCCAGCGCATGCGCCAACTGTACGCAGCGGTCGCGCAATGCGCGGTAGCTGCGGCGCAGCGCGCCATGCACCACGGCGATATGGTCCGGATGCACCTGCGCCGCGCGTTCCAGAAACAGGAGCGGCGTCAGCGGCTGGTGGTTGGCAGCGACGCGCGGCAGGGCGTCATAGTCGGCGGCGGACATCTAGCGGTCTCTCCAGACGGGCGGGCGCTTGTCCAGGAACGCGCCGATGCCTTCGATCGCGTCCTCGGCCAGCAGGTTGCCGGTCATCACGGCGGCACAGTGTTCATAGGCCTGGTCCAGCGGCAAGCCGCGCTGGCGATGGAAGGCGGCCTTGCCGACCCGCACCGTATGCGCACTGCGCGCGGCGATGTGAGTGGCGAGCGCCAGCGTCTCCTCCGCAAGGCGCGTATCCGGCACCACCCGGTTGACGAGGCCGATGCGTTCCGCGTGCTCCGCGCCGATCATCTCGCCGGTCAGCAGCATCTCCATTGCGGGCTTTGCCGCCACTGCGCGTGAAAGAGCCACCGCGGGCGTCGAGCAGAACAGGCCGATATCCACCCCCGGGGTGCAGAAGCGCGCCGCGTCCGACGCGACCGCCAGGTCGCAGGTTGCGACCAACTGGCAGCCGGCGGCGGTGGCGACACCCTGCACCTGCGCGATAACCGGCTGCGGCAGGGCGACGATCGCCTGCATCACCTGTGCGCAGCGCCGCATCGCGGCGTCGAAGAAGGCGCGGCCGCCATCGGGGTCGGCACGGCGGGCGGTGATCTCGCGCAGGTCATGGCCAGCACAGAACACCGGCCCCTCGGCAGCCAGGATCACCACGCGCACCCGAGCATCCGCTGCGATCCCGGCCAGGGCATCCGCCAGCGCGCCAAGCATGGCGAAGGACAGGGCATTGCGCGCCGCGGGGCGGTTCAACGTCAGCGTCGTGACGCCCTGCGCGGTGTCCGCGCGCAGCACCAGTGCCATGTCTGCATCTGGCATCACCGCGCCCCTTCTCCCCGGCGTGACCCTGCGCGCCGCTTCCGTTTTGGCCAAGCATTGTGCCATCGTCCCACCCATGGCGGGAGGTCTCTGGCAGTCCTGGCGCGCGCTGTTCACGGCGGTCCCAGCCGCCTCGCCGCTCGCCGCGGCCGCGGCCCCCCTGCCGGATGGCCCGATGGAAGCCGTGCCCTATGTCGTCTTCGACCTGGAGACGACAGGGCTGCGCCCCAGCGTCGCTGACGACATCGTGCAGATCGGCGCCGTGCGCCTGGACGGCGGGGCGGAGGCCGGCAGCTTCAACACCTTGGTTGATCCCGGCCGCCCCATCCCGCCGGTCAGCACGCGCTACCACGGCATCACGGATTCGATGGTGGCCGGCGCACCGCGCGCTGCCGAGGCAATGGCGGCCTTCCGCGACTTCGCCGCCGGCGCCGTACTGGTCGCGCACAACGCCGCTTTCGACCTGACGGCACTGGCCGGCGCGGCGGAACGGCACGGCGCGCCGCGCCTGCCCAACCCGGCCATGTGCTCGATGGTCCTGGCGCGCTGGCTCGACCCGCGCGAGCCGGATATCTCGCTCGACGGGTTGTGCGGCCGCGCGGGCCTGGTGATCGAGCATCGCCATCACGCGCTCGGCGATGCGCGGGCGACGGCGGTGCTGTGGATGAGCCTGCTGGCGCGGGCCGCGGCGCGCGGCGTGGACGGCCTGCCCGACCTCGACTTCCGCAGCGCGATGACAGAGCACATCGTCGCGCACGCCCGGCATTTCTGACGCTGGCCTCACCAGAGGCGACCGGTCAGGTCAGCCGCCGTCGTTTTCGCGAAGCTGCGCACCGCCTTCAGCGCATCCCTCAGCCGTGCGCGGACCTCCACGGGTAGGGCCGCGGTGTCCACCAGATTGCCCGGTGGCCGGCCGGCGGCGCGGTCCGCCAACTGCTGGCGCAGCAGGATATCGAGCAGCAGCGCAAAGGCCGCCTGCAGCCGCGCGGCCTCGTCCACCGACAGCCTGCCTTTCGCCGCGAGTCCGGCGATCCGCTCTGGCGTGGCCGGCTCCGCCACGCCGGCGCGCAGCGCCAGCAGGCGCGCCGCGGCCACCAGCGGCATCAGCCCGTGCAGCTTGAGGTCGGTGCGCTGGCCCGGCCCCGGCTCGTCATCGGCGAAGCCGCCCCAGAAGGTGAGCCCGACGCCGAGCCGCGCATCCTGCGCCGCCAGCATCGCGCCCCAGGCCGGTTGCGCGGCCAGCAACCCGATCGCCTCCGCCCGCAAGGCCGCAGCTGGTTCGGGATCGCCCCAGCCGGCGCGGAGGTCGAGGAAGATGTCGGCGAACAGCAACGCCGCGCCGCTGCGCTTGCGCGCCCAAAGGCCGAGCTGGTGGCGCCACTGGCTGCGCGTCTTCCGCCAGAGCGGGTTCATCGCCATCACGCCACCCTTGCAGAGCGTGAAGCCGACCTCCGCGAGGCCGAGGCAGAAGCGCTCCGCGACACGGCGGAACCAGGCGTCCACGCGGTCATGCTCGGCGTCGTCGTAATCGTCCAGGATGAAGCCATTGTCCTGGTCGGGCCGCAGCAGGGATTCGCCACGTCCGAGGCTGCCCATCAGCAGCAGGGTGAAGGGCACGGGCGGCGGCGCGGCCTCCGCGGCCAGCGCGCGCGCCAGGATGCGGCGATGGAGGTCGGCGTTGATGCCGCTGACCAGGGCCACGACCTCGGTCGCCGGCAGCCCCTCGGCCAGCAGCGCGGCGGCGAGGCCGGCCTGCGCGCGCTTCACCGCGGCATCGTCGCCGGCCAGCGCGTCGAGATGGGGCAGGATCGCGCCAGAGGCGGCCTCCAGCGCCTCGGTCCGGTGCAGCATGCCGACGCAGCGTCCCTCGGCGTCCAGCAGCGGCAGGTGGCGCAACCGATGGGCGCGCAGCAGCGCCACCGCCTGCCACAGCCCCTGCCCCGCCGGGCAGCCAATGACCGGCGCGCTCATCGCCGCCGCCAGCGGCGCCTCTGGCGACAGGCGGAAGGCGACACGGCGGGCGATGTCCTGTTCGGTGAGAATACCCACAGGCCGTCCCGCCGCATCCACGGCCAGCACCGCGGAGGACCGCGCGGCGCTCATCGCCGAAAGCGCCTCCGCCAAGGTCGCCGTGGGCGCGAGGCAGGGCGGAGGCGGTGCGACGGCCGCGCTGGCGGGGCGAAGCAGCGCGGCGGTGGGCAGGGTCTGGTGCATCTGGCGGGCAAGCCTGCCACGCGCTGCCGCAACGTTCCTTGATCCAGGACAAGCAAAAGGCGCCGGGGCGGTGGCCCCGGCGCCTTCCGTTCACACCCGCAGGGTGCGGGTCAGCCCCTGGCGCGACGGTAATCCGCGGCGCTGGCCGAGCCATCCTCGTTGGTCGCGAAGATGTCGCGGTCCTTGGTCTCCGGGATCATGAAGAACCCGATCACGACCGTCGCGAGCGCGATCACCACCGGGTACCAGAGGCCGAAATACACGTCGCCGGTCTGCGCGATCATCGCGAAGGCGGTGGCCGGCATCAGCCCACCGAACCAGCCATTGCCGATGTGGTAGGGCAGCGACATGGAGGTGTAGCGGATCCGCGTCGGGAACAGCTCCACCAGGGCGGCGGCGATCGGGCCGTAGACCATGGTCACGTAGACGACCAGCAGCGTCAGGACCAGGATCAGCACCGCCGGCTGTTCGCGGAACACGTCGAACGGCCCGCTCATCTTCACCACCGTCGGGTTCGACGCGGCCGGGTAGCCTGCCGCCGTCACCGCCGCGCCCAGCGCCGCCGGGAAGTTCGGCTGCGCGGTCGAGACGGTCTGGTTGCCGACCTTGATCACCGCATCGGTCTGGCCGGGCACGTTACGCACCGAATAGTTCACCGAAAGCCGCGCGAGGCCCGCCTTGGCGATGTCGCAAGGCTTGGTGAAGCGGGCGGTGCCGGTCGGGTTGAACTGGAAGGAGCAGGTGGACTGGTCCACCTCCACCACCGTGGTGATGGTGTTGTGGGCCTGGGTCAGCGCCGGGTTGGCTTCCGCGCTGATCAGGTGGAACAGCGGGAAGTAGGTCAGCGCCGCGATCAGGCAGCCGCCGAGGATGATCGGCTTGCGGCCGATCTTGTCGGACAGCCAGCCGAACAACACGAAGCCGCCCGAGCCCAGCACCAGCGACCAGGCGATCAGCATGTTCGTGGTGAAGCCGTCCACCTTCAGCACGGAGCCGAGGAAGAACAGCGCGTAGAACTGGCCGGTGTACCAGACCACCGCCTGGCCCATGACGAGGCCGAGCAGCGCGAAGAGCGCGATGCGCGCATTCTTCCACTGGCCGAAGGCCTCGGAGATCGGCGCCTTCGAACCCGTGCCCTCTTCCTTCATCTTCTGGAAGGCGGGGCTTTCCTGCATCTGCATGCGGATCCAGACCGAGATCGCGAGCAGCACGATCGACAGCAGGAAGGGCACGCGCCAGCCCCATTCGGCGAAGGCGGCTTCGCCCAGGATCGAACGGGTGGAGAGGATGACGATCAGCGACAGGAACAGGCCCGCGGTCGCGGTGATCTGGATGAAGCTGGTGTAGAAGCCGCGCCGGCCATTCGGGGCGTGCTCAGCGACATAGGTCGCAGCACCGCCGTATTCGCCACCCAGCGCGAGGCCCTGCAGCATGCGCAGGACGATCAACACGATCGGTGCGATGAAGCCGATCTGGTCGGAGGTGGGCAGGATGCCGACGACGAAGGTCGAGGCGCCCATGATCACGATGGTGACGAGGAAGGTGTATTTGCGGCCGACGAGGTCGCCGAGCCGGCCGAACACCAGCGCGCCGAGCGGACGCACGAGGAAGCCTGCGGCGAAGGCGAGCAGCGCGAAGATGTTGCGCGTCGTCTCGTCATACATGCCGAAGAATTTGGCGCCGATCACAGCCGCCAGCGAGCCGTAGAGGTAGAAGTCGTACCACTCGAAGACCGTCCCGAGGGAGGAAGCCAGGATGACCTTCCGTTCCTCCTTGGACATTGGGCGACCTTTCGCCGCGGCGGCGTGTTCTGTTGCCATCCCCGTACCTTCCCGGCCGACACGCGGCCTTGTGTGTTGGTCGGCGCAACGGCACCGACGCACGCCGCTGCAATGCAGCGCGCGCGGCAACAGACCAGGGATGCGCATGAAGGTTCAACGCGCGCGGCGGTTAATTCGCGTCCAGCCCAAAACTTTGACGTGATCTTTCGTTATTCGATGGAAAGCACGTCACATTGACTTCACGCGGAGACGAGATTGGCGGCCAGAGCGGGCGCATCGAAGGCCCGCTCCATCTCCTGCTGTGTCGTGACGATATGGAAGCGCAAAGCCCCGCGGATGGCAGGCGTTTCACCGATGCGCTGGTCGGGATGGATCGGCAGGGTGGCGAGCAACGGCGCCTCGGCCAGCAGGGGCAGGCGGTCGGCGCTGCGCGGCGGGGCGTCCTGCAAATCGGACAAATGGCGCTCCAGCGCCGCTGCAGCGCCCGTCAGGCTGTCCGCTTCCTCCGGGGGGACCGGGGCGTCCGCCAGGATACGCGCACCAACGGCCGCGAGCGCCGCGGCAAGCTGGGCTTCGCGGCCGGCGGCATGAGGGCGGAGCCAGGCTTCGGCCAGGGCGGTCACATCCTGGACCGCCCCCGCGAAGGTCTGCCAGCGGCAATGGACGAGCGCGGCCTGGAATTCGGGATTGGCGAACATCTGCCGCTCGCGCAGACCCGCCTTAACGCGGCAGTAATCCAGCACGGTCTTCTGGGCCACGAAGGCCGCCTGGCGGTCCAGGAACGTCTGGAACTCGCCAGGGGCGCCGCTACGAGGGCGTCGGAAGAGGCGGCCCAGCCGTTCAATCATCGAATTTGTCCTCCCCGCCCTTTCCAACGTGTTGCATGGCGGTATTCCGACATGGTAGCGGAATTACAAAGGGTCCGCCCAGGGGCGGGCCTAGCCAATGCCGCTGCGGAACGTCCGGGCGGGAAATGGGGGGAATACAAAGCATGCCCTTGGTCGAAGACGTCAAAGAGTCCCGGGGCGCCACCAGCGCCGCCGTGGATAGGGCTACGGGGGAGGCCTATTGGAAGAAGACCTCCGGCCTGATGTGGGTCGTGATGGGCATATGGGCCTTTTTCAGCTTCGGCGTGCATTTTTTCGCCGCCTCGCTGAATGCCATCCATATCTTCGGCTTCCCGCTCGGCTTCTACATGGCCGCCCAGGGCAGCCTGATCGTCTTCGTCGTCGCCCTCTTCTGGTTCGGCAAGCGCCAGAACGAGATCGACGAAGAATTCGGCGTGCAGGAGGACTGATCGGATGAGCAGCTCCCTGAAGGAGAAGGATCCGTTCATCGCCTCGCTCGGCAAGATCTATGCCGGCTACACGGGCGGGTTCGCACTCTTCGTGATCATCATCGCCATCCTCGAGCAGATGGGCGTCCCGGATCGTATCCTGGGCTATATGTTCGTCGGCCTGACCATCGGCGTCTATGCCTATATCGGCATCATCAGCCGCACCCAGGCTGTGGCCGAGTACTACGTGGCCGGCCGGCGCGTCCCCGCGCTGTATAACGGCATGGCGACCGGCTCCGACTGGATGTCGGCCGCGAGCTTCATCGGCATGGCCGGTTCGCTCTATGCGCTCGGTTATGGCGGTCTCGCCTTCATCCTGGGCTGGACCGGCGGCTACATGCTGGTGGCCATCCTGCTCGCGCCCTACCTGCGCAAGTTCGGCCAGTACACGGTGCCCGACTTCCTCGGCGCCCGGTACGGCGGCAACGCCGCGCGCCTCGTCGGCGTCGTGGTGCTGATCACGGCGTCCTTCGTCTACGTCGTGGCGCAGATCGTCGGCGTCGGCATCATCACCCAGCGCTTCCTCGACGTCTCCTTCGGCGTCGCGGTGTTCGTGGGTCTCGCCGGCATCCTGGTCTGCTCGATGCTCGGCGGCATGCGCGCCGTCACCTGGACCCAGGTGGCGCAGTACATCGTGCTCATCATCGCCTACCTGATCCCGGCCATCCTGATGTCGGCCAAGGTCACCGGCGTGCCGCTGCCGCAGATCATGTACGGCGTCGCGCTGGAACGGATCGAGGGCCTCGAGAACTCCTTCCGCGCGGCGGGCATGACGCCTCCGCCCGGCGTGACGGGCTGGCACACTGCGCCCTTCATCGGCGCCAACGGCCAGTTCTCCATGCAGGCGGCGGTGAACTTCTTCGCCCTGGTGTTCTGCCTCATGGTCGGCACCGCGGCCCTGCCGCACATCCTGATGCGCTACTTCACCACGCCGTCCGTGCGTGAGGCGCGCCAGTCTGTGGCCTGGTCGCTGTTCTTCATCTTCCTGCTGTACTTCACGGCGCCGGCCTATGCGGCGTTCGGCAAGGTGGAGATCTACCAGAACATCATCGGCCAGCCGATCGCGGCCCTGCCGGAGTGGATCAAGAACTGGCAGATCATGTCGCCCTACGGGGTGCCGTGGATCAACATCGTGGACGTCAACCGCGATGGTATCCTGCAGTGGAACGAGTTCCGCATCCATCCGGACGTCGTGGTGCTCGCCACGCCGGAAATTGCGGGCCTGCCTTACGTGATCGCCGGCCTGGTGGCCGCCGGTGGCCTCGCCGCCGCGCTCTCCACCGCGGATGGCCTGCTGCTGGCGCTGGCCAACGCGCTGAGCCACGACGTCTACTACAAGATGATCGACCGCAACGCGCCGACGGCGCGCCGCCTGGTCATCTCCCGCGTCCTGCTGCTCATCGTCGCCCTCGCGGCGGCCTGGGTCGCGGGCAATGCGGGTGCCGACATCCTGTTCCTGGTCGCCTGGGCCTTCTCCATCGCCGCCGCGGGTCTGTTTGCCGCGCTGGTGATGGGCGTCTGGTACAAGAAGACCTCGAACACCGGCGCGATCGTCGGCATGACCGTCGGTTACGTCGTGACCTTCGGCTACCTGATCTGGTCGGAGTGGTTCGGTCTCGACTTCGTCCAGCTCTTCGGCTCGAAGGACGCGATCGTTGCGGCGGCCCGCCAGGTCGGCACGCTCAACCCCAACGTCGTCTCGGCCGAATTGCGGGCAGAAGCGGCGGCGATCGTGGCAAATGCCGCGAACGTCAAGGACGGTGCGCTCGCCTGGTTCGGCGGCATCATCGGCATCCCGACGGATACCGTGGTGCTCCGCAACCGCGTGGTCGGCCGCCTCTGGGGCATCAACAACATCTCGGGCGGCATCATCGGCGTGCCGCTCTCGTTCCTCACCATCTGGCTGGTGTCGAAGTTCACCACCCCGCCCAGCCAGGCGATGCAGGATTTCATCGACGACATCCGCATCCCGAAGGGCGGCGTTCGCCTCGCGGACCAGCGCGAAGCAGTCGAGTGATCTGCTTGGCGGCGCCTTCGGGCGCCGCCATCGCGGACCAATGGGGGGCGGCCACTTGTTGGCCGCCCCTTTTTCTTGCACATGCCGCACCAGCCGCACCGAAGGGTGAGCGATGCAGTCCTTCGTCACCGACCACCTGGCCTTCTGGATCCCGATGTATGTCCTGGCGCTGACCGCCTGGGCCTGCATCGGCCGCTTCCTCATGCAGGTCTTCGTGGCCGAGGACAGCGCCAATTACATCTGGCGCGGCTTCCGCATGCTGACCGACTGGGCGGTGTGGTGCGCGCGGCGAATGGTGCCCTCCTACGTCGCGCCGCGCCTTCTGCCGCTGGTCGCCGCCTGCTGGCTGTTCGGCATCCGGCTCATTGGCGGCGTGCTGGCGATCAGCGCCGGCATGGCGCCATCCCTCACGCCGCCGGGAGCGGGCTGAGATGACGCCGCAGAACTTGTTTGTCGCCACCATGGGGCTCTGCCTGGTCAACGGGCTGATCAGCCCGATGCTCGGCCTGGTCTGGATGCTGCACCCGGTCTGGATGCCGGAGATGGTGCCGCTGACGAACGAGACGGTGTTCTACGGCGCGAGCCTTCTGGTCTCGACCTCCACCCTGTTGCTGTCGGCCTTGCCGGCGGCAATCGCCGAGCGGCTGGGCATGCCGCTTGAGAAGGCGATGTGGGTGTGGCTGGCTGGCGCCGGTCTGATGGTGCTGCTCAGCCTGGGCTGAGCGCAGCCCGCCCGCGGGTTGAAGGGCGATCCTGGACATCACGGAACACGGTTGCGCGGCGCAGGCCGGCCCATGCGGGGCCGGGGCGCCGCACGTAACCTCCTGAGTTCGCGCGTGAAAAATATATAGCATACAATTATACTGGACAATCCATCGCCGGTTGTGGCCTCACAGCCCCGCGAGCGCATCGCGGCGCCGTGAACAGAGAGGCAGGAGCACAACCGCCATGGGAACCTATAACGACGTCAATCCCGCACCGCTCGACATGACGGGATGGAACACGATCTTCTTCGACGGCTTCAACGGCACCTCGCTCGACCGCAATGAGTGGCCGATCACCTATGGCGGCTCCACCTACTGGAATGACGCCTTCCGCTGGAACAATGGCCAGCTCAGCGTCGGCGATGGCGCGCTCACCATCGGCATGGACCGCGCCGGGGATGGGCGCTGGGAAGTGGGCGGCCTGACCACCATGCCCTGGCAGGGCGCGCCAGAGGGGCTCGGCACCACATTCCAGTACGGCCGCGTCGAGATCCGCGCCAAGACCAGCGCCGAGATCGAGGGCGCCGGCCCCTGCTTCCTGCTCTGGCCCGCAGACAATAGCTGGCCGCCGGAGATCGACATCCTGGAAACGCCGAAAAGCGGCCAGGGCATGTTCACCGTGCACTATCCCGGCCCCGGCGGCGGCCAGGAGGGGCGCGGCTATGACAGCCAGTTCTTCGACCTCGATCACAGCCAGTGGCACACCTATGCGCTCGACTGGCTGCCCGACCGGCTCGTTCTCTATGTGGATGGGGTCAAGGTCGCCGAGACCACGGAGAACATCCCCGATATCCCGATGTCCGTCGGGCTGCAGGGCCATGTCGGCCGCGCCGATGATGGCTGGTACGGCTCGCCCAATGGCAGCGGCGTGAACAGCGTGGACATCGAGGTGGATTGGGTCCGGGTGTCGCAATTCTCCGGCGAGACCCCGCCGCCACCGCCGCCCCCCACGCCGACACCAACGCCAACACCGACGCCAACACCGACGCCAACACCCACGCCGACACCCACCCCGGAGCCGACGCCGACGCCGGAGCCAACACCGACCCCGACGCCCACTCCGGCACCGACTCCGACGCCCACGCCGGCACCCACGCCGGCGCCGACACCAACGCCGACCCCGCCACCGCCCCCCACGCCGAGCGGCCTCGACGTCACCGGCACCGTGGGCGACGACACCATGGCCGGAGACACCACCGATGACCGCCTCAGTGGCGGCGCCGGGAATGACCGGCTCTCGGGCAAGGCGGGCGACGACATGCTCCTCGGCGGCGAGGGCCGCGACCGGCTGCTCGGCGGCGCGGGCGACGATTGGCTCGATGGCGGGGCGGGCGCCGATGTGCTTCGCGGCGGGGCGGACGATGACCGCCTGATCACCGGCGCCGGCCGCGACACCGTGGTCTTCGGGGAGGGTGACGGCCAGGACCGCGTCGCCGACTTCACCCTCGGCGCCGACCGCATCCGCCTGGCTGGCGGGTTGGAGCCGGAGGAGGTCAGCGCCGAGGTCACCACCGTGGACGGCACCGACGGCCTGCGTCTGGTGCTGCCCGACGGGGCGAGCCTGTTCCTGGCCGGCATCGGTGCAGCGACGGCGCGCGAGCTTGGCCTGATGGGCGAGTTCGCCGCCGGCCCGGCGCCCGCCCCGACCCCGACGCCCACACCGACCCCAACGCCCACACCGACGCCGGCCCCCACACCGACGCCGCCCCCTGGTCCGGTCATCTCCGGCACGGCCGGCGATGATTGGCTGGCCGGCGGGGCCGGGGCCGACACGCTCAATGGCGGCGCGGGCAGCGACGACCTGCAGGGCAAGGCCGGTGACGATCTGCTGCGCGGCGGGCTCGACCATGACGGGCTGACCGGGGGCGCGGGGCGCGACATCTTCGCCTTCGCCCGCGGCGACGGGCCGGATTGGCTGGTGGACTTCACCCCGGGCGAGGACCGCCTGCGGCTCGAGGGCATCACCGCCGGTGAGATCACCCAGCGCACCGAGCCGCGCTGGGAATATCAGGGCCTCGTCCTCGATCTCGGCCAGGGCGACGAGCTCTACCTCCAGGGCATCACACGGCCCCTGACCTCGGCGGATATCGTCTTCGCCTGAGGATGAAAGGCGCAGCGGGGGGCAGCCGCCTCCCGCTGCCGCCGCACTCGTGCCTCCAGCAACGGCGGGGCTCGTGCCTCCCGCAACGGCGGGGCTCGTGCTAGTTGCGGCTGCCATGCAGACGGCCGCACCCTCCACCCCCGATCTCCGTACGGCGCGCCGCGTCGTGGTGAAGATCGGCTCCGCCCTCGTCGTGGATGAGCGCACGGCCACCCCGCGGGAGGGCTGGCTCGCCGGCGTCGCCGCTGATGTCGCCGCCATGCGCGCGCGGGGGACGGAGGTGATCCTGGTCTCCTCCGGCGCCATCGCGCTGGCCCGCCGGGCGCTCGGCCTGACGCGCAAGAAGCTGAAGCTGGAAGAAAAGCAGGCCGCCGCCGCGGTCGGGCAGATCCGCCTGGCCGGCGCCTGGGCCACGGCGCTCTCGGGCGTCGGGCTCAATGCCGCGCAGCTGCTGCTGACGCTCGAAGACAGCGAGGATCGCCGGCGCTACCTGAACGCGCGCGCGACCCTCGGCACGCTGCTCTCGCTCGGCTGCATCCCCGTCATCAACGAGAACGACACGGTTGCCACCGCGGAGATCCGCTTCGGTGACAATGACCGGCTTGCCGCCCGCGTCGCGGAGATGGTGGAGGCCGATGCGCTGGTGCTGCTGTCCGACATTGACGGGCTCTACACCGCCGATCCGCGCCGCGATCCCGCCGCGCAACACCTCGGTACCGTCGAGCATGTCACCGACGAGATCATGGCGATGGGGGGCGAGCCGCCGCCCGGCTATTCCTCGGGCGGCATGCGGACGAAGCTGATCGCGGCCCGCATCGCCACCGGCGCGGGGTGTGCGATGGCGATCGCGCTCGGCAAGCAGGACCGTCCGCTGGCCGCGATGGAACAGGGCGCGCGCTGCACCTGGTTCCTGCCCGAGCCGACGGGGCGGTCCGCGCGGAAACGCTGGATCGCGGGGAGCCTCGCGCCGCTCGGCGCGCTGGTGGTGGATGACGGCGCGGCGCGTGCGCTGGCGCGCGGCTCCTCCCTGCTGCCGGCGGGCGTGCGCGCGGTGGAGGGCGAGTTCCGCCGCGGCGACCCGGTCAGTGTGCGCGATCAGGCAGGAGCGGAGCTGGCGCGCGGCCTGTCGGCCTATGATTCCGCCGATGCCGCGAAGATCGCCGGCCACCGCAGCGACGAGCTGGAGGAGATTCTGGGCTGGCGCGGCCGCGACGAGGTCATCCACCGTGACGACCTGGTGCTGCTGACCACCGCCTGACGACCGCCACGGCGATGCGCGCTTCCCCTGCGAGGGGGCTGCGCGCTACGCCTATGCCGCCGAGGATCCCCGATGACCGCCCTCTCCGACGAGACCGCCCGCCTGCTGGACACCGCCGCGCGCGCCGCGCGGGACGCCGCGCATAAGCTGGCCGTCGCACCGCGGGCGCAGAAGGATGCCGCGCTCGCCGCCGCGGCCACCGCGCTCCGCGCACGGAGCGATGCGCTGATCGCTGCCAATGCCGCGGACCTCGCCGCCGCGACCGAGCTCAGCGCCGCCTATCGCGACCGGCTGACACTGACACCGGCGCGCATCGAGGCGATGGCGAAGGGGCTCGAGGAGATCGCCGCCCTGCCCGATCCGGTCGGCCGCGTGCTGACCGAATGGACGCGCCCCAACGGCCTCGTGATCAAGCGCGTCGCGCAGCCGATCGGCGTTGTCGGCATGATCTATGAAAGCCGCCCGAACGTGACCGCGGATGCCGGTGGCCTTTGCCTGAAGGCGGGCAGCGCGGTGATCCTGCGCGGGGGCAAGGAAAGCCTGCGATCCTCGCTCGCGATCCATGCCTGCATGGCCGAAGGGCTGCGTGCCGCGGGCCTGCCGGAGGCCGCGGTGCAGGTCGCACCCACCGCCGATCGCGCCTTCGTCGCCGCGATGCTCCGCGCCGCGGGGCTGATTGACCTCATCGTGCCGCGCGGCGGCAAGGGGCTGGTGCTGCGCGTGATGGAAGAAGCGCGCGTGCCCGTCCTCGCCCATGCCGAGGGGCTCTGCCACACCTATGTCCACGCCGCCGCCGACCCCGCCATGGCGCGCAGCATCGTGGCGAATGCCAAGATGCGCCGCACCGGCATCTGCGGCGCGACCGAGACGCTGCTGGTGGATGCCGCCATCGCGCCCACGCTGCTGCCCGCCATCATCGCCGACCTTGCCTCGCTCGGCTGCCGCTTCAAGGCCGATGACCGCGCGCGCGCCATCGTGCCCGGCCTCGATGCCGCCACAGCGGAGGATTTCCGGACCGAATGGTTGGACGCGATCCTGTCCGTGAAGGTGGTGGATGGCGTGGATGATGCGCTCGAGCACATCCGCGTCCATGGCTCCGAACATACGGAAGCGATCATCACCGAGGATGCGGCGGTGGCGCAGCATTTCCTCGACCGGCTCGGCTCGGCCGTCGGGATGTGGAATGCCTCCACGCAGTTCTGCGATGGCGGCGAATTCGGCTTCGGCGCGGAGATCGGCATCGCCACGGGCCGGCTGCATGCGCGCGGCCCGGTCGGGCTCGAGCAGCTCTGCACCTATCGCTACCAGGTGATCGGCACCGGCCAGACGCGGACATGATATGGAGCGCACGAAGGCTTCGCCTTCGCGCCCCTCAGACGCCGGGCGGGCCGCATCCGCGGCCCTTGGCTTCGCCGCACTTGCGGCGGCGGTCATTCGGCCGCTCGGCCCTTTGGGCCGCCGGTTGGAGTTTCGTGCGGTGCACAGGAGGAGGACGGGGCCATGCCCGCCTACATCATCGTGAACATCGAGGTCACGGATGCGGAGGGCTTCGCACGCTACCGCGACGCCGTCCCCCCGCTGATCGCCAAGCATGGCGGGCGCTATCTGGTCCGCGGCGGCAAGCTGGAGGTGCGGGAAGGTGCGCCAGGCTGGCAGCGCCTTGTCGTGCTGGAGTTCCCCTCCCTCGCTGCGGCGCACGGCTTCTACGACGACCCCGACTATGCGCCGCTGCTGGCGCTGCGCCTGGCCACCACCAACAGCCAGATGGTGATGGTCGAGGGCCCCACCCCACCCGTATGACATGGCGCCCCACCCCGACCGGCCGCCCGTGCCAGCGATGACGCTGAACCACCGCGGCGACCGCCGGACGCGGCGGATCGGGCTGCTCGGCGGCAGCTTCAACCCTGCCCATGACGGCCACCGCCATGTGGCGGAAGCGGTGCGGCGCGCGCTCCGGCTCGATGAGGTCTGGCTGCTGGTCTCGCCCGGCAACCCGCTGAAGCCGCGGGCCGGCATGGCGCCCTTCTCGGAGCGGCTCGCCTCCGCGCGGCGGGTCGCGGATGGGCGGCGGGTGATCGCGACAGGCATCGAGGCCGCGCTCGGCACCACCTACACGCTCGACACGCTGGCCGCGCTGCGCCGGCGCTTTCCCCGCGCGCGCTTCGTCTTCGTGATCGGCGCCGACAATCTGGTGCAGCTGCCCCGCTGGGCCGGCTGGGCGCGGCTGGCGGCCGACACGCCGCTCGCGGTGCTGCCGCGCCCGGGCTGGACGCGGCGCGCCCTGGCCGGTCAGGCGGCACGGCGGCTGGCGCGGCACCGGCGATCGCCGGGCGCGCTGCTGGCCGGTCCCGCCCCGGCCCACGCGCCCTGGTGCTTCGTGCCGGCGGCGGAGCACCCGGCCTCTGCCACCGCGATCCGCGCGGCGGCCGCGGCCGCAGGTGTGGCCGCGCTGCCGCGCCCGGCCCCTCGTCGCACCGCCCGCGAACCGACGCAGATGCAGACGGCAGCGGCGGCTGCTACTTGATACCTCAGGTGAATCGACAGGAGGCGGCCATAGCCCGCACGCCAAAGACGACAGCGGACGCGACCACCAGCGCCCGCAAGGCTCCCGCCAAGGCGAAGCCCGCCGCAGCCAAGGCCAAGCCAGCGGCGAAGCCCGTGGCGAAGGCCCCGGCGAAGGCTGGCCCCAAGGCCGCCGCGAAGCCGACCACAAAGCCCAAGGCCACCGCGAAGGCTGCGCCGAAGCCGGCAGCGAAGACCCCGGCCAAGGCTGCCCCCAAGGCCGCTGCGAAGCCGGCGGCCAAGCTGGCCACAAAGGCGACCGCGAAGCCCAAGGCCACCGCGAAGGCCGCGCCGAAGTCGGCGCCGAAGGCCGCGTCCAAGGCTGCTCCCAAGGCGGCGTCGAAGCCCAAGGCCGCCGCGAAGGTCGCGCCGAAGCCGGCACCGAAGGCCGCGTCCAAGGCTGCGCCCAAGGCGGCGGCGAGGCCCAAGGCCGCCGCGAAGGCCGCGCCGAAGCCGGCAGCCAAGGCGGCCGCGAAGCCGAAGGCGACGCCACAGCTCAAGGCCTCGGCCGCCGCCGCGGCCAAGCGCGACGCCGCGCCCGCCGCGCCGCGCCCCGTCCGCAGCCCGCGCGCCCGCGCGCCGAAGGTTGCCCCGGCCCTGCTGGACCGCCTGGTCGCCGCCGCGTCCAAGAGCCTCGAGGACGACAAGGCCGAGAACATCGTCGTGCTCGATGTCACCGGCCGCGCCGACTACGCAGACCGGCTGGTGATCGCGACGGGCCTCGCCGACCGGCAGATCACCGCCATGGCGACGCATCTGCAGGACGCCTTCGAGAAGGAAGGGCTAAAGCTCCGCCGCGACGCCATCCAGGGCTCGCCCGAATGGGTGCTGATCGACGCTGGCGACCTGGTCGTCCATCTGTTCAAGCCCGAAGCGCGCGGCCTCTACGCGCTCGAGCGGATGTGGGGCCCGGACAGCCCCGCCCCGGACGCCCCGCAGGACCAGACGCCGCTGCCCGATGACGGCTTCGGCGGCTCTACCGCGACGGAAGACGACGACGAGTAGGATCGGCATCGTCGCGGTCGGGCGCCTGAAGCCGGGGCCCGAGCGCGACCTTTATGACCACTACGCCGCCCGCCTGCGCCCGCCGCCCATGGTGACCGAGATCGCCGAGGCGCGGGGCAGTGCAGCGGAAGTGCGCCGGCGTGAGGCGGCGGCGATCCTCGCCGCCGTGCCGGAGGGCGCGGTCCTCGCCGCGCTTGACCTCGGCGGCGACCAGCCGGGCAGCGAGGCCTTCGCCGCGCTGTTAGAACGCTGGGGTGCGACCGGCAAGCCCATCATCTTCGTGATCGGCGGGGCGGAGGGTCTCGACCCGGCGGTGACGGCGCGCTCGGCGCTGCGGCTTTCGCTCGGGCCGATGACCTGGCCGCATTTCCTGGTGCGCGGGATGCTGGCGGAACAGCTCTACCGCGCGCAGGCGATCCGGCAGAACCACCCCTATCACCGCGCCTGGCGGCCAGACCGATAAACCCTCCCGCGTATCGGCCGGACAGGGTTAGGTTCTCCCCATGGGCAACGCAGCACGGAACCGAGACGCATCATGACCCTCCTGATCCTCGCCGCCGCCCTCTGGGTCTTCGTGCATGTCGGCATCTCCGGCACGCGGCTGCGCGATACCGCCGTCGCGCAGCTCGGCGAGGGGCGCTTCATGCTGGCCTTCTCGATCGGCTCCGTCGTCTCGATCGTGCTGCTGGTGCTGGCCTGGCGGGGGGCGGAGACCAGCTTCCTCTGGGCGGCGCCCGCCTGGCTGCGCTGGATCCTGGCCGTGCTGATGCTACCGGCCTTCGTGCTGTTCATGGCCTCTCACAAGCGCAACCCGACGGCCGTCGGCAACAAGGGGCTCGGCGAGGAGCCGCGCGGCATCCAGCGCGTCACGCGCCACCCGATGCTGATGTCCTTCGCGCTCTGGGCGCTGGTGCATGTGATCGGCAATGGCGACGCGGCGAGCCTGGTGTTCTTCGGCGCCTTCCTGGTGACCGCGGTGGCGGGCATGCCGTCCATCGACGCCAAGCTGGCGCGGCGGCATGGCGCAGCGTGGCAAGGCTTCGCCGCCAAGACCTCGATCCTGCCCTTCGGTGCGATCCTGGCCGGGCGCAACCGGCTGGTGCTGGCCGAGATCGGCTGGATGCCGCCGGTCATCGGCTTCGTGCTCTGGGCCGCGCTGCTGCATTTCCACCGCGGCATCTTCGGCGTGCCCGCGTTGATACCTTGACCCTCAGACGCCGGGCGGCGGCTCCGCCCTCGGCGCAGTGCGCCTCGTGGCTTCGCGCCGCAGACATGGCAGTCCCGGCGGCGCTGGCGGTCGCGGCGCGGGGCCGCTGACGCGGCCCGGCTTGAACTCGGGCGGCGGCGAGGCCAAACACCGCCCCGCTGGGCCAGGATCAGACCACCATGCAGGAAGTCCTCACGCGGGACGACGAAGCAGAGACGCTGCGCGCGCGCATCGCGCGGCTCGTGCTGTCGAACCCGTTCCAGCGCGCCGTCATCGGCCTGATCCTGCTGAACGCGGTCACGCTCGGGCTCGAGACCTCGGACTCCATCATGGCGGAGTGGGGCGGGCTGCTGCATGTGGTCGACAGGGTGCTGCTGGTGCTGTTCACCATCGAGCTCGGCCTGCGCATCTTCGCCTTCCGCGCCCGCTTCTTCCGCGACCCCTGGGGGCTGTTCGATTTCCTGGTCGTGCTGGTGTCCTGGGCGCCGGCTTCGGGGCCGCTGTCGGTGTTCCGCGCGCTGCGCATCCTGCGCGTGCTGCGGCTGATCAGCGTGGTGCCGTCCTTGCGCAACGTGGTGGAGGCGATGCTCGGCGCGCTGCCGGGCATGGGCTCCATCGTGATGCTGATGCTGCTGATCTACTACGTCTTCGCTGTGATGGCCGTGAAGCTGTTCGGCGGCGTGATGGAGGAGGAGTTCGGCGACCTCGGCGCGGCCTTCTTCACCCTGTTCCAGCTGATGGCCATGGATGATTTCGGCAACGTCGTCCGCAAGGCGATGGAGGCCAAGCCCTGGGCCTGGCTGTTCTTCTTCCCCTTCACCATCATCGCCACCTTCGTCGTGCTGAACCTGTTCATCGGCGTGATCGTCGAGAGCATCCAGACGCTGCGCGAACAGCGCGGCGAGGCCAGCGCGGCGACGATGCAGGCCGCCGCCGACGCCGCGCGCAGCGAAGCGCATCTCGACAACCAAGTGCTGCTGGCGGAAATCCGCGCGCTGCGGGCCGAGGTGCAGGCGTTGCGCGCCGAGCGACGAGGTTGACCCCCGCGCCGCGCCGCGGCTAGGTCCGCCGGAACGCGTCAGCAGGACCAGCCATGCCCCGACCCGCCCACCGCCCCGTGATGCTCGTCATCCTCGACGGCTGGGGCTGGCGCGAGGAGACGGCCGACAACGCCGTCCGGCAGGCTAGCACGCCCTGCTTCGACGCGCTCTGGGCCAAGGGCCCGCATGCCTTCCTCAAAACCTCCGGCCGCGATGTCGGGCTGCCGGATGGGCAGATGGGCAATTCCGAGGTCGGCCACCTCAATATCGGCGCCGGGCGCGTCGTGATGCAGGATCTGGTGCGGATCGATGCAGCCGTGGAGGATGGGTCCCTCGCCACGCTGCCGGGCTTCGTCACGCTGATCGAGAAGGTGAAGGCGGCCGGCGGCAAGCTGCATCTGTGCGGGCTGCTCTCGCCGGGCGGGGTGCACAGCCACCAGGACCACGCCATTGCGCTGGCCCGCGCTGCCACTGCCGCGGGGCTCGAAGTGCTGGTCCATGCCTGGACCGATGGGCGCGACACGGCGCCGAAGGCAGCCCCCGATTTCCTCGCGCGTTTCGAAGCCGCGCTGCCCGCGGGCGCGAAGATCGCCACTGTCTGCGGCCGCTACTACGCCATGGACCGCGACAAGCGCTGGGAGCGCGTGAAGCTCGCCTATGACGTGATGGCGATGGCGCGCGGCGCGCGCTTCGCCACCGCGCAGGAGGCCGTCGCCGCCGCCCATGCGGCCGGGCAGACCGATGAGTTCATCCAGCCCGCCGCCATCGGCGAGTATCGCTGGATGAGCCATGGCGACGGGCTGCTCTGCTTCAATTTCCGCGCCGACCGCGTCCGCGAAATCCTCTCGGCCCTGTTGGACCCCGCCTTCGAAGGCTTCGCGCCGGAACCCACCATCCGATTCAGCGCCGCCGCGGGCCTCACGGAATACAGCGCCGCACTGAACCCCTTCCTGCTCACGCTCTTCCCGCCGCAATCCATGGCCGCGATCCTGGGCGAGGTGGTGGGCCAGGCGGGCCTCCGGCAGCTGCGCATGGCAGAGACCGAGAAGTACCCGCACGTCACCTACTTCCTGAATGGCGGGGAGGAGACGCCCTATCCGGGCGAGGACCGCATCATGGTGCCCTCGCCCAAGGTCGCGACCTATGACCTGCAGCCCGAAATGTCGGCGCCCGAACTGACCGAGAAAGCCGTGCAGGCGATCCGCTCCGGCACCTATGATCTGATCGTGCTGAACTTCGCCAATGCCGACATGGTGGGCCACACAGGCTCGCTCCCCGCGGCCATCAAGGCCTGCGAGACGGTGGATGCCGGGCTCGGCCGCATCGCGGAGGCCATCGCGGCGATGGGCGGCCGCCTGCTGGTCACCGCCGACCACGGCAATGCCGAGCTGATGCGCGACCCGGCGACGGGCGGGCCCCACACCGCGCACACGACCAACCTCGTCCCGGTGCTGCTGCATGGGGCGCCCGCGGGCGCGACGCTCGCCGATGGACGCCTGGCCGATCTGGCGCCGACCCTGCTGGCCCTGCTGGGCCTGCCCCAGCCATCGGAGATGACCGGCCGGTCGCTGCTGCAAGGCGGCGAGGGTGCTGCGGCTGCCTAGGCCACGCCGGAGCGCCGCGCACGGCTTGGCCCAGGCCGGGGGGCGATGTTCCCTGGCCAGCCTGGCCGTCCTCGCGCTCCTTGCCCTTGCGCAGCCGGCGGTCGCCCAATCCCCCCAGGAGTTGCGGGAGGCCGAGCGCGTCGCGGAGCAACGCCGCCAGGCCGCCGAGGCGGCAGGGGCCGAAGTCCGCCGCCGCGCCGAGGAGGAGGTCCGCCTGGCCGGCCAGCGCGTCGAGGCCGCGCGCCGCGTGCAGGAGGCCGAGGCTGACTTGGCCGAGGCGCGGCTGCGCGCCGCGGCCGCGCGCCGGGACGGGCAGGCGGCCGATGCCGCCCTGGCCGCGCGCGCCGCGGCCTTCGAGCCGCTGCTGCCGCTGATCCTGCGCCTCTCGCTCTGGCCGGCAGAGACGGTGCTGGCCGTCCCGGGCGAGCCGGAGGACGCGCTCAGGGGCGCGCTGGTGCTGCGCGGGATGGTCCGCCGGATCGAGGAGGAGGCAACGGCCTTGCGCGGCGCGCGGGAGCAGGCCGCGACCGCCCTGACCGCAGCCGAGCGCGAGGCCGCGGCGCTGGCCGCGGCGGAACGCCGCGCGCGGGAGGCCTCGGCCGCGCTCGAGGCCGCCTTGTCGGATGCTCGTCGGCGCCGCGCCACGGCCGAGGCAGCGGAGGACCGCGCCGCGGAGCGCGCCCAATCCGCCGCCGCGCAGGCGCGCGACCTGGCCGAGGTGTTGCAGCGGCTGGAGCGCGAGCGGCAGCGCCGCGAGGCAGAGGAGCGCACCAACGCCGCCGCCCGCGCCGCCGCCGAGGCGCGGCGTCGCGCCGAAGAGGCGCGCGACCGACGGCTCGCCGAGGAATCCCGCGCCCGTGCCCCGCGGGAGCCCCAAAGGGAGCCCGCGCGCGAGGCCGCCGCACCGCGCGCCGCGCCGGCCGCGGGCGGGCGCACCCTGCCAGTGGCCGGGCGAATCGCGACGAGCTGGGGCGAGGCCGGGCCGGGCGGGCCGCATCGGGGCCTGACCTTCGCCGCCGCGCCCGGGTCCCGGGTGGTGACCCCCTGCGCGGGCCGGGCGGTCTTTGCCGCGCCTTTTCGGACCTACGGGCTGTTGTTGATTGTGGACTGCGGTGGGGGATACCATTTTGTGCTGGCCGGGCTGGACCGGCTCGATGTCGCGGCAGGGCAACGCCTGCTGGCGGGCGAGCCGATCGGTGTCCTGGCCGGGTCTGGCGGCAGCGGCGCCTCGCTCTATGTGGAGTTGAGGCGCAACGGGCAGCCGGTGGATCCTCGCCCCTGGTTTGCGGCGCGGGGATGACCTTCGGGCCTCCCGCTGGACTGGCGACGTGACAAGGCGGCGATCGCCGCGACGGACTTCATGGGATCGGGTGAACGCATGGGCGGCATCGAGGACGGGTCGAAGCGCAACGGACGGGTGCCGAGCACCGGCTCCGCGCCGCTGGTCGCACCCCAGGTCGCGCCCGTGACCGTGCCGCAGCCCGCCCGCGGGCGACGCTTGCGCATGCTCGGCGCCGTCGGCGGGGCCTTCCTGGCCGGCGCCGTGCTCGGCCCCATCGTTGCCATCCCGACGCTACAGGCCTGGGCGCAGGATGGCGGGCGGGCCGAGACCTACCGCCTGCTGAACCTGTTCGGCGACGTGTTCGAGCGCATCCGCGCCGAATATGTGGAGCCCGTCAGCGACCGCGAGGTGATCGAGAACGCGATCAACGGGATGCTGCAGGGCCTCGACCCGCACAGCTCCTACATGAACCCACGCAGCTTCCGCGACATGCAGGTGCAGACGCGCGGCGAGTTCGGGGGCCTCGGCATCGAGGTCACGCAGGAGAATGGCTACGTCAAGGTCATCTCCCCGATCGACGACACGCCCGCGGCGCGCGCGGGCGTGCGGCCGGGCGACCTGATCACCCATCTGAACGGCCAGTCCACGCTCGGCCTCACGCTGCAGGAAGCGGTGGAGCAGATGCGCGGCGAACGTGGCACGCAGTTGCGCCTGACCATCCGCCGCGAGGGCGAGCGCAACCCGATCGAGCTGGCCATCACCCGCGACGTCATCCGCCCGCAGGTCGCGCGCTTCCGGCTGGAAGGCAACGACATCGCCTATGTCCGCCTCTCGGCCTTCAACGAGCAGACCGAAGCCGCGCTGCGCCGCGCGGTCAGCACGATGCGCCAGCAGGCGGGCGGAAATCTCCGCGGCCTGGTGCTGGATCTGCGCAACAACCCGGGCGGGCTGCTCGACCAGGCAGTGCAGGTTGCCGACGACTTCCTCGACCAGGGCGAGATCGTCAGCACGCGCGCCCGCCGCAACGAGGACGCGCAGCGCTGGAATGCGCGGCAGGGCGACATCGCCCAGGGCCTGCCGATCGTGGTGCTGATCAATAGCGGCTCGGCCTCGGCCAGCGAGATCGTCGCCGGCGCGCTGCAGGACCACCGTCGCGCGGTGGTGATGGGCGTGAAGAGCTTCGGCAAGGGCAGCGTGCAGACCGTGATGCCGATCCCCGGCCAGGGCGCGATCCGCCTGACCACGGCGCGCTACTACACGCCGTCGGGCCGCTCCATCCAGGCCACCGGGATCGAGCCCGACATCGAGGTGCTCGCGACGCGCCCCGATCCGAACGCGCCGCAGCGCGACCGGGAAGCCGATCTGCGCCGCGCGCTGCGCAACGACGCCGAGCGCGGGCAGCAGCCGCAGCGCCAGCCCCAGGCCGCGCCGCCCCCGCCGCCGCTGAACGTGCCGCAATCGGTGCTGGACCGCGTGCAGCGCCTGCCGGCCGAGGGCGCGCCCGCCTTCGACCCGGCGCGGCCGGAAACGGACCATCAGCTGCAGCAGGCGGTGCAGTTCCTGCGCAACCTGGCCGCGGCGCCGGGCCAGCCGCAGCGCCGCGCGCAGCGCTGACGCGACCGTAACTCGGTCTGCCCGCCATGCGTGTGCCCGGGCTGCGTGCCCTTGGCCTGTTCTGGGTTGCGGTGATCGGCGCGCTCGCGGGCGGCGCCGTAACGCTGGCGTGGCTCGGCCCGCCGCGCGAGCCGCCAGCGGCAGAGGCGCCAGCCACCCCCGAGGCCAGCGCGCCTGTCGCCAGCGCGCCGCCGGCCAGCACGGCTGAAGCTCCACCCGTTCCCGCTGCCGCGGAGCCGCCACCGGCACCGCCGGCGCCGCCACCCGTCGCCCTGCCCCGGCGGATGGAGGCGGAGCCCTTCATCGTCGCGCCCGATCCGGCGCTGCTCGAGGCGTCCCGGCACGGCACGGTGCCGCGCCGCGGTGCCGACGGGCGCAGCTCCATCGCCACCTATGCACGGCCCTTCGACCGCACGGATCCGCGGCCGCGCGTGGCGATCATCGTCAACAATGTCGGCCTCTTCGCTCAACACTCGGAAGAGGCGATCCGCCGCCTGCCGGCCGGCGTCACCCTGGCCTTCAGCCCCTATGCCCCGCGCAACGAGGCGCTGGCCGAACGCGCCCGCGCGCGTGGGATGGAGATGCTGATCGCCTTGCCGCTGGAGCCGCTGGGCTTCGGCCAGCAGGCCGATCCGGGCGACCGGGCGCTGCTGACCTCCCTGCCGCTGGGCGAGAATCTCGACCGGCTGGACTGGGCGCTGACGCGCCTGCAGGGGATGGTCGGCGCGGTCGGTGGCCTCGGCTCGATGCGCGGGGAGCGCTTCGCGGCCAATGGCGAATTGCTCGCGACGCTGCAGGAGACGCTGACGCGCCGCGGCTTGCTGTATGTGGACCCGCGCCCCGGCGCGCCGCAGCCCGGTCGCGCCTTCGGGCGCAGCGTGGACATCCTGCTCGACGAGCCCTCCGCCGTGCGGACCGAGGTGGAGCGCCAGCTGGCCGCGCTGGAGGCACTCGCGCGGCAGAACCGCTCCGCGCTTGGGCTGGCGAACGATCCGGTGCCCTCGGTGATCGCGGCGATCGCCGCCTGGGCGCAGGGGCTGGAGGAGCGCGGCATCGCGATCGCGCCGATCTCGGTGCTGATCCGCGCGCCGGCCGACGCGGCGCGGTAGCAAAGTTTACCCAGGCCCGGCGGTGATCTCGCGCGCCGTCGCCACGCGGCCGCGGCGGCGGATCAGCCACAGCACGCCGAACATATCGGCGATGCCGACCCAGAGCCGGTCGAAGAAGCCGTATTTCGACACGCCGGCACGGCGCGGCCGGTCCACCACATCCACGAAGACCACCGCATGCCCCTCGCGCCGGACGAGCGCGGGCAAGAAGCGATGGATGCCGGCGAAGAAGGGCAGGCTGCGGAACACGGCGCGCGGCAGCAAGGCGAAGCCGCAGCCGGCATCGCGCGTATCATCCGCCAGCAGGCGACGACGGATGCGGTTGGCAGTGCGCGACTGCCAGCGCTTGAAGGCAGTATCCTTGCGCCCGACACGCTGCGCCATGGCCAGCCCCGTTCCTGGCGACGCATCGAAGGCAGCCAGCAGGCGCGGGATATCGACGGGATTGTTCTGGCCGTCGCCGTCGATCAGCACCAGCAGCTCGCCGCGCGCCGCCGCCGCGCCCGCGCGCAGCGCCGCCGCCTTGCCCGAATTGGCATCGAGCGCGAGCAGCCGGACCTGCGGGCGCGCCTCGGCCGCGCGCAGCACCGCGCCCTCGGTCCCGTCCGCCGAGCCGTCATTCACATAAAGGATCTCATACGCCACCACGGGGTCGAGCGCGGCCGCGATCTCCTCGACCAGCGGCAGGATATTGGCTTCCTCGTCGCGGACCGGAATCAGAACCGTCAGGCGCGGTGTCATCGGTTCAACTCCACCAGGCGCCAGAGCCCCATGCGGCGCAGCCTGGCGCCGTTCAGGTTGCGGCCTTCCACCATCTCGACCTGCTCGGCGCGGAGGCCGAGTTCCTCAAGGCGGGCAAGGAAGCCGGCCTCCGGCGCGGGGCCGCCGCGCCGGCCGGGATTGGCATCCACGAAGGCCAGCCGGCAGGGCCCGCCGGCCAGGAACTCGGCGGCCGCGGCCGGGGTATGGGCCAGCACCGTGGCGGTCGCGGTCATGAAGACGAAGCTCGGCTCATGATAGCCGGCGGTCGCCACGCGCGGGTCGGGGCAGGCGGCGGTCGCCGCGCGCTCCACCGCCGCGGCCATGCGCGGGGAAGGCCAGAAGGTGTCGAGGCGCGCGACCATCGGCCAGGTGCCAAGCCAGGTGAGCAGCGCCGCCGCCACAGCGACCGGCACCGTCGCCTCGGCCGAGCGGCGGGCGACGGCGGTCGCCACCGCGCCGACGCCCACGGCCAGCACAAGCACCGGGATGGCAGCCCAGGGCAGGCGCCCCTCGAACCAGACGGTGAGGCCGATACCCCCGGCCAGCATCCCGGCCGGCAGCAGCCAGAAGCCATGCGTGACCAGACGGCTCCACCAGCCGCGCGCCAGCGTGCCGAGATCGGTCAGCGCCAGCGCGACCAGCATGGCCAGCGCCGGATAGGTCGGCAGCACGTAGTGCGGCAGCTTGGTCGCCACCGCCTCGAACATGACCCAGAGCGGCAGGATGAGTGCGATCAGCGCCTGCACCTCGCGCCGGCGACGGGCGGTCCAGATCCAGCCCAGCGTCGCGGCCAGGATCGGCGCGGCGGGCCAGAAGGTGATCCAGACCAGCCCCGTATAGAAGCCGGGCGGCCCGCCATGGCCCTGGTGGACATCGGTAACCTTGCCGAGCGCATTCCACCCGAGCGCGGTGGCGAAGAAAGCACCCTCGGTGCGGATGGTGATGGCGACATACCAGGGCAGCGCGATGGCCAGCGCCACCAGGATGCCGGTGGCCGGGCGCAGCGCGCCGAGCCAGCGCACCCCGCGCGCCACAATGCAAAGCGCCACCGCGCCGACCGCCAGCACCAACAGGGTGAGTGGCCCCTTGATCATCGCCCCGATGCCGATCGCCACCCAGAACAGGTAGCCGAGCCGGCTGGCGCGCAGCACGGCCGGGTCGAGGAAGGCGCGCACCAGCACGCCCATGCCGAGCATGGTGGTCGCCAGCAGCATCGCGTCGGTCTTGGCGATCCGCGCCTCGACGCCGAGCAGCAGCGTGGCGGCCAGCAGCATCGCGCCCATCAGCGCGGCGCGGCGCCCGACAAGCGGCGCGAAGCTCCAGAAGGCCAGGAGCGAACCGGCGACGGCGCCGAACAGCGACGGCAGGCGGTAGATCCCGATTGGGCTGGCGGTGCCATCGCCCACCAGCGTCACGGCCAGCGCCTGCAGCCAGTAGATGCCGGCGGGCTGCTTGTGGCGGGGCAGGTCCTGGTTGCGGATGTCGATGAAGTCGCCCGTCTCCAGCATCTGCTTCGTCGCCATGACGTAGCGGCCCTCGTCCCGGTCGGTGACGGGCAGGTCGGCGAAGCCAGGGAGAAAGGCGGCCAGGGCGACGAGGCCGATGAGCAGCGCCGCGCGCGGGGCGGAACGGCTGCCCCATTCGATCAGCGCGAGCGCGGCGGAGGTGGCGGCCGAGACGGTCCGTTGGAACATGCGGCTTCCGGGACGGCCGGGTCGGCAGGCGGCCGCGGCGCGGATGCCCCGGCCGGCAGTCCGGCGCGGGGTGGGGTCATGACGGGTCGGAAGCTACATGCGCCCGCCCGGCGGCGAAAGGGGGCTGGACCTTCCCCCGCTGGCTCAGTGCAGCACGAACTGGCCGCTGGCGTAGCGCAGCTCCGCCGGGCGGGTCAGCGCGGCGGAGGCGACGCGGATGGAGTGCAGCGGCGCCTCGATCTCCTGCCGCCAGAACTCCAGGAAGCGGCCGAGCTCGGGGAAGCGCGGGGCCCGATCATGCTTCTGCCAGATGAAGCTCTGCAGCACGCCCGGATGGTCGGGCATGTGATAGAGTAGCTCCGCCGTGGTCAGCCGCCAATCGGGCAGCAGGGGAAAGCGGGCGAGGCGCTCAAGCTGGCTGAGGTCCATGCTGGCTCCTGTGCTGTGTCGGCGCGATCAGATCCGCGTGTCTGTTCCTTCTTTGGTCCCGCCAGCGCGCCGGTTGGGCGCCCTGACGGGATGGAGAAGATGCCATGACGGATCGGGGACAGCGCAAGAAAAACAAGCCAGCTCAATGCATTAGCACTCGCGCGCCGAGAGTGCTGCCGAAGCTTGACGGCGGAATGGGCCTGCCCTAGATCCCTGGCACTCCTCTGGGGGGAGTGCTAACGGGCGCCGAAATGGGCCTGCTGGCTGCGGAGACCCGGTTGGGTAGCGGCGCATCTGGCCGTGACCAACCCCGTCAGGGTCGCCGCGTAGCTCCGGAAGAGCTTGCCAACCTTTTGGAAGCAGTCAGGAGAGGTACGCTATGAAGTTCCGTCCCCTGCACGACCGTGTTCTCGTTCGCCGCGTGACGGCCGAAGAGAAGACGGCGGGCGGCATCATCATCCCCGACACCGCCAAGGAAAAGCCGCAGGAAGGCGAAGTGATCGCCGTCGGCTCCGGCACGCTGAACGACAAGGGCGAGCTCCGCGCGCTCGACGTCAAGGCGGGCGACCGGATCCTGTTCGGCAAGTGGTCGGGCACCGAGGTCAAGCTCGGCGGTGAGGAGCTCCTCATCATGAAGGAGTCCGACATCATGGGCATCCTGGACCAGGCTGCCTGAGCCCTGCTCGTCAACGCCTGATCGTCGCAAACGACCAGATCTAGGGAACGGAAGACAATGGCTGCAAAGGACGTCAAGTTCGGCGCCGGCGCGCGTGAGCGTATGCTCCGCGGCGTCGACATCCTCGCCGACGCTGTGAAGGTGACGCTCGGCCCGAAGGGCCGCAACGTCGTGATCGACAAGAGCTTCGGTGCGCCGCGGATCACCAAGGACGGCGTGACCGTCGCCAAGGAGATCGAGCTGGCCGACAAGTTCGAGAACATGGGCGCCCAGATGGTGCGCGAAGTGGCCTCGAAGACCAACGACATCGCCGGCGACGGCACCACCACCGCGACCGTGCTGGCCCAGGCCATCGTGCGCGAGGGTGCGAAGTCGGTGGCCGCCGGCATGAACCCGATGGACCTCAAGCGCGGCATCGACAAGGCCGTCGCCGAGGTGGTGAAGCACCTCGAGTCCAACACCAAGAAGATCACGACCTCCGCTGAAGTCGCCCAGGTCGGCACGCTGTCCGCGAACGGCGAGACCGAGATTGGCGAGATGATCGCCAAGGCGATGGAAAAGGTCGGCAACGAGGGCGTCATCACGGTCGAGGAAGCCAAGAGCATCCAGACCGAGCTCGACGTCGTCGAGGGCATGCAGTTCGACCGCGGCTACGTCTCCCCGTATTTCATCACGAATGCGGAGAAGATGATCGCGGAGATGGACAACCCCTACATCCTCATCTTCGAGAAGAAGCTGTCCGGCCTCCAGCCGATGCTGCCGCTGCTCGAGACGGTGGTGCAGTCCGGTCGTCCGCTGGTGATCATCGCCGAGGACGTCGAGGGCGAGGCCTTGGCCACCCTCGTGGTCAACAAGCTGCGCGGCGGCCTGAAGGTCGCGGCCGTGAAGGCGCCGGGCTTCGGCGATCGCCGCAAGGCGATGCTCGAGGACATCGCGATCCTGACCGGTGGCCAGGTGATCAGCGAAGACCTCGGCATCAAGCTCGAGAACGTGACGCTCGCCATGCTCGGTAAGGCCAAGATGGTCCGCATCGAGAAGGAGAACACCACGATCGTCGACGGCGCCGGCTCCAAGGACGAGATCCAGGGCCGCTGCGAGCAGATCAAGGCGCAGGTCGAGGAGACCACCTCGGACTACGACCGCGAGAAGCTCCAGGAGCGTCTGGCGAAGCTCGCGGGCGGCGTCGCGGTGATCCGCGTCGGCGGCTCGACCGAAGTCGAGGTGAAGGAGCGCAAGGACCGCGTCGACGACGCGCTGCATGCGACCCGCGCCGCGGTGGAGGAAGGCATCGTGCCGGGCGGCGGCGTCGCCCTGCTGCGCGCCTCCACGAAGCTCGGCCACCTCAAGGGCCTGAACAACGACGAGCAGGTCGGCATCGAGATCGTGCGTCGCGCGATCCAGGCGCCGCTCAAGCAGATCGCCGAGAACGCCGGCAAGGACGGCGCGGTCGTGGCGGGCGAGACGCTCCGCAACGACAGCCCGACCTTCGGCTACGACGCGCAGAAGGACGAGTACAAGGACCTCGTGGCCGCCGGCATCATCGACCCGACCAAGGTCGTGCGCACGGCGCTGCAGGATGCGGCCTCGGTCGCCTCGCTGCTGATCACCACCGAGGCGATGATCGCCGAGCGTCCGGAGAAGAAGGCCGCGGCTCCGGCCGGTGGCCCCGGCATGGGCGGCGACATGGACTTCTGATCGGCGTTTTTCACCGATCGGTTGTTTCGAGGGGGGCGGGCCGCAAGGCCCGCCCCTTTCACTTTGCGCACTCCGTACGACACGACAGGCCATGCGCTGAAAAAACCGTGAGTTGTCGTGCTCCGGCTTTGACTTCGTACCGCGCCGCAGCCCAGTCTGGCCCCAGCCTTGCGTTCCGGCTTGCCGTGCCCAAGGGGGTGATCCCCGGGCTGCTCCAGGTCCCGCCGCCGCGTGGCGCCCCGCCCGGGCGATCGGCGCCCGGGCAAGCTGGACGAGGAGCCCGGATCGCATGGCGATCGGCACCGTGAAGTGGTTCAACGCGACGAAGGGCTTCGGCTTCATCGTCCCGCAGGACGGCGGCAAGGACGTGTTCGTGCACATCACCGCCGTGCAGAAGGCCGGCATGACCGGCCTCAATGAAGGCCAGAAGCTTTCCTACGAAGTGGAGATGGAGCGCGGCAAGGCGGCCGCCACCAACCTCCGCCCGGCCTGAGCCACCGCACGACATCGGCTTCGGCGCCGCCGCGGGCAGCCCGTGGCGGCGTCGCTGTGTCCGGGCCAGCAGCGTGTCGTCTCGCTGGCCGGTCCACTGGCTGCTGCCACCGTGATGGCCATGGCCGCGCCCTCCGCTATGCTGGCCACGCGCCGTGAAGGCCCGCGGCGCGGGACGTTTTCCCGGAGGTTTCGCGCGTGTTCGACCTGCCCGCCCTGGAAGCAGCCGCCCGCCTCGTGCACGCGAACTTCCCGCCGACGCCGCAATATGCCTGGCCTCTGCTGGCCGCCCGCACAGGCGCCGAGGTCTGGGTCAAGCACGAAAACCACACGCCGACCGGCGCCTTCAAGGTGCGCGGCGGCCTGACCTATTTCGACCGGCTGAAGCGCGAGCGGCCCGGCGTGCGCGGCGTCATCTCCGCCACCCGCGGCAATCACGGGCAGAGCCTGGCCTATGCCGGGGCGCGCGCGGGCGTGCCCGTCACCATCCTGGTGCCGCGCGGCAACAGCGTGGAGAAGAACGCCGCAATGCGCGAGCTCGGCGCGACGCTGATCGAGCATGGCGAGGATTTCGACGCCGCGCGCACCGAGGCCCGCCGGCTGGCGCAAGAACAGGGGTTAGAATTCGCGCCCTCCTTCGCGCCGGACCTCGTGCTGGGTGTCGCGACCTATGCGCTCGAGTTCTTCCGCCACATTGCCGCGCGCGGCCAGACGCTCGATGCGCTCTATGTGCCGATCGGGCTCGGGTCGGGCATCTGCGGCTGCATCGCCGCGCGCGACCTGCTCGGCCTGCCGACCGAGATCATCGGCGTGCAGAGCACGGAAGCAGATGCATACGCGCAAAGCTTTGCCTCCGGCGAGGTGGTGGAGGTGCCCACCGCCAACACCCGCGCCGATGGCATGGCCACCCGCATCCCCGACCAGACTGCGCTGGCGATGATCCGCGGCGGGTTCAACGCGGCGCATCCGCATCGCGATGCCAATGGCCGCACCGGCGCCGCGCGCATCGTCACCGTGACGGATGACGAGGTGGCCGCGGCGATCCGCGCCTATTGGCAGGACACGCATAATCTGGCCGAGGGCGCGGGCGCAGCCCCGCTTGCCGCGCTGCTGCAGGAAGGCGAACGGATGCGCGGGCGGCGCGTCGGCGTGATCCTATGCGGCGGCAACATCGACCTCGCGCTGTTCCGCGACTGGGTGCTCGGGGCATGACCAGCCTGATCCTGCGCAATGCGCGCCCGCTCGGCGGGCCGGCTACCGACATCCTGATCGCGGAGGGGCGCATCACCGCGATCGGCCCGGCGCTGGCCGCTCCGCCTGGTACGCCAGAGGAAGACGCCGCCGGCCTGCTCGCCCTGCCCGCCTTCGTCGAAGGCCACACCCATCTCGACAAGACGCTGTGGGGCATGGGGTGGTGGCGCAACGAGGTCGGCCCGCGGCTGATCGACCGGATCGAGACCGAACGCGCGCAGCGCCGCCTCCTTGGCCTCGATGCCGCGCGGCAGGGCGAGCGGCTGGCGCGCGAATTCCTGCGGCAAGGCACCACGCGCATCCGCACCCATGCCGATGTGGACACCGAGATCGGCACGACGCATGCCGAAGCCCTGATCGCGCTGCGCGAGACGCTGCGCGGCACGATGGACCTGCAGATCGTCGCCTTCCCGCAATCCGGCCTGCTGGTCCGGCCTGGCACGCTGGCGCTGCTGGAGGCGGC
This sequence comes from Pseudomonadota bacterium, assembly GCA_046052145.1. Lineage (GTDB taxonomy): Bacteria > Pseudomonadota > Alphaproteobacteria > Acetobacterales > Acetobacteraceae > Falsiroseomonas. The sequence continues at coordinate 55,284 of JBJOMW010000001.1, forward strand.
ACTGCGCGCGGGCGCGGATATCGTCGGCGGGCTCGATCCGTCGGGCATGGACCGCGATCCGAAGGGCCATCTGGATACGGTGTTCGGCCTGTGCGAGCGCTTCGGCAAGCCGCTCGACATCCATCTGCACGAACCTGGGGAACTCGGCGCCTTCGCGCTTGAGATGATCGTGGAGCGGACACAGGCGCTGGGGATGCAGGGTCAGGTGGTGGTCAGCCACGCCTTCTGCCTGGGCGAGGTTTCGCGCGCACGCGTGCTTTATGATGCGCTGGCGGAAGCCGGCATCGCGCTGGCCACGACCGCGCCGCCCTCGCGCCCCGTGCCGCTGGTGCGCGAAGCGCGGGCGGCGGGTGTGGCGATCTTCGCCGGCACCGACGGCATCCGCGACACCTGGACCCCCTATGGCATGCCCGACATGCTGCAGCGCGCGATGATCGTCGGCCTGCGCAACGACTTCCGGCGCGACGACGAGATCGCGCTTGCCTTCGGCATGGTGAGCGAACACGCCGCCGAGGCCTGCGGCTTCGAGCGCTGCGCGCTGGAGCCCGGGCACCGCGCCGATCTGGTGCTGGTCGCGGCGGAAACCCTGGCCGAGGCCGTGGTCGCGCAGCCCGCACGGCGCCTGGTGGTCAGCCATGGCCGCGTGGTGGCGCGCGACGGGCAGCTGGCAGCGTGAGGCTTCCGCCCCGGCGCATCCCTTCGTAGCATCGCGCCGCAGCTTGTCATTGCGCGACTGATTCACTGCTACGGCGATTCCGCCTTCGCGGATCAGGCGCGAAGAGGAATACGCGATGCCGCAGGTGATCACGAAGGGCTACCGCCAGCTGGTGGATGAGGCCAATGCGATTGTCGAGGAGATCGACATCGAGGCCGCGAAGGCTCTGTACGGACAAGACGACGTGCAGTTCGTGGACATCCGCGACATCCGCGAACTGGAGCGCGAAGGCCGCATCCCCGGCGCCTTCCATTGCCCGCGCGGCATGCTGGAATTCTGGATCGACCCAGCCAGCCCCTATGCCAAGCCGCAATTCCAGCAGGACAAGCGCTTCGTCTTCTTCTGCGCAGGCGGGCTGCGCAGCGCGCTGGCCGCGCGCGCCGCGCAGGAGATGGGGCTGAAGCCCGTCGCCCATATCAAGGGCGGCTATGGCGCCTGGCGCGCAGCGGGCGGCACCACCGAAGCGCTGCCGCCGAAGCCACCGAAGTGAAGATCCCCACCCTTCCCTTTACCGTCACCGATTGGGATGCGGTGGCGCCCACGATCCATCCCGGCGAGACCGGGGAGGCGCGCTGGCGCACGCTGAACATCGGCGATCTCCGCGTGCGGATGGTGGAGTATTCGCCGGGCTACCTGGCCGATCATTGGTGCGACCGCGGCCATGTGCTGCTGGTGCTGGAAGGCGAGCTGGAGACGGAGCTACGCGACGGCCGCCGCTTCACGCTGCGCCCCGGCACCAGCTACCAGGTGAGCGATTTCGGCGACGCCGCCCACCGCTCCTCGACGAAGACCGGCGCGAAGCTGTTCATCGTGGATTGAGCCGCGCGCTCACAGCACCTGGAAGCGCGCCTTGGCGGCGCGCTCGATGGCGCCGGCGATCAGGCGGTCCAGGTCGAGGCCGATGCGCAGATCCTGCAGAAACTGCAATTCCTCCTGCGTGGTGTCGCCATCCGCAGCACAGACCTCGCAGGCCAGCAGGTAAGCGGTCTCACGCAGGCGCATCGGCAAGGCGTCCCGCAGCATCGTCATGGCCTGGTCGAGGCCATCGGTGCGCGCCAGCAGACGCGCGACCGCGTCCGTCACCGTCTCGATCTCGCTGGCGTGGAAATCGGAGAAGGCCGGCAGCTCCTGCACCATGCGGCTCATTGTCGCGAGCTCGGCATCGGACATCGGGCCATCGGCGACCGACATCAGCACCATGGCGCAGACCAGCGCCTCCTGGGCGGTGAAGCGGGCGATGGCAGCCTGACGAACAGTCATCTTCAGCCCCTCCGGCTAGCGGTGAGACTGCATGCGTCGCGCGCTGGGTGCCCCCGGGTCAAGAAGATTGGGCATCACGCCTCTGGTGCGGGCTCATCAGCGTCTCGTGCCGCGTCCAGCGCGGCGCGCAGCCGGCGCAACAGCGGCAGCGCGGCCCCCAACTCCAGATCGGTGATCCCGGCGGCGATGGGGCCGATCGCCGCGCTGGCCGCGGTGACAGCCTGGGCGCGGGCATCGCGGCCGGCCTCGGTCAGGAACACCAGCTTGCCACGCCCGTCGCTGGGATGCGGCCCGACGCGCACCAATCCGCGCGCCTCCAGCTTCTGGATCGTGTTGGTCATGGCGGGCCGTTCCACCTGCACCGCGCGGGCGATGCGCGCGGGGCTGCGCCCATCGCCCATCCGCGTCAGGTGGTTGAGCACGACGAAGTGCGAGACGCGCAGCCCATCGGGCAGCACGCGCTCCAGCCGGTTGCGGGCCAGGTGCTCGATGATCGAGACCTCATTCAGCAGGGCAAAGAGCGGCGGGTCGCCGCCGCTCTTCGATGGCGTGTCAGACGGCACGGATCCTGGTGTCCACTGGCCACCGGGGGGTCGGCGGCACGGGTGGAGCATAGCCGAGACGGGCGAGCATCTGCACTGTGGTCCCCGCCCCGCCATAGGGGCCGCCGCCCGGCGCCAATGCCGCATGCATCTCGGCATAGGGGCCGGCGACTTCGGGGAATTCCTGCAAGGCCTGACTCAGCGGTTGCACCGAAAGCCCCGCCGCTGTCGCCGCGAGGTTCACCCGCAGCCAGTCGCGCCCGGCCGCCAGCTGCGCCGCGCGGCCACCGCCCTGCGTGATCAGCCAGACATAGGCCGGCGTTGCCGCGAGCATCGGCGTATAGCGGTCGATCATCACCCGATAGCCAGCGCCACCGGGCAGCATCGACTCGCGCGTGATCTGGCCGGCGGCGACCCCCTCTTCGATGCCGGGGCCCCAGACGCTGATGCCGTCCGGGTTCGCCGCCACGCCGGCACGGCCAAAGCGCATGAGGTTGACGCTTTCCAGATGCGCCGCCTCGGTCGCGGCCTCGATCTGCCAGCTGCGCCAGGCGATATCGCGGATCGCGGCGACCCGCTCGGGCGCGACGGTGCCGCCGAAGCGGACCGGCGCGCCCACCGCGGCGCCGAGCCCGGCCAGGGCGTCCGGCGCGACGGGGCGCGACATGTCATAGGGGCGCTTGGTGGACCGCCGCGCCCCGGCGTGGCGGAACAGCGGGTCGGGCGTCGCGCTGCCCGGGGCGCCGAAGCGCAGAACGGCAACAGGGCGGCTGTCGAGCCGCGGCGAGGGGTCGCCTTCGGGGAAGGGCGTGACGGTGACGGCGCGGCCTTCCTCGGCCGCGGCCAGCCGGCAGAGCTCGGCGAAGCCACCCAGGCCGATGGTGATCTGCCGGTCGAAGGGATCGGTCACCGGCAACCGCCGGTCGAGGTCGCAGCGCAGCACCACCGTGTCGGGCGCGGCGGCGGGCAGCTCCGCGATCCAGGGCTGGCGGTTATGCGGGTTGGGCGCCAGCACTGCCCAGGCCAGGGCGCGGATCCGGGGATCGGGATGGGCCGCGGCGGCTGGCGCTTGCGCCCAAGGGGCGAGCGGGTCGGAGGTGGCGGCCCGCACCACTTGGCCGTCGCGGCCGAGCGGGCTGAGGGTGAGGGCCGCGGCGCCGGCAGCGCGCAGCAGAGACCGTCGTTCGAGGCGCATGGCGAGCTCCATCTGGTTCGACTTCGAATGATTTAATTCGATATCGAACTTTATGCAAGCACGATTTCGCACCCGGTCGTCGGGGCCATTCAGCCCGGGGAGCCGTCCAGGAAGGCGCGGGTTTCCGCCACCGCGTCGCGAAGGCCGCAGCGCCGCACGATCACGCCATCGGGCAGCCCCGCCAGCAGCCGCGAGGGGCAGCGGCTGTCGAGCAGCACGAAGACGCCGCGGTCATCGGCGCGCCGCACCAGACGGCCGAAGGCCTGGCGCAGCCGGTGGCGCGCGATCGCGTCGTCATGCGCCTTCGGCCGGCCTTCGCTCAGATGCAGGCGCCGTTCGCGATGCAGGATGGTCGGGCGCGGCCAGGGCACGCGGTCGAAGACCAGCAGGCGCAAGCTGCGGCCCGGTACGTCCACGCCATCGCGCATCGCATCGGTGCCCAGCAGACAGGCGGCTTCCTCGGCCCGGAACACATCCACCAGCGTGCCATTGTCCATCGCATCCACATGCTGCGCGTAGAGCGGGATGCCGGCAGCGGCCAGCGGCTCCGCGATGCGGGACTGCACTTCGCGCAGGCGGCGCACGGCGGTGAACAGGCCCAGGCCCCCGCCGCCGGCGGCCAGGAACAGCGCGCGATAGGCCGCGGCGATCTGGCCGAAATCCTCCCGCGCGACATCGGTGACGACCAGCGCACGGGTATGCGCGCCATAGTCGAAGGGCGACGGCACCGCGGCGCGGATCGCGGGCGCGGCCAGGTGCTGCACGCCGGTGCGCGCTTCCGCCGCGCGCCAAGCGGCGTCAGGGTCGTCCGCCTCCTCCTCCTCGCCGGCATCGCGCAACGTGGCGGAGGTGATCAGCACGCCATGTGCGGGTGCGGCGACCGTCGTCGCGAAGGGCTGCGTCGGGTCCAGGTGATGGCGGAACATGCCGGCATCCACCTCTCGCCCCTCGCGCCGTTCCAGCGCGAACCAATCCACCATCTCGGGCCGAGTGCCCGGCGCGCGCGGCGGCTCGCGCAGCATGCCGAGCATTGCGCCCCAGGCCGTCAGCGGCATCAGCGCGCGGCGTTCGATACCGCGGAGCGCCGCCTCGATGCGGATGCGGTCGCCAAGCTCCAGCTCCTCCGCCTCATCCTCAAGCCGCGCCGCCAGCCGATCATGCAACAGCTGCAGCGGCGCCTTCAGCCGGGCGAAGGCGTCTGACAGAGCTTCGGCCGCCTCGGTCACGCCCGGGTTCAGCGGGTGGACGTCGCATTCCACGCCATAGCCCGCATCCTGCTCGGCGATGCGGGCCAGCACCTGGCGGCGCACGGCGTGCAGGAAGGATTCAGTCGCGCCGCGCGGATCATTCTCCGCCAGGCGCGACGGCCAGCCCTGGCCCGGCAAAGCGCGCGCGGCCTGCAACGCCTCCTCAAGCGGCAGCAGCAGATCCGGGCGGTCGCCGATCAGCTCCTCCATCCGCCGCGCCAGACCCCGCGCGCGCGAACGCCCGCCTTCGGCGCCGAGCAGCCAGCGGCGCAACTCCGCCGTCTCGCCCCCGGTGAGATCGGCGGAGAAGGCGGCATCGGCAGCGTCGAACAAGTGATGGCCCTCGTCGAAGACCAGCCGCAGCGGCTTGCCATCCTCACCACCGCCGAGTGCCGCCTGGATCATCACCAGCGCATGGTTGGCGACCACCAGCGTCGCGGTCTTCGCGCGGCGGATCGAATGTTCGACGAAGCAGGATTTGTAGTGGCTGCAGGCGGAATGGATGCATTCGCCGCGCCGGTCGGCCAGCGGCCAGATGGCGTGGTGGCCGAACAGCTCCACCAGCCAGCCTGGGAAATCGCCGCCCATCAGGTCGCCATCGCGCGAGAACAGCGCCCAGCGCGCAACCAGCGCGAGCGGCAGCAGCATGCCCGCCATCTGCGCCGCCGCCACCTGCTCCTCCATGTTCAGCAGGCAGAGGTAGTTCTCCCGCCCCTTGCGCACGACGACGCGGCGGCGGCGCTCGGCCGGGTCGGGGTAGAGGCGCGCCGTCTCCTGGTCGATCTGGCGTTGCAGGTTGCGGGTGAAGGTGGAGATCCACACAGGCGACCCGTTGCGCTCCGCCCAGAGGCTGGCGGGCGCGACATAGCCGAGCGTCTTGCCCGTGCCGGTCCCGGCCTCGGCAAGGACGAGGTTCGGCGCGCCGCGCGCCTCTCGCACGCCGAAAGCGCTGGCGGCGGCGGAGGCGTAGTCGGATTGCTGCGGGCGCTGTTCCGCGCCGTCGCCCAAAATCTCAGCCAGCCGGCGCCGCGCCTCGGCCGGCGTGATCGGGGTGTGGGCGGGGGGTGGCGGGGGCGCGTCATCCTCCCATTCCGGCAGGCGGCGCCAGACCTTCAGCGCGTCGGGGGAGGGCTTCGCCTCGGGCTGGCCGAGGGCCGCGAGCACGCTTTCGGCCCAGGGCCAGCCGATATCCGCACCAAGCTTCGCGGCGAGCGAGGCAGCATCGCGGTTGAGCGGGGCGTTGCGGCTATGCGCCAGGTGCCGCAGCAGCTCGGTGGCGAGTTCGGGCAGCAGCGCGGCCGCGGCCTCGTCATCCGCCGGCGCGTCACGATCGAGGGAGACGGCAAGGCCCCGCGGTGTCGGCGCGGCGGGATGCGCGGGGCGGGCAAAGGCAAAGAGTTCCAGCAGGTCGCAGGCGGGCATGTGCGGCAGGCCAAGCCGCTTCCAGCTGGCGGGGGCGTGGACCAGCAGGGGCGGCGGCAGGTCCCGCAGGCGGCGCGCGATCTCGGCGGCCGGCAGCGTCATCAGCTCGCCATCGGGGGTCATCAGCGCGCCGCGGCCGAAGCCGGCGACGAGCGCGGGCGCTTCGGGGAGCAGCAGGCGGGGCTGATGGGTCGGAGCCGCGGTGCGAGGCTGGGTCACGCAGGCAATCTGGCCCCGTTGTGCAGGCGAACAAAGAGGGAAAACATGAGAGGCGCTGGGGTGGGGGGTCGGTCGTGCCCCCTCCCCAACCCTCCCCCGCTCCGCGGGAGAGGGAGCGGGTCGAATCTCCCTCTCCCGCGGAGCGGGGGAGGGTGGCTGAGTGACGTGCCGAAGGCCTGCCTTCGGCACGACGCGAAGCCGGGAGGGGGCGCGAGCACCCCCCCAAGCAACGCCCCCGCCCTACGGACGAGGAAGAAGCAGCCTCAGGCCGCCGCCTTCAGCCCCGGCACGCGTTCCGCGATCTGCACCGCGTTCAGCGCAGCGCCCTTCAGCAGCTGGTCGCCGCAGACGAACAGGTCGAGGCCATGCGCGCCGAAGACCAGGTTCTGGCGGATGCGGCCCACTTCGCAATCATCCTGGCCCGTCGCCGTCAGCGGCATCGGGTAGAGCTTGTTGGCGACGTCATCCACCACCTTCACGCCCGGCGCCGTGCGCAGAACGTCGCGCGCGGCCTCTGGTGTGATGGGCTTCTCGGTCTCGATGGTGATCGCTTCCGCATGCACGCGCATGGTCGGGATGCGGACGGCGGTGCAGGACACGGGGAGATCGGGCAGGCCCATGATCTTCCGTGTTTCCCAGACCACCTTCATCTCCTCCTTCGTGTAGCCATTGGGCTGGAAGGCATCGATGTGCGGGATGACGTTGAAGGCGATGGGGTGGGCGAAGACCTCATTCTGCGCCTTCGTACCCTCGACCAGCACGCGCTTCGTCTCCCGCTCCAGCTCGGCCATGCCCTCGGCGCCGGCGCCGGAGGTGGCCTGGTAGGTCGAGACGATCACGCGCTTGATGCCGAAGGCCTTGTGCAGCGGCGCCAGCGCGACCACGGCGATCGCGGTGGTGCAGTTCGGGTTGGCGATCAGGCGCGCATCGCCGATGGCGCCCGCATTCACCTCCGGCACCACCAGCGGCACAGCGTCGTCCAGGCGGAAGGCGGAGGAATTATCCACCACCGTCACCCCGGCCGCGACTAACGCCGGCGCATGCTGCTTGGCGAAATCGCCCGAGACCGCGAGCAAAGCGAGGTCGAGGTCCTTCGCCTTTTCGGGCGTGAATTCCTCGATCGTGATCTCCCCGAACGGCGTCGCGACCCGCGTGCCCGCACTGCGGCCCGAGGCGAAGAGGCGGAGTTTCGTCACCGGGAAGCGCCGCCGCCCCAGGACCTCCACCAGCTCCTTCCCCACCGCACCGGTGGCGCCGATCACACCGACCCGCATCGGGGTCCCTCCTTCCATATGCAAACGGCGGGGAGATAGCGCAAAGACCGGGCGGGGCCAAATGCGGCGAGCGGGGGACTGGCCTGCAGCCTCATTGCCGGGGTCGCATCGCCCGGCCGGCGCACCTATAAGGCGCGATCACCCGATCATCGGACCCAGCCGAGCCCCATGTCAGACGCCGACTTCTCCGCCACCAAGGCCTGGCCCTTCGAGGAGGCCCGCAAGGTCGCCGCCCGGGTGGCGGCCTCGGGCAAAGGGACGGCGCTGTTCGAGACGGGCTACGGCCCCTCGGGCCTGCCGCATATCGGCACCTTCGGCGAAGTCGCCCGCACCACCTGGGTGCGGAACGCCTTTTCCCGAGTGACCGGCCTGCCGTCGCGGCTGGTGGCGTTCAGCGACGACATGGATGGGCTGCGAAAGGTCCCGGATAACGTCCCGAACAAGGAGATGCTGGCCAGTCATCTCGGCAAGCCGGTGACCGCGATCCCCGACCCCTTCGGCACGCATGAAAGCTTCGGGCATCACAACAACGCCCGGCTGCGCAGCTTCCTCGACCAGTTCGGCTTCGAATACGAATTCGCCTCGTCGTCCGACTACTACAAGTCCGGCCGCTTCGATGCGGCGCTGATCCGGATGGCGGAGCGGCATGAACAGGTGAAGGCGGTGATCCTGCCCACCCTCGGGCCTGATCGCCGCGCGACCTATTCGCCCTTCCTGCCGATCCACCCGAAGACCGGCGTGGTGATGCAGGTGCCGATGGACGAAGTTCGCCCGGCGGAAGACCTGCTGGTCTGGACCGATCCCGCCACCGGCGAACGCTTCGGCACGCGCATCACCGGCGGGCATTGCAAGGCGCAATGGAAGGCGGATTGGGCGCTGCGCTGGTATGCGCTCGGCGTCGATTACGAGATGTCGGGCAAGGACCTGATCGACAGCGTGAGGCTGTCGGGGGCGATCTGCCGCGTGCTGGGCGGCGAGCCGCCCATCGGCTTCACCTATGAGCTCTTCCTCGATGAGGAAGGGACGAAGATCAGCAAGTCGAAGGGCAACGGCCTCTCGATCGAGGAATGGCTGCACTACGCCCCGCCCGAAAGCCTCGCGCAGTTCATGTACAACCAGCCGCAGCGCGCCAAGCGGCTGTTCTTCGACGTGATCCCGCGCGCGGTGGATGAATACGTCCAGAACCTGGATCGCCTGCGCGCGACGCCAACGCCCGACAACCCGGCCTGGCACATCCATGGCGGCGGCACCAACGACCCCGGCTCGCCCATCTCCTTCACGATGCTGCTGAACCTGGCCAGCGTCATCAACGCGGATAATCCGGAGATGCTGTGGGGCTTCCTGCAGCGCTATGCGCCGGGCGTGACACCGGACAGCCACCCGCTGGTGGCGCGTCTGATCGAGCGCGCGGTCGCCTATTACCGCGACCGCGTCGTGCCGGAGAAGAAGCACCGCGCCGCGACGTCCGCGGAAGCGGAAGCGATGCGCGCGCTGGCCGGCATGTTGCGCGACCGCGTGCAGGAGCTGGAAGCCCTGCCGCCAGATGAGCGTGCCAAGTCCATCCAGGATCTGGTCTATGACGCCGGAAGGCGCGAGCCCTTCCTGGAAGCCGCGAAGGATGGCGGCCGCCCCGGCGTCTCGCGCGCCTGGTTCAATGCGCTCTACCAGGTGCTGCTCGGCCAGCCGGAAGGCCCGCGCTTCGGCGGCTTCGTCGCGCTCTACGGCATCGCCGGCACGATCGGGCTGATCGAGACCGCACTCGAACGCGATCCCGCCGCCGCATGATACGAAGCGGACGAAGTTCCGATTTGCGGCCCGAAGGGCCGAGCGGCCGAATGGCCGCCGCGGCAAGTGCCGCGAAGCCAAGCCGCGCGGATGCGCGGCGCCCGGCGTCTGAGGGGCACGAAGGCAAAGCCTTCGTGCGCATCAAATGACGGCGCGCGTGGCATGAAGAGCTGGCTGCCCGTGCTGAAGAAGCACGGCATGACGGTCTTCGGGCTGCTGCTGCTGGTCGCGGCCATCTACGTCGCGCAGAAGGAATTCCGCGACCTCTCGGTCGCGCAGATCCGCGCGGCGCTGGCAGCGATCCCGGCCGCGACGCTCTGGACGGCGGCGGGCTGGACGGTGCTCGCCTTCGCGGTGCTGACCATCTACGATCGGCTCGGCAGCGTCTATGCGGGCCATCCGGTCAGCTACGGGCGCACTTCGCTCGCCTCCTTCTGCGCCTATACGCTGGCGCATAATCTGGGCTTCGCGGCGGTGTCCGGGGCAGCGGTGCGCTACCGCTTCTACGCCGCCTGGGGCCTGCCGCCGCTGGCCATCGCCAAGGTGGTCGCCTTCACCAGCCTCACCTTCGGCCTCGGTGGCTTCGCGCTGGGCGGCCTCGTGCTGGTGGTGGAGCCCGAGGTGATTCCTGGCCTCGGCAACCATGTGCCGCATTGGATGATGCAGGGCATCGGGCTGGCGATGTGGGCGCTCGTCCTCGCCTACATCACCATGTCGCGCATCCGCAGCCATGTGACGCTGTTCGGCCATCGCGTGGATCTGCCGGGCTTCCGCATGGCGCTGGCGCAGACCGTGCTGGCCAGCGTGGATGTCGCCGTCACCGCGATGATCTTCTATGTGCTGCTGCCGAAGGCCGAGGGCCTCACCTTCCTGCATTTCCTCGGCATCTACATCGCCGCCTATATCGCCGGCATCGCGGCGAGCCTGCCGGGCGGCATCGGCGTGTTCGACCTGGCCATCGTCATTGGCCTGCGCCCCTGGCTGAGCGAGGCGGAGGTGGTCGGCGCGCTGCTGGTCTTCCGGCTGTATTACTACATCGTGCCGCTGTTCCTGGCCGGGACGCTGTTCGCCGGCTTCGAGGTGGCGCAGCGCCGCCATGTCTTCGCGCGCTTCGGCGCGGAACAACGTGTGGCCGATGCGCTGGAAGTGCCGGCGGTGGCAGGTCTCGCCGGGCTTGGCGGCACGGTGCTGCTGTTCCTTGCCGCGCTGCCGACACGCTATTCCGCGCTGCCGGATTGGGCGGGGTACGAAGCGGCGCTCGCCTCGCATTTCGCGGCCTCCGTCGTCGGCTCGCTGCTGCTGGTGATGGCCTATGGGCTGCTGCGGCGGCTGACCATCGCCTGGGGGCTCAGCATCCTGCTGCTGCTGAACGGCGCGCTGATCTGCTGGCTGCGCGACGATCCCTGGTGGCTCTGGGGCGCCTTCCTGCTGGTCGCGGCGCTGGTCGGCGCGATGCGCAGCGCCTTCTACCGCGATGCGCGGCTGATGCGCGAACCGCTGCAGCCGCAGACGCTGGCAGCACTCGGCGTCGTCGCGGTCTGCGCGATCCTGCTCGCGATGGTGTCCTATGGCGGCAAGGTCGGCGACGAGGGCTGGTACGAGGTCGTGTTCTCCCCCCTCGCGCCCGACAGCCTGCGCTTCACCGTGGGGCTGGCGGCGGTGCTGCTGCTGGTCGGCATGATGCGGCTGCTGCGGCCGGTGAAGATCCGCCCCGAGCCCTGGACGCCCGAGATTCGCACGCGGCTGCGCGCCATTGGCGGCGCCGCGCCCGAGACGGCGGATGGCGCGGTGTTCGGCGAGGCCGGGCGCGCGGGCTTCGCCTTCCTGCGGCGCGACGGGCTCTGGCTCGCGCTGGGCGATCCAGTGGGCGAGGAGCGCGACCGGATCTCCGCCATCTGGCGCTTCCGCGACATGTGCGAGCGGGCGGGCGTGGAGCCGGCTTTCTGGCGCGTCTCGCCAGCCTTGCTGCGGGTCTATGGCGATATCGGCCTCACCGCCTTCGCGCTCGGCCCGCCGCCAGCGGGGGAGCCGCAGCGCTATCTGGCCTGCCGGGCGGAGAAGGACCTTGAGAAGCTGATGGCGCTGCTGCCGGCGCAGGAGCCGGGCAGCGCGGCGGGGCGGTAGCGCGCGCCTTACTTCACTGACTGGCCCAGACGATCCTGTGCATGAACGACAGCTCGTCCAATGCGAATGAATATCCTGGATGCGCTGGGTTCAGGCTGCCGAGCTCCACGCGGCGCGCGCTCTGGCGGCGTAATTCCTTCGCCATCACCTCGCCCTTCTTCGTCCGCACCACCACGCGGTCGCCGCGGCGCACCGGCGCGGCGGGGCTCACGATCACCACATCGCCGTCGCGGAAGACTGGCTCCATGCTCTCGCCGCTGATTTCCAGCGCATAGGCATGCGGGTCCGGCACATCGGGCACCGAAATCTCGTCCCAGCCGCCACCGACGGGATAGCCGCCATCGTCGAAGAAGCCCTCGCTGCCGGCCTGGGCCAGACCGATCAGCGGAATGCGCCGCCCCGGCGCCGCCCGACCGCGCGGCAGCGCCGGCGCGCCGGTCACCAGCGCGGCAAAGGCATCCACCGCCGTGCTCGTCGCCGCCAGCACCTTCGAGACGCTTTCCGTCGAAGGCCAGCGCGCGCGGCCATCCGGCCCGGTGCGCTTCGACGGGTTGAAGGCGGTGGGGTCGAGCCCCGCCCGGCGCGCGAGGCCAGAGGCCGAGAGCCCGTTCTCCGCCGCGAGCGCGTCGATCGCCCGCCAGACATCCTCGTGCCGCATCCTCGCCAGCCCTTCCGTCCGTGACGCGCTGCACACGCCGCGCGAGTCCGCTGGGCCCGCCGCCCCTGGGCATCACATCCTAGGTTTCGATTCTGAAGGCAATAGGAACATGTGCCTTGCAACCGAGGATGGAACGACCTAACCTGCGGTTGTTCTTGATATGTTCAGGTTCGGAGGAAGGAATCCCCCCATGCCCATCTCCCCCAGCCGCAGCCCCATCCTGGCCAGCCTCGCCAAGGCGGAGCCCTTTGCATCGGCCGAGGAGGCCTGGTTCTGGACCATGGCCGCCCTGATCGCCCGGCACGACGGCGCGCGCCTCTCGGCCGCCCGCGGCAGCGTCGTGCGCCCGTGTGAGCCCGACGATGTGGTGAAATGCCTCGACCGGCTGTACCGCCAGCGCCGGATCGAGCTTGCCCATGCGCGTATCCTGCGCCTCTGGGGTGAGCGCGGCACCGCCCCCAACCCGCGCATCCCGGCCGAGCGCGGCGATCTGCGCCTGTGGCGGGAAGCGATGGAGCGGCTGGATTTCCCGCTGCGCCAGAAGGGCATCGTCGCCGGCCCCCCGCGCGGCATGACCCCACCCGCGGAGGGCGCGGCCGTGATCTTCTTCCCCGGGCAGCGGGCGGAGGCGCCGGCGTGACGCGCCTGTCCCACCATCGGCTGATGGCGGACGAACCCGGCCAGCGCATCTGGCTGGTCTTCGGCGGCCAGGCGGACCAGCCTTGGCTGCGCCTGCTGCGGCCGGGCTTCCGCCACTGCTTCGCCGCGCTGGCCGATGAGGCGGGCTGGACCGTGATGGAACCGCTCTCGGGCCGGCTGCTGGTCGCACGGCTGCCGGTGCCGGCGGGGTTCCATCTGCCGGGCTTCTATGCGCGCGCCGGGCTTGCGGTGCTCGGGCCCTTCCTGGCCGCCGCACCCCGCGCGCGGCGGCTGCCCGCGATCGCGCCGCTCACCTGCGTCGGCCTCTGCCGGGCGCTGCTCGGGCCGGGCGCGCCCTTCGCGCTGACGCCCTATGGGCTGTTCAGGGCGCTGGGGGGCGCGACAAAAATAGGAAAAAGTTCTTGACTCAGGCGTGACGCCCGCGCTATCACCGCTGTGCCACGGGGCGAATTGCGTCCCGCGGCGTCCTCCTCCCCGGTTCTCCCCACCTCGAAGGCCCGCCCGGCACCCCGCCGGGCGGGCCTTCGCCTTTTCGGGATGCCGGGGTGGTCCCCCTTCTCCGTCCGCAAAGGTGCTCCGCATGGGTGGCCTGTTCCGCGCGCCGCAGCCGGTGGTGATCGAAGCGCCCCCAGAGCCGGTCCAGCAGCAAAGCGTCGCGCAGGCCGAAGCCGCGACCACCGAAGCCGCCGAGACCGCCGCGCGGACCGAGCGTGTGCAGGCCACCACACGCGCGCGCCGCGGCATCGCCGGCACCATCGCCACCAGCCCGCGCGGCGTGCTGGAGCCGCTGCCCATCTTCGCCATCCGCAAGACGCTGCTCGGGGAATGAGCCGCATGGAACCGGAGGAGATCCTGGCGCGGCAGGCACGCGCCGCCGCACGCCGCCGCCCGCTCGAAGCGACCTGGCAGGATTGCTACGACCACGCCTTGCCCGCGCCGGGCGCCGCGCCGCTCTTCGACGCGACGGCGGCCGATGCGGCGGAACAGCTCGCCGCCTCCCTGCTGGCGGAACTCGCGCCGCCCTGGTCGCGCTGGTTCGGCCTGGTGCCGGCGCGCGACTTGCCGGACGGGTCGCAGGCGGCGCTCGCGCGGACCCTCAGCGACGCGGCCGAGACGCTGCAAGGTCATCTCGACCGGTCCAACTTCACGCTCGAACTGCACCAGGCCTTCCTCGATCTCGTCGTCGCCGGCACCGGCGTGCTGGCGGTCGAGGAAGCGCCCCCTGGCGAGCCCTCCGCGCTGCGCTTCCGCGCCGTGCCGCTGCGCGAAGCGGTGCTGGAGGAAGGCCCCTCCGGCCGGCTCGATGCCGTCTTCCGCACGCTACGCCTGACCGCGGCCGAGATCGCCACGCGCTTCCCCGGCGCTTCGCTGCCCACACGACGTAAGGACGAGGAGCCGACGAAGCTCCGCGTGGTCGAAGCCGCATGGCCCGACCCACTGAACGGCCACCGCTTCGCCGCCGTGCTCGATGCCGATGACGGCCCGCCGGCGCTACTCGCCAGCGGGCGCTTCGCCGAGAATCCCTTCATCGCCTTCCGCTGGCTGAAGCTGCCCGGCGAGACCTATGGCCGCGGCCCTGTCGCCAAGGCGCTGCCCGACATCCGCACCGCCAACAAGGTGGTGGAGCTGATCCTGAAGAACGCCTCGATCGCGGCGACCGGAATCTGGCAGGCGGAGGATGACGGCGTGCTGAACACGGCCGCGATCCGCCTGGTGCCGGGTGCGATCATCCCGAAGGCGGCGGGCTCGGCCGGCCTCACGCCGCTCGCCGCGCCCGGCAATTTCGATGTCTCGCAGATCGTGCTGCAGGATCTGCGAGCGCGTATCCGCAGCGCGCTGCTCGCCGACCGCATCGCACAGGCCGAAAAGGCGGCGATGACGGCGACCGAGGTGATGGAGCGCGCCGCCGCCGCCGCGCGGCTGCTCGGCGCCACCTATGGCCGGCTGCAGGCCGAATTGCTGACGCCGCTGATCGCCCGCTGCCTCGCGGTGCTGCGACGCCGTGGCGAAATTCCACCGCTCGTCGCCGATGGGCGAGAGGTGCGGCTGGCCTATGCCTCGCCGCTCGCGCGCGTGCAGTCGCGGGCGGATGCCGCCGACACGATCCTGTTCCTCGAAGCCGCGGCGAAGCTCGGCGGTGAGGCAGCAGCAAGCGTGGATGCGGGCGCGGCCGCGCGCTGGCTCGC
This sequence comes from Pseudomonadota bacterium, assembly GCA_046052145.1. Classification (GTDB taxonomy): domain Bacteria; phylum Pseudomonadota; class Alphaproteobacteria; order Acetobacterales; family Acetobacteraceae; genus Falsiroseomonas. The sequence goes on from JBJOMW010000001.1 coordinate 70,571, forward strand.
GCGCACGCTCGGCGCGCCGCCGGAGATCCTGCGGCCCGCGACCGCCCCGCAGCCCGAAACCACCAACCAGGAGTGAGCCCCGGCATGTCCGAGGATCTTCTCGACGTCCCGCCCACCGCCGGACGCGCAGCGCCCCCGCAGATCGAGGTGCCGGCCAAATTCCGCGACCCGGCGACCGGCGCCATCCGCCTCGAGGCGCTGCTGAAATCCTACCTCGAACTGGAGCGCACGCTGTCGCGCCGCCTCGCGCGGCCGGGCGATGACGCGCCAGAGGAAGAGCGCACGCGCTGGCGCCGCCTGCTCGGCGCGCCGGAGACGCCGGAGGGCTATGAGATCACGCCGCCGCACGAGCTCTGCGGCCCGGATGAGGAGGTGAATCGCCGCCTGCATGCGGCGGGCTTCACCTGCTGCCAGGCGCAGCTGGTCTATGATCTGGCGGCCGAGCGCCTGGTGCCGCTGATCAGCGAAGCCGCCGCGGAATTCGAAGCCGGCCGCCAGCGCGAGAAGCTGCATGCGGAGTTCGGCGGCGAGGAACGCTTCCGCCGCCTGGCGCCGCAGATCGCCGCCTGGGGCCGCGCCAATCTGGCCGAGCCGGTCTTCGCCGCGCTCTCCACCACGGCCGAGGGTGTCGTCGCCATGCATCGCATGATGCAGGCGAAGGAACCGCCGCTGTCGCGCGAAGGTGCGGATGACGGCGCGCCAGATGAAGCGGCGCTGCGCAAGATGATGCGCGACCCCCGCTACTGGCGCTCGCGCGAGCCCGACTTCGTGAAGCGCGTCACCGACGGCTTCCGGCGCCTCGTCGGCGAAAAGGGCTGAAGCGCACCTCTTCGGCCGCCGCCCGCCGCGACTGCAAGGCGGCGCGGGCGGCCGGTGCCGCCGCGTGGTGCCCCTGACCGCGCGGCGGCCACGGGGCGGATGGCGTGGGCCTGCCGGCCCCCATCCGCCCCGACGACATCCACGACCTCGCCCGCATCCAACCCGGTTCCCGGGCCTGCGGGCCGCGCGCCACAACGCCGCCCTGCGGGGAGAACGGCTGTCTGGGCGCTTCCCGCAACCCGCGACTGAAGGAGGGCGACCATGCCCGCAAGCACCGATATCGACGCCGTCTTCACCAAGCAGTTCCAGGCCGAGGTGCACGAGGCCTATCAGCGCCAGGGCTCCAAGCTGCGCCCGACCGTGCGCAGCAAAACCGGCGTCGCCGGTTCCTCCACCTTCTTCCCGAAGGTCGGCAAGGGCACGGCCGCGGCCAAGACGCGCCATGGCAGCGTGCCGGTGATGAACCTGGAACACGCGCAGGTCGAATGCGTGCTGCAGGACTACTATGCCGGCGACTGGGTGGATCGGCTCGATGAGCTGAAGACCAACCTCGATGAGCGCGAGGTGATCGCCAATGCGGGCGCCTATGCGCTCGGCCGCAAGACGGACGAACTGATCATCGCGGCGCTGGACACCGGCACGAAGGAAGCGCTCGGCACCGCCACCGGCACCACCGACACGGACGGGCTGACGAAGCAGAAGGTGCTGCTGGCCTTCGAGATGCTGGGCGCGGCGGATGTACCCGATGACGGCCAGCGCTATGCCGTGGTCGGCTGGAAGCAGTGGAGCCAGCTGCTCGCGATCGATGAATTCGCTTCTTCGGAATATGTCGGCGAAGGCGAGCTGCCCTGGCGCGGCACGCAGGCGAAGCGCTGGCTCGGCGCGTTGTGGATGCCGCATTCCGGCCTGACCAAGGCCGGCGCGCTGCGCTACTGCTACTTCTACCACAAGACCGCGATCGGCCATGCCGCGGCGTCGGAGGTGCAGACCGACGTCTCCTGGCACGGCGACCGCGCGGCGCATTTCGTCTCCAACATGATGAGCCAGGGCGCCGTCCTCGTGGATGATGGCGGCGTCGTGCGGATGCGCGCGCGGGAATAAGGCGCGGGCGCGCGCCCGCTAGCGCCCTCCCCCGCCACAGCGGGGGAGGGTCCCGCCTGCCTGACATTCCCCCAGCACGGATCCCCCCATGTCGCTGACCGCCCTCGCGCTCTGCTCGCGCGCCCTGCTGCGTCTCGGCGCCCAGCCGATCGCCTCGCTGACCGAAGGCACGGCGGAGGCGGAGGTCGCGGCCAACCTCTATCCCGGCCTGCGCGACGCCGTGCTCTCGGCCCATCCCTGGTCCTTCGCGACCGGCCAGGCCGCGCTCGCGCAGCTTGCCGCGGCGCCGGTCGCCGATTTCACGCATGCCTTCCAGCTGCCCACGGGCTTCCTCCGCGCGCTGTCCGCCGGCGGCGAGGGGCGCGGGCGGGGCATCGCCTATCGCATCCATGAAGGCCGCCTGCATGCGGATGCACCGCGCGTGACGCTGACCTACATCTTCCGCCCCGACGAAAGCGCCTTCCCGCCCTTCTTCGCCGCCGCACTCGTCGCGCGCCTCGCCGCCGAATTCTGCCTGCCGCTCACCGAAAGCGCCGCGCGCGCCGAGGTGCTGTTCCGCCTGGCAGAGCAGGAGCTGCGCGCCGCGCGCAAGGTGGACAGCCAGCAGGACACGCCGCCCGCACTCGAAGGCTTTCCGCTTGTGGATGTGAGGGGCTGACGGGATGCCCGCCGCCACCCGCCGCGCCAAGTCGAGCTTCGCCGCCGGCGAGCTTGCGCCCGAGCTTTATGGCCGCGCCGATCTCCGCGCCTTCGAGAATGGCGCGCGCCGGCTACGCAATGTCGTCATCCAGCCGACCGGCGGCGTCGCGCGCCGCCCGGGGCTGCGGCATGTCGCCACCCTGCCCGGGCCGGCGCGGCTGATCGCCTTCGAGTTCAACACCGAGCAGACCTATCTGCTGGCGCTGAGCGATGCGCGGATGCGGGTCTTCATCGGCGATGCCGAGGTCGCTTCGCTCCCCGCGCCCTGGACAGCGGCGATGCTGCCGCAGCTCGCCTTCACCCAGAATGCCGACACGCTACTGCTGTTTCACCCGGAGATGGCGCCGAAGCGCATCACCCGCACCGGCCACACCGCCTGGACACTCGCCGACTTCGCCTTCACGCGGGAGCCCTTTCACTTGTTCCACCCCGACACGACGATCACACCCAGCGGCACGGCAGGCGTCATCGCGCTGACAGCCTCGGCGGATGTGTTCCGCGCCGGGCATGTCGGCGCGCGGCTGAAGCTTGGCGGCAAGCGCGTGCTGGTCACCGCCGTGGCCGGCCCGCGCAACGCCACGGGCAGCGTGCTGGACGCGCTCGCGACGACGAGCCCCACCACCGATTGGGAGGAAAGCGCCTTCAGCGTCGCCCGCGGCTGGCCGGTGACGGCCTGCTTCCATCAGGCCCGTCTGGTGCTCGGCGGATCGCGGGACCTGCCGAACCGACTGTTCCTGTCGCGCAGCGGCGATCTCGGCGATTTCGACCAGGGCACCGGCCTCGACGACGAGGGCATCGAATTCGCGCTGATGTCGGACCAGGTGAACGCCATTCGCGGTGTCTTCTCCGGCCGGCACCTGCAGGTCTTCACCTCCGGCGCGGAATGGATGGTCACCGGCGACCCGCTGACGCCGGCCTCCATCCAGCTCAGCCGGCAGACGCGCATCGGCAGCCCGGTGGACCGCATGGTGCCTCCAGTGGATGTGGATGGCTCCACCGTCTTCGTCGCGCGATCGGGCCGCGCCGTGCATGAATTCGCCTATACCGAGGTTGGCGAAGCCTATCAGGCCAACGATCTTGCGCTGATCGGCCGACATCTGATCTCGGCGCCGGTGTCCATGGCCTATGACCAGACCGAACGTCTGCTGCATCTGGTTATGGCCGATGGCAGCCTCGGCACGCTGACGCTCTACCGCGCCGAACAAGTCATCGCCTGGACCCGACAGGAAACGCAGGGCGCCTTCCGCGCCGTCGCGGAGACGGATGGCCGCGTTTATGCCGTGGTGGAGCGCGCCAGCACGCACCGGCTGGAACGCTTCGACGCTGCGCTCGGCCTGGATGCAGCGCTCGCGGGCAGCGCCGCAACGCCGCAGGATGAATGGACCGGCCTCTCGCATCTCAATGGGCTGGAGGCCGGCGTGCTGGCCGATGGCGCGCCGCGCGCGCTGGCACTGGTCGCGAATGGCCGCATCACCCTCGACCCGCCGGCGAACGCAGTGCAGGCCGGCCTCGGCTTCCGCCATGTGATCGAGCCATTGCCGCCGCAACTGGCCAGCGGCGGCGGGGCCGCGGCCGCACCGCTGCGCCTGGTCTCGATCACCTTCCGGCTGCTCGCGACGCCGGCGTTTTCGGTGGATCTCGGCCGCGGCGTGCAGCCAGTGCCGTTCCGGCGGCTCGACACCGCGCTGCTGGATGCCGCGCCGCCGCCCTTCACCGGCGATGTCACGCTGCGCGCGCTGGGTTGGCGGCGCGATGCGATGGCGCCGCTCTGGCGCGTGGAGGGCGACACGCCGTTGCCGCTCACGCTGCTGTCCGTGACGACGGATACAAGGATGAACGATTGATGGCGCAGATCGCCCCCATCGCGACGGTGCTCGGCGCCGGCGCATCCATCTATGGCATGCAGCGTCAGGCGCAGGTCCAGGCCACGCAGGCACGCCAGCAAGTGACGCAGGCCGCCGCACAGAATGATCTGCGCAGCCAGCAACTCGCCGCCCAGCAGGCGGCGGAGCAGCGCCAGCGCGACGCCAGGCTGGCCGGCACGCTCGCCGCAACGCGCGCGCGGCTCGCCGCCGGCGGCGTGCAGCCCGATGAAGGCTCGGCCGCCGCGCTGGCGGCGGGGCTTCGGCGCGATGCGGCCGCCGCGCAATCGGACCAGCTCGCGCTGTTCTCCGCACGGCTCGCCGCCGGGCGGCGCAGCCTGCTGAACGATGACGGCTCGCTCACACCCTGGCTGCGCAGCGGCGCGACCGCCGCCGGCGCGCTCCGCAGCCTGCTGGACTGACCGCCCCTCTCGCCCCCGATCACAGGAGCGTCCACCCGATGGCCGAGCACATCCGCATCGGCGATGTCGCGCCGCGCGTGCAGTATGTCGGCGACGGCGCGCGCACCGACTTCGCCTTCCCCTTCCCGATCTTCGACGAGGCCGATCTCGAACTGCGGCTCGGCACGGTCGTCATCGCCGGCGGCTACAGCGTGGCCGGCGCGGGCGAGAGCGGCGGCGGCACCGTGACGCTCGCCGAGGCGCCCGCCGCGGGCGAGACCGTCACACTGCGCCGCCGCCTGACGGTGGAACGCAGCAGCGACTTTCAGGATAACGGTTTGCTGCGCGCGCGCACGCTGAATGACGAGCTGGACCGGCTGGTCGCCGTCCTGCAAGAGCAGCGCGACGAGATCAGCTCCGCCCTGCGGCAGGACCCGGGCGAGGTCGGCGGGCAGATGGTACTGCCGCTGCGCACGGCCCGCGCGAACCGGCTGCTGGGCTTCGATTCCAACGGCAACGCCCTCGTCTTCCCGCGCGATTCTGGCCTGCTGACCGCGCCCTTCCCCGGCGCCGTGCCCCGCACGGTCGAGGATAAGATGGGCGAGCACCTCTCGGCGCGCGATTTCGGCGCCATGGGCGATGGCACGGCCGATGACGGGCCGGCGCTGCAGGCCGCGATGAATGCCGCAGCGGCCGCTGGCAAGACGCTGCTGATCGGGGAGGGCAGCTTTCGCACCACCCTGCCGCTGACGCTGCCGGGCGCGGCGGCGGGCCTCGTGATGCGCGGCATGCTGGTCTATGCCGGGCCGGCGGGACAGGCGGCGCTGACCATCGGTGATGGCGGCGCGGCCCGCAACGCGGAGAAGACCCTGACCGGCCTTGCCGTGCTGCGCGCCACGCAGTCCGATTGGTCCGACGAAGGCGATATCGGCATCCTGCTGCGCAACCTCGATGCCAGCCTGGTCCAGATCCGCAGCGCCACCGGCTTCACCATCGGCATCCGCACGCTCGGCGATGGCCGCGGCTTCGAAGACACAACGCTGATGCTCGGCCGCATCGTCAACAACCGCATCGGGCTCGATATCCGCGCGGCGACGGCGCAGGCCTGGAACACCTCCGTGCGCTACTATGGCGGGCATTTCGCGGTGGGCAGCACCGTCCATACCGATAAGGACCGCTTCGGCATCCGCCTTTCGGCCGCGCCGGGCGCCTATGTCGCGCATAACCGCCACCTCTTCGACGGGCCGAATTTCGAGCTGAATGCGCGCGACCGCCCGATCGCCGGCATTCCCTTCCTGTGCGAGGTGAACAGCCGCGCGATCATCGGCCGTGCGCTTCGCATGGAAGGCTGCAGCCCGATCGTCGCCCGGCACACGGCCGGTGCGCAGGACCATCTCTACGAGGTCGCCTGGGCCAGCCAGGCCTATCAGGTGGAGATCGAGCACACCGCGACGGCCACACGGCTTGGCGGCGCTGTGCGCGCGCTGCACCAGGCCGGGCCGCATGTCGAAGCAACGCGCGAGGTCGCTGCGGTGCCGAGCCTCCGCGCCGCCGCCATCCGCTGGAACGCGACCGAGACGGGGTTCGAGCAGCTCGCCATGCTCTCCTCCAGCGTGACGGGCAGCCCGGTGACGCTGGCGGAGTTCTGCTTCCCGGGCCTCGATGCGATCACGCTCACCACCCGCGGTGCGGTGCTGGGCGGCGGGCGCGCCATCGGCTTCGTCGTGGATGCCCGGCGCTGCAAGGATTTCGCGCTGGCGGTGGAGGCCGATCAGCCGCGGCTGATGGTGATGTGCTTCGACGCCGGCATGGGGCTGCTGACCGATGCGGTTGGCCAGGTCGTGCTCGCCTCCGGCCAATCGCTGCAATGGAACCCGGCGGCAAAGTGGTGGCAGGGCGCGGCCGATATGGAGGACGCGACGCTCACGCGCCTCCAGGCGATCCGGCTCGGGCCCAGCGTCGGCTTTGCAGTGATCGGCCTTGCGCGCATTTCGGCGGATTACGAGGTGCGCGCGCTGCGCCTGCTCTGCGATCCGCGCCATGCGCCGGCGCTGCTCTATGGCCTGCCGGATCTGCGCCACGGCGCGCGCACGCTGACGGCGGAGCTGGCCTGGGACCCGCCCTCCATCGCCGCCGGCGCCAGCGCGCAGATCAATGCCACCTTGCCCGGCGTGCGGCCGGGGGATTTCGCCCAGGCCGCCTTCTCGCTCGCCACATCGGGCGTTGTCTTCCTCGCGCAGATCGGCGCGCAGGACACGGTGACCGTCACCGCCTGGAACCGCAGCGGCGGCGTGGTGGACCTCGGCGCAGGCACGGTGCGCGTGCGGGTGACCAAGGGATGAAGCGCGGTCACACCCCCATGCTGCGGCTCGGCGGCATCCTCTCCCCGGCCATCTACGCCGTCGCCAAGGCGCGGCTCGAGCAGGATTACGCCGCGCTCATCACGGGCCCGGCGACAGAAGATCCCCGCCTGCTCGCCGCGCGCATCGCAGCGGCGGGCGAGCTGCTGGCGCATCTGGCGCAACTCGCCGCGCTGTCCGCGCCCGAGGCGGCGGAGGAGGCGCCGAACAACGACGCCGTGCTGGCCGCCGCCCGCGCCGGCATGGCGCATGAGACAACGTCGTGACCACGCCCGCGACAGAGCTGCCAGCCGACCTGCTGGAATTCGCCTGGATCTGGAACCAGCGCGCGCGCCTCGCCACGCCGGCGCTGCACCGGCGCGTGCTGCGCTGGCTGGAAGACGCGCTGGCCGCGGGCGATCGCCGCCTGCTGCTGATGGCCTTCCGCGGCGCCGGCAAATCCACCCTCGTCGGGCTGTTCTGCGCCTGGCAGCTCTATCGCGTGCCGGACACCCGCATCCTGGTGCTGGCAGCCGACCACGCGCTCGCCAGCCGCATGGTCGCGACGGTCCGCCGCATCCTGGCGCGCCACCCGCTCTGCGGTGCGCTGCTGCCCGACCATGGGGACGGCAGCTGGGCGGCGGACCGCTTCACCGTCGCGCGGCCGGCGGTGCTGCGCGATGCCTCCATGCTGGCCGCCGGCATCGGCGGCAACATCACCGGCGCGCGGGCGGAGATGATCGTCTGCGACGATATCGAGGTGGCCGGCAATTGCGATTCGCCCGCCAAGCGCGCCGAATTGCGGGAGCGCCTGACAGAGGCCGACTTCGTCCTAACGCCGGGTGGCAGCATCCTCTATGTCGGCACGCCGCATTGCGCCGATAGCCTCTATGCTGATGGCGAGGGCGCGCCGCTCGTTGGCTATCGCCGCCTGGTGCTGCCGCTGCTCGATGCGGCAGGGCGCAGCGCCTGGCCCGAGCGCTTTCCGGAAGAGGCCATCGCCCAGCTCCAGGCACGCGTCGGCCCGCTGGCGTTCCGCCGGCAGATGCTGCTGGAGCCGGTCGCGGAAGACGCCGCGCGGCTCGATCCCGCCCTTCTCATCCGCTACGGCGCCGAGCCCGATTACCGCGAGGCGAATGGGCGCGGCGTTCTGACGCTGATGGGCACGCGGCTGGTCTCGGGCGGGGGCTGGTGGGACCCGGCTTTCGGCCGGCCCGGCATGGGCGATTCCAGCGTCGTCGCCGCCACCTATGCCGATGCCGCAGGCCGGCACTACCTGCAGCGGCTGGCCTATGTCACCCACGACCCCGGCGCGGCCGAGGACCCGGCGACGCAGCAATGCCGCAAGGTGGCCGAGATCGCGCGCGAGCTGCTGCTGCCGGTGATGCGTGTCGAGACCAATGGCATTGGCGGCTTCCTGCCCGGGCTGCTGCGGCAGGAATTCTCCCGCGCCGGCGTCGCCTGCGCGGTGCGGGAGATCGCGAGCCATGTGCCGAAGGAGCGCCGCATCCTGGGCGCGCTTGACCCCGTGCTCGCCGCGCGGCGGCTCTCCGCGCATGACAGCGTCTTCCGCACGCGCTTCCCGCAGGAGATGGCGGCCTGGCGCCCCGGCGAGCCCGGCCAGCCGGACGACGCGCTGGATGCGCTGGCCGGCTGCATCGCCGCCGAGCCCGTGCGCCTGCCGCTGCTGCCACCGCGCGGCCGCCGCCCCGATTGGCAGGGGGCGTGATCAGCGCACGGGGTTAGCCGACGGCGTCGAGCTTCAGGATCTCGCGCGCATGGCGGGCGACGCCGCCCTCGGTGATCGCATAGCGCCCATCGGCGCCGAGCCGCGCCAGGCCCATCCCCTGCAGCCGCTCCAGGCAGGGACCGTCCTTCAACCCGGCCGGGCGGCCAGCGCCGCCCACCAGCACCAGCCGGTGCAGCGCCGAGCGGCAGCAGGTTTCGAGATAGGGCTCGTTCCACATGGTCCGGGCGGGTCGCGTCTCAGCCGGAAGGTTGGTTCCCGCCTTTGGCGGTTCAAGGCGTGCCGGGCCGCCCGGCCCGCGCTTCACGAGGAGTGCGACAGATGCTTCCCGAACTCCCGCCCCCCCTGGTGGCGGCGCTGGCGGATGCGCCGCTGGCATTGCTCATGTTGTGGATGATGACGCAGCTGCGCCGCGACATCCACGCGCGCCCCGAAGCCGCGCCGCCCGAGCCAAGCCGTGCTGAGGATGCCGCACGCGCCATCCACGCGGCGCGAGAGGAGCTGTCGGCCTTCAAGCTGGAAGTGGCGCGCACCTATGTGCCGCTGTCGCTGATCCGCGACATGGATGCGCGGCTGACGCAGCAGCTCGGCCGGCTGGAGGCGAAGCTCGACGAGGTGAGCCGGGCCGCGACCGCGGCGGCGGCGATCTCGGCCCAGTCCGTGCCTGGGCGCGGCATCGGCTTCGGCCTGCGCAGCGGGGAGGCAGAGGCATGAGCGCGACGCCGCTGCGCGCGGCCCTGGTCGCCCGCCGTCGGGAAGCCGGCGCGGCAGAGGTGCTGGCGCTGACGCTGTGGGGCGAGGCCGCGGACCGGCCGGTGCGGGCGATGGAAGCGGTGGCGGCCGTGGTGATGACGCGGGTGCGGCTGGCCGCCGCGGCCGGCGGGCCGGCGCATCTCGGCCAGGGTGTCGCGGCCGTGTGTCGCGCGCCCTTCCAATTCGCCTGCTGGCATCCCGGCCATCCGCGCCAGCGCGCCCTGGCGGAGCTGCCAGCCGGCGCCGATCTCGGCCCCTGCCAACGCGTTGCCGCGCGTGCGCTCGCCGGCGCGCTGCCCGACCCGACAGGGGGTGCGACGCATTATCACGCAGCCGAGCGCCTGCCCCGCTGGGCGCTCGGCCGCGTGCCGGTGGCGGAAATCGGCGGGCTTGTCTTCTACCGGCTGCTGGGCTGATACGCAGGGCCATGAGCGAGAGCATCTACACCCTCGTCCGCGGCGCGGATTGGCGCGCGGCGGAACAGGCGGGCGAATACCGCGGCAGCGCCGATGATGCGCGCGACGGCTTCCTGCATTTCTCCGCAGCCGCGCAGGTCCGCGGCAGCGCCGCGAAGCACCGGCGCAGCGAGCCCGATCTGTGGCTGGTGGAAGCCGATCCCGCGCGGCTCGGCGAGGCGCTGAAATGGGAGCCGGCCTCCGGCGGCTCGCGCCCCGGCCTGTTCCCGCATCTCTACGGGGCGCTACCGGTCGCGGCGGTGCTGTCGGTCACGCGGCTGCCGCTGCGCGCGGATGGCACGCACGAGTTTCCGGAGGGGTTTCCCTAACCGGTGCCGTCGCGCGCCTGCACCGCGGCGCGCTCATTCATCACGCAGGCGAAGACCACCACCACCGCGCCCGCCGCCATCGCCCAGCCCGGCGCATGGCCCCAGATGGCGAGGTCGTAGGTAACGCTCCACAGCAGGCCGGAATAGCCGAAGGGCGCGAGCCGCGCCGCCGAGGCGTGCCGGAAACTCTCCGCCAGCGCGACCACCGCGATGCCGACGATCACGCCATTGGCCATCATCAGCGCCAGCGCCCAGGGCTCCGGCGCGCGCCAGGTGGCAATGCCCGGGCCGAGCATGACGACGAAGCCCAGCACCGCCGGCCAGACCAGCACCCGCGCGACGCCGGGTTCGTGCCGCAGCGAACGGTTCAGCGTGAAGACCAGCGCGTAGCAGAGCGTACCGCAGAGCGCCCAGACATAGCCGATCGCCGCCCCACCCAGCCCGCCGACAAGCCCCGGCGCCAGACCGATGGCCACGCCCCCGAAGCCGACCGCCGCCCAACCCCAGGAGGAAGCCGGCACCTTCTCCCGCAACGCCATCGCTGATAGCGCCAGGACGAAGAAGGGCGAGGTGAAGAAGACCAGATAGCCCTCGATCAGCGGCAGATGGCTGAAGGCCAGGAAGAAGAAGCTGGCGCTGCCGAGCATCGTCACCGCGCGGGCCGCATGGATGCGCGGATGGCGGGTGGAAAGCGGGCCGCCCCAGCCGCGGATCGCCAGGCGCAGCACGGCAACGACGCCGAGGATGGTCGCGAAGCGGACCAGCAGCACCTGCCAGACCGTGTGCGATTCGCCGGCCAGGGTCTTGCTGATGGCATCCAGCAGCCCAAACAGGCCGATCCCGGCCAGCATCAATAACGGGCCGCGCACGCTGCATTCCCCCAGGGTCAAGTATCCCCGTCTGTTAGCTGGTTCCGGCGGCGCCGGCCACCGCGGGCGGCCCGTGGGGGTCTCGCATGCGTCCGGCGCGCCTTCCCATCCCGGCCGCTTGGGGGCACAACCAGCCCCCGAGATGACCCCAAGCCTCGCCTCCCTCCTCATGCCGCTGATGCGCGGCATGGACCCTGAGCGCGCGCACGACCTTGCGCTGCGCGCGCTACGCCTTGGCCTGGCGGGATCGGACCGATCCCCCGACGACCCGATCCTGGCCACGCGCGTGCTGGGCAGCACCTTCCGCAACCCGATCGGGCTCGCCGCCGGCTTCGACAAATCGGCGGTCGCGGTGGACGCGCTGATGCGCCTCGGCTTCGGCTTCGTGGAGGCCGGGTCGGTCACGCCGCGCCCGCAGATCGGCAACGCGAAGCCGCGGCTGTTCCGCCTGGTTGAGGACCGCGCGGTCATCAACCGCATGGGCATGAACAACCAAGGCATCGCGCCCTTCCGGGAGCGTATCGCGGCGCTGCCGCGGCCCCGCCCAGCGGTGCTTGGCGTCAATATCGCGATCAACAAGGAAGGCGCGGCGCCGCTTCTCGACTATCCGGCGCTCTATGCCGAGGTCGCGGCACTGGCCGACTACGTCGCGGTCAATGTCTCCTCCCCCAACACGCCGGGCCTGCGCGACCTGCAGGGGGAGAAGCAATTATCCGACATCCTCGCCGCCCTGTCCGCGACGCGCGCCGCCCAGCCGGGCGCGAAGCCGCCGATCCTGGTGAAGATCGCCCCCGACCTCGCCCCCGAGGCGATCGAGCCGATTGTGGACGCCGCGGTCACGCATGGCATGGATGGGCTGATCGTCTCCAACACCACCATCTCCCGCCCCGGGCTGCGCTCCGCGCATGCGGGGGAAACAGGCGGGCTGTCCGGCCCGCCGCTGCGGGCGCTATCCACCGAACTGCTGCGCCGTGTCGCCAAACTCGCGCGCCCGCGCGGCCTGACGCTGATCGGCTGCGGCGGCGTCGGCTCGGGTGCAGATGCGTATGAGAAGCTGCGCGCGGGCGCCGATCTCGTGCAGCTCTATGCCGCCTTCGCCTATGACGGGCCGGCGCTGATCCCGCGCATCAAGCGCGAGCTGGCCGCGCTGCTCCGCCGCGACAGCGTGCGCAACGTCGCCGAGATCGTCGGGGCCGACATAAGGTGAAGATCCTCGATGGCGTCGCCCCGCTGGCCGATCGCTATGACGGCTTCATCCTGGACATCTGGGGCGTCCTTCATGACGGCAAGAAGCCGTATGTCGGCGTCGCGGAAGCGCTCGGCACGCTGAAGGCGCGCGGCAAGCGCATCGCGCTGCTGTCCAACGCGCCGCGCCGGTCGCATGTGGTGGATGCGATGCTGACAGGCATGGGCCTCGACCGCGCGCTGTGGGACGCGACGATCACCAGCGGCGAGCTCGCCTGGCGCGCCATGGCCGATCCGGCGCGCTTCGGCCGCCGCGCCTTCTTCATCGGCATGCCCGACCGCGACCTGTCGGTGATCGAGCAGCTGGACATCACGCTGGTGGGCGACCCGGCGGAGGCCGATTTCATCCTCAACACCGGCCCCGAACCGGTGCGCGGCCGCGATACGGTCGAGCCCTACCGCGCGACGCTGGCTGCCTGCGCCGCGCGCGGCCTGCCGATGCTCTGCGCCAACCCCGACCGCTTCGTGATGGTGGGCGAAGCGCACGTGGTCTGCGCCGGCGCGCTGGCCGATCTCTATCTCGATCTCGGCGGCCCCCGCGCCACCGAAATCGGCAAGCCCGACCCGGCCGTCTATGCGCCGGTGCTGGAGGCGCTCGGCATCGCCGACCGCGCGCGCGTGGTGGCCATCGGCGACAGCCCGCACACGGATCTGGCCGGCGCGCAGGCGGCAGGGATTGACGCGGTCTGGGCGCTGACGGGGCTGGCGGCGCATGCGCATGGCGCCGCCCCTGACTCCGCGCGGCTCGCCGCCGTCGCGGCCGAGGAAGGCGTGCGCCCGATCGCCGCGCTCTCCGGCCTGCGCTGGTAGGGCGGGGCGCGGAGCGGCCGTGATCGCGACGCCGCCGAGCGCCGTTCGCCCCCCGATCTGGCTGCTGGTCGCGATGATCGCGATCGGCCCCTTCACCATGCAGGTGCTGGTGCCCTCGCTGCCCTCGATGGGGGAGGCGCTCGGCGCCAGCACGGCAACCGTGCAGCTGACGGTCACGCTGTATCTCCTCGCAGTCGGCGCGGGGCAGCTGTTCTACGGGCCGCTGTCGGACCGCTTCGGGCGCAGGCCGCTGCTGATGGGCGGGCTCGCGCTCTATGCCGTGGCGAGCCTTGGCGCAGCGCTAGCACCGGATGTCACGGGCGTGGTCGTCGCGCGCATGCTGCAGGCCGCGGGCGCCTGCGCCGGCGTGGTGCTGGCGCGCGCGGTGATCCGCGATGTCTGGCCGCGCGAGCAATCGGCCAGCGTGCTTGGTTATGTCACGATGGGCATGACCATCGCGCCGATGTTCGCCCCGATCATCGGCAGCCTGCTGGAGATGGTCTTCGGCTGGCGCGCGACGATGCTGGCCTGCCTCGCCTTCGTCGTGCCGCTGGCGCTGGTTGCGTGGCGGCGCCTGCCAGAGACGCTGCCCGCGCCGCAGCCCCTGCCTGGGCTCGTCGCGATCTGGGGCGCCTATCGCAGCGTCTTCGCGCATGCCGGCTTTCGCGCCCATGCCGCGATCACCGCCTGTTCCACCGGCGTCTTCTTCGCCTTCCTGGGCGGTGCGCCGTATGTCGTGGTGCAGGGCATGGGCTATTCGCCGCTGGTCTTCGCGCTGGCCTTCGCCACCATCTCAGTGGCCTTTGCACTCGGCAATTGGATCGCCGGGCGAATGGCCACGCGGCTTGGGCTGATGCGGCTGCTCGGCTTCGGGATCGTGCTCAGCACGGGCGGGTCGCTGCTGGCGGCCGCGATGCTGCTGGGGCTTCCGCCGCACATCCTGGATTTCTTCCTGCCGATGGCCGTGGTCGCGGTGGGCAACGGAATGCTGCAGCCCACCTCGATCGCCGGGGCGCTCGCCACACGGCCGCAGCTGGCGGGCACGGCATCCGCACTGGTGGGCGCGATGCAGATGGGCTTCGGCGCGCTCATGACCTTCGTGGTGGGCTTCGTGGAGTTCGGCGCGGGCTACGGCACGTCGCTGACCATGGCCGGCGCGGGGATTGGCGCCTGGCTGGCGCTGCGTGGCGCGCGACGCGCTGCCTAATCTTCCGCAGCGCGTGCCGCGTCCTAGTCTCCCGCCGCGCGTGCCGCGCGATGGCGCCGCATCAGCCAGAAGCCCAGCGCCATGCTCGCCGCCAGCAACGCGACCGACAGCGCCAGCTGCCAGCCGCCCTCCACCCGGATGCCCTTGCCGAGCAGCGCAAAAACCAGCGTCTGCGGCAGGTAGCCCAGCGCCGATCCGGCCAGGAAAGGCAGCACCCGAAGCCCCGCCATGCCGGCCAGGGTGTTCAGCGCCAGATTGTTCCCCACCGGCAGCAGCCGCAGCGCCAGCGTTGCGCCGAAGGGGCTGCCCGCCAGCACATCGCGCAGCGGCCGCAACCTGTGGCCGAAGCGCCCCGCCAGCCGCCGCTCCGCCCATTCCCGGCCGAGCAGCCGCGCCCAGCCATAGGCCGCGACGCAGCCCAGCAAGGTCGCGCCCAGCGCCAGGGCCGTGCCGAGCGCCGCGCCGAAGGCGTAGCCGCCCAGAAACGCGATGGTCTGCCGCGGCAGCCCAACCGCGGTGATCGCGGCACCAACGGCCAGGAATACCAGCTCGCCCCAGACCCCCTCGTCGCGGACATAGCGGTCCACCCAATCGGTGCCCGGCACGCCGCCCATCTCGCGCAGCGCCACACCCAGCAGGACCAGCCCGGCTGCGAGCAGCAGCAGCTTCAACAGCGCGGTCCAGCGTCGGCGCGGGTCCTGTGTCACGGCGGGCGGCGCCGCGCCGCCGGTCACGGCCGGCCCCAGGGTTTGGTCGGGCGCCATGGCCGGGGGGTAGCAGCGGGGCGATGGGGCGGCAAGCAGCAGGAGAGCGGCGCGGAGGAGGTGTGCGATCCGCCCCGCCGCCCTAATATGACGGCCATGCCGTTCGACCTCCGCCCCCTCACGTTGCCCGAAGCCGATCACCAAGCCCGCCGCGACGCCCGCGCTGTGGCCTATTGGCTGCTCGGCGTTGCCGGGCTGGTGTGGATCATGGTGGCCATCGGCGGCGCCACGCGGCTGACCGGATCGGGCCTGTCCATCATGGAATGGGCGCCGCTGTCGGGCGCGCTGCCGCCGCTGTCCGACGCCGAGTGGAACCGCCTCTACGACCTCTACCGCACCGTGCCGCAATACCAGCTGCAGAATGCCGGCTTCGGCATGGAAGGTTTCAAGGAGATCTTCTGGCTGGAATGGATCCACCGCCAATGGGGCCGGCTGATCGGGCTGGCCTATGCGGCGGGGCTCGTCTGGTTCTGGGTCCGCGGGCGCATCCCCGCCGGCTACAAGCCGCGGCTGCTCGGGCTGATGGCGCTCGGCGGGCTGCAGGGCGCGATCGGCTGGTACATGGTCGCGTCTGGCTTCGAGGCAGGGCGGACCGAGGTCTCGCCCTATCGCCTTGTGATCCATCTCGGCCTCGCGCTGGTGATCTATTGCGCGCTGGTCTGGACCGCGCTTGGCCTGCTCCGGCCCGCCGGCACCGCGCCCGCCGAGGCGCGGCCCGTGCGGCGGATGGTGCAGGTGACCTTCTGGTGCGTGGCCGCGGCGATGCTCGCGGGCGGCTTCGTCGCCGGCATCCGCGCGGGCTTCAGCTACAACACCTTCCCGCTGATGGATGGCCGGCTGGTGCCGGAAGGCTATCTCGACCTCGCGCCCTGGTGGACAAACCTGACGGCCAACATCGCCGCGGTGCAGTTCAACCACCGCCTGCTGGCCACAGTTGCGGGCCTGACCGCCATCGGCGCGGTCTGGGCCGCCTTCCGCCGCCTGCCCGACGGCCATGCGCGCCGCATGGTGATCGGGCTTGGCCTCGCGGTCGCGCTGCAATACGCGCTCGGCATCGCGACGCTGCTCTATGTGGTGCCGGTCGGGCTTGGCACGCTGCATCAGGCGACCGCGGTGCTGGTGCTGACCGCAGCGCTGCTGGCGCTGCATGGGCTGCGGCCCGCCACGACACGATAAGGAGACAGCCGTGACCGACGCCCTGGCCGCCACCGACGCGCTGTTCTTCGCGGGTCTCGACCGCGCCGCCGCCGAACGCCGGTTGGCGGACGCCACGCGCGGCGCCGAGGATGGCGAGCTGTTCCTGGAACACCGCGAAAGCGAGGCGATTAGCCTGGAGGATGGCCGCATCCGCAGCGCCTCCTTCGACGCGACGCGCGGCTTCGGCCTGCGATCGGTCGCCGGGGAAGCCGCGGGTTACGCCCATGCCGCGGAGCTGAGCGATGCCGCGCTGGCCCGCGCGGCGGAGACGGTGAAGGCCGTCGCGGCCGGCCATTCCGGCACGCTCGATGTCGCCCCGCGCGCGACCAACACGCGGCTCTATTCCGACCTCAACCCGCTATCGGCGATGGATTTCGCCGCCAAGACCGCGCTGCTGCAGCGGATCGACGCCTATGCCCGCGCGAAGGACAGCCGCGTGAAGCAGGTGATGGCCTCCATCACCGGCGAATGGCAGGCGGTGCAGATCCTGCGCCCCGATGGCCGCCGCGTCGCCGATCTGCGTCCGCTGGTGCGCTTCAACGTCTCCGTCGTGGTCGAAGCCAACGGACGGCGCGAGACCGGCAGCTTCGGCACCGGCGGCCGCTTCGCCTATGACCGCGTGCTGGACGAAGCCGCCTGGATGGCCGGCGTGGACGAGGCGCTGCGCCAGGCGCTGGTCAACCTCGACAGCATCCCCGCCCCGGCCGGCGAGATGGAAGTCGTGCTCGGCCCCGGCTGGCCCGGCATCCTGCTGCACGAAGCCATCGGGCATGGGCTCGAGGGCGACTTCAACCGCAAGAAGACCAGCGCCTTCGCCGGGCTGCTGGGGCAGCGCATCGCCTCCCCCGGCGTGACGGTGGTGGATGACGGCACCCTGCCGGACCGCCGCGGCAGCCTGACCGTGGACGATGAGGGCACACCATCCGGCCGCACCACGCTGATCGAGGACGGCATCCTGGTCGGCTTCCTGCAGGACCGGCAGAACGCCCGGCTGATGGGCGTCGCGCCCACCGGCAATGGGCGCCGGCAGAGCCATGCGCATATCCCGATGCCGCGCATGACGAACACGGTGATGCTGGGCGGCGCACATGATCCGGCCGAGATCATCGCCAGCGTGAAGCGCGGCATCTACGCCCAGAATTTCGGCGGCGGGCAGGTGGACATCACCAGCGGCAAGTTCGTGTTCAGCGCGTCCGAGGCCTATCTGATCGAGGACGGGAAGCTCGGTGCGCCGGTGAAGGGCGCCACGCTGATCGGCAACGGGCCGGATGCGCTGACCAAGGTGGCGATGGTCGGCAACGACCTGGCGCTCGACCCCGGCATCGGCACCTGCGGCAAGCAGGGCCAGGGCGTCCCGGTCGGCGTCGGCCAGCCCACGCTGAAGATGACGGGGCTGACGATCGGCGGAACCAACTTCTAGGCCTCAGACGCCGGCGCGCCCTCCGGGCGCTTGGCTACGCGCCTCAGACATGGCGTACCGGTGGGGCGGGTGCGCGGCGCGCGGGCCGGCTTCGCCGGCCAAAAAGAAGCAGGGCCCGCTTCCCTTTTTAAGCAGCACGCGGACAGAATGCGTCCGGCGCGCCTCTCGCGCGCGAGGGAAACGCCATGACGCCGCGCGGCCGCCATTTCTTCGCCAATCCGGGCCCGACCAATATCCCGGACAGCATCCAGCACGCCGTCAGCCACCATACGGTGGATTTCAACGGCCCCGACTTCCTCGCGCTGTATGACCGCTGCATCACCGGGCTGAAGCACGTGCTGCGCACAGACCAGCATTTGTTCATGTACAGCGGCACCGGCCATGCGGCGTGGGAAGCCACTCTCGCCAACCTGCTCTCGCCCGGCGACCGGATCCTGATCCCCGAAACCGGCCACTTCTCAGAGAATTGGGGGAAGATGGCCGCCGATCTCGGGATCGAGGTGCAAACGCTCACCGCCGATTGGCGCCGCGGCGTGGATTACGGCGCACTCGGCGCCGCGCTCGCCGATGACACCACACATGCCATCAAGGCGCTCGGCATCGTGCACAACGAAACCTCCACCGGCATGGTGCTCGACCTGCCGCGCATCCGCGCGATCCTGGACGAGACGCGGCATCCGGCGCTGCTGATGGTGGACACCATCTCCTCCCTCGGCTCGCTCGATTTCCGGATGGATGAATGGGGCGTGGATGCGGCGGTGGGCGGCAGCCAGAAGGGGCTGATGCTGCCCGTGGGCTTCTCCTTCACCGGCGTGTCGGAGAAGGCGCTGGCGGCGCACGCCACCTCGAAGCTGCCGAAGCACTACTTCTCCTGGACCACCATGCTGCAGCGCCGCCACCGCTCCTTCATCGGCACAGTGCCGATCGCGCTGTTCTACGGCCTGCAGGAATCGCTCCGCCTGATCGAGGAAGAGGGGCTCGAGAATGTGCTGGCCCGCCATCATCGCCTGGCCGAAGCCACGCGGCGCTGCGTGCGGCATTGGGCGGGCAATGACGGCCCGCAGATGTTCTGCCTGGCGCCCGAGCGCGTTTCCGATTCCGTCACCTCCATCCTGGTGCCGGAGGGCGTGGACGCCGAGAAGCTGCGGCGCCGCGTGGCGACGATGAATGTCGCGCTCGGCGGCGGGCTCGGGCGGCTTTCGGGCAAGGTGTTCCGCATCGGCCATCTGGGCGACCTGAACGAGCCGATGATCCTCGGCACGCTCGCGGCCACCGAGATCGGCCTGCGCCTGGAAGGCATCCCGCACGCGCCGGGCGGCGTGGAGGCCGCGATCGCCTACCTCGCCGAGACCGCCGGCTGAGCGTGTCGATCCGCCGCGCCACGGCGGCCGACGCGCCAGCGGTCGCCGCGCTCGTGCAGCGCGCCTATGCACCCTGGATCGCGACGGTCGGCCGCCGCCCGGCGCCGATGGACGACGACTACGCCGCCCGCTGCGCTGCCGGCCAGGCCTTCGTGCTGGAGCGCGACGGTACGCCCGCCGCCGTGCTGGTGCTGGACAATGCGCCGGACTACCTCTGGCTCGACAACATCGCGGTGGACCCGGCCTGGCAGGGCCAGGGGATTGGTCGCGCCTTGCTCACCTTCGCCGAGGAGGAAGCGCGCCGGCGCAACCTGCCGGAGCTGCGGTTGCTGACGCATCAGGCAATGCTCTCCAACATCGCGCTCTATGCCCGGCTTGGCTATGTCGAGACAGACCGACGCGTGGAGGATGGCTTCGCGCGCGTCTTCATGGCGAAGCGCCTCTGACATGCCCCGCCGCTTCCTCGACCAGCGCCTGAAACTGCCGCTGCTCCGGGTCGCCGACGCGCTGGACGCGCATGGCAGCCTGCTGAAGGCCTCCTCCGCGCTCGGCGTCGGCCAGCCCGCGCTGACGCGCAGCCTGCAGGAGCTGGAGGAGATCGTCGGCACGCGCCTGTTCGAGCGTCACGCCCGCGGCGTACGCCCGACGGAAGCCGGGCGCGTCGTCATCCGCCTCGCGCGCCGCGTGCTGGCCGAACTCCGCCGCGCGGATGAGGAGCTGGACCTGGTCGGCAACCCGGAAGGCGGCACGGTCGCGATCGGCGTGCTGCCGGTCGCTGCCGTCGGCGTGCTGCCCGGCGCGCTGATCCGGCTGAAGCAGCGCCACCCCGCCATCCAGGTGCGGCTGCAGCAGGGCCGCACGGAGGAACTGCTGCCGCTGCTGGCCGCCGGGGAGGTGGAGATAGTGCTCGGCCGCCTCTACCCGCCCACGACGCCCGACGGCTTCCTGCGGGAAGCCTTGTGGGAGGAGCCGGTCTCCATCCTCGCCCGCGCCGACCACCCGATCCTCGCCACCAGCGGGCCCGTGACACGGGACGCGCTGGCCCGCCACGACCTGGTGCTGCCCACCGTCAGCCAGCGCGTCGGGCAGGAGATCGAGCAGCTGCTGGCGCTGCTCGGCCTCGCGCCCGCGGCGCCCACGCGCTCCTCCTCCCACGGCTTCATTCGGGAGATGCTGCTGGCCACCGACTGCCTCTCCGTCATGCCGCGGCTGATGATGGCGGGCGACCTGCTGCGCGGGACACTGCGCGTCGTGCCGCTGCCCATCCCGGCGCCGCCGCGCCCGGCGGGGCTGATCCTGCCATCGGGCGCCACGCCCTCGCCGGCGGCGCTCGCCTTCCTGGCGGCGCTGCGCGAACACCTGGCGGAGATCGCCGCCAAGGGGCTGGCGCCTATGCCGGGCGCTGATATCACTCGCCCGAGAAGCGATAGGACAGCGCCCCGCCGCCGGACCTAGCTTCGCGCCCGAATCGCCTGCTGAATCGCCTGCCCTTGGGGAACCGCGCCGCATGTCCGCCAACACCGCCCTCGTCGTCTCCGCCCATTCCGCCGATTTCGTCTGGCGCGCGGGCGGGGCCATCGCGCTGCATGCCGCGAAGGGCTGGCAGGTGACGGTGGTGTGCCTCAGCTACGGCGAGCGCGGGGAAAGCGCCAAGCTGTGGAAGCAGCCTGGCATGACGCTTGAGCGCGTGAAGGCCGCGCGCGAAGCGGAGGCGAAGCGCGCGGCGGAAGCGCTCGGCGTGCACGACATCCAGTTCTGGGATCTCGGCGACTACCCGATCAACCTGACCAACGACGCCTTCTTCCGCCTGGTGGACGTGTTCCGCGCCATCCATCCGAAGTTCATGCTCACGCATTCGGAGAAGGACATCTACAACCACGACCACCCGGCGGTGACGGCCTGGGCGCAGAATGCCCGCATCACCGCGCAGGCGCATGGCCACAATCCGGGGCAGAAGGTGCTGGGCGCGCCGCCCGTCTTCCTGTTCGAGCCGCACCAGCCCGAGCAATGCGACTGGAAGCCCGATGTGCTGCTCGGCATCGACAGCGTGTGGGAGAAGAAGCGCGCCGCGATCGAGTGCATGGAAGGCCAGGAGCATCTGTGGGAGTACTACACCCGCGTGGCACTCCAGCGTGGCGCGCAGGCGGCCCGCAACTCCGAGAAGTCCATCAAGTTCGGCGAGGGCTACCAGTCCATCTACCCGCATGTCGTGGAGACGCTCGCCTGATGTTCGCTCCCCCGCCCCGCCGCGCCGGCACGATCGCGCGCCCCGATTGCCGCATCGCCTATGAAGTGACGGGCGAAGGTCCGGCCATCGTCTTCGCGCATGGGCTGGGCGGCAATCTGATGTCCTGGTGGCAGCAGGTGGCGCATTTCTCCCAGCGCTTCACCTGCGTCGCCTTCTCCCATCGCGGCTTCTTCCCGTCCTCGACGCCGGCGGGCGGCGTGGACCCGCACGCCTATGCCGGCGATGTCGCGGCGCTGGTGGATGAACTCGGCCTTGGCGATATCCGCTTCATCGGCCAGTCCATGGGCGGCTGGACGGGGGTGGAATACGCCCTGTCCCGCCCGGGGCGCGTGAAGGCGCTGGTGCTGGCGGCGACGACCGGCACGCTGGATGCACGCCAACTGCCCGACGCGCCGCCCGCGCCGGACCATGGCCCCGCGCGCACCAGCCTGCTGGCCCGCGGCATCAACCCCGCCGCCGGGGAGCGCATGGCGCGCGAGCAGCCGGCGCTGCACCACCTCTACAACCACATCTTCAGCCTGAATGCGGGGCTCGACCGCGAAGGCGTGCGCGCGCGCATCGACGCCATGCGCAACCGCCCGCCCGCGAGCTTCGCCGCGGCGAAGACGCCGGTGCTGTTCGTGCCGGGCGGGGAAGATGTGGTGCTGCATCTGCCCGGCGCGGCGATGGCCGCCGCCATCCCCGGCGCGCGCAGCGTGGGCATCCCGGATGCCGGCCATTCCGGCCATTTCGAACACGCCGCACGTTTCAACACGATTGTCGAGGGCTTCTTCGCCGAGGTCGGCGCGTGAGCCTCACGGTCGCCATCGGCCGCACGAAGCGGACGGAGGCGCTGTTCGACGGCAGCGTCGCCGACCCCGCGCTGCCGCTCGACCTGCCTGCGATCCCGGTGATCAGCCGCGCCTTCGCGCCGATGGTGCGCGAGGGCCGCTATCCGGTCAGCGAAATGGCGATCGCCACCTTCCTGATGGCGCGCGAAGCCGGCGCGCCGATCGTGCTGCTGCCCTGCGTGCTGGCCGCGCGCTTCCAGGAAGCCGCACTTCTCTGCCGCGCCGATGGCCCGATCCGCTCGCCCGCCGATCTGCGTGGCGCGCGCATTGGCGTGCGCGCCTATTCGCAGACCACGGGGATGTGGCTGCGCGGCACGCTGGCCCAGAAATTCGGCCTACCTGCGGATGCGATGCGCTGGATCACCTTCGAAGACGCGCATGTCGCAACCTATCGCGACCCGCCCTTCGTGCAGCGCGCAGCTGAGGGCGCGACGCTGGAAGGGATGCTGAAGGCGGGCGAGCTGGATGCCGCGATCTTCGGCAACGACACGCCGGCGGATGCCGCCTTCCGCACCGCCTTCCCCGACCCGCAGGCGGCCGGCGTCGCCTTCGAGGCCGCGCACGGCTTCGTGCCGGTGAACCATTTGCTGGTCGCGCGCGCCGATGTCGCCCGCGACCGCGCTGGCGATCTGGCGCGGCTGCTGGCGCTGCTCGCGCGTGCCGGCGCCAGCGTGACGCCGCGCGCGGCACTCGCGCCCGCCCTCAGCCTCGCCGCGCGGTTCGCGGCGGCGCAGGGGCTGACGGCGTGTAGCCTCACGCTCGACGAGATCTGGCACGGAACGCCACCCGGCCTGGCCTGAGGCCAGGCCGCAACAAACCGCACGGGAGGAACCAAGATCATGCTGCGACGGAGGCCATTGGCCCTGACGGGCCTCGCATTGCTCGCCGCGCCGCGGATCGCGCGCGCCCAGGCCGGCTGGCCGGATCGGCCCGTACGCGTGATGGTGCCCTTCACCCCCGGCGGCACCACCGACATCCTGGCCCGCGCGATGGCCGCGGAGCTGCAGGAGGCACTCGGCCAACCCTTCATCGTCGAGAATCGCGGCGGCGCCGGCGGCACGCTGGGGTCCGAGATGGTCGCGCGCGCGGCACCGGATGGCTACACGATCATGATGGGCCATATCGGCACGCTGGCCGTGAACCCCTCGCTCTACCGCAACCTCACCTTCGACACCGTCACCTCCTTCCAGCCGATCGTGCTGGTGGCGGTGGTGCCGAACATCCTGGTGGTGAACCCGCGCAAGGTCGCCGCGCAGAATGTGCAGGAGCTGATCGCGCTGGCCCGCCGCCAGCCGCGCGGGCTGACCTATGGCTCAGGTGGCAATGGCTCGGCTGCGCATATCGCCGCCGTCGCCTTCAGCCACGCCACCGGCATCGAGATGGAGCATGTGCCCTATCGCGGCACCGGCCCGATGATGACCGACCTGATCGCCGGCACAATCGACCTGACGATGACGGGCGGCCCGCCGGCCCTACCGCCAGTGCGCTCCGGGCATCTCCGCGCGCTCGGCGTGTCCGCCCTGCAGCGGATGAGCAGCGCGCCCGACATCCCGACCATCGCCGAACAGGGCGTGCCGGGGTTCGATGCGACGCAGTGGTACGGCCTCGTCGCGCCAGCCGGCACGCCGCGGGCCATCGTGGATCGGCTGAACGCCGAAAGCACGCGCATCCTGCGCGGCGACCGGCTGCGCCCGCGGTTGGAATCGGAAGGCGCCGATCCGTCGCCCGGCACGCCGGAGCAGTTCCGCGACCTGATCGTCACCGAACGCGCCCGCTGGGGTGAGCTGATCCGCATCGCCAATGTCCGCGCCGACTGAGCCGGAAGGAAAAACCGCCATGCGTTCCCTCACACGCCGCACAGTCCTGGCCGCCACCCTCGCTTTGCCCACGATCGGCGTCCGCGCGCAGGCGCTGCAGCGCCCGCTGCGGATGATCGTGCCCTTCGCCGCGGGCGGCGTCGCGGACCTCACTGCCCGCGCCGTTGGCCAGCGGATTTCGCCGCTGCTCGGCCAGCCGGTGGTGATCGACAACCGCCCAGGCGCGGGCGGCATCGTCGCCGGGCAGCAGCTGATGGCGGCCCCGGCCGATGGCCACACGCTGCTGGTCGCCTCCAACGGCACGGCGATCAGCCGCAGCCTGTTCCGCAGCCTGCCCTTCGACCCGCTGCGCGACTTCGCGCCAGTGGTGACGATGGGCGCCTTCCCGATCGCGGTCCTGGTCGCGCCGAATTCGCCGATCCGCGACATCCCGGACCTGCTGGCGCGGATGCGCGCCAATCCGGGGCGGATGAATATCGGCTCCATCAGCGTCGGCAGCACGCAGAACCTCTCGGCGGAGCTGTTCAAGATCCGCACCGCGACGCGGGCGGAGACGGTGGTGTTTCCCGCCACACCGCAGCTCGTCACCGCGATGCTGCGCGGCGATGTGGACGCGGCTTTTGAGATCACCGGCCCGATCTTCGGCCAGATCCAATCGGGTGCGATCCGCGTGCTGGCCGTCACCTCCGCCACGCGCGCGCAAAGCCTGCCCAATGTGCCGACACTGCTGGAACAGGGTGTGGCGGATTACGACGTTGCCTCCTGGAATGCGCTGGTCGCGCGTGCTGGCTCCCCGCCCGAGGCGATCGCCGCGATCAACCGCGCGGTGAACGAGGCGCTCGGCACGGCCGAACTGCGGGAGGCGCTGACCCAGGTCGGCGTCGAGCCTCGCGGTGGCACGGCGGAGGCAATGGGCCAGCTGATGGCCGCCGACACCGCGCGTTGGGCGGAGGTGATCGAGAAGGCCGGCATCGAGCGGCAGGGCTGAGATGAGCACGACACGCCAGATACCCACCTGCAAGGGCCCGGACCCGGACACCAAGACGCCGCGCTACCGCCCGCCGCCGGGCGCCTGCGACACGCATTGCCACATCTTCGGCCCCGGCGACGTCTTCCCCTATGCGCCGGACCGTTCCTACACGCCGCCCGACAATGGCTACGAGAAGCTGGTCAGGCTGCATCGCATCCTCGGCCTTTCGCGCGCCGTCATCGTGCATGCCTCCTGCCATGGCAGCGACATGACGGTGACGCTGGATGGCATCGCGCGATCCAATGGCACGATGCGCGGCGTTGCCGTGGTGGACCCCGGCGTCACCGATGCGGAACTCGCGCGGCTGCATGCCGGCGGCATCCGCGGCGTGCGCTTCAACTTCGTGAAGCATCTGGGCGGCATGCCGGACATGGCCGTGTTCCAGCGCGTGCTGGCGCAGGTGGAGCCGCTCGGCTGGCATGTCGTGCTGCATCTGGATGCGCAGGATGTGGTGCCGCTCGCGCCCGTGATCTCGGCGATCCGCATCCCCTTCATCCTGGACCATATGGGCCGCGTGCGCGCGAAGGATGGCGTGGAGCAGCCCGCCTTCCGGCAGTTGCAGGAGCTGATGAAGAACCCGCTCGCCTGGGTAAAGATCTGCGGCGCGGAGCGCATCAGCTCCACCGGCGCGCCGTTTCGGGACGCGCTGCCCTTCATCCGCGCGCTGGCCGCGCAGGCGCCGGACCGCCTGCTGTGGGGCACCGACTGGCCGCATCCGAACATCGCCGGCGACATGCCCAATGACGGCGACCTGGTGGATTTGCTCGCCGAGGCGATCGAGGATGAGGCGCTGCGCCACCGCATCCTGGTGGACAACCCCACCCGTCTCTACTGGAGCGATTGAGGCATGCGCATCGCCTTCATCGGGTTCGGCGAGGTCGGCAGCATCCTGGCGCGCGACCTGCGTGCCGCGGGGCATGATGTCGTCGCCGCCTTCGACCCGGCCTTCGCCGACGCCACCAGCAAGGCCGCGCGCAACCTCGCAGCGAGCAGCGTCACGCGCGCGGCCTCCGCGCCGGAGGCCGCACGCGGCGCGGAGATCGTGTTCTGCTGCGTCACCGCCGGCTCTGCCCTCGGCGCCGCGCAATCCCTGGCCGGCGGGCTCACGCATGCGCCCTTCGTGGTGGATGTGAACTCCGTCTCCCCGGGCACGAAGCGCGAGGCGTCGGAGGCGGTGACCGCCGCCGGCGGGCGCTATGTGGAAGCCGCGGTGATGACCTCTGTCCCGCCGCACGGCATCCGCTCGCCGACGCTGATCGGCGGGCCGCACGCCGCTTCCTTCCTGCCGGTCGCCGGTGCGCTAGGCATGAAGGTGGAGCTCTTCTCGGACGCCGTAGGCGGCGCTTCCTCGGTCAAGATGTGCCGCTCCATCATGATCAAGGGCATGGAGGCGACGGTCACCGAATGCATGCTGACTGCGCGCCGCTACGGCGTGGAGAAGCAAGTGCTCGCCAGCCTTGCCGACACGCTGCCGCACAAGGACTGGGCCGAGCTCGCGCGCTACATGATGAGCCGCGCGCTGATCCATGGGCGCCGCCGCGCCGAGGAAGTGTGGGAAGTCGCGCGCACTGTCGCCGAAGCCGGCCTCGAGCCGATGCAGAGCCCCGCCACCGCGCGCCGCCAGGACTGGGCCGCGGATCGTGGCGCCGAGTTGTCAGCTGAGATCCTGGCGACCAAGGACCTCGACGCGCTGCTCGATGCGGTGCTGGCGAAGGCTGTCCGTCAAGGTTGACGGATCGATCTGCCGTCCCGTCAGGCGAAGGCGGCGGCGGCGAAGCGGGCCAGATTGTCATGCCCCATGCGGGCGAAGGTCAGCGGATGCGCCTTCGCCGGATCCTGCTCCGCCTCCACCACCAGCCAGCCGGCATAGCCCGCGGCCGCGAGCGGCGGCAGCACGGCGGCATAGTCCACGCAGCCATCGCCGGGCACGGTGAAGACGCCCTCCAGCACCGCCGCCAGGAAGGGCAGGTCGCGCCGCTTCACATCCGCCATCACGGCGGCGCGGATATCCTTGCAATGCACATGCACCACGCGCGCAGCGTGGCGCTGCGCCGCCCGCACCGGATCGCCGCCAGCGAAAGTCAGATGCCCGGTATCCAGCAGCAACCCGACCTCCGGCCCAGTGCCGGCCATAAGCCGGTCCACATCGGCCTCTGATTCGATCACCGTGCCCATATGATGATGATAGGCAAGGTGCAGACCACGCACCTTCAGGCGCCGGCCGAACTCCGCCATGCGGGGCAGCAGCAGCGCCCAATCCGCTTCCGACAGCACCGGCCGGCGCGACAGCGGCGTGGTGCGTTCGCCATGGATGGCGCGGGATACTTCGGCATGCACCATCACCGTGCAGCCCAGCGCCGTCAGCAGCGCGATATGCGGCTCGGCTTCCGCCATCTCCGCATCCACATCGCGCTCGAGCAGGCGGGAGCCGTACCAGCCAGAGACGAGGTCGAGACCATGCCGCGCCAGGATCGGCTTCAGCTTCTCCGCCTGACGCGGAAACTTGTTGCCCAGCTCAAAGCCCGCGAAGCCCGCCAGCTTGCCTTCGGCCAGGCAAGTCTCGAGCGGCGTTTCCGCGCCGAGCTCCGGCATGTCGTCATTGGTCCAGGTGAGCGGGTTGATCCCGAGGCGGACGGCCATGGTCATGCTGCCTTCATGCTCCTGCGGCCTGGCGGGCGCGGTTCGTCTCATAGTCGCGGCGTGCGGCCTTCTGCGCGGGCGTCGCGGGGGCGGCGGTGACCGGCACCTCCCACCAGGCGCCGCCTTCGGCCGTGCCGGTCTGCGGGTCGGTGTCGATCACCAGCACCTGCGTGCGCTTCGCCGCAAAGGCTGCGGGCAGCGCGGCTTCCAGCTCGGCGACGGACTCTAGCTTGCGCGCTTCCGCGCCCAGCGCGGTCGCGTGCGCGGCAAAATCCACATGCGGGGCTTCGTCGGGCAGCAGATTGCGAAAGGCCTCGCCGCCCGTGCCGCGCTGCAAGCGGTTGATGCAGCCGAAGCCGCGATTGTCGAGCACGACGATCGTCAGCTTCGCGCCGAGCGCGACAGAGGTCGCGATCTCGCTGTTCATCATCAGGTAGCTGCCATCGCCGACCAGCACCACCACCTCGCGGGCCGGCGCGGCAAGCTTCGCACCAAGGCCGCCGGCGATCTCGTAGCCCATGCAGGAATAGCCGTATTCCAGGTGGTAGCTGGTCGCATCCGTCGCGCGCCACAGCTTGTGCAACTCCCCCGGCAGGCCACCGGCGGCGCAAAGCACGATGCCACGCGGAGGCATGGCGCGGTTGACGGCGCCCATTACCTGCGCGTCGGTCGGCAAGCTGGTGGATTGGCGCTTCGGCGCGGCCGTCGCGCGATCCACCACGCGCTGCCACCGCGCAGTCGCGGTGATCGCCTTCTCCTGCCAGGGGCGCGGGGCGGCCCAGCGGCCGAGCGCGGCGGACAGCGCGACAAGGCCGCGCGCCGCATCGGCGACCAGGGGCTGCGCGCCATGCTTATGCGCGTCGAAGGGCACGATGTTCAGCCCGACGAGCTTCGCCTTGCCGAACAGCGCGCGCGAGCCCGTGGTGAAATCCTGCAGCCGCGTCCCGACGGCCAGAACCAGATCGGCCTGCTGCGCCAGCGCATTCGCCGCCGCCGTGCCCGTCACGCCGATCGCGCCCGCATTGCGCGGATGATCCCACGCCAGGCTCCCCTTGCCCGCCTGCGTCTCGGCCACCGGGATGCCGTGCCGTTCCGCGAAAGCGGCGAGCGCCGCCTTGGCCTTGGCGTATTTCACGCCACCGCCGGCGATCAGCACCGGGCGCTTCGCGGACTTCAGCACCGTGGCGGCCTCGGCCAGTTCGCGCGCATCGGGCTCCGGCGCGCGGACGCGCCAGACGCGCTTGCGGAAGAACGCCGCCGGCCAGTCGAGCACTTCCGTCTGCACATCCTGCGGGAAGGCCAGCGTCACGGGGCCGCATTCCGCGGGGTCGGTCAGCACGCGCAACGCCGCGGGCAGCGCAACCAGCAGCTGCTCGGCGCGCAGGATGCGGTCGAAGTAGCGGCTGACGGGGCGGAAGCAGTCATTGGCCGAGATCGTCGCATCGCCGAAGCATTCGACCTGCTGCAGCACCGGGTCTGGCCGGCGGGACGCAAACACGTCGCCAGGCAGGAACAGCACCGGCAGGCGGTTCACATGCGCGACCGCGGCTGCTGTCACCATGTTGGTGGCACCCGGCCCGATCGAGGTGGTGCAGGCCATCATCCGCCGCCGCGCATGCGTCTTCGCATAGGCGATCGCGGCATGCGCCATCGCCTGTTCGTTATGCGCGCGGAAGGTAGGAAGCGCACGGCGATGCGCGTGCAGCGCGGGGCCAAGACCCGCGACATTGCCATGGCCAAAGATCGCCCAGACGCCGCCGAACAGCGGCAGCACGCGCCCCTCGACTTCGGTCTGCTGGGCTGCCAGGAACCGCACCGTGGCCTCGGCCGCCGTCAGGCGCAGACTGGCCATGCTTCCTCCACCGCTCCGGGAGTTGTCCCGGCCTCGTGTTGTGTTACGGTTTGATGACAGCGCCCGCAAGCGGTCGCCAGCAGGAAACGTCATGCTCCATTTCGCACAATTCGGTGCCGGTCGCATCGGGGCCATCCATGCCGCGAACCTGGCCGCCAGCGGCCGCGCGCGCCTCAAGCATGTCGTGGACGTGCACGCACCCGCCGCGCAGGCGCTCGCCGCACAGCACGGCGCGCAGGTGAGCAGCACCGAAGCCGCGCTGGCCGACCCGGAGGTCGGCGCGGTCATCGTCGCGAGCTCCACCGACACCCATGCGGACCTCGTCATCGCCGCGGCGCGCGCGGGCAAGGCGATCTTCTGCGAGAAGCCGATCGATCTTTCGCTGGCGCGAGTGGATGCCTGCATCGCGGAGGTGAAGCGCGCCGGCGTGCCGATGCTGGTGGGCTTCAACCGCCGCTTCGACCCCTCCTTCGCGGAGCTGCGCCGGCGCATCGGCGCAGGCGCGATCGGCGCAGTGGAGCAGGTGGTGATCACCAGCCGCGACCCCGGCCCGCCGCCGGTGTCCTACATCAAGGTCTCGGGCGGGCTGTTCCGCGACATGACGATCCATGATTTCGACATGGCGCGCTGGATGCTCGGCGAGGAGCCGGTGGAGGTCTTCGCCCACGGCGCCAATCTCGTGGATCCCGCGATCGGCGCGGCGGGCGACATCGACAGCGCGATGGTCCTGCTGAAGACCGCCTCGGGCCGCATGGCGCATATCAACAACTCCCGCCGCGCCAGCTATGGCTACGACCAGCGTGTCGAGGTGTTCGGCAGCGGCGGGCGCCTGATCGCCGGCAATCGCACGCCGACCACGGTGGAACTGGCGGATGCGCAGGCGGTCACGGCAGACAAGCCGCTGCACTTCTTCCTGGAACGCTATGCCGATGCCTACCGGATCGAGCTGAACGCCTTCCTGGATGCGGTGGCGAACGGGACACCCATGCCGGTCGGCGCCGAGGATGGGCGCCAGGCGCTCGTGCTGGCGGATGCGGCGGTCGAATCGCTGCGCACTGGCCGCCCTGTGCGCATCGCATGAGCGCGCTGCCCAAGGTGCGGCTGGATGGCCGCGTGGTGCTGGTCACCGGTGGCACATCGGGCATCGGCGAAGGCTGCGCGCTGGCCGCCGCCGAAGCGGGGGCCGCTGGCGTCTGCATCACGGGCCGCAACGCGGCGCGCGGCGCGGCGGTGGTCGCGAAGCTTAAGGCGCTCGGCGCGCGCGCGCATTTCGTCGCGGCCGACCTCGCGGATGCGGAAGCCACCGCCGGCATCGTCGCGCAGGCGGAGGCCGCGCTTGGCCTTGTTGACGGTCTGGTGAACGCCGCCGGGCTGACGGATCGCGGCACCATCCTCGACACGCCGGCCGCGCTGTGGGACCGGCTCTTCGCGGTGAATGCCCGCGCGCCCTTCCTGCTGACCCAGGCCATGGCGCGGCGGCTGAAGGATGCCGGCCGGCCCGGCGCCGTGGTCAATGTCATCACCATGTCGAGCCATGGCGGCCAGCCTTTCCTCACGGCCTATTCGGCGTCGAAGGGCGCCTTGGCGACGCTGACGAAGAACACCGCGCTCGGCCTGCGCTCGCAGCGCATCCGGGTGAATGGCATCAACATGGGCTGGGCCGACACGCCGGGCGAACATCTGATCCAGCAGCGCGACGGCAACCCCGCCGACTGGCTGGACAAGGCCGAGCCAGGCCAGCCCTTCGGCCGCCTGCTGAAGCCGCGCGACGTTGCCGGGCTGGCGACCTATCTGCTGTCGGACGCCGCCGAGATGATGACCGGCGCGCTGATCGACTTCGACCAGAACGTCATGGGCGCCTACACGTGACACCCTCCGAACTCGCCCGCCGGCTGAAAGCCGTTGCCCCTATTGCGCAGGAAGCGGCGGAGCTCGCCGCGCGCATGCGCGCGAACGGCATGGCCGAGACCAAGATGAAGGGCGCGCAGGACTTCCTGACGGAAGCCGACGGCGCCACCGAGGCCTTCCTGCGCGAAAAGCTCGAACGGCTCTTTCCCGGCGAACCGATCCTCGGCGAGGAAGGCGGCGGCGCGGCGCCGGAGACCGGGCCGCTCTGGATCCTCGACCCGATCGACGGGACCTCCCCCTTCTCGCGCGGCGGCGATCGCTGGTGCGTCTCCATCGGGCTGGCCCATGATAGCCACGCGGTGCTGGGCGCCGTGGCGCGCCACGCGACAGGGGAAGTGATCCTGGGCGCGCGCGGCTGCGGGGCTACCCTCAACGGCGCCCCGGTGCGCGCCGCACCCACCACCGACTTCGCCCGCGCCACCATCGAGATCGGCTGGTCGCTGCGCCGCCCGCCGGCGGATTTCATCGCGCTCCTCGGGCGCGTGATGGCACAGGGTGCGGGCGTGCGCTCATCCGGCTCCGGCACGCTCGGGCTGGTGGACACCGCGCTCGGCCGGCTCGACGCCTATATCGAGCTGCACATCAATTCCTGGGATGCCTGCGGCGCGCTGGCCATCGCGCGGGAAGCGGGCTGCTGGACCAACGACTTCGACAGCGGCGCCTGGCTGACCGAGGGCAACCCGATCTGCTTCGCTGCACCGGCGCTCGGGCCAAAGCTGGCGGCGCTGATGGACGCTGCGGCCTCGACCGGCCGCAGCTGACGCGGTAACTGACCCACAGCACGACACGGCGCGGGACCAACCCGCCGCCAAGAGGGAGACGACACCATGCCCACACCCCGCCGCCTGATCGGCGCCCTGTTCGCCGGCGCGCTCGCCGCGCTGCTGCCCGGCGTCGCGAACGCCCAGGGCCAGCTCACCGTCTACTGCTCGGTGCAGGAAGAATGGTGCCGCCCGATGATGGCCGCCTTCGAGCGCGCCACCGGCATCCGCGTGGCCATGACGCGCCGCTCCTCCGGCGAGACGATGACCCAGATCCGCGCCGAAGCGCAGAACCCGCGCGGTGACATCTGGTGGGGTGGCACCGGCGACCCGCATATGCAGGCCGCGCAGGAGAACCTGACGGTCGAATACCGCTCCCCCATGCTGGACCAGCTGCATGACTGGGCCGTCAGCCAGGCGCGGCAGACCAACTTCCGCACCGTCGGCATCTATGCCGGCGCGCTCGGCTATTCCTACAACGTGAACGAGCTGCGCCGCCGCCGGATCGAGGCGCCGCGCTGCTGGGCCGATTTGGCGAAGCCGGAATTCCGCGGCGAGGTCCAGGTGGCCGACCCCAACACCTCCGGCACCGCCTACACCATGCTGGCGACGCTGGTGCAGGTGATGGGCGAGGAACCGGCCTTCCAGTACCTGCGCGCCCTGCATCGCAACGTGAACCAGTACACGCGCTCCGGCGCCGCGCCCGCCCGCGCGGCGGCGACTGGCGAGACGCTGGTCGGCATCACCTTCCTGCACGACGCGGTCACGCAGAAGATCGGCGGCGCACCGGTGGAGATCGTCGCACCCTGCGAAGGCACGGGCTACGAGATCGGCTCCATGTCCATCATCCGCGGCGCGCGCAACATGGAACAGGCCCGGCGCTTCTATGACTGGGCCCTAACGGCGGAAGCGCAGGCGATTGCGGCGCAGGCCAATTCCTTCCAGCTGCCGTCGAACCGCAACGCGCCGATCCCGCCGCAGGCGCCGCGCTTCGAGAATATCCGCCTGATCGACTACGACTTCGCCCGCTGGGGCAGCTCGGAGGAGCGCACGCGCCTGCTGCAGCGTTGGGAACGCGAGGTCCGCGCCGGCGCGCGCTGACGCCGCGCCGACGCGATCTTCCGCGCGATGGGTGCCCTGACCGCCGGCCGCGCGGCGCTGCTCTGCGCCGCGCTCGGTTTCCTGCTGCTGCCCTGGCATGGGCTGGAGCGCGGCCTGGCGGAGCTTACCGCCTGGCCGGGTGGAACTGCGGCACCGCTCGCGCTGCTGCTGCTCGACAGCTCGCGCTGGTGGCTGTGGCCGGTGGCGTTGCTGCTCGGCCTCGCCGCGCTACCGCTGCTGCGCGGCCGGGCGGCGGGCACGGTGCTGACGCTGGCGGGTGCGGGCATTCTCGTCTGGGTCGCGCTGATGGGCCAGGCGATCGGGCTGCGCGGGCTGGACTGGGACTGGCTCGCGCCACTGCTGGGCGCACCGCCGCCGCAGCCCGCGCTCGGCTGGGGCGCGCTGCTGGTGCTGGTGGGCGCGGTCGGCCTGCTCTCGGCCGGGCTCGCCGCGCGCGGCGCCTTCGGGGCGGATGCGTTCATCGCCTTCCTTGTCACCGGCAGCGCGGCGCTGCTGGCACTGTTCGTCTTCGCACCGCTCGCCACCATCCTGACGGCCGCGATCTATGAGGGCGACCGCTTCGCGCCCGATGCACTGGCCGCGCGCCTCACCGCGCCGGAAGCCTGGAGCCTCGCCTGCGTCACGACGCACCAGGGCTGCGGCGTGGTGTGGAACACGCTGCTGCTGGCCAGCCTGACGGGCGTGATCTCCACGGCCATCGGCCTGTTCTTCGCGCTGCTGGCGGTGCGGGGCGGCATGCGGCGGAGCGCGTCGGTCTTCCGCGCCATGTCCATCCTGCCGCTGATCACACCGCCCTTCGTCGTGGCGATGGCGCTGATCGTGCTGTTCGGCCGCACCGGCATTGTCACCACCGCCATGTGGGACTGGTTCGATATTCCGCGCAGCCGCTGGATTTACGGCCTGCCGGGCGTGCTGCTGGCGCAAGTGCTGGCGCAGGCGCCGATCGCCTTCCTGCTGCTGGATGGCGCGCTGCGTGCCATCTCGCCGAGCCTTGAGGAGGCAGCCTCCACCATGGGGGCGCGGCGGATGCAGGTGTTCCGCACCGTCACCTGGCCGCTGCTGAAGCCGGCGCTGGCGGCGGCCTTTCTGCTGGGCTTCGTCGAATCGCTCGCGGATTTCGGCAATCCGCTGGTGCTCGGCGGCGATTTCGACGTGCTGTCCACGCGCATCTTCTTCGCCATCGCCGGCGCGCGGCACGATCCCGGCCGCGCGGCCGCACTCGCGCTGCTGCTGCTGGCGCTCACCTTCGGCGCCTTCGCGCTGCAGGCCTGGTGGCTCGGCAAGCGGCGCTACACCACCGTGACGGGCAAGGGCGATTCCGGCCTGCCGGCGCCGCTGCCGCGCGGCCTCGCGCTCGGCGCCTCGCTGGTCGTCTGGCCGTGGATGATCTTCACCGCACTGGTCTACGGCATCATCCTCGTCGGCGGCTTCGTGCACGATATCGGCCGCGGCGATATGAGCTTCACCTGGCGTCACATCCTCACCGCCTTCGAGGTGGAGATGGAAGGCGGCATGGCTTTTCGGGGCGCTGCCTGGGACAGCCTGTTCACGACGATCCAGGTCGCCGCAATCGCCGCGCCCTTTACGGCAGGCCTTGGCATCCTGCTGGCTTGGCTGATCTCGCGGCAGGATTTCCGGGGGCGGCGGACGCTGGAATTCGCCACCATGCTGTCCTTCGCCATCCCGGGCACCGTCGTCGGCGTGTCCTATGTGATGGCGTTCAACGTGCCGCCCATCGAGCTGACCGGCACGGCGCTGATCCTCATCCTCTGCTTCGTCTTCCGAAACCTGCCGGTCGGCGTGCGCGGCGGTATCGCGGCGCTGGCGCAGATCGACCGGTCGCTGGACGAGGCCAGCGCGACGATGGGGGCGAGCGCGCTCGCGACACTGCGGCG
This sequence comes from Pseudomonadota bacterium, assembly GCA_046052145.1. Taxonomy (GTDB): domain Bacteria; phylum Pseudomonadota; class Alphaproteobacteria; order Acetobacterales; family Acetobacteraceae; genus Falsiroseomonas. Next base: position 106,052 of record JBJOMW010000001.1, read on the forward strand.
CGTGGTGCTGCCGCTGCTGCGCCCGGCCATCGTCACCGCACTCGCCTACAGCTTCATCCAGGCGATGACGGCTGTCTCGGCGGTGATCTTCCTGGTCTCGGCGCAGCACAACCTTGCCACGGTCTATATCGTCGGCCGGGTCGAAGCGGGCGAGATGGCGCTGGCCATCGCCTATTCCACCGTGCTGATCGTCGTCATGCTGGCCGTCGTGCTCGGCATCGAGAAACTCGTCGGCCGCGCCCAGATTGGCCGCCGCGCGCCCGCCGCTGGCCCTGTGCGGGCAGGAGCCTGACATGCATCGGATGACCGCAGGGCGCAGGGTGCGCAGCGGCCGAGCACCGGAGGTCTGAATCCGATGCACAAAGCTGTGCCCACCGACGCCGCCATCGCCTTCGACCGCGTCACGAAAGCCTTCGGCACCGTGCGCGCGGTGGACGAGGTGTCCTTCACCCTGCCGCAGGGCGCGCTGGTGACGCTGCTCGGCCCTTCGGGCTGCGGCAAGACCACGACGCTGCGCCTGATCGCCGGCCTCGAACTGCCAACCGATGGCAGCATCACCATCGAAGGCCGCGACGTCACGCGGCTCGCGGCGGCGGAACGCCGCATCGCGATGGTGTTCCAATCCTATGCGCTGTTCCCGCACATGAACGTGCTGGAAAACGTCGCCTATGGCCTGGTCGTCAACGGCGCCCGCAAGCAGAGCGCGGAGGCGGATGCGCTTTCGATGCTGAAGACGCTCGGCCTGGAAGGGCTGGGGCACCGCCTGCCGGCGGAGCTTTCGGGCGGGCAGCAGCAGCGCGTCGCTGTCGCCCGCGCGCTGGTCCTGCGCCCGCAGGTGCTGCTGTTCGACGAGCCGCTGTCGAACCTGGATGCCCGCCTGCGCCGCCGCGTGCGGGAAGACATCCGCGACCTGCAGAAGCGGCTGGGCCTGTCGGTGGTCTATGTCACGCATGACCAGCAGGAAGCCCTCGCCGTCTCCGACCTCGTCTGCGTGATGCGCAGCGGCAAGATCGCGCAGATGGGCACGCCGAACGCGCTCTACGAAGATCCGGCCGATGCCTTCATCGCCGACTTCATGGGGGAGGCGAATGTGCTGGATGGCGAGGTGATCGGCCCGGGCCGCGTCGCGCTCGGCGGCATCGTGCTGCCAACCTCGATGCGCGACCATCCGACAGGCCGCGCGCAGCTTGCGGTGCGACCTGAATCGATCACGCTGGCCGCATCCGGCGAAGGCCTGCCCGGCCGGGTGCAGCGCGCCGCCTTCCTCGGCCAGACTCGCGAATACGAGATCGAGACGGCGGCTGGCCAGATCTTCGTCGTCACGCCCGCGGCGGCGCAGGCCTTCGCGCCGGGCGAAGCCCTGGTCTGCCGCCTCGACCGGGTGATCCCGCTCCGCGCCTGATCAGAGCGTGTGGGTCGCCGGGTGGAACAGCTCCTCCGGCGCCACATCGCGCGGCGCCAGCCCATCGGCCTTCGCATAGCGGCACATCGCCGCCAGCTCGTCGCGGCTGCGCGCGAAGCCATAGGGCCAGGGATCGCCGCCCATCAGCGCCGTCTGGCTGTCCACCTCGGAGGCCAGCCAGGGCAGCGACACGCGCAGCACATTCACCATGGCGAGTTCCGCCAGCGCCATCGCCTTCGCCTCAGCAAAGGCGCGGCAGAGCGCGGGCGCGAGATCGCGATGCGTCTCCGCCACGTCGCGACGGATGGCGATGCAATGCATGATCGGGAAGAAGCCGGTCGCGCGGAAATACGCCTCCTCCGCCGCACGCGTGTCGGCGAACAACCGCGCGACGGGCGCGGTGCGGTTCAGGAAGCAGGCCGGCGCGCGCGGGCCGATGAAGGCGTCGATGCGGCCTTCGGCCAGCGCCGCTTCCAGCGTATCGCCCTCGCCGATCGGCTGCACGTCGTAGCCCGGCGGCAGGCTGATGGCGGTGCGTTCCCCGCCTGAGCGCCAATGGATGCCGCGCGTGTCCACGCCATACTGCTCGCGCAGCATGCCACGCACCCAGAGTGCGGCGGTCTGCTGGTATTCCGGCGTGCCGATGGTGCGGCCCGCCAGGTCTTCCGGCTTCGCGATGCCGCGATCCGTGCGGATGTAGATCGCGTTGTGCCGGAAGGAGCGGGACGGCCAGACGGGGATGCCGATGTAGCGCGAATCCCCGCGCGCGACCGAGAGGATGTGGCTCGACATCGAAAGCTCGGTGATCTCGTACCGGCCTTCGCGCATGGCGATGCGGAACAGATCCTCCGGTTCGCCGGCGAGCGGAGCAATGTCGAAGCCCTCCACCTTGACCCGCCCGTCATGGAGCGGGCGCGTGCGGTCGGAGAGGGTGCTGGCGAGGGTCAGGGTCATTCGGCGCGTTCGATATTCTCGGGGGTGAAAGGCCAGTGGCGCATGCGGACGCCCAGCGCGTCGGCGATGCCATTCGCGATGGCGCCGATGACCGGCCCCATGCTGGCCTCGCCGGCGCCCAGCGGCGGCGCCTCGGGCCGGGCGATGATGTCCACGGCCACCTCCGGCACCTCGGAAAAGCGCAGGATGGGGTAGCGTTCCCAAGCGTCGGAGGTGATGGCGCGCGTGTCGTGCTGCACGGCTTCCATCAGACACATGGAGACCGCCTGGATCGCGCCGCCTTCCATCTGGTTGGCGACGCCATCGGGGTTGATCACCTCACCCACATCGCAGGCCAGCCATACGCGGCGGCAGCGCACGCGTTCTGCGCACTCCACTTCGGCGACCGCCGCGCACCAGGCGCCCGTGCCCTTGTAGCGCGCAACGCCGAGGCCGAAGCCGGTGCCCTCGGCCTTCGTGCGCGTCTCCCAGCCCGCCATCTGCGCGGCGCGCGACAACACATCGCGCGCGCGCGCATCGTCGAGATGCCGCAGCCGATGCGCCAGCGGGTCTTCGCCGGCGCGTGCAGCGATCTCGTCCATCACGCTCTCGATCGCCCAGACATTCACCAGCGCGCCGAGGCCGCGCAGCGCGCTCGCGCGGATCGGCATCTCCATCACGCGATGGATCGCGACCCTGCGCGCCGGCGCGCGATAGGCCGGCGCGGCGTTGCGATCAATGCCGCCGCCCGCCGCCGCGGGCGGGTTCAGCGCCAACGGCACGGGGAAGGGATCGGCGAGGTAGGAGGCCGAGAGCAGCGTCGGATCCTTGCCGCGCCCAGGGCGGGAGGAATGCCCGTTCGACACACCATCCTGCGTCCAGCGCAGCAGCGTGCCGGCCTCATCGGCCTCGGCCTCGATCTCGACCAGCATGGCGGGCGAGAAGGGCGACCAACCGAGCTCCTCCGCACGGCTCCACTGCACGCGCACGGGCTTGCCCGGATGCGCGCGCGCGACGAGTGCGGCATCGAGCGCGACATCGTCGGCGCCATTGTGGCCGTAGCAGCCCGAACCTTCGACGTGATGCACGACGATCGCCTCGGCCGGCAGGCGCAGCGCCTTCACCAGATCGGCGCGGAGATTGTAGATGCCCTGGCTGTGGCTCCAGACCTCCATCGTGGCGCCATCCCAGCGCGCGACAGCGCAGGACGGGCCGATCGAGCCATGCGCCAGGAAAGGCCGCAGGAAGGCGGCCTTCACGCGATGCGTAGGCGCGGGCGTTTCGGCCTGCGTCTCGGTGACGATGCTGCTCTCGCGCGGTGCGGCGCGGAGCCAGGCTTCCAGCGCGGTGTCGGGGGGCAGCGTGTCCTGTTCTTCCCAGGTCGCGCGCTGCGCCAGGCGCTCGGCCGCAGCTTCGGCGTGGTGTTCCTGCGTTGCCACCACCGCCAGCACGCTACCGTCTCGGAACACCGCAGCGCCGCCGGGCAGCGCGCCATCCTTCAGCGCCGTCAGCCGCGCACCGCGCGACGGCGGGCGCACCATGCGGGCATGCAGCATCCCGGGCAGTCGCATGTCGTGCACATAGCGCGGGATGCCGAACAGCTTGTCGGGCAGGTCGAGCCGCGCGGCGGAAGTGCCGGCGATGCGCCGCTGGTCCGCGCGCTTCGGCACCGCATCCGGCGAGGCTTCCACCGCCAGCAGCGCGTCATCGGCCATTGCCCAATAGCTGCCCAGCACGCGGCCATCGGGGGCGACGAAGTCGCCGTCGCGCACCGCGATCTCCTCCACCGGCACGCCCGTCTTCTGCGCGACGACACCGACGAAAATGCGGCGCGCATCGGCGCAGGCATGGCGCAGCGCGGCGCCGCATTCCTGCACGCTGAGGCTGCCAGAGGTGACGGCCTCATCCGGGCTGGTTGGCGTCGAGGCTGGCTGCACGCGCAGACGCGCCAACGGCACATCCAGCTCATCGGCGCTGATCTGCGCCAGCGCCGTCAGGATGCCCTGGCCGAGCTCCACCTTGCCGGGACGGATGGTGACGAAGCCCTCGGCATGCACCGAAATCCAGCGATCCAGCCGGCGGTTCACATGCAGGCTGCCAGGCAGCTTCGGCTTGTCGTCGCCACCTTCGGCGGCCATGCGGAAAGCGAGGTTCATGGCGCGGCCATCTCCTCGGCCGCGCGCAGCACAGCGCGGACGATCCGGTTATGGCTGCCGCAACGGCAGAGATGCGGCTCAAGCGCGTCCTTCACCTGCGCCGCATCCGGGCGCGGCACGCGACGCAGCAACGCGAGCGACGCCATCAGGATACCCGACAGGCAATAGCCGCATTGCCCGGCCTGCAACTCCAGGAAGGCGCGCTGCAGCGGATGCGGCGCCTCCGGCGTGCCGAGGCCCTCCAGCGTCTCCACGCGCTTCCCCGCAACCGCGCCAATGGGCAGCGCGCAAGCATAGGCCGGCGCGCCATCCACCAGCACCACGCAGGCACCGCATTGCTCCGCCCCGCAGCCGAAGCGCGGGCCCGACAGGTTGAGCGGCCCGCGCAGCGCAGCGAGCAAGGGCGCGTCGCCTTCGATCTCCGGCGCGACGACTGCGCCGTTCAGCGTGAAGGCACTCATCAGGTCGGCGTCATGCGGGCCATGCGGATGTACTCCGCCTGGCGCGTGATGTCCTGGCGCAGAAAGGCGTCGAACTCCGCGATGCTCATCGGCATGGGCTGCGCGCCGGCGCGGGCCTGCGCCTCCCGCGTCGCGGGCAGGCCGAGGATGCGGTTGACCTCGGCATTCAGCCGCTCGCGGATCGGCGCGGGTGTCGCGGCCGGCGCCATGAGGCCGAGCCAGATGGACGCCTCATAGCCCGGCAGCGTCTCCGCCACCGTCGGCAGCTCCGGCATCAGCGGGTTGCGCTGCGGGCCGGTGGTGGCCAGTCCGCGCACGCGCCCGCCGGCGATCTGCTCGCGCATCGTCGGGATGGCGTCGAACATGATGGGCACCTGGCCGGAGATCAGCGCCGTCCGCGCCTCATTCGAACCACGGAAGGGCACATGCGTCGCCTGCGCATTCGCCATCGCCAGGAACACCTCGCCCGCCACGTGATAGGGCGTGCCGGGGCCGCTGCTGGCGTAGTCGAAGCGGTTCGGATTGGCGCGCAGCAACGCGATCAGCTCCGGCAGGGTCTGCGCCGGGATCGAGGGATGCACGGCCAGCACGTGATGCGCGACGTTGATGGCCGCGACCGGCGCAAGGTCGGTCATCAGGCGGTACGGACGGTTCGGGATCAGCGTCTCATTCGCCGTATGCGTGTTCGACATAAGCAGCAGCGTGTAGCCATCGGGCTGCGCCTTCGCGACGGCATCCGTGCCGATCACCGCGCCGGCGCCGGGGCGGTTTTCCACCACGAAGGGCTGGCCGAGTGCGGCCTGCAGCGGCTCAGACAGGAAGCGCGCCGCGACATCGGCGGACCCGCCAAGGCCGAAGGGTACGACGATGCGCACCGGGCGGTTGGGCCAGGGTGCCTGCGCGCGGGCTGCGGCAGGCAGCAAGGCCGGCAGGGCAAGCGCCCCGGCAAGGGCAGTACGGCGGCGGATCATCTTGGTTCCTCCTCGGCGCGGTTGCCTGCAAGAATCGGGGCGCGGAACCGGTTCGGCAAGACCGCTAGGTGGCGATCTCGACCAGCACCGGCACGTGGTCCGATGCCTTCTCCCAGCCGCGCGCATCCTTCAGCACGGTGTGCGAGCGCAGCCCGCCCGCGAGGTCCTGCGAGACCCACACATGATCGAGCCGCCGCCCGCGGTCAGACGCGCGCCAATCCGCCGCGCGATAGGACCACCATGTGTAGAGCTTCTGGTCCTCCGGCACGAAATGCCGCAGCCCATCATACCACTGTCCGGCGCGCATCATCGCCGTCAGCGCCTCAGTCTCCATCGGCGTGTGGGAGACGACGTCGAGCAGCTGCTTGTGCGACCACACATCGTGTTCCAGCGGCGCGATGTTCAGATCACCGACCAGCACGGCACGCTTGATCCCGCCGGCCTTGTGGCGCGCCGCAGACCAGGCCGTGGCCTCGGCCACGAAATCCATCTTGTGGGCGAATTTCGGATTGGCCTCGCGGTCCGCGATATCGCCGCCGGCCGGGATGTAGAAATCATGCAGCTCCACCGCGCCGCCCGGCGCGTCGAGCTCGACCGCGATGTGCCGGCAATCGCCCTTGCCGCACCAATCGGGATCCTGCCCATCGCGAAGGCCGAACGGCAGCTTCGAGAGGATGGCGACGCCGTTATAGCCCTTCATCCCGCGCACCGCGCGATGCGCGAAGCCGAGCGCGGCGATACCCTCATGCGGAAACAGCTCGTCCGGGCACTTCGTCTCCTGCAGGCAGATCACGTCGGGCGACAGCGCAGCGACGAGATCGGCCAGCAGCGGCAGACGCAGCCGGACGGAGTTGATGTTCCAGGTGACGATGCGCAGCGGGCGCGCGCCGGCGATGATCGCCGGCGCTGTCCGCTGCGTGGTGGGCTTTGCGGCCACTTAGACGATCTTGGTACGAACTTCGCCCACACCCTCGACATAACCTTCGAGGACATCGCCCTTCACCACCGCCGCTACATTCTCCGGCGTGCCGGTCATGATCAGGTCGCCCGGCTCCAGCCGCACGAGGCCGGAGAGGTTCGCGATCACTTCGGGCACCGACCAGATCAGCTTCGACAGGTCGGAGGTCTGGCGGACCACGCCATTCACCTTCAGCTCGATCTTGCCCTTGGAGCCGTCATAGGACCCGTCATGCTTCACCAGCGGGCCCATCGGGGCGGAGTGGTCGAAGCCCTTGCCCATGTCCCAGGGGCGGCCGGTCTTCTTCGCTTCGTTCTGCAGGTCGCGGCGCGTCATATCGAGGCCGGCGCACCAGCCCCACACATGCTTCAGCGCATCGCCAATCGCTATGTCGGACCCGCCGGTGCCGATGGCGACCACCAGCTCCATCTCGTGGTGCAGGTTCTTGCTGGCGGACGGATACGGCATGTCGGCGCCGTCGATCACCAGGCTGTCGGCCGGCTTCGCGAAGTAGAAGGGCGGCTCGCGCGTCGGGTCGGAGCCCATCTCGATCGCGTGTTCGGCGTAGTTGCGGCCGACGCAGAAGATGCGGCGCACCGGAAACTTGCCGCCGCCCTTCACGGGCAGGTAGGCGACCTTGGGCGGTGCGATGACGAATTCGGACATTTGGACAGGTTCCCCAACCAGAAAGCCCTGTCCTCTTACCCCTTGATGGCCGCCGCGCAAGATCGTGGCGCCGCATGACCGGCCTGCACGGCACAGAAAAAGCGCCCGGCCAGGGGGGTGACCGGGCGCCACTTCTGCAGTCTTCCGATCGGAATGGTCGGGCGAGCCGGCAGGGGAACCGGATCGCTCGCCGGCGGTACTCGGCCGGCAAGGGAAAGCCTAGCGCGGCCGGATCGGCACATGCAAAAGCCGAATGCACGCAAAGGCGCGGGAAACCTGAGTTTTCCGTAATGGTCGCGCCCAGTTGAAACCCGGCGGCTCAACGCCGGAGACACGTCTCACCCCGCGGACAAATCCCGCAGGCAGCGACCTCAGGCCGCAGCGCGCTGCGCCGCCGCGGGCGCGAGCCGCCGGGCCGACCACGCCGCCGCCGCGGCCCCGAAGGCCTCGAACAGCGCGCGGCTCAGCGCGTCGGCCTCCCAGTCATATTCAGGGTGCCACTGCACACCGAGCGCGAAGCCGGGCGCGCCCTCGACATGGACGGCCTCGATCGTGCCGTCCGGCGCCCAGGCCTCTGCGACCAGCCGCGGCGCCAGGCGCTGGATGCCCTGGTTATGGAGCGAGTTCACCGGCACGGCCTCGGCCGCCCAGGGCAGGGCCGCGCCGGTCCAGATGCGCGCCAGCATGCCATCGGCCGCGACCCGCACCGCATGCGCCTTCCCGGTGCGCAGCTTCGGAATCTTCTGGTCCGACGGCGTCGAGTGGTCGATCCGCCCCGGCAGGTCCTGGATCCGCTGATCAAGCGAGCCACCGAGCGCCACGTTCAGCTCCTGGAAGCCGCGGCAGATCGCGAGCACGGGCAGGCCGGCCGCGATGGCGGCGCGGATCAGCGGCAGGGTGGTGGCGTCGCGCTGCGGGTCCTCGGGCGTGCCCTCGGCATGGGCCGGGCCCTCGTAATGGTCGGGATGCACATTGGACCGGCTGCCGGTCAGGATCAGCCCGTCCAGCCGCGGCAGGATTTCGGGCACCAGCGCCTCGCCCGCCGCAGGCAGCAGCACCGGCACGCCGCCGACCGGGCCGAGCGTGCAGCGGACATAACTGTCGGAAGCTGCATGATTCGGCGTCGCGAAGAGGCCGAATGCCTTGTTGCAGCAGGAGATGCCGACCAGGGGGCGCATGATTGCCAGCTTGTTTCCCCGATGTGGCAAGATCAAGACGCCGTTGCAGGCGCAGCGCGGCGCCGGCCGCATGGCTGGCGCGACGCCTTGAGCGTGATCGCCGAAGACTGGACCGGTCGGAGGCGTGAATCACGCGACCAAACATTAGGCTAGACCGTGATCGGCGCTTCTATCGGCGCCGATCATGGTCTAGGCCCATCGCAACATGCCGGGACGTCAAGGAGGCAACGACAATGATCGGATCACGCGAGATCGGGCGCCGGGGGATGATGGGTGGCGCGCTGGGTGCGGCCACGCTGGCAGCAGGGATCGGCCCCGCAGGCGCCCAGGCAGCCTGGCCGGACCGGCCGATCCGCTGGCTCGTCGGCTATCCGCCGGGCGGCCCCTCCGACACCTTCGCCCGGCTGATCGGCGGCCAGATGGGCCCGCGGCTGGGTCAGAATGTGGTGGTGGAGAACCGCCCCGGCGGCGGCGCGGTGCTGGCCTCTGAGGCCGTCGCCCGCAGCCCGGCCGATGGCTACACTTGGCTACACGTGGATAACGGCATCCTGACCTACAATCCGGCGCTGTTCGCGCGCCTGCCCTATGATCCCGACCGCGATCTCACCGGCGTCGGCTTCATCGGCCTTTTCCCGTTGTATGTCGTCGTTCGCAACGAGAGCCCCTGGCAGGATTTCGGCCAGCTGGTCGCGGCGTCGCGCACGCGTGCGCCCACTTACGGCTCGCCTGCCGTCGCCTCCCCGCATCACCTGGCGATGGAGCTGCTGAAGCGCCGCAGCGGGCTCCAGGCGGAGCATGTCCCCTATCGCGGCGGCCCGGCCGCCATGCAGGACCTGCTGGCGGGCAATGTGGATGTGGTGATGATCGACACCGCCACCGGCACGCCCTTCATCCGCGACAATCGCGTGCGCGCCCTGCTGGCACTGACGGAAACCCGCACGCGGCTCGCGCCCAACGTCCCGACGGCGCGGCAGCTCGGCCATGACGCGGTCGCCTATGGCTGGCAGGGCATGAGCGTGCCCACCGGCACGCCCGCGCCCGTTATCGCGCGGCTGGCAGAGGAGATGCAGCGCGCCATGCAGTCGGACGCGATCGCGCCCCGGTTGCGCGACCTCGACATCGAATACCGCCCGCAGACACCGGCCGAGTTCCAGGCCTTCGTCGGGCGGGAGAATGCGCTGTGGCGGCCGCTGATCCGCGAGCTCGGGATCCGCCTCGACAGCTGAACGCCGCGCGCGGGGCGGGCCATGGCCCGCCCTGCTTTCGCCGGCGTCACATCAACATCGCGTCAACAGCTTCCTTGAAGACGGGCCGCGGCCGGCGCGCTTCGCGCCGGCAGGCCCGGACGGCCCGTGCCGTTCCAAGGAAGCCCCGGATGCGCGACGCCCTGCCCCGCCGCCTGACCCGCCTGCTCACCGGTTTCCGGCGCTGGCTGACCTACAGGCCCGAACGGGCCTATATGCGCGGGCGCTGAGGGCCCTCAGCCTCTGTCACTACGGGGTACGGCTGCGCGCTCGGCCGCCAGCGCGCGCTCCAGCAGGTCTGCCATCGCCGCATCCGAAGAAGCGACAGCCAGTGTCGTTGCCCGCTCTGCATCCCGCGTGCGGAGAGCGGCCAGCAACGCACGGTGGCTCTCCGCCGAGCGCGAGAGCCGGTCAGGACCGAAGCCCAGCCGCAAGCGCAGCGCCTCGACCAGCGCCCAGCTGCGCGCCATCACCGCCGCAGCGTCCGGGTTGCGTGCGATTGCCAACAGCGTGCGGTGGAACGCCTCGTTCACCGCCATCGCAGCGGCGCCATCAGCTGCCGTGGCCGCCGCCTCGAACCGCGCGTCGAGCGCATCCAGCGCATCGAGGTCGGCCTCGGACACGTGTCGCACCACGTCAGGGATCAGAAGGCCGAGCACCGCGCCGCGCAGCCGATAGAGGTTGCGGATGTCGTGTGGCGTCAGCGCACGCACCCAGGCGCCGCGGTTGGGCTGCGCCTCCACCAAGCCCTCGCCCTCCAGCAGCTTCAGCGCGGCCCGCACCGGCGTCGCGCCGACGCCGAGCTGCGCCGTCAGCGCGGCGACGGTCAGCTTCGCGCCCGGCGGGAGCGCGCCCTCCACGATCAGCCGCCGCAGTGCGGCGGTCACGGCGTCCTCGGTCGTCATCATGATTGATTCTGTCAAATCCATATGATTTGATAAATATGTAAGGGGAGAAGGATACGCATGCGCGTCGCCGCCGGACAGTTCCGCGAGCTGACCCAGGCCGACCTTGCCTTCGCGCGCCAGATTGGCTGCAGCGGCGTGACGATCAACAAGCCCGACCTCGACAGCCCCGCCTGGGTCGCCTTCCTCAACCGCCAGTTCCGCGCCGCCGCCGGCCCGCGCCCGCCAACGCGGCGCTGGTCCGCGCTCGACCTCGTCCAACTCCGCGCGGCGGTGGAGGCGCATGGCTTGGCGCTGGACTGCATCGAGGGGGTGCCGGCCAACCTGCTCGACAAGGCCATGCTCGGCCTGCCCGGCGCTGAGGAGCAGATCGAAGACTTCAAGGCGACGATCCGCGCCATGGGCCAGGCCGGCATCCGGGTGCTCGGCTACAACTGGATCCCGGACGGCGTGTGGCGTACAGCGAAAGCCGCGCATGGCCGCGGCGGGGCGCTGGTCACGGCCTATGACGACGCGATCGCGCAAGGCATCGACACCGGCACCCTGCCGCTGCGCGACGAAGCCGCGATGTGGGCGAACTGGGAACGCTTCATCGCAGCCGTCCTGCCGGTGGCCGAGGCGGCGGGGGTGAAGCTGTCGCTGCATCCAGACGACCCGCCCGTGCCGGTGTTGGACGGCGTCGCGCGCATCTTCCGCGACGAGGCGGCCTTCGCCCGCGCCATGGCCTTCGCCGACAGCCCGATGCACGGCATCGCCTTCTGTACCGGCACATTCGCGGAGGCGGGGGCGGAGCCGATGATGCAGGCGCTGCGCCGCTTCGCCAGCGCGGGGCGCATCCACTACGTCCACCTCCGCAGCGTGGCGGGCCGGCTACCGCGTTTCGCCGAAGCCTTCATCGACGAAGGCAGTGTCGATCCCGTCGCCGTGCTGCGCGTCCTGCGCGATGCCGGCTTCGACGGGTTCGTCATCGATGATCACGTCCCGCATCTGGTGGACGACACGGTATGGGGACATCGCAGCCGAGCCTACGCCACCGGCTATATCGCCGGGATCCTGCGCGCGCTCGGCGCCGAACGGGAAGGAGGACGGCCATGACAGGTTCCAACGGTCTGAGGCGCCGCGCGGCGCTCGCGCTGCCGGCACTGCTCGTGGCGCGGGGTGCGGCGGCGCAGGGCGAGCGGCCGTTGCGCATCGTCGTACCCTTTCCGCCCGGCGGCACCTCGGACCTGATCGCACGCATCATCCAGCCAGACGTACAGCGGCTGTTGGGGCAGGCGGTTGTGGTGGACAACCGCGGTGGCGCGGCGGGCAACCTCGGTGCCGACAATGTCGCAAAGAGCGCACCGGATGGCACCACGCTGCTGCTGACGGATCCTGGGATCCTGACCACGGGGCCAAGCCTCTTCACCCGCCTGCCCTACGACCCGGCGAAGGACCTCGACCCGGTCACCATGCTGATCTACGCGCCCTACATCCTGGCCGTTCACCCTTCGCTACCGGCACGCGACGGGGCGGAACTCGCGGCCTATGTGAAGGCCAATCCGGGCCGCATCAATTTTGCCCATTCTGGCGTCGGCGCGCTGAACCACCTGACCGCACTGGTCGCGGTGCAGCACTGGGGCGGGGAAGTGACGGAAGTCTTCTACCGGGGCGGGATGCTCGGCATCCAGGCCGCGGTCACTGGTGAGAGCCAGATGGTGGTGAACGGCGCCACCGCGACGCTGCCCTTCGTCAAGGACAACCGACTGCGCGCCATCGCCGTGACCGGCCCGCGTCGCCTGGCAGATCTGCCCGACGTGCCGACCTTCGCCGAACTCGGCTGGCCCGCGGCGGAGGCCGGCATCTGGCAGGGCCTTCTGGCACCCGCCCGCACCGCGACCGCGACCATCGCCCGCCAGCATGAGGCCTTCGCCGCCGCGCTGAACCTGCCGGCGACACGGGAGCGGTTGGCTGGCCTCGGCGCCGAGATCCGCGCCGAGGGGCCTGACAGCTTCCGCCGCTGGCTGGCCGCCGAGACCGAGGCCTGGGGCGCGGTGATCCGCGCCCGGGGCATCAAGCTGGATTAGACGGCAGCGCGGCGTTCACGACCGCGTCGCCGCCGCGCGCGCCCTCACCTCGTCGCCGCGGTGTGGGCCCTTACCTCGTCGCCGCGGCGTGGGCCGCGAGGCAGGCGACATCCAGGATCTGGTTCACGCCCGCCTGCATCGGCACGATCTGCGCCGAATGCGTCAGACCGGTCAGCAGCGGGCCGATCACCTGCCCACTCGTCAGCTTCGGCACCGCCTTGGTCAGCACATGCGCCGCATGCAGCCCGGGCATGATCAGCACATTCGCCGGCCCCGTCAGGCGGCAGAAGGGATAGAGCGCCGCGCGCAGCCCGGGGTCGAGCGCGACATCGGCCGCCATCTCGCCATCGAACTCGAAATCGGCCCCGCGTTCGGTCAGCAGCTTCACCGCCTCCCGGATGCTGCCCGGAATGCTGCCCTTCGGATCGCCGAAGGTGGAGAAGGACAGGAAGGCCACCCGCGGCTCCAGCCCCAACCGCCGCGCCGCGGCCGCCGACCCGCGCGCGATGGCGGCCAGTGTGGCCGCATCGGGCCGCTCATGGATCGCCGTATCCGCCACCAGCACCGTGCCGGCGCTGCGGGAGACGATGATGGACAGGCCGAAGACCGACCGCCCGGGCACCGGGTCGATCGCCATGGAGATGCCTTCCATCGCCACCGAGAAGGACCGCGTCGTGCCCGTGACCACCGCATCCGCATCGCCCGACGCCACCATGCAGGCGGCAAACACGTTGCGGTCCTGGTTCACCAGGCGCTGGCAGTCGCGGAACAGGAAGCCGTCGCGCTGCTTGCGGCCATAGAGGAATTCCGCATAGCGCCGGTTGCTGTCGGAGACCCGCGCATTGTGGATCTCGATCCCCTCCGGCAGCGGGATGCCGAGCGCCGCGGTGACGGCGCTGATCCGCTCCTCGCGGCCGACCAGCACCGGCGTGCCGTAGCCGGCATTGCGGAAGGCGATCGCGGCGCGGATCACCTTCTCCTCCTCGCCCTCGGCGAAGACGACGCGCTTCGGGTTCTGGCGCACCGATTCCGAAATCGCCTCGAGCGCGCCGACCGTCGCATCCAGCCGGTTCGCGAGATCCCGCGCATAGCGCTGCAGATCGGCGATGGGCTTGCGCGCCACGCCGCTCTCCATCGCGGCCTTCGCGACCGCCGGTGACACGCGGGAGATCAGCCGCGGGTCGAAGGCGTTCGGGATGATGTACTCCGGCCCGAAGCGGAGCGACTTGCCGGCGCCGGCGCCAGCGACTTCCTCCGGCACATCCTCGCGCGCCAGCATCGCCAGCGCCTCGGCAGCCGCGATCTTCATCGTGTCGTTGATCGTGCTGGCGCGCACATCGAGCGCACCGCGGAAGATGAAGGGGAAGCCGAGGACGTTATTGACCTGGTTCGGATAGTCCGAGCGGCCCGTGGCCACGATCGCATCCGGCCGCGCCGCGCGCGCCTCATCCGGCGTGATCTCGGGGTCGGGGTTGGCCATGGCGAAGATGATCGGCTTCGGCGCCATGGCGCGGACCATGTCCTGCGTCAGCGCGCCCTTCACCGACAGGCCCATGAAGACATCGGCGCCGTCCAGCGCCTGGGCCAGGGTGCGGGCGGTGGTGGTGACGGCATGCGCCGACTTCCACTGGTTCATGCCCTCCGTGCGGCCGCGCCAGATGACGCCCTTGGTGTCGCAGAGGATGACGTTCTCGGGGCGCAGCCCCATAGCCTTCACCAGCTCGGCGCAGGCAATGGACGCCGCACCCGCGCCGTTGATGACCAGCCTAGTCTGCTTGATGTCACGCCCGGTCAGGTGGATCGCGTTGATCAGGCCGGCGGCGGCGACGATCGCGGTCCCATGCTGGTCGTCATGGAAGACCGGGATGTCCATCAACTCGCGCAGGCGCTGCTCGATGACGAAGCACTCGGGGGCCTTGATGTCTTCGAGGTTGATGCCGCCGAAGCTCGGGCCGAGGTAGCGGACGGAATTCACGAAGGCGTCCACATCCTCCGTGTCCACGCAGAGGTCCATGGAATCCACATCGGCGAAGCGCTTGAACAGCGCTGCCTTGCCTTCCATGACGGGCTTGGACGCCAGCGCGCCGAGATTGCCGAGGCCCAGCACCGCCGTGCCGTTGGACACGACCGCGACGAAATTCCCCTTCGCCGTGTAGTCATAGGCGAGCTTCGGGTCGCGATGGATATGCAGGCAGGGCTCGGCGACGCCCGGGCTATAGGCCAGGGACAGGTCGCGGGCGGTGATCAGCGGCTTGGTCAGCCGGATCTCCAGCTTGCCGGGGCGGCCCTCGGCATGCATGGCCAGCGCTTCCTCGCCGGTGATGCGGGCGGTGCGGGTATCGGCCACCGTCTCGCCGGGCGTCTTGCGCGCGTCGTCCATTGTTCCCTGTGTCTCCCCAACTTCGGCTTCTCTTATGCGGCCGCGCGACGCGCGGCGGAAGCCGGGAGTGCGAGGAAGCAATGCCGCAGCGCAGCATTGCCCGCTCATCCCGCCTTGGTCGCGCGCCGGCGCCGGTGCTAACTGCCACCGTGACCGACCGCATCCCGCCCGCCGAGGGGGCCACCCCCGCCATGGCCCAGTGGTTCGCCGCGAAGGCGGCGCACCCGGACGCCATGCTGTTCTTCCGCATGGGCGATTTCTTCGAACTGTTCTTCGCCGACGCCGAAGACGCCGCCACCATCCTCGACATCGCCGTCTCCCACCGCGGGGAGCATCGCGGCCAGCCCGTGCCCATGGCCGGCGTCCCCGTCCATGCGCTGGAACCCTATCTGGCCCGGCTGATCCGGGCCGGCCGCCGGGTGGCCATCTGCGACCAGATGGAAACGCCGGAGGAAGCCAAGCGCCGCAAGGCGCCCACCATCCGCCGCGACGTCGTCCGCGTCGTGACGCCGGCCACCGTCATCGAGGACGGGTTGCTGGAAGCCGGCCGCCCGGCCTGGCTGCTGGCCCTTGCCGAGACGGAAGACGAGTTCGGTGCCGCCTGGCTCGATATCTCGACCGGCGGCTTCCACACCACGATCCTGCCGCGCGCCGATCTCGGCGCGCTGCTCGCCCGACTGGAACCGGCCGAGGCCGTCGTCCCGCCGGAGCTCGCCGAGGACCCTGAGCTCACCCGCCGCCTGCCCGGCCGCATCGCCCCCCGCCTGATGCCCCGCGACCCCGGGCGGCTGGTGCGGGAGGCCTTCGGCGTCTCCACCCTCGACGGCTTCGGCCGCTTCGGGGAGGCCGAACTCGCCGCCGCCGCGCTCGCGCTCTCCTATGTGCAGGAAACCCAGGCCGGCGCCCTCCCGCGCCTCGACCCGCCGCGGTCGCAGACGGAAGCGGCGGGCGTGCTCGCATTGGATGCCGCCACGCGCCGGAGCCTCGAAATCCTGCGGGATCAGCGCGGGGGCACGGAGGCGACGCTGCTCGGCGCGGTGGACCGGACGCTGACCGCCGCCGGCGCGCGCGAATTGGCCGCGCGGCTCGCCGCCCCGCTGGCCGCGGCCGCGCCCATCGCCGCCCGGCACCACGCGGTCGCCTTCCTGCTGGGCGATGAGGCGACGCGGACCGCACTCCGCACGGCGCTGAAGGGGGCGCCGGACATGGCGCGCGCCCTGGCGCGCCTCGCCCTCGATCGCTTCGCGCCGCGCGACCTCGGCGCGCTCCGGCTCGGGCTCGACTTGGCCGCGCGGGTGGCCGCGCTGCCGGGCGCGGCGTCGCTCCCCGTGCCCGAGCTGGTGGCAGACGCCGCCGCCGCGCTCCGGCTCGACCCGGCGCTGGCCGCGGAGCTTCGCCGCGCGCTGGCCGAGCGGCTGCCGGCGCGGCTCGAGGATGGCGGCGTCATCGCCGCCGCCTATGACGGGGAGCTCGACGCGCTGCGGCGGCTGCGCGACGGCGCGCGGGAGGCGATCGCCGCACTCCAGCTCGACCTCGCCCAGGCCTGGGGGGTGGCGAGCCTCAAGATCCGCCATCACCAGCAATTCGGCTTCCTGGCGGAACTCCCCGCCGCCCCGGCCGAGAAGCTGCTGCGCGACCCGCCGCAGGGCATCCCGCCCGACCAGGCCCCGATCCATCGCCAGACCATGGCGAACGCCGTGCGCTTCACCTGCAAGGCGCTGGCCGATCTCGACCGCAAGGTCGCCGAGGCCGGCGATCGCGCCGCCGCGCGGGAGCGGGATTGCGTGAAGCATCTGCGCCGGATGCTGCTCGATGCCGGCGCCCCGATCGCGGAGGCCGCGCGCGCCCTGGCCGAGCTTGATGTCCATGCCGCCGCCGCGGCACTCGCCGCCGAAGGCGGCTGGTGCCGGCCGGAGATGACCGAGCGCACCGACTTCGCCATCACGGCCGGCCGCCATCCGGTGGTGGAAGCGGCGCTCCGCCGAGAGCGGGGGCCGGCCTTCGTCCCCAATGATTGCGACCTGTCGGCCGGGCGGCGGCTTTGCCTGCTGACCGGGCCGAACATGGCGGGCAAATCCACCTATCTGCGGCAGAATGCGCTGTTCGTGGTCCTCGCCCAGGCCGGGCTTTTCGTGCCGGCGGCGGCCGCGCGGATCGGGCTGGTGGACCGGCTGTTCAGCCGGGTCGGCGGCGGCGACGACATCGCCGGCGGGCGCTCCACCTTCATGGTGGAGATGGCGGAGACCGCGGCGATCCTGAACCAGGCCACGGCCCGGTCGCTTGTTGTGCTGGACGAGGTCGGGCGGGGAACGGCGACCTGGGATGGGCTGGCCATCGCCTGGGCGGTGCTGGAGGGGCTGCACGACCGCATCCGCTGCCGCGCCGTCTTCGCCACCCATTTCCACGAGCTGACGGCACTCGCCGGCCGGCTGCCGGAATTGCGCCTGGCCTGCATGCGCGTGCGGGAATGGCGGGGGGAGGTGGTGTTCCAGCACCTGGTCGGCGATGGCGCGGCCGAGCGCAGCTGGGGCGTGCATGTCGCGCGCCTCGCCGGCGTGCCGCGGCCCGTGCTGGCGCGTGCGACCCAGGTGCTGACGGCGCTCGAGACCAGGGCGCGGGCCGGCGGGCCGGATGCGCTGGCGGCCGAGCTACCGCTATTCGCCGACAGCCGGCCGGCACCGGCGCCGGCGCCCTCGCCGCTGCAGGCCGCGCTGGCGGAACTCGACATCGATTCTCTATCTCCGCGCGAAGCGCAGGCCGCGCTCTACCACCTGAAATCGTTAGCTAAAGATCCTGCCGCAACGCAGCACGACGAGGCTGTTGCCGAGCCTCACAAGTCGGTATCGTGACAGGCGTATGAGGAAACCGCTTGCGCATGCGCCGGACGCGGCGGGCTCCCCGGCTGGGGAAACGCCCGAGGTCCTGCCCGATCTGATTGCCGCGCTGCTCGAAGATGGGCAGCCGGTGGCACGCGACGTCGCGCTGGGGCAGCTGCGCCGCCAGCTCGGCCGGATCCAGGGCAAGGTGCAGCGCGCCTTCGAAGCGCATGAGCTCTCGGGCCTCGCGGCCGCGCGCTGGCTGGCGGCGCTGACCGATGGCGTGATCGGCGCCATCCACGCCTATACGCTGGCCATGGTCCCGCCCGGGGCGGAGACGACGAAGTCCGAACCCGCCTTCGCCCTGATCGCCACCGGCGGCTATGGCCGCGGCGTGCTGGCGCCGTATTCGGACATCGACCTGCTGTTCCTGTCCGACGCGCCGCTCGGCCCGCAGGGGCGCCGCGGGGTGGAGTTCATGCTCTACCTGCTCTGGGACCTCGGGCTGAAGGTCGGGCATGCGACGCGCACCGTCGGCGAATGCATCGAAGATGCGAAGGGCGACGTCACCATCCAGACCGCGCTGATCGATGCGCGGTATCTCGCCGGCGAACGCCCGGTGTTCGAGCGCTTCGACGCCGATTTCGCCGCCTTCCGCCAGCATAGCGGCCTCGCGGCCTTCCTGGCCGCGAAGCGCGCCGAACGCGCCGCGCGCCATGCCCGCTATGGCGACAGCCCCTTCCTGGTGGAGCCGCATGTCAAGGAAGGCCGCGGCGGCCTGCGCGACCTGCAGACGCTGTATTGGCTGGCGCGCCATGCCTTCGGCGTGCAGCGCATGCCGGAACTGGTCGGCAAGGACAGCCCCGGCGGCGGCCTGCTGACCCCGCAGGAAGCGCGCGCCATCCGCCGCGCCTGGAACTTCCTCTGGACCGTCCGCTTCCATCTTCACTACGTGACGGGCCGCGCGGAAGAACGCCTCACCTTCGACCTGCAGCCCGTGGTCGGCGCTCGCATGGGCTATACGCGCCACGGCGTGCAGGACGGCGTCGAGCGCTTCATGAAGCACCTGTTCCTGACCGCGCGGGACGTGGTGCGCCTGACGCGGCTGCTGGAACCTGCGATCGAACGCGCGGCGCTTGGCCCGCCCGCGGTGCTGCCGGCGGGCGATGCCGCGCTCGCCCAGGCCGGCATCGCGCTGGCCGATGGCAAGGTGCTGTTCGCCCCGGACCGCCTGGTGGAGCAGGACCCCGCCATCATGCTGCGCCTGGTGCGCGCCGCACGCGACCGGGGGCTTGAGGTGCATCCGCTGGCCTTCCGTGCGCTGGTGCGGAATGCGCGCTACGCCGTGCGGCTGCGCGGCGACATCGCGGCCAGCGCGATCTTCCTCGACATCCTGTGCGGCAAGGATGCCGCGCGCTGGCTGCGCACGCTGAATGAGGTGGGCTTCATCAGCCGCTTCATCCCCGACTGGGCGCGTATCGTCGGGCTGATGCAGTTCGACACCTATCACGTCTTCACCGTCGAGGAGCACACGATCGAGGCGCTCGGCGTGCTGACGCAGCTGGAGCGCGGCGACCTGAACGAGGTCGCGCCCGTCGCCTCCGAGCTGATCGCCCAGGTGCAGTCGCGGCGCGCGCTGTTCGTCGCGGTGCTGCTGCACGACATCGCCAAGGGCCGCGGCGGCGATCATTCGGAACTCGGCGCCGAGGTCGCGCTCGAAATCTGCCCGAAGCTCGGCCTGACGCCGGAGGAGACGGAGACCGTCTCCTGGCTGGTGCTGAACCACCTGCTGATCAGCCAGACCGCCTTCAAGCGCGACATCGACGACCCGAAGACCATCCTCGATATCGCGGAGACGGTGCAATCGCCCGAACGGCTGCGCCTGCTGCTGGTGCTGACAGTGGCCGATATGCGCGCTGTGGGCCCGAAAGTCTGGAATGGCTGGAAGGCGACGCTGCTGCGCGAGCTGTATTGGCGCGTCGCGGAAGTGCTGGCCGGCGGTCTCAGCGTGCCGGAGCGCGATACGC
Source organism: Pseudomonadota bacterium (assembly GCA_046052145.1). Classification (GTDB taxonomy): domain Bacteria; phylum Pseudomonadota; class Alphaproteobacteria; order Acetobacterales; family Acetobacteraceae; genus Falsiroseomonas. The sequence goes on from JBJOMW010000001.1 coordinate 126,215, forward strand.
GCGTCGCGCGTGCCCGCAGCGCCGCCGCCGCGTTGCTGGACGGCATGCCGAAGCCCGAGCTCGATCGCTTCCTCTCGCTTGGCTATCCTGGCTACTGGCTGTCCTTCGACCCCGAGACGCATGCGCGCCACGCCCGCATGATCCAGGAGGCGGAGCGCGAGGACGCGCCACTGACCGTGCGCACCCGCGTGCTGGAAAGCCGCGCGGTGACGGAGGTGACGGTCTATGTCACCGACCATCCGGGCCTGTTCAGCCGCATCGCCGGGGCGCTGGCCGTGGCGGGGGCGAGCATCGTGGATGCGCGCATCCACACCATGACGAACGGCATGGCGCTCGACACCTTCTGGGTGCAGGACGCGGCCGGCGGCGCCTTCGATGCGCCGCACCGGCTCGCGCGGCTTGCAGTGCTGATCGAGCAATCCTTGTCCGGCCGCCTGCGGCTGGATGCCGAAATCGGCAAGCTGCGGCGCGAACCCGCGCGGTTGCGTGCGGTGCAGATTCCGCCGCGCGTGGTGATCGACAACCACGCCTCCAATTCGCACACGGTGATCGAGGTGAACGGCCGCGACCGGCCTGGCCTGCTGCACGATGTGACGGCGGCGATCAGCGACCAGGGTCTGCAGATCGGATCCGCGCATATCACGACCTATGGCGTGCGCGCGGTGGACGTCTTCTATGTGAAGGACGTGTTCGGCCTGAAGGTCGAGAATGAGCGCAAGCTCGGCACGCTCCGCGGTGCGCTGCTGGCCGCACTCGGCGTGACCGAGACCGCCACGGCCGAGGACGCCCCGGTCCGCGTCGTCTGAACGCGGCGCGCCGCACCTACCCCAGCAACCGCCCGATCACCCGCGCCGTGTAGTCCACCACCGGCACGATGCGGCCGTAATTGATGCGGGCCGGGCCCACCACGCCGATCGCGCCGACAATCCGCTGGTCCTGCGCATTCCGGAAGGGCGCCACCACCATCGAAAGACCGGCGCTGTCGAACAGACCGCTCTCCGCGCCGATGAAGATCTGCACACCCTCGCCCCGCTGCGCCAAATCCAACAGGCGCAGCATCGTCTCCTGCGTTTCCAGCCGCTCGAACAGGGCCTGGATTTCCCGGACGCGCAGCTGCTCGTCCAGGTTCTGCAACAGCTTCGCCTGGCCGCGCAGGATCAGCGTGCCCCCGACGCCGCCCGACCAGGTCGCCAACCCCGCCGCAATCACCTGTTGCGTCAGCTCATCCAACGCCGTGCGGTGGGCCGCGATCTCCGTCTGCACGGCGCTGCGCGCTTCATCCAGCGTGCGGCCCGACAGGCGCGCGTTGAGGTAGTTGCCGGCCTGCACCAGCGCGGACGGCGGCAGCCCCGCCGGCACCTCGATGACGCGGTTCTCCACCTGGCCGTCCGCCGTCACCAGCACCACCAGCGCGCGCCCCGGGCCAAGCGCCACGAATTCGATATGGCGCAGCGGCGCCTCGCTCTTCGGCGCGACGACGAGGCCGGCAGCCCCCGCGAGCCCCGACAGCATCTGCCCGGCCTCGCCCAGCGTCTCCTGCAACGAACGCCCACCGGCGGCGCAGCGGGCGGCGATCGCGTCCCGCTCTTCCTCCGCCAGCGCGCCGAATTGCAGCAGCCCATCCACGAACAGCCGCAGGCCGCGTTCCGTCGGCAAACGACCGGCGGAGGTGTGCGGCGCGAACAACAGCCCGGCTTCCTCAAGGTCCGCCATGACGTTGCGGATCGTCGCCGGCGACAGCGCCTGCGGCAGCCGGCGGGAGAGGGTGCGGCTGCCCACCGGCTCCCCGGTCGCGACATAAAGCTCCACCAACTCGCGCAGGATCGCCGCACCCCGGTCATCAAGGCCGGGCGGCAAGGCAGGTGTCACCGACGCCGCCGAAAGGCTGACAGCGGGGGTGAGGCTCGGGCGGGGGGGCCGGTGCATCGGACCCATGGCGTGGTGTGTGTCCCGGATCGTCGTGCTCGTCGCCAAGGCTAGGGGCGGCGCCGCGGGCGGGTCAACCGGCCACGCCGTGCTGGACGCCGCCCGGCGGGACGGCTAGGGGGCGGCATGATCGATTTCCCCGCCGGCTTCAAAGCCCCCTTCGTCCGCCCCTCCGGCCGCGTCGCCGACCAGATGCGCCAGGTGACGATGACGCCGAACCCCGCCCGCCACGCGGAGGGATCGTGCCTGATCCGCTTCGGCACGACGGAGGTGCTCTGCACCGCCTCCGTCGAGGGCAAGGTGCCGCCCTTCCTGCGCAATTCCGGCCAGGGCTGGGTGACGGCCGAATACGGCATGCTGCCGCGCGCCACCCACACGCGCGGCGACCGCGAGGCCGCGCGCGGCAAGCAATCCGGCCGCACGCAGGAAATCCAGCGGCTGATCGGGCGCAGCCTCCGCGCCGTGACGGACCTCAAGGCGATGGGGGAGATGACCATCACCCTCGATTGCGACGTGCTGACGGCCGATGGCGGCACGCGCACGGCCAGCATCACCGGCGCCTGGGTCGCGCTGCACCTGGCGTTCCGGCAATGCGTCGAGAAGAACATCCTCAAGAAGATCCCGCTGAAGGACCAGGTCGCGGCGATCTCCTGCGGGGTGTGGAATGCGACGCCCGTGCTCGACCTTGATTATGACGAGGACAGCAAGGCGGAGACGGACGGCAATTTCGTCATGACCGGCACGGGCGGCATCGTGGAAGTGCAGGCGACCGCCGAGGGCGCGCCCTATTCCGATGCGGAACTCGGTGCGCTGCTCGCACTCGCCCGCAAGGGCACGGACGAGCTGTTCGCCATGCAACGCGCGGCCATCGGGGCGTGACCTCCGCCCGCGACGTGCCCTCTCCCCCCAACGGGGGGAGAGGGTTGGGTGAGGGGGGCCGCGACGAAGGATCCAAGCCCCACACGCATCGCCGTCTCACCGGCCCCAAACTGGTCCTCGCCACCCACAACGCCGGCAAGGTGCGCGAAGTGGCGGAGCTTCTGGCCCCCTGGGGCTTCGAAGTGATCAGCGCCGGATCGCTCGGCCTGCCGGAGCCCGCGGAGACCGAAGAAACCTTCCTCGGCAATGCGCGGATCAAGGCACTGGCGGCGGCGACCGCCTCCGGCCTGCCGGCGCTGGCCGATGACAGCGGCTTCTCGGTCGCAGCACTCGATGGCGCGCCGGGCGTGCGCACCGCCGATTGGGCGGAAACCCCGAACGGGCGCGACTACGCCATGGCGATGGGCAAGGTGGAAAAGCTCGCACGCCACGCCGCGGATCGCCGCGCCTGGTTCTCCTGCGCGCTGGTGCTCGCCTGGCCGGATGGACACACGGAAGGCTTCCTGGGCGAGGCGTATGGCGCCTGGGTCTGGCCGCCGCGCGGCACCCATGGCTTCGGCTACGACCCGATGTTCACCCCCGACGGCCACACGCAAACCTTCGGCGAGATGGAACCGGCGGCGAAGCACGCCATCAGCCATCGCGCCGCAGCCTTCGCGTTGCTCTCCGCGGCTTGTCTGCCCGCACAAGCGTGATCTTGAAGGTCCCGGGCCGCATCCCTTCTCAGCGAAGGCGAACGAACCGGGAGAGGTGACGATGCGGGCCTTGGGGGCGCTGCTGCTGGCCGGCAGCCTGATCTGGAGCACCTTGGCCGCGGCGCAGCCGGTGCTGAGCGAATCACGCCCCGCCGCCGTCACCGGCATCCAGATCACCACCATCGCCAAGGGGCTGGAGCGGCCCTGGGCGCTGGCCTTCCTGCCGGATGGCAGCATGCTCGTGACGGAACGTCGCGGGCGGCTGCGCCTGGTGCGCGACGGCGCGCTCGACCCGCGCCCGATCGCCGGCGTGCCAGAGGTGCATGCGGAAGGGCAGGGCGGGCTGCTCGACATCGCGCTGCATCCCGATTTCGCGCGGAACGGCACGCTCTTCCTCAGCTACGCGCATGGTACGGCGCAGGCCAACCGCACGCGGGTTGCGCGCGCGGTGTACGACCAGGCGTCGCACGCGCTGCGCGATCTCCGCGTGATCTTCGAAGTGAACCGCGAGAAGCAGGGCAGCCAGCATTTCGGCAGCCGCATCCTGGTGCTGCCGGATGCGACGCTGCTGATCAGCATCGGCGATGGCGGCAACCCGCCCGCCATGCTCGACGGACGCCTGATTCGGGAGAATGCGCAGGATCTGTCGAACCACATCGGCTCCGTCGTGCGCATCGCGGAAGATGGCAGCGTGCCGCGCGACAATCCCTTCCTCGGGCGCGCCGGCGCGCGGCCGGAAATCTTCAGCTACGGCCATCGCAACGTGCAGGGGCTGGCCTGGGACCCGATCCGCCGCGCGATCTGGGCGAATGAGCATGGCAGCCGCTTCGGCGATGAGCTCAACCGGCTCGAGTCCGGGCGCAATTATGGCTGGCCGGTGATCTCCTACAGCGTCGAGTATCGCGGCGGCGCGCAGATCGGCGGCGGGCGCACGGGGGCGGGGATGGTGGATCCGGCGCTGGCCTGGATGACGGCGCACGCGCCCTCCGGCCTCGCGGTCTACACCGGCGACCGCTTCCTCGCCTGGCGCGGCGACATCTTCTCCGGCGGGCTGCAGAGCCGCGACGTGCGGCGCATCCGCCTCGACGCGCAAGGGCGCGTGGTGGGGGAGGAAGCGATCGAGGTCGGCCGCCGCATCCGCGATGTGCGCCAGGGGCCGGATGGGCTCCTGTATCTGCTGACAGACGAAACCCCCGGCCTGATCCTGCGCGTCGAGCCGGGCTGATGCGACTGGCCGCTTACAGCGGCCCTTGCGCATCAGCCCGTCTTTCGAGCCTCAGGCGCCGGCGGCCCTCCGGGCCTTGGCTTACGCGCCACAAGGCGCGGCGGCCATTCGGCCGCTCGGCCCGCTGCGCGGGCCGCATCATGCGCATCTTTTTCCTTTCCGGCCGGGCACGGACAGGGGCAGCATCGCCCCACCCGGCCCCGAGACCGGATGGAGGAAGACCGCCCATGACGCTCACCCGCCGCGCGGCGCTGCTCGCCGCGCCTGCCCTGATCCTCGGCGCGCAAGCCGCGCGCGCGCAGGGCTTCCCGAACCGCCCCGTGCGCATCGTCGTGCCCTACACGCCGGGCGGGGTGTCCGACATCACCGCGCGGCTGATCGCCGATCCGATGGCGGCCGCGCTCGGCGTCGCCGTGCCGGTCGAGAATCGCGCCGGTGCGGATGGCGTGATCGGCACAGACGTCGTCGCCAAGTCAGCACCGGATGGGCACACGCTCGCGCTGGTGTCCGTCGCGCATCCGGTCAATGCGGCCTTCTACCGCCTGCCCTTCGACACGATGCGCGACTTCACCTTCCTGACGCTGACCACGCGCACGCCGCTGGTGCTGTGCGCCGCGCGCGGCTTCGCGGCGAACACGGCCGCCGAACTCGTCGCCCATGCGCAGCGCAACCCGCGCGGGCATGTGACCTTCGCGGGCACGGGCGGCGTGGTGCGGCTCGCGCCCGTGCTGTTCGCGCAGCGCACGGGGATCGAGATGACCTATGTGCCCTATCGCGGCAGCACCCAGGCGCATCCCGACCTGATTTCGGGCCGCGTGGACATCATGTTCGACACTGTCCCCGCCGCACTGCCGCACATCCAGTCGGGCCAGCTCAAGGCGCTGGCGACCACGGGCGCAACCCGCGCGCCGCAACTGCCCGACGTGCCGACGGTGGCCGAGACACTGGCGGGCTTCGAGGCCTCGACCTGGGGCATGGTGATCGGCCCGGCGAACATGCCCGGCCCCGTCACCGATCGCCTGCACCGCGAGGTCGTCGCGGCCGTGCGCCGCTCCGACATCGTGGACCGCCACCGCACCCTCGGCGCCGATGTCGTCACCTCCAACCCGGACGAGACGCGGAGCTTCGTGCAGGCGGAACTGGAAAAATGGGGCGCGGCCGCGCGCGCGGCGGGGGTGCAGCCGCAGAATGCAGGGTAGGGGCGTCCCGGGAGGGGCGCTGCCCCTCCCGGACCCTCCCTGCCAAGGGGCAGTGGCCACTTGGAACCCATGAGTTTTCAACGCCGAATGGGGTGGGGGCCGAAGTGCCCCCGCCCCATTCGGCGTTAAACTGACGAGGTCCAGGAGCCCTCGGCTCCTGGCGGGAGGGGTCTGGGGAGGGCAGCGCCCTCCCCAGAGCGCCACTACCCCGCAGCCGCCAGCCCCAGCAGCGCGGCGGCGGCGACGCCGATCGTCGTGAAGGTCAGGCTCATTCCCGCAACGCGCCAGCGGAAATCCTCGGGCTCGCGCGCGATGCCGGTGGCGTGCAGCACGCGGCCGATCAGCAGCGTGACGCCCAGCGCATGCAGCGCCCAGCCGGGCAGGCCATTCGCCTCGCACAGCGCCAGCAGCAGCAGCGCGAAGGGCGCGTATTCGGCGAAGTTGCCATGCGCGCGCGCGGCGCGCTGCACCGCAGGGTGATCCGTGCCGAGCGCGATGCGGTGCAGGCGCCGCGCCTTGATCACCCGCGTCGCCAGCCAGATGAAATAGAGGCCGAGCAGCCCCGCATAGAGCGCCGTGACAGGCAGCATCACGCGATCTCCTTCACATCGGCCTTGGTGCCGCCCGAGATGCGCAGCAGCTCCACCGGCGTCGTCGCGAAAACATGCATGGGCGAGCCCGCCGCGGCCCAGACGCGGTCGAAGGCAAACAAATCCTCATCCACCAGCACCACGGGCGGCGACAGATGGCCGAGCGGCGCGACCCCGCCGATGGCGAAGCCGGTCACGTCGCGCACCCAGCCGCCATCGGCGCGCTTCACCTGAAGCCCCGTGGCCGCCGCGACCTTGCCCATATCCACCCGGTTTGCGCCGGAGGCGATGACCAGCACCGCGCGCTCACCCGCGCGGAAGATGATGGATTTGGCGATCTGCGCCACCTCGCACCCCACCGCCGCGGCGGCGTCGGCCGCGGATCGCGTGCCTTCGGGGAAGGCGGCGATGCTGTCCGCATGCCCCGCCACAGCAAGAGCCGCGCGTACACGTTCAACAGACCCCCCGGCGACAGAACCCCCCGACATCCCTATCTCCCCAGGCGATGGAACCGCTCGCCCTCTACATCCATTGGCCGTTCTGCGCTGCCAAGTGCCCGTATTGCGACTTCAACAGCCATGTGCGGGACCGCGTGGACCACGCCGCCTTCGCCGCCGCACTGCGTGCGGAGCTGGCCCGCGAAGCCGCGCGCGCCAATGGTAACGGGCCGCGCCGCCCGCTCGCCTCCATTTTCTTCGGCGGCGGCACGCCGAGCCTGATGCAGCCCGCCACCGCCGCCGCGCTGATCGAAGACGCGATGCGGCTCTTCGACGCGCGGCCTGACCTGGAAATCACGCTCGAAGCCAACCCGACCAGCGTCGAACGCGCGAAGCTGCGCGACTTCCGCGCGGCGGGGGTCAACCGCGTCTCGCTCGGCGTACAGGCGCTCGATCCGGCGGCGCTCGATTTCCTCGGCCGCAAGCATGATGTGGACGACGCCATCCGGGCGCTCGGCTTCGCGCGCGAGACCTTTCCGCGCGTTTCCTTCGACCTGATCTATGCCCGCCCCGGCCAGCCGGAAGCGGCCTGGCGTACGGAGCTGCGGCAGGCGCTGGCGCTCGCGGCCGATCATCTCTCGCTCTACCAGCTGACGGTGGAGCCGGGCACGCAATTCGCCACCCTCCATGCCCGCGGCGCCTTCGCCCTGCCGGAGGGTGACGAGGCCGCGCGGCTCTACACCGCGACGGCGGAGGAAGCCGCGCGCTTCGGCCTGTTCCCCTACGAGGTGTCGAACTACGCGCAACCCGGCGCCGAAAGCCGCCATAACCTCGCCTATTGGCGCTATGGCGATTACATCGGCATCGGTGCGGGCGCGCATCAACGCCTGACGCTCGGCGACGACATCCTCGCCGCGCGGCGCCATCGCGCGCCGGAGGAATGGCTTGCCCGCGTGCAGCGCGACGGCCACGCCGTGACGGAGGAGGAAGCGCTGAGCCCGCGCGACCGCGCGCGGGAAGCGCTGCTGATGGGGTTGCGCCTGACGGAAGGCGTGGACCCCGCCCGCATCGCCGCGCGCAGCACCCTGCCTTTCGAGGCAACGGTCGACCTCCGCATGATGGACACGCTGGCAGAGGAAGGCCTGCTGGCCTGGCGCGACGGTCGGTTGGCGGCGACACCGGACGGGCTGCTCCGCCTCGATGCCATCCTGCCCTTGCTGGTGCAGTGAGGGATCAATCCTCGGCGGGCAGCGCCAAGGCGCGGGCATAGACCTGCTTGCGCGGCAGCCCCGTGGCGGCGGCGACCATCGCCGCGGCGTCGCGCAGGCTCGCGCCGCCACGCATCGCCTCCCGCAGCTGCGCATCCAGGTCGGCTTCGCCGGTCGTCTCCTCCGGCGCGGGGCCGATGACGATGCAGATCTCGCCCAGCGCCTCATGCCCGGCGTAATGCGCGGCCAATTCGGCCAGCGTGCCGCGGCGGACCTCCTCGAAGCGCTTGGTCAGCTCCCGCGCGACGGCCGCCGGGCGGTCCGGGCCGAAGCCCTCGGCCAGCGCGGCCAGCGCCTCCGCCAGGCGGTGCGGCGCCTCGTACAGCACCAGGCTGGCCGCAAGCCCCGCCCGTTCCGCCGCGCGCAGCTTCGCCACCGCCGCGCTGCGCGGCCCGGCCTTGGGCGGCAGGAAGCCCAGGAACAGGAAGGGGTGCGGCGGCAGGCCCGACAGCGTCAGCGCCATCACCGCCGCATTCGGGCCCGGGATCGCCGACAGCGGCAGCCCCGCCGCGATCACCGCCCGCACCAGCCGGTAGCCGGGGTCCGAGACCAGCGGCGTACCGGCATCCGAGACCAGCGCGAGCCGCTGCCCCGCCTGCAGCCGCTCCAGCACGCGGGGGACAACCTCGGCCTCGTTATGATCATGGAGTGGCAGGAGCGGCGCGGACATGCCATGACGCGACAGCATCTGGCCGGTCACCCGCGTATCCTCGCAGAGCACGGCATCCGCCACGCCGAGCATCTCGAGGGCCCGCGGTGACAGATCGCCGAGATTGCCGATCGGCGTTGCCACCAGGGTCAGCCCGGGCGGCACCGCGGGTCGCCGGGCCCGTTCAGGAGGATTGTCGCTTGTCATTTTCGCCCTCCGTACCGGCTGGCCTGACGGCGGCATCCCGCCGCCGCGGCCTGTTGGGCCTCACCGCCGCCACCCTTCTGGGGCTCGCGGCCTGTGCTCCGCAATCCCCCGCGCCCAGCGTGGTCGGCATTGCCCCGCCCATCGGCGCGGCGGCGCCGCAGCAGGCACCGATGGCGCGCGCGGCACTGCTGCTGCCGCTCTCGGGCCAGACCGCGCCGCTCGGCCAGGCCATGCTGAACGCCGCCACCATGGCGCTGTTCGACGAAGCGCCGAGCGGCGTCGAATTCCTGCCGCGCGATACGGAGGGCTCGGCAGCTGGCGCTGCCGCCGCCGCGCGCCAGGCGATCGCCGATGGAGCGCGCGCCATCATCGGCCCGCTGACCAGCGCGGAAGCCGCCGCCGTCGTGCCGGTGGCGCGGGCGGCGGGCGTGCCGGTGCTGGCCTTCACCAATGACGCGCAGCGCGCCGGGGAGAATGCCTGGGTGCTGGGCATCACGCCGCAGCAGCAGGTCCGGCGCATCGTCAGCGCCACCGCACGCGAAGGCGCGCAGCGCTTCGTGCTGGCCGCGCCGAACAACGAATTCGGCCGTGCGCTGGTCGAGGGGCTCCGCAGCGCGGCGGCCGATCTGCGCCTGCCGCTGCCCGCCATCGCGCTGCATCCGGTGGCCGCCGATCCGGCAATGGCTGCCGGTGCTGCCCGCGCCGCCGCGCCGCAGGCCGATGCGCTGCTGCTCGGCGAAACCGGGGACCGCGCGCGCCGCTTCGTCGCCGCCTATGCCGCCGAGGCCCGCGCCGCGCTGGCCGACGGCGCCGCCCCCAGCCAAGGGCCGGAGTTGCTCGGCACCGCGCTCTGGCTCAACGATCCCGCCCTGCGCGCGGATGGCGCGCTGGCCGGGGCGCGCTTCCCGGGGCCGGATGCGGCCGCGCGCGCGCGCTTCGAAGAGCGCTACGCCGAAGCCTTCCGCGACGCGCCGCCCCGGGTGGCCGCCACCGCCTATGACGCCGCGGCGCTGGCCGCGCGGGCGCTGCGCAGCGGCACGCCGGTCGGCACCGTCACCGCGACCCGCGCCTTCGACGGGGCGGATGGCCCGGTGCGGTTGCTGCCGGGCGGGCAGACGCAGCGGGGGCTGGCCATCTTCACCCTGTCGGCCACGGGGGATGCGGTGGTGCTGGAAGACGCACCGGCGCCCACCGGCGCGGGCTTCTAGCCCGCGATGCCGTTCCCCGCGCCGCCCGCGGGGCGGCTATTTGCCGCCGCCAGCCTGATCGGCGGCGTGCCCGCGACGCTGTTGCTGGTGTTGCTGGCGGCTGGCGGGGTGGCGCCGCTGCCCGGGCTGCTCGTGCTGGCCGCCACCCTCGTCGCGGCGCTGTGGCTCGCACGGATTTGGCTCGGTAACCTCGCGCAGCTTAAGGACGCGCTGCGGCGCGCCGAAGCCGGCGAGAGCGATGAGGCCGCGAGCCCCGGCACGGCTCTGCTGCCGGCGGTCGAGGAGATCGCCGACGGCATGCGGCGCCTGGCGCGCAGCGTGAACGAACGGGCGGAGCTGGTGCTGCGCCTGCGCCGCGCGGATGAGGCGATCGTCGAACGCCTGCCCGACCCGCTGGTGGTGCTGGATGCACGCGGCGCTGCGCTGCGGGCCAATGCCGCCGCGCGGGCACTGTTCGGCGGCGGGGTTGGCGGCACCGGGGATGTCGCTGCACTCCTACGACATCCGGCGCTGGCCGATGCGCTCGACGAGGCGCTGCTGGGCGCCCCGGCGCGCGAGGTGGACATCGCACTGCCCGTGCCGGTGCCACGCGACCTCAAGGTGCATGTGATCCCGATGGATCCGCCGCTGGCCGATGGCGGGCGCGTGGTCCTGCTGCTGTCCGACCGCACGCGCGAACGCGCGGTGGAGCGGATGCGCGCCGATTTCGTGGCCAATGCCAGCCATGAGCTGCGCACGCCGCTCGCCTCCGTGATCGGCTTCATCGAGACGCTGCGCGGCCCGGCGCAGGACGACGCCGAAGCGCGGGCGCGCTTCCTGGCCATCATGGCCGAACAGTCGGAGCGGATGCGGCGGCTGATCGAGGATCTGCTCGGCCTGTCGCGCATCGAGGTGACGGAGCACGAGCCCCCGGCGGGGCAGGTGGATCTGGCGGCGCTCGCCCATTCGGAGGCCGAGGCGATGGCCCCGCTGCTGGCCGAACGGCGCGTCACGCTGGAGACGGCGCTGGAACCCGGCGCGGAAGCTGCGCCGGCGGATGCCGGGCAGCTTGGCCAGGTGCTGCGCAACCTGCTCGAGAATGCGCTGCGCTATGGGCCGGTCGGCGGCACGGTGCGGCTGTCGGTCGCGCAGGCCCGGCCGGCGGCCGATGGCGCCGGACCGCGCTGGCCGGCGCGGCCCGGCGTGGTGCTGAGCGTGGCCGATAACGGGCCGGGCATCGCCCGCGAACACATCCCGCGCCTGACCGAGCGCTTCTACCGGGTGGATCGGGGCCGGGCGCGTCATGCCGGCGGCACCGGGCTTGGCCTTGCCATCGTCAAGCACATCGTCAACCGCCATCGCGGCCAGTTGGTGATCGAGAGCGAGGAGGGGGTCGGCTCCACCTTCCATGTCTGGCTGCCCGCGGCGGCGCGCTGAGCCGCTCTTGCCCGTTTACAAATAGCATACAATAGGCAATTGAGTGGTCGTCCGCTCACGCCCGCGTGACGCCAGGCCGGGAAGCCTTCCGCCGGCGCGGCGTTACCGCTGCGGACCAGCCTCCCGCCCCCCTGCCGACGGAGTTCCGCGTGACCCCGCCCGAGACCGCCTTTGCCCCGCTCTTCCGCTCCTTCTTCATGGCCGGCTTCGAATGCTCGACCCATCGCAACATGCGGCGGAAGCGGCTCGACATGATCGCCGCCACGCATCACGACATGCTGGCCGCCGAGGATTACGCGCAGCTCGCCGAGCACGGCATCCGCACCGCGCGGGACGGCGTGCGCTGGCATTTGGTGGAGACCACGCCCGGCCGTTACGACTGGTCCTCGGTCCTGCCGATGCTCCGGGCCGCGGAGCGGACCGGCACGCAGATCCTGTGGGATGTCTGCCATTATGGCTGGCCGGACGACCTCGATGTGTTCTCGCCCGCCTTCGTGGACCGCTTCGCGCGCTATGCGGCCGCCTTCGCGCGGCTCCACCTGGAGGAGACAGGCCGCCCCGCCTTCCTCTGCCCGGTCAATGAGATCAGCTTCCTGGCCTATGCGGGCGGGGACATGGAACGCTGCAGCCCGCACGCCACGGGGCGGGGCATGGACCTCAAGCGCAACCTGGTGCGCGCAGCCATCGCCGGCACGCGGGCGGTGCGGGACGCCGTCCCCGGCACGCGCTGCGCGGCCATCGACCCCGTCATCCACATCGTCCCCCGCCACCCCGCCGAAGCGGAGGAGGTCCGGCTGCACAATGGCAGCCAATGGCAGGCCTGGGACATGCTGGCCGGGCGGGAGGAGCCAGCGCTCGGCGGCAGCGAGGACATCCTCGACCTGGTCGGGATCAACTACTACTGGAACAACCAATGGCTCCATCACGCGGAGCCCCTGAGTGTCTTCGACGCCGCGCGTTTTCGGCCCTTCCGCGACCTGATCGCCGATGCCGCCGCGCGCTATGCCGGGCGGGAGCTCTTCATCGCCGAGACCTCGATCGAAGGCTGGCCGCGCCCGCAATGGCTTCGCTACGTGACGGAAGAAGCGCTGGCGGCGATCGAGGGCGGCGTCCGGCTGCATGGCATCTGCCTCTACCCGGTCATCTCCCATATCGGCTGGGACGAGGAGCGCTATTGCCCGAACGGCCTGTTCGAGCTGCAGCCCCGGCACGGCCGGCGGGAGGTGTACCGCCCGCTGGCGGAGGAGCTTGTGAGGCTGCAAGCGCTGGTAGCGGAGCGCGGCGCGGGGCGTCGCGTGACCGCGGCCGAATAGAGGCGCGCGGGCACCGGGCCGGAGGGCACGGCGCAAGAATCCAGCGCGCGCCGCGCCGCCGGGCCTTGACCCTGTCCCCTGGCGTGTCATTTCCCCCCTCGCCATGGATCTCCCGACCCACCCGCCCGCTTCTGCCCCTTCCTCCGCCGCGCCCGCGGCCGGCCGGCCGCGCGTGGCGGTGGTGCTGTTCAACCTAGGCGGCCCCGACGCGCCCGAGAGCGTGCGGCCCTTCCTGGTCAACCTCTTCACCGATCCGGCGATCCTGCGCGTGCCGGGCTTCGTCCGGCCCTGGCTCGGCCGGATCATCGCCTGGGCGCGCACCAAGCCGGCCTCCGAGAACTACGCGATCATCGGCGGCAAATCCCCGCTGCTGGAACTGACGGTGGAGCAGGGCGCCTCGCTCGAAGCCGCGCTGAACGCCCCGGGCGACATCGAGGCCAAGTCCTTCGTCGCCATGCGCTACTGGCACCCGATGAGCGACGAGACGGCCGCGGCGGTGAAGGCCTGGGGGCCGGACGAGATCCTGCTGGTGCCGCTCTATCCGCAATTCTCCACCACCACGACCGGCAGCTCCGTGCTCGCCTGGGACAAGGCGGCGGCGAAGGCCGGGCTCAAGGTGCCGACCACCACGCTCTGCTGCTTCCATTCCGACCCGGGCTTTTCGGCGGCCACCGCGGCGATCGTCCGCGGCGCCTGGGACAAGGCGCGGGCGGAACTCGACCCGGCGGTGAAGCTCCGCATCCTGTTCAGCGCACACGGCCTGCCGGAGACCATCGTCAAGGATGGCGATCCCTATCAGTGGCAGGTCGAGCAATCGGTCGCGCAGGTGGTAGAACGGCTCGCCATCCCGGATCTCGATCACATCGTCTGCTACCAGTCGCGCGTGACGCCGCAGAAGTGGATCGGCCCCTCGACCGAGGATGAGCTGGAACGCGCAGGGCATGAGAAGGTGGCGGTGCTGATCGTGCCGATCGCCTTCACCTCGGAGCATTCCGAAACGCTGGTCGAGCTTGATGTCGAGTATCGGGAGGAAGCGGAGAAGTTCGGCGTGCCCGGATATTTCCGCGCGCCCGCGCAGAATTCCGACCCGGCCTTCATCGCGGCGCTGGCCGATCTCACCCGCGCCGCGCGCGGCTCCGGCCGCAGCCTCTGTTCCTTCGCCGGTGCGCGGCAATGCCCGAAGCAGCATGGCGATTGCCCGCACGCCAAGGCCAATGCCGAGCGCCGCGTGAAGGAAGCGGCGTGACCGCGGCCACCCGGCCGGCGCGTCCGCAAGCCGTCCTGTTCGACTGCGACGGGGTGCTGGCCGACACCGAGGCGCTGCACGACCGGCTGATTGCGGAGGACATCTCCACGCTCGGCTGGGAGATCACGCCGGCGGAATGCGCCAAGCGCTTCCGCGGCCTGTCCTGGGCGGCGATGCGCCCGATCATCGAGGCGCGGCTCGGGCCGGATTCGGTGCCCGCCACCTTCCACGCCGACATCATCCGCCGCGTGCTGCACGCGCTGGAGCATGAGACCATCCCGATGCCGGGCTCGGAGGCCGCCATCGCGGCGATCCAGGCGGCAGGGATTCCCATCGCGGTGGCCAGCAATTCTTCCCGCGCGGAGCTCGCGACGAAGCTGCGCCGGATGGGGCTGGCGGAGGCGTTTCGCGGGCGGGCGTTTTCCGTCAACGATGTCGAGAACCCGAAGCCCGCGCCCGACATGTACCGCGCCGCCGCCGCCGCCTGCGGCGCCGATCCGCATCACTGCGTGGTGGTGGAGGACAGCGTCGCCGGCGCGCGCGCAGGGATCGCCGCCGGCTGCCGGGTGCTCGGCTTCGCGCATGCGACCCCGCGCGAAGCGCTGGCCGCCATCGGCGCGGAGCCTTTCGCCGACATGGCCGAATTGCCCGCGCTGCTCGGGCTGACGCCGGCGCTGCCGGGCTGATAGGCTCCCCCGACAAAGGGGGAGGTTCGGACATGCGGATGCTCGGGGCGCTCATCGCGGCGGCGCTCCTGCTGCCGGGCGCGGTGCTGGCGCAGGATTTTCCGTCACGGCCGGTGACGCTGGTGGTGGGCTATCCGCCAGGCGGCAACACCGACCTCATGGCGCGCGCGCTGCAACCGGAATTGAGCCGCGCGCTCGGCCAGCCGGTGGTGATCGTCAACCGCGGCGGCGCCGCCGGGACCATCGGCGCGGCGGAAGCCGCCCGCGCCCGGCCGGATGGCTACACGCTGCTATTCTCCCCCAACAACCCGATCACCGCCCAGCCGCACCAGCAGGCGCTGAGCTATTCGCTCGACAGCTTCCGCTTCCTCTGCATGGTCTACGACAACCCGCAGGTGCTGGTCGGCTCGCGCGGCATGCCGTTCCAGGACTTTGCCGGCATGGTGCGGCACGGCCGCACCGCGCGGGAGGCGCTGGTCTTCGGCTCGCCGGGCCAGGGCAGCACGCAGCACATCCTGATGGCAGCGCTGCTGGCGCGGCTCGGGATCGAGGGGCTGCACGTGCCCTTCACCGGCGCCGGGCCGATGGCGCAGGCCGCGCTCGGCGGGCAGATCCATGTCTTCGTCGAAAGCGCCTCGATCCCCGCGCAGTCAGGCCTGCCGGTGCTCGGCGTGATGGCGGCGTCGCGCATGCCGGGCCTGGCCGATGCGCCGACGCTCGCCGAACTCGGCCAGCCGCTGGAGGGCAGCAGCGCGGGCGGGCTGCTCGCGCCGGCCGGCATCCCTGATGCGGTGGCGGCGGCGCTCGAGCGCGGCTGCGCGACCGCAGCGGCGACGGAGAGCTTCCGCACCGTTGCCACGCGCCTCAATGCCGTGCCGCTGCACCTCGACGGCGCGGCATTCCGGGCGCGCTTCGCGGCCGAGAGCGAATTGAACCGGACGGTGCTGCGCGACCTCGGCCTCGCGCGGGTGGAGGGCACGCGGTGACGCTCGATTTTCTCGCGCCGCTCTATCCCTGGACCAAGTCACTGCATGTGATCTCGGTCTTCGCCTGGATGGCGGGGCTATTCTACCTGCCGCGGCTCTATGTCTATCACTCGCAAGTGGTACCCGGCGACCAGCGCTCCGAGCTGTTCAAGGTGATGGAGCGGCGATTGCTGAAGGCGATCATGAACCCGGCCATGATCGCGTCCTACATCTTCGGCGTGCTGGTGGTGCTGACGCCGGGCGTCGTGGATTGGACCGCCGGCTGGTGGCACCTGAAGATGGCCGGCATCGCGGCACTCACCTGGTGCCACATGGACCTGGCGAAGGCGCTGAAGGCCTTCGCCCGGGACGAGCGGCCACGCAGCGAGCGCGGCTGGCGCATCCTGAACGAGGTGCCGACGCTGGCGCTGATCGTGATCGTGGTGATGGTGATCGCGAAGCCGTTCTGATCGTCGCGCGGCACAAGGCGGGGCGGGCCGCGCGGGCAAGCGCTCGCGCGGTCCTGTCAAGCCGATCTTCACGATTGTGTGCATTCTGTAGTTTGTATACCGATTACGGCTCCACCGCGCAGGAGCCTGCATGCCCGCATCCGCCACGCCTGAGACCGAGACCAGTGCAACCGGCGCGATCCGCGATGCCTGGCGGCTGGCGCGCGGCTGGGCGCGGGCGGAACCCCGGGCCGCGGCAGGGCTGACGGCGGCCGCCCTCGCTTTGGTCGGGCTGCAGCTGGCGCTGGATTGGGGCTTCGCGCTGTGGCACCGCGCCGCCTTCGACGCGCTGGAAGCACGCGACGGGGCGCAGTTCCTTCTGCAGATGGGCGTCTTCGCGGCGCTGATCGGCGGGCTGATGGCCTGTTCCGTCGGCCGGCTCTGGTCGAAGCAGGCGATCGGCCTGCGTTGGCGGCGCTGGCTGGTGCTGAAGCTGCAGGGCGCGATGCTGGCCGATGGCCGCCACCACCATTTGGCCAACGACGCCGCCGGCACCGACAACCCCGACCAGCGCATCGGCGAGAACACACGCTGGGCCACCGCGATCGCCGTGGATCTCGCCTTGGGGCTGATCTACGCGGTCGTGCTGCTGCTCTCCTTCGCGGGCATGCTCTGGCATCTCTCGGCCGGGTTTTTCGTGCCGCTGCCGACCGGGCCGCTGCACATCCCGGGCGGGTTGCTCTTCGCGGCTCTGCTCTATGCCGGCGGTTGCGCCGCCCTCACCTGGCGGCTCGGCCGGCGGCTCGCCGCGACCCACCAAGAGCGTAACGCCGCCGAGGCTGACCACCGCTTCGCGCTGGTGCGCCTGCGCGAGAACAGCGAGGCCATCGCGCTGATCGGCGGCGAGGCGGATGAGCAGCGCGGGCTCGGCGCGGCTTATGCGAAGCTCGAAGCCGCGATGCTCCGGATGTTCGGCACGGAGCGGAAGCTGATGTGGCTCGGCTGCTGCTACATGCCCGCGGCAGGCGTGCTGCCGCTGTTGCTGGGCGCGCCGCAATTCTTCGCCGGCGCCATCACGCTCGGCCTGCTGATGCAGATGGCGCATGCCTTCCACGAGGTGACGCGCGCGCTCTGCTGGCTGACGGAGAACTGGCCGCGGCTCGCGGATTGGCGCTGCCATGTCGCGCGCGTGGTGGAGTTGGAACGCGCGCTCGAAGCGCCGCCAGCCATGCCCGGGGCGCTGCGGCGACAGGACGGCGCGACGGCGCTCGAGCTGCGTGGAGTCGCGCTCACCACGCCCTGCGGCCGGGCCCTGCTCCACACGGCGCAGCTCTCCGTCGCGCCCGGCGAACGCGTGCTGATCCGCGGCGAAAGCGGCAGCGGCAAATCCACGCTGTTCCGCGCCATGGCCGGCCTCTGGTCCTGGGGACAGGGCGAGCTCCGCATGCCCTGCCGGGGCGCCAGCATGTTCCTGCCCCAGCGGCCTTACCTGCCGCTCGGCACACTGGCGGGGGCGCTCTGCTACCCGGCCGCGCCGGATGCCTTTGGCGCGGCCGCGCTGCGCGGGGCGCTGGCGCGCTGCAACCTCGGCCATCTGGCGCCGCGTCTCGGGCAGGTGGCGCGCTGGGACCGCGTGCTGTCGGTCGGGGAGCAACAGCGCCTCGGCTTCGCGCGCGCGCTGCTGCACCGCCCGGCCTGGCTGTTCCTGGATGAGGCGACGTCTGCCCTCGACGAGGCGAACCAAGCGGCGATGTACGCGCTGCTGGCGGCCGAGCTGCCCGGGGCTGCGGTGATCTCCATCGGGCATCGCGGCGGGCTGGCGCGGCATCACGACCGGGAATGGCTGGTCCAGGCCGGGCGGCTGGCGCCGCTGGGCGGCCTGGCGCCCGGCGGGCCGCCCGCGCGGCGGCGCGACATCGCCACACCGCGCGGCCGACTCGCCCTGTCGTGACGCGGCATGGCTTGATTCGGCAGCCCCTCCCCCCAGCTGCCTGTTGACGGCAAGGGGCGCGATCCGTAGGGTCCGTCCGCCTTCCGGCACTCGGCTCGTGCCGGGCCTCCGCCAGGAGGATCGGTGAACAGCTTCGGACGCATCGTCCGATGGCTCGCTCTCCGGTCCGGGCGGGCCCTGCTACCGCCGATCCCTCCCTTCCTTCTCCCTGGTTGCTGCCTTCCAACTCCGGGAATCCGGTCAGGCGGCACGGCGAAGGGCCCAGCGACCGGGCACCGCCCGGTTTCGGCCTCGCCGCACCAGGGTCTCCTCTGATTTATCTCCGCGCGCCTCTCCTTGGCGCGCAGCACGGACGCAACCGCCCATGCATCTTTCCGAACTCAAGGCCAAGTCGCCGGCCGATCTGCTCGCCTTCGCCGAGGAGGTGGGGGTCGAGAACGCCTCCAGCCTGCGCAAGCAGGACATCATGTTCGCGATCCTGAAGACGCTCGCGGATAATGAGCAGGCGATCTACGGCGACGGCACGCTTGAGATCCTCTCCGATGGCTTCGGCTTCCTGCGGAGCCCGCAGGCCAACTACCTGCCCGGCCCCGACGACATCTACGTCTCGCCCGCGCAGGTGCGCCGCTTCGGGCTGCGCACCGGCGACACGGTGGAAGGCCAGATCCGCGCGCCGAAGGATGGCGAACGCTACTTCGCGCTGCTGAAGGTGGACCACGTCAACTTCGAACCGCCGGAAGCCCTCCGTCATCGTATTAACTTCGACAACCTGACCGCGCTCTATCCGACGCGGCGGCTGAAGATGGAAAATCCCGAGGTCGAGAGCGTCGCCAAGGGGCCGGCCAAGGACAACACGCACCGCGTCATCGATCTCGTCGCGCCGATCGGCATGGGCCAGCGCGCGCTGATCGTCGCACCGCCGCGTACCGGCAAGACGGTGATGCTGCAGAACATCGCCAAGTCCATCAGCGCGAACCACCCCGAGGTCTTCCTGATCGTGCTGCTCATCGATGAGCGGCCGGAAGAGGTGACCGACATGGCGCGCACCGTGCGTGGCGAGGTGGTGGCGAGCACCTTCGACGAGCCGGCGACGCGCCACGTGCAGGTGACGGAGATGGTGCTGGAGAAGGCCAAGCGCCTGGTCGAGCACAAGCGCGACGTGGTGATCCTGCTGGATTCGATCACGCGTCTCGGCCGCGCCTACAACAGCGTCGTGCCGAGCAGCGGCAAGGTGCTGACAGGCGGCGTGGATGCGAATGCGCTGCAGCGCCCGAAGCGCTTCTTCGGCGCGGCGCGCAACATCGAAGAAGGCGGTTCGCTGACCATCATCGCCACCGCGCTGATCGACACCGGCAGCCGCATGGACGAGGTGATCTTCGAAGAGTTCAAGGGCACCGGCAACAGCGAGCTCGTTCTCGACCGCAAGCTGTCCGACAAGCGCGTCTTCCCGGCGATCGACATCACCAA
The DNA here is from genome assembly GCA_046052145.1 of Pseudomonadota bacterium. GTDB lineage: Bacteria > Pseudomonadota > Alphaproteobacteria > Acetobacterales > Acetobacteraceae > Falsiroseomonas. The sequence goes on from JBJOMW010000001.1 coordinate 145,991, forward strand.
ATCCGGCACCCGCAAGGAAGAGCTGCTGGTGGATCGCGGCAGCCTGTCCAAGATGTGGGTCCTGCGCCGCATCCTGAACCCGATGGGCACGCAGGACGCGATGGAATTCCTGTTGGAGAAGCTGAAGTACTCGAAGACGAATCAGGACTTCTTCGACGCGATGAATACCTGATCGGCGCCGGCCGAAGGCTCCGCCTTCGGCTCTGCCCGCCCCCTGCAGGGCCGCGCGGCGATTGCGGCGCCGTGCCTGCGCGGATAGCGTTGCTCTCGGACCGCGCCGCGCCCACCGGGCCGGGCGGCTTGGGAGAGGAAACAACGATGAAGCGCCGCCTCCTCCTGGCCGGCAGCGGCCTGCTCGCCGCGCCGGCACTGCTCCGCGCCACCAAGGCACAGGCGCAGGCGGGCTGGCCCGCACGGCCTGTGACGATCGTCGTGCCCTTCGCGACCGGCGGTCCGTCCGACATCATCGCGCGGCTCACCGCGGCGCAGATGCAGCAGACGCTCGGCCGCCCCTTCGTGGTGGAGAACCGCCCGGGCGCCACCGGCGAGGTCGGCGCGCGGCAGGTGATCCGCTCCGCGCCCGACGGGCACACGCTGATGCATGCGCCGATCAGCACCTGGGCGATCAACGTCGCGCTCAAGCCCACCACCCTCGGCTACAACCCGGTCACCGAGCTGACGCGCATCACCCAGACGGTGCGCACGCCCAACGTGCTGGTCGTGAACCCGCAGGCCATCCCCGCCAACGACCCGGCCGGGCTGGTCGAGTGGCTGAAGCGCAACGGGCGCAATGCGTCCTATTCCTCGAGCGGCAGCGGCTCCTCGGACCATCTGACGGCCGAGATGTTCAAGCAGGCCACCGGCACCGAGATGACGCACATCCCCTATTCGGGCGGCGGGCCGGCCATGACCAGCGTGATCTCCGGCACCACGCAACTGTCCTTCCAGAACCTCGGCGCGGTGATCGGGCACATCCAGAGCGGTCGGCTGAAGGCCATCATGACGACGGCCGACACGCGCCCGCCCGTGCTCCGCGACGTGCCGACCGCGCTCGAGGCCGGGCTCAGCGACTTCGTCGTCTATTCCTGGCAGGCCTATGGCGGCCCGCCGGGCATGCCGGCGGATCTGCTCCGCCAGGTGCATGAGGCGATCGTGACCGCGCTGCGGAGCCAGGCCGTGGCGCCGCGGCTGGTAGAGGCCGGCTTCGACGTGGTCGGCAACAGCCCCGAGGAATTCGCCGCCTTCCAGGCGAGCGAGATCGCACGCTGGCGGCGCGTGGTGCAGGCGGGCGGCATCACCGCCGACTGACGGGCAATGCGGGGCGCAACCCGCCCCGCCCACCGCGAAGCCGACCTTGCCGGCGTGGCGAGGGGCGACGATGAACACGTGACCACGCCCCGACGAGGAGCTCGAGATGGAGCATCGGCCCGCCGATCCCGCCGCCTTGCTGCGCGCGGCGACCTTCGCCGCGCATGTGCATGCGACGCACAAGCGCAAGGGCGCGACGGCGGAGCCCTATGTGAACCATGTGCTGGAAGTCGCCCGCATCCTGGCCGAGAACGGCGCGCCGGAGGAGGCGATCCTGGCCGGGCTGCTGCACGACACTGTCGAGGATAGCGACAACGACCCCGAGCCGATCACCCATGCGCGCCTCGTCGCTGAATTCGGCGAGACGGTCGCGCGCATCGTGGCGGAGGCGACCGACGACAAGTCGCTGCCGAAGGAAACGCGCAAGGCGCTGCAGGTGAAGCACGCGCCGCAGACAAGCGATGCAGCGAAGATGCTGAAGCTCGCCGACAAGATCTCCAATCTGCGCGCCATCACCGCCAGCCCTCCGGCGAATTGGGACCATGCGCGGCGCGTCGAATATGTCGGCTGGGCGGGGCGAGTCGCAGCCGGGCTCAAGGGCACGAACCCGGCGCTCGACGCGCTGTTCGACGCGACCTACCGCGACGCCATGACGCGGCTGGCGAACGAGGCATGAGCGCGGGCGGCGTCGCTCACGAATTGCCGGGCATCCTGGCGATCGAGCGTGCAACGCTCTCGGCCGTCCCCGCGCCGCGCATCGCCTTCGACGGTGGCTTCGTGCTGCGCAGCTTCGCGGGCGGCACGGGGCGGGCGAATGCTGCCTGCCCGCTCGACCCCTCGCCCGATCCCGACCTGCCGGCGCGCATCGCGCGGATCGAGGGCTTCTACACGCGTGCCGGCTTCCGGCCGCGGTTCCGCTCCACGCCGCTCGACCCGCCGGGGCTGGCGGCGCTGCTACAGGCCCGCGGCTACAGCGCGCATGACGAAAGCCAGGTGATCTGCGGCCCGCTCAGCCCGCTGTTTCGCGACGACCCGGATTGCGTGGCGCTGGCGGGGCCCACGCCCGATTGGACCGCCGTGATGGCCAGCGGCGAGCACCAGGTGCCGGCCCGCCAGGCGGAAAAGGCGCGGATGCCGGAGCTGCTGGGCGTGCCGGCGGCGTGGATCCTGCTGCGGCTCGACGGCGAGCCGGCAGCCTGCGCCTTCGTCACGGCCGATGGCGACCTCGCCGGGTTGTTCGATCTTGCAGTTAGGAAAGAATTCCGGCGCCGTGGACTGGGCCGGCGGGTGATGTCGGCAGCGGGCGCTTGGGCGCGGGCACACGGCGCGCGGTTCGCCTATGCGCAGGTGGCCTGCACCAATGCGGCGTCGCTGGCGCTGAATGCGGGGCTTGGGCTCACCGAGCGGTATCGCTACCGCTACTTCCTGCCGGGCTGAACGGCGACGGAGCGTCAGGACGGCCTGGAGCCCCCCTCACCCAGCCTCTCCCCCCTGTGGGGGGAGAGGGGGAGAAGGGATCAAGGCAGCAGGATGGTGCTGCCGGTGGTCTTGCGGGCCTCGAGCGCGCGATGCGCCTCGGCGGCGTCCTTCAGCGCGAAGCGCTGGTTGACGTTGATCTTCACCGCACCCTTGCCGACCACGTCGAACAGCGCATTGGCGCAGTATTCCAGGTCCTCGCGCTTGGCGGTGTAGGTCGCGAGCGTCGGGCGCGTCAGATAGAGCGAGCCCTTGGCGGCCAGCACGCCGATATCGGCGATGGACACGGGCCCCGAGGCATTGCCGTAGGACACCATCATCCCGAAGGGTGCCAGGCAATCGAGCGAGGTGATGAAGGTGTCGCGCCCGACGCTGTCGAACACCACGGGCAGCATGGCGCCGCCGGTGATCTCCTTCACGCGGGCGGGCAGCGTCTCGGTGCCGACCACGACATGGTCGGCGCCATGGGCGCGGACGAGGGCCGCCTTCTCCTCGGTGCTGACGCAGCCGATGACGGTGCAGCCCAGGTGCTTCGCCCATTGCACCATGATCAGCCCGACACCGCCGGCCGCGGCATGGACCAGGATCGTCTGGCCCGGCTGGACCTTGTAGGTGCGGGTCAGCAGGAAGCAGGCGGTCATGCCCTGCAGCATCATCGCCGCCGCCTGCTCATCGGTGACGGCGGCCGGGATCTTCACCAGGCGGTCGGCCTTGATGCTGCGCGCCTCGGCATAGGCGCCGATGGGCCCGGTGGCATAGGCGACGCGGTCGCCCGGCGCGACATGGGTGACGCCCTCGCCCACCGCCTCGACAACGCCCGAGGCTTCCATGCCGATGGTCGCGGGCAGCGCCGGGGCCTTGTAGAGGCCGGTGCGGAAATAGACATCGATGTAGTTGAGGCCGATCGCCTTGTGGCGGACCAGCGCCTCGCCGGGCTTCGGCGCCGGCAGCGGCACCTCCTCCCAGACCAGCGCCTCGGGGCCGCCATACTCGTGGACGCGGATCGCGTGGTTCATGGGGGGTTAGCTTCCTCAGGGATCGGCCCGGCCGGGGCCGAGCGGGAGTTCGGGATGGCGGGCGGCAGAAGAGCCGGGCGCCAGGCGCTTTTCGTGGTTCAGCAGCCAGAGCTTGGTGGCCGGCCCCTCGCCACCCGAATAGCCACCCAGCGCCCCACCGGCCGCGAGTACGCGGTGGCAGGGAATGAGGATCGGGATCGGGTTGGCGCCATTCGCCTGCCCGATGGCACGGGCGGCACTGCCGAGCAAGCGGGCGAGCTCGCCATAGGAGCGCGTCTCGCCAGCGGGAATATCCCGCAGCGCCTGCCAGACGCGCTGGCGGAAGGCGGTGCCATGGGGTGCAAGCGGCAGGTCGAAAGGGGTGGCCGGATCGTCGAACCAGTCCTGCAGCTGCGCCACCGCGCGCCGCAGCAAGGCCGTGCGGTCCTGGTCACGCCCGCGCCCCCAATCGAGGGCGACGATGGCGCCGTCCTCTTCGGAGAGGGTCACCTCGCCGAGCGGGGTGAGGCAGGTTAGTTGCGGCATCTCAGGTGTCCAGGGCGCGCCATGCGCCACAACCTGGGGTCCGGCGTCAAGCCATGGTCGCGCATGGTTGCGCGGCAGGACGGAGCGAAGCGGCGCGACGGGCAGGGTGCAGGACCGGCGGCAGGTCGGCCCTGGCCGGCGCGGGGCTTCGCGGCTACATGCCAGCGCGCATGCCACGCCGCACCGCATGGAGTTTCGCGTGACCGATCTTCCCGCCCCAGCCGGTGCCGAAGCTGCCGCGGCCTCCGACCCGCCGCCCTATTTCCGCGCCCATGTCTTCGTCTGTTGCAACCGCCGCCCCGATGGGCACCGCCGCGGCTCCTGCGCGGCGCGGGGCAGCGAGGAGCTGCGCGACTACATGAAGGCGCGCGCGAAGGAACTCGGGCTGCGCGACGTACGGGTGAACATGGCTGGCTGCCTCGACCGCTGCGAATTCGGCCCGGCGCTGGTCATCTACCCCGAGGGCATCTGGTACAGTCCGAAGACGCGGGCCGATGTAGACGAAATTCTCGCGGCCCATCTGGTCGCCGGCAGCCGCGTGCCCCGTCTGATGCTGACGGAGAAGGATGTCCCGCCCCCGAAGGGATGAGGACCCGGCCGCGCGCGCCGTTTCACGTGAAACACTCACCCTAGGCCGGGCAAGGCCGCGATCAGCAGGACCGGCCACAGCGCCATGGGCGACGCACAGGACACGATCTTCGCCAAGGCGTCCGGCGCCGGCCAGGCCGCCGTGGCGGTGCTGCGGCTCTCCGGGCCAGGCGCGGGCCCGGCCCTGGCCCAGCTCGCCGGCCGCCTGCCCGCCCCGCGCCACGCCAGCCTCCGGCGCCTGCGCTGCCCCCGCAGCCAGGAGGTGCTCGACCAGGCGCTGGTGCTGTGGTTCCCGGGACCGCAGAGCTACACCGGAGAGGATAGCGCGGAGCTCCATTTGCATGGCGGCGCCGCGATCGTGACCGGCGTCGCCGAGGCGCTGGCCGCCCTCGGCTGCCGCCCGGCCGAGCCCGGCGAGTTCACCCGCCGCGCCTTCCTGCACGGCAAGCTGGACCTGACCCAGGCCGAGGCCGTCGCCGACCTGATCGCCGCCGAGACCGCCGCCCAGCGCCGCCAGGCGCTCCGCCAGGCCGAGGGGGCTCTAGCCACCCTCTACGGCGCCTGGACGGCACGCGCGACGCGCATCCTGGCCCACCAGGAAGCCGCCATCGAGTTCGAGATGGACGATCTGCCGAGCGACCTCTCCGCCCAGGCCCGGCGCGAGGCCGCGGCGCTCGCGCAGGAGATCGCCGCGCATCTCGACGATGGCGGCCGGGGGGAGCGGCTGCGGGAGGGGCTCTCGATCGCCATCCTCGGCGCGCCGAATGCCGGCAAATCCTCGCTGCTGAACGCGCTGGTGGGCCGGGATGCGGCAATCGTCTCCGCGCAGGCGGGTACGACGCGGGATGTGGTGGAGGTTCGGCTCGACCTCGGCGGCATCCCGGCCATCCTCGCCGATACCGCCGGACTGCGCGCAACCCAGGACGAGATTGAACAGGAAGGCGTCCGCCGCGCCCGGCGCCGGGCGGAGGAGGCCGACCTGGTGCTTGCCGTCTTCGCCGCCGATGCAGCCCCGGATACGGAGACGCTGGCGCTGGCCGCAGCGCGGCCAGATGCGGTGCTGGTCGCCTCGAAGGCCGATTTGGCGCCGCCTCCCGCGCTGATCGCCGGCCGCGCCCCCCTACCGACCAGCGCCCGGACCGGCGCGGGCCTCGGCGCGCTGAAGGCCGCGCTCGCCGCCGCCGCCGAGCGCCGCGCGGGCCTCGCCGATGCGCCCGTCCTGACGCGGGCGCGCCACCGGGCCGCGCTGACGGAGGCAGCGGCGCGCCTTGAGGAGGCCGCGGACGCGCCGCTGCCGGAACTCGCGGCCGAGGCCTATCGGGGCGCCGTGCTGGCACTCGGCCGCCTGACAGGCCGTGTCGGCGTCGAGGATGTGCTCGATGTCGTCTTTGGCGACTTCTGCATCGGCAAGTAGAGAGCGTATATCGCGCCCATGACGGCACCGACGGCCTATGATGTGGTGGTGGTGGGCGGCGGCCATGCCGGCTGCGAGGCCGCGGCCGCGGCCGCGCGCTGCGGCGCGCGCACCCTGCTGCTGACTCATCGGCGCGACACCATCGGCGAGATGTCCTGCAACCCCGCCATCGGCGGGATCGGCAAGGGCCATCTGGTGCGGGAGATCGACGCGCTGGACGGGGTGATGGCCCGCGTGGCCGATGCCGCGGCCATCCACGTCAAGCAGCTGAACCGCAGCAAGGGCCCCGCCGTCCGCGGCCCCCGAGCCCAAGCCGACCGCAAGCTCTACCGCCAGGCGATGCAGCGCCTGCTGGGCGACCTACCGGGCCTCGATATCCTAGCCGAGCCGGCCGAGGACCTCGAACTGGATGCCGCGGGCCGTATCGCGGCGGTGGTCACCGGCACCGGCCGGCGCATCGCCTGCGGCGCGCTGGTCGTCACCACCGGCACCTTCCTCCGCGGCGAGATCCATCTGGGGGAGGAGCGCATCCCGGCCGGGCGGCACGGCGATGCACCCGCCATCGGCCTCGCGCTGGCGCTCGAGAGGCTGAAGCTGCCGCTCGCGCGGCTCAAGACGGGCACGCCGCCCCGCCTCGACGGCCGAACCATCGACTGGCAGGCGCTGGAGCCGCAGCCGGGCGACGACCCGCCCGAGCCACTCTCCTGGCTGACGGACCGGATCACCAACCCGCAGGTGGAATGCCGGATCACCTGGACCACGCCGGCAACCCACGCCCTGATCCGGGAGAATCTGCACCGCACGGCGGTCTATGGCGGGCGCATCCAGGGTGTTGGCCCGCGCTATTGCCCCTCCATCGAGGACAAGGTGGTCCGCTTCGCCGACCGGGACCGGCACCAGATCTTCCTGGAGCCGGAGGGGCTCGACGACCACACGGTCTATCCGAACGGCATCTCCACCAGCCTGCCGGCGGCGATCCAGGCGGCGCTGATCGCCTCCATCCCGGGGCTGGAGCGGGCCGAGATCCTCCGCCCCGGCTATGCGATCGAATACGACCATGTGGACCCGCGCGCCCTGCAGCCGACGCTGGAGGTGCGCGGCACGCCCGGCCTGTTCCTGGCCGGCCAGATCAACGGCACCACCGGCTATGAGGAAGCCGCCGCCCAAGGGCTGATGGCCGGGCTGAACGCCGCGCTGCGAGCGGCCGGCGGCTCGCCAGACCGGGTGCTGGGCCGGGCGGAGGCCTATATCGGCGTGCTGGTGGACGATCTGGTGCTGCACGGCGTCTCCGAGCCCTACCGCATGCTGACCGCCCGCGCCGAGCACCGGCTCAGCCTGCGCGCGGACAATGCCGGGCTGCGCCTGACCGAACGCGGCCTCGGCTGGGGCTGCGTCGGGCCGGAGCGCGCGCGCCGTCACGCGGCCTTCGCCGCTGCGGTCGCAAACGCCCTCGCCCGCGCCCGCCAGGACGAGACGACGCCAGCCGCCATCGCCGCCGCCGGCCTGCCCGTGCGTCAGGACGGGCGGCGGCGCAGCGCGCTCGACCTGCTCGCCCTGCCCGATATCGCCCTGGCCCAGGCCGCCACCCTCTTCCCCTGGCTGGCCGATCTACCGCCCGATGTCGCAGCCCAGCTGGAGGCCGAGGCGCTCTACGCACCCTATCTCCGCCGGCATGAGGCCGAGCGCCGCCTGATCGAGAAGGAGGAGCGCCTGGCGATCCCCGACGGGCTCGATTTCGGCCTGGTCCCCGGCCTATCGCGGGAGATGCAGCAGCGCCTTGGCCGTGCTCGCCCCGCCACGCTCGGCAGCGCCGGCCGCGTGGCGGGCGTCACGCCTGCTGCCGTGGCGGCGCTCGCCATGCATCTCCGTCGCGCCACGGCCGGCTGAGTGTTTCACGTGGAACAGGACCTCGCCGGCGCCCCGCGCCTCCCCCTACCCCCAGCACCACCGATGGAGGCCGACACCACCGCCCGCCTCAATGCCTTCACCGATCTGCTGCTGCGCTGGAACGCCCGGATCAACCTCGTCGCCGACCGCGACGCCGAGGCCGTGCGGACCCGCCACATCGCCGATTCCCTTCAACTGCTCCCTCTGCTGCCGCCAGGCGACGGCCCGGTTGGCGACCTCGGCAGCGGCGGCGGCTTTCCGGGGCTGGTCCTGGCCATCGCCTCGCGCCGCCCCTTCCACTTGGTCGAATCCGACCGCCGCAAGGCGGCGTTCCTGACGGAAGCCGCGGCCCAGCTCGGCCTGACCCATGTCAGGGTCCACCCACAGCGGATCGAGGCCGCGCGCCTGCCCCCGCTCGCCGCCGTCACCGCCCGCGCCCTTGCCCCCCTCACCGATCTGCTGCCGCATGCCGCGCGGCTGCTGGCGCCCGACGGCATCGCCCTCTTCCCGAAGGGCCGCACCGCCGAGGATGAATTGACCGCAGCCCTCATGCACTGGACACTGCGGGTCGAGCGGTTTCAAAGCCGCACAGCCCCGGACGCCACCCTCCTCCGCCTCAGCGAGATCCGCCGTGACACCCCGGCCGACTGACCGCGCATCCCCGCGGATCCTCGCCTTCGCCAACCAGAAGGGCGGCGTCGGCAAGACCACCACCGCGATCAACCTGGCCACCGCGCTTGCCGCGGAGCACAAGGTGCTGCTGCTCGACCTCGACCCGCAGGGCAACGCCTCCACCGGGCTTGGCATCGGCCGTGGCGAGCGCGCCGCCGGCAGCTATGCCCTGCTGGCCGAGGACCGGCCGCTGGCTGAGCTGATCCGCCCGACCGCCATCCCGAACCTCTCCATCCTGCCCGCCGACCCCGACCTTGCGGGCGCCGAGGTGGAGCTCGTCGGCCTCGAGGACCGCGAGAAGCGCCTCGCGCTGGCGTTCAAGGCCGGTGCAGAGGTGCTGCGCGGCTTCGACTTCGTCTTCCTCGACTGCCCGCCCTCGCTCGGCCTGATCACGCTGAACGCGCTCGTTGCCGCCGAAGGCGTGATCGTGCCGCTGCAGACCGAGTTCTTCGCGCTCGAGGGCATCAGCCAGATCACCCGCACCATCGACCGCGTCCGCCGCGCCCTCAATCCGCGCCTCGCGCTGGAGGGCATCGTGCTCACCATGGTGGACCGGCGGAACAACCTGTCCGAGCTGGTCGCCAGCGATGTCCGCAGCTTCTTCAAGGACAAGGTCTTCGAGACGGTGATCCCCCGCAATGTCCGGGTCAGCGAGGCCCCCTCGCACGGGCTGCCGGTGCTGATCTACGATTTCCGCTCGCCCGGCGCCCAGGCCCATCTCCGGCTCGCGGCCGAGTTCCTCAAGCGCGAACGGGCGCGCGCCCGAGCCTGAAAAGCGACCTCACCGCATGAGCACCACCCGCAAGGCCCCCCCCTCCCGCCTCGGGCGCGGCCTCTCCGCCCTGATCCCGGATGCGCCGGCCGCGGAGGCCACTGGCGGCGCGGCGCTGCGCACCCTGCCGGTCGAGGCGCTGGAGCCCGGCCCCTTCCAGCCCCGCGGCGGCATGGACAAAGCGAGCCTCGATGACCTCGCCGCCTCGATCCGCGAAAACGGCATCCTCCAGCCCATCCTGGCCCGCCCCAAGCCCGGCGCGCCCGGCGCTTATCAGATCATCGGCGGCGAGCGCCGCTGGCGCGCCGCCCAGGCCGCGCAGCTGCATGAGGTGCCGGTCGTCGTCCGTGAGCTTGGCGACCGCGAGGCCATGGCCGCGGGCCTCGTTGAGAACCTGCAGCGGCAGGACCTCAACGCCATGGAGGAGGCAGAGGGCTATCGCCGCCTCCTCGACGAGTTCGGCCTGACGCAGGACGGCCTCGGCCAGGCCGTCGGCAAAAGCCGCAGCCATGTCGCGAACATGCTGCGCCTGCTGACCCTGCCGCCCGAGGTCCGCAACCTGGTGGCGAATGGCGTGCTCTCGGCCGGTCATGCCCGCACGCTGGTGACGGCAGCGAATCCCGCCGCGCTCGCCGCCCAGATCGTCGCCCGCGGCCTGAATGTCCGCCAGGCGGAAGCGCTCGCAGCCGCGCAAGGCAAGCCCAAGGCGGGCGCCAAGGACCAGGCGCGCCGCGATCCCGACATCGCCGCCCTCGAACGCGACCTGACCGAGCGGCTCGGGCTTCGCGTTGCCCTGAAGACGCAAGGCAAGGGCGGCGAGGTGGTGATCCACTACCGCGACCTCGACCAACTCGACGGGCTGGTCCGGCTGCTGTCGGGCGGCTGACCGCGCCGTTCCGTCGCAACGCATTGTAATATAAGGGCTTTTCTGGCGCTGCCGCGCGGCGCATGATCCCTCAGCGCCGCGCCTGGGCCTGCCGGGCGATCGCGGCCAGCGCCGCGCGGGCCAGCGTCGTGTCGGCGTCGCGAAACGCCGTGGTCTTGGTGCGCTTCTCGGCTTCCAGCAGCGCCGCCCCCGCGGCCTCCAGAGCCGCCGGCGACCACAGGCGCAGGGCGCGCTCGAAAGCGGGCTTGTGGCGGAAAAACACCGGGGGACGCAGCACGCCGATATCGCCACCGGCCACCGCCGCCTCATGCAGCCGCTGCACATGCCGTAGCGCCGCGCGCAGCACGGCGACGGAGTTGGCGCCTTCCGCGAAGGCCGCCGTCAGCGCACGGTCGGCACGCGCGGCCTCTCCGGCGGTTGCGGCCATCAGCGCCTCATCGAGGTCGGACGCCGCGCCCTCCCCGCCGCAGGCGAGCGCCGCATCCTCATCCACGCGGCCGCCGGCCCCGACATAGAGCGCGAGCTTTTCTACCTCGCGCCGCGTCTGCATCCGATCCTCGCCGAGCCGCGTCGCCAGCCAGGAGAGCGCCGCCGGATCGGCCTGCACCCCTTCCTCGCGCAGCATGCGGCCGATCGTGGCCGCCAATTCCTCGCCCCGCTCGCGATAGCAGGCGATGACCCCCACCTCCGGCGCCGCTTCCGCCATCAACCGCAGCCTGGAGCGGGTGGTGAGCTCCCCGCCTTCCAGCACGATCAACGCCTCGCCCGGCGTCGCCAGCGCGTCCTTGAGCGGGGTGGCGTGGGCATCGGTTGCCTCGCGCAGCCGCACCACGCGCCGCCCGCCGGTCATCGCCAGCGCCGCGGCTTCGCCCGCCAGCGCGCCCGGCTTCGCAGCTTCGTCGCGGTTCAGCTCCGCCAGCCGGAAGGGATCGTCCATCGCCCCGCCCAGCACGGCGCGCACCAGCGCCTCCGCCCGCTCTCGCACCAGCCCGGCATCGTCGCCATGGAGCAGCACGGCGCGAAAGGGGCCGGGATCGGCGAGCACCGCAGCCGCGCGGCGCGCATCGAGCTTGGCCATCGGCGCGGCCTTAGCCGTTCGGGCGCAAGCGCGGCGCGCTCATCGGAAGCCATCCCGCGTGCCGATGCCGCTGGCGGGCCCGCCGCTCACGCCCTCGACGGGGCTTGGCAGCGTCGCGCCGGCAGGAAGCGGCAGGGATTGGAGCATCGGCGCCGGCGCCTCGACCGGTTCGATCCGCTGGCCCGTGCCGCCTTCGCGCAACCGCCGGAACTGCATCGCCAGGCGGAGAGCGACCTCGTCTGCCAGCTGCTCAGCCAAGCGGCGCTCCATCGCGTCGCGGCTGGCATCCGCCCCGAAGAACTGGACGCCCTGGATGTTGTAGGCGTCGAGGGTACGCTCGAAGCCGTTCGCCACGGTCTCCCGCGGGGTCAGGCGCAGCAGGGTCCAATTGGCCGTGGCGATCATCCGCACCCGGGTCGCCGCGCCGTCGGACTGGATGCCGACCGCCTCGCCTGCCACGCTCGGGCCCACCAGCAGCTCCCATCGCGCGGCGACAGCTTCGCCGCGCCCCTGGCCGAGCCGCTGTTGCAGCGCGCGGCGCAACAACTGGCCGAAGCGGTCCGGAATGATCGCAACCCGCGTCGCCGCCATATCGGCGGCCAGCGCGGCGTCGGACCCAGCGGCAGCGCCACCGCTGTAGATCGGCCGAAAGCCGCAGCCCGCCGTGCCGAGCGCGAGCAGCCCAGCCGCGCCGCGCAGCAGCGCACGACGCCGCACGTCGCCCGCCGCCGCGCCGGAGCCTGCGTGCCGAGCCACTGCCTCAGACAACCAGATTGACCACCCGCCCGGGGACATGGATGCGCTTCTTCACCGGCTTGCCGTCGATCGCACGCTGCACGTTCTCCTCAGCCTCCGCCAGGGCGAAGATGCGCTCCTCGCTCTCCCCGGCCGGCACTTCGATCGTCGCGCGCAGCTTGCCGAGCACCTGCACGGCCAGCGTCACCGTCTCTGCCTTCAGGAGGGCGGGATCGGCCTCCGGCCAGGGCATTTCGGCGACCAGCGTCGTGGCGCCCGGGTTGAGCGCCGCGAAGACCTCCTCCGCCAGATGCGGCATCATCGGCGCAGCAAGGCGGGCGAGCGTCTCCAGCGCCTCCCGTCGGGCCGCGCCCATGCCATCCGCGGCCGCCTGCGGCTCGGCATCGCCAATCGCATTGGCGAATTCATGGATGCGCGCGACGGCGACGTTGAAGGCGAAGCTTTCGAGCGCCTCGGTCACGGCGGCGATGGTGCGGTGCGTCGCCTGGCGCAGCTTGCGCGGTGCGTCCGGCGCCTTCGGGAGCGCGTCGAACACTTTCGGCTGCGGGCTGAGAAAGTTATTGGCCAGACGCCAGACGCGCTGGGTGAAGCGGAACGCGCCGGCAACGCCGGATTCCGTCCACTCCATGTCCCGCTCCGGCGGGTTGTCGGACAGGATGAACCAGCGCGCCGTATCCGCGCCGTAGCGCCCGATGATCGCGCCCGGATCCACCGTGTTGCGCTTCGACTTCGACATCGCCTCGACACGGCCGATCGTCACCGGCTCCGCGCTGCCCTTCACCACGGCGCTGCGCGCGCCATCCGCCGCGACCGAGAACTCCACCTCCTCCGGGTAGAGCCAGCGGCCATCCGCGCCCTTGTAGCTCTCGTGCTGGACCATCCCCTGGGTGAAGAGGCCCGCGAAGGGCTCCTCCACGGACAGATGGCCAGACGCCTTCATCGCGCGGGTGAAGAAGCGGCTGTAGAGCAGGTGCAGGATCGCGTGCTCGATGCCGCCGATATACTGGTCCACCGGCAGCCAGGCATCCACCGCCGCGCGGTCCACCGGCTGCTCAGCGCAGGGCGAGCAGAAGCGGGCGAAATACCAGGAGCTGTCCACGAAGGTGTCGCAGGTGTCGGTCTCACGCCGCGCGGGCTTCGCGCAGGACGGGCAGGCCACATGCTTCCAGGTCGGGTGGTGATCCAGCGGATTGCCGGGGCGGGAGAAGTCCACATCCTCCGGCAGCGTCACCGGCAGCTGGTTCTTCGGCACCGGCACGGCGCCGCAATCGTCGCAATGGATCACCGGGATCGGGCAGCCCCAGTAGCGCTGGCGGCTGATGCCCCAGTCGCGGAGCCGCCAATTCACCACGCCGGTGCCCTGAGCCTTGGTCTCCAGCGCCTCGATCACGCGGCGCTTCGCGGCCGGCACATCGAGGCCATCGAGGAAGTCCGAATTGAAGATCGTGCCATCGCCCGTATAGGCCGCACCGTCGAGCGCGAAGGTCGCGGGATCGGCGCCTTGCGGCAGCACCACGGGCGTGATGGGCAGCTTGAACTTCGTCGCGAATTCGAAGTCGCGCTCATCATGGCCGGGACAGCCGAAGATCGCGCCGGTGCCGTACTCCATCAGCACGAAATTGGCGATCCAGACCGGGAAGGTAACGCCCGGCAGGAAGGGATGCGCGACCCGAAAACCGGTGTCGTGCCCGCGCTTTTCCGCCTGTTCGATCGCGGCTTCGGAAGTGCCCATGCGCCGGCATTCGGCGACGAATTCCGCCGCCTTCGGATCGCGCGCGGCAGCCGCGGCGGCCAGCGGATGCTCCGCGGCCACGGCCAGGAAGCTCATGCCGAACAGCGTGTCGGGCCGCGTCGTGAAGACCTCGACTTCGTCCGCGCCCGCGGCGGCCGCATCGGTCACCCGAAAGCGCACCCGCGCGCCTTCGCTGCGGCCGATCCAGTTGGACTGCATCAGCTTCACGCGCTCGGGCCAGCGATCCAGCGTGTTCAGCGCCTCCAGCAGGTCGGGCGCGTATTTCGTGATGCTCAGGAACCACTGGCTGAGCTTCTTCTTCTCGACCAGCGCACCCGACCGCCAGCCGCGCCCGTCGATCACCTGCTCATTCGCGAGCACCGTGCCGTCCACCGGGTCCCAATTGACCCAGCTTTCCTTCCGCTCGACCAGGCCGGCCTTCCAGAAATCCAGGAACAGCTTCTGCTGCTGGCCGTAATAGGCCGCGTCGCAGGTGGCGAATTCGCGCTTCCACTCGAGGCTGAGGCCCATGCGCTGCAGCTCGGCGCGCATATTGGCGATGTTCTGATAGGTCCAGGCGCCGGGATGGATGCCGCGTTCGCGCGCCGCATTTTCGGCCGGCAGGCCGAAGGCGTCCCAGCCCATCGGGTGCATCACCAGATGCCCCCGCGCACGCTTGTAGCGCGCGACCACATCGCCGAGCGTGTAGTTGCGCACATGGCCCATATGGATCTTCCCCGACGGGTAGGGGAACATCTCCAGCACGTAGTACTTCCGGCTGCCGGGCGGCGGCACGTCGGGGACGGCGAAGCAGGCGCGGCGGTTCCATTCCGCCTGCCAGCGGGGCTCGGCGGCGGCGAAATCGTAGCGCGGCGGCTGGACGGCGGCGGCGCGCTCGGGGGTCTGGTCGTTCATCGGTCGCGTGCGTGGCTCTCAGGAGAGCGCACGCATAGGACACTTCGCGGCGAAGCGGAATTCTTCGGCACAAAACGGGCGCCAATGGCGCCCGCGCCAGCGCTCAGCGCGAGGAGGCGGTCGCCTGGGCGCGCAGTTCCCGCGCCCGGTTGAGCACCTGGTCCTCAAGCTCGGTCGCGGTGGTGGCAGCGACCGCCACATCCACCCAATTCCCCTGGCGCAGCTCCTGGCGGAACACGACGACGCGCACCCCGTCCGAGCGCAGCGTGCGACCCAGGATATAGGCCGTCACCCGGAAGCGTTCATTGCCGCCGCCGGGCGGCTGGTACCAATCGGTGATGACCACGCCGCCAAAGGGATCGGCAGAGGCCAGCGGCATGAAGGACAGCGTGTCGAGCGTGGCGCGCCAGAGGAAGGCGTTCACCCCAATCCCGCTCGTGCCGGTATCGGCGGCGGCGCGCTGGCTGGTGCGGTCCGTGCCGAAAACGAGGATGCCGTCCGTCCCGCCCAGCCGCCCGCGCACGTTGTCGCGACGGCTGCCGCTGTTGTATTCGTCCTGGCCGGGCACACGGAAATTGTCGTCCGTGCTGCTGCACCCGGCCAGCAGGCCGAGGCTCAGCCCGCCCATCAGGATGCCCCGCGCCAGGGGCCGCCACACGCGCTCGATCATGTCAGCCCGTCCTGCACCTGTGCCGCGCCGATCTCACGGCAGCGCGCGCACGCCGAAGCGCTGTTTACCCTTGGGGGGGCCGAATCGGAAGGGGGCAGAGCCGCGTCCGCGGCGCGGGCCCTACGGGGGCGGCGCAGCCAATGGCCCAGCGCCGGGCCGCGCGCATGAAAAAGGGCGGCGGGTTACCCCGCCGCCCCGTACTGTTCGACCTTTCGGCCGCCTGGATCAGAAGGACAGGCGGGTGCCGATGAAGAAGGCCGAGATTTCGCGGTTGACCAGCGTACCGGCCGCACGCGTCGCCAGCTGCCCGGTCGGGTTGGTGGCGCTCGCCGTGCCGTTCGTGACGGCTGCCAGGCTGATGTTGGCGTTCTTGTCGTCGATCACGTTGTAGTTCGCGAAGATCTCAAGGCCCGGGGCCAGCGTGTAGACCGCGCCGAAGCCGAAGCCGGTCTGCTCGCGGTCGGCGGTCGTGCCGCCATTGTCCGCCTCAGCCACGCCGTAGTAGGCGCCGACCGAGAAGGCACCCATGGTGTAGGTGGCGCCCAGCACGTAGTGGCTGGTGTCGTCGCGACCAGCGGCCAGCGCGGTGCGGCCGACGGAGCTGGCAGTGTACTTGCCCCAGGTGTACTCGCCGCCGACCGTCAGGCCGAAGGCGGACAGGCTCATGCCGAAGGTGTAGGCCGTGACGTCCTGCGCCGTGCCAGCGGTCACCGCGCCGGAGTTGGAGTTCACGACGGTGTTCGGCGCATCGGCCTGCATGTAGCCGAAGCCGGCCGAGATGCCGACGCCGCCGAACGTGCCGCGGTAGCGGATCGCCGCTGCGATCTCGTTCTCGAGGCCGGTGCGGTCGCGCTGCGTGACCGCCGGGGCGATCGCAAGGTTACCGGCGCCGAGCGTGTCCACCGCGCGGCCGCCGAAGGCGCGATCGCCTTCGCCGGCGTTCGGCGCATAGGACAGGCCGAGGTCGAAGCCGGCGAACTGCGGCGACAGGTAGACGATCTTCGTCGCGTCGTTGCCGTCGTTGATGCCGGTCAGGAGCGACGGGTTGCCGCCCGTGCCCTGGGCGAGGCCGAGGATGCCCACGTCCCACGCGCCGTCAGGACCGAAGCCGCGGATGCTCGGAGCCCGGACCTGCATGATGCTGGCCGCGTTGTCCACTTCACCGAAGCGGATCGTGCCGAGCGTCGGGGACGACACGAACAGGAAGGCCTCGTCGAGGTCGAGCGCGGAGCCCGAGCCACCGCCGACGTTGTCGTTCTGCAGCTCGATCACGGCGCCGTATTCGAGGCCGTTGGCGGCCTTGCCGTTCACCAGCACATGGATTTCGACTTCGTTGCGGAAGTCGGTGCCGGCGCGCTCACGCGTGCCGAAGCCGTTGACGCCCGTCGGGACGCCAGCGGCGGAGTCGAGATCGTCGTTCACGATCGCGACCGTGGTCTGCATGAAGCCGCCGATGCGAACCGACGGGGCCTGCTGCGCCTGGGCGGTCGAAGCCGCGAAGAGCGCGGCGCCGGCAACCGCAGTGGTGCCGAGCAGAATCTTGCGCATAAAAAACCTCCTCCTGTACCGGGAAGCCCCCGGCTTGCGACGGCCCGCCTGCCCCCCTCGGCAGGTGCCGCGAACACGGGTTTCCCCCCATTCACGGTCAGGCCTGCCAGACTATTGTCTCGCCCATAACGCGACGTCCACCGGCCTCTGACCAACCGCGCGACTTCGTTGAGACAGTGTTGCGCGCGCGCCACAGCCACCCTGTGGCGCCGCAACACCCCCTCAGCGCCTGACCAGGCCCGTCCCGAAGGCCCCGATCGCTGCCAGCCCCGCCGGCCGCCGCCCCAGCCGCCCCGCCTGCGCCCCGTCCAACCCGCCCAGCGCCACGGCCGGCCGGCCGAGCGCCGCCGCCAGCGCCGCCCAGCGCAGCGGGCCGAGCGTCGGCGCCCCGGGATGGCTCGCCGTCGTGAAGGCGGGGGAGACAAAACCGGCCTCGACCCCCAGCCGCCGCGCCCGGCTAAGCCCCGCCCGCCCATGCACCGCCGCCGTCAGCACCGCCCAGGGCGCGCCACGCCGCCGCGCTAACAGAAAAGGCAGTATCCCGCGCGCGCCCCGCCGGTCCGGCACATGCAGCCCGGCCCTGTGCGCCAGCGCCGCCCGGCCATCGCCGCCCACCACCAGGACCAACCCTCGCGCCCGGCAGAGCCGCGCGAGACCCGCCAGCACCGAAGGCGCCGCCCCCCGCGCCAGCACCCCCGCCCCGCGCGGCAGACGCGCCGCAGCCGCGCGCGGGTCTGGCAGCCGCACCGGGTCCGAGACCAGCCAAAGCCGCGGTAGGGCCTTGCCAGCGCGCCCGGTTCGCGGCTTGAGCCGGCGCGACCACCCCTCTAGCGTCCCGAAGCCCATGACCGACCCCAATACAGACCCCGCCGCCATCGCCCGAAACCTCGCCGCCGTGAAGGGGCGCATCGCGGAAGCCTGCGCGCGCGCCGGGCGCGACCCCGCCGCGGTGACACTCGTCGCCGTCTCCAAGACCCACCCGGCGGAGGCGGTGCTGGCCGCGCTCACCGCCGGCCAGGCAGTGTTCGGGGAGAACAGGGTGCAGGAGGCGATGGCGAAATTCCCCGCCCTCCGCACCTCGTTGCCCCCTGGCCATCCCGGGCTTCGCCTGCACCTGATCGGCGCGCTGCAAACCAACAAGGCGCGGGAGGCCGTCCGGGTCGCCGACGTGATCGAAAGCCTGGACCGCCCGAAGCTCGCCGCCGCGCTGGCGGACGCCATCAAGAAGGAAGGCCGCGCGCCCGCACTGCTGGTGCAGGTGAACACCGGTGACGAGCCCCAGAAGGCCGGCGTGCCCCGCGCCGAGGCCGAGGCGTTTCTGCGCGCCTGCCGGGAGGAGCATGGCCTGACCATCTCCGGCCTCATGTGCATCCCACCCGTGGAGGGCGATCCGCGCCCGCATTTCGCCTATCTGGCCGGGCTCGCGGCCAAGCACGGCCTGACGACGCTCTCCATGGGCATGAGCGGCGACTATGAAGCGGCGATCACCGAAGGGGCGACGCATGTGCGCGTCGGCACGGCGATCTTCGGATCCCGGCCCTACCCGCCCGCCGCTTGACGCAACCCGCCGCCCACCCGACACAGCGCGCCATCCAGCCGAAGCGAACCACTCCGATGGCCATGACGAACACCCGCGTCTTTTCCGGCATCCAGCCCTCCGGCGTGCCGACGCTCGGCAATTATCTCGGCGCGATCCGCAACTGGGTGCCGCTGCAGGACACGCATGAGGCGATCTATTGCGTGGTGGATCTGCACGCCATCACCGTCTGGCAGGACCCGAAGGAGCTCGCCCGCCAGACGCGAGAGATGGCGGCGGCGCTGATCGCCTGCGGCCTCGACCCCGCGCGCTGCACGCTCTTTATCCAGAGCCATGTGCATGCGCATGCGCGGCTCGCCTGGATCTTCAACTGCGTCGCGCGGCTGGGCTGGCTGAACCGGATGACGCAGTTCAAGGACAAGGCCGGCAAGGACCGGGAAGCCGCGTCGTCGGGCCTCTACGTCTATCCGAACCTGATGGCGGCCGACATTCTGACCTATCACGCCACCAAGGTGCCGGTCGGCGACGACCAGAAGCAGCATCTGGAGCTGGCGAACGACATCGCCCAGAAGTTCAACCACGATTACGGCGTGAATTTCTTCCCGCAGATCGAACCGCTGATCCAGGGCATCGCCGCCCGCGTGATGAGCCTGCGCGACGGGACGAAGAAGATGTCGAAGTCGGACCCGTCCGACCAGTCGCGCATCAACCTGACGGATGACCACGACGCGATCGCGCTGAAGATCCGCCGCGCCAAGACCGACCCCGAGCCGCTGCCGGAGAGCGAGGCCGGGCTGGAAGGCCGGCCGGAGGCGCGCAACCTGGTCGGCATCCTGGCCGCGATCACCGGCGAGACCCATGCGGGCGTGCTGCGCCATCACGGCGGCAAGGGTTTCGGGCCCTTCAAGGAGGCGCTGGCGGAGGCGCTGGTCGCGCATCTCGACCCGATCCGCGCCGAGATGAACCGCCTGCTGCAGGACCCCGCGGCGCTGGATGCGCTGCTGCGCCAGGGCGCCGAGCGCGCGGACGCCATCGCGACCCCGATCTGCGATGAGGCCGAGCGTCTCGTCGGGTTCCTTCCGCGGAAATAGTGCCCTCAGGCGCCGGGCGCGGCCTCCGGCCTCGGCGCTGTGCGCCTCGTGGCTTCCGCGCCACAGACATGGCGCGCCCAGCGGTGAGGCCGGTCGCCGCGCGGGGCCGCTTCGCGGCCTTGCATCGGTCCGGTCAACGCATCAACAACCACACCCACACCGGCAGGGTGACCATGCTCAGCAGGTGTTCGCTGGTGGTGATCGCGGCCATGAGCTTCGCATCGCCGCCCATGGCGCGCGCCATCACATAGCTCGTCGCCGCCGTCGGCAGCGCCATCGCCATCACCGCGATCGCCGTCGGCAGCGCGCCGATCCCAAGCACAGCGCAGAACGCCCAGGTCAGCGCCGGCACGCAGACCAGCTTCAGCAGCGCCGTCGCCACCTGCGTCCCCGGCCGCAGGCCAAGCCCTTCCAGCGTCAGCGCCGCGCCGACACAGAGCAACCCGAGCGCGACCGCCGCCTGGCCAAGGCTCCGCACCGCCGGTTGCAGCCCCGGCGGCAACCCGCCCAGCGCCCCCAGCACGAAGCCCGCCACCACGCCGATGATCAGCGGATTGAGCGCCACCTGCCGCAGCAGCGACAGCGGCCGCACCGCGCCGTCGCGGCCGAGCGCGAAGGCCACCGTCACGATCACCTGCACGCAAGGCACGATCAGCCCGGTCACCACCGCGGCCATCGCAACGCCCGGCGCGCCCCAGATCGCCCCGCCAATGGCAAAGGCCATCAGATTGTTGAAGCGGATGCCCCCCTGCAGCACCGAGGTCATCGCCGCATGCCCATGCCCGAGCGCGCGGGCCAGCATCACGGAGACGGCGGTGCCGATCAGCAGCGTCGTCCAGATCGCGGTGGCCAGCCCGCCGATCGGCAGCTCGCCCAGCCGAAGCGTGGAGAGCGCGCTGGCGATCAGGCAGGGCAGCAGCACCCAGAAAATCAGCTTCTCGATGCCGGCCCAGACCGCATCCTCGCGCAGCAGTCGCCGCTTGAGGAAGGCGCCGAGCGCCAGCAGGCCGAAGATCGGGACGAAAGCGTCCAGCCAGGGCGCGAGGTTCATCCGCGGCAACCGATGCGGGCGATGGCGGGCCGGCTCACCCGGCCTGCGCCGCACCCGCGGGCCGGGCTGGGCCCGGCGCCTGGGTAGGGGCCGCGGCGCCGCGCGCGATATCCCGCAGGCAGGCCGCTTCGGCCCGCCGCGCAGCGCCGATGGCGCGCGCCGCGGCAAAGGCCACGCGCAGCCCGGGCTGCACGCCGGGTTCTGGGTAGAGCACCAGATCCAGATGACATTGGCTGGCCTGATAGTGCCAGATTTCGGCCGAACCTTCCGCCCGACGCAGCCGGGGCGGGCCGAGCCAGTGCAGCACGGCCTCCGGCGTCTGGCCCACCAATTGGTTGGCCTGCGCTGGGACGGGTCCGGAGGGGATGGCGCGTGCCGCAGCGCCGGTCTGGCCCGTGATCGCGCCGAGGCTCGCCTGATGGCTGGCCAGCGCGCCCTGCAGCGCGGCGTCGCCATCCTGGGACGCGGGCTGGGCGCAGGCGGCCGGCAGCAGCACCGCGATCAGCAGGACAGCGCGTCGCATCAGGACAAGCGGCTCCCCGAACAGCCCCGCCCGACACTGTGCGGACGGGGCATGGCGGGGGGCTCAGCCCTCGGACAGGCGCGGGGCGGGGGCGGGCGGCGTCACGCCGTCGCCGAGCATTTCCATCTTGCCGGAGAGCTGGCCGCCTTCCTCCACCATCAGGCGGCGGCAGCGCGCCACGCCGATGACGCGGCCGGTGCCACGGATGACCAGCTGGCCGCGGGCGGTCAGCGTGCCGTCGAAGGTGCCGGCGATCTCGGCATCTTCCACCTGCACTTCGCCGCGGAACACGCCGGCATCGCTGATGGACAGCTCGGTCGCCTGGATCATCTGGCTTTCGACCGTGCCCTCGACCACCAGGCGCTCGGCCTCGGTGACGGTGCCCTGCAGGCTGATGCCGCGGCCGACCACGAGGGTCCGGCGCTCCGCTGCGCCGGCGCGCGGGGCGGCGGCGGCCGACGGGGCGGCGCCCATCGGCCGGGGCGGGATCGCGGTGCCGGAGGGCGGCGTCGGGCCGAGGGGCATGGTCGGCTTGGGCGCAAGGCTCATCGTCTGGGTGTCCCTGGTGAAGGTGGGCGGCAGCGGCGCGCCGAGATCGGGATCGCGGGCGGTCGGAACGGTCGCGGGCTGCGGCTCGGGCTCGGACGACTTCGGACGGCGGCTGAAGACGTTCATCGCGCGAGGCTCCCCCATTCCTATTCGCTGATCCCAGCCGGACGCCGAAAGGCCTGTCCGAACCGGCGCGCAACAGGCGTCCCTGATCCCGCTGTGCGGCCTTTCGGCTAACACGCGCAGCCGGGCCCCTACAACGGCCCGATCGCATTTCGGGGAGAGTTGTCCACAACCTCGCGCAGCCGGTCCGGCCGTGATCCATTCCAGCCGCCGGCCGAGCCCTGGGGGCTAGGCGCGGCAAGCGGGTTCCGGCAAAGGTCCGGCCCCTTTCATAACGCCCCGGATCCCGCCCGCATGACCGCGCCTGCCCTCGACATCCTCGGCATTGGCAATGCCATCGTGGACGTGCTCGCCCGCGCCGAGGACGCCTTCATCGCGGCCCAGGGCATGGCCAAGGGGGGCATGACCCTGATCGACGCCGCGGCGGCGGAGCGGATCTATGCCGCGATGGGCCCGGGCGTCGAAAGCTCGGGCGGCTCGGCCGGCAACACCTGCGCGGTGGCCGCGGCGCTCGGTGCGCGCGTCGGCTATCTCGGCAAGGTCGCCGATGACGGGCTCGGCCAGGTCTTCGCGCATGACATCCGCGCGGCGGGCGTGCGCTTCCCCTCGAAGCCGCTCAGCGGCGGGGCGCCCACGGCGCGCTGCCTGATCCTGGTGACGCCCGACGCGCAGCGCACCATGAACACCTTCCTCGGCGCCTGCGTCGCCTTCGGCCCGGACGATGTGGAGGAGGCCGAGGTAGCCTCCGCCGCCGTCACTTATATGGAAGGCTACCTCTTCGACCCGCCCGCCGCGCAGGAGGCCTTCCGCAAGGCCGCCAAGATCGCGCATGGCGCGGGCCGCAAGGTGTCGCTGACCCTGTCCGATGCCTTCTGCGTCGGCCGCCACCGCGCCGCCTTCCGCGACCTGGTGAAGCATGAGGTGGACATCCTGTTCGCCAATGAATCCGAGCTGCTGTCGCTCTACGAGACCGAGGATTTCGCCACGGCGCTCGCCGCCGTGCGGGCCGAGGTCGGGCTCGCCGCCGTGACCCGCAGCGAGAAGGGCTCCGTCATCGTCGCCGGCAGCGCGACGACCGAGGTCGCGGCGGTGCCGACCAAGGTCGTGGACACGACCGGGGCGGGCGATGCCTATGCCGCCGGCTTCCTGGCTGCCCATGCCAAGGGCCTGGCACTGGCCGAATGCGGCCGCTGGGGCTCGGTCGCGGCGGCGGAGGCGATCAGCCATTTCGGCGCCCGCCCGCAGACCGACCTGAAGGCGCTGGTCGCCGCCTGACCCCGGGCGCGGGGGGGGGGCCGGCCGCCACGCCAGGGGGCGCGGGTCGGCCCCGCGCCACAAGCCGCTCGCATTTTCCCTAAAGCGCGCCTATGTGTGCGCCGCATCAAGCAACAGACGCCTGCCCGCCGTTCATCGGGGTGAGCTTTCGCTCACCGCCGGACAGGCGGGGTCGGGCCCCAGACAACCGGACCCGGACCCCATGGACATTCGCAACGTCGCGATCATCGCGCATGTCGACCACGGCAAGACGACGCTGGTGGACAATCTGCTGAAGCAGGCCGGCGCCTTCCGCGCCAACCAGCAGGTCGCCGAGCGCGCGCTGGACCGCAACGACCTGGAGCGCGAGCGCGGCATCACCATCCTGGCCAAGTCCACCGCGGTGGAATGGAAGGGTGTGAAGATCAACATCGTGGACACCCCCGGCCACGCCGATTTCGGCGGTGAGGTGGAGCGCATCCTGTCCATGGTGGATGGCGCGATCGTGCTGTGCGACGCCGCCGAAGGCCCGCTGCCGCAGACCAAATTCGTGCTGACCAAGGCGCTGGCGCGCGGCCTCAAGCCCATCGTCGTCATCAACAAGGTGGACCGCCAGGACGCCCGCGCGGATGAGGTCCACAACGAGGTGTTCGACCTTTTCGCCGCCCTCGGCGCGACGGATGAGCAGCTGGACTTCCACACGCTCTTCGCGTCTGGCCGCCAGGGCTGGGCGGATCTCGAGCTGAACGGCGCGCGCAAGGATCTCGCGCCGATGTTCGACCTGATCCTGTCGCATGTCCCGGCGCCGAAGGTGGAGCTGGACAAGCCCTTCGCGATGAACGCTTCGATCCTCGAGAGCGACAACTTCCTCGGCCGCATCCTGACCGGCCGCGTGGAGCAAGGCGTCGCGCGCCTGAACATGCCCGTGCGCGTGCTGCGCCAGGACGGGACGGTGGTGGAAACCGGCCGCCTGACGAAGCTGATGACCTTCTCCGGCCTTGAGCGCGTGCCGGTGGAGGAAGTGCAGGCGGGCGACATCATCGCGATCGCCGGCCTCGCGGATGCGACCATCCCCGACACCATCGCATCCCCGGAAGTGGCGGACCCGCTGCCGGCCATCCCGGTGGACCCGCCGACGCTCGCCATGACCTTCCGGATCAATGATGGCCCGCTCGGTGGGCGCGAAGGAAAGAAGGTGACGTCGCGCCAGATCCGCGACAGGCTGTTCAAGGAAACCGAGGGCAACGTCGCCATCCGCGTGAAGGTGTCGGAGGAAGTGGACGCCTTCGAAGTGGCCGGCCGCGGCGAATTGCAGCTGGGCGTGCTGATCGAGACGATGCGCCGCGAGGGCTTCGAGCTGACCATCGGCCGCCCGCGCGTGCTGACGCGCGAGAACGCCGAGACCGGCGAGCGCGAGGAGCCCTATGAGGAAGTCCTGGTGGATGTGGACGAGGGCTATTCGGGCGTCGTCGTCGAGAAGCTCTCGATCCGCAAGGGCCAGATGCAGGACATGCGGCCATCGGGCGGCGGCAAGGTGCGCCTCACCTTCCTGATCCCGTCGCGCGGCCTGATCGGCTACCACGGCGAGTTCATGACGGACACGCGCGGCACGGGCATGATGAACCGCCTGTTCCACGGCTACGCGCCGTGGGCCGGCGTGATCGAAGGCCGGCGCAATGGCAGCCTGATCTCCAACGTGGATGGCGAGACGACGCAATACGCCCTGTTCTACCTGCAGGAGCGCGGGTCGCTGTTCATCGATCCGGGTGCGAAGGTCTACACAGGCATGATCATCGGCGAGAATTCGCGCGGCGACGATCTCGAGGTGAATCCGGTCAAGGAGAAGAAGCTCACGAACATCCGCGCCGCCGGCAAGGATGACGCGCTGCTGCTGATCCCGCCCCGGCGCATGAGCCTCGAGCAGGCGATCTCCTACATCGAGGATGACGAACTCGTTGAGGTGACGCCGACGGCCGTGCGGCTGCGCAAGCGCTACCTCGACCCGCATGAGCGCAAGAAGTTCGCCCGCCGCGCCGAAGGCCTGCCCGTGAAGGGCGACAACGCGGCGGCCTGACAAGCGCACGCCCGGCTCCCTCTCCCGCGCAGCGGGGGAGGGTGGCTGAGCGTCATGCCGAAGGCGTGCCTTCGGCACGACGCGAGGCCGGGTGGGGGCGCGACCGACCTTCCAGGTCTTCAGCCTCACCACACGCATGGCCCGTTCGGTTAGTCTCACCGCATGACCGACGCCGACCTTCTCGCCGAAGCCGAAGCCGCCCGCGCAGCGGCCTATGCGCCCTATTCCCACTTTCAGGTCGGCGCCGCGCTGCTGGCCGAGGACGGCGCAATCCAGCGCGGCGTGAATGTCGAGAACGCCGCCTATCCCGCCGGACTCTGCGCCGAGCGCGCCGCCATCGCAGCGGCCGTCACCGCAGGCCGGCGGCGCTTCACTGCCATCGCCGTGGCGGGGCCGGATGGCGTCGCCATCACGCCCTGCGGCATCTGCCGCCAGGTGCTGTCCGAATTCTCCCCCAATGGACAGCTTCGCGTGATCGCGCGCGATGCCGCAGGCGTAATCCACGCCACCACCATCGGAGCCCTGCTGCCGGGCGCCTTCGGCGCGGGCGATCTCACCGCCGCGCGCTGAGCCAGCAACCTCCGCCATTGCGCGCGGTGGGGAAACTGTTCCAGGCTGCCCCCGTGGGCGCAGGCGAAGCCGGGCGCGGTGCTCCCGCATGACCCGGAGTTTCTGCATGAAAGCTGCTGCCCTGCTCGGCGCTGCCGCCCTGGCGCTTGCCGCCCTCGCTTCCCCCGCCCATGCCCAAGCACCCGCCCCGGCCGCGCCCGCCGCCTCGCGCGGGGCGACGCCGGTCTTCGATGCGGTGCGCGCGCGCGACCACATCCGCTGCGGCGTCTCCCAGGGGACGCCCGGCTTCTCCGTGCCCGACAGCCAGGGCGTCTGGCGCGGCTTCGACGTGGATTTCTGCCGCGCGCTGGCCGCGGCCGTGCTCGGCGATCCGAACAAGGTGCGCTTCCAGCCCTATTCCGCGCAGCAGCGCTTCACCGCGCTGCAATCGGGCGAGATCGACGTGCTGTCGCGCAACACCACCTACACCTTCCAGCGCGACATTCAGCTCGGCCTCGAATACGGCGCGATCCTCTACTACGACGGCGCCGGCTTCCTGGCGCGCCGCCAGCCTGGGCTCACCAGCGCGCGCGGCCTCGATGGCGCGACCGTCTGCGTGCAGACCGGCACGACGAATGAGCTGATCGTCGCCGACTATGCGCGTGCCAACCGCATCACGCTGCAGCCGCTGGTCATGCAGAACCTGGAGGAGATCCTGCAGGCGCTGTTCGCGGGCCGGTGCGACGCGATGAACTGGGACCGCGCCGCGCTCGCCGGCACGCGCATGCGCGCGCCGAACCCGAACGACTTCGTGCTGCTGCCGGAGGTCCTCTCGAAGGAGCCCTACAGCCCCGTCGTCGCGCAGGGTGACGTCCGCTGGCTCGAGATCGTGCGCTGGGTCGGCTTCGCCCTGATCGAGGCGGAGGAGAACGGCGTCACCAGCGCGAATGTCGAACGCATGCTGGCCAGCCAGGACCCGCAGATCCAGCGCCTGCTGGGTGTCTCCGGCGGGTTCGGGCAGATGCTCGGCCTCGACAATCGCTGGGTCTTCAACGCGCTCAAGGCCGTCGGCAACTGGAACGAGATCTTCGAGCGCAACCTCGCGCCGCTCGGCATCGATCGCGGCATCAACCGGCTCTGGAGCCAGGGCGGCACCCTCTACGCCCCCGCATTCCGGTAAGGGAACTTCCGGCCGGCGCATGATCTTCACAGGTCATGCGCCGCCTTCTGCCCCTTCTGCTGCTCACCGCCTGCGCAAAGGCGCCCACCGCGCCGGACCCCGCCGCCTGGATCGGCCGGACCGAGGGCGAGTTGGTCGCGGCGCTTGGCGTGCCGAGCCGCGTGCATGAAGCCGATGGCCGCCGCTTCCTGGCCTATGACACCTTCGGCGGCGGGTCCTCCGTCGCGCCCTCCATCGGGCTCGGCATCGGGCGCAGCTCCGGCGGGTGGGGGAGTACGACCGGCATCGGCACCGGGCTCGGCTTGAGTTTCGGCGGCTATGGCACCGGCGGCGCCGTCTGCACGACCAACTTCGAACTGATCGAGGGCCGCGTCGCCGCCGGCCAGCGCCAAGGGGCGGGCTGCGGCTGAACGCGCCGCCGCCTGCATCCCCTGCGTCCTGAACCGACGCTTCCGCGCGCGCGCCGGCCCGGCTAGGAACGCAGCGGTTCCACGCCGGGGGTCCGCTTGGCCGAGCTGTTCCGCGACCGTCGCCTGCTGGTGCTCCTCGCACTTGGCTTTTCCGCCGGCGTGCCGCTGCCGCTGGTGGCGGGGCAGGTGCTGCGGCAGTGGTTCGTGGAATCCGGCATGTCGCTGGCCGATCTCGGCCTGACGGCGCTGATCGGGCTGGCCTATGCCAACAAGTTCCTGTGGTCGCCCGCGCTCGATGCCGTGCGCCCGCCCTTCCTCGGCCGCCGGCGCGGCTGGCTGCTGCCGATCCAGCTGGCGCTGATCGCGACCATCGCATCCATGGCGCTGACCGATCCGACCGGCGGCGCGACAGCGACCGTCGCACTTGCCGTCATCGTTGCCTTCCTCTCGGCCAGCCAGGACATCGTGATCGACGCCTGGCGTATCGAGATGATGGGCGACGACACGGAACGCCAGGCCTGGGGCCTCACGGCCTATGTCTGGGGCTATCGCGGCGCTCTGCTCGCGAGCGGGGCGGGCACGCTCTACATGGTCGGCTTCGGCGGCTGGCACATCGCCTATCTCTATGGCGCGGCGCTGCTGGTGGTGGGCATCGCGGCGACGCTGGCAGGGCGCGAGGGTGCGGCGCCGCCGGTGGTGCCGATGGGCTGGCGCGCGCGACTGCGGGAATCAGTGGTCACGCCCTTCGTGGAGTTCACCGGGCGCCGCTACTGGCTGGCGATCCTGGCCTTCGTCGCGCTGTTCAAACTGGGTGAGGCGCTGGCCGGCGTGATGGTGACGCCCTTCTACCGCGCGGAAGGCTTCACGCGGAACGACGTCGCCTCCGTCGCAACCGTCTTCGGGCTGGTCGCGACGCTCACCGGCGCGGTCGCGGGCAGCTGGCTGGTCGGGCGCATCGGGGTGGGGCGCGCGCTGATCCTGACCGGCATCGCCCAGATGCTGTCGAACCTGATGTACCTCGCGCTCGTCGGCGGGGGGCGGGACATGCCG
This sequence comes from Pseudomonadota bacterium, assembly GCA_046052145.1. GTDB lineage: Bacteria > Pseudomonadota > Alphaproteobacteria > Acetobacterales > Acetobacteraceae > Falsiroseomonas. The sequence continues at coordinate 174,625 of JBJOMW010000001.1, forward strand.
ATGCTGTTCGCCCAGGTCGGCGTCGAGAACTTCACCGATGGCTTGGCCGACGCCGCCTTCCTGACTTACCTGTCGGGCCTGGTGAACCGCAGCTTCAGCGCGACGCAATATGCGCTGCTGTCGTCCCTGGCCGCGGTGCCGCTGCGGACGCTGGGGGCGAGTGCGGGGGTGCTCGCGGCGTCTCTGGGCTGGTCGCAGTTCTTCATCCTGACGACACTCGCGGCGTTACCGGCCATGGCGATCATGCTGTTCCTGCTGTGGCGCCTGCCGCCGGTGGAAGCGCGCCGCGACGAGGGCCGCGCCCTGCAACCTGCCGATCCGGGCTGAGTGGCGGCGCATCGCGGCGGCGCTGTAGCCTTGGGGCGCCGCAACGAGGTTTTCGGATGTCCCCCTGGCTGCTCACCCCACTTCTGCTGATCGCGTCCAACGTGCTGATGATCTTCGCCTGGTACGGCCACCTGAAGGCGCCGCATTGGCCGATCTGGGTGGCGGTGCTGGTCAGCTGGGGCATCGCCTTCTTCGAATACTGCCTGGCCGTGCCCGCCAATCGCATCGGCTACGGCACCTTCACCGCCCAGCAGTTGAAGGTGATGCAGGAGGTGATCACGCTCGCCGTCTTCGCGGTCTTCAGCGTGGCCTTCCTCGGCGAGCAGCTGCGCTGGAACTTCGTCGCTGCCGGCGCCTGCCTGGTGGCGGCGGTGGTGTTCATTTTCCTGCCGGTGGAGTGACCGCGAATAGCGCGCCGCCGCGCGACGCCAGGGAACCGCCGGCTTCGCACCGACTTACCGTTCGGCTAAGGCGGGAGCGCAGGACATGGGTTTCCTCTGGACCATCATCATCGGCTTCGTGGCCGGGTTCATTGCCAAGTTCCTCACACCAGGGCGCGAGCCATCGGGCTTCATCCTGACGACGCTGCTCGGCATCGTCGGCGCGGTGGTCGCCACCTGGCTTGGCCAGGCGGTCGGCTGGTATCGCGCCGGTGATGGCGCGGGGCTGATCGGCGCCGTGGTCGGCGCGGTGATCGTGCTGCTGGTCTACAACTGGTTCGCCAGCAGGCGCACCACATCGATCTGACGAAGCCGCCCCGGATCAGCCGGGGCGGCACCCATCACCGCTTCGCCTCGATCGCGTCCCAGATCGCGCGCTCCAGGTGGACGCCGTCGAAGCGCGCGATCTCCTGCAGGCCAGTCGGCGAGGTCACGTTGATCTCGGTCAGATACCCGCCGATCACGTCGATGCCGACGAAGATCATGCCGCGCTTCTTGAGCTCCGGCCCGATCGCGGCGCAGATCTCCTTCTCACGCTCCGTCAGCGTCGTGGGCTCGGGCCGGCCGCCGACATGCATGTTGGACCGCGCCTCGCCGGCCGCCGGCACGCGGTTGATCGCGCCCATCGCCACGCCATCCACCAGGATGATGCGCTTGTCGCCCATGCGCACATCCGGGACGTAGCGCTGCACCACTAGCGGCTCACGGCTCCGCTCCGTGAACATCTCAAGCAGCGAATTGAGGTTCGGATCCTCGGGCTTCACGTGAAACACGCCCGCGCCGCCATTGCCGAACAGCGGCTTCAGGATGATGTCGCCATGCTTCTCCCGGAACTTGCGGATCTGCGCGACGGAGGCGCTGATCAGCGTCTCCGGCATCAGCTCCGGGAAATGCGTGACGAAGAGCTTCTCGGGCGCGTTGCGCACGCTGGCGGGGTCGTTCACCACCAGCGTCTTCGGGTGGATGTGCTCCAGGATATGCGTGGCCGTGATGTAGGCCATGTCGAAGGGCGGGTCCTGGCGCATCAGCACCACGTCCACGGCGCCGAGGTCCAGCTCCTCCGCCGCGCCCAGCGTGAAATGGTCGCCCTTCACGCGCCGGACGGTGATGGGCTGGGCGTGGGCGACGACGCGGCCGGCGGTCAGCGCCAGGTCGCGCACATGGTAGTGCCACAGCGCATGGCCGCGCGCCTGGGCTTCCAGCATCAGGGCGAAGGTGCTGTCGCCGTCGATGTTGATCGAGGCGATCGGGTCCATCTGGACCGCGACACGAAGGCTTCGGGCCATCGGGGTTTCTCCGGCGGGCTGTTGCGCATCCTGTGGCACCACGCGCTGCGCGGGGGAAGGGGGCCGCGCAAGCCTTGACCAGGACGGGCCGCAGGGTTCACGTCGGCGTCATGCGTACCATCTCCGGCAAGGCCCGGCTGGCCGGCGTGCTCGGCTGGCCCGTCTCCCACTCCCGCTCGCCACGGCTGCACGGCTTCTGGCTCGCCCGCCATGGCGTGGACGGCGCCTATCTGCCCCTGCCCGTGCGCCCCGAACGCTTCGAGGCGGCGGTGCGCAGCCTGGTCGATCTCGGCTTCGCGGGCGCCAATGTGACCATCCCGCACAAGGAAGCCGCCTTTGCCCTGTGCGACGTGGTGTCCGACGTCGCCCGCCGCGCCGGATCGGTGAACACGCTGGTCTTCCGCGACGGCCGCATCGAGGGCACCAGCACCGACGGCTTCGGCTTCCTGGAATCCATCCGCGAACAGGCGCCCGGCTGGCAGGCCACCGATGGCCCTGCGGTGATCCTCGGCGCGGGCGGGGCGGTGCGCTCGGTCGCGGCTGCGCTGCTCGATGCCGGCTGCCCGCGCCTGACGCTGGTCAACCGCACCCCGGCCCGCGCCGAGGCCATCGCGCGCGAACTCGGCGGCCCCATCGAGGTCGCAACCACCCCGCCGCTCGGCGACGCCGCGCTGCTGGTGAACGGCACCTCCCTCGGCATGGCCGGGGAGCCGGCGCTCGAGATCAACCTCGCGCCGCTACCCGGCCACGCCGTCGTCGCCGACATGGTCTATGTGCCGCTCGAAACACCGCTGCTGGCGGCAGCGCGCGCGCGGGGGCTGCGGGCGGTGGACGGGCTCGGCATGCTGCTGCACCAGGCTCGCCCGGGCTTCGAGGCCTGGTTCGGCATCGCGCCGCAGGTGGATGCGGAACTCCGCCGCTTCGTGCTGCAAGACCTCACATGAAGGTGCTGGGCCTCACCGGCAGCATCGGCATGGGGAAATCCACCGCGGCCGCGACCTTCCGGCGGCTGCGCATCCCGGTCTTCGACGCCGATGCCACGGTGCACCGGCTGCAGGGCCCAGGCGGCGCCGCAGTACGCCCCATCGAAGCCGCCTTGCCTGGCACGACGCGCGGCGGTCGCGTGGACCGCGCGGCATTGCGTGCCGTGGTGCTGGCCGACCCCGCCGCGCGCAAGCGGCTGGAGGCCATCGTCTGGCCGCTGGTCCGCCGCGCCGAACGCGCCTTCCTGGCCGCCGCCCGCCGGCGGGGGGAGAGGATCGCAGTCCTCGACATCCCCCTGCTGCTGGAGACAGGCGGGCAGGCGCGGGTGGACCAGGTGATCGTCGTCTCCGCACCCGCTGCCGTGCAGCGTGTTCGCGTGCTGGCGCGCGGCACCATGTCGCCGGCGCAATTCGCGGCCATCCGCGCTGCGCAGATGCCGGACGCGCTGAAGCGCCGGAGGGCGGACCATGTGGTGCGGACGGGCCTGTCCAAGCATGCGGCGCAGCGGCATATCCGCGCGATCGTAAGGGAGCTGCGCGGCTAGATGCGGCAAATCGTTCTCGACACCGAGACCACCGGCTTCGACCCCGCCTCCGGTGACCGCGTGCTGGAAGTCGCGGCGATCGAGCTGTTCAACTTCATCCCGACCGGCGGCACCTTCCACAAGGTCGTGGACCCCGAGCGCGACGTGCCGGAAGAAGCCACCCGCGTGCACGGCTTCACGGCCGAGATGCTGCGCGGCAAACCGCTCTTTGCCGATATCGCGGACGAGCTGATGGCCTTCCTGGGCTCGTCTGAGATCATCGCCCACAACGCCCCCTTCGATTTCGGCTTCCTGGATGCCGAATTGGTGCGCGCCGGCCGGCCGAAGCTCGATCGCGCGCGGATGGTGGACAGCCTCGACATCGCCAAGCGCCGCTACCCCGGCATGCCGAACAGCCTGGACGCGCTGTGCCGCCGGCTTGGCGTGGATAACTCCATGCGGACCTCGCACAACGCACTGCTGGACGTGAAGCTGCTGGCAGAGGTGTTTCTCCAGCTCATGGGCGGCAAGCAGCCGGGGCTGGAGCTGGCCGCGACGCCCGCCCGCCGCACCGGCCCCGCCCTGGCCGAGGGGGAGGCCCCCCCCGCCCGCACCCCGCGCCCCATCGCGCCCTCGGACGCCGAGCTGGCCGCCCATGCCGCCTTCGTGGCGAAGAAGCTGAAGGAGCCGCTCTGGCTGCAGCCCCCCTTCGCGCCGCCGGCGGAGCCGCAAGGCTAGACTTTCCCCAACTCGGCCCTCCCCGAACGCGGCGGCATCCCTTACCTTGTGGGGATGTCAGAGAAACGTCCCGACCGCGCGCCGCGCGTGGCGCTCTTCGTCACCTGCCTGGTGGACCTCTACCGGCCGTCGGTCGGCTTCGCGGCGATCAAGCTGCTGGAAGCGGCCGGCTGCCAGGTGGAGGTGCCGCAGGCCCAGACCTGCTGTGGCCAGCCCGCCTATAATTCCGGCGACCGCGCGACCGCGAAGGACCTCGCGCGCAGCGTCGTCGATACCTTCCTGCCCTATGACTACACTGTGGTGCCGTCCGGCTCCTGCGGCGGGCAGATCGCGCATCACTACCCCGGCCTGTTCGGTGACGAAGACCCGCATTACCGCGGCAAGGCCGAGAAACTCGCGGCCAAGACGCATGAACTCGTCTCCTTCCTGACGGACGTCATGGGGATGGAGGGCGTCGCGGCCCGCTACGATGGAGTCGTCACCTATCACGACAGCTGCGCGGGCCTGCGGGAGCTCGGCATCCGCGACCAGCCGCGCAAGCTGCTGGGCAGCGTCGGCGGCCTGACGCTGAAGGAATTGCCAGATGCCGAGGTGTGCTGCGGCTTCGGCGGCACCTTCTGCGTGAAGTATCCCGACATCTCGACGCGCATGGTGTCCGACAAGGCGAAGGCGGTCGCCTCCACGGGCGCCGACACGCTGCTCGCGGGTGACATGGGCTGCCTGCTGAACATGGCCGGCCGCCTCAAGCGCGAAGGTGCGCCCGTGCAGGTGCGCCATGTCGCGGAAGTGCTGGCCGGCATGACCGCCGACGCCGCGCCGATCGGCGAGACGAAGTAGGGGAGGCGCGCGATGGTCCAGGTCACCTCACCCGCCTTCAAGGCGAATGCGGCGCAGGCGCTGCACGACCCCGGGCTGCAGAAGGCGCTCGGCAAGGCGAAGGGCGCCTTCCTGGAACGCCGCGCCATCGCGGTCTCGAAGCTGCCGGAGTTCGAGCAGCTGCGCGAGGTCGGGCGCAACATCAAGAACCATACGCTGGCCCATCTCGACCACTATCTCGAGACCTATGCCGCGAATGTGGAGAAGGCCGGCGGCAAGGTGCATTGGTGCAGCACCGCCGAGGATGCGCGCGCCGCCGTGCTCGAGATCTGCCGCAAGGCGGGCGCACGCACGGTGACCAAGGGCAAGTCGATGATCTCCGAGGAGATCGGCGTCAACGACCACCTGGAAGCGCATGGCATCACGCCGGTCGAGACCGACCTTGGCGAATACATCATCCAGCTCCGCAAGGAGCATCCGTCGCACATCATCGCGCCGGCCTTCCACCTGAACCGCGAGGATTGGGAAGCGGATTTCCGCCGTGCGCATACGGATCTGGACCCGAACCGCGTCTTCGCCGAACGCCGCGACATCCTGACGGAAGCGCGCACGCGGCTGCGCCAGAAATTCCTCGCCGCCGATGTCGGCATCACGGGCGCGAATTTCCTGATCGCCGAGACCGGCAGCAGCGTCATCGTGACGAATGAGGGCAATGGCGACCTGACGCAGACGCTGCCGCGCGTGCACATCGTGCTGGCGAGCATCGAGAAGATGGTGCCGACACTGGAAGACTGCACATCGCTGCTGCGGCTGCTGGCGCGCAGCGCGACGGGGCAGGATTTCTCCGTCTACACCACCTTCTCCACCGGCGTGCGCCGCGAAGGCGATCTGGACGGGCCGGAGGAGTATCACGTCGTCCTGCTCGACAATGGCCGGTCGAACATGATCGGCACCGAGTTCCAGGACATGCTGCGCTGCATCCGCTGCGCCGCCTGCATGAACCACTGCCCGGTCTATGGCGCGGTCGGCGGGCATGCCTATGGCTGGGTCTATCCCGGGCCGATGGGCAGCGTGCTGACGCCTTCGCTGGTTGGCGTGGACAAGGCCGGGCATCTGCCCAATGCGTCGACCTTCTGCGGCAAATGCGAAAGCGTCTGCCCGGTGAAGATCCCGCTGCCCAAGCTGATGCGCCATTGGCGCGAACGCGAATTCGAGCGGCACCTGACGCCGGGGACGCTCCGCAGCAATCTCGGCCTCTGGGCGTGGTTCGCGAAGCGGCCTTCGATGTATCGCGCAGCGACGCGGCTTGGCATCGGCGCGCTGTCGCTGCTCGCGCGCGGCAAGGGCCGCTTCCGCTGGCTGCCCTTCGCCGAGGGCTGGACCGAAGGCCGCGATCTGCCCGCGCCGGAGCCGGGCGGCACCTTCATGGCGCGCTATGCCAAGTCGCAGCGGGCGGGGCGTTGATCCGATGAGCAAGGACGCCATCCTCGGCGCCATCCGGCGCGGCCTGAAGCGCGGCGCGCTGCCCGCCGACCAGGCCGCGATGCTCGATGGCCGCATCGCCACCCATCCGCGCCACCTGATCCCCGCGCGCTCCCGCGTGCCGCGCGCGGAGCAGATCGCGCTGTTCATCAGGAACGTCGAGAAGGAATTCGGTACGGTCGAGCGCATCGCCGATCTCGCCGCCGTGCCGGGCGCGATCACCGACTACCTCGCCGCGCAGAACCTGCCCGCGCGGCTCGTCATGGCGCCGCATCCGGAGCTGGAAGGGCTCGACTGGTCATCCCGCCCGATGCTGGCGCGGGAGACGCGGCGCGCGCAGGACGGCGACCAGGTGTCGCTGCAGCACGCCTGGGCGGCAGTGGCGGAGACGGGGACGCTGTTCTTCCCCTCCGACCCCGCCCGCCCCGCCACATTGAACCTGCTGCCGGACACCGAGATCGTGCTGCTGCGCGCATCGGCCATCGTCGGCGCCTATGAGGAAGCCTGGGACCGGCTGCGGGCGGAGCGGCGCGACGCGCTCACCGGCGGCTGGATGCCGCGCAACCTGATGCTGGTCACCGGCCCCTCGCGCTCCGCCGATATCGAGCAGACGCTGGAGCTCGGCGCGCATGGCCCGCGGCGGCTGCACATTCTGCTGGTCGAGGACGAGCCCATCCCGTCCAGCGCGGGCGGCTGAGAGCGGCGCCGCGTGCCATGCGCCATCGTCGCCCGAAAGCCCTGAGCAGGGCCGACCTCGCGCTCTGGCACGCCTTCACGGCCGACATCGTCCCACTCGCCGGCCGCGCGCGGCCGGAGGCACCGCCCGAGGATGCGGCGCCGGCCGCGGCCGCACCGGCGCCGATGCCAGCCCCGATCCCGAAGCCCCGCCCCGCGCCGCGCGCCGCCGCGCCCGAAATCCGCGTCGGCGAGCAGCCGGGCGGGCTTGATCGCAAGCGCTGGCGGCAGCTCCGCCGCGGCGATGGCGTGAGCGAGCGGACGCTCGACCTGCATGGGCGGCGCGCGAATGACGCGCATGCGGCGCTGCGCGGCTTCCTGCACGATGCGGCGCTGGATGGCGTGCGCACGGTGACGATCATCACCGGCAAGGGCCCGCAGCCCGATGGCGGCATCCTGAAGCGCGAATTGCCGCATTGGCTGAACGCCGCGGAGCTGCGCCCGCTGGTGCTGGGCGCGGCGCATCCGCACCCGACCAACACCGGCGCCGTGAACATCCTGCTGCGCCGGCGGACTCGGAGCAGCAAATGAGGACGCGCCCCGGCCGCCAAAGGCGGCCCGCGCCGCGACCGACTTGCCCGCCAGGCGCAACATGTCTGCGGCGCGCAAGCCAAGGCGGCGGAGCCGCCGCCCGGCGCCTGAGGGCAACCGGCGCATGACACCCTTCGGTGCGCGCCTACGCCAGTTACGCCGCGCACGGCGCGTGACGCTGAAGGCGCTGGCGGCGCATCTCCAGGTCTCCTCCGCCTATCTCTCCGCGCTCGAACACGGGCATCGCGGGCGGCCCTCGGCGGGGCTCGTGCACCAGGTGAACGAATTCTTCGGCCTGATATGGGACGAGGCGGAGGAGCTGGCGGAGCTCGCACGCCTGTCGCATCCGCGCATCAGCGTGGACACCGCCGGCCTTTCGCCGGAAGCCACCGCGCTGGCGAACCGGCTGGCCGAGGCGATCCGCCGGCTCAGCCCGCAGACGGTCGCGGCGATGCACGCGCTGCTCGACCGCGAGGCCCCGCCCGAGAAGCCCCGCCTGCGCCGCGCCGCCGGCCGCTGACGCGCGCCCCTATCGCGCGCTGGGCCCGCAGCCGCGCTGCTCGCCGCAAGGCATGCCCCGCTGCGGTTGGCCTAAGCGGTGGCCGCGCTCTGCGTCCAGTGCCATGCTAGGGGCCGAACATCGTCCTGCGGGGGAGCGCTGCACCATGACCATCTTGGCCCGGAGACGGATGTTGGCCGGCCTTGCGGCGCTGCCGGCGATCGCGGCGTGCGAAACGCGCCCGCCGCAGCAGCGCGGCGGCGCCCTGCCGCCGCCGGCGATCAGCGGCCCGCTGGAGCCTGCCCCGGTGCCCTCCGACGCGACGGATGAGTTCCTCGCGGCCCGCCGGGCCGGGCGCACCGCGGCCCCGACGGGCGCCGACGCCATGCCGGGCCTCGACCCGGCGCAGCGCGTCGGCACCGACATGACCACCGCCCCCATCCCGCAGGGCGGCCCGCGGCTGCTCGGACCCCGCTGAAGGGCGGCGCGCGGCAGCTTTCACCAGAACGTCGTCAGCCCTTCATTGCCTTGACGCGGGCGCTGAGGTTAATCCCATGTCATGGAGGCAACGGCCCGCCTGACGACGCCTGAGGCCCTGCGCCCGCCGCGGCTGCGACGGGGCAAGGTGATCAGCTTTTCGAGCTCCGACCCGGAGAGCCTCTGGGGCGATGTGCTCGGCTTCCGGCCGCTCGGCGGACGGGTGCGGGCGGTCCGGCGCATCGCGACCATCCTGCTCTGGACGCTGATCGCCATCCCGATCCAGGCGCTGCTGATGGTCCTGCCCGGCCGCGGCAATGTCGGCTTCGGGCGCTTCTACTGGCGCACGGTCGCCTGGCTGATGGGGCTGCGGATCCGGGTGATCGGCACGCCGGCCCATGGGCCTGCCACGCTGTTTGTCTCGAACCACTCCTCCTGGCTCGACATCGTCGTGCTGGGGTCGGCGCTGGACGCCTGCTTCGTCGCCAAGCGCGAGGTGGGCGAATGGCCGATCATCAACATCGTCGCCAAGCTAGGCCGCACCGTCTTCGTCAGCCGCAGCCGCACCCAGACCAAGGGCGAGGCCAGCGTCATCCGCGAAAGGCTGGGCCAGGGCGACAACATCATCCTGTTCCCCGAAGGCACTACCAGCGATGGCGGCCGCGTGCTGCCCTTCCGCAGCGCCTTCCTCTCGGTCGCCGACCATGCACGGATCGTCCAGCCGGTCTCGGTCGTGTTCGACCGGCTGGGCGGGCTGCCGGCCTGCCGGCGCGACCGGCCGCTCTTTGCCTGGTACGGCGATATGGAGATCGGCAGCCATTTCTGGCGCCTCGCCCGCCGGTCCAAGACGCGGGCGACGGTGGTGCTGCACACCGCCCTCGACCCCGCGGACTACCAGGACCGCAAGGCGCTGACGGCGGCCTGCGCCGAGGTGGTCGGCGAAGGCTGCGCCACGCTCCGCCAGAACCGCCCGGCTGAGCCGCTGACCCCCTCCGCCCCTGGCCCGTTTGCCGCTTGACCCGACGCGGCGCGGCACAGCAGGCTTTCAGTGTGAGGAATCAATCCAGGCCGATGCGGCCTATGCCCCCAGCTTGACCGGGGCGCGGGCGCTGCGCATCTCCCCGCCTTCACCCTGCCGCGCGGGCGGCGGGGCGGCGGAGTTTCGATCCCGATGAGCACCCGGACCCCCAAGCGTCTCTTCATGAAGACCTGGGGCTGTCAGATGAATGTCTATGACAGCGCCCGTATGGCGGATGTGCTGGCCCCGCTCGGCTACGCGCCGGCGGAGACGCCGGACGGCGCCGACATGGTCATCCTCAACACCTGCCACATCCGGGAGAAGGCGTCGGAGAAGCTCTTCTCCGAACTCGGCCGCCTGCGGGAGCAGAAGCGGGCCAAGGAAGCCGAAGGCGGGCGCATGGTGCTGGCGGTGGCCGGCTGCGTCGCCCAGGCCGAGGGCGCGGAGATCACCGCCCGCGCGCCTTACGTGGACATCGTCCTCGGGCCGCAATCCTACCATCGCCTGCCGGAGATGATCGCCCGCGCCACCCGCGCCGCCGGGGCGGTGATCGACACCGAATTCCCGACCGACGAGAAATTCGACCACCTGCCGGAGGCCAGCGCGCCGCAGGGCCCGATCGCCTTCCTGACCATCCAGGAAGGCTGCGACAAATTCTGCTCCTTCTGCGTCGTGCCCTACACGCGGGGCTCCGAATATTCCCGCCCCGCCGCCGCCGTGCTGGCGGAGGCGAAGCGCCTGGTCGCCCAGGGCGCGCGGGAGATCGCGCTGCTCGGGCAGAATGTGAACGCCTATCACGGAGACGGTCCCGATGGCGGCACCTGGGGCCTGGGGCGGCTGCTGCGGGAAATGGCAGGCATCGAAGGCCTCGCCCGGCTGCGTTACACGACCAGCCATCCGCGCGACATGGATGACGACCTCATCGCCGCGCATGGGGAGATCCCGGGCCTGATGCCCTTCCTGCACCTGCCGGTGCAGTCGGGCTCGGACAAGGTGCTGAAGGCGATGAACCGCGGCCACACCGCCGACGAGTATCGCCGCATCGCCGACAAGCTCCGCGCCGCGCGCCCGGACCTTGCCCTGTCGTCGGATTTCATCGCCGGCCATCCGGGCGAGACCGAGCAGGACCACCAGGACACGCTGCGCCTGATCCGCGATGTCGGCTTCGCGCAGGCCTTCTCCTTCAAGTACTCGCCACGGCCTGGAACGCCGGCCGCCGGCGCCCCACTTCAGCTGCCGGAAGCCGAGAAGGACCGGCGCCTGCAGGAGATCCAGGCCCTGCTGCGGGACCAGCAGGACGCCTTCAACCGCTCCCGCCTCGGGCTGCGGTTCGAGGTTCTGTTCACCGGGCCGGGGCGGCATGCTGGGCAGGTCGCCGGCCGTTCGCCCTGGCTGCAGCCCGTGCATGCGGAGGGCCCGGTGGAGCTCGCCGGCCAGGTCCGGGCCTGCGAGGTCATGGCCATCCATCCCAATTCCCTCGGCGTCCGCATCTTGCCCGCCGGGGCCACCGGAGACCCATCCAGCCAGGAGAAAGCCGCCGCTTGAGCAGCACCGCCCCCGAAACCGCGCTCCGCGCGGGCACCCTAGCATTCCGCCCCGGCGACCCTCGCGCCCCGCGCCCGGCCGCCGACCTTCCCGTCAGCCGGTCCGTCACGCTGAACTTCGACGACAACCAGCTGCTGCCCCTGCTCTATGGGGAGCATGACCGGAACCTGGCCCGCATCGAGATGCGATTGGGGGTCAGGCTCAGCAGCCGGGGCAACCGGCTCACCATCACCGGCGCGCCGGAACGCACCGAAGTGGCGGAAGCGGCGCTGGCCGATCTCTGGCGACGATTGCAGAAGGGCGAGAATGTGGGCTCCGCCGAGGTCGAGGCCGCGATGCGCATGGCCGAAGGCGTGGCCGAGGCCGATCCCCGCCTGCCGCTGCAGGACATCCCGGCGATCCGCACCCGCAAGGGCGCGATCGCGCCCCGCAGCCCGGCCCAGGCCGCCTATATGGAAATGCTGGCCCGCAGCGAGATGGTGTTCGGCATCGGCCCCGCCGGCACGGGCAAGACCTATCTGGCGGTCGCGCAGGGGGTGGCGCTGCTGCAGGCCGGCCGGGTGGACCGGATCGTGCTGTCGCGCCCGGCGGTCGAGGCCGGGGAACGGCTCGGCTTCCTGCCCGGCGACATGAAGGAGAAGGTCGATCCCTATCTTCGCCCTCTCTACGACGCGCTGCACGACATGATGCCGGCGGAGCAGGTGAAGCGCCGCATGGAAGCCGGCGAGATCGAGGTCGCCCCGCTCGCCTTCATGCGCGGCCGGACGCTCGCCCACTGCTACGCCATCCTGGACGAGGCGCAGAACACCACCCCCGCCCAGATGAAGATGTTCCTGACCCGCATGGGCGAGGGCAGCCGCATGGTCATCACCGGCGACCCGACCCAGGTGGACCTGCCCCCGGGCCAGCGCTCCGGCCTGGTCGAGGCGCTGGAGATCCTGGCCGGGGTCGAGGGCATAGCAGTGGCGAGATTTGCAGAGCGGGATGTGGTAAGGCACCCGCTGGTTGGCCGTATCGTCACGGCCTATGGGCGCGCCGACGCCGCCGCCTCCCGCCGGGAGGGCCGCGGGCGCGCAGGCATGGAGAGGGATGGAACCGGGAAGTAGTCGTCCCGGCCGCAAGACGGCCGGGATCCGAAAGGGGGGCGGGGAGATCACCGTCCTTCTGGCGTCGCCAGGATGGCGTGCGGCCGTGCCGCAGGCCGAGGCGCTCGCCCGTCGTGCCGCCATCGCCGCGCTGCAGGAAGCCGGCGCGACAGGGGCGGTCACCGTCCTTTTGGCCGATGATGCCGCTGTGAAGCGGCTGAACGGGCGCCATCGCGCCAAGGCCAAGCCCACCAATGTGTTGTCCTTTCCAGCGGACATGCCGGGGTATCTCGGCGATGTCGCGCTCGCGCTCGGCGTGGTGCGGCGGGAAGCGCGGCAGGCCGGGCGCAAGCCCGCCGACCACCTGGCGCATCTGGTCGCCCACGGCGCGCTGCACCTGGTTGGCCACGACCATCTGGAAGCCGGCGAGGCGCGGCGCATGGAACGCGCCGAGGCGCGCGTGATGCGCAAGCTCGGCCGCCCCAATCCCTGGAAGGAAGGCCGCGCCACCGCGCGCCTGCGGGGCGGGGCATGAGCGGCAACGGCAACGGGCACCCGCGCAGCGGGCTGCTGTGGAAGATCCAGGGCCTGCTGAAGAAGCGGGAGGCCGAGAGCGTCCGCGACCGCGTCGAGGAATTGCTCGACGAACGCGGCCATCGCGCCGACGACCTGCGGCTCGACGTCTCCGCCAGCGGTCTCGACCCGCATGAGCGCATCCTGCTCGGCAATGTGCTGCGGCTGCGCGACAAGACCGCCTATGACGTGATGGTGCCGCGCGCCGATATCCTGGCGATGCCGGAAGACCTGACGCTCGACCAGGCGATCAAGCTGATCCAGCGCGAGGGCCATAGCCGCTTCCCAGTCTATCGCGGCAACCTCGATGACATTGTGGGCATGGTCCACATCAAGGATGTCTTCGCCGCCGTCGGGCGCGACCCGGCCTCCTTCTCGCTGAAGGGCATATTGCGCAAGCCGCTGCTGGTGGTGCCGCAGATTCCCGTGCTGGACCTGCTGCTGCAGATGCGCGCGCAGCGCATCCACATGGCACTCGTAGTGGACGAATATGGCGGCATCGACGGCCTCGTCACCATCGAGGATCTGGTCGAGACCATCGTCGGCGACATCAGCGACGAGCATGACGAGGTGACCTCGCCCACCATCGTCGAACGCCCCGACGGCATGATCGAGATGGATGCGCGCACCACCGTCGAAGCCTTCGAGCAGAAGATGGGCCCCATCCTGACCGAGGAAGAACGCGCCGCCGACATCGACACGGTGGGCGGGCTGGTCTTCACGCTGGCCGGCCGCGTGCCGGCGCGCGGCGAGCTGATCAGCCACGGCTCGGGCGTGGAGTTCCGCGTGCTGGAAGCCGACACCCGCCGCATCCGCCGGCTCCGCGTGCGACGCCCGGGCGCGGATGGCGAAACGCCGCGTCAGGCTGCGGAGTAGGCGGGGAGGGGCGCCCTACATCGCCGATGCGGCGAAGCCGGCCGCGCGCAAGGCGGCGCGGAGATCGGCGTCGCCCAAATCGCCCAAGTCGAGCAGCGCCAGATAGGGATCACCCGGGAGGCCGAGGGCGGCCGCGACGGCTGGCTCGGTCTTCTGGCCGCGGCGGCGGAGCTCCAACACGGCGCTGCGGAAGCACGGGCCACCGAGCGCCAGAAGCCGCCGCTCCACCGCGAAGTGACGCCAGCCCCGCTGGCGCTCCACGGGCGCGGCCTCGCCATAGACCTCGATCCGCCAGCCAGCCGCGTCGAAGGCGGCGACCACCGGCCGTGGCGGGTCCCGCCACTGCGTCAAGGTGAAACCAGGCGCATCGCCGAACGCCACCCAGAGCGCGGCCGCGAAGGCGTGGGCATCGGGCGCGCTGCAGAGCACATCGATGTCGCTGCCCGGCATGTCGAGCCCGAGCGGCGGCGTGCCGGCCACGCGCGCATCGAAACCGGCGAGCCGCTCGAGCACGCGGCACGCCGCGAGTGCGCCTTCATAGGGACGCCGGTCCATATCAGCCGGCACCGCGCTTTCCTCGCATAACCCCTGCCCCCTCACGACCGGCCAGGATGGGCCAGATGCGGCAGGCGCGCCGCCCCGCCGCGCACCATCGACGAAACCTGGCGCAAGGTTGGAAATCTCCTCGACGTCGTCAGCCCATCAGAGTGTGCCAACTACATCGCGAACTCAGGCTGCGCGTCCACAGGAAAGCAGGCTGCTCTATGCCTCCTGGCGAGAGGCGTGCGATGGCGGCACCACGCGCCCCGCCTGCACCCGGCCGTCGGCGCGCGGCACCTGCTTCTGGATGCGTTCGAAAGTCGCCAGCGCCTGACCAACCACCTGGTCCATGTTGTAGTAGCGATAGGTCGCGAGCCGGCCGACGAACCAGGTGTCGGGCTCCGCATCCGCCAGCGCCTCGTAGCGCTTGTAGAGCGCGGCGTTCTCGGGGCGGGGGATCGGGTAGTAGGGATCGCCCTCCGCGCTCGGGTATTCGTAGGTCACGCTCGTCTTCGGATGCGACTGCCCGGTCATCCACTTGTATTCGGACACGCGCGTGAAGGGCGTCGCCTCGGCCGGGTGATTCACTGTTCCCGTGGGCAGCGCCCATTCGCGGTCCAGCGTCTCGTGCCGAAAACGCAGGCTGCGATAGGGCAGCTTGCCGAAGCGACAGCCGAAATACTCATCCACCGGCCCGGTCCAGATCAGGCGGCGGAACGGGCTGTGCTGGCGCGCTTCCGCGAAGTCGATCCCCGTACGGATTGTGATGTTCGGATGGTCCAGCATGCGACCGAACATTGCGGTGTAGCCATCGCGCGGCATCGCCTGAAAGCGGTCGGCAAAATAGCGATCGTCGCGGTTCGTCCGCGTCGGCACGCGCGCGGTCACCGATTTGTCGAGTTCGCTCGGGTCAAGCGCCCATTGCTTGCGCGTGTAGCCGCGGAAGAACAGCTCATACAGCTCGCGCCCGACGGTGGTGACGACGACATCCTCGCTCGTGCGGATCTGCGCCACGGGCTCCGCACGCGCGGCCAGCCAGGCCTCCACCTCCGCCTCGGTCAGCGACAGGCCATAGAGCCGGTTGATGGTGTCGAGGTTGATCGGGATCGGCACCTGCATCGCAGCACCGGTAACAGGGCTTATCACCTCCGCCAGCACGCGATGCTCATAGGGGCGCCAGGCGGTGAAGCGGGAGAGATAGGCGAAGACCTGCTCGCTATTGGTGTGGAAGATGTGCGGTCCGTAGCGGTGGATCAGCACGCCCGCCGCATCGGTGTGGTCGAAGGCGTTGCCGGCGATGTGATCGCGCCGATCCACCACCAGCACGCGGTCGCCACGCTCGGCGGCGAGACGTTCGGCCAGCACCGATCCCGCGAAACCGGCGCCGACAATCAGCCAATCAAACATGCGCGGCACCCGCCGCCACGCGCGCAACGCCAGCCTGCGCGGGCGCCATGGCGGCGCGCAGCAGCGCATCCATCCGCATCCAGGTCTGGTCCCAGGAATTCGCCGCCAGCCGCGCATCCACGCGCGCGAGCCAGGGGCCGCGCGGACGCTGCAGCAGCTCGTCCGCCTTGGCCGCCATCTCTGCCGCGTCCTGTGCGATCTCGACCAGGCCAGGGGTGCCGTAGTCGCGCACCACATCGGTCACCGCCGTCGAGACCACCGGCAGCCCGGCGGCCAGGAATTCCGGCGTCTTGGTGGGGCTGATGAAGCGCGTGCTCTCGTTCAGCGCGAAGGGCATGAAGCCGAGATCGAGATGCGCGAGATGCGCCGGCAGATCGCGATAGTCGCGGGGCCCGAGCCAATGGATATTCGCCGCCCGCGGCAGTGACGCCGGGTCGATCTTCGCCACCGGCCCGATCATGCAGAAGGACCAGTGCGGGCGCAGCGCGGCGAGGGCCGCGACCAGACCAAGGTCCATCCGCTCATCCACCACGCCGAAGAAGCCCATGCGCGGATGCGGCAGCGGCGCGAGTGCTGCGGGTTCCGGCAGGCCATGCCGCGCCCGGCCGAAATGCCGCGCATCGATCGAGGATGGGAACAGGTGCACCGCCGGATGCCGGCCGCGCTTCGCCTCGTACAGGCTGCGCCCGCCGGTGAAGACGAGGTCCGCGCGCGCCAGCAGGCGGCGCTCCATCTCGACCATCGCCGGCGGTGCGCCACGAAACGCCGAAAGCTCGTCCATGCAGTCATAGACCACCGCATCCGCTGGCAGCTGGCCGGCCACGGGCATGAACATCGGCGAGTAGAACCACAGCGCCAGCTTCCGCGCCGCGCGCGGAGCCAGCAGTGTGCCCAGCAGCGCGCGCTGCCTGGCGACCGACACCTCCGGCGACAGGCCGCGCGGCAGCACGGGGCGCACCACCAGCACGCCGGCGCGCTCGAACCGCTCGAGGCGCGGCGCGGCGCCGTCCTCCTCCTGCGGTTCCTCGAAGAAGACCACCTCGTAGTCCCGGGCTGCGCGCGTCATCAGGTGCTGGGGGCGCTGGAAGACGAAATCCCAGCGCAGATGCGACAGGACCAGCAGCACTGGGCGCGTGTCGCGGCCCCGGTCTGGACAAGGCGGCGCCCCGTTCATGCGTCTCTCCTCCGATCAGCTGGGGCGGCGAAGGGGCATGGCGCGACCTGCCGCGCGGCTTGCACAAGCCGCTGCCCGGGACCGCCTGGACGTCCTGGATACGGTGCCAACGCCGCATGATGCGCGGCGGTTTCGGCTGCCGCGTCCGCTCCCCCAGACCGGCTCGGTGGCGGAGCGATGCCAGGGCGCATCGCATGAATTCGGCACCACGCGCCGCACCCTGGGCGCGGGCCCGCGTTCTGCCCCCGACCCCAGGCACCGCGCCGAGCAGTTGGCGTGCGGCGGGGCGCAACACGGAAGGAAACGCAGATGACAGGACCCAGCAAAGGCCCCCCGGCCAACCCCGCCAAGGACCGCGAGAAGGCCTCACAGGCCGGCCACACCGGCGGCCAGCATCAGGGCAAGGAGACCACCCCGGCGAACCCCGCCCACACCCCCGAAAAGGCCGGCGAGGCCGGCCGCGCCGGCGGGCACGCCCAAGGCAAGGAGAATCCCGCCCACAACCCCGAGAAGCCAAGCGAGGCCGGGCGCAAGGGCGGCCAGAACTGACGCTTAATCTGCAGCAGCGAACACTGCGCCCCGGGCCGGAAGGCCCGGGGTTTTTTTCACCTCACCGCGCCGGTGGCGCGAGCACCTTGTCGCGGTAGTTGCAGAGCGCAATGGCCGGGCAGCGCCAGCATTCCGGCGCGCGTGCCTTGCAGATGTAGCGCCCATGCAGGATCAGCCAGTGGTGCGCATCCCGCAGCATCTCGGGCGGGCATTTGCGCACCAGCCCTTCTTCCACCGCGCGCGTCGTCTTGCCGGGTGCCAGGCCCGTACGGTTGCCCAGGCGGAAGATGTGCGTGTCCACCGCCATCGTCTCCTGCCCGAAGGCGATGTTGAGCACGACATTGGCGGTCTTGCGCCCGACGCCGGGCAGCGCCTCCAGCGCCTCACGCGTCGCGGGCACCTGGCCGCCATGCTGTTCGACCAGGATGCGCGCCAGCGCCGCGACGTTGCGCGCCTTGCCCTGCCACAGACCGATGCGGCGGATGAAGGGACCGATCCCGGCTTCGCCGAGTGCGGCCATCGCAGCCGGTGTCGGCGCGGCGTCGAACAGGGCGGGGGTGCATTTATTCACCGCCGCATCCGTGGTCTGGGCGGAGAGCGCGACCGCAACCAGCAGGGTGAAGGGGTCGTGGTAGAGCAGCTCCGTCTCCGGCGCCGGGTTGGCGACGGCCAGCGCGCGAAGGAAGGCGGCGGCCTTCTCGGCGTTCATGGCACGCGCGCGCCGCGGGGCGGTTGCGCTGCCGTGCAGCGGGGGCTTGGGTGACGTGGCGCGGGGCATGGCGTTTTGCCAGAGCTAACCCATACTGGTGGGCAATGTCAGGGGCAGGCGAGACCATTCTGTTCGAGGCGGTGAGCAAGCCGCCGGCGGCCCTCTCGGCGCGGGGCATGCGCTGGTTGTGCGGGCTGGCCGCGCTGGCGGCCGCCGTGCCGGCGATCATCTTCACGCTGATGGGCGCCTGGCCGGTGCTGGGCTTCCTCGGCCTTGAAGTGGCGGTGGTGCTCGGGCTGGTCGCGGCGCATCGGCGCTGGAGCCGCGCCGCGGTCGAGAGCGTGCTGCTGACCGAGGGGCGGCTGGTGATCCGCCGCGCCGATGGCCGCGGCCGGCAGGAGAGCGCCGAGCTTGAGCCCTATTGGGCCCAGGTGACGCTGGAGGAGCGGCCGGGCGCCGTGCCCGTGCTGACCGCCAGCGCCCGTGGCAGGACCGCCGAGATCGGCCGCTTCCTGGCGGCGGAGGAGAAGCGGATGCTGGCCGATGCGCTGCAAGCGGCGCTGCGTCGCTACCGCAACCCGCGCTTCGACAACCCGCAGCTCCGATAGGCGCGCGCAGGTCAGTTCAACAGGCCGTCGGAATCACTCGATCGGGGCGACGCTCTTGATCAGGTCGAAGAAGCGCTTGCGCACCGCGGGGTCGGTGATCCGGTAATAGGCGCGCACCAGCTCCAGCGTCTCACGCCGGTGCAGGGTGTCGTCCTCGAAGCTCTCCGGGGTTTCCTGGAAGCCGTTGAAGCGGGCGCGCTTGTCCCCGCTCATCTCGGGCGGCATGTCGTCGAAGAAGAAGCCGATCGGCACATCCAGCACGCGGGAGAGGTCGAACAGGCGGCTGGCGCCGATCCGGTTCACCCCACGCTCGTATTTCTGGACCTGCTGGAAGGTGAGGCCGAGCGCCTCCCCCAGCTTTTCCTGGCTCATGCCGAGCAGGGTGCGCCGCAGGCGCACACGAGCGCCGACATGCACGTCAATGGGGCTCGGCCGGTGCTCACGCTCCGCCCGCTCCACGACGTCGTCACTGGCCATCCCCACGCCTCCGCATCCCCTGACAGCTTGCAGATGGGCGGGTGAGAGCCGGAACGGCCCGTCGCCGCACCGGTCGTTCCGTTCTTGGCAACGACCTTAGGTTGTCAATGACGCATGGCTAAGCGGCCGTTCAGGCTTTGTCAACGGAATTGAGAAATCTTCAGCTTTTATCCGCAACCTCTGGGTGTAGCGCGCCCGTCGGACGAGACGGCTACCGACGATCTGCGCCGCCGCCCTGTCCAAGGCGCCTGGACCCCCAGCCGGCCAGCAGGCTGGCCGCAGCCAGCAGCAGGATCGGGATGGCGAGCCCCGCCCGCGCAAAGGGCGTCGCGGCGGCCGCCTGCGGCAGCGGCGCCAGCACCACCCCGGTCTCTGCCAGGCCAAGGCTGGCGACGGTCCGCCCGCGCGCATCGAACACCGCCGAGATGCCGGTCTGCGCCGCGCGCAGCAGCGGCAGCCCTTCCTCCACCGCGCGGAGCCGCGCCGCCGCCAGATGCTGCCAGGGCCCGGCCGAGATGCCGAACCAGGCATCGTTGGTGATGTTCACCAGGAAGCCCGGGCGCTGGCTGGGCGCGACGCGGCCGGGGAAGATCACCTCGTAGCAGATCAGCCCAGCGAAGCCCGGCAGGCCGGGCAGCTCCACGGTGCGAACCCCGGGGCCGGCATCGAAATCCAGCCGCGACTGCACCAGCCGCACCGGCAGCAGGCCGCGCAGCGGCATGTATTCGCCAAAGGGAACGAGGTGGGTCTTGTCCACCGCATCCAGCAGTGTGCCCGCCGCATTCAGCGCGACCAGGCTGTTCCACACCCGACGCACGCCGCCCTCGGCGCCGAACTCGGCGCGGACCGCGCCGGCCAGCAGCACGGCTTCGGGCGGCAGCGGCAACGTGGCCTGGCGCGCGGCCTCGGCGTCATTGGCCAGCAGGAAGGGGCTCGCGGTCTCCGGCCACACCACCAGCACGCGGCTGCCCGGCGCCTGTTCCTGCGCCAGCTGCACCCCGAAGGCGGTCTGTTCGATGTAGCGGCGGAAGATCGGCCAGCGCGCATCCTCGCGCCACTTCACCTCCTGCGCGACATTGCCCTGCACCAGCACGACCGCGACGGGATGCGGCTCCGGCTCCGTGGGCCAGAGCCGCGCGAGGCCGATGGCCGCGAAGAGCGCGAGCGTGCCGGCACCCGCGACCCAGCCGCGCCGCCCGGCCAGCGGCGCCAAGGCCAGGCCAGCGGTGACCAGCCCGAGCCCGTGCACCCCGATCCAGGCCGCGCCCTGCACCGGCAGGCTCGCGAAGGCCCAGACCGTGCCGAGCAGGTTCCAGGGAAAGCCGGTGAACAGCACCCCGCGCAGCAGCTCCGCCAGGCTCCAGGCCGCGGCGAAGGCCAGGATGCGCGGCCAGCCCGGCGCCGCCAGCCGCACCGCCAGCGCCGGCAGGATGGTGAAGGCACCGAGCGGCAGCGCGAGCGCCGGCACCGCGATGGGCACCAGCCACCAATAGCGCTCGGCCTCGGTCAGGATGGCATTCGTCAGCCAGTGCAGCCCGGCGACATGGAAGCCCCAGCCCCAGGCCAGCCCGATCCAGGCGGCGCGGCGGGCCGTCGGCGCGGCCGCGGCCATCACCAGCAGCGCTGGCAGGGCCAGCAGCAGGATGGGGATCAGGTGGACCGGCGGCAAAGCGAGGGCGGCCGATGCGCCAACCGCGAAGGCCAGCGCCAGTGCCCGCCAGAAGCCCGGGCCGTTGAGGTGGCGCGTCAGCACCCCCCGCCAATCGCGGGACAGCGCGCCGCGCAGCGCCCGGCCCATGCCACCACTTGGTGGGGTTGGGCGTCGGGCGGAGGTCATGCGCGCCCCCTGCGCCGAGGGACGCGCGGCGCCAGCGGGGCGGCCGCCGGGTTCAGGCGTTGCCCGCCACCGGCGCGGCGGCGGCCTGGCGGCGGCTCTGCCACAGGGCGACGAAGTCGATCGGCGCCAGCATCACCGGCGGGAAGCCGCCATCGCGGGTCACATCGGCCAGGATGTTGCGCGCGAAGGGAAAGAGCAGCCGCGGGCATTCCACCAGCAGCACCGGCTCCAGATGTTCCTGCGGGACGTTCACGGTGAAGACACCGCAATAGGCGAGCTCTGCGATGAAGCAGGCGGTCTCGCCGGCCTTCGCATCGGCGCGGACCTGCAGCGACACCTCATACACGTTGGACTGGCCCTGCACCGGGCGCGCCTGCACGTCGAGCGCGATGTCCACCCGCGGCTGCTCGCGGAGCGAGACGAAGATCTCCGGCGCGCCGGGCACCTCGAAGGAGAGGTCGCGCGTGTATTGCAGGTTCATCTGCAGCGGCGGGGCTGGCTGGCCATTCGCGCCCGCCGGCGGGATCGGGGAAGAGGGGGGAGCCTGGTCCGACATCTGGGAAATCCACTCAGCCTTTCTCGCCGCCGGGGCTAGCACGCCCGCGCCCGGCGGGCCAGCGGCGGCCCGGCATCGCCCCCGCCGCGAAGGCGGCGCTTGAACCGGGGGCCCGGCTTGCGGTTCCCTGTCCGTCCAGCTGAAGGCGGGAGCCTCGCCATGCGCCGCAGGAGCCTGATCGCCGCCGGGGCCGCCGCCCTGGCCGGCACCACCGGAGCGGCCCGCGCCGAGGAGCCGGTGGATGTCGCGCTGGTGCTGGCGGTGGATGTCAGCCGATCCATCGACGAGGATGAGGCACGGCTGCAGCGCGAAGGCTACCGCAGTGCCGTCGCCGATCCGCGCGTGGTGGAGGCGATCCGCGGCGGCATGCTGGGCGCCATCACCATCGCCTATACCGAATGGGCGGGTATCGAGTACCAGCGTCTGGTGATTCCCTGGACGCGCATCGCCAGCCCGCGCGACGCGGAGGGCTGGGCCGCGACGCTGGCGCAGGCGCCGCGCAGCTCGCTCTCCTGGACCTCCATCTCGGGCGCGATCGACCATGCCCGCCGCGTCATGGCGGAGTGCCCCTTCGAGGCGACGCGCCGCGTCATCGATGTCTCGGGCGACGGGGTGAACAATAGCGGGCCGCCGGCCGAGCTCGCGCGCGATCGTGCGGTGGCCGAAGGCATCGTGATCAACGGCCTGCCGATCCTGAACGACCGCCCGACCTTCGGCCGCCCGCCACCCATGCCGCTCGACCAGTATTTCCGGGACAGCGTGGTGGGCGGGCCCGGCGCCTTCGTCATCGCGGCAGAGGATTTCGAGGCCTTCGGCACCGCGGTGCGCCGCAAGCTGATCCGCGAGATCGCGGGCCGCGCTGGCACCGCCTGGGAGCACGCCTGATCCTGCACGCCATCCTGCGGCTGTGGCGCGGCGAGGTGCCGCTTGCACGCGCCTTCTGGCACTGGGCGGTGCTGGCCGGGCTGCCGCTCAACCTGCTCGCCACCTTCGTCTCGCTGCTGCTGCTGACGCAGCGCGAGACAGGGTGGGCGCTGGTCGTCGGGCATGCGGTGACGGTGCCCTACAACATCCTCGTCGCGGTGGGCGTCTGGCGCGCTGCCATGCGCTATGCCGGCCCGCGTTTGCTGGCGGAGCTTGCGCGCGCGCTGACGCTGGCCGGTGCGGTAGTGTTGAGTGTGGTGTGATATGCCCTCAGACGCCGGGCGCGGCCTCCGGCCGCTTGGCTTCGCGGCACTTGCCGCGGCGGCCGTTCGGCCGCTCGGCCGGCGTTACACGCCGGCCGCCATCGGATCACCCGACGCGCGCGACGACATGACTCAACGCTCCACATCCTCGATCGAAAGGCCGAAGGCGGCCACGCCCTCGGCCAGAAGGTCGCCGAGATTGTCCGTCGCCAGCAGATACGCCGCCGCGTCGCGCCCCTCATTGCGCTCGGCGGCGAGTGCGCGCGCCTCCTCCCAGTCCTCCGCGCCATGGTCACCGCGGCCGATCCAGGTTAGCGCGATCAGGCTCGCCTGCTCATCCTCGTTCAGATCGGCGATGAAGGCGCGGAGTGCGCCTGCCGTCATGTCGTCGGGCGTCTGCTGCAGCAGCGCTGCCTCGCTGTCCTCATCCTCCGAGACCTGGGCGGGGTCGGTCTCTTCCTTGCCCTGCAGGGCGCGGGCGTGATCGACGATCGTCGCCACTGCCTCGAGGCTGATGCCGAGATCCACCTCGTCCTCGGGCGCGCCGGACATCGCATTCCCCTTTCCTCGCCGACCCAATAGGCGGGCAGGGGAGGCAAGGTTCCGCGGGACGGATCAGCCCCCGGCCCAGTCCGGCGCGAAGGTGGGGTTCACGAAGCGGCGATCCTTCGGCAGTGCGGCCAGCGCGGCGAGGTCGGCGGCATCGAGCCGGAGCGCCAGCGCGCCCAGATTCTCCTTCTGCCGCGCGGGGGAGGCGGCCTTCGGCACCATCGCCACACCCTCCTGCGCCAGCAGCCAGGCGAGTGCGACCTGCGCCAGCGTCGCGCCATGCTTCGCCGCCACCTGACGCACAGCCGGCAGGTCGAGGTTCTCGCCCTTGGCCAGTGGCGAATAGGCCGTGAGCGCCATGCCCGCCGCGCGGGTGATGCCCAAGAGCTTCGACTGGTCGAGCAGCAGGTGGCATTCGACCTGCAGACAGGCGAGCTCCACGCCTTCCGCGATCGCGCGCTGCAACAGGCGCGGGGGAAAATTCGACACGCCGATCGCCTTCGCGCGCCCTTCAGCACGGATCGCCGCCAGCGTGCGCAGCGCATCCGGCAGGTCGAGATCGGGGCTCGGCCAATGGATCAGCAGCAGGTCCACATAGGGCGTCGCGAGCCGCGCGAGGGAGGCATCGAAGGCCTGGCGAATCGCCGCACCCTTGGGCTTGTCCCACCAGATCTTGGTGGTGAGGAACACATCGGCGCGCGGCAGGCCGGCGGCCGCGATGCCGGCGCCCACCGCATCCTCGTTCCCATACATCTCGGCTGTGTCCACGTGGCGGTAGCCGAGCGCCAGCGCGCTTTCGACCGCCGCCTGGCATTCCGCGCCCTTCATCGGCCAGGTGCCGAGGCCGATGCGCGGCATGCGCATGCCGGGGGCATTGAGGATGGGCATGTCCATCGGCTGTATTCCCTATCGCCGCGCGAGATCGATGAGGCCGGCGCGCCCGCCCTCGGTGCCGAAGGCCAGCAGCGCGCCATTCGGGCTCCAGGCGAGCGCAGAAACAGCACTGCCGGATGGCGGCGCGACGGGCACGATCTTGCCGGATGCGATCTCCGCGATCAGCACCAGCCCGTCGCCGAAGCCGGCCGCGACCACCTCATGCTGCGGATGGCAGGCGACGGCGCTGCACAGCACGTCATCGCCGCCGGCGATCTCGGTCGGCGCCTTGCCCATCGGGCCGCCGCCGAAGAAGGGCCAGAGCACGACGGATTCCGCCCCGCTGGTGGCCAGCCAGCGTCCCTTCGCGGTGAAGGAGAGGCTGCGCGTTTTCCCCGGATAGCCGGACATGCGCATGTGCTGGCCGTCCGTGAGGCGCCAGCCATGCAGGGAAGGTTCCTGCATCGCGGTGACCACATGCGTGCCATCGGGTGAGAAGGCGATGCCGTGATGGCTGCCCTTCCATTCCAGCACGCGCGGCTTGTCTTCCTTCGCGGCGACGAACCAGAGCGAGGCGCCATTGTAGTGGCTGGCCGCGATCCGCTTGCCCTTGCCGTCGAAGGCGATGCCGCCGACCGAAGACGGATGCGTCAGCGTCTTGAGCGGCCCGCCCGGGCCGAGGACATGCAGCGCCTTGCCGACCGCGGCGGCGCGCACGCCAGCATCGCTGGCGGCGACATGGTCCACCCATTTGCCCTTGTAGTCGGCGATCTTCGTCGCCGTGCCGTCGGGCGCGATGCGCATCAGCAACCCGTCATCGCCGCCCGTCAGCCAGCCATCCTTCATGTCCGCGCAAGCCGAGAGGATCGCGCCGTCATGCGCGGTGGTGCTGGCCCAATCGCCCTCCATGCCGGCGCGATGGACCGTGCCGTCGGTCACGGCGAAGGCGAGGCGGTTGGCCGCGTCGAAGACAGCGCCGATCACCCAGGCGCCGAGATCGGCGGCGCGTCCGCGCTGGGCGAGGAGGAAATCGGCTTCGGAGACGTCAGCCATCGACCTGGCAGCCCTCGAATCCGCGGCGGAGCTGCGGGCGGTTCAGGTCGCGGCCGATGAAGACGATCTTCGACTTGCGCGGATCGCCGTCCTTCACATCGCCGATGTAGTCGCCATCGGCGATCATGTGCACGGCCTGGAAGGCGAAGCGGCGGTTGTCGCCGGCATAATGCAGGATGCCCTTGGTGCGCAGCAGGTCCTGGCCCTTCGATTGCAGCAGCTGGTTGATCCAGACGTTGAATTTCTCCGCGTCGATCGGGCGCGACACTTCGAAGCTGACGCTGTTCACCTCGCTGTCGTGTTCGTGGTGATCCTCACCGGAGAGGAAGTCCGGCTCCTTCTCCAGGATGCGGGCGAGGTTGAAGGCGTCGCGGCCGATGACGGCATCCAGCGGCACGTCGGACTTCGTCGCGCGGCGGATCTCGGCATAGGGGTTGATGGCCTTGATCATCCGCTCGACCTCAGCGGCCTCGGCTTCCGTCACCAGGTCCATCTTGTTGAGCACCAGGATGTCGGCGAAGGCGACCTGTTCCTGCGCCTCGGCGCTGTCCTTGAGCCGCGCGGGCAGGTGCTTCGCATCCACCACGGTGACGATGGCGTCGAGCCGCGTCGCGCGCTTCACATCCTCATCCACGAAGAAGGTCTGCGCGACCGGGGCGGGGTCGGCCAGCCCGGTCGTCTCGACGATGATCCCGTCGAAGCGGCCCTTGCGCTTCATCAGCCCGCCGATGATGCGGATCAGGTCGCCGCGAACGGTGCAGCAGATGCAGCCATTGTTCATCTCGAACACTTCCTCGTCCGCATCGACGACGAGGTCGTTGTCCACGCCAAGCTCACCGAATTCGTTGATCACCACGGCGAATTTCCGGCCGTGATTCTCGGACAGGATGCGGTTGAGCAGCGTGGTCTTGCCGGCGCCGAGGTAGCCGGTGAGGACCGTGACGGGAACCTGGTCGGCGGGGGCGGTGCTGCTGGGGTCGGACATGGCGATGCGTTCCGGTCTGTCTGTCGGCGGCCGTTATATGGGAAGGGCGGCGTGCTTCCACCCCGCGGGGGTCAATCCGTCAGCCGCCAGCACCTTCGGTCGCCGGCCATGAGGCGGTGCAGATCGAGACAATGGCGCAGCAAAGCGCGGTTGCCCGGCCAGCGGACCAGGATGCGCGCACGTTCGAGCACCGTTTCGGACAAAAAGGGCCGGGGCAGGCGGTCCGGCGGGCAGGGCAGGGCGTCCAGCAGGCCGAGATGCTTGGCGAAGAGCAGCTGGCCGATGTTGAGCAGCCGCGTGGCGCGGCGCCAGGCCCGGGCGATGCGCCAGCCCAGCGGGTCCAGCACGCGGCGGATCTCGGGGCGGTCGGAGAGGCCGAGCAGCAAGCGGCCCAGCACCCCGGCGCGGGCGGCGCGGCGGAGCGTGCGGTGGGCGGTGTCGGGTTTGCCCAGATGCTCCGGCAGGCTGCGCCAGGGGCCGGAGGAACAGGCGACCCAGAAGATCGCGTCCCAGCTCCGGCGGGGGTTCTCGGCCGGGCGGCCACGGCGCGGGGCCAGGATGGGCGTGACCAGCGGTTCGATCAGCGCCCATTCGGCATCCGTCATCGGCGCCCAAGGGTGGCGGGCATAGCGACGGGGCCGGAAGCCCGGCGGGCCCTCAGGGAGCGGTTCGAGGAGGGTGAGGAGGGGATCGCGCATAGGCCAGGGTGGCATTGGCCGCCCTGGCCGATCAAGGAATAAATGCCTCTTCCTCGCCTCCCGAGGAGGCGTTGCCCTACGCCGGCACCGCGCGGATGGCGTCGGAGAGGGTGCCGAACAGGCGGTCCACGTGGTGGTTCTCGATGATCAGCGGCGGCGACAGCGCGACGATGTCGCCGGTCACGCGCACCAGCACGCCCTGGTCGAAGCACCAGCGGAAGACATCGAGCGCGCGCGCCGTCGGCGCACCCTTGCGGGGCTCCAGCTCGATGCCGGCGATCAGGCCCATCTCGCGCACATCCACCACACCCGGCACGTCGCGCATCGCATGCGCGGCATCCTGCCAATAGGGCTCGATGGCCTTGGCGCGGCCGGGGAGGTCTTCCGAACGATGCAGTTCGAGCGTCGCGATGGCCGCGGCGCTCGCCAGCGGATGGCCGGAATAGGTGTAGCCGTGGAACAGCTCGATCCCTGACGGGCTGCCATGGACGATCGCGTCATGCACCGCATCCGTCGTCGCGACCGCGCCCATCGGCACGGCGGCATTCGTCAGGCCCTTCGCCATGGTCATGATGTCGGGCGTCACACCCAGCCGCTCGGCGCCGAAATTCGTGCCGATGCGGCCGAAGCCGGTGATGACCTCGTCGAAGATCAGCAGGATGCCGTTCTTCGTGCAGATCTCCTTCAGCCGCTGCAGGTAGCCCTGCGGCGGGACGAGGACGCCCGTGCTGCCCGCCACCGGCTCCACCATCACCGCCGCGATGGTGTCGCCATGCAGGGCGATCAGGCTTTCGAGGGACTCCGCCAGATGCGCGCCATGCTCCGGCTGGCCGCGGCAGAAGCGGTTCACGGCCGGCAGGTGCGTGTGCGGCAGGTGGTCCACGTAAGGCAGCATGGCGCCGAACTGCTTGCGGTTCGGCCCGATGCCGCCGACCGACATGCCGCCGAAGCCGACGCCATGATAGCCACGCTCCCGCCCCACCAGCCGCACGCGCTGCGCCTGGCCGATCGACTTCTGGTAGGCGAGCGCGATCTTGAGCGCGGTGTCGGCGGCCTCGGAGCCCGAGTTGACGAAGAAGACGTGGTCCACACCCTCCGGCGTCATCTCAGCGACGCGGGCGGCGGCTTCGAAGGCGATGGGATGGCCGAGCTGGAAGGTCGGCGCGAAATCCATGATCGCGGCCTGCTTCTGGATGGCTTCCGTGATCTCTCGCCGTCCATGGCCGGCATTGCAGCACCAGAGGCCGGCGGTGCCGTCCAGGATCTCCTTACCTTCCGGCGTGAAGTAGGACATGCCCTCGGCGCGGGCGAGCATGCGCGGCGTGCCCTTGTAATACTTGTTGTCCGTGTAGGGCATCCAGAAGGCGTCGAGGTTGTTCGGACGCGGGACGTTGATCTCGTTCATGGGCCGGATGTCCTGAAGGCGACGTGGGCGACAGAACAACGCGTTTGCCTGCTCGCGGCAAGCTCGGGAAGGGTCGGGCGGCGACAAGGCGCGCCTCTCATTCTACAACTCGGGCATGCGCCTGCTTGCCCTTGATGGTTCACTTGCCCGTGCCTCGGCTGCCCTCTGGGTGGATGGCGCCGTTGTCGCGCATCGCGCGGTGGGCGGGGAGCGGATGCAGCCCACCACCCTGCCGCCGCTGGCGGAGGAGGTGCTGCGGGGCGCCGGGGCGCTCGATGCGGTGGCCGTCGTGGTGGGGCCGGGCGGCTTCACGGGGCTGCGCACCGCCATCGCACTCGCCGAGGGCATCGCGCTGGGCCATGGCGTGCCGGTGATCGGGGTGACAACCGGGGAGGCGCTGGCCGCCGCCCTGCCGGAGGCGATCCGCGCCGGGCGGGAGGTCTGGGCGGCGGTGGATACGAAGCGCGGCAAGATCGCGCTGGAGCGCATCGCCCCGGGCAGCCTGGTGGCGGCGCCGCTGCTGGTGGTGGCGGAGCAGGAGCTGCCCCGGCCGGAGGGGCCGGTCGCGGTGGTCGGCGACGCGGCGCCGCTGGTCGCGGCGCGGCTGCTGGCGCGGGAGGCGGATGCCATGCTGACCGCATCCCGCCTGCCCGATGCCGGGGCGGCGGCGCAGGTCGCGGCGCTGCGCCTGGCCGGCGCGCTGCCACCGCGCGATGCCACGCCGCTTTATGCCGAGCCGCCGGCGGTGCGCCGGCCGGGATGATAGCCGCTTCCCCTGGCGACGCGCCCGACCTGGCCGCCCTGCACGCAGCGGCCTTCCCGCCGGCCGAGCGCTGGGATGCGGCGGCGATCCGGGTGTTGCTGGAGCTGCCGGGCGGCTTCGGGCTACTGCGGCCGGGGGCGGGCTTTGTGCTGGCTCGGGTCGCGGCCGATGAGGCGGAAATCCTGACGCTGGCCGTTGCGCCCGCCGCGCGGCGGCAGGGCCATGGCGGGGTGCTGCTGGCGGGCGCCATGGCCGCGGCCGTCGCGCGCAGGGCGGTGGCGATGTTCCTGGAGGTGGCGGAGCCCAATGCGGCGGCGCGCGCGCTGTATGCCGCGGCGGGCTTCGCAGAGGCCGGGCGGCGGCGGCGTTACTACCCGGACGGCGCGGACGCGCTGGTGCTGCGAAGGGAGCTTATTGGCCCGGCCGATTCAGACCTTCGGGGCTGACGCCCCTACGGTCATCGGGCGTGCGGCCCGGCCGATTCAGACCTTCGGGGCTGAAGCCCCTACGGTCATCGGGCGTGCGGCCCGGCCGATTCAGACCTTCGGGGCTGACGCCCCTGCGGTCATCGGACGGGGCCCCCCTTCCTGATCCAGACCAGCACGGTGCCATCCGGCTGCGGGTCCTGGCGGAGCACGGCGTGGCCCTGTTCGGCGGCGGTGCGGGGAACGTTGCGGCGCGGCTCCTCGCCCTTCAGGCGCACGCGCAGCACCTCGCCCGCCTGCATGCGGTCGAGCGCCAGGCGGGTGCGGACGAAGGTCATCGGGCAAGTCTCTCCGGTGATGTCCACCTCACGATGGTGATTCATTTCTTCCGATGAAGATGAAGCTTCCCCTAATGAAGACGAACCCATTCGATCAAACTCCCGCGTGCGCCGTAATGGATATTGCGGTTTCACTTGACGTCATAGTAGAGACAACCCTGCGATTTGGCGCGGATCTTCCGTGCCCTCTGCAACCATGTGGTGCGACAGTCCGGGGCGGTGGCATCCCGATAACGGCACCCGAAGCTGGAAAGACAAACCCATGGCCGACACTGCGGCGAACCAGGATCTCCTGGGCCTGACGGCGGAAATCGTCTCGGCCCATGTGTCGAACAACCCGGTCTCGATCTCCGACCTGCCGAATCTGATCCAGGAGGTCTACCGGACCCTGGCCCATATGGGCCAGCCGCAGGCCGCCCCGGCGGAAAAGCCGCAGCCGGCGGTGCCGATCAAGAAGTCCGTCACGCCGGAATTCCTGATCTGCCTCGAGGACGGCAAGAAGCTGAAGATGCTGAAGCGCCACCTCAAGACCGCCTTCAACCTGACCCCGGACCAGTACCGGGAGAAGTGGGGTCTGTCGGCGGATTATCCCATGGTGGCGCCGAACTACACCAAGCACCGCTCCTCGCTCGCTAAGCGCATCGGGCTCGGCACCAAGCCGCGCGGCCGCCCGCCGGGCCGTGGCCGCGCCGCCGCGCAGCGCGAGGCCTGATCCAGGGGGCTGACCCAGGCCCAATAGCCTCGGGGCCAGCCCCGACGGCATGAACAGGCCGGCAACGCGCCGCCCCCGTGGCGGGGGGGCGCGTTGACGGCTATGGAGGGTGCCGCGCCGGCCCCGCCCTGGGCCGGCGGGAGACCAACCACCCGGCATGGACCGCCCGCGCCATCCCGCCACGTCTGAGGCCGCGCCCACGGGCCGTCCCGATCCCTCGCGGATCGAGCGGCTTTGCGTCGAACGCGGCCTGAAGATGACCGGCCAGCGCCGGCTGATCGCCCGCGTCCTCTCCGAAGCCGAGGACCATCCTGATGTCGAGGAGCTGTATCGGCGTGCCAGCGCGCTCGACCAGCGCATCTCGGTCGCGACCGTCTATCGCACCGTCCGCCTGCTGGAGGAGAAGGGCATCGTCGAGCGCCGCGATTTCGGCGGCGGCCGCGCCCGCTTCGACCCCACGGATCGCGGCCATCATCACCATCTGATCGACGTGGACACCGGCAAGGTCATCGAGTTCGAGGATGCGGAGTTCGAACGCATTGCGGGCGCGATCGCCGAGCGGCTCGGCTTCGGCCTGATCGGCCAGCGGCTTGAGCTTTATGGCCGCCGGGCCGAGGGCGCGACGAAGCAAGGACGCAAAACGAAGTGAGCGTGGACGGACCTCTGCCCGACGATGCCCTGCCGCCGCGGCCTGCGCCCGTCGCGCCGACCGGGCCCTTCGAGGAATTGCGCGCGGGCAATCTCGGCCTGCGCCTGGCGGAGAGCGCCGCCGAGGTGGACGCCGCCCAGGCACTGCGCTTCCGGGTCTTCTACGAGGAAATGGGCGCCCGCGCCGATGCCGCGACCGCCGCGGCGCAGCGCGATGCCGACGCCTTCGACGCGGTGGCCGATCACCTGCTGGTGCTGGACCATGACCTTGGCGATGGGCCGGAGGCGGTGGTCGGCACCTATCGGCTGATCCGCCGTGCCAGCGCCGCGAAGCTCGGCCGCTTCTATTCCGAGAGCGAGTACGACATCTCCCACCTCCTCGCTTATCCGGGGGAGGTGATGGAGCTGGGGCGGTCCTGCGTCGCCGCGCCTTATCGCACGCGCGGCACGCTGCAACTGCTGTGGCGCGGCATCGCGGCCTTCGTTTACCAGTACCGGATCGACTTGATGTTCGGTTGCGCGTCGCTGCCGGGGACGGACCTTGATGCGTTGGCGCCGCGGCTGTCCTACCTGCATGCCAATCATCTGGCGCCGCCGGCGCTGCGCCCGCGCGCGCTGGCATCCCGCCATGTGCCGATGGACCGCATGCCGCTCGGCGCGGCGGAGACACGCGCCGCACTCAATGACCTGCCGCCGCTGATCAAGGGGTATCTGCGGCTCGGTGGCTTCGTCGGCGATGGCGCGGTGATCGACGCGCAGTTCAACACGACCGATGTCTGCGTCGTCGTGAAGACCGACCTCGTCACCGACAAATACGCGAAGCATTATGAGCGCGTCGCGGGTGGGGCGCGCGACGAGTAGGACGATCCTTCAGCTTTCGCGGGCGCGCTGGATTTCGGCGTCGAGCTCGGCGCCGAGCAGGATCACATAGACGCTGACATAGAACCACATCAGCAGCGCCACCACGGCGCCGAGCGTGCCGTAGCTGGCTTCGTAGGTGGCGAAATTGCTGACGTAGAAAGAAAAGGCGGCGGAAGCGAGCAGCCACAACAACGTGGCAGCGATCGAGCCGGGTGAGATCAGTCGCCAGCCTTGCGGCGTCTCCGCCGGTCCAAAGCGATACAGCAACCCGATCGCGATCAGCACCAGCACCAGCAGCACGCCGAAGCCCGACGCGCGCAGCATCAGCGCCTCTGACGGGTCATGCCCCACCAGGTCGAGCAGCTTGGGCAGACCAACCAGGAAGGCGAGGCCGATGATCACCGCGACGATCGCACCGACCGTCAGCAGCAAGGCCGTGGCGTAGAAGGCGAGCGCGCCGCGCTGTTCGGATTCACCCTGCACCAGGTTCAGCGCACCGAGCATGGCCCGGATGCCGGCAGAGGCCGACCACAAGGCGATCGCCGCGCTGATCCCCACACCCCATTCCAGCCGCGTCGGCGGCGTTTCCACCAGCGCGTGCACATGTTCGGCAATCAGCGCGTGGCTGTCTTCGGGCAGCACGCCTTCGAGCAAGGCGAGTTGCGGTTCCACCATCGCGACGTCGAAGACCAGGCCATAGAGGGAAATGCAGAGCGAAATAGCCGGGAACAGCGCGAGCATCGCGTAGAAGGCGCAGCCCGCGGAGACCAGCGAGATACGGTCCGATGTGGCGACCGCGAGGGCGCGGCGCGCGTGATCGAGCAGTCGTGTGCGGCGTGGGCCCGGCAGGGGCTGATCCATGGCGGCAGGCTGGCATGACGCAGGGGCCCCCGCCAACACTCACCTGCCTTCCGGCGCTGGCGCTGCCTGGTCTAGCCTTGGCCGAGGAGGAGAACGCGATGACAAAGACCGTGAAGGACATGCTGGCGGCCGCGAATGCGGAGGTGCCGCGCATATCGGGCGCCGAGGCGAAGGCGCTGGCCGGGCAGAAGCAGGTGGTGCTGGTGGATATCCGCGACGGGTCGGAGGTTGCGGTCTCCGGCAAGGCGAAGGGCGCGCTGCATGTCTCGCGCGGGTTGCTGGAATTCCGCGCCGATCCGGAAAGCCCGTCGCATGACGCGGCGTTCGATCGCGCCAAGACCATCATCCTCTATTGCGCCTCGGGCGGGCGGGCGGCGCTGGCGGGGAAGACGTTGCGTGACATGGGCTATGGCGATGTCCGCAACCTTGGTGGGTTCAAGGATTGGGTCGAGGCAGGCGGGGAGGTGGAATAGGGGTAAGGCCCCCCTCACCCCAACCAGCCTGCGTCAGCGGCGGCAGGCCGCCGCAACTCCGGCGCCCGGCGCAGTGCGCCGGGCCTCCCCCCGTCGGGGGGAGAGGGGGATTGGGTCAGCTCTCCACGACGCGGTGCTGGCGGAGAAAACCGAGCAGGGGAATCAAGGGCAGGCCGAGGATGGCGCTGTGCTCGCCTTCCACGCGGCTGAACAGATGCACGCCCATCGCTTCCAGACGATAAGCGCCGACGCTGCTGAGCAGCACCTCGCCCTCGGCCGCCAGATAGGCGTCGAGGAAGGCCTCGGAGAAGTTGCGCATCGTCAGGCGCGGTGTCGTCACATCCTGCCAGATGCGCTCGCCGCCGCGCCAGGCGACGGTCGCGGTGACCAGGCGATGCGTCTTGCCGCGCAGCGCCAGAAGCTGCGTGCGCGCGCTGTCCATGTCCGCGGGCTTGTCGAACCAGCGTTCCGTGCCGTCTTCCATCTTGCAGACCAGCAGCTGGTCGCCGCCGATCACCAGCGCGTCGGGCACGCGCCGCGCGATGCGCTCGGCCTTCGCCTCGGCCAGGATGATGGCGGCGTCCTCGGCCGGGATTTTCTCCGCTTGGCAGGCTTCCTTCAGCGCGGCTTCATCCACCAGGGCCGGCAGGGCTTCGAAGGCGAGTCCCGCCCGGGTCAGCAAGCTGCGCCGCGTCGCGGAGGACGACGCCAGCACCAGCACAGGTTCAGCCTTCTGCAACCCCATCAGCTGCCACTCTTCAGCACGCCCGCCGCGGGGTCTTCCGGCGCATGCGGCTGCATGGGCTGGCGGCGGCGGGCATGCCAGGCTTCCATCAGCTGCAGCACTGTCGCGGCGGTTTCCTCGATGGAGCGCCGCGTCACGTCGATCACCGGCCAGCCGCGTTCGGTGCAAAGCCGGCGCGAGGCCAGGATCTCCGCCTTCACCGATTCATGGTCCACATAATCATTGGTATCCTGCCGGACACCGCTCGCGCCGATCAGGCGCAGGCGATGGCGGCGGATCTCGATCAGCGCGTTGGCTTCGATATGCAGCCCGACCACGGGACAAGGAGGATCGTTCAGCTCCTCCGGCAGTGTCGCACCGGGGACGATCGGGACATTCGCAGCCTTGATGCCGCGGTTCGCCAGATAGAAGCAGGTCGGTGTCTTGGAACTGCGGGAGACGCCCACCAGGCACACATCCGCCCCATCGATGCCCGCAACGCCCTGACCGTCATCATGCGCCAGCACGTAATGCATCGCATCAATGCGGCGGAAATAATCGGCATCCATCACATGCTGCGCGCCGCGCTTTTCCCGCGCACGCTCGCCCAACTCCGCCTGCAGCAGCTCCATCACCGGATCGAGCACCGACAGGCAGGTCGTGCCGATGCGGGTGCAATGCTCCTGCAGCGCATGGCGCAGGCTGCGATCGGCGACGGTGAAGAGAACCGGACCGGGCTCCGCCTCGATGCCATCCAGCACGCGGTCCAGCTGCAGGCGGGAGCGGATCAGCGACCAGCGATGCTGGACCACATGGGGTTCGTCGAATCGCGCCAGCGTCGCCCGCGCGATGGAATTCAGCGTTTCCCCCGTGCTGTCGGAGACGAGATGCAAATTGACCGTACGATGCGCCATTCGGGTGCTGTCCTGGCCGCTTGAAAGGCGGGGATGATGGGGAAAACCCGGGCGGGTCAAGGCCAGGGGCTGGAAAGAAGGGGATAAGAGACTGTTCCGGCGAACGCGGGACAAGAAGCCGACCCTCCGGCATGTTAGGCGGGACGGACCCAGATTTCCCCCTGGAGTCAGTGGCCTGGCGGGTGAGGCTCACGTGGACAGGGCTGTGGATGGCCAAAGGGTCATCGGCAATCCCCGATGCCCACAGGCCCTAAAGACACCTCTCCTCTTCAAGGATTCTATTTCTTCTTGGATGATAGCGGCCAAGCGGCGCCAGTTGGACAGCTGCAGGGACTGGATTGAGGAGGTTGGGTTGGCCGCAGAGGCGGATGGCGGCGTGGCGGAAGCCGCGCCGATGACGGAAGCGCGCAAGCCGCTGCTGCGGGCGCTGAACGGGGAGGCCGTCTGGCCGCCGCCGATGTGGCTGATGCGCCAGGCCGGGCGCTATTTGCCCGAATACCGGGCGGTGCGGGAACAGGCGGGCGGCTTCATCGCGCTCTGCACCAACCCCGAACTGGCGTCGGAGGTGACGATCCAGCCGATCCGCCGCTACGGCATGGATGGCGCGATCTTGTTCTCCGACATCCTGATGGTGCCCTGGGCGCTGGGGCAGGGCCTGCGCTTCGCGGAAGGCGAGGGGCCGGTGCTGGACCCGATCCGCGACGCGGCTGGGATCGCCGCCCTCGAGCCCGCGAAGCTGCGGGAACGCGCCGCACCGATCTTCGAGACGGTGCGGATCACCCGCGCGGCACTGGCCGCGCAGCATCCGCGGACCGCGCTGATCGGCTTCGCCGGCAGCCCCTGGACGGTCGCCGCCTATATGGTGGAGGGCCACGGCTCGCGGGATTTCCACACCGCGCGGGGGCTGGCCTTCGCCGACCCCACCCTGTTCGGGAAGCTGATCCGCATCCTGGTGGACGCTACCACCGACTATCTGCTGGCGCAGATCGAGGCCGGCGCCGAAGCGGTGATGCTGTTCGACAGCTGGGCCGGCATGCTGCCACCCGGCCAGTTCCGCCGCTGGGTGATCGAGCCCACCACGACCATCGTGCGTAATGTGAAGCGCGCACATCCCACCATCCCGGTGATCGGCTTCCCCCGCCTGGCCGGGCCGCTGATTGCCGAATATGCGCAGCGCACGGGTGTGAACACGGTGGCGATGGATACCTCGATGGATCCGCGCTTCGCGGCCACCGCCGTGCCCGCGCATATCGGCCTGCAAGGCAACCTCGACCCGCTCGCGCTGGTCGCCGGCGGCATCGCGCTCGAGACCGAGGCACGGCAGGTCCTGGCCGCCATGCGCGGCCGCCCCTTCGTGTTCAACCTCGGCCACGGCATCGAAAAAGTGACCCCGCCCGAGCACGTGACACAGCTGGTCCGGCTGGTGCGCAGCGGCGGGTGAGGGGGTGACCGGGAGGGACGCCGTCCCTCCCGGACCCTCCCTGCCAAGGGGCAGTGGCCCCTTGGAACCCATGAGTTATGGGGCGGAGAGGGAGGGGGCATGGTGCGCCCAGCATCACGGGCGCCCGTTTGGTGCCCCCTCCCTCTCCGCCCCAAAAAACTGATCGAGGTCCAGGAGCCTAAGCCTCCTGGCGGGAGGGGTTCGGGGAGGGCGGAGCCCTCCCCGTCAACGCCCCTTCGCCGTCAGCGCGGCACGAGCAGGAACAGCGCGGCCGGGTCGCGGAGGCGGCCGGCGCGGTTGGCGGCGTCGGGGCCCCAGCCGGTGAAGAGGTCGGCGCGCGCGGGGCCGCGGATGGCGCCGCCAGTGTCCTGGGCGATGGTGAGGCGGCGCAGGGGCTGGGCGGTCAGGGGGTCCTGGCCGGCGACCCAGACGGGCAGGCCGAGCGGGACCTGGGTGCGGTCGACAGCGATGGAGCGCATCGGGGTCAGTGGCGCGCCGAGCGTGCCGATGGGGCCCGCTTCGGGTGGCAGGTCCAGGCGGCGGAAGAAGATGTAGCTGGGGTTGCGGGCCATCAGCGCGGCGGCGGCCTCGGGGCCGGCGGCGTCCATCCAGGCGCGGATGGCCTGCATCGAGACCTGTTCGCGCGTCAGGATGCCGTCCTCGATGAGAAAGCGACCGATTGCGACATAGGGAAAGCCGTTCCAGCCGCCATAGCCGAGCCGCAGCACGCCGCCTTCGGCCAGTACGACCCGGCCGGAGCCCTGGATGTGGAGAAAGAAGGCGTCGGCGGGGTTGTCCACCCAGGCAAGTTCGAGTCCCCGACCAGCCAGGGCGCCGGCGGTGATGGCGGCGCGGTCGGCGAAGGGGTGTAGCCGGCCGTCGCGGGCCAAGCCTGCCACGCGGCGGCCGCGGAGGTCGGGGAGGAAGGTGCCGAGATCGGCTTCGACCAGTTCAGGCGGTCGGGCATGCAGCGGCGTGGCGAAGCGGTCGCTGCGGGTCGTGCTGCCGCGCAGCTCGGGCTCGAAATAGCCGGTCAGCGTGCCCTGTCCGAGCGCCACGGGCCGGAAGCGCCGTTCCAGGAAGGCGCGGGCGGCGTCGTCGCCGGGCGGTAGGGTGGCAAGTTCGGCGCAGGCCGGGGCGAGGGTGGTCGCGGTGGCCAGGGTCGGGCCGGTGCCGCCCAGCTCGCGCGTGGGCGGGAGGGGGGCGATGGCGGCGCAGCTGGCGCGGAGTGCGGGCAGAGCTTCCGCATGGCGGTCGGCGGCCCAGCCGGGCAGGTCGGTGAAGGCGACGTCGCGGGGGTAGCTGGGCGCGCAGGCCGCGAGCAGGGCGGCCAGCAGCAGACCAGGGTTGAGCCGGCGCGGGAAACCCCTCCCCGCCGGGCGGGGAAGGGTAGGCCGCGGCATCAGGCGCTCTGGGTGGAGACCAGCTTCCAGCTGGGATCCTGGCTCCGCAGGTCGCGCTGGAAGGTCCAGATGTCGGCGAGTTCCGTCACCGCTTCGGCGCCGGCGACGACGCCGCCATCCTTGCCGGTGGTCAGGTTCACCTGGTCGGAGACGAAGCGGACCGTGACATCGGCGACCGTGCCGCGGAGATCGGCGGCCTCGATGGCCATCTCCTGCATGGCTCGGACTTCGCTGCGCTGGGTTTCGCCAGCAGCTTCGCGGCGGGAAATCTCGCCTTCGAAGCCGCCATAGGTGTCGTCCGACAGCAGCATGCGCAGCGTCTGGCGGTCGCCCTTCGCAAAGGCGTCCACGATCATGCGGAAGGCGCCCTCGGCACCGTCGAGGAAGCCGTTCGGGTCGAAGCTGGGGTCCACGCCGCGGATGCGCATCAGCGCCTGGCCGATGGGGCTGCGCGGGTCGGGCAGGTGGCGGCGCGTGCCGTTGGCTGGGGCCTGCACGGCCGGGAAATCCACCACATTGTCCCCGCCCGGCGCGCCGCGCGCGGCCTGGGGGTCATAGGCGCCCTGGCCCTCGCGCTGCTGCCGTTCGAAGCCGGTGCGGCGGCCGAGCACGCTGCGCAGCCGCAGGACCAGGAAGGCCGCGACCATGGCAAAGAGGATCAGGTCGACCGGGAAGCCACCGGACATGGACAACTCCTTATGCTCCTCTCACTTAGGGCGCATGGGGGCGGGCCGCAACGGCAAGATTGGGCTGGGGCGCGGGCAGCCCGTTGCGGCGGCGCCACGGCGGCGGTAGTCCCGCGGAACCCCCGCACCGGAAAGCGCGCGCGCGATGATCCTGCTCCGCCATGGCCAGAGCGAGTTCAACCTGCTGTTCACCCAGACGCGGAAGGACCCGGGCATCAAGGACCCGCGGCTGACCCCGCTCGGCCACAGCCAGGCCGAGGTCGCGGCGGAAGCGCTGGCCGGCGCGCGGGAGATCCGGCGCATCATCGCCTCCCCTTACACCCGCGCCTTGCAGACGGCGGCGCCGCTGGCGCGGCGGCTCGGGCTGCCGGTGACGGTGAACCCGATCGTGCGGGAGCGCTACGCCTTCACCTGCGACATCGGCAGCCCGGTGACGCAGCTGCGCGCGGAGTTCCCGGATGTCGCGCTGGATCACGTCGACGAGATCTGGTGGCCCGAGGTGGAGGAGCCGGCCGAGCAGGTGCTGGCCCGGGCCGCACGTTTTCGGGGAGAGATGGCAGCGGTGGAGGATTGGAGCCACACGGTGGTGGTGAGCCACTGGGGCTTCATCCTGTCCATGACCGGGCGGAGCATCGCGAACGGCCAGTGGCTGGACTGCGACCCGACCGAGCCGGCCTTGGAAGAGGTCAGCTGGAAGCATCATTGAAGCCCTCTCCCCCATAAGTGGGGGAGAGGGCTTTTCCGCTGAGAGGTGGGGAGGGCTTTCGCGCTACAGCGCGGCGCGCATCGCGGCGATGACGCGGGAAACCTCGTCGTCGGTCAGGTAGGGGTGCATCGGCAGGGAGAGGATGCGCTGGCAGAGCGCTTCGCTCACAGGCAGCGGGGGCCGGCCGCCCGCGATCGCGCCCATGTGCGCGCCCGCATAGGCAGGCTGATGGTGCAGGGGCTTCGGATAATAGATGCCGCTCGGCACGCCGTGGGACTTCAGCACATCCTGCACGCGCGCGCGGTCCACGCCGGCGGGCAGCACCACCGAATACAAGCCCCAGGCATGGTCGGCGCCGGGGAGGCTGCTCGGCACCTGCACCAGGCCACGCAGGCCTTCGCCATACAGCGCGGCGACCTTGGTGCGGGCGGCGAGTTCCGCTTCGAACAGCGGCAGCTTGGCCAGCAGCACCGCGGCCTGCATCGTGTCGAGCCGGCCGTTCATGCCGGTGCGCAGCACCTCATAGCGGGTCTTGCCCTCGCCATGCGTGCGCAGCTGGCGATAAAGCTCGGCGCGGTCGGCATCATCGGTCAGCAGCGCGCCGCCATCGCCGTAGCAGCCGAGCGTTTTGGTCGGGTAGAAGCTGAGCGCCGCCGCATGGCCCCAGCGCCCAAGCCGCTTGCCGTGCAGCGCGGCGCCAAACCCCTGCGCGGCGTCATCGAGGGCGAACATGCCGTGTTTGGCGCAGATCGCCTCGATCACCGGCCAATCGGCGGGCAGGCCGAAGAGGTCCACGCCCACCACCGCGCGCGGCCGCAGACGCCCTTCCTGGATCACCAGCGCCAGGCGGCGTTCGAGGTCGGCCAGGTCGAGGTTGAAGGTGGCCGGGTCCACATCCACGAAGACCGGGGTTGCGCCCAGCACGAGCGGCACCTCGGCGGTCGCGGTGTAGGTGAAGGCGGGCAGGAACACCGCATCGCCCCGCCCGATCCCCTCCGCCATCATCGCGATCTGCAAGGCATCCGTGCCGGAGGAGACACCGACGGCATGGGCGCAGCCGGCGAAGGCGGCGAGGCTCGCTTCCAGCTCCCGCACCTCGGGGCCGTTGATGAAGGCGCCGCTGTCGAGCACGGCGGCGAGGCGCCGGTCGAGATCGGCGCGGATCAGCGCCTGCTGGGCCTTCATGTCGAACAGGGCGATGGGGCGCGGAGCGGTCATCAGGGGTCCGTCTGGGGAACGTCCCCCGTCCATAGACCCATGGCGCCGCGCCGGCCAAGTCAACGGTCGTTGCGCGGGGTTTCCGGCCTGCGCCCATTACGGGCGCTTTACCCCGCGCCCTGCTCAGGTTGCTTACCCCGCGCCCGTTCCGGGCACTTACCCTGCGCCCGTTCCGGGCTGCTTATCCCGCGCCCGTGCCGGGCGACGCAAACTCCGGCACCAGCCGCCCCAGCTCGGCCAGCGTGCCGGGGCGGTCGCCGGCGACGCAGAGCGCGGCCATGCGGTCGATGGCCGCCGCCATCTCCGCCGCATCCGTGGTGCGCGGCACGGCCACCAGCAGGCCGGGGAATTCCGTCGGGTGCGGCGGCTCCTGGCCGTGGAACAGCTCTTCGAACAATTTCTCGCCAGGACGGAGGCCGGTGAAGCGGATTTCCACATCCTCCTCGGGCCGCAGCCCCGCCAGGCGGATCATGCGGCGCGCGAGATCCACGATCTTCACCGGCTCGCCCATATCCAGCACGAAGATGCCGCCCTCGCGCAGCTCTCGCGGTGCATTGGTGGGATCGGTGGCGCCGACCACCGCGGCCTGCAGCACCAGCCCGACCGCCTCCCGCACCGTCATGAAGTAGCGGCGCATGTCGGGATGCGTGACGGTCAGCGGCCCGCCGCGCTCCAGCTGGCGACGGAACAGCGGCACGACGGAGCCGGTCGAGCCCAGCACATTCCCGAACCGCACGGTGACCAGCCGCATGCCGCCTTCTGCACGCGCGTCGCGATCCCGCGCCTGGCAGTACATCTCCGCCAGCCGCTTGCTCGCACCCATCACGCTGGTCGGATTCACCGCCTTGTCGGTGGAGATGAACACCATCAGCGAACAGCCCGCAGCGCGCGCTGCATCGGCGACGACGCGCGTGCCGAGCGCATTGGTCAGCACGCCCTCGAGCGGGTCGTTCTCCACCATCGGCACATGCTTGAGTGCCGCGGCGTGGAAGACGAGTTCGGGGCGGATCTCCTCGAACAGGCGGCGGATGCGGGCCTCGTCGCGCACATCGGCCAGCACCGCCTGGCGCTTCACATCCGGGTGGCGTTCGCGCAGCTCGAGGTCGATTTCGTAGAGCACGTATTCGCCGTGATCGAGCAGCGTCAGGCTGGCCGGCCCAAGGGCGGCAACCTGGCGCGCCAGCTCCCCGCCGATGGTGCCGCCCGCGCCGGTGACCAGCACGCGCCGCCCCTGCACCAGCCGCGCCATGCCTTCGCGGTCGAGCGGGACCTGGGGGCGGTCCAGCAATTCCTCGATCTCGATGCGGCGCAGCGCGACCGGGGCCTCGGCCTCGGCGCGCTCGCCAGGGCGGCGGCTGGCGGGGCGGAGCGCGGTCAGGCTCGGCAGGCGCTTCACCGGCACGCCGTGGCGATCGCAGGCGTCCAGCAGGGTCTGCAAGGCCGTGCCCTGCAGCTGCGCGGTGGCCAGCACGACCAGCGCAGGCAGGCGGTTCTCCTCGCGCAGCCGTTCCAGCACGAGGTCGGCATCCTCGACCGTGCCGAGCACGGCCACGCCCTGGATGCGGCGGCCCATCTGCCGCTCGCGCAGGCTGAGGATGCCGGTGACGCGATAGGCGACGCCGCGTTCCTGGCTCAGCGCGCGCAGGAACAGGTCGGTGCCGTCGCCAGCGCCGACCAGCAGCACGGATTGCGCCAGCGTGTCGCTGATCGGGCCGGCGCGGCCGGTATGGCGCAGCCGCGCGACGATGCGCGGCGCGGCCAGCAGCGCGGCCAGCAGCAGGGCGTGGATCAGCGGGAAGGCCGGGTTGGGCGAGCGCCACGCGCCAGTGGCCAGCAGCAGGGCCAGGAACAGCGCCGCGCCCACCGCGGCGACAGCCGAGGATGCGAGCAGGTCCGGCAGGGCGGCGAAGCGCCAATATTGCCGCGGCAGGCCGAGCGCCCAGGCTGGCAGCAGCACCGCCGCCACGCCCCCCGGCAGGGCCAGGAGCCACCATAGCCCAGGCGGCCAGGCGCCGGGCGCGGCGAGCCAGAGCGCGCCGGGCACGGCCAGCGCCGCCAGCCCTGCGTCGAGAACCAGGTTCAGAACGATCCGACCGTGGGCTGTTTTCACCATGGCCCACCCCCTGTAGACCTTCGCTGGCGTGGCCGGAAGATGGTGCCCATGGCATAAGCCGCGCCCGCACGCCGAGGGGGACGATGGACATGGCCGAGGGCCGGCTGGTGATCGGGACGAAGCGCTACTCCTCCTGGAGCATGCGCGGCTGGCTGGCGGTGCATCTGGCCGGCCTGGAGGTCGAGGAGGTGGTCGTGCCGCTGGCCGGTGGCGGCGGCACCACGGCCATCAAGGCGATCTCCCCGAACGGGATGGTGCCCTATCTGGAGCATCGCGGCGCGCGGATGTGGGAGAGCATCGCGATCGCCGAATACTGCGCCGAATTCGCCCCCGCCCTTTGGCCTGCCGACCGCGCCGCCCGCGCCCATGCGCGCGCCATCGCCGCCGAGATGCATGCGGGCTTCCGCAGCCTGCGCATGGCCATGCCGATGAACCTCGGCCGGACCTTCCCGGGGAAGGGGCGCACGCCGGAGTGCCT
The DNA here is from genome assembly GCA_046052145.1 of Pseudomonadota bacterium. GTDB lineage: Bacteria > Pseudomonadota > Alphaproteobacteria > Acetobacterales > Acetobacteraceae > Falsiroseomonas. The sequence goes on from JBJOMW010000001.1 coordinate 217,931, forward strand.
GGCCGACATCGCCCGCATCGAGGCGATCTGGGCGGAGGCGCTGGCGGCGCATGGTGGGCCCTTCCTGTTCGGGCGGGATTTCGGGGCGGTGGATGCGATGTACGCCCCGGTCGTCGCCCGCTTCCTGACCTGGCAGCCGGAACTGACGGCCACGACGCGGGGGTATTGCGAGGCCGTGCGCGCGCAGCCGCTGGTCGCGCGCTGGTACGACGAGGCGGCGCGCGAGCCCGAGGCGTGGCTGCTGGAGAAGTATGAGAACCCGGCGTGAGGGGCGTGCCCATGGGCGTGGACAGCCGCAGGGGTTGCGCGAGTGGACCCACCCTCACCCCGACCAGCCTGCGTAATCGGCGTGCCGCCGCAACTCCGGCGTCCGACGCAGCGCGTCGAACCTCCCGCCCTGCGGGAGAGGGAGTGTGCGGCGTGAGAGGATCGCGCTGAGCCCATGACCACCGCCCTCGCGCTCGATCACATCGGGCTTTGCGCCCGCGACCCCGCGCCGCTCTGGGCGGCGTGGGAGAGGCTTGGCTTCGCGCTGTCGCCGATGGCGCAGCAATCAGGGCGGCGGACGCCGGACGGGCCGGTCGAGCCCTTCGGCAGCGTCAACCGCTGCGCCTTCCTTCGCCATGGCTATGTCGAGCTGCTCGGCATCCAGGATGCCGCGCTGTTCGGCAATGGCGTGGACCGCTTCGTCGAACGCTACGCAGGCGCGCATATCCTGGCGCTGGCCATGACCGATGCGGAGGGGAACCTGCAGCGGCTGCGGCGCGGCGGGCTCGACATCCCCGGCATCGCCTGGCTGCAGCGCCCGGTGGAGCCCGGCGGCCCCACTGCCCGCTTCGCCCGCCTGCCCTTCCCCGACGCGCCGGAAGGCCGCGTGCAGCTGGTGCAGCATCTGACGCCGGAGCTGGTGTGGGATGCGCGCTGGATGGGCCATCGCAACGGCGCCGATGCGCTGGAATCCGCGATCCTCGTCGCCGCCAACCCGGCCGAGACCACGGCGCGGCTTGCGAAGCTTGCGGGGCTTGCAGCCGAGCCCGATCCGCTGGCGGGGTTCCGGCTGCGCCTGCCGGGTGCCGCGTGCGTCGCGGGGCCGGACAGCCCGGTGATGGAGACGCGCATCCGCATCCTGCCGCCCGAAGCGCTGCCCCGGGCGCTGCCGGGCGTCGTCGCGCCGACGCTGCCCTTCATGGCGGGGATGGTGATCCGCACGGTGGACAAGACGGCGTCCGCACGCGCGCTGCTGCGCGGGATGGAGCTGCGCGAGATGCCGGACGGCGTGATGGTGCCGCCCGAACAGACCGGCGGCTGCGCGGTGGTCTTCGCCTGACGTGACCACCGCACGCGCCATCGCGGCCTCGCTCCGCACCTATTACGCGCCCGGCCGCGCCGCGGCGCTCGACGCGTTTCATGCGCGCTTCCTCGGGCCTGGCGATCTCGGCTTCGATGTCGGCGCGCATGTCGGCGATCGGGCTGCGAGTTTCCGGCGCCTCGGCGCGCGGGCGCTGGCGGTGGAGCCGCAGCCGCGGCTCGCGCGCTTGTTGCGCCTGATGTTCCGGCGCGATCCTGGCGTGGTGCGCGTCGCCGCGCTGGTGGGAGCCGAGGCGGGCGAGGCGGTGCTGCGCATCAACAGCGCGAACCCGACCGTCGCCACTGCCTCCGACGCTTTCGTCGCCGCGGCCGATGGCGCGGCGGGCTGGGAAGGCCAGGTGTGGGATGCAGAGCTGCGCCTGCCGGTCACCACGCTGGATGCGCTCGCGGCCGAGCATGGCATGCCGGACTTCGTGAAGATCGATGTCGAAGGCTATGAGGCGGTGGCACTCGCGGGCCTCACGCGCGCGCCGCGCAGCCTGTCCTTCGAATTCACCACGATCCAGCGCGATGTCGCGGCAGACTGTCTGGAACGGCTGCACGCGCTCGGCTACCGCGCCTTCAACGCCTGTCTCGGCGAAGGCATGCGCTTCGCCCATGCGGCGCCGCTCGATGCCGCGGCGATGGCAGCTTGGATCGCGGCGCTCCCGCATGCGGCGAATTCGGGCGATGTCTATGCGAGCCTCGATCCGGCGCGGTTACGGCGCTGATGGAATTCCAGGCCGTTCTCCAGCACCTGGGCTTTGCCGCGCTGCTGGCCGTGCTGTCGGCCGTCGTGGTGCGGCTGATGATCGCCTTTCCGATCCTCGATGTGCCGAACCATCGCAGTGCGCATCGCAACCCGACGCCGCGCGGCGGCGGGCTTGGCGTGGTGGTCGCCTTCATCGCGGGGATGCTGGTGCTGTACCAGGCCGCGCAATTCGCCCGCCTGGCCGATACCCAGTTCCTGGGGGTGATCCTGGCCGCGGTGGCGATCGCGGCGGTGGCGTTGTGGGATGATGTGCGCGACCTGTCGGCGCAGGTGCGGCTGCTGGCGCAGCTCGGCGCGGCGCTGGTGGCGGTCGGCAGCGGGCTGGTGGTGACGCAGCTCGGCCTGCCCTGGCTCGGGGTGGTGGAGCTCGGCTGGTTGGGGCCGGTGCTGACGCTGGTCTGGATCGTCGGCTGCACCAATGCGGTGAACTTCATGGACGGGCTGGATGGGCTGGTCGGCGGCACGCTGCTGCTGGTGGCTGCCGCGCTCTCAGCCATCGCGGCGCATCAGGGCGGCGCTTTCGTTTATGTGGCGGCGCTGATCCTGGCGGCGGGCTTCGCGGGCTTCCTGCCCTTCAATCTGCATCCGGCGCGTATCTTCATGGGCGATGTCGGCAGCCAGTTCGCCGGCTTCATGCTCGCGGTGCTGGCGGTCGCCACGGCGCGCTTCGACACCCAGCAGCTGTCGTTCCTGATCGTGCCGCTGCTGCTGTTCGGGCTGCTGTTCGATGCTGCCTTCACCCTGGCTCGGCGCGCGCTGATGCGTGAGCGTCTGGCGGAGGGCCACCGGACGCATCTCTACCAATTGGCGCAGCGTGCGGGCATGCCGGTGCGCGCCGTGGCAGCCACGCATTGGGGCTTCGCCGTCTTCCACGCCGCGCTCGCCGCCACCTTCCTGGCGCTGCCCGCCGGGCTGAAGCCGCTGGTCGTGCTGCCGGCACTGGCGGTGCAGCTCGGCTGGCTGGCCTATGTGATGCAGCGGATGCGCGCGGCCGGGATCGGCTGGCGGTAGGGTATCGGCGGCTACATTCCGCGCAGTTGCAACAGCAGCGGCGCGATCGCGTCACCCGCCCATTGTTCGCTGCGCCAGACCAGGCCACTCGCCGGGTCGGCCCAGAAGCGGTTGGTGAAGGGCGCCGCCGTGCCGCCGCAGCGTTCCTCCACCACTATCCAGCCGCCGTCTGCGCGGCCGCGCAACACGCAATCCAGCGTCACGCCGAAGCGCATGGACGCCGGGTCGCGATCCGCGCCGGCCAGATCCACCGTGCGCCGCGCCGTCGCCTCGCGCCCGACCAGCGCGCGCGGATCCTCAAGCGGGTCCGGCCCATCGAGGCGCGTTGCCATCACCGATTGCGCAAGCCCGGCGGTGGCGACCACGCGCGCGCCATCGGTCTGCAGCGCGATGTTGCCGGCGCCGCGCCAGATCTGCCGCGCGGCCCCGCCGGCGGCCGGCACCAGCACCGCCTGGCGCGGCCCGCCGAGCAGGAGCGATGGGCCCTGCACCGGCGCGGCCGCCATGCGCGTTGCCTCCCCCGCCGGCGTCTGTGCGCAGGCGGAGAGCAGCAGCAGCGTTGCGATCAGCCGGGCCGGGTGCGCCATTGCAGCGCCAGCAATAGCGCGGCCAAGGCAAGTCCGACCAGATGCGGATACGGAATGAGATCGGCGGCCAGCGCCTGCAGCGCGGCGGGGAAGATCATGAGCACGCCCGCGAGCGCCAGCGCCCAGCGTTCCCACCCGGCCATGCCGCGCAGCAGCCAGCCCTGGCAGGCAGCGGCCAGCGCCGCGAGGCCGGCGGTCGCCAGGACCACCTGCCAGACCACATCCTGCCAGCCCATATCGCCGCGCAGCTGCAGCAGCAGCGCGACGCCTTCCGGATCGGTGACGAAGACGAAGGGCAGCACGAAGGCCGGCAGCGTGTACTTCCAGGCCTGCAGCGTGGTGCGATAGGGGCCGGCGCCGGTGATCGCACTGGCCGCGAAGGGGCTCAGCGCGGTCGGGGGCGAAACCTCGCTCAGCACCGCGTAGTAGAAGACGAACATGTGCGCCGCGTAGTCCGGCACGCCGAGCTTGATCAGCGCCGGCGCGGCAACCACCGCGCAGATGATGTAGCTGGCCGTCACCGGCACCGCGAGGCCGATGACCCAGACGATCAGCCCGGTGTAGATCGCGGTCACCACCAACGACCCGCCGGCGGCCTGGATGGCGATGTCGCTGAACTTCAGCCCGAGCCCGGTCAGCGTGATCACGCCGACGATGATGCCCGCACAGGCACAGGTCGCGGCAATGCCCACCGACTGCACCGCGCCGCCCGCCAGCGCATCCATCAGCTTGCGCGGCGTCAGCGCCGTGTCGCGGCGCAGGTAACTCAGCGCAATCGCGACGAACATGGCGTAGAGCACCGACAGCGTCGCCGAATAGCCCATCACCATGAAGACGACGATCGCGATGAGCGTCGAGAAGTGGAAGCCATAGAGCCGCAGCAGCTTGCCGACCGGCTCCACCTCCATCTTCGACGCGGCGTCGAGATCCCCGGCCGCGGCGCGCGCGCGGATGCGGCGCTGATCGAGCTCCACCATGAACAGCAGCGACGCGTAGTAGAGGCACGTCGGGATGAGCGCCATCATCAGCACGTCGAGGTAGCCGATCTTCAGATACTCGGCGATCAGGAAGGCGGCCGCGCCCATCACCGGCGGCGAGATGATCGCGCCAAGCCCGCCAGCCGCGAGCAGCCCGCCCGCATCGTCGGCGCGGTAGCCGACCTTCTTCATCATCGGCCAGGCGACGGTGCCGAGCGTGACGGTCGTCGCCACGCCCGAGCCCGAGGGACCGCCGAGCAGGAAGGAGGACAGCACCACCGTCCGCCCCGCGCTCTGCGGCTTGCCGCCGGTCGCGGCGAAGGAGAAGTCCACGAAGAACTTGCCCGCGCCGGAGGCCTGCAGGATCGCGCCATAGATGGTGAACAGCACGATCAGCGACGCCGAGACATCCACCGCCGTACCGAAGATGCCCTCCAGCGTGATGGTCAGATGCGGGATCAGCCGTTCCGCGTCATAGCCCTGGTGGCGCCAGGGCGGCTCCAGGAAATTGCCGAAGAAGGCATAGAGCAGGAAGGCGATGGCCACCGCGGGCATGATCCAGCCCGTCGCACGCCGCGTCACCTCCAGCACCAGCGCGATCAGCATCCAGCCGACGACGATGTCCATCGGCTCGGGGAAGATGATGCGGTCCTGCAGATCGTCGCCGCCGCTGATCAGATACCAGATCACGTAGATACCGGCCGCGATCAGCGCCGCATCCCAGATCATCAGCCGATGCCGGAACCGCCGCGCGACGGGGAACAGCGCAAACCCCAACACCATCGCGAAGCCGACATGCACGAAGCGCAGCGTCGTCGTCGGCACGATGTCCCACGCGGCCCACAGATGAAACAGCGACATCGCCAGCGCGATCGCCACCGCCACATGCCCCAGCAGGCCAGGCAGGCGATTCTGCGCGCCCTCCTCCTGCTCGATCAGCGCTTCGACCCGACGAGCCGTGTCGTCATCGAGCGCACCCTTCGGCACCTCGGGCGGGAGAGCGGTGCTGGACACGCGGGCTGGCTTCCTAGGCTGGCTGTGACGCGGGCGGTTTGCGGGAGGGGCGTTGCCCCTCCCGAACCCACCCCACCAAGGGCCAGTGGGCCCTTGGAACCCATTTGTCTTGGGTTGGAGAGGGAGGGGGCATCACGGATGCTCCCGTGATCAGGGGCGCGCCATGCCCCCTCCCTCTCCAACCCATAACTGATGCAGGTCCAGGAGCCTCAGGCTCCTGGCGGGAGGGGTCCGGGGAGGGCAGCGCCCTCCCCGGCACACCCGCCCGGGCCTCAGGCCAGCGTGGCGCCGGCCGCGCGCCAGAAGGCTTCCGCGGCCGGGTGCCAGGGGATGCCGGCGGCGGCGGTCTTCTGTTGTTGCAGGGTGAAGTTGCGGGCTTCGGCGTGGACGCGGGCCCAGTCTTCGCGGTTGGACCACAGCACCTGCATGATCTGGGTGACGAGGGCCGGCGGCATGTCTTCGCGCACTGCGAGGATGTTGGCGACGGAGAGCTGGCGGTTCGGCGTGGTCTGGCCGGGATAGGTGCCGGCCGGGATCACTTCCGGGAAGTAGACCGGGCCGTGTTCGCGCACGATCGGCTCCAGGTGCTGGTCGTGGTCCACCAGCACCAGCTGCGTGCCGGGTGTTGCGCCGAGATCGGTGATGGCGCTGGTCGGCACGCCGGAGACGAAGAAGTAGGCGTCGAGCTTGCCGTCGCGGATCGCGTTGGTGGATTCCGCCGGGGAGAGGCGTTCGCGGGCGCGGAAGTCGCGCTGGGCGTCGAGCCCGGCGGCGGCGATCAGGCGCAGCGCGAAGAGTTCGGTGGCCGAGGCCGGGGCGCCGGTGCTGATCCGCTTGCCGCGGAGATCGGCCATGGAGCGGATGCCGGTCGCGGCGGTCGTCACCACCTGCATGCGGTTGGTGTAGAGCACGGCGATGGCGCGCGCGGGCACCACGCGGCCGCGGAAGGGGCCGGCGCCGCGCACGGCGTCCACCGCCGCGTCAACCTGGCCGAACAGCAGGCCGATGCGCCCGGCGCCGAGCAGCTGGAAATTGGCGACCGAGCCGGCGGTGACTTCGGCCGTGGCGCTCATCCCCGGGATGCCGCGGGAGAGGTAGTTCGCGAGCGCACCGCCCAGCGGGTAATACACGCCGCCCGTCGTGCCGGTGGCGATGGACATCTGCATCGGCGCCTGTGCGCGGGCGAGGCCGGGCATGGCCAGCGCGGCGGCCCCAAGGGCGAGCGTCCGGCGGTTGATGGCGATTGTCATGGGTCCTGGACCTCCCGTTGTTTTGTTCCTGGTCGCAGCAATACAGGCCCGTGCCCGGGCACGGAAGGGGCGGGCTTGACCTGCGTCAAGGCTGCATCCGGGCGGCGTGCCTAGCGTTCCCTACCTGCAACCCATCAGGGGAGAATGCCGATGACCAGCCTCCGCGCCCGGGACCTCATGACCCCCGATGTGGTCACTGTTCCGCCTGAGACGCCGGTGCTGACGATCGCGCGGATGCTCGCCGACCGTGGCATCTCCGCAGCCCCGGTCGTGGAGGCCCAGGGCCAGGTCGCCGGGGTCGTCACGGAGGGTGACCTGATCCGCCGCCTGGCCGGGGAGGCGGACAGGCCCGCCGGTTGGTTCGCCAGCCTCTTCTCCAATCAGGAGCGCGACGCGGAGCGCTATGCCCGCACCCATGGGGTGACGGCGCGCGACGTGATGACCGCCGATGTGGTGGCGGTGGATCCGGACATGCTGGCCTCGGCGGTGGCGCATCTGATGGAGGAGCGGGGGATCCGCCGCGTGCTGGTCACGCAGGAGGGGCGGCTGAAGGGCATCGTCTCCCGCGCCGATCTTCTGCGCGCGCTGGTCGCCCCGCCGCAGGAGGCGGGGCAGCTGTCGGATGAGCGCATCCGCCGCGCCGTGCTGGCGGCGATGAAGAAGGAACCTTGGGCCGACACCTTCTACACGATGGTGGATGTGCGTGACGGCACGGTGGAGTTCCACGGCTTCAGCCGAAGTGCGGCTGTGCAGCGGGGCTTGCGCGTGTTGGCGGAGAATGTGCCGGGCGTGAAGGGCGTGGTGGACAGCACCCAGCCCATGCCGGCCTATCTCTACGCGTCGGTGTGAGGGATGGGCCGGGCTGCGCTGCGAGCTTCAGGCGCGGTCCTTGACCGTCGCCAGGATCAGCGCACCAAGCGCCAGGAACACCAGCACCGTCGCCATGCCAAGGCGCTGGCTGTCGGTCGCCACCGTCACGGCGGCCAGCACGGCGGGGCCGAGGAAGCCGGTGACGCGGCCCGACAGGGCAAAGAGGCCGAACCACGCCGCCACCTCCTGCGGCGGGGCCATGCGCGCCATCAAGGCGCGGCTGGCGGCCTGGGCCGGGCCGAAGAACAGGCCGAGCGAGAGCGCCAGCGCCCAGAACCAGCTCTCCGACGTCGTCAGCAAAAGGGGGATGCCGAGGACCACCATCGCGGCGAGCGCGGCCAGCACCATGCGGCGGGACCCGACGCGGTCCTCAACCAGCGCGAAGCCGGCGGCGCCGAGGCCGGCGGCGACATTCATCGCGATGCCGAACAGCAGGATCTGCTCGAAGCCCATGCCGAAGACGCCGGCGGCGTAGATCGCGCCGAAGGCAAACAGCGTGTTGAGCCCATCCGTATAGAACAGCCGCGCCACCAGGAAGCGCGCGAGATCTGGCTGCCGCGGCAGGCTACGCAGCAGGCCGCGCAGCTCCACGAGCCCCGCCGCAGCGGCCTTGCCCCAGGAGGGGCGCGGCCCCCGCGGATCGGGCAGCGCAACCAGAACGGGCCAGGAGAAGACGAGCAGCCAGAGGGCGACCAGCAGTGCGGTGGCGCGCACATGTTCGGCATTGGCGCGATCGAGGCCGAACAGCGCCGGGTTAGGCTGCACCAGCAGCATGAGGCACAGCGCAAGGCACGCAAGCCCCCCCGCATAGCCAAGCCCCCAGGCGAGGCCGGAGACACGCCCGAGCCGCTCGCGCGGCGCCACCTGCGTCAGCATGGAATTGTAGAAGACCATGCCGATCTCGAAGGCGATGGTGGCGATGGCGACGCAGGCGAGCGCGTAGAGCGCGAAGGCCGGATCGGGCCGCGCGAACCAGAGCGCGGCGGTGGCGAGGGCGGTGGCGAGCGTGGCGAGCCCGAGCATCAGCCGCCGCCGCCCGCCCGCATCCGCGACGGCGCCGAGCAGTGGCGAGAGCAGCGCGACCAACAGCGCCGCGGCGGCCTGCATCCAGCCCCATTGCGCCTGTCCTGTTGCCGGGTCCGGCGCGATCCCTTGGGCGAAATAGGCGGCGATGACGAAGGTGGAGACCACCGTCGGGAAGGCGCTGTTGGCCCAATCGTAGAAGGCCCAGGCCAAGGCTTGGCGGCGCATGCGGGGTTCCGGCGGCGGTCGTGGTCGCCGCAATGCCGGCGGTCGCGCGGCCCCCACCCCAACCCTGCCCCGCTCTCGCGGAAGAGGGTGCCCGAGCAGCCGCGAGGGCGGGAGGGGGCCGCGCGACCGCCGGCGTCGTCCGGCGATTGCCGGGCTATCCTAGCGCAGCCAGTGCCCGCGCGGCGACGCCGATTGCGACGAGATCGCCGGCCGCCGCAGCGTCCCGCGCCAGCCGTGCCGCCGCGGCGCCATCGGGCAGCGCGCCGCCAAGGTGCAGGTGGGCCAGCCGCGCCTGCAAGGCGGCGAGATCGGCCAGTGCTTCGGCCCGCGCGCGGGGGGCGAAGGGGCCGGTGGCGCTTGCGCGTTCCGCCGCCAGGCGCAGCGCATCGAGCGCGAAGGTCTCGCCCACCGTGTGCCATGCTGCGGCCGCAGCTTCGGGCGCGACGCCGGCTTCCGTTGCCAGCCGCACGATCGCGGGCGCCGCCGCGAGCCCCGGCGTGGTGGCGAGCGTTGCGGCCTCGGCCGGGATGCCAGCGGCGATCAGCGCTGCGGCCTCCGGCGTGGGCGTGGCGCGGAGCGCGGCGATGCCGGGGCCGAGCACCGCGCGCACCGCATCGAGCGGGCCCGCCATGTGCATCAGCTCGCGCGCGGCACCCTCCTGCAGGCGGCGCAGGCCGAGCAGCGCGCTGAGCCGGCTGGCGGCGGGCGCCGGCGCGGCATCGGCCGCCGTGGCCGCATCGCCGATACCGAGCAGCGCCTCCGCGAGCCAGGCGGCGCGTGCGATGGCGGCGGGCTCCCCGGCCTCTGCCAGTCGCGCGAGACCCGCGACGCCCAGCCGGTTCGCGGCCAGGTTCGCCAGTGCTGTCGCGACCAAGTCACGCCGCAGCCGGTGGTGCGGGATCAGCGCGGCGAAGCGCGTGCGCAGGGCGGAGGGGAAATAGGCGGCCAGCAGCGGCGCCAGTGCCGTTTCGTTGGGCAGCGTGCTGCGCTCGATCGCCTCGGTCAGCCAGAGCTTTGCGAAGGGCAGCAGCGCCGCGAGTTCGGGCCGCGTCAGGCCCTCGCCGGCGGTGGCGCGGGCGCGCAGCGCGGCCTCATCCGGCAGGCCGGCGACGGCGCGGTCCAGCAGGCCCGCCGCTTCCAGCCGCGCGATCAGCGCGGCATGGGCGGGCAGGTCTTCGGTGGCGCGGAGCATCTCGAGGCTGACGGCCAGCGACTGGGCGTGGTTGTCGGCCAGGACCAGCGCCGCGACTTCCTCCGTCATCTCGGCCAGCAGCGTGTCGCGCTGGCGGCGCGTGAGCGATCCCTCGCGCTCCGCCGCGGCCAGCAGGATCTTGATGTTGACCTCATGGTCGGAGGTGGAGACGCCCGCGCTGTTGTCGAGCGCGTCGGTGTTGAGCCGGACGCCTGCGCGCGCGGCCTCCACGCGGCCGGCCTGGGTGATGGCGAGGTTGGCGCCTTCGCCGATCACGCGGGCGCGGATCTCGCGCCCATCCACGCGGATCGCGTCATTGGCGCGGTCGCCGGCGGCGGCGTGGGGTTCGGCGCTGGATTTCACATAGGTGCCGATGCCGCCGAAATAGAGCAGCTCCACCGGCAGCGTCAGGATCGCGCGGATGATCTCTGCCGGTGTGGCGCGCTCGGCGTCGAGGCCGAGCAGCGCGCGCGCTTCGGGCGACAGCGGCAGCGATTTCGTGTTGCGCGGCAGCACGGCGCCGCCCGCGCTCAGCAGCCGCGCATCGTAATCGGCCCAGGAGGCGCGGGGCAGGCGGAACAGGCGCTCCCGTTCGGCGTAGGAGGTGGCGGGATCGGGATTGGGGTCGAGGAAGATGTGGCGATGGTCGAAGGCGGCGACGAGCTTTGTCTGCCGCGACACCAGCAGGCCATTGCCGAACACGTCCCCCGACATGTCGCCGACGCCGGCGCAGCGGAAGGGCGCGTCCTGCACGCCGCGGCCGAGCATCTCGGAAAAATGGCGGTCGATCATCACCCAGGCACCGCGGGCGGTGATGCCCATGCCCTTGTGGTCGTAGCCCGCCGAGCCGCCGCTGGCGAAGGCGTCGTCCAGCCAGAAGCCGTGCTGGACCGACAGGCGATTGGCGATGTCGGAGAAGGTGGCGGTGCCCTTATCCGCGGCGGCGACGATGTAGGGATCGTCGCCATCGCGGCGGATGATGCCGGGCGGTGTCGCGATGCCATCCGCCGTGATGCTGTCCGACAGGTCCAGCATGGCGCTGATGAGTGTCGAATAGGCGGCGATGCCAGCGGCCATCATGGCCTCGCGGTCGGTGGTGGCTGGCGGCTGCTTCAGCACGAAGCCGCCCTTCGCGCCGGTCGGCACGATGACGACGTTCTTCAGCACCTGCGCCTTCATAAGGCCGAGGATCTCGGTCCGGAAATCCTCGCGCCGGTCGGACCAGCGGATGCCGCCGCGTGCAACCGGCCCCGCGCGCAGATGCACGGCTTCCAGGCTGGGGGCATGGACGAAGATCTCGCGCCAGGGGCGGGGGTTTGGCATGTCGCCCGCGCGCGCACTGTCCAGCTTGAAGGCCAGCGAATCCTTGCCCTGGAAGAAATCGGTGCGGAGCATCGCATCCAGTACGCTGCGCAGCCGCGCGAGGATGCGGTCCTCATCCGGATTGGCGATACCGTCCAGCAAAGCGCGCCATGCGACATCGAGCGCGGCCTCTGCCGCGGCATCGCGTGGCAAATCCGGATCGAAGCGTTGCCGGAACAGATGCACCAGGATGCGCGCGGCGTCCGGATGGGCGGCGAGTGCGGCTTCGACGCTCTCCTGCGCGAAGCCGAAGCCGACCTGCTTCAGCCAGCGGAACATCGCGCGCAGCAGCCAGCATGCGCGCCAGTCGAGCCCGGCGCCGAGCACGAGGCGGTTGAAGCCATCCGCCTCCGCGCGGCCATCCTGCAACGCGGCCAGCGCATCCAGCAGCGGGGCGAAGCAGGAGGGGTCGGCCGGCACTGCGGCCTCCAGCATGAAGACATGCAGCACCACTGGTGGTTGCCCGGCGGGCGTCAGGCGATGCGGCACTTCCTCGATCGCGCGAAGACCGAGGCTGCCGAAGAGCGGCAGCGCATCGGCCAGCGGCAGCGGCCCGCCAGGATGCGCAAGGCGCAGCACCAGCAGGCGCGGTGCCGCCCCGGGCGGGTGGGAGAGCGCCATCGCCGCGCGGGAAGGCGTCCCGCCACTGGGCCAGGATCGGCACGGAAGCGGCTTCGCCCAACTCCTGCAGCAGCGCTTCTTCCAGCCTGTCGCGGAAGCCGCGCGCGGCCTGGGCAAGGGCGGCTTCCAGCGCGGCGTCGTCCACCGCCGGCACTGCGCCGGGCGTGGTGCCGATCACGTAGTGCACGCGCGCGAGCGGTGCATCGCCGACGGTCGTAGCGAAGGCCGAGAGCCGCCCGGCGAAGGCGCCCGCCAGCAGCGCGCCGATGCGCTCGCGCATCGCCGTGTCGAAGGTGTCGCGCGGCAGCCAGGCGATGGCGGAGACGAAGCGCTCGAAGGGATCGCGCCGCAGCACCAGCCCCGCGCGCGGGCGGATGGACAGATCGAGTGCGCGCAGGCAGCCGGCCAGGATCGCCTCATCCGGCGCCTGGAACAGCTCGTCGCGCGGCCAGGTGTCGAGGATGTTGCGCAGCGCGCGGCCGTCATGCGTCTCCGGCTCCAGGCCCGCAGCCGCCAGGATGCGCAGCACCTTGGCGCGCAGCAGCGGGATGGAGCGCGGGTTGCGATTATAGGCCGCCGCCGCGAACAGCCCGAGGAACAGCCGCCCGCTGATGACGCGCCCGGCATCGTCGCGGATGCGCGTGATCACCACATCGGCATGCTGTGGGCGGTGGACGGTCGCGCGCATATTGGCCTTGGCGACATTCACGGCCGGCAGCTGGGCGAGGGTGGCGCGCACCGCTTCGGGCAGTGCGGGCAGGTCGCGGAGCGCGTCGAAGACCGGCAGCGACGCGTCGCGCAGCAGGCCGAGATTCTCCTCCGTTGCGACTGTCGCGCCGGCTTCGGTCAGCATCAGGCGGCGATGGCCGAGCAGGACGAAGTTCTCCTCCGCCAGCCAGCGTAGGAAGGCGGTGGCTTCCTCCACCGCCACCTCGGCCTCGGCGGTGCGGAGCATCGCCAGCATCGGCGCGAAATCGGCGACCGCGGCCCGCACATCCCGCAAGGCACGCGCCAGCGCATCCCGCAGCGCGCCGAGGTCGTCCGGGTCGGGCGCTTCGCCAAGGTTCGGCGTCGGCGCGCTGCCGGGGGCGAGCGCGATGCGCATCATGCTCTCCCGCGCGCCATCCCCGACCGCGGTCACGCGCCCTTCGGCGTCGCGGGTCAGCGGGATGATGGGGTGCAGCAGCTGGCGCACCACCCGCCCGCGCCGGGCCAGCGCCGCGAGCGCGCTGTCCACCAGGAAGGGCATGTCGTCGGTGACGATCTCGACCACCGGGGCGGCGCCGCGGCCGGGGCCGGGGGGCAGGATGCGCAGCTTCGCCTCCCCCGGGGTGCGCGTGGTGGCGAAGGCGAAGAGGCTCGCGGCAGCCTCGGCCAGCGTCTCTGGTGCGGTGGCCGCGAGCTCGGCGGTCGGCACGGCGGCGAAGAGGCGGTGCAGCAGCCCGGCCGCAGCGGGCGGCAAGGCGGGGGCGGCGCGGTGCAGCGCGGCCTCGGCGGCGGCCAGCAGGCCGGGGCGCAGGCCGTCCTCCGGGGCCGGGGCGTCGGTCATGGCGCGATCCTCCCGAGGTGAGCCTGCCGAAACGACCGGTGCAGATGCAAGCACAGGCTGGTGTCAGAGCCGCGCGAGGGGTGATAAACTTCCGGCATGATCGCCGACCTCGCCGCCCTGCTCGCGCCCATCACGCCTGAGCAGTTCTTCACCGAGCATTACGACAAGGCGCCGCTGCATGTGCGCGGCGACCCTGGGAAATTCGCCCAGGTCCTGTCCTGGCGGCAGATCAACCGCCTGCTGGACATGACGCATATCTGGTCCGCCGCGTCCCTGAAGCTGGTGATGGACAGCCAGACCATCCCGCCCGACCAGTTCTGCACGCGCGCGATGGGTCGCGACGGCGGGCAGCTGCTGCAGCCAGATGCGAAGCTGGTGCAGGCCTGGATCGCCAAGGGCGCGAGCGTCGTGATGAACGATGTGGACAGCCTGACGCCGGGCCTGGCCAGCGTGTCGAACGCGCTGGAATCCGCCGGCCTCGGGAAGGCGCAGGCGAATGTCTATATCTCGTGGCAGAGCCATAAGGCCTTCCGCACCCATTACGACACGCATGATGTCTGGGCGGTGCAGGTGGAAGGCGAGAAGGATTGGAACATCTGGGAAGGCCGCGCCGAGTGGCCGATCCCGCATCCGGCCTTCAAGGGCCAGCCGCAGGCGCATCACGACCAGGCGCGCGGCACGCTGCGCGGCGTGGTGAAGATGAAGCCGGGCGACCTGCTCTATCTGCCGCGCGGCTGGTACCACGACGCGCTGGCCGAAGCGCCGGCGAGCGTCCATGTCGCCTATGGTGTGCACGCCCCGCTCGGGATGGATTTTCTGAACATCCTGATGGAGCGCGCGCTGCACGATGCCGATTTCCGCAAGCCGCTGCCGCGCCAGGATGGCTCCGCGCCCGCGAAATTCGCCCTCACCCAGCGCGCCGGGCTGCTGGGCCAGCGGCTGGCGGAATTCGCGAAGGACCCGAAGGTGATGGAGGCGCTGGCGCAGGTCGTCGCGACGCATCGCTTCAGCCGCGGTGGCTTCGATGTGCTGGCCGCGCGCGGCATGGGCAGCAGCGCTGCGCCGGCGGGGGCCGACGGCGCGGCGGCCTTCCGCGTGGTCGCGGCTGGCGCGAAGCCGGTGCGGCGCGGCGCCGAATGGGTGGTGAAGACCGCGACCGGCGCGCTGGCGCTGACCCCGCCCGAGGCCGAGGCCGCGGCCTGGCTGCTGGCCCGCCCGGACATCACCGCGCCCGAATTGTCGCGCGCGCATCCGGCGGTGGAGGCGGAGGCGCTGCTGGGCAAGCTGGTGGGCGCGGGGCTGCTCGTGCCGGCGGCATGATGCGGCTTCTGCTGGCGCTGCTGTTGCTGCCCGGATTGGCGCTGGCCCAGCCGCGTCCCTTTGGCTGCGTCGGCGCCGAGGATCTGGAGGATGACGTTTTCGCCGTGCCCTTCGCCCGCGGATCGGACCGGCTGGGAGAGGCGGCACGCAGCGGGATCGAGGCGGCGGCGGCGCTGGCCCGCAGCGAGCCGGGGCGGAACCTCTGCGTGCTGGGTCATGCCGATCGCGGCCAGGGGGCGCAGACCTCGGTTGACCTTGCCGCGCGGCGCGCGCGGGCGGTGGCGCAGGCTCTGTCGCAGCGCGAGGTGGAGCGCGACCGCATCCGTGCCGAGGCGCGCGTCGGCGCCTTCAGCGGGCGGGAGCAGGAACCGGGCGCGCGCGCCGTGACCATCGTGGTGATGCCGGCACTGCCCTGAGGCGGAAAGCTGAAGAATTGTTCATCCGGCGCTATTGCGTATCGCCAGACGCGCGATCAGCCATCAGATAATTATCGTCTGTGGCGAGGGGAGGACAGCGCGTGTCGGATAAGGACGAGCCCGAACCCAAGGGATTGCGCCGCCGGCTGCTGGTGCTGCGCTTGGCGGTGATCGGCGGTGCCAGCGCCGCGGTCACGGCCTGCGGCCCCGCGGCGGCGCCGCATTACGGCGCGCCGATGCGCACCGGGCTCAGCGACAGCGATCCTTCCGATCCGCCGGGGCGCGGCCGCGGCGGGCATCGCGGCAGCGGCGTGACGGATAGCGACCCCTCCGACCAGCCCGGCTATGGCCGCGGCGGTATCCGGCGCACCGGGCTCAGCGACAGCGACCCCTCCGATCCGCCGGGCGGCGGGCGTGGCGGGTACCGGCGCACCGCCGTCAGCGACAGCGACCCGTCCGACCCACCCGGGCGCGGGCGCGGCGGGCATCGCGGCAGCGGGCTGACGGATAGCGACCCGAACGACCAGCCGGGCTATGGCCGCGGGCGCGGTGGGTATCGCAGCAGCGGCGTCAGCGACAGCGACCCCTCCGACCCGCCCGGCCGCGGCCGGCGCCGCTGGTGACGCGGCGGGCAGGGCAGTAACCTCCGCATCATGAGCGACGAGACGACGCTGGCCGAAGCGGCCTGGGCGCAGGCCTTCGGCGATCTGCCGATTGAGGATGGGCTGGCGCTGCGCGAGGGCACGGCCTGGCGCCATTTCCCCGCCCCCGATGCGGCGCGCCACCGGCCGCTGCTGTCGGTGGCCGATCTCGATGCCTTCCTGGCCACCGATGCGGCGCGGGAGCCGCGCGTCTCCATGGCCGATAGCCGCCGCAAGGGCAGCGCGGCCGTGCCGATGGCCGATTTCCTGCGCGACGATGGGCGCGTGGACCTGCCGGGTCTATTCGCCGCCTTCGACCAGGGCGCGACGCTGGTCGTCTCACAGTTTCACGAGCTGCATGCGCCGCTGATGCGCTTCTGCCGTGGGCTGGAGCAGGTGTTCCTGCATGGCGTGCAGGCGAACATCTACCTCACGCCGCCCGGCGCGCAGGGTTTTCGGGTGCATTACGACACGCATGACGTGCTGGTGCTGCAGGTGTTGGGGGAGAAGCGCTGGCGGCTCTGGCCCGGCCAGCCCGTGCCGCGCCCGACGCGCCGCACGCCCTGGGCCAGCAACATCGAGCCGGAGGGCGAGGCCACGACGCTGACGCTGCGCCCGGGCGACACGCTCTATGTGCCGCGCGGCGTGCTGCATGATGCCGCCGCGCAGGAGGGCGATGAGCCGTCGCTGCATGTGACGGTCGGGCTGCTCGATCCCTCCTTCGCCACCGTGCTGCGGCTGGCGGTGGATCTGCTGGAAGCGAGCGAGCCGGCTTTACGCGAATCCTTCCCCACCTGGCGCCTGGCGGAGGGCCCGGCGCAGCTGGCGGCGATGGCACGCCCGCTGGCCGCGCGGCTGGCGGAGCCGGCGGCGCTGGAGCGCGCGGCGCTGACGCTGCTGGACCGGCTGGCGGGGGAGCGTCCTGCGCTGCTCGGGCGCGGGTTGTTCGTCGCCGATCCCGGGCCGCAGACGCGGCTGATTCTGGCGCCGGGCGCGCTGCATGCGCTGGTGCCGGAAGAGGGTGGCGCGTCGCTCCGCTGGGCCGGCGCGCCGATCACGCTGGATGCGACGGAGGCCGGCTGGATCGAGCGCCTGGCCGAAGGCGCGACGCCGGCGGAGCTGGGCGAGGGCGCGGAGGAATTCTGCCGGCTTCTGCTGCGGCGCGGGCTGCTCGTCGCGGGCTGAGCGGCCGCGCTACTCGGCTGGCTGCACGCGGCGCGGACCCGCGGCGGCCGCCCACAGTTCCGGCTGCAGTTCTTCCTTCCGGTTCGGGAAGGCCAGGGTGCAGATCGCGGTCAGCACCGCGACGCCGGCCAGCACCAGCAGCACTGCATCCTGCCCGCCGGTGCGCTCATGCAGCCAGGCGACGGCGGGGCTTGCGGCGGCCGCACCCAGGAAGCCGATGAAGAAGCGCACGGAATAGAGCTTCACCCGCAAGGCCGGCGCGACATAGCGCGCCATCATCGTCTCGTTCACCGTGACGCAGCCGAAGATGGCAGCCGCCAGCACGCCGCCCATCAGCAGCACCGGCCAGCCTTCCAGCGTGAACAGCAATAGCAGGCCCGGCGCCTGGATCAGCCCGAGCGGCAGCAGCACGGTCTTCAGCGTGTTGCGGTCGATCAGCCTGCCCACGGTGAATTGCGTGAGCCCCCCGCAGAGCGTGACCGCGAAGGCCAGCACGCCGACGACCGGCAGCAAGTCGGGCGAACCCGCCAGCCGTTCCTCGATCAGCTTCGGCAGCAGCAGTGTGAAGGCGTTGAAGACGAAGCCCGCGGCGACAGCCAGGCACAGCAGGATCGCAACCGCGCGGCGCACCACCGCGCGCGGGATCTCGGGGAAGGGCTTGCCGGCGGCCTTGGCGCCGGCGCTGTCCACCGCGCCTTCGCGCAGATAGGCCAGCCCCGAGAGCATGCAGAGCACGCCCGGGATGACGAAGGCCCAGCGCCAGCCGAGCGCGGCGGCGAGGAAGGCGGTGACGATGGGTGCGCCCGCCACGCCGATATTGCCGAAGACGCCGTTGATGCCGACCGCGCGCCCGACGCGCTGCCCCGCGGCATCCACCAGCATCGCCGTGCCGATCGGGTGGTAGATCGCGCTGAAGGCGCCCATCAGGATCAGGCAGAGTGTCAGCGTGACCGGCCCCGTCGCGAAGCCCGCCGCGACCATGCTGGCGCCGGTGCCGAAAAAGAAGATCGCCATCAGCCGCGGCCGGCCGATGCGCTCCGCCAGCCAGCCCATGGGCAGCGAGCCGAGGCCGTAGACGACGAACATGCCCGTGCCGAGCGCGAGGATCGGCCCGTAGATGGTGCCGAAGGCGCCGGGGTCCTGCACCACCATCGCCAGCACGGCGGTGGCGAGGATCAGCAGCCCGTAATGGGTGAAGATATGCGCGAGATTGACGAAGGCGATGGTGCGGGCGGCGGCGTCCATACGGGGCAGCCTACGCCCTTCCCCCTTGCATCTTACAGTCTGGAACATATCATGAACATAGAAGTGGATGCCGCCCCGGCCATGGACCTGCTGCGCAAACTCGAGATCCTCGCCGATGCGGCGAAATACGACGCCTCCTGCGCCTCCTCCGGCACCACGCGGCGGGATTCGACGCAAGGCGGGCTCGGCAGCACGGAAGGCTCGGGCATCTGCCATGCCTATGCGCCGGATGGGCGCTGCATCTCGCTGCTGAAGATCCTGCTGACCAATGCCTGTGCCTTCGACTGTGCGTATTGCGTGAACCGCGCCAGTTCGAATGTGCGCCGCGCCCGCTTCACGGTGGAGGAGGTCGTGCAGCTCACGCTCGACTTCTACCGCCGCAACGCGATCGAGGGGCTGTTCCTGTCGAGCGGCATCACGCGGTCACCGGACTGGACGATGGAACAGCTGGTGCTGGTGGCCAGGACGCTGCGCGAGGTGCATGGCTTCCGCGGCTACATCCACCTCAAGACCATCCCCGACGCATCGCCCGAATTGGTGGAGGAAGCGGGGCGCTACGCCGACCGGCTGTCCATCAATATCGAACTGCCGCAGGCCGCGAGCCTCGCGGCCCTTGCGCCCGAGAAGGATTTTCCTGCCATCCGCAAGGCGATGGGCGGCTTGCGTGCGCGCATCGAAGGTGCGCGCGACGAGGCGCGCAGCGCGCGCCGCTTCGCCGCGCCGCGCTTCGCGCCGGCGGGGCAGAGCACGCAGATGATCGTCGGCGCCGATGCGTCGGATGATGCGATGATCCTGACGACGGCGACGGATCTCTATGCCGGCTATCGGCTGAAGCGTGTGTACTATTCGGCCTATTCGCCGATCCCGGATGCGTCGCGCGCACTGCCGCCGATCGCGCCGCCGCTGGTGCGGGAGCATCGCCTCTACCAGGCCGATTGGCTGCTGCGCTTCTATGGTTTTTCGCGGGAGGAGGTGATGGCGGGCGGCGAGAGCGGGATGCTCGACCTCGCGCTCGATCCCAAGACGGCCTGGGCGTTGAAGCATCGCGCGGATTTTCCGGTGGACCTCAACACCGCCCCGCGGGAGAGGCTGCTGCGCGTGCCGGGATTGGGCGCGAAGACGGTGGAGCGGCTGCTCGCCGCGCGCCGCCACACCGCGATCCGCACCGCGGATCTGGCGCGGCTGCGCGTCAGCCTGCCGAAGATTCTGCCCTTCATCGTCACCGCCGATCACCGCCCGCGCATCCTGGACAGCGCTGGGCTGCGCGAGAGGCTGATTCCCGCGACGGCCTTCGCGCAGGCTGCGAAGCCGGTGCAGATGAGCCTGTTTTGATGTCGGTCGCCGCCGTCCTGCCCGGCCCCGCCGATTTCGCCGCCTGGCGCAACGCGGCGCGCGGGCTGCTCGGCGCGGATGTCGCGCCCGAGCAGGCGGAATGGCGCGTCGCAGGCGATGCGCCGGGGCTGTTCGGGCAGGATGCGCCGCCCGCCGCATCACGAAGCGCCTTCCACGTCCCGCGCGCCTTCGTCGAACTCGCCGAGATCGCCATCCGCCACCGGGACGCGGAACGCTTCGCGCTGCTCTACCGCGTGCTGTGGCGCGTCACGCATGGGGAGCCCGCGCTGATGCAGGTGGCCACCGATGCCGATGTGGTGCGCCTGACCGCGATGGCGAAATCCGTCCGGCGCGATGCGCACAAGATGCACGCCTTCCTGCGCTTCCGGCAGGTGGAGACGGAGCACGGCATCCGCCACATCGCCTGGTTCGAGCCTGACCACCATATCGAGGAGGCCGAGGCCGGCTTCTTCGTGCGCCGCTTCGCGCAGCTGCGCTGGTCCATCGTGACGCCGCGCCGCAGCGTGCATTGGGATGGGCAGGCGATCGCCTTCGGCCCCGGCGGTCGCCGCGCGGACCTTCCGCCGGACGATGCGGTGGAGCCGCTCTGGCGCGCCTATTACGCCGCGATCTTCAACCCCGCGCGCCTCAAGCCCGGCGCGATGCGTGCGGAGATGCCGCGCAGATACTGGCGGAACATGCCGGAAGCGGCCGAGATCCCGCGTCTGCTGCGGGAAGCGCCGCGGCGTGCAGCGGAGATGGTGGCGCATGGCGTCACCGCGCCGAACCCCAACCGGCAGAAGCCGGGCGCAGCTTCGCGCGTTGAGGCGGAGATGGACCTGCTCGATGCCGGTACCGATCCGAAGGCTGCGCTCGCCGCGCTCGCGCGCGAATTGGCGGGGCGCAACGACCTGCCTGACTTCGCCCATCGCGCCACGCAGCTGGTCTTCGGCGAAGGCCCTGTTGGCGCGGCGCTGATGTTCGTCGGCGAGCAGCCGGGCGATGAGGAGGATATCCAGGGCCGCCCCTTCGTTGGCCCCGCCGGCCGGCTGTTGGACCGCGCGCTGGCGGAAGCCGCCGTGCCGCGCGACGCCGCCTACGTCACCAATGCGGTGAAGCACTTTCGGTTCACGCCAAGCGGCAAGCGCCGGCTGCACCAGACGCCGGAGGCGGGCGATATCGCCTATTACCGCCCCTTCCTGTTGCGCGAGATCGGCCTTGTTCGCCCGCGGTTGCTGGTGGGGCTGGGCGCGACGGCGCTGCGCGCGCTGACCGGCAAGCCCGTGCCCGTGCTGAAGGCGCGCGGCAGCGTCATGGCGGGGCCGGAGGGTGTGCCGGTCTTCGCCACCATCCATCCCAGCTACCCGCTGCGCATCCCCGACGAGGCCGGGCAGCAGCGCGAATTCTCTCGATTTGTCGAGGACCTCCGCGCGGCGCACGCCCAGGTGGCGTAGCAGGTTGCTGCGACCCGGTGGCCTGGGCGAGACTGCGCCGCCATGACCGACCTGCCCGCCACCGTCGAAATCCGCGAGGAAGGCCCGCGCGAGGGCTTCCAGATCGAGCCCGGGCCGATCCCGACCGATCGTAAACTCGCGCTGATCGAGGCGCTGGCCGCGACGGGCTTGAAGCAGATCCAGGTGTGCTCCCTCGTCTCGCCGAAGCTCGTGCCGGGCTGGGCGGATGCGGAGGCGGTGCTCGCCGCCATCGCGCCGCCGCCCGGTGTCGCCTTCACCGCGCTCTGGTTCAACGACAAGGGCCTCGCCCGCGCGATGGCGTTTCGGGAGAAGCTGAAGCTCTACGGCTCCATCTCCTTCGCGGCGTCGGAGGCGTTTTCGCGGAAGAACCTGAACCGCGATCGTGCCGGCCAGATCGAGGCGATGCGCGCGCTGACGCAGACGCATCAGCAGGCCGGCGTGCCCGTGACGCGCATCTCCATCCAGGCCGCCTTCGGCTGCAATTATGCGGGCGATGTCGCGCCGGCGCAGGTGGTGCAGGCGGCGGCTGACGGCATGGCGATTGCCGAGGAAGCGGGCGTGGCGATCACCGAGGTGACGCTCGCCGACACGATGGGCTGGGCGACGCCGCTTCGCATCGAGCGCGGCATCGGCGCGGTGCGCGATCGCTGGCCCGATGCACCGATCGCGCTCCATCTGCACGACACGCGCGGGCTTGGCATCGCCAATGCCGCGGCCGGCTTGCGGCTGGGCGTGACGCGCTTCGACACGACGGTGGGCGGCTTGGGCGGCTGCCCCTTCGCCGGCCAGCCCGGCGCGCCGGGCAATATCTGCACTGAGGAGTTGGTGCTGCTGTGCGAGGAGATGGGGATTGCGACCGGCGTCGATCTCGACGCGCTGATCGCCGCAGGACATCTGGCGGAGGAGATCGTCGGCCATCGCCTGCCGAGCGAGCTGTTGCGGTCGGGTCCGCTGGCAGCGTTCCGGCGTCGCGCCGCGTAACTCAGTTCAGCCGCTGCCGCAGCTCGTCCAGCAGCGCCTTCGCGCGCGCGGCTTGGGGCCCATCGGGGGCGAGTTCCAGGAAGCGCTCCAGGTTCAGGATCGCGGCGGTGATGTGCCCCAGCCGCTGGTGCATCAGCCCCGCTTCGCGCCAGAGCGTTGCGGCGTCCGGCGCCAGGCGCAGCATGTCCTCGGTGCAGGCGAGCGCACCGGTCAGGTCGCCATCGCGCAGGCGGCGCAGCTTGATGTTGTTCTGCAGCCGCAGCAGCACCGCGCGCTTGCCCATCGGCGCCAGCGTGTCGCGGCCAAGCTCTGCATTCTCGCCGGCAAAGCGCTTCAGCAGCGCGCGCAGCTCCCGCGCTTCCAGCTGCTGACCGCCGCCGAAGACATCCACCACCACCTGCCCGCGGCCCGTCAGCGCCACCAGGAAATGGCCGGGGAAATCCACGCCATGCGCGGCCCAGCCCGCGGCCTCGGCGGCATGCAGCCAGAGGATGCCGAGCGCGACCGGCAGGCCGCGGCGCCGCTCGATCACCTGCAGCAGGTTGGCGTTCGCCAGGTCGTCGTAGCGTTCGGTGTCGCCAGCATAGCCGAGCGTCTCGTGCAGCAGCTCCGCCAGCGCGGCGCGGCGGCGCATCAGATTGCCGCCATCGGCCTCCGGATCCGCAGCGGCGGCCGCAACCGCGGCGCGGGCGATATCGGACAGGTGCTGCTGCGCCGCGTGCCAATCGGCGGCCGGCGCATCCACGCGCGCGCATTGCAGCGCTACGGCTGCGATGTCGAGCTCCGCATCGGGCATCTGGCCGGCGGCTTCCAGCGCGGCGCGGGCTTCGAGCAGCGGCTGTGTCACCCGTGCGGCCTCATTCGTCCGCGCGCGGCACCATCCGCCCGAGCGGGCGGCCGCCGAAGATATGGACGTGGAAATGCGGCACTTCCTGCCCGGCATTCCAGCCCATATTCGCCAGGATGCGGTAGCCTTCGGGTTCCAGCCCTAGCAGGCGCGCCACCTGCCCCACTGCGCGCCAGAAGCCGGCGATCTCGGCTTCTGAGGCGTTGGCGCTGAAATCCGCGATGGAGACATAGGCGCCCTTCGGGATCACCAGCACATGCACCGGCGCCTGCGGGGCGATGTCGTGGAAGGCCAGCGCGTGCTGGTCCTCATGCACCTTCTTCGCCGGAATCTCGCCGCGCAGGATGCGGGCGAAGACGTTGGAGGGGTCGTAGGGGGGCAGGCCGGACACGGCCATGGTCGGTCTCCCGGTGCTGGGGCTCAGGGAAGCTTCGAGGTCTGCGCCGCGCGCAGCAGGCCCTTCGGGCGCGCGGCCTTTTCCGCGATGCCGGAGATGCCCTGGCGGCGCGCGAGTTCGGCCCAGACCTCATCGGGGCGGATGCCGGCATCCACCCAGACGACGACCAGATGATAGAGCAGGTCGGCGCTTTCCAGCACGGTCGCGGCGCGGTTGCCCTGCGTCGCCTCGATCACGCATTCGACGGCCTCTTCGCCGAGCTTCTGCGCAACCTTCGCCGTGCCGCGCGCGATGAGGCGCGCGGAGTGGGAATGGTCGACATCGCCAGCAAGCCGCCGCGCTTCCACCGTGCGCCACAGCGTATCCAGCACCGAGGCATCGGCGCCTGAGACCGCGAAGGCAGAGAGCGCGGTGGCGATGGGATCGACGCGCGGCGCGGGCAGCTTCGCCGGCACTGGCAGGCCGGGTGGCAGCAGCCGCGCGGCGCGCTTCGCGGCCTTCTTCGGCTTGGCGTTCACCTTTGGCTTCGCGCTCGCCTTGGCCAGGGACTTCACCTGGCTCTTCGCCTTCGTCTTTGCCTTAGCCTTGTTCGGGGCCTTCACTTTTGCCTTTGGTGCGGCCTTGGCCCGCTTCTTCGCCTGCTTGGCCATCACGGCGCCTCCGACACGGGGCGGATGGGAAGCCCGGCCGCGGCCAGCGCGGCCTTGGCGTCGGCGATCCGCATCTCGCCATAATGGAACACGCTGGCGGCGAGCAGGCCGGTCGCGCCGGCCTTGGCGCCTTCGACGAAATGCGCAGCTTCCCCCACGCCGCCCGAGGCGACCAGCGGCAGGCGCACCGTGGCGCGCACTGCGCGCAGCAGGTCGAGGTCGAAGCCCTGCTTCGTGCCGTCGCGATCCATCGAGGTCAGCAGCAATTCGCCCGCGCCGCGCTCTTCCATCTGCTTCGCCCATTGCACGGCGTCGATGCCGGTGCCGCGGCGGCCGCCATGGGTGAAGATCTCCCACCCCACGCCGCTGCGGCGTGCATCGATCGCCACCACGATCGCCTGGCTGCCGAAGGCCTCTGCGCCGCGGGTGACGAGGGCGGGGTCGGCGACGGCGGCGGAATTGATCGAGACCTTGTCGGCGCCGGCCAGCAGCAGCCGGCGGATATCCTCCACGCTGCGCACGCCGCCGCCGACGGTGAGCGGGATGAAGACCTCGGCCGCGGTGCGGGAGACGACGTCGTACATCGTGTCGCGGTTCTCATGCGTCGCGCCGATGTCGAGGAAGGTGATCTCATCCGCGCCTTCGCGGTCATAGGCGCGGGCCTGTTCCACCGGATCGCCGGCGTCGCGGAGCGCGACGAAGTTCACGCCCTTCACGACGCGGCCGTCCTTGACGTCGAGGCAGGGGATGACGCGCAGGGCCAGCACGCGAAGGCTCCGGGGGGCCGATACCCGGGCGGCACGCTGCCGGGCCGGCTTGGGTCTCGGTCGGGGTTGCGGGGGCCGCGCGCCACGCCGCTGGCGGGCCTGCGCCATGATGCGCGGCTGATCCGATGTGCGCCGGACCCGGCGCGGGGTCAAGCGAAGCGTCAGCGGCGGCGGAGCAGCCCGCTGAGGCGCGCCAGCCGGTCCCGGGTGCCGGCGATGAAGCGCGTTTCCATCGCCTCTACCTTGCCGACCATGTCCGGCCAGCGGCCGGAGACCCAGCCCATGCCGCGATGCGCCCAGATGTATTGGTGGCGCATGACGAACATCCCGAGCGCGAGGAAGAGCGTGCCGTTGAGGAAGGGCAGGATCACGCCGATGACGCCAAGGCCCATCAGGCCCCAGCCCGCGGCCTTGCGCTTCAGCGAGGGTCGGAACTCCATCATGCGCGCGCAGATGGTCCCGCGCAGGGCCGGGTGCAACCGCGGGCGCGGCCCCATCCATAGAGCCGCCCCATGACCGAACACAGTCGCCGCCACTTCCCGGAGTTCCGATGGCGGCCGGCGTCCTACATGCCGGCCGAGGCCGCGAACGCGGCCCGCCGCTTATGCGGCGAGCCAAGGCCGCGGATGCGGCCGCCCGGCGCTTGAGGGCCTAAATATGCAAAGGCCGTCCGTCCACGGCGAGCGCGGCTTCCTTCACCGCCTCGTTCAGCGACGGGTGCGCGTGGCAGGTGCGGGCCACATCCTCGGCGCTCGCGCCGAATTCCATGGCGATCGCGATTTCGGCGATCAGCGTGCCGGCATCCGGCCCGATGATGTGCGCGCCCAGCACGCGGTCCGTGTCCTTGTCGGCCAGGATCTTCACGAAGCCGTCCATCTCGCCCATGGCGCGGGCGCGGCCATTCGCCATGAAGGGGAACTTGCCCACCTTGTAGCCCGCGCCGCGCGCCTTCAGCTGCTCCTCGGTCTCGCCGATGCTCGCGACCTCGGGCCAGGTGTACACGACGCCGGGGATGATGCCGTAGTTCACATGCCCATGCTGGCCGGCCAGCATCTCGGCCAGCGCGACGCCTTCCTCTTCGGCCTTGTGGGCCAGCATCGGGCCGACGATGACATCGCCGATCGCCCAGATGCCCGGCACGTTCGTCGCAAAATGCGCGTCGGTCTTCACGCGGCCGCGCTCATCCAGCGCGACGCCGGCTTCCGCCAGGCCGAGGCCCTCCACATAGGCGCGGCGGCCGATGGCCAGCAGCACGACATCGGCCTTCAGCGTCTCTGCCGCGCCGCCGCCGGCGGGCTCGAGCGTCAGCGTCACGCCGTCCTTGGCCTTCTTCGCGCCCGTGACCTTGGTCTTGAGCTTGAACTTCATCCCCTGCTTGCCGAGGATCTTCTGGAAGGCCTGCCCGACCTCGGTGTCCATGGAGGGCACCAGGCGGTCGAGATACTCGACGACCGTGACTTCGGCGCCGAGGCGCCGCCACACGCTGCCGAGCTCCAGCCCGATATAGCCGCCGCCGATGACGACCATGTGGCCCGGCACCTTCGTCAGCTCGAGCCCGCCGGTGGAGGTAACGACCTGCGTCTCATCCACCTCGACGCCAGGCAGCGGGATGCTTTCGGAGCCCGTGGCGATGACGATGTGCTTGGTGTCGTAGGTGGCATCGCCCACCGTCACCTTGCCGGGGGCGGCAACGCGCCCCTCGCCCTTCAGCCAGGTGACCTTGTTCTTCTTGAACAGGAACTCGATGCCCTTGGTGTTGGCACCGACGACCTCGCCCTTGCGGGCCTGCATCTTCTTGAGGTCGAGGGAGACGGCGCCGACATTCACGCCATGCTCGGCGAGCTTGTGCTTTGCCTCGTCGAAATGCTCGGAGGATTGCAGCAGCGCCTTGGACGGGATGCAGCCGACATTGAGGCAGGTGCCGCCGAGGGTGGCGCGCTTCTCCACGCAGGCGACCTTCATGCCGAGCTGGGCGGCGCGGATCGCGCAGACATAGCCGCCGGGACCGGCGCCGATGACGATGACGTCGAAGCTGTCAGCCATAACTGGGGTCCTGCCTTCCTTCTTGGAGCGGACCATACGCACGGCGGCGCGCACGTCAAACCACCCCGGTTCCGCAAGCGCGATCAAGCCGGGTTGTGGCAGAAGATCGGTATGCAGAACGACAGCCGGGGCGCCGCGAAGCCCTCCACCCGCCTGGATTATGGCCGGCGCATCGCCCGGGCCATGGCGCTGATCGCCGCCGACCCGGCGCGCAGCCCGACGCTGGAGGAGCTGGCGGGTGCTGCTGCCTTCAGCCCCTTCCACTTCCATCGCATCTACCGGGAACTGACCGGGGAGACGCCGGCCGAGACGCTGGCCCGGCTGCGCCTGTCCCAGGCCGCGGTGCTGCTGGTGCGGGATGGGCTGCCGGTGGCCGTGGTGGCCGCGCGCTGCGGCTATGGCAGCGCGGCCGCCTTCACCCGCGCCTTCCGTGCCGCCTATGGCATCCCGCCGGCCGCCTATCGCGACGGCGGCAGCATTGGCGCGGCGCTGCCCCCACCCGAGCCCACTGCGGAGGATGACGCCATGCATGAGATCACGATCCGTGCCGAACCGGCGCTGCGGCTGGCCGCGCTGGCGCATCGCGGCGCCTATAGCCTGATGGGCCATACCTTCGACCGCCTTGGCGCCTGGGCCGCGGCGCGCGGGCTGATCGGGGCGGAGACGCGCTTCCTCGCCCTCTATCACAACGACCCGATGACGGTGCCAGAGGCGGAGCTGCAATCGGATGCCTGCCTGACCGTGCCGGACGGTGTCGAGGGAGCCGAGGGCGTGCGGATCGTGGAGCTGCCGCCGACGCGCTGCGCGGTGCTGGTGTTTCGGGGCCCCTATGCTGAGCTGGAGCCGGTCTACACCTGGCTTTATCGCGACTGGCTGCCCGCGAGCGGGGAGGAGCCGGCCGACCAGCCGCCGCGCGAGGAGTATCTGAACGATCCGCGCAGCCTGCCGCCCGCAGAATGGCTGACTGCGATCATGCTGCCGCTGCAGGCGAAGGCGGCTGGCTGAACGGCGTCTGAAACGCAGCGGGGCCGCTTGCGCGGCCCCGCGTGAACACAGGCTGTTGGCCCTGGATCAGACGTCCAGCATCAGGCGGCGCGGATCCTCGATGGCGTCCTTCATCCGCACCAGGAAGCTGACGGCTTCCTTGCCGTCCACGATGCGGTGGTCGTAGCTGAGCGCCAGATACATCATCGGGCGGATCTCGACCTTGCCGCCGACCGCCATCGGGCGGTCCTGGATCTTGTGCATGCCGAGGATACCCGACTGCGGCGGGTTCAGGATCGGCGTGGACATCAGCGACCCGTAGATGCCGCCATTGGTGATGGTGAAGCTGCCGCCCGTCAGCTCATCGAGCTTCAGCGCACCATCGCGCGCACGGCGGCCGAAATCGCCGATGGATTTCTCGATCTGCGCGAAGGAGAGCTGGTCGGCATTGCGCAGCACCGGCACCACAAGACCGCTCGGGCCGCCGACGGCGATGCCCATATGGACGAAGTTCTTGTAGATGATCTCGTCGCCCTCGATCTCCGCGTTGACCGCGGGGAATTCCTTGAGGGCTGCGACAGCCGCCTTCACGAAGAAGCTCATGAAGCCCAGCTTCACGCCGTGGCGCTTCTCGAAATGGTCCTTGTATTCGTTCCGGAGGCCCATCACCGCGCCCATATCCACCTCGTTGAAGGTGGTGAGCATTGCGGCGGTGTTCTGCGCTTCCTTCAGGCGGCGCGCGATGGTCTGGCGCAGGCGCGTCATCTTCACGCGCTCCTCGCCCGTCTCCAGCGCGCGGGCGGGGCCCTTGGCGGCGGGGGCGGCGGCAGCGGCGGTGGGCCTGGTGAGGAAGGCCATCACGTCACCCTTCGTCACGCGGCCATCCTTGCCGGTGCCGGCGCCGATCTGCGCCGGCGTCACGCCGGCATCGGCCATCGCCTTGGTCGCGGCGGGGCCGTTCGGCAGACCGGCAGGCGCCGCGGCGGGGGCGGCAACCGGGGCGGCGGCCTTCGGTGCCTCGACCTTCGCGGCCGGGGCAGCGGCGGGCTTCGCGGCGGCGCCCGCGGCACCGGCGACGATCGTGCCGAGCACCGCGCCGGCGGTGACTTCCGCGCCTTCATCGGCGGCGATCGCCTCGATCACGCCGGCCGACGGTGCGTTGACCTCAACGGTCACCTTGTCCGTCTCGAGCTCGACCAGCGGCTCATCTGCCGCGACCGCCTCGCCGGCCTTCTTCAGCCAGCGCGCCACGGTGGCGCTGGAGACGCTTTCCCCGAGCGGGGGCACGATGATCTGGGTCATCTTGGAGTCCTGCCTTCTGCCTGATGCGCTGTCTCAGCCCAATCCCAGGGCTTCGCGCACCAGGGCTTCCTGCTGCTGCTGGTGGATCTTGGCGAGGCCCGTGGCCGGGCTCGCGGCCTCGATGCGGCCGACATAGCGCGGCCGCTTCGCCTTGATGTCGAGGCTGGTCAGAACGCCCTCGATGCGGCGGTCGAGGAAGGTCCAGGCGCCCATATTCTCGGGCTCCTCCTGGCACCACACGACCTCCGCCTGGGTGTAGGGCGCGAGCGCCTTGCCGAGGCTGGTCTTCGGGAAGGGATAGAGCTGCTCCATGCGCACGATGGCGACGTCCGTCACGCCCTTGTCGCGGCGTTCCTGCAGCAGGTCGTAATAGACCTTGCCGGTGCAGAGCACGACGCGCTTCACCTTCTCGGGCGGGGCGATCGCATCCACTTCCGGGATCACGTACTGGAAGGCGCTGCCGGGCGCGAAATCGGCCAGAGGCGACACGGCCAGCTTGTGGCGCAGCAGCGACTTCGGCGTCATCAGCACCAGCGGCTTGCGGTAATTCGCCTTCAGCTGGCGGCGCAGCGCGTGGAAGTAGTTCGCCGGCGTCGTCAGATTGCCGACGCGCATGTTCCGCTCCGCGCAGAGCTGCAGGTAGCGCTCGAGGCGGGCCGAGGAATGCTCCGGCCCCTGGCCTTCGTAGCCATGCGGCAGCAGCATCACCAGGCCGGACATGCGCAGCCACTTCGTCTCGGCGCTGGCGATGAACTGGTCGATGATCACCTGCGCGCCGTTGGCGAAGTCACCGAACTGCGCTTCCCACAGCACCAGCGTGCGCGGGTCCGCCAGCGTATAGCCGTATTCGAAGCCGAGCACGCCGAACTCCGACAGCAGGGAGTTGAACGCCTCGAACCGCGGCTGGCCGGCGCGGATATTGTTGAGCGGCACGTATTCGGCCTGCGTCTTCTGGTCCACCAGATAGGCGTGGCGGTGGCTGAAGGTGCCGCGCTGCACATCCTCGCCGGACAGACGCACGCGATGGCCTTCCAGCAGCAGGCCGCCGAAGGCCAGTGCCTCGCCGGTCGCCCAATCAATGCCCTCGCCGGTGTCGATCGCCTGCTTCTTGGCTTCGAGCTGGCGCGCGATCTTCGGGTTGACCTTGAAATTCGCCGGTACGCGGGTCAGCGCCGCGCCCACTTCGCGCAGCGTGTCGAGGCCGATGGCGGTCTCGTGCAGGCGTTCCACTTCCTCGCCGGTCGTCACGGCCTTAAGGCCGGACCAATGGCCTTCCAGCCAGTCGGCCTTGTTCGGCTTGAAGGATTGCGCGGCCTGGAAGGCGTCTTCCAGCGTCGCGTAGAAGGCGTCCAGCATCGCCTTCGACTCAGCGGCCGGCAGCGAGCCTTCGGCCGCGAGCTTCTCGGCGTACTTCGTCCGCGTCGTCTTCATGTCCTTGATCCGGCCGTACATGATCGGCTGGGTGAAGGCGGGCTCGTCGGTCTCGTTGTGGCCGTGGCGGCGGTAGCAGACGATGTCGAGCACGATGTCCGCGCCGAATTCCATGCGGAACTCGGCCGCCATCTTCGCGCAGAACACCACCGCTTCCGGGTCGTCGCCATTCACATGCAGGATCGGCACCTGGATGCTTTTCGCCACGTCCGTGCAGTACAGGCCCGAATAGGCGTGCAGCGGGACGGTGGTGAAGCCGATCTGGTTGTTGGTGACGATGTGGATGGTGCCGCCGGTGCGGTAGCCGACCAGCTGGCTCATCGCCAGCGTCTCATACACCACGCCCTGGCCGGCGAAGGCAGCATCGCCATGCAGCGTGATGCCCATGACGGAGCGGCGGCCCTTGGTGTCGCCCGCCATGTCCTGGCGCGCGCGCACCTTGCCGACGACGACAGGGTCCACCGCCTCAAGGTGCGAGGGGTTCGGCTGCAGCGACAGGTGCACCGTGCGGCCCGCGATCTCGATGTCGGTCGAGGTGCCGAGGTGGTACTTCACATCGCCCGAGCCCTGCACATCCTCAGGATGCGCGGAGACGCCCTTGAACTCGGAGAACACGGCCGAGTAGGGCTTCTTCACCACGTTCACGAGCACATTGAGCCGACCGCGATGCGCCATGCCGATGGTGACCTCGCCCACGCCCTGCGCGGCGGCGGTGGCGATCACGGTCTGGATGGCGGGGATGGTGCTCTCGCCGCCTTCCAGGCCGAAGCGCTTGGTGGTGGCGTATTTCTTCGCGCAGAAGGCCTCGAAGCCCTCGGCTTCGGTCAGCTCCTGCAGGATTTGCGTCTTGTGCGCCTTGTCGAAGGCGCCGAGCCAGGGCGCGCCTTCGATGCGGCGCTGGATCCAGGACTTCTGATCCGGGTCCTGGATGTGCATGAACTCGACGCCGATCGAGGCGCAGTAGGAGGCGCGGCAGATCTTCAGGATCTCGCGCAGCGTCGCGTATTCCTTGCCGAGCACGAAATCGAGGAAGATCGGCCGGTCCAGATCGGCGTCGGTGAAGCCGTAGGTCGCCGGCGTCAGCTCCGCATGGGGTTTCGGCTTCTGCAGGCCGAGCGGGTCGAGCTGTGCTTCGAGATGGCCGCGCACGCGGTAGCTGCGGATCAGCATCAGCGCGCGGATGGAATCGAGCACCGCGCGCTGCGCGGTCGCCTTGTCCATCGTGTCGGTCTTCGGCATGACCGGCGCGGCGGCGGCCTTGCTGTCTTTTTTGGCGGCCGGCGGCGGCTCGGGGTCGGGGCCGAATTGGCCGCGGGTGCGCGGCGCCCAGGAGGCGCCGGTCGCATCCGTCAGCACCGCGCGCGCCTCATCGTTCAGGGCGGCGAAGAGCTCGGCGAAGGACGCGTCCACGCTGTCGGGCTTCTCCACCCAGCGCGCGTAGAGATCGGCGAGGTAGGCGGCATTCGCCCCCGACATCGCGCTGGCGAGGATATCCACTCCGGCCATCTTATCCTCCTCGGCGGCGCCGGCCTGGCTGCCACCGGTTTTCCCCAACCGGTTCGTTCCCGGCACGCGGATATCACGCTGCGCCCCGGATATGCGACCGCCCCCGGCGGGGGGCGGCGCGGTCATCAGCATAGTCCCAAGGCTGCCGTGCCGTCAGGCCCCCGGCGCCGCGTGCCCCAGGATGGGGCCGGCGCCATTCCAGGGGCTTAACGGCACGCCCGCCTCAGCGGCCCAGAGCCTTCACCATGGTCGAGCCGAGGGAGGAGGGGCTGTCGGCCACCTTGATCCCGGCCTCGGCCATCGCCGCCATCTTCGCTTCCGCCGTGTCCTTGCCGCCCGAAATCACCGCGCCGGCATGGCCCATGCGGCGGCCCGGGGGGGCCGTCGCGCCGGCGATGAAGCCGACGACGGGCTTGTTCGGCTTGCCGGGGCCGAAATTCTCGCGGCGGAGGAATTCGGCGCCGACGACCTCGGCCTCGCCGCCGATCTCGCCGATCATGATGATCGATTGCGTCTCGTCGTCCTTCAGGAACATCTCGAGCACGTCGATGAAGTCGAGGCCCTTCACCGGGTCGCCGCCGATGCCGACGCAGCTGGACTGGCCGAGGCCGGCCGCGGTGGTCTGCGCCACCGCCTCATAGGTCAGCGTGCCGGAGCGCGACACGATGCCGACGGAGCCGCGGCGGTGG
Organism: Pseudomonadota bacterium; assembly: GCA_046052145.1. Lineage (GTDB taxonomy): Bacteria > Pseudomonadota > Alphaproteobacteria > Acetobacterales > Acetobacteraceae > Falsiroseomonas. The sequence continues at coordinate 250,945 of JBJOMW010000001.1, forward strand.
ATATGGCCCGGCATGATGCCGATCTTGCACGCATCCGGCGTGATCACGCCCGGGCAGTTCGGCCCGACCAGCAGCGACTTCGAGCCCTGCAGCGCGCGCTTCACCTTCACCATGTCCAGCACCGGGATGCCTTCGGTGATGCAGATGATCAGCGGCACTTCGGCGTCGATCGCTTCCAGGATCGCATCCGCGGCGAAGGGCGCTGGGACGTAGATCACGGAGGCGTTCGCCTGCGTGGCGTGCACGCATTCGGCCACCGTGTTGAACACCGGCAGGTTCAACTCCGGGTGCATCGTGCCGCCCTTGCCGGGCGTCGTGCCGCCGACATAGGTGCTGCCATAGGCGATGCCCTGGGAGGCGTGGAAGGTGCCCTGGGCTCCGGTGAAGCCCTGGGTCATGACGCGGGTGTGCTTGCCGACGAGGACGGCCATGGCTCAGGCCCCCTTTTTCACGGCGGCCACGACCTTCTGGGCCGCATCCGCGAGGTTGTCGGCCGCGATGATCGCGAGGCCGCTTTCCGCCAGGATCTTCTTGCCGAGATCCACATTCGTGCCTTCGAGGCGCACGACCAGCGGCACGGAGAGCTTGAGGTTCTTCGACGCCTCGACAATGCCGGTGGCGATCATGTCGCACTTGGCGATGCCGCCGAAGATGTTGACCAGGATCGCCTTCACATTGGCGTCGGAGGTGATGATGCGGAACGCCTCCGTCACGCGGGCGGCATTCGCCGTGCCGCCGACATCGAGGAAGTTCGCGGGCGAGGAGCCGTACAGCTTGATGATGTCCATCGTGGCCATCGCCAGGCCCGCGCCATTCACCATGCAGCCGATCTCGCCATCGAGCGCGACATAGTTCAGGTCGTGCTTCGTGGCGTCGAGTTCCTTCGGGTCCATCTCGCTGTCGTCGCGCAGCGCTTCCAGGTCCTTGTGGCGGAACATCGCGCTGTCGTCGAAGCTGACCTTGGCATCGAGCGCCACGATCTCACCCGCGCCGGTCACGACCAGCGGGTTGATTTCGACGATCGCGCAGTCGAGCTCGAGGAAGGCGCCGTAGAGCGCGGTGACGAACTTCTGGAAGCTCGCGACCTGCTTGCCCTCAAGGCCGAGGCCGAAGGCCAGCTTGCGCGCATGGAAGCCGGAGATGCCGGAAGCCGGGTCCACATGGACCTTCAGGATCTTCTCGGGGTGGTTGGCCGCCACCTCCTCGATCTCCATGCCGCCTTCGGTGGACGCCATGATGACGACGCGGGAGGTGTCGCGATCCACCAGCAGGCCGAGATAGAGCTCGCGCTTGATGTCGCAGCCATCTTCCACATAGACGCGGGAGACGAGCTTGCCCTCGGGCCCCGTCTGCTTGGTGACCAGCACCTTGCCGATCATCGCCTCGGCCGCGGCCTTCACGTCCTCGATCGACTTGACGACGCGCACGCCGCCCTTGCCGTTCGGGTCGTTGGCGAAGCGGCCCGCGCCGCGGCCGCCGGCATGGATCTGCGACTTCACGACATAGACGGGGCCGGGGAGCTTCTTCGCGGCATCCGCCGCTTCCGCCGCCGTCCAGGCGACATGGCCGTCGAGCACGGCGACGCCGTAGCGGCGCAGCAGCTCCTTGGCCTGGTACTCGTGGATGTTCATCCGGGTCTCCGGTCAGGGAAGGGGGCGGCGGAAGGGCCGCAGCCCCCCGTTCCGCCCGGAGGGTTCAACGCGTCAGACGCCGAGCTTCCGAAAATCTTCGATCAGCTTCTTCACGGCGTCGCAGGACTTGTCGAAGGCGGCCTTTTCGGCCGGGGTGAACTCCACCTCGACGATGCGCTCGACGCCGTTCGCGCCGATCACCACAGGGACGCCGACATAAAAATCATTCTGGCCGTATTCGCCGTTCAGCAGCACCGCGCAGGGCAGCACGCGCTTCTTGTCGAGCAGGTAGCTCTCGGCCATCGCGATGGCGGATGCCGCCGGCGCGTAGAAGGCGGAGCCCTTCTCGAGCAGCTTCACGATCTCACCGCCGCCATTGGCGGTGCGGTTCACGATCGCGTCCATCTTCTCCTGCGTGGTCCAGCCCATCTTGATCAGGTCGGGCACGGGGATGCCGGCGACGGTGGAGTAGCGGGTCAGCGGCACCATGGTGTCGCCATGGCCGCCGAGGACGAAGGCCGTCACGTCCTCGACCGAGACGTTGAATTCCTGCGCCAGGAACAGGCGGAAGCGGGCGCTGTCCAGCACGCCGGCCATGCCGACGACCTTCTCCGGCGGCAGGCCGGACTTCTGCTGCAGCACCCACACCATGACGTCGAGCGGGTTGGTGATGCAGATGACGAAGGCGTTCGGCGCGTAGGTCTTGATGCCCTCGGCCACCTGGCCGATGACGCCGGCATTCTTGGTCAGCAGGTCGTCGCGGGTCATGCCCGGCATGCGGGGGAAGCCGGCGGTGACGATGACGACATCGGCGCCTGCGATGGCGCTGTAGTCGCCCGCGCCGGTCATGTGGCTGTCGAAGCCATCCACCGGGCCGGACTGCATGATATCGAGCGCCTTGCCCGCGGCGACGCCCGGGAAGACGTCGAACAGCACGACGTCGCCGAGCTCCTTCAGGCCGATCAGGTGGGCCAACGTGCCACCGATATTGCCGGCGCCGATGAGGGCGATCTTCTTGCGGGCCATGGGCGGTCCTCAACCTGGCCCGGGCAGCCTTCAGGCCGCGTTATGCCGGGCTTGCCGATTTTCAAGGGCGCAGAGCGCCCGCCGGCTTCCTACTCCCGCACTGCGATATCGGCAAGGCAGGGCCCGGACGGTCCCCGCCGCGTTCCCGCTGCGTTCGCACGCGCCTGGTCAGGCGTAGCGCCGCTGCGCCTCCCGCAGATGGCCTGAGGGCAGCGCCTCCAGCCCCGGGTCGGGCGGCAGCTCCACGCCGAAATGCCGCTGCAGCGCCGCGGCGATCACTTCATAGCAGGACCCGATCCGCACCACCTCCATGGCCCGGAAGTCGATCATGGTCGAGGAGCGGCGATAGCGGTGGAACTTCTGCAGCCCGTAATCCACGACCACATCGGCGACGGCGCGGATCTCCGGCTGGACGTCCTCGGCCCGGAAGCGGGTGCCGGTGCCGGTGAGATTGGCCGAGGAGCCGAACAGCGGCTGGCCCGCTTCGGTTGCCTCCGCCGTCACCGCCTGCAGGAAGTTGCCGGCATTGAGCAGCATCGCCAGTGTCCCGCCATCGGTGCTGGCAGCCAACGCGTCCTCGCCCAGCGCGCGGAGCAGCGGGTGGTCCTGGCGGAAGCCGGCGACGACGGCAACCGGCAGGTCATGATCCTCCACTAGGCAGCGCACCATGTCGCGCCCGCGCGCATCCAGCAGGTGCAGCTCGTCGTGCAGCACCAGGTTGCCGAGCATGGCGTTCCGCTTGTGGGCGCCGCGGCCCTTGGCGCGGAACAGGCGCATCAGCGCGTCCTGGCAGCCGCCGATGCCGGCATAGCCGACATCCATCGGGATGATCGCGACGCCGCCCCCTTGCACCGCCCGCACCACGCGGCGGGCATCGCCCGCGATGTCCAGCCTGCTCATCGGCTCATCCCAGGTTCAGGTTCAGGCCGGGCAGGATCGGCGCCCAGCGGTCGCGCTCCGCCCGCAGCATCGCCGCCGCCTCGTCCGGCGAGGTGGGCGTGATCTCGAAACCTGCGCGGGTCAGCTGCTCGCGCAGCGCCGGCTCGTTCAGCGTCTCCACCGTCGCGGCGTGCAGGGCCTGGATCGCCTCGCGCGGGGTCGCGGCCGGGGCGAGCACCAGGAAGCGGAGCGCGTTGACCACGCGCGGCAGCCCTTCCTCGGCCGTGGTCGGCACATCGGGCGCGGCGGCCGAGCGGCGCGACGACAGCACCGCATAGGGGCGCAGCGTACCGGCCGCGAAGTGCTGGGTGACAGAGCCCAGGCTGAACACGCCCATATGGACATGCCCCGCCAGCACGTCGTTCATCGCCGGCCCGCCGCCACGGTATTCCGCCTGGACCATGCGGATGCCGGCTTCGCGCGCCAGCAGCTCGAAGCCCAGATGGTGCGGCGAGCCGATGGAGGGGTTGGCGAAGGAGAAGCGGTCCGGGCTGGCGCGGGCGAGCTCCACGAAGTCGCGCAGCGTGCGCGCCGGCACGGCAGGGTTCACCGCGACCACCAGTGGTGTCTCGGCCATATAGGCGATCGGCGCGAAGTCCCGGAACAGGTCATAGGGCATGTTGCGGTACAGCATCGGGAAATAGGCGATGTTGTCCGCGTTGATGACCAGCGTGTGCCCGTCCGGCGCGCTGCGCGCCGCGGCTTCCATGCCGATATTCGTCGCCGCGCCGCCGCGGTTCTCGATCACCAGGGGCTGGCCGAGCTTCGCGCGCATCCGCTCCGCCCAGGGCCGTGCCAGCGTGTCCGTGCCGCCGCCCGGCGGATAGGGGATGATAAGGCGCATGGGCCGGCTCGGCGCCCAGGATTGGGCGCGGGCAAGGCCCGGGGCGGCGAGTGTCGCGGCAAGCGCGGCAAGGGCCGTGCGGCGGAGCATCGGGACTTTCCTCCTCGCCGCCTCTGGCGGGCAGCGGGGAAAGAGTTCCATCGTCCCGGGACGCCGGCAAGGCCGAACGAAAAAGGGCGCCCGGAGGCGCCCCTTCATGCGGACCGGATGGGCCGGCCGGTCAGAACGGCATGCAGCGCACCACATCCTCATGCCCGCGCGCCAGCGCGGCGAAGGTGCCTTCCGGGCATTCGCGCTGCGCGTAGTCGGCGCGCGGCAGGCCGGACTGCCAGCCGGCCACGCTGCTGCGGGCCGGCGCGCAGTTGGTCCGGCCGGCATTCGGGGTGCAGTTCGCAACCGCATTGCGGGCGGTCGCCTGGGGCGCGCGCGTCGCCGGCGCCTCCCGCGAGACGGTCGCGGCCGAGGTGCCGCGGACCAGCACACCGCCCGAGGAGGTGCGCACATCGCCCGGGCGCAGGTTCGACGCCGTGTTGCGCGCCGGCTGCGCGGCCGCCTGCTGCGTCCGGGCCTGGCTGGAGGTCTGGGTGGTGCTGGTCTGGGTGGTGCGCGCCGGCGTGGAGGCGGTCTGCGTGCTGCGCTGGGACTGCGGCGCGGCGCTGCTCGGCGCGGCGGTGGTCCGCTGGTCGCGCGTGGACGCCTCAACGGCGGGCGCCATGCAGACGAGCGCCATCAGCGCGAGCAGAAGACTGCGCATGCGTCCACCAAATCCCCTTCTTCGTGCCAGCCGCAGCACGCCACGACCGGGCCCCCTGGACCCGCAGCACATCCCTGTTCCGCTCACTAGACCGAGAGCCCCGTGGCCTGTCAACGCATGTTTCCGGTTGTTTCAGCGCCGCCGCAGGGCCGGGCTGGGTTAGGGCAGGTGTTCGCGCCGGCGCCAATCCTGGCTTTGCATCTCGTGCAGGCGGGAGGCGGTGCGGGCGAACATCGCGGCGTTTTCGCCCCGTTCATAGATGCTGTCGGGGCTGGCCTCGGCGCTGGCCACCAGCTTCACGCGATGCTCGTACAGCGCGTCCACCAGCGTGATGAAGCGCTTCGCCCGGTCGAAATTCTCGGCGCCGAGGCGCGGGATGCCGTCCAGCAGCAGCGTGTGGAAATGCGTCGCCACCGCCAGGTAGTCGGCCGGGCCCAGCGGCTTGCCGCAGAGCGCGTCGAAGTCGAAGCGCGCGACGCCATCGGCGGCCTGCGGCACTTCGATGCTGCGCCCGAGCAGCGTCAGCTGCATCCGCGGGCCGTGGTCCTGGCCCGTCAGCGCCCGGAAGGCCGCGTCCATCGCGGCATCCGCCCGCCCGCCGAGCGGCATGTGCCAGGTCGGCATCTCGACGATCCGGGCGCGGCGGTAGTCGCGGGCGCTGTCCAGCACCAACACTTCCAGCCGGCGCTTGATCAGGCCGATGAAGGGCAGGAAGGCGTCGCGCCCGGGCCGGCCCTTGAACAAATCGTCCGGTGTGGTGTTCGACGTCGCCACCACCACCGTCCCGCGCGCGAAGAGCGCCTGGAACAGCCGGCCGAGGATCATCGCATCGGCGATATCGTGCACCTGGAATTCGTCGAAGCAGAGCAGCGCGGCCTCGGCGGCGATGCTGTCCGCCAGCGGCGGGATGGGGTCGGCGGTATCCCCATGCTGGCGCTTCCAGGCATGGATGCGGGCATGCACGCGGTGCTGCATGAATTCGTGGAAGTGGATGCGCTGCTTCCGCGCGACTTCTGCCGTTTCGAAGAAGAGGTCCATGAGCATGGATTTCCCGCGCCCGACCTCCCCCACCAGGTAGAGGCCCATCGGCGTGCCGGCCGGCGCTTCTTCGGCCGCGACGGGCTTGCGGCGCAGGAAGCGGGCGAAGAAGCCGCCCTGTTCGGGTTCCTCGGGGTGCGGGTCGTAGCCGTGGGTGCGCCGCCACAGGTCCTGCAGCACCTCCGCCGCGCGGCCCTGCGCGGGGTCGGCGTGCAGCGTGCCGGCGGCGAGCATCGCGCGGTAGGCTGGCAGCGGGCCTTCATTGGGCGCCGCCTCTGCGGGCGGGAGATCCATGACCGTTGCGGATAGACCCGCCCGCCGCGCCCGGCAACCGCCGCCGGCGGGCCCGCTCACCCCCGCCGGCGAAACCTCTCCACCGCGCTGACCAGCGCCGTCCTCACCCCCGGCTCCAGCGCGCTGTGGCCGGCATCGGGCACCACCGTCAGCCGCGCGCGCGGCCAGGCGGCGGCGAGGTCGAAGGCGGTGTCGGGGGGGCAGACCATGTCGTAGCGGCCCTGCACGATCTCCGCCTGGATGTGCCCGATGCGGTCCATGCCGCCCAGCAGCCCACCCTCCGGCAGGAACAGCTCGTGCGCGAAGTAATGCGCCTCTATCCGCGCCAGCCCCAGCGCGCTGCGGTCCTGCGCGAAGCTCGCCACCGTCTCGGGGTTCGGCAGCAGGGTGGAGCAACTGCCCTCATACAGGCTCCAGGCCCGCGCGGCGGGGCCGTGCACCAGCGGGTCGGGATCGCAGAGCCGCTTCAGATAGGCGCTCAGCAGGTCGTGGCGTTCGGCCGCGGGGATATGCTCGGCGAAGGATTGCCAGGCATCGGGGAAGACGCGGCGGAGCCCGTAGAGGAACCACTCCACCTCGCTCGGCCGGCCGAGGAAGACGCCCCGCAGCACGCAGCCCGCGACGCGATCGGGATGCGACTGGGCATAGGCCAGCGCGAGGGTCGAGCCCCAGGAGCCGCCAAACAGCAGCCAGGATTCGATGCCGAGGAAGCGCCGCAGCACCTCGATATCGGCCACCAGGTTCGGTGTGGTGTTGTCGCGCAATTCGCCCAAAGGTCGGGACCGGCCGGCGCCGCGCTGGTCGAAGATCACGATGCGCCAGTGATGCGGGTCGAAGAAGCGGCGATGGATGGCGCCCGCCCCGGCGCCGGGGCCGCCATGCAGGAACAGCGCCGGCTGGCCGCGCGGATTGCCGACCTGCTCCCAATACATGACATGCCCGCCCGAGAGCGGCAGCAGCCCGGTTTCATAGGGAGCGATATCGGGAAAGAGGTCGCCGCGTGGCATGGGCGGTGGTTTAGCGACGCTGCGCCCCACCCGGCAACATTCCCGCGCTTGCCCCTTCGCGCCCGGCGTCGGCGTGACTAGGTTGGGGGCATGGCCGAGATCCCCTCGCCCGGGTCACGGTCCGCGGCCGCCGGCGCGATCCGCTGCGGCGTCTGCGGCACCGAGAGCCGGCAACCGCCCTTCCGCCCGCCGCCGCCCGAGCAGGCGCCCGACCTCGATCTGCGCCCGGGGGAGCCGGTGCGCTCCACCATGGCGCGCTGGCTGCAGCAATGCCCGGGCTGCGGCTATTGCGCGCCCGACATCGCCCGCGCCCATCCCGCGGCCGCCGAGGCAGTGCGCGCCGCGCCCTTCCGCGCGCTGCTGGCCGACAATGCGATCCCCCCGCTGGCGCGGCGCTTCCTGGCCTATGGGCTGGTGCTGGAGGAGACGGGCGCGCTGCACGCCGCGGCTGAGGCGACGTTGCAGGCGGCCTGGGTGGCGGATGACCTCGGGCGGCCCGATCTGGCGCGCGCCTGGCGGCTGGATGCGGTGGCGCTCTGGCGCGGCGGGCCCGCGCTCGATGCGGAGCAGACGGTGCGGGTGGTGGATGCGCTGCGCCGCGCGGAAGCCTGGGACGACGCCGCCGCCACCGCGCGCGGGCTGATGGAGCAGAAACCGTCAGAGCCGGTGGCGCAGGTCATCACACTGGAGGCCCGGCTGATCGAGGCGGGCGATGCCGGGCGGCACACGGTCGCCAGCGCCCTGCCCCCGCCGTCGCGTCGCCCGCATGTGAGCCACCAGAAGATCGCCGCGCGCGGCGAGGGGTTTTGGGCGAAGTTTCGACGGTTCTTCGGCGGGAAGGGCTGAGGCTTCAGCCTTCCGCGGGCGCGGTCGACCCAACGGGATCGGACGCCCGTTGTGCTCAGCCCTCTTCGGGCGCGTCCTTCACATAGGGCTCGACCTTGCCCTGCAGCTTCAGGGTCAGCGGGTTGCCCTTGCGGTCCAGCGTCTTGCCGACGGCGACGCGGATCCAGCCCTCGCTGATGCAGTATTCCTCGACATTGGTCTTCTCCGCCCCGTTGAAGCGGATGCCGATGCCCCGCTGCAGCAGCGCCGCATCGTGATGCGGGCTGCGCGGGTCAACGGACAGGCGGTCGGGGAGGGCGGGCGTGTCGGTCATGGCGCGCGCTCATAAGGGGCTTGGCGGGCGCGTGCAAACACCGCCCGCCAGCCGGGGGGTCAGCCGACGGCCAGCAGCTCCACGTCGAAGACCAGCGTCGCATTCGGCGGGATGACGCCGCCCGCGCCGCGCGCGCCATAGCCCATCTCGGGCGGGATGGTCAGGCGGCGCTGCCCGCCGACCTTCATCCCCGCCACGCCACGGTCCCAGCCCTGGATCACATGGCCGGCGCCGAGGGGGAAGCTGAAGGGCTCCGCGCGATCGCGGGAGCTGTCGAACTTCCGGCCCTTGGTCTCGTCCGCCTTCGGGTCGAACAGCCAGCCGGTGTAGTGCACTGTGACCTGCTTGCCCGAGAGGGCCATCGGGCCCTCGCCCTCGACCAGGTCGTTCATCTGCAGCGGCATGGTGTGTTCGTTCCCAAGCAATGTGGCGCGTGCATCGCACGAAGCGCGCGGCGCGCCAACCTCACCCGTTGAAGCGGGCGTCGCGGGTCGCCTGGATCGCCGCATAGGCGGCCTGGACACGGGACGTGCCGTGGCTCCGTTCCAGGCGGCGGACGGTGAAATGGCCCTCCGCGACGGACCGAAAATGCTCGAGGAAAGCGAGGTTCACGGCGGCCCCCGCTGCCGCGCCGATCAGCGGTGCGGCCTGGGCCGAGATCTTGAGCGCCACCGGCCCGCCGAAGCGCGCGGCGATCGCGCCGAGGAAACCTGGCAGCACCGCGCCGGCCAGCCCCTGGCCGACCGCGCCCTTCAGCGCCTCCGCCAGCGCCAGACGGACGGTGAAATAGCCGCTTTCGGTCGCATCATCACGCGCATCGCGCCCGCCGAGCGCAAAGACCTTGAGGCATTCGGCGGCGATCGCGGGATCGGCCAGATCCTCGCCATTCTCGGCCGCGACGGCGGCGATCTGGCGGAGCAGCAGCGTGGTGGAGACGGGCAGCTCCATCAGCGTCCCCGGCAGGCCGAGCGCGCCGCCGGCCGCGCCCGTCGCCGCGGCGAGGCCGCGATGGAACCAGGCAGATGGCAGTGCGCCGGTGCTGCGCGCGGGCTCCGAGCGCAGCGCGGCGTCCATCGCCGCGGACAGCGCGCGGCGCACCGCGCCGTCCAGTAGGCCCTGCACGGGGCCGGGCAGGCGCGCCTTCAGCGCCTCCACCGGCGCGCCGACGGCCGCAGCGAGCCGCGCGGCGAGGGAGACATCCTCAAGCCGCGCGACCGCGCGGGCGAGGTCCGCGCGTGCCGTCTCGGGCAGGCCAGGATCGGCGGGGAGGTTGGCGACGGCGGACATGACGCGGCTCATATGGTGTGGCGCGGGGCTGGGTTCAGCGCTGCGCCGTGTGGTCGCGGAGCCAGGCAGCGAACTCGTCTTCCGTCATCTCGCCGGCGGCGAGGTCGAGCATGGCGACCACGCAGTCGGCATCGCCCGCCACCAGCTCCACGCCGTTCAGGATCAGGAAGGTTTCCACCGCGACGAAGGCCGTGCGCTTGTTGCCATCCACGAAGGGATGGTTGCGCGCGATGCCATGGCCGAGCGACGCCGCCAGCGCACAGAGGTCCGTCACGCCATAGCCCCAGGCATTGCGCGGGCGCGCTAGCGCGCTTTCCAGCAGGCCGGCGTCGCGCACGCCCTCGCCGCCGCCATGCTCGGCGATCTGTTCCTCGTGGATGGCCAGCGCGACCGCCACGCCGATCCACTCGGGCTCGGTCATGGGGCTGCTACTTCGCCAGTTCGCGTAGCACGGCGCGGCGCCGGCGCATCACCTCGCGTGCCGCGTCCATCTGCCGCTCGAACTCCGGATCGGCGCGCTGGAGACGCAGCCCATCCGGCGCCTCGACGACATGCAGCGTGTCGCCTTCCTGCAGATCGAGCCTGGCCAGCAGATCCTTCGGCAGGACCACGCCCACCGAATTGCCGATCGCACGCAGCTTCAGGGTCGCCATGGCGGCACCTCCGTGTCCACGGAGGTTATAACGCTTGGCGCCCTGCCGTGTCCACACCTGTTATTACACCAGCGGCCGCTTTCAGCGGTCCGCTGTCGCGGCCTCGGCCGGCTGACGCCGGCCGCAGGTCACGCAACAGGGCCGTGGGACTTACAGGATGAAGCGGCTGAGGTCGGCGCTGGCGGCGAGCGGCGCAACGCGGCCGCGCACCAGCGCGCCATCCACCGTCACCGTCTCTCCGTTCCGGTCGGAGGCGGTGAAGGAAATCTCGTCCAGCAGGCGCTCCATCACGGTGGCAAGCCGCCGCGCGCCGATGTTTTCCACCGTCGCGTTGATCTCGGCGGCGAGTTCCGCCAGCGCGTCCACCGCATCGTCGGTGACATCCAGCGTCACACCCTCGGTGCCGAGCAAGGCGATGTACTGCTTCACCAGGGAATGCTCCGGCTCCGTCAGGATGCGCCGGAAATCCTCGCGCCCGAGCGCCTTCAGCTCGACGCGGATCGGCAGGCGGCCCTGCAATTCCGGCAGCAGGTCGCTGGGCTTCGCCATGTGGAAGGCGCCGGAGGCGATGAACAGGATGTGGTCCGTCTTCACCGGCCCGTGCTTCGTCGTCACCGTCGTGCCTTCGATCAGCGGCAGCAAATCCCGCTGCACGCCTTCGCGGCTGACATCGCCGCCGCGCACGCCGCCTTCGCTGGTCCGCGCGCAGACCTTGTCGATCTCGTCGATGAAGACGATGCCGTTATTCTCGGCATTCGCGACCGCGTCCCGCGTCAGCTGCTCCTGGTCGAGCAGCTTGTCGGCCTCGTCCTTCACCAGCGCGATGCGCGCTTCGGCGACGCTCATCTTCCGCGGCTTCGTGCGCCCGCCGAACATCTTGCCCAGCATGTCCTGCATCTGCTGCATCTGCAGGCCCTGCGCGCCGGGCAAATCCATCATGCCGATCGGCATCCCGCCGCCGGCATCGGTGACCTGCACCTCGATCTCGCGGCTCTCCAGCTGGCCTTCGCGCAGCATGCGGCGGAATTTCATCCGTGTCTCGCCGGAGGCGCCCTCACCCACCAGCGCGGAGACGAGGCGTTCCTCGGCGGCGAGTTCCGCCTTGGCTTGCACGTTCTTCCGCGCTGTGTCGCGCATCTGGGTGATGGAGGCCTCGACCAGGTCGCGCACGATGCTGTCCACGTCGCGGCCGACATAGCCGACCTCGGTGAACTTGGTCGCCTCGATCTTGAGGAAGGGCGCGTTGGCGAGCTTCGCGAGGCGCCGCGCGATCTCGGTCTTGCCGCAGCCGGTCGGCCCGATCATCAGGATGTTCTTCGGCACGACCTCTTCCCGGAGGCCGGGCGGGAGTTGCTGCCGGCGCCAGCGGTTGCGCAGCGCGATCGCGACCGCGCGCTTCGCGTCCTGCTGGCCGACGATGTGGCGGTCGAGCTCGCTGACGATCTCGCGAGGGCTCAGGTTGACCGCTTCGTTCATGCTTCGAGGCTTTCCAGCACCATGTTGCCGTTCGTGTAGACGCAGATATCGGCGGCGATCTTCATCGCGCGCCGGCAGATCTCTTCCGCGCCGAGCCCGTCCACCGGCAGCAGCGCGCGCGCCGCGGCGAGTGCGTAATTGCCGCCGGAGCCGATGCCGATCACCGCATCCTCCGGCTCCAGCACATCGCCCTGGCCGGTCAGCAGCAGCGACCGCTTGCCGTCGGCCACCGCCAGCAGCGCCTCCAGCCGGCGCAGGTAGCGGTCGGTGCGCCAATCCTTCGCCAGCTCCACGCAGGCGCGTTCCAGCTGGTCGGGGAAGCGCTCCAGCTTCGCCTCCAGCCGTTCCAGCAGGGTGAAGGCGTCCGCCGTGGCCCCGGCGAAGCCGGCCAGCACCTTGCCCTGGGCGATGCGGCGCACCTTGCGGGCATTGCCCTTCACCACCGTCTGCCCGAGCGAGACCTGCCCGTCGCCCGCCATGGTGACCCGCCCGTCCTTGCGGACGCAGAGGATGGTGGTGCCGTGCCAGCCGGCGGGGTCGTGCGGAGATTGGCTCATGACCCCATAGATGGCCGTCCCGGGCGGCTTGGGCAATGCGCCCCCCACACCCGCGCGAGCGGGAGGCACCAACCCCTCGCCAAGCGGCGCCCTGCGGCGTAAAGGGGCAGTCAGTCAGCAGCCGCAACCGGAACGCGAAGCCATGACCGCCCGCCGCGCGGAGATCGCGCGCGCCACCTCCGAGACCGACATCCGCGTCAGCCTGGACCTCGACGGGACCGGGCAGGCGACGATCGCCACCGGCGTCGGCTTCCTCGACCACATGCTGACCGCGCTCGCGCGGCATGCGCTGCTGGACCTGACGGTCCAGGCCAAGGGCGATCTGCACATCGACGACCACCACACGACCGAGGATGTCGGCATCGTGATCGGCCAGGCGATCTGCCAGGCGCTCGGCGACAAGCGCGGCATCCGCCGCTACGGCGCCGCCCTGATCCCGATGGACGAGGCCCTGGCCGAGGCGGCGCTCGATGTCTCCGGCCGGCCGTACCTCGCCTGGTCCGTCGCCTTCCAGCGCCCGAAGATCGGCACCTTCGACACCGAGCTGGTCGAGGAGTTCTTCCGGGCGCTGGCGTTCAATGCGGGCATCACCCTGCATGTCACGCTCAAGGCCGGCACCAACGCGCACCATGTCGCGGAGGCCTGCTTCAAGGCGCTCGCCCGCGCGCTGCGGCAGGCTGTGGAGCCCGACCCGCGTGCGGCGGGCGCCATCCCCTCGACCAAGGGCGCGCTCTGAGGTGCGGCTTTACACCGTCCATGGCGACCCGCCCGTGCCGCCGCGCACGGGGCCGGATGGCTGGCCGGAGCCGAAGCGCCGCGCGCCGGTGATCCTGCGCGACGCCTTCAGCCTCTGGCCCTTTCTGTTCGGGCCGCTCTGGTTCTTCGCCCAGCGCCTGTGGCTGGAGGGGATGGCGATGCTCGCGGTCATCGTCGCGCTGGCCGTGCTGGTGCCGGACCCGGCGTCGTCGGTGCTGCTGCTGGCGGTACATCTGCTGGCCGGCTTCGAAGGCCGTGACCGGCTGCGCGCGCGGCTGGAGCGCCAGGGCCTCACGCAGCTTGGCGTCGTCGCGGCACGTGACCCGGACCAGGCGCTGTTCCGCCTGGCGCAGCAGCGGCCCGACCTCATCACGTCGGCCCCATGAAGATCGCGGTCATTGACCCCGGCTCGGGCAACCTGGCTTCCGTCCGCCGCGCGCTGGAACGCGTCGTGCGGGAGGCTGGTGTGGCGGCCGAGATCGCCGTCACCACCGAGGCCGATGTGCTGCGCGCGGCCGATCGCATCATCCTGCCCGGCCAGGGCGCCTTCGCCGCCTGCCGGCGCGGGCTCGACGCGCTGCCCGGCATGGTCGAGGCGCTGACCGAACAGGTCCTCACCAAAGGCAAACCTTTCCTCGGTATCTGTGTCGGCATGCAGCTGATGGCCGAGCGTGGGCTCGAGCACGGCATCACGCCGGGCCTCGGCTGGATCGCAGGGGAGATTGCGCCGATGGATCCGCGCGATGCCGCGGGCGCGGCGCTGCCGCTGCCGCAGATGGGCTGGAACGCGTTGCGGCTGGCCGCGCCCGCGCATCCGCTGCTGGCGGGCGTGGCGGAGGGCGGCCACGCCTATTTCGTGCATTCCTACGCGCTGGCGGGCGGCCGCGCCGACCAGCTGCTGGCCGCGGCCGAGTATGGCGGGGCCGTCCCGGCGATCGTCGGGCGCGACAACCTGGCCGGCACGCAGTTCCACGCCGAGAAATCGGGCGCCGTGGGCTTACGCATCCTGGCGAACTTCCTGGGCTGGCGGCCATGAGCGCGGAGCGCGCCGTGGCGCATAAGCTGCTGGTCGAGAGCGCCCAGTCGCTGTCCGAGCCCGACCTACAGGATCTGTGCGAGGCGACGAATGCCGCCATCATCGAAGGCGGCGGCTTCGGCTGGGTGCAGAGCCAGGATCGCGCCGCGCTGGCGCGGCATTTCCGCGGCGTGCTGCTGGTGCCGGACCGCATGCTGTTCCTGGCGCGGCTGGATGGCACGGTGGTGGGCTCCGCCCAGCTGGTGCGCCCGCCGCGCAACAACGAAGCGCAGGCCTTCGCCGCGCAACTCACCCACGCCTATATCGCCCCCTATGCGCGCGGCTTCGGCCTGGCGCGCCGCCTGGTGGACCGTGTCGAGGAACACGCTGCGGCGATGGGCTTCCGGGTGCTGAACCTCGACGTGCGCGAGACGCAGGAAAGCGCCATCAAGCTGTTCGAGGGCCTGGGCTATGTCCGCTGGGGCACGCACCCGGCCTATGCGCGCGTGGATGGCCGCACGGTGGCGGGCCATTCCTATTACAAGCTGCTGGAGCCCGGCCGCGGCCGGACGACCGGCGCGCTGATCTCCGGCGCCTGACGGATTCCCATGGCCTTCACTCTCTATCCCGCGATCGACCTCAAGGCTGGCGAGGTGGTCCGCCTCAAGCGTGGGGAGATGGACCAGGCGACGGTCTATTCCGCCGACCCTGCCGCGCAGGCCGCGTCCTTCGCCGCGGCCGGCTTTGGCTGGGTGCATGTGGTGGACCTCGACGGCGCCTTTGCGGGCAAGCCCGCCAATGCGGGCGCGGTGCGGGCCATTCTCTCCGCCGTGCCGGGCCTGCCCGTGCAGCTCGGCGGCGGCATCCGCGACATGACGACGGCCGAGGCGTGGCTCGCGGCGGGTGTGGCGCGGATCATCCTGGGCTCGGCGGCGGTGAAGGACCCGGATTTCGCCCGCGCTGCCTGCCGCGCCTTTCCCGGCCGCGTCGCGCTCGGGCTTGATGCGCGGGACGGCTATGTGGCGACCGAGGGCTGGGCCGAGACGTCGGATGTGATGGCGCGCGACCTCGCGCTGCGCTTCGCCGATGCCGGGGCGGCGGCGATCATCTTCACCGACATCGCCCGCGACGGGATGCTGACGGGCTCCAATGTGGAGCTGACGGCGGAACTGGCCCGCGCCGTGCCGATCCCGGTCATCGCCTCCGGCGGGTTGGCCTCGGTGGCGGATATCGTCGCGCTGCGCGGGGCGGGGGCGGGGATCGCGGGCGCGATCCTTGGGCGCGCGCTGTATGATGGGCGGGTGGAGCCCGCGGCGGCGCTGGCCGCGGCGCTGGGCTGAAGCGCTCCGGGGCGGCGGTTTTCCAGTCGGCGCGCCCGTTTCGCGGGCGCAGTTGATCCTGCCGGACGGCGAAGTGGCGCCGGGTTGCCCTGGCGCCCCCGCCGTACCGATCAGTCCTTCGCGGCGGCGCCGCCGATTTGCGAGTGGGTCGGCGGATACACCTTGCTTTTTTCAAATACGGCAATCGAGTCGTGAACGTGGATTGCAGAACAGGAATTGGCGATTTCCGTATTATTCACGCCATGCACATGATACCATTGGTGCATATCGTCAATCATGCCCGATATGAAGGCGAAGAAGCTATTCTTTGACTGATAACCGCCACCGTATTTCTTCCAATAAGCGGTGTGAAGATCCTCGACCATGTAGATGCCGCCATCATTCAATTTCGGAAAGAGAAAGCGGAAGCTGGTTCTGATATGATCCATATGATGGCTTCCATCATCGAGGATCACATCTACGCCTCCCATTTCTTCTACGACGGATCGCAGGAACGCCGGATCATCTTGCGAGCCGATGCGAACGCGACCAGCGATGCCGTCGAAGCGGGCGCAGGTCTTGTCAATATCTATGCCATAGATAATGGCGGCCTCCCCGAAATACTTGCGCCACATCGCGAGGCTACCGCCCTTGGACACGCCGATCTCGAGAAATCGAATAGGCCTGTTTCGAAATTCTGAAAAATATCTGTCGTAAATGGGAATATAGTGGTGCCATTTATTGACGAGATATTCTCTGTTGTTAACAAATATATCAAGCAAATCACCATCAAATCCATATTTGTTTATAATGTCTTCGTGAATTTTGGTATTGTCTTTGAAAGAGAATTTGGCGAGCTTCTCATTATAGCCAAGCCATGCTCTCACGAAATCGCGCTTTGATTTGATCATCTGGATAATACTGTTCATGGATGCTAATACCTCATCGGCAGTCTGCGGTGCTTGGCGCGATGGACGGGCCCGCATGACGGCCGCCAAATGAAGACAGAGAATCTCGGTGCGAAAGCTTTCACCATATCGCTACGGACTGTCTGCGGCGAACTTAAGACATTTTCTTTCCGCGGAGAAGCCGACGGCGGCATCCGCGACATGAAGGCGGCTGAGGCGTGGCTCACGGCCTGCGTCGCGCTCGGGCTTGATGCGCGCGACGGTTATGTGGCGACCGAGGGCTGGACCATGCCGATCCCAGTGATCGCCTCCGGCGGGTTGGCCTCGGTGGGTGAAATTGTCGCCCTGCGGGCGGCGGGGGCGGGTATCGCCGGCGCGATCCTGGGGGGCGCGCGCAATGACGGGCGCGTGGACCCTGAGGCCGCGCTCGAGGCGGCGCGGGGCTGACCCTTGGCGGCGCGGCCAGCCCATCGCCTGCAGCCCATCCTTCTGCTGGCCCTGCTGGCGGGCTGCGCCGCGCCGGAGCCGCGCATCGGCCTTGGCCCGTCGGAGGTGCGCCAGGTGGTGGACACCAGCGCGCCGCCTTGGCGTTCCGTCGGCGTGGTGGTGAGCGCGGCGGGCGGGCGCTGCACCGGGGCGCTGATCGGCCCGCGCCATGTGCTGACCGCCGCGCATTGCCTGCTCAACCCACGGGATGCGACGCGGCTGGAGCCAGCAAAGCTCGGCTTCGTGCTCGGCCTCGCCCCCGGTGAGCCCGGGCAGCGCGCCGGCGTGGCGGAGATCCTGTTCGGCCCCGGCTTTGCGGCGCTGCCCGGGCCGCGGCCCGACCCCGCCGTGCCGGCCGACACCGATTGGGCCGTGCTGACGCTCGACGCCGGCTTCCCCGACCAGCCGGCCGCCCACCTGCTGGAGATCGCGCCCCTGCCCGTGCCGCCGGGCGCGCGGCTGGCCTTTGGCGGCTATCAGGCGGATGGGCCGGACCGCCTGGTCGCGGACCTCGATTGCCGCCTGCTGGCCTATGGGCGCGACCCGTCGGGCCAGATGATGGCGCGCCATTCCTGCGCCGCGACCGGCGGGTCGAGCGGTGGGCCGCTGCTGGTGCGCATGGCCGACGGCGCCTGGATGATCGCCGCGGTCGGCTCCGTCGCGACGGTCGGCGCGCAGGGCGGCTGGGCGGTGCCGGCGGTGACGGTGCGGCGTGCCGGCGGTAGCGTGAAGACGATCATGTCCGACCCGCCGCCGCGCAGCGCCGTGGCGCGCGCGGCGCGCTGAACGGAGACCACCCCATGCCGCCCGGCCCCACGCCGCAGCAATTGCAGGCCGCGCTGGTCGAGGCCTTCGGCCTGCACCAGCGCGGCCACCTGGCCGAGGCAGCGCAGCGCTACGAGGCGATCCTGCGCGTCGCGCCGAAGCTGTTCGACGCGCTGCACCTGCGCGGCGTGGTGGCGCTGCAGCAGGGCGATGCGGCGATGGCGGCGCGGCTTATCGGGCAGGCGGTGAAGATCGATGCCCGCAACCCGGTGGCGCAGGGCAATCTGGGCGCGGCGCAAGCGCGGCTCGGGCGGCTGGCCGATGCGGTGGCGGCCTTCGACCGCGCGATCACGCTGGCACCGAACCAGCCAGATGCGCATGCCAACCGCGCGAATGCGCTGGTCGAGCTCGGGCGGCCGGCACAGGCGCTGGAGGGCTACGACCGTGCCCTCGCGCTCCGGCCCGACCATGCGGAGGCGCTGGCAGGCCGGGCCACGGCGCTGCGCGCGCTGGCCCGACCGGCAGAGGCGCTGGCGGCGGCAGAGGCCGCGCTGGCGCGGCGCCCCGATCTGGCTGAGGCGCATAATGCCCGCGGGACCGCGCTGTTCGACCTCGGCCGCGCCGAGGAGGCGCTGGCCGCCTACGACCAGGCCATCGCGCGCAATCCGGGGCTCGCCAAGGCGCATCTCAACCGCGCCGGCGTGCTGCTTGCGATGCGGCGCTTCGCCGAGGCGCTGGCGGGCAGCGAGCAGGCCGCCGCGCTGGCGCCGGAGGACGCCGGCGCCGAGCTGGCCCGCGGCACCGCGCTGTTCGAGCTGAAGCGCCCGGCCGAGGCGGCCGAGGCCTTCCGCCGCGCCATCGCGCTGCGACCGGGTTTCCTGGACGCGCAGGATAATCTGGCGCGCGCCCTGCTGGAGCTGGGCCAGTCAGAGGCGGCCGAAGCGGCCGCCGCCCGCGCCCTGCGCCCGCTGCTGTCCGGCGAGCGCGACGGGCGGCTGGTGGAGGAGATCTGCGCCGCGCTCCGCGCCGTGGACCAGCTGCCCGCCATCTATGCCGATGCGGCGGAGGTTGCGACGAAGCGCGAGGGCCTCGTCGCGGCGCTGGCGATGGCCGAGGACCGGCTTGGCCGGCTTGGCCGGCGCAGCCCTGCGGCGGCGGCGGCGCTGCGGCGGGCCGCCTTCCGCGCTTCGGGCTTCTACATCGCCTATCAGCAGCAGGATGACCGCGCGGTGATGCAGCGGCTTGCGGGCGTGATGTCGGGCGCGCTCGGGCTGCCGGCCGAACCCCGCACGGCGCGGCCGCGGCGGGGCGGGCCGATCCGGCTCGGCATCGCGTCTGAGCTGCTGTACCGCCACAACGCCGCCTGGTGGGCGCTCGATTGGCTCGCGGAACTGCCGAAGGATGACTACGCCTTCTTCACCTATGCCTTCCATGCGGTGCGCGACCCCGTGGCGGATGGCTTCGCGCGGCTTGGCACGCATCGCAGCCTGACCTTCCGCGAGGAATCGGCCGATCGCGCGCTGGCGGCGATGCGCGCCGACGATCTCGACATCCTGATGCTGCCCGATATCGGCATGACACCGTCGAGCCGCGTGCTGTCGCTGCACCGCGTGGCGCCGGTGCAGGTCACGGCCTGGGGCCATCCGGTGACCAGCGGGTCCCCCTGCCTGGATTTCTATCTTTCGAGCGATCTGATGGAGCCGCCGGGTGCCGAGGCGCAGTATTCCGAGCAGCTGGTGCGCCTGCCGAACCTTGCGCTGTTCCTGCGCCCGCCGCCCCCGGTTGTGGGCGATGCCGGCTTCGGCTTGCCGGAGGGGCGCATCCTGCTCGGCTGCCTGCAGTCGCTCTACAAATACCACCCCTCGCATGACGCGCTGCTGCCCGCCATCGCGCGGGAGGTGCCGCAGGCGCTGTTCGTCTTCCTGGAAGGCCAGCCCGCGCATATGACAGAGGTGCTGCGTCACCGCCTGGACCGCGCCTTCGCCGCGGCCGGGCTGGAGGCGGCGCGGCATGTGGTCTTCCTACCGCGGGTTTCCTTCGACGGTTATCGGCTGCTGGCGGGGCGGATGGATGTCTGCCTGGATTCCCCCGGCTGGAGCGGCGGCAACAGCACGCTGGAGGCGATTGAGGCCGGCGTGCCGGTGGTGACCCTGCCGGGCGAGCTCATGCGCGGGCGGCACAGCGCGGCGATCCTCGGCCGGATGGGGATGGAGGCGCTGGTCGCGGCGAGCCCCGAGGATTACGTCGCGAAGGTGGTGGCGCTGGCGCGCGACCCGGCGCTGCGTGCTGAGCGGCGGGCGGAGATCCGCGCCCGGAAGGGCGTGCTGTATGAGGACCGCGCCTTCGTCACGGCGCTCGACACCGTCCTGAAGGAGAGCGTTGCGGCGCTGGGCTGACGCGCGCGGCTGGAACGCAAAAGGGGCGCCGGGTTTCCCCGGCGCCCCCCCGAAAACGCGCTGCGTGGTGCGGCGTCAGAAGCCGATGGAGTAGCGGACCATCGTGGTGACGGAGGGGTCGCTGCCATAGGGCAGCTGGCGGACGGAGGCGTCGAAGCCCACCGCCTGGTTCGACGCGATCATGTAGCGCATGCCCGCCGAGCCCACCGCCCGCAGCTCGTTCTGCTGCTCGCTGGCGTTGATGGAGAAGGCGGCGAGGGTGCTGGCGCTGGTGCCGGCGTAGCGGTCCATCTTGCTGTCGAGGTCGTATTCCATGCCCGCGCCGAAGGTCAGGCTGAATTCCGGCGTGATCGCGCCGCGCAGGCGCAGGCCCGCGGTGGCGCTGGTCACTGTCTGACCGAAGCGGTTGTAGGTGATGGGGTACTCGACACTGTCCGACGTCGTCTCAGTGTAACCCCGGCGCTGGCTGTCGCTGCGGCGCAGACCGGCATAGGGCTGCGCGATCCAGGTCTCGTCGAGCGGGACGCCGTAGGCGACCTCGCCGCCGAAGGCGAGCGCGCTGGTCTGTGCGCGGCCGGTGCCAGCTTCGGTGTCGGTCAGCTCAGGACGCGTGATGCGCAAATCGCCCTGCTGGTAGGCCACAGCGCCGCGGATCGTCAGGCCAGAGAAGTTCGGGTTCTCCTGGTACACGGCGAAGGCACCAAGCATGGGCTGGGTGTTCTTGGGTTCGACGCCGGCCGGGCTGTTGGCGACCAGGTTCTGGTCGATGAAGCCGCCGATGCGGAATTCGGGTGTGACGCGATAGGCGGCGGTGAGCAGGCCTGCGGCCTCGCCGCTATCGGCATAGTCGCTGCCGATCTGCGAATTGCGCGCGCCGACCGAGACGCAGACGCCATATTCGTCGAAGACGGAGCAATCGTAGTCCAACGCGAAGGTGGTGCTGGCGGCGCGCTGGATCAGCACGCTGCGCACGGCGCCGCTGTTGGCCAGCAGCGTGAACAGGGTGTTCACCGCATCGGGGCCAGGCGGGGCGGAGGGAGCAGACGGGGCGGAGGAGGAAGGTGGGGCAGGCGGGACGACAAGAGAAATTGAAATATCGTCAAGAAGCCACCGATCATTAGCGTTATAGCCCTGAAAACTCAACATGGCGGTCGAACCAGAAGCCGTGAAATTCAGCGTGTACTCCGTCCAAGGTCCTGTATTTGCAACAATAGTGTTGGTTGATATGGTTGTAATTTGCTGAAAATTACCAAATCCGAAATCAAATTGACCAATATTATTTGTGGTCGGAGTGACAAGATTGGCCAGTTTCATCCAAAAAGATAATGTATAAGAAGATCCGACTGACACAGGAACCATCTGCAAGAGAGATCCACTCCCGGTAATATAAGCGCCCCTGCCGGTTCGGGCACTGCCGACAGCGAATGCCCCAGAGTTGATCCAGTTAGCTAGAAGACTCTCAAATCCCCCGTTCGTCACAAGATTCTGGGATTGAGCAGCTTGATTTGTAAAGACGACTATCGGCACGGCGGTGACGAATGAAAAAATCGCAGATTTCAGAAAATTCTTGCGCATTTTGCGTCTCCGCTCGTCCTGCTTGTCGCCTCGCTTCGCCGGAGTCCGTGCGAAACGCTGCGCATGATGATCGAATGGGCCGGCCGCTTCTGCGCCTGAGCGCCGCGGGTTGATCCACGGCGCCGGCGCGGGGCGGCTGAGGGGATGTTCGGTCCCACGATCGAGGGCGGCCCTTCCGCGTCCTCACAAGAATTTTTTGTATCACGCCAAGTCTATTTGAGAAGCAGCGGCCTCAAAAAAATTCGCGAATTTCCTTTTTTGGATTCTCCCTGCCGGCCGAATGATGCGGTTCGGGCGCCCGGCGTCAGGCCGCCCTGGTCGCGGCCTGTCCGGATGGCCATGGCCCGGGCCGTCCCGCGCCCGCCCGCCGAGCTGCAGCGCCCGGCACGCAAAAGGGGCGCCGGGTTGCCCCGACGCCCCTTCCAGGCCCGCGACGCGCGGACGGCGTCAGAAGCCGATGGAGTAGCGGACCATCGTGGTGACGGACGGGTCGCTGCCGTAGGGCAGCTGGCGGATGGAGGCGTCGAACGCCACCGCCTGGTTGGAGGCGACCATGTAGCGCATGCCGGCTGAACCCACCGCCCGCAGCTCGTTCTGCTGCTGGCTGGCGTTGATGGAGAAGGTCTCGAGCCCCGAGATGGTGCTGGTGCCCGCATAGCGGTCCACCTTGCTGCCGAGGTCGTATTCCATGCCGGCGCCGAAGGTCAGGCTGAATTCCGGCGTGATCGCGCCACGCAGGCGCAAGCCTGCCGTGCCGCTCGTCACCGTCTGACCGAAGCGGTTGTAGGTGAGAGGGAACGTGACGCTATCGGAGGTGGTCTCGACATAGCCCTGCCGCTGGCTGTCGCTGCGGCGCACACCGGCATAGGGCTGCGCCACCCAGGTGTTGTCGAGCGGGACGCCGTAGGCGATCTCACCGCCGAACGCCAAGGCGCTGGTGCGCGTCCGGCCGGTGCCCGGCTCGGTGTTGTCCAGTTGGGGGCGCGTGATACGGAGGTCGCCTTCCTGATAGGCGAGCGCCGCCCGGATCATGAGACCCGAGAAGTTCGGGTTCTCCTGGTAGACCGCGAAGGCGCCGAGCATGGGCTGGGTGTTCTTGGTGGTGACGCCGGTCGGGCTGTTGGAGACGAGGTTCTGGTCGATGAAGCCGCCGATGCGGAGTTCTTGCGTTACGCGATAGGCAGCAGTGAGCAGACCGGCGGTCTCGCCGCTGTCGGCGTAGTTGCTGCCCATCTGCGTGTTGCGGGCGCCGACCGAGACGCAGAAGCCGTGCTCGTCGAAGACCGAGCAGTCATAGTCCAGGGCATAGGTGGTGGCGGCGGCGCGCTGCGCCAGAACACTGCGCACGGCATAGGCGTTGGACTGCAGCCCCAGCAGCGTGTTCGCGGCGTCGGGACCCGTAGGGACGAGAATGATGCCGCCCTGGGGATAGAGAATGTTAATCTCATTTGGTATCTGAAGAGGATTTACATCCTCAATCTCGATCGTCGTAATACTCGTGTTGTTGATGATACCAATGAAAATCTGCTTGGTGTTTTGCGTGGCACCTGGCGTTGTCACAGCGTCCGTAAGCGTAACCGTTTGCCAGGTCCCACCATTCACACGCAGACGGAACGTCACACTCGGACGGAGCGTATTCGTGAAATTGGAGCTCCCAAGCATAAAATTAACAGCTCGGTACGATCCGCCGACCCCAATTTGCAAATTATTCAAGACCGCAGCGTAATATACGTTTGTCCCGAACCATATGTTGTCGTTATAAAGGCTGAGCTGATTCAGTAGCCCACTCGTATTATAAGTAGAATTATTGATCACCAAAGGAGGCTGTTGAATCAACTCAGATTGGCCTTGTTGCGGGGCTCGGAGTTCGAGCGTGTAGTAGGCACTATTACGAATAGCCTGCGAAAATCCCGCGTTGGTATAATAGAAGGTCTGTGCCGAGGCTGGCGCACCCACAGCAAGGCCCATGCCGAAGGTCAGCACGCTGGCCAGCAAGGCGCCCCTGTTCGATCCACGGCGGCGGCGCGGGGCAGCTGACAAGGCGTTCGGTTCCATGAGCGAAGGCGACCCCTGCATTTCTTTGCAATGCATCACTTTGTATCATTATCGGTCGATTTAAGAAGTCGAATATTTTCATAACGACATAGTCATGCTTTGGAAATTTGGATGATATCCGGAATGATGCGATTCGGTTGCCCGGCTTCGTTGCCCAGGCTGCCACGACACCCGTGCGGATCTCCGTGAGGGGGCGGCGGGTCATCCCCGCGCACGAACCGACGCCAGACGCTGCTCGACAGCCGCGCGCCATCAGCCGCAAGCGCTTTGGCGCCCGGCTGCGTCAGACCTGAATGAAAGGAAAGGCGGTGGTGGAGCTGAGCGGGATCGAACCGCTGACCTCGTCATTGCGAACGACGCGCTCTCCCAACTGAGCTACAGCCCCGTCCACCGCAGGGCGCGGCTTATGACGGCGCCGGCGGCGCCCGTCAAGCCGCGAGGCCCTGGCGCGGGGTCAAAAAATGGCGGCGTGGCATGGGGCTCAACCCCAAGGCGCCCGCGCCTTGTTCGACACCCGCACCCCCACTAGGTTCCACCCAACAGGACCGCCAGGGAACCGCCGATGCTGCTCGATGCCGTGTTCTTCCTCCTGCAGGCGGGGCTCGACCTGTTCTGGTGGGCCGTCCTGCTCGCGGCGATCGTGCAGACGCTGATGAGCTTCAACGTCCTCGACGGCCGCAACCGCATCGTCTGGACCATCGCCGATTTCCTCTACCGCGTGACGGAGCCGGCGCTCCGCCCCCTCCGCGCGCGGCTGCCGAACCTCGGCGGCATCGACCTCTCGCCGCTGGTCCTTCTGTTGCTGATCACCGCCTGCTCCATCGCGCTCGCGGCCATCCGCGGCTATCTGCTGCGCAGCGGCCTGTACTTCTGAGCCCCCCACCCTTCCGAACGGCTGCCCCCCCATGTCCGCCCGCCTGATCGACGGCAAGGCCGTCGCCGCCGAGCTTCGCCGCAGCATCGCCGCGCGCGTCGCCGCGCTTCCCTTCCGCCCTGGCCTGCGCGTGGTCCGCGTCGGCGAGGACCCGGCGTCCGGCGTCTATGTCCGCAACAAGGACAAGGCGGCGCAGGAAGTCGGCTTCGACAGCGCCACCGTCCACCTGCCCGCGGCAACGACCGAGGCCGAGCTGCTGGCGGTGGTTGCGCAGCTCAACGCCGATCCGGCGGTGGATGGCATACTGGTGCAGCTGCCGCTGCCCGCGCAGATCCGCGCCGAGGTCGTGATTTCCGCCGTCGCGCCGGAGAAGGATGTGGACGGCTTCCACCCGCTGAATGCCGGGCGGCTGGCCTCCGGCCAGCCGGGCCTCGTGCCCTGCACGCCGAAGGGGGTGATGCATCTGCTGCGCGCCGCCGGCTGTTCGCTGCCGGGCGCGCGGGCGGTGGTGCTCGGGCGGTCGAACATCGTGGGGCGGCCCATGGCGCAGCTGCTGCTGGCGGCCGATTGCACGGTGACGATCGTCCATTCCCGCACCCGCGACCTGCCCGCCGAATGCCGCCGTGCGGAGATCCTGATCGCCGCCGTCGGCCGCCCGGAAATGGTGCGGGGCGATTGGGTGTCCGAGGGGGCAACCGTGATCGATGTCGGCATCAATCGCCTGGCCGATGGGCGGCTGGTCGGCGATGTGGACTTCGCCGGCGCCAGCACCCATGCCGAGGCGATCACGCCGGTGCCTGGCGGCGTCGGCCCGATGACCATCGCCTGCCTGCTGGAGAACACGCTGGAAGCGGCGCTGGCGCGGCGCGCCTGACCCATGGGTCCCGGCGGCCTTTTCATCGGCGCCACCTTCGTCGCCATCTGGGCCTCGGCCTTCACGGTGGCCGGCGTGGTGGTGCGGGAATGGCCGCCGCTGTGGTCGCTCGCCATCCGCTTCGGCTGCACCGCGCCGATCCTGCTGCTGATCGCCCTCGTTTTCCGCGCGCGCTGGCCGGCGCCGGGCGATGCGCTGCGGGTCGCGCTGCTCGGGCTGTTCGGCATGGGCGGGTATCTGGCGATGGCCTGGTTCGCCATGGCCCGGATCCCGAGCGGCCTGGTCGCGCTGATCTGCGCCACCACGCCCTTGCTGATTGCGGCCGGCGAAAGCGCGATCCTGAAGAAGCCGCTGCCCCCGCTCGCCTGGGCGGGGCTGGCCATTGGCTGGTCGGGTGTTGCGCTGCTGGGGTTTCTGCGCGCGCTGGATGGGTTGGAGACGGCAGAGGCGCTGGGCTTCGTGCTGGCGATCGGCGCGGCGGCGTCGCAGGCGGTCGGGCTGCTGATCTATGCGCCGGCGAAGGCGCGCGTGGATATGTGGGCCGCGAGCCTCGGCCAGACCGCTGTCTCCGCGTTGCTGTGCCTTGGGTTGGCGCTGGCGCTGGAAGGCGCGATGCCGCGCAGCGCCAGCTGGTTCACGCTGGGCGGGTTGTTCTGGTCCATGATCGTCGTCGGCATCGGCGGCTATGCGCTGTATTTCGTGATGCTGAAGCGCGTGCCGACCTCGACGGCCTCCGCCCTGCAATTGCTGGCGCCGCCGCTGGCCGCGGTGTTCGGCTGGGCGCTGCTGGATGAGCGGCTGTATGTCAGCGACATCATCGGCGGGCTGCTGACGCTGTCGGGCCTGTGGCTGCTGGTCCGCGCCCGCGCCCGAGGGTGACACGCAGGCCGCAGTTGCGTGCGGCGCCCGTCCTTGCCAAGCTACGCCCATGATCATCCGACGACGAGCCCGAGCTACCACCTTCCGGGTCGCCTGACCCGGCCGCATTGCGCCCTTGCGGCGCGCCCGCTTGCTCGTGCCAGGATGTTCCCATGTACACGCCCCCTGCTTTCCGTGTGGATGACCGCGACTGGATCCACGGCTTCGTCGAAGCCCATGATTTCGGCCAGCTGGTGTCCGCCGCACCGCTACAGGTCTCGCACCTGCCCTTCCACTTGATCCGCGGCGAGGATGGCGCGCCGGACCGGCTGCTGTGCCACCTGGCGCGCGCCAATCCGCATTGGCAGGCCTTCGCCGGCGAGGGCGCGGAGGCGCTGGCCTCCTTCCGCGGGCCGCATGCCTATGTCTCCTCGGCCTGGTATGGCGCGCAGCCCGCCGTGCCGACCTGGAACTACGACGCCGTCACCGCGCGGGGCCGCGCGACGCTGATCACCGACACGGCGGAGATCGCGGTGGGGATGCGGGCGCTGGCGTTCCGCTACGAGCCCGATCCCGGCTTCGACATGGACGCGCAGCCGACGCGCTACATGGAGGGCATGTTCAAGGCGCTGGTCGGCGTCTCGATCGAGGTCGCGGAGTGGACGGGCAAGCGCAAGCAGAGCCAGAACCGCCCGCTGCCCGATCGTGTCGCGGTGGCAGAGCGGCTGGATGCGCGCGGTGACCACGCCGCCGCCGCGGCGCTGCGGGAGGCGAATGGGTTGTGAGCTCGCCGGACGACCCCGACATCGTCCCAACCGCGACGCGCATCGTCTATGAGAACCGCTGGATGCGCGTGCGCGAGGACCAGATCCGCCGCCGCGACGGATCGAGCGGCATCTATGGCGTGATCGAGAAGGATGACTTCGTCCTGGTCGTGCCGGTGCATGAGGACGGCGCGGTCGAGCTGGTGCAGCAGTATCGCTATCCGGTGGGCGAGCGGCTGTGGGAATTCCCGATGGGCATGTGGGGCCCGCCCGGCACCGACCCGCTGCTGGTCGCGCAGCATGAGCTGGCGGAGGAGACCGGCCTCGTCGCAGCGACCTTGGTTCATGTCGGCAAGCTCTATGAGGCGCCGGGCACGATGAACCAGGGCGCGCATGTGGTGCTGGCGCGCGGTCTGTCGCGCGGGGCCGCGCGGCTCGAGGTCGAGGAGCAGGACCTGATCAGCCGCCGCATCCCCCGCGCCGAGTTCGAGCGCATGGCGCGTGACGGCGAGATCCAGGACGCCGTGTCGCTCGGCGCCTGGGGCCTGCTGCTGATGAAGGGGCTGGTCTGAGGCCCAAGCCGCGAAGGCGACGCCTCCGCGCGCCCGGGATCACATGACGAAGCCGGCGAGCACCACGGCAGCGGCGATCATCTGCAGCAGGTTGGCGACGACCGAGATGCGGTGCGCGCGGTCGAAGGCCTTCTGGGCCTCGGCGTCGCCGGCCTTGGCGCGGTCGGACAGCGCGTTGATGCGCGGCATGAGCGATTGGCGCAGCCACCAGGCCAGCCCGGCCGTGACGGCCATGATGCCGGAATCCGGCTTGGAGAGCGGGAACAGTGCGACGGCCGCCGCCGCGGAGCAGCCGAGCACCCAAAGGTAGTAGCGCGGGAAGAGGGTGCGGATGAACCGCCCGCCATGGTCCGCGGGCAGCACGCGAAACACCAGCGGGGCGATCAGCGCGGCGAAGAAGACCATGCCCCCCAGCAGCAGGGCGATGGCAAAGAGCGCGATCAGGGCAAGGACGGTCAAGGCGGGCTCCGGTGGCGGCAGGCGGTGCGCGATGTGCGGCCCCAGAGATAGGCCGGAATGATGCGCCTGCCAGCCGGGCCAGGGCTCGACAACAAATGTCGTTCGATGTCCTGTTTTCGGATGCCAACGAACATCACCCGGCGCCATGGCTTGCTGGCCGTGCCTGCTTTGCTGCTCGGCGCCTGTGCCACCGGCGCCGATGCACCCGGCATGGCCTTCACCTTCCGCGACGGCATCGGCCGGCGCGCGGCGGGGCCGATGATGTGGAGCTACGCCGATCCGCTGGGTAACTTTCCCCGGGCCGATCGGCAGAGCTGGTGGCGCACCAGCCACAGCGTGGACAGCTATTCGCGGCTCGACGAGATCCTGCCGGCCCGCCTCTCACGCCGCGGCGATGCTCCGACGCCCTGGCGCCGCGCGGCGCGCGAGCCCGAGATCACCTATATGGGCGCGCCGGCACTCGGCGCCGGGCGCTACCGGGTGGCGGATTACATGGACCGCAACCCGGCCACCGGGCTGCTGGTCGCGCAGGACGATGTCATCCAGCTGGAGCGCTACCAGTATGGGCGCAGCGACACGCATCGCCTGACGTCGTTCTCCATGGCGAAGACGGTGATCGCCATGATGATCGGGATCGCGGTGGCAGAGGGGCGCATCGCCTCGCTCGATGCGCCGGCGGAGGCTTACGCGCCGACGCTGCGCGGGCTGGACTACGGCGCGACGCCGCTGCGTCATTTGCTCACCATGTCGTCCGGCGTGCAGTTCCGCGAGGAGTATGACGGCAACGACGACAGCGCCCGCCTGTCGCGCGCGACGATCGGGCTGCAGAGCGCCGGTGGCGCGGCGGCGCTGTCGCAATTCAACACGCGGATCGCCGCACCCGGTGAGCGCTGGTACTACGCTTCGTCAGAGACCTATGTGCTGGCGATGGTGCTGCGCGCGGTGGTGGGCATGCCGATCGCCGACTACTTCGCCGAGCGCATCTGGCGCCCGATCGGCGCGGAGGCGGATGCGAGCTGGCTGATCGACCGCTCCGGCCTCGAGGTCGGCTATATGGGGCTGCAGGCGACGCTGCGCGATTACGCAAAGCTTGGCCTGCTGATGGCGCGCGGCGGGCGCGCGGGGCAGCGCGCGGTGATCCCGGCGGAATGGGTTGCCGAGATGACGCGGATGCAGATCAGCCCGGGCCGTGTCGGCCGCTTCTACGGCTATGGCTATCAGACGTGGATCTTCCCGCAGGATGACGGCAGCTTCGCGTTCCACGGCGTGCGCGGCCAGGCGATCTTCGTCCATCCGGCGAGCCGACTGGTGATGGTGCACACGGCGGTGCGCCCCGATCCGCGCGATCCGGGCGGCGCGGACGCGAACGCCTTCTGGCGCGGCGTGCGGCAGACGCTGGGTTGAAGCGGGCTGATCCGCCCGGCTCCCACGGTACGCTCAGGCGAAGATCCGCGCCCAATCATCGCGCATCGAGACGAGGTGCCAGCCGCGTTGCGGCGCCTCATCCATAGCGCGCGCCAGGCGGCCGACATGGCTGTCGCGGTCATAGGCGTATTCGCGGTCCGGGTCGTCATGCCGCACGATCATGCCGAGCCGCCGCCCTGGCCCTTCGGTGGTGTAGCGCAGCATGTGCCAATCGCCGTCCGAATTGCCGAAGGCGGCGATCGGCCGCTGGCCGATATGGCGCACGATGCCGATGGGCTTGCCTGGGCCGTCGTCGATGAAGTCGACGACCGGCTCACGCGTCAGTGTGATGCGCCCGTCCTGCTCGCCGGGCTTCAGGGCGAAGCTGGACCCGATGACCTGATGTGGCGGGATGCCGTAGACCTCCTGCGAGAAGGCACGGACGAACTCAACGCCGCCGCCAGAGACAATGAAGGTGGCAAAGCCGTTCGCGCGCAGGAAGGCCAGCAGCTCGAGCATCGGTTGGTAGACGAGGGAGGTGTAGGGCCGGTTCCAGCGCCGGTCACGCGCGGTGGCGAGCCACTCCGCGGCGAGGCGCTGGAACAGCTCGGGTGCAGTGCCAGCCTGGGCCGCGCCGGCAAGCCTGAGCAATCCATCCGTGCCCTGTGCAGCGGCGCCGTGCAGGTCGCCCGCGATGGCAGCGCGGAACAGCGCGTCCTGCTGCCATGCCGGGTTGCGCGGCGCCAAGGCGCGGATGCGGTCGAGGATGAACAGAAGCTGCGTATAGGCCGGCTGCTCCACCCAGAGCGTGCCGTCATTGTCGAAGGTCGCGATCCGCGCTGGGGGTGGCACGAAATCGGGGCTGCCCGCCGTGGTGACGGCGGCAACGAACTCCAGCAGGGCGTGCTTGCGTGGCCCATCGCGCCAAGAAGGCAGCGGGTCCGCGCCCTGCGCAAGGGCCGCGGCCGGCAGTGCTGCGATCATCAGGCCGAATGCGCGGCGGCCAAGCTCGGGTATGGTTGTTTCCATCCTCCTGCTCTCCGCAATTCCTTTGCGGTCTGCATCACGCGCCAGGGCGTATCAAAAGGTGAAATTCAACGCCAGGAATGCGCCGCCGAAGGATAAATCCTGCACCAGATCCGTGCTGCTTTGCTCATAGGAAAGATGCCGATAGCCAAGCGCGACCCCGCCCCAGCTGAATTCGTATCCAAGCGCGGCGGAAGCCTGCCACGTCAGCGTTGAACTGCCCGTGCCGATATCGAAAGCATAGGGCGCATAAAAGCCATTGCCGATAACAAGGCGCCCGCGCATGCCGATGATGCCATCGAACAAGGCGGCACTCTCACTCAGCCGCGCATTGCGGTTCAAGCTGACCGAACCGCCCGGCGCCGTCACATCGCCGGCAAGGCGAATATTGGTTTCCGAATTCAGCGAGAACAGCCGAAAACCGCCAACGATATCCGCATGGCCCCAATCCCCTTGCGTGACGGTATAGCCAGCCATGAGGGTCCATAGGCTGCCAGTCAGGGAAGATTCCGTGCCGCGATCAAGATCGGCCGCAACGCCAGACCTGCCGCTGCCGCCGAAGTTCACATCGCGGATCTTGCTGCCAGTGGCGCCAAGGTCCAGGTAGATCAAGTCTGTCAGCACGGAATAACGCTGATAACGCGCTTCGGCGGCGATCATTGCCGCGAAATTGAGAGCTTCCAAAATGCTGGAACCATCCTTGCTGACATCAGCGGAACCCGGCCCCAATTGCGTCGGGAGCTGATACCGCAGCGTGCCATCAATGGATGGCACCCAGGCATAGGGTGTCACCGAAAACTGCCATCCTGGTTCCGCACGCGGGATGGTTTGCGCTTGTGCTGGCAGGATAAGGGCCGAAAGCAGCAGCACTAGAGCTGCCCATGTCGTGCATGATCCTATTCCCAGACGAGGGTTTAGGCGCACGCGTGCAGCCGTGGTTTTTTTCCGATTCAACAAAGAGCGCATCAAATCATCCCCGACACTCAGCATGATTGGCAGCCCTGCCCCAGCAGGCGATGAGTGGGCACCGCGCCATGAGAAACCCGTGGCGCGGCATTTCGCGAGAGCCTAGAGCAGCTATGGTTTGCGGAACCGCGCCGCGGTTCCGCAAACGAATACAAGCTGCTCTAGTTCGCCGAACCGCGCCTCAGCCGGGCCATCGCATCCCCCAGGCCGAAGCTGCCGGGCGCCTGGCGCGGCGGGAAGTCGCGGAAGGTCGCCAGGAAACGGCCGACATATTGCTGCGCGGGGACGAAGGCGAAGGCGCGTTCCACGCGCCAGCGCCCGTAGTCGAAGCTCTCATCCGCGCGCTCGAAGGGATCGCTGCGCAAGTTGAACAGCATCGGCATCCGCAGCGGCGTGAAGCTGCGTTCCCAGACGCGCAGTCCGATGTTTTCCTGGATCAGGAAGTGGATCTTCCAGTTGCCGTAGCGCAGCGCAGCGAGGTCGCCGTCATCGGTGAAATAGAACATCTCCTCCCGCGCGCCGGGCCCCGTGCCGGTCAGCAGCGGCAGCTGGTTGTAGCCGTCGAGATGCACCCTGTAGGTGCGGCGCCCCGCCTGGTGGCCGGCCAGCAGCTTCTGCTTGATCTCGGGCTCACCCGCCGCGGCCAGCAGCGTTGGCAGCCAGTCCTGGTGGGAGAAGATGTCGTTGATCACCTGGCCGGGCGGGATGCGGCCGGGCCAGCGGATTGCCATCGGCACACGGAAGCCGCCCTCCCAGGCGGTCGCCTTCTCGCCACGGAAGGGGGTGTTGCCGCCATCCGGCCAGGACATGATCTCGGCGCCGTTGTCGGTGCTGTAGAGCACGATGGTGTCCTGCGTGATGCCGAGCTCGTCGAGCTTCCGCAGCAGCTGCCCGACATGGCCGTCATGCTCGACCATGCCGTCGGCATAGATGCCAAGGCCCGTCACGCCGCGGCTGGCTTCCTTCAGCCGTGTCCAGATGTGCATGCGCGTCGAGTTGAACCAGGTGAAGAAGGGGCGGTTCGCGCGGTGCGCGCGGTCGATGAAGTCCAGCGCGCCGGCCAGGAATTCCTCATCCACCGTTTCCATCCGCTTCATGGTGAGCGGGCCGGTGTTCTCGATGCGCTGCGTGCCGTCGGCATTGGCCCAGGACTTCAGCACGCCGCGCGGGGCGAATTGGCGTCGGAACTCGGGGCTGCGCGGATAGTCCGGGTTCTCCGGCTCGTCCTCGGCATTGAGGTGATAGAGGCTGCCGAAGAACTCGTCGAAGCCGTGCATGGTCGGCAGGTGCTCGTCGCGATCGCCGAGGTGGTTCTTGCCGAACTGCCCAGTCGCATAGCCCATCGCCTTGAGCAGCACGGCGATGGTCGGGTCCTCCGCGCGCATGCCCTCCGCCGCGCCGGGCAGGCCGACCTTGGACAGGCCGGTGCGGATCGGGCTCTGGCCGGTGATGAAGGCCGAGCGGCCGGCGGTGCAGGAATTCTCGGCGTAGGCATCGGTGAACATCGCGCCTTCGCGCGCGATGCGGTCGATGTTGGGCGTGCGATAGCCCATCATGCCCATGTTGTACGCGCTGATGTTGGACCAGCCGACATCGTCGCCGAAGATCACCAGGATGTTGGGCCGGCGCGCCGCGCCGCTGGCTGGCGCGGGTGCGGCGGGACGGGGCTGCGCGGGCGGCTGAGCCTGCGCCAGCTGGGCCTGCGCCATCTGCGCGCCACCCGCCGCGGCGGCGAGACCTGCGGCGCCACCGAGCAGCATCGTGCGGCGCGACGGGCGCGTGTCGTTGTTCTTCATGCTGCACTTCCTTCCTGGATCGTGGCGTGGGTCGTCGAGGCGTCGCGGCGGATGCAGCGGAAGCCGATATGGCTCATGCCGGTGTCCACCATCTGCGCGTGGCGCGCCGCCGGCCGGTAGCGCCGGCAATAGGAGGGCGCGCAGAGAAAGCTGCCGCCCTTGACCACCTTGCGCGGGATGCGGATGCGCGGCTGGGCGGGATCGAAGCTGCCCTCCATCGCCGGTCCGCGCGGATCGGTCGGTGTGCAGCAGGGCTTGGTTGGGTCAGCCGCGTGCCGCGCCGCGAACCAATCCGTGGTCCACTGCCAGACATTGCCGGCCATGTCGTAGAGGCCGTAGCCGTTGGGCGGATAGCTCGCGACCGGCGCGGTGCGCTCGAAGCCGTCGGCGGCGAAGTTGCGCCAGGGGAACGGACCCTGCCAGGTGTTGGCCATGTGCACGCCGCCGGGCGCGAACTCCTCGCCCCAGACGAATTCAGCGTCCGTGAGCCCGCCGCGTGCGGCGAATTCCCACTCCGCCTCGGTCGGCAATTCCTTGCCGGCCCAGCGCGCATAGGCGTCCGCGTCCTCATAGGCGACGTGGACGACCGGATGGTCCTCGCGGCCTGTCAGATCGCTGCCAGGCCCTTCCGGGTGGCGCCATTGCGCGCCCTGGGTCCAGTGCCACCAGTTGGCGATGCGGGAGGTGTCCACCGGCCCGTCCGTCATGCGGAAGACCAGCGCGCCGGGCGCCAGCATGCCGGGCCTGGCGCCCGGGTACATCGCGGGGTCGAGCGGCCGTTCCGCGACCGTGACATGGCCGGTCTCGGCGACGAAGCGGGCGAATTGCGCATTGGTGACGGTGGTCGCGTCCATCCAGAAGGGGCCGACCCTCACCCGATGGGCCGGGCGTTCCTCCGGGTAATGGTGGTCCGAACCCATGCGGAAACCGCCACCCGGGAGGCGAACCATCCCGGCCCGATCGCCTGGCCGTACCTCCGTGGTTGTCGTCGTGGCCGTCGCCACCTGCCGGCCCCCTCCCCGTTGGAGAGAGGTTGCCTGCGTGGGCATCGTCATGACCAATAACGAATCGACAATCTGAAGTTGTTGCGGAGGTTATATGCTTGAGGTTCGGGAACTCCGCCTTGTGCGCGCCGTGGCCGAGAACCGCAGCCTGGTGGCCGCTGCCCGCGTGCTGGGGGTGAGCCAGCCAGCGCTGACGCGCAGCCTGGCGGCGCTGGAGGCGAAGCTGCGCGGCCAGGTGTTCGAGCGCAGTCGCAAAGGCGTCATCCCGACCAATCTCGGCCGCGCCGTGCTGGCCGAGGCCGCCGACATCCTGGCGCGGCTGGAGCGCCTGGACAGCACGATGGCGGAGGTGCGGGGCGGCCAGGTGCGGGAGCTTCGCATCGTGGCCGGCAACTATGTCGGCGAATCCCTCGGCTGCTGCGCGGCAGCGCGGATGCTGTCGCTCTATCCCACGACGCGGCTGCGGGTCATTCCCGCCGACTGGGCCGAGGTGCCGCGTGTGGTGAACGGGCGCGAGGCGGCGATCGGCCTGCTCGACCTGCGCGGCTACGATCAGGATCCCGGCCTGGAGGTGGAGGCGCTGCGGCCGCAGCCGGGCGTCTTCGCGGTGCGGCGCGACCATCCGCTGACGCGGCTGGAGAGCATGTCGCTGCCCGATATTCTCGCCTTCCCGCTGATGTTCATCGGTCGCGTGCCGCAGGCGGTGCAGGCCCCGATGGCGGCGGCGCGGGAGGCGGCGCGCGCCGCCAGGACGGCGCACCCGGCCTTTCCGGCCATGATCCAGGAGAGCCCGACCGTCGCGGTGAGCCTGCTCCGCCATTGCGATGCGGTGCTGCCCGTGACGCTGCCGGTGGTCGGCACCGCCCTGCGCGCGGGTGAGGTGGTGGTGCTGCGCTGGCGCGAGCCCTGGTTGTCGCTGTATCCGGGCGTGGTCCGTCTGCGCGGCCGGCCGCTCGGCGAGGCGGAGCAGGCCTTCCTCGACCTCGTGCGCGACGCCGAGCGCGAGATCGCCGAGGAGAGCGAGACCTGGCTGGCTGGGCTGGGCCTGTCAGCCGCCTGCGGCTGAGCCAGCGCCCTCAGGCGCGGTAGACGCTCACGCCTTCCTTGATCGTCTCCACCACCTTCAGCTCCGCCAGCCGCTCCGGGTCCGTGGTCATCGGGTTGTCCGACAGCATCACGAAATCGGCGAGCTTGCCGAGCTCGATGGAGCCTTTCGTCGCCTCTTCGAAGTGCTGATGCGCGGCCCAGATCGTCATGGCCTTCAGCGCGGTGCCGACCGGCACCCGATGTTGCGGGCCGATGATGGCGCCGGTCCGCGATCGCCGCGTGACCGTGGCGCTCAGCACACGCATCGAATCCGGCCGTGCCACCGGGGCGTCGTGATGCGAGGTGAACATCATCCCCCGGCTCATCAGCCAGCCGGTGGGCGAGATGTTCGCCGCCCGCTCCGGTCCCAGTACCGAATCGCGGTGCCAATCGCCCCAGTAGAAGGTGTGCATCGGGAAGAGCGCGGGGAAGATGCCGAGCTCCCGCAGCGTATCCACCTGGTCCGCGCGCAGCGTATGGCCGTGGATCAGCACGGGGCGGCGATCGCCCGGCCCGTGCCGCCGCGTCGCCTCCCGCGTCGCGGCGATCATCAGGTCGATGGCGGCGTCGCCACCGGCATGCGCCAGGAGCTGCCAGCCGCGCTCATAGCAGCGCGAGAAGGCCTCGATGGTCGCGTCGGTCGGGGCGGTCTGCAGGCCACGATAATCCGGCGGCAGGCCGGGCGGGATCACATGGTAGGGCTGCGTCAGCCAGGCCGTCTTGCCCTGCGGCGAGCCGTCGAGCGAGATCTTCGCGCCGCCCACGCGCAGCCGGTTGCGGTAGTCCCGCCCATGCAGCGCCCCGCCGAGCTGGTCGGCCGCGCCGAGGATGTCGGGATAGACGACCACATCCACCGCGAGCAGGCCGCGCTCAGCCGCCTTGGCGAGGTTCGCCAGCGTCGGGCCCATGGCGCGGCCTTCCTGGCAGGTGGTGTAGCCGAAGGAGGCGTAGAAGTCTGACCCCGCGCGGATCATGGACAGCCACGCCGCTTCGTCGAGGCCACCCAGCAGCGGGGCCCCGCCGGCGATCATCGCATTCTCCTCCATCACGCCGTTCGGCTCGCGGGAGCCCTCGCGGCGGCGGAACACGCCGCCCGTCGGGTCGGGCG
This sequence comes from Pseudomonadota bacterium, assembly GCA_046052145.1. Classification (GTDB taxonomy): domain Bacteria; phylum Pseudomonadota; class Alphaproteobacteria; order Acetobacterales; family Acetobacteraceae; genus Falsiroseomonas. The sequence continues at coordinate 287,676 of JBJOMW010000001.1, forward strand.
TCGCGGCGGTGATCCCGACCATCTCCAGCGCCTTCGAATTCGCCGCGCAGAGGTGGGAGGAGGTGTGGATGATCAGCACCGGCACCTCGGTCGAGACCTGGTCAAGGTCGTCGCGCGTCGGGTGGCGTTGCTCGCGCAGCTGGCTGTCGTCGTAGCCGAAGCCGAAGATCAGGCCGTAGCGCCTGACCGCGGCCGCGTTGCGCTGCGCCCATTCGCGCAGGATGCGGATCAGGGCGGGGATGTCATTGCCCTCGCCATCCGGTGCGGGCAGCAGGTTGGCGCCGACCGCCTGCAGCCCGACCATGGCCACATGGCCGTGCGGATCCACGAAGCCGGGCAGCAGGGTGCGGCCTTCGAGGTTCACCATCCGCGTGCCCGGCCCACGCGTCGCCTGCACCTGGTCGCGCGTGCCGATGGCGAGGATGCGCCCGCCGCGCACGGCAACCGCTTCGGCCGTGGGTTGGGCGTCGTTGACGGTGATGATGGGGCCGCCGCTGTAGATCAGGTCGGCCGCGCCAGACGCGGCGGGCGGCGTCTGCGCTTCAGCGCAGCGCAGCAGGCTGCCGAAGCCCACGGCGCCTGCGCCGAGCGCGAGGCGGCCCATGCCGCCCAGCACATGGCGGCGCGAGGCCGCGGGGCGCGCATTAAGGGCGCTGCTGAACGGGCTGCAGGCGATGCACATGGCCAGGCGCTCCCGCGGCGGCGATCGCATGGCAGCTTTGTCGCGAGGCGCGATGCGATGCAATCGACGTCATGCCGATTGTATCGATATCGAACCTGAAATCCAGTCAAATCCTGGAGGGGCGCGGGCGCTGGCGTGAAGGGGGCGCGGCGCGCCCCCTTCGGCCAGGCTCAGTAGCGGTACTGTTCGGCCTTGAAGGGGCCCTGCTCGGGCACGCCGATGTAGTCGGCCTGCTGCTTGTTCAGCTGCGTCAGCGTGGCACCGACCTTCGCCAGGTGCAGCGCGGCAACCTTCTCATCCAGGTGCTTCGGCAGGACGTAGACTTTCTTCTCGTACTTGCCGGGGTTCGCCCACAGCTCGATCTGGGCCAGCGTCTGGTTGGTGAAGGACGCCGACATCACGAAGCTCGGGTGACCCGTGGCGTTGCCGAGGTTCACGAGGCGGCCTTCGGACAGCAGGATGATGCGCTTGCCGTTCGGGAACTCGATCTCGTCCACCTGCGGCTTGATGTTGTCCCACTTGTAGTTCTTCAGCGCCGCGACCTGGATCTCGCTGTCGAAGTGGCCGATGTTGCAGACGATCGCGCGGTGCTTCATCGCGCGCATGTGGTCGGCGGTGATGACGTCCACATTGCCCGTCGCGGTGACGAAGATGTCGGCGCGCGGCGCGGCCTGTTCCATCGTCACGACCTCATAGCCTTCCATCGCCGCCTGCAGCGCGCAGATCGGGTCGACTTCCGACACCATCACGCGGCAGCCGGCGTTGCGGAGCGACGCGGCGGAGCCCTTGCCGACATCGCCGAAGCCGCAGACCATCGCGATCTTGCCGGCCATCATCACGTCGGTGCCGCGGCGGATCGCGTCCACCAGCGACTCACGGCAGCCATAGAGGTTGTCGAACTTCGACTTGGTGACGCTGTCATTCACGTTGATGGCGGGGAACAGCAGCTTGCCGTCCTTCGCCATGTTGTAGAGGCGATGCACGCCCGTCGTCGTCTCCTCGGAGACGCCGACGATGTTCTTCGCCAGCTGCGCGAACCAGCCCGGCTTGGTCTTCAGGCACTTCTTGATCAGCGCGAAGAAGACTTCCTCTTCCTCATTGGTCGGCTTCTCGAGGAAGGCGACGTCGCCCTGCTCGGCGCGCAGGCCGTAATGCACCAGCAGCGTCATGTCGCCGCCATCGTCGAGCAGCACGTTCGGCGTGCCGCCATCGGCCCATTCCAGCGTCTTCTGCACATAGTCCCAGTATTCCGGCAGCGTCTCGCCCTTCACGGCGAAGACCGGCGTGCCGCCTTCGGCGATGGCGGCCGCAGCGTGGTCCTGGGTCGAGAAGATGTTGCAGGACGACCAGCGGACATCGGCGCCGAGATGCTTCAGCGTCTCGATCAGCACCGCGGTCTGGATGGTCATGTGCAGGCAGCCGGCGACGCGCGCGCCCTTCAGCGGCTGCTGCTTGCCGTATTCGGCGCGCACCGCCATCAGGCCGGGCATCTCGTCCTCGGCCATCGAGATTTCCTTCCGGCCCCAGCCGGCGAGCGAGATGTCCTTGACGACGTAGTCGGTCATGCGGGTCGGTCCTGATTTGGGAAAGGCGCGGCGGCGTAGCACGGGCCCTGGCCAGGGCCAAGGGGACACGTCAAGGCATAATGATATCTTTATGTGTCACGTGCCGCACTGCATCAACCTTTCCTTGGCAGCCGCCGCCCGACACCCCATCCTCTGCTTTGCTGCCCCGCCGACCGGACCCCGCCGTCCCGCATGACCTCCCCGCCCACCACGCGCCCGCGCGCCCGCGCGCCCGCCCGCTTCCGGGTGGCGGAGCAACTCCGCGTGACCGGGGCGGGCATGCGCCAGTTGCTGGCGGAGTTCCGCGACGCCCGCCGCCGCAGCCCCGCCCCGCCCCGCACCCCGGCGGAGGGCGAGATCCGGATCGCCTCCTGGAATCTGCACAAATGCGTCGGCACGGATGGGCGCTTCGACCCGCACCGCTCCGCCGCCGTGATCGCCGAGCTTGGCGCGGACCTTGTCGCGCTGCAGGAAGCCGACCGGCGCTTCGGCCGGCGCATCGGCCTGCTCGACCCCCGCCTGCTGGAGGAGAAGGCCGGGCTGGTGCCGCTGCCGGTCTCCGACCTCGCGGACGGGCATGGCTGGCACGGCAATGCCATCCTGGTGCGGCCGGGCACGCGCGCGCGCCTCAGCCGCCTGGCGCTGCCGGGGGCGGAGCCGCGCGGGGCGGTGCTGGCGGAGCTCGACCTGCCGGCCGGGCCGCTGCGTCTGGTGGCGGCGCATTTCGGCCTGCTGCCGCGCTGCCGGCGCCGCCAATCCGCCGCCATCCTGGCGGCGCTGGCCGAGGCGCCGCCGATGCCCACCGTGCTCTGCGGCGACCTCAATGAATGGAACCCGGTGGCGAAATCCTCGCTCCGCCCGCTCGCGCCGCTGTTCGGCAACGTCAATGGCGGGCCCGCGAGCTTCCCGACGCGCCTGCCGGTGCTGCCGCTCGATCGCATTCTGGCCGCACCGCAGGAGCTGGTCTCGGATGTCGAGGTGCATGACAGCCCGCTGGCACGCATCGCCTCCGACCACCTGCCGCTGACGGCGCGGCTGCATCTGGCGACCATCGCCGGCCGCTTCGCCGAGGCGCGCGAAGCGGCGTGATGCCGCCGAGCTTCGGCACCGACCTGCGCCCGCCGCAGGCGGGCGAGCGGCCGAACGGCCGCCGCGGCCAATGCCGCGCAGCCAAGCCGCCGGAGGCGGCGCCGGCGATTGAGGCGAAGGCCACGCGGGTCAGCGGCCATGGCACATGGCCGCCGACCTGAACCCCGGCCCGCCCGGACCGTTCGGTTCGACGGAACACCGCATGCCCGCGCCCCCCGCCCGCCCCGCCGAGGCCCTGCCCGATACAAGGCTGCGGCGCGCGGTGGCCGCGGCGCTGAACAGCCTCGCCCCGCGCCGGGAAGCGACTGCCCGGCCGGGCGGTGTCGCCGTGCTGGCCCATGCGCCGCAGGCCTTTGCGCTGCGCGCCGCCAGTGCCCGCGCGGCCGGCCATACGCTCGACCTGCAATACTATGTCTGGCGTGGCGACCTGACGGGCCAGCTGCTGGGGCGAGAGGTGCTGGCGGCGGCCGATCGCGGCGTCGTCGTGCGCATGCTGCTCGACGATGTCTATGCGCTGGGGCACCAGCGCATCCTCGCCGCGCTCGACGCGCATCCGAACATCGAGGTCAGGCTGTTCAACGGCACGCGTTGGCGGCGCTTCGGGCGGCTTGGCTACGCGCTCGAGATCGCCTTCGGCGGCTGGCACCTCAACCGGCGCATGCACAACAAGAACTGGATCGCCGATGGCGCGCTGGCGGTGGTGGGCGGGCGCAACATCGGCGACGAGTATTTCGGGCTGGAGGCGGATGGGATGATCAGCTTCCGCGACCTCGACCTGGTGCTGGCCGGCCCGCCGGCCGAGGGCGCCTGCCGCGTCTTCGACACCTATTGGGCGAGCCCGCTGGCGCGCCCGGCCGCGATTGTCAGCGCCGCGGGGGAGCGGCGCGGCGCGTTGCTGGCGCTGCGCGCGGAATTCGACGCTGCCGCGAGGGATGCGCGCGCTGCCGGGCTGCTGGCGCCGCTCCGCGGGCATCCGGGGCGGCATATCCGCCGCGGCCTTGTTCCCGTCGCGCCGGATGCGGTGCGCGTGGTCGCCGACAGGCCGGAGAAGGCGAGCCGTGGGCTCGGTGCGCGGAAGCGCGCGCGCGCGGCGGGCGGCATCGCCGCCGAGATCGCCGATGTGCTGCGGGAGGCGCGGCGGGAGGTGCTGCTGATCTCCCCCTATTTCGTGCCCGGCCGGGCGGGGATGGCGCTGCTGCTGGAGATGGTGGCGCGCGGCGTGAAGATCAGCCTGGTGACCAATTCGCTGGCCGCGACCGATGTCGTCGCCGTGCATGGCGGCTACGCGAAATACCGCCGACCGCTGCTGCGCGCCGGCGTCGTGATCCATGAGCTGAAGCCCGGCCCGACCGACGATCCGCCGAGCCTGCTGGGCTCCCGCGGCGGGGCGGCGCTGCACACCAAGGCGCTGGTCGTGGATGGGCTCGCGGCCTTCGTCGGCAGCTTCAACCTCGACCCACGCTCGGCCGCGCTGAACACCGAGATGGGCGCCTTCGTGCGCAACCCGGCGGTGGCGCGCGAGGTGGCGCGCGAACAGGCGCGGCTGACCGACCCGTCCGTCAGCTGGCGGCTGGAGCTGCGCGATGGGCGCATCCTGTGGCTCGACCGCGCGGGCGGGCGGGAGCGTGTGTGGAGCGCCGACCCGATGGCCTCCTGGTCGCGGCGCGCGGTGGCGTGGCTCGCGCGCGTGCTGCCGGTGGAGGAGCAGTTGTGATGCGCGGCGTGCAGAAAAACTTCATTGGAGTGCCGTAGCGTGCCGTGGCATCCGGCCCGCTCCACACCATGCGCATGACCCTGCTTGCCCTGCCGGTGGCGCTACTGGCGCTGGCCGCCGCCGCCACCCCGCCCGACATCGCGCTGCCGCCCGAGTGGGAGCAGCGCTTCATCCGCTACGCCATTGTGGATGACACGGATCGCGGCCTGGTGCGGCACATCCACATCGACCCCGCGGCACATGCCGGGCTGCGCGCCGGGGCGCCCGCGCCAGAGGGCACGCTGCTGGTCATGGCCGATGCGCGCGCGCGGCGCGACGCGGCGGGTCGGCCGATCCGCGACGCCGCCGGTCGCTTCGTGGCGGAGCCTGGTTGGATCGCCATCTACACGCAGGCGAAGCAGGCCGGGGATTGGCGCTTCGCGGCTTTCGACGGCGCAGGCCGGCGCCGCGAGGTGTCTCTTGCGCCCTGCGCCGCCTGCCACGCGCAGGCGCGCGCGGCCGAAGACCATACCTTCACGCTTTGGGACTACACCGCGACGCGCGGGCCATGACCGGGAGCAGCGCCATGCCACGATCGCCGATCCTCCTTGCCCTGCTGGTGGCGCTACTGGCTGCGCCGGCCCAGGCCGTGCTGCCGGAGCCAGAGGGCGATCCCGATATCGCCGCCGGGCGCAGCATGATCGAGGCCGGGCGCCACGGCCTTGCGCTCGAGCTGCTGGAAGCGGTGCTGGCGCGGCTGCCCGGCGATCCCGATGTGCTGACCTATATCGCCTTCGCGCATCGCCGGCGGAACGATGTCGCCGCAGCGGAGGCGGCCTATCGCGCGGCGCTGGCCGCGAACCCGGACCATCCCGGGGCGCTGGCCTATCAGGGCTCCCTGTTCCTGCAGCAGGGGCGGTGGGCGGAGGCAGAGGCGAACCTCGCCCGCCTCAGCGCGACCTGCGGCGCCTGCGCGGAGCGGGAGACGCTGGCGCGCGAGATGGCCGCCGTGCGCTGAGCTTGCGCCACCGGTGGACCGCGCCGGCCCTGCAGGTCTAGCCTTCCCTCTAACGAGGAGGAGGACCCCCAGGATGACGCTCACCATCCGCCCAGCCGATCCCGCGCGGCCCGGCTTCGTCGGCGAGGTCGCCGGCCTCGACATCGCGCGCGGCATCACCGCCGCCGAAGCCGCGGCGATCGAGCAGGGCATGGACCGCTACGGCGTTCTCGTCTTCCGCGACCAGCCGCTCGACGATGCGCAGCAGGTCGCCTTCAGCCGGCATTTCGGCCCGCTGGAAATGGCGACGGGCGACATCGCACAGGGCGGCCAGCGCCGCCTTTCGATGGAGATCAATGACATCTCCAACCTCGACCGCGACGGCGCGGTGCTGGGGCGCGACGACCGGCGGCGGCTGTTTTCGCTCGGCAACATGCTCTGGCACAGCGATTCCAGCTTCAAGCCGACGCCGGCGAAGTATTCGCTGCTATCGGCCCGCGTCATCCCGGGCTCGGGCGGCAACACCGAATTCGCCGATATGCGCGCGGCCTGGGATGCGCTGGATGCGGAGACCAAGGCGCTGACGCGCGAGCTGATCGTGGAGCACAGCCAGCTCTACTCGCGAGGCTCGCTCGGCTTCGACGCCTTCACCGAGGAAGAGCGCGCGAAGTGGCAGCCCGTGCCGCAGCGCCTGGTGCGGCGCCATCCGGTGACGGGGCGGCTGTCGCTGTTCCTGTCGGCGCATGCCGGCGCGATCCGCGGCTGGCCGATCCCCGAAGCACGCATGCTGCTGCGCGACCTGACCGAGCATGCGACGCAGCGGGAGTTCGTGCATGCGCATGTCTGGCGCCCGCATGATCTGGTGATGTGGGACAACCGCGCGACGATGCACCGCGCGCGCCGCTACCCGGCCGAACAGAAGCGCGACCTGCACCGCACGACGGTCGCCGATGTCGCGCCGACGCTGGAGCAGGCGGCTTAGGCGTCGTCCTTCGAAGGCGCCGCCGGCGGCACGCGGTTCGGGGCTTCCGCGGTCACGCAGGGCTCGGCGCAGCGGCAATCGCGGTCGCAGCCCTGCGGCGCAGCGGGCAGCGGTGCGAGCCAGGCGGCCAGCAGGCCGGTGACGGCGGCGCGACGAACGGACTGCATCTGCTATGCCTCCCTCGGCATGGAGGGAAGCTTGCCCGCCCCGCTTGGCGCGGACGGGGCCGGGACAAGGCAGGATCGTGGCGGTGCGTGACGGGATGTTACGCATGCCTTTCCGCGCCTCAGGCGCCGGCGCGCCAGCCTGCGCTTCGCTCCGGCCTTGCGGCAGTGCCGCAAGCCGCGCGCTTGGCTTGCGCGCCACTCGGCGCGGCGCCGCATCCGCGGCCTCGGCCGGCCAGTGCCGGCCGCAGGTCACGCGGCAGAGCTGTTGGCCTCAGCCGCGCTCCGTCACGCCACTCGCAAAACCGTCCACCAATTCGCGGATGCGCGCGGGGTCGGATTGCTCCATCACGCGGCGGGCGAAGCGGGCGCAATCGCCGATATCCAGCGCGCGCACCGCCTGCTTCACCCGCGGGATGGAGCTGGCGTTCATGGACAGGCAGCGGATGCCGAGACCCAGCAGCAGCGGCACCAGCCGCGGATTGCCCGCCATCTCGCCGCAGACCGAGACCGGCATGCGCAGGCGCAGCGCCGCTTCCGTCGAGAACTGCATCAGCCGCAGCACGGCGGGATGCAGCGGGTCATAGAGATGCGCGACCTCGGCATCGCCGCGGTCCACGGCCAGCGTGTACATCGCCAGGTCATTGGTGCCGATGGCGAAGAAATCGGCCTCGAGCGCGATCGCATCGGCGGCCAGCGCCGCGCCCGGCGTCTCGATCATCGCGCCGAGCTCGGGCAGCTTTTCGGGCAGCCTCTCGCCGCGGCGGCGCACGCGCTTGGCGACGCGTTCGTAGATCTCGCGCGCGGCCTTCACTTCCTCCGGCACGGTGACCATCGGCAGCATGACGCGCACCGCACCTTCCGGCGCACGCGCCGCGACGCGGAGGATGGCGGCGAATTGCGCCTCCAGCAGCTCCGGGCGTTTCAGCAGCATGCGGATGCCGCGCAGCCCGAGCGCCGGGTTGGGCGAGATATGCGTTGGCTCCACCCCCTGGCCGAGCGCCTGCATGTCCTTCTCGCCGCCCCAGTCGAGCACGCGGATGGTGATCGGGTCGCCCGCCATCGCATCCACGATCGGCTGATAGGCGGCGACCTGGTCGTCCTCGTCCGGCAGGTCGTCTCTGTTCATGAACAGGAATTCGGAGCGCAGCAGGCCGATGCCCTGCGCGCCGGCCTGGGCGATCAGCGGGAGTTCCGCGGGAATCTCGAAATTCGCCAGCAGCTCCACAACCTCGCCATCCGTGGTGACGGAGGGCAGGCGACGCAGCTTGCCAAGGCGCTGGCGTTCGCGCGCATGCGCGGCCAAGGCGCCCTTGGCGTTGGTGAGCGTTGCCGCGGTCGGGTGCAGCACGACGCTGCCCGCGGTGCCATCCAGTACCGCCTGGTCGCCGCGCCGCGCGGCTTCCGTCAGCCCCGGCGCACCGAGCACCGCCGGAATGCCCAGCGCACGCAGCATGATGGCCGTGTGGCCGTCCGCGCCGCCTTCCTCGGTGGCAACGCCCGCGATGCGCGCGGGATCGAGCAGCGCGGCATCGGCCGGCGTCAGTTCCTCGGCGACCAGGATCGCGCCCTCGGGCACGTCCTTGAAGCTGCGGAAGCCATACTGGGTCAGGTTGCGTGTCAGGCGGCGGGCGATCTCGCGCACCTCGCCTGCGCGGCGCTTCAGCCCTGCCTTGTCGTCGTCCCGCGCGGCGAGGATGACGTCGGCAATGGCTTCGGCCTCGTCGCCCACTGCCGTCTCGGCGGCCAGAAGTTCATGCTCGATGCGCTTGCGCGCGCCGCGGATCAGTCGGCTGTCGCCCAGCATCATCGCATAGGCGTCGAGCAGCGGCTCGAGTTCTTCCTGCGCTTCCTCGGGCAGGACGGAGAGCCGCGTCTTGAGCTTGGCGACCTGCTTGCGGGAGGTGGCGACGGCGGACGCAAGCCGCTGCTTCTCCGCCTCGATCTGCGCGGCCTCGATGGCGCGGCGCGGCGGGTCGGAGGGCGGTTCGGTGGTGTCGAAGACGGCGCCGATCGCAACCCCAGGCGCCACGGCGATGCCGCGGATCAGGATTTCCTTGGCGCGGCGCGCGGCGCGCTTCGGCGCCGTTTCAGCCGGCTTCGGGTCGGGACGGTCGGTCTTGTCAGTCTTCATGGAAGCCGGCCTCGATCAGGCCGGCGACCGCCTCGAGCGCTTCCTTGGCGTCCCAGCCTTCGGCGTCCACCGTCACCTCGCTGCCCTGGCCCGCGCCGAGCATCATCAGCCCCATGATGGAGCAGGCCGGCACCGTCTGGCCGTGGCGCGAGACATTGATGCAGGCCGAGAAACGCTCGGCGACCGCCACCAGCTTGGCGGCGGCGCGCGCATGCAGGCCGCGGCTGTTCACGATGCGGATGGTGCGCGCCATCAGCATCCCACCCGCGGTGTCGCAGCCGCAGGGCCCGGCCTCTGCCGCGGCGGGCGGCGGCACGGCAGCGGTGGCGGCGACGGGCGCGGCCTTGGCCTCGCCGGCCTCGTCGGGCCATTCGTTCATCGCGTCCTCCCGTTCGCGCGGGCCGGGGCGGGCGCGATCAGCGGCGCGCCATTGGCCTTCTGGCCGTCCGGCACTTCGGATCCGCAGGCGATGTATTTGCGCCCCGCCGCGGTGGCATGCGCCACGGCTTCGGCCAATGGCTCTGTGCCGCGCAGCTTTGCAAGCTTCACCAGCAGCGGCAGGTTCACGCCTGCGATCACCTCCACCCGGCGGTGGTCGCAGAGCTGGAAGGCGAGGTTGGACGGCGTGCCGCCCAGGATGTCGGTCAGCACCACCACGCCATCGCCCTGGTCCACCGCGGCGATGGAGGCGCGGATATCCTCCCGCCGGGTTTCCATCCGGTCATCCGGGAAGATGCAGACGGTGGCGACGCCGGCCTGCGGGCCGACGACATGCTCCATGGCGGCGCGGAGTTCATCCGCCAGCCGCCCATGAGTGACGAGCACAAGGCCGATCATCGGTGACCCGTCACGCTGCCCAGGCGTTGGGCTGTGGAGGAGGGTTGGGCTGCCCCGTCGGCATCCGCCGAGCTGGGGGGCACGCAGCAGCCCGATGCTTGTTCAGTCGTGGTCATGGTGAACGCGCCAGGGCCTCCCGCCCCGTCTGGGCTGTGCCGGCGCCGGCGGGGGGAGCCGGCGCGGGCACGATGTCGCGGTGGATCACCTCCGCGCGCCAGCCGCCCGCCGCAAGATGGGCCGCCAGGCGTTCTGCCACAAGGACCGAGCGGTGCTTCCCGCCGGTGCAGCCGAAGGCGATGGTCAGGTACTTCTTCCCCTCCGCGACATAGCGCGGCAACAGCAGGTCCAGCAGGCCTGTCATGCGAGTCCAGAAGGGGGCGAAATCGGGGTCGGCCTCGATGAAGGCGGCGACCGGGGCGTCCTTGCCCGTCATGGGGCGCAGCGCCGGGTCGTAATGCGGGTTGCGCAGGAAGCGCATGTCGAAGACCAGCTCCGCTTCCCGCGGCAGGCCCTTGGGGTAGCCGAAGGAGAAGATGGTGATGTCGAGCCCGGTGGTGCCGGTCGGGCGGAAGCGGTGCTCGACCACCCGACGCAGCTCCGGCAGGGGCAGGTCGGAGGTGTCCACGACCATGTCCGCCGCTTCCCGCAGCGGGGCGAGCAGGGCGGCTTCCTGCGCGATGCCATGCGCGACGCGCGATCCCAGCGGGCCGCCCGGCGCCAGCGGATGCCGCCGGCGCGTCTCGGAGAAGCGGCGGAGCAGCACCGCTTCCTCGGCGGTCGCGAAAACGAGGGTGACGGCGATGTCCTGGCGGAGCCGCAGCCGCTCGACCGCATGCCGCACGGCTTCCGCGTCGAAGCCGCGGGAGCGGGCATCGACGCCGATGGCGATGGGGGAGGCGCCGTCGCCGACCAGCTCCTCCAAGATCTGGAGGGGCGGGTTGTCCACCGTCTCGAAGCCGAGGTCTTCCAGCGTGCGCAGGATGGAGGCCTTGCCCGCGCCCGAAAGGCCGGTGACCAGCACCACGGGGCGCGGCGGGGCCAGGGGCGGGGTATCGGTGGCGCCGCTCATGCCGCCACCGCCGGGATGGCGCCGGCCAGCAGCCGGAGGCGGCCGCAGGCGGCGTCGAGCGCCAGGATGACCTTGTCCGGCGCCGCGGCTTCCCGCGCGGCCAGGGCCAGGCGCGGCAGGCGGATGCCATGCGCCTCGAAGGTGGTGGGCTCGGGCAGGCGGGGCGGGGCGTCGCCGGGCGGCAACAGCTCCACCGCCAGGCGGAGCGGCACGGGGGCGGCCACCGGCAGGTCGCGCACCAGGCCAAGGCCGCGCACCTCCAGCAGGCCGCGGAGCGCGGCGGGCGGGGCGGCGAGGAGCGTGTCGGGGCCGTCTGCGGCGAGTTCGACCTGATCGTCGGCGACGAGCATCCAGCCGCGGCCGATCAGCCGCAGGACAAGGTCGGACTTCCCCGCGCCCGGAGGGCCCAGGAACAGCACGCCATCGCCGCCGACAGCAGCGCAAGAGGCGTGGAGTGGCATGGTCCCGGTCGGGCCCCCGAACGCAAAGGCGACGGACCATGGCAGAAACGGGGCAGGGGGTGAAGTGTGGCCCGTTCCGCCCATGGAGGCGGCGCGCGGATGTGACCCTGGCGGGTCGAACGCCGCCGGCCGGTCCTGCGTCACCCTGTTGCGAGCCCTGCGCGCCCACGCCGGCGATGCAGCCGGCACGCTTTCGTATTATAACGATATCGGAATTACAGGGGGCCGGGGCATGGCGCGGCAGGGTTCGGCAGTCTGCGGCGTGGCGCTGCTGGCGGGTCTGGTGCTGGCCGGCTGCGAGGATCCTGCCCCGCGCCAGGCCGCGGCGCCCGCCGCACCGAGCGCGGCCCCCGCCCCGCCGGTCGGCGCGCCACCCGGCCGCCCGGCCGTGGCGCTGCAGGAGGCGGAAGAACGGCTTCGCGCCAGGCTCCGGCTGGATGGCGCGCTGACGCTGCGCGCGGTGCAGGCCCATCGGCAGGCCATGCCGGACACGCTGGCGATCTGCGGACAGGTCAATCCCACCGGCCGGGGCGGTGAGCCCTTCCTGCCCTGGGTGGCGGTGGTGAGCTTTGCGGGCACCACGGCGACGCGGACGGAGCTCTACCTCGCCGCGTCGTCCCAGGAGGCGACGCGGGTGTTTTTCGAGATGGTGGATCGCTGCTTCGACGGCGGTGGCCCGGCCTCGGCCCGCCAGAGCATCCGCCCGCTGCCGCCGGCACCCTATGGCCTGCCGCGCAGTGCGGCGGATGCCCCGACCCGCGGCCTACCCCCCGCGGCGCCAGCGCCGGTCGCCGCTCCGGCCCCTGTTGCGTCGCCGGCCCCGGTCGCGCCGCTGGCCGCGCCAGCCTCCACCGCGCCGGCCGCGCCCGCGCGGGGCCCCGCGCAGGGCATGGTGACGACCACGCCACGCCACCCGGTGAATCTGCGCGCGTCGCCTGCGGGTGGGTCCGAGGTGGTGCGCGTCCTGCCGCGCGCCTCTGCGCTGCAGGTCTTCGGCGAGGCGCCGGGCGGCTGGCTGCAGGTCGGCGAGGCTGGGGAGGCCTGGGGCTGGCTGCACAACTCGCTCATCGCGCGCTGAGCCGGCGGCGGGTTGCCTGGCGGCGCCGCGCCTGCCAAGCCTCGGCGCATGACAGAGCCCAGCCGTTCCGACATCGCCGCCGCCGCCGCGCGCATCGCGGGCCAGGTCCGCCGCACGCCGGTGCTGCGCATGGGGGGCGCGGATCTCGGGCTCGGCTTGCCGCTGATCCTCAAGCTCGAACTGCTGCAGGCCACCGGCAGCTTCAAGCCGCGCGGGGCGTTCAACACCATGCTGGCGGCGAAGGGGGCGGGGGGGCTGCCCGCGGCGGGTGTCGTCACCGCGTCTGGCGGGAACCATGGCGCGGCGGTCGCCTATGCGGCGCGCGCGCTGGGTTTGCGGGCGGAGGTGTTCTGCCCGGTCGCGACGCCGGAGGCGAAGACCGCGCGCATTGAGGGCTGCGGCGCCGTGCTGCACCGCATGGGTGCGATGTATGACGAGGCGCGCATCGCCAGCGAGGCGCGGGCCGCCGAGACCGGCGCGCTGATCGTGCATGCCTATGACCAGCCCGAGGTCCTGGCCGGCCAGGGCACGGTGGCGCTGGAGTTGGAGCAGGACGCGCCGGAGGCGACGCATGTGCTGGTGGCGACCGGCGGCGGCGGGCTGATCGGCGGGATCGCCGCCTGGTATGCCGGCACGGCCACCCAGGTGATCAGCGTGGAGCCGGAAGGCTGCCCGACGCTGGCCACCGCCTTGCGCGAAGGCCGGCCCGTACCCTGCCCGGTCGGCGGTGTCGCGGCCGACAGCCTCGGCGCGCGGCAGGTCGGCGCGCATATGTTCCAGGTGGCGCGGCAGCATGTGGCGCAGGCGGTGCTGGTGACGGATGCCGCGATCCGTGACGCGCAGCGGCGCCTGTGGGACGGGCTGCGGCTGGTGGCGGAGCCCGGCGGCGCCGCGGCGCTGGCCGCGCTGACCAGCGGCGCCTTCGTCCCGCCCGCGGGGGCGCGCGTGGCGGTGATCCTCTGCGGGTCGAACACCGACCCGGCGAAGGTGTTGGGCTAAGCCGGGCGGGGGTCCGCCGGACCGGCAACGACGCCTATTCTCTGCCCTTCCCGAATGGATTAAGCCTGTGTCAGCCGCGGGCAGGGGCCCGCGTCACCCGTGCTCCGGGAGGACAAGAACGCCATGAACCGTCGTGCCCTGATGGGCGCCGCCGCGACCGCACCGGTCGCGATCGCCACACCCGCCCTTGCCCAGTCCCTGCCGGAGGTCCGCTGGCGCGTCCAGTCGTCCTTCCCGCGCGTCTTCGACGTGCTCTACGGCACGCTGGAGCGCATCTCCGCGCGCGTCGCGCAGCTCACCGACAACCGCTTCCGCATCCAGGTCTTCCCGGCCGGCGAGATCGTGGGCGGCCTGCAGGTGCTGGACGCGGTCCAGGCCGGCACGATGGAAGGCGGCCACACCGCGTCCTACTACTACATCGGCAAGGACATCGCCTTCGCGCCCTTCACCGCGATGACCTTCGGCCTGAACCAGCGCCAGATGACCTCCTGGTTCCGCTTCGGCGGCGGCAATGAGCTGGCGAACGAGTTCTTCCGCGAATACTCGATCGTCGCCCACCCCGCCGGCGACACTGGCGCCCAGATGGGCGGCTGGTTCCGCAATGAGATCACCACGGTCGAGCAGCTGCGCGGTCTGAAGTTCCGCATCACGGGCCTCGCCGGCCAGCTCTTCCGCCGGCTCGGCGCCGAGCCGACGCTGATCGCGCCTGCCGATATCTACCCCTCGCTCGAGCGTGGCGTGATCGACGCGGCCGAGTTCGTCGGCCCGCATGACGATGAGCGCGCGAATTATGTGCGCGTCGCGCGCTTCTACTACGCGCCGGGCTTCTGGGAGCCGGGCGCCCGCCTGCACTTCATGATGAACCAGCGGGCGCATGCCGCGTTGCCCGACCTCTACAAGCACGCGATCGAGATCGCCTGCGCCGAGGCCGACAGCGAGATGACGGCGCGCTACGACCACCTGAACCCGCAGGCGCTGCGCCGCTTGGTCGCCGCCGGCGCGCAGCTGCGCTTCTGGTCGCGCCCGATCCTGGAAGCCGCCTGGCGCGCGAATGAGGAGCTGAACGCCGACCTCGCCCGCCAGAATGCGCGCTTCGGCCGCATCATGGAAAGCTACAATCGCTTCCGCACGGAGCAGTTCCAGTGGTTCCGCGTGGCGGAGAACAGCTTCGACAACTTCGCCTTCACGGCGGCCCAGACCGTCCGCTAATCGGTCCCGTTCCCACGGAAGCCCCGCCGCCCCACCCGGGCGGCGGGGCTTTTCGTTTGTTCATCCCCGCCGGACTTGGCCCGGCGCGGCGCGGGCGGCTATCACCGGGCCATCCCCGGAGCGACCGCCACGATGGATGCCGAAGCGCTGCTCTCCGCCCTGCTGATGGGCATCGTCGAGGGCATCACCGAATTCCTGCCGATCTCCTCGACCGGCCACCTGATCCTGCTGGGCGAGCTGATCGGTTTTCGCGGCCCCGGCAGCGCGACCTTCAAGATTGCGATCCAGCTGGGCGCGATCCTGGCGGTCGTCGTGGTGTTCTGGCGGACGCTGATGGACCTGGCACTCAAGGCCTGGCGGCCGGGGCCGGAGCGTTTCTACGCGGTGAACATCATCCTCGCCTTCATCCCGGCGATGATCATCGGCGCGACCTTCTACTCCACGATCCACGCGATGCTGTTCAACCCCTGGGTCGTCTGCTTCGCGCTGATCACGGGTGGCGTTGCCATCATCGCGATCGAGCGCTGGCGGCCGCATGCGACTATCCGATCCGTGCCGGAGATCGGGCCGCTTGGCGCGCTGCTGATCGGCTTCGGCCAGGCGCTGGCGATGATCCCGGGCACCTCGCGCTCGGGCGCCACGATCATCACCGCGCTGCTGCTTGGCGTAGAGCGTCGCGCGGCGGCCGAGTTTTCCTTCGTCCTGGCGATCCCGACGATGTTCGCGGCGACCGTCTATGCGCTCTACAAGGGCCGCAACGAGCTGGATCTGACGGGGCTGGCGCAGATCGGCGTCGGCTTCGTGACGGCCTTCGTCGTCGCGCTGGTCGTGGTGCGCTGGCTGATGGCGGTGATCGCGCGCATCGGCTTCACGCCCTTCGGCTGGTACCGCATCGCGCTGGGCTGCGTGATGCTGCTGGTGCTGACCTTCGGCTGAGCCGCCCACCTCCCTCTCCCCCCCCTATCTCCCTCTCCCCCTGACAGGGGGAGAGGGTCGGGGTGAGGGGGTCTTACCCCCCGCTTAGGCCGGCACCGCCACCTTATACTCCGCCTCGGTCTTCTCGCGGATCTCGGCCTCCGTCACGCCGCGGGCGATCTCCACCAGGCGCATCGGCGCATCGCCCTTCTTGTCGAGGGCGAAGACGCCGAGGTCGGTGATGACCATGTCCACCACGCGGCGCCCGGTGAGCGGCAGGTTGCACGCCTTCAGCAGCTTGTGGCTGGCGCCGGCCGTGTGCTCCATCAGCACGATCACCTTCTTCACGCCGGCGACGAGGTCCATCGCCCCGCCCATACCCTTCACCATCTTCCCGGGGATCATCCAGTTCGCGAGGTCGCCATTCTGCGCCACCTGCAGCGCGCCCAGGATGGACAGGTCGATATGCCCGCCGCGGATCATCCCGAAGCTCTGCGCGCTGTCGAAGAAGCTGCTGGTCGGCAGCTGCGTGATGGTCTGCTTGCCGGCATTGATGAGGTCCGGGTCCTCCTCGCCCTCATAGGGGAAGGGGCCGAGGCCGAGCATGCCGTTCTCGGATTGCAGCTGCACGGTCATCCCGGCGGGGACGTGGTTCGCCACCAGCGTCGGGATGCCGATGCCGAGGTTCACATAGAAGCCGTCCTGCAGTTCGCGGGCGGCGCGTGCCGCCATCTCGTCGCGGGTCCAGGGCATGGTCGCTCTCCTCAGACCGAAACGCTCGCCGGGCCGGCGGCCCCGGCCGGATGCTTCGTGACCGTGCGGTTCTCGATCTTCTTCTCGTAGCCGGGCGGGCAGACGATCATGCGCTTCACGAAGATGCCCGGCGTGTGGATGTGGTCGGCCTCGATCTCGCCCGGCCGCACCAGGTGCTCCACCTGCGCCACCGTCATGCGCGCTGCGGTCGCCATGATCGGGTTGAAGTTCCGCGCTGTCTTCCGATAGACGAGGTTGCCTTCATGGTCGCCCATATAGGCGTGGATGATGGCGAGGTCCGCGAAGAGCGTCCGCTCCATCACGAAGGTCTCGCCGTCGAACACCGCCGTCGGCTTGCCTTCGGCCACCGCCGTGCCGACGCCGGTCTTGGTGTAGAAGGCCGGGATGCCGGCGCCGCCCGACCGGATGCGTTCCGCCAGCGTGCCTTGCGGGTTGAACTCGATCTCGAGCTCGCCGGCCAGGTACTGCTTCGCGAAGGTCGCGTTCTCGCCGACGTAGGAGCTGACCATCTTCCGGATCTGCCGCGTCTCCAGCAGGATCCCTAAGCCCACGCCATCCACGCCCGCATTGTTGGAGATGACCGTGAGGTCCTTCACCCCGCTGTCGCGGATCGCCTCGATCAGCAAAGCGGGGATGCCGGAGATGCCGAAGCCGCCGGCCATGATGGTCATGCCGTCCTTCAGCACCCCGGCGAGGGCGGACCTCGCATCCGGATGGACCTTGCGCATGGGGCGTCTGCTCTTCCCTGGCTGATCGTTCGGGGCCGCACCCTATGGGCGCCGGGCCGCGGTTGGAAGGGGGTGAAAGGGGGTGCGCGATGCCGCCCCCCCTCCTCTTGCGTGGCTGAGGGGCGGGGGCTATACGGCGCGCCTCCCAAGACTGCGGGGCCATAGCTCAGTTGGGAGAGCGCTTGAATGGCATTCAAGAGGTCAGGGGTTCGACTCCCCTTGGCTCCACCAGTTCGAAGGCCCGGCCGCGATGCGGCCGGGCCTTTTTCGTTGGAGGGTGCGTCGCCGGTTTACCGGCTCCGGCAGTACCCCGCGCCCGCGTTGGTGGTGCCGGAGGGGCAGGAGCCGTTGTTGGACGGCACGTAGTTCGTCCGCCCATCCGTCGCGCAATACCCCGCGCCGGCATTCGAGGTGCCGGAGGGGCAGGACCCGTTCCGTGAGGGCACATAGCCCTTGCCGGAGGTCGAGCGGCAGTACCCCGACCCTGCATTGCTGCTGCCGGACGGGCAGGACCCGTTCTTCGAGGGCACCATGGTCTGGGCCTGTGCCACGAAGGGCAGCGCCACCAGTAGGGCCACGATCCAGGCGAAGCCGATCCGTCTCATGTCGCGTATCTCCTGCAATACAGCGGAATATTGCCGAAAAATGCGGCGCAAAGATGCTTGGCAGCAAGCGCCCCAGCCCCGCCCCGCCTGGCTCACGTGCATCCCGGCATGACAGCACGGCTGTTAACAACTTTTAGTTCCGCTCTGATCTGCAGCGGATGGCAGAGGGTCCGGGCGAGGCCGCGCAGGGACTGGTCGCCTTCATCGCGCGTTGGGACGGTACCGAACTGGCCGAGCGTGCGAATTATGCCCGTTTCCTCGATGAGTTGCGCGATGTGATCGGCGTGCCGCGCCCCGACGTGGCGATGGCGGCGCGCGTCTGCTTGGTACTCAGAGGCCGCTCTCAGCCAGGACGATGTCCTCCGGACCGCGACCCGCCGCGTGAAGATCATGCGCCCTGCGCAATCCGGCTTCGAAGTTCCGGGCGTATCGCTTCGTGTCGAATAGCGGCTGCGTCAGCCGGTTCGCCGAGAGTTTCCGGCGCACCGCATCGAGCTTCGCCGGATCGGTCGCGAGTGCGAGGATCAAGGCCTCGTAGGTGTCCTCTGTCGTCGTGACCAGCTCGGGCAGGCCGATGGCATGCAGCAGGCTCGCCGCGACACGGGCTGCGAATTGCTGCCCCGCCTTGGTCACGACAGGCAGCCCCGCCCAGAGCGCGTCGCTCGCGGTCGTATGGGCATTGTAGTTGAAGGTATCGACGAAAAGATCGGCATGACGATGCCGGGCCAGGTGCTGCGCCACCGGCAGCCCCGCGGCGAACACCAGGCGCGCGGGATCGACGCCGCGCGCCGCGGCCTCGCGCTTCAGATTCGCCTGTGCATGGTCATTGGATGCGAAGAGCCACAAGACGCCATGCTCGACCTGCCGGAGCACGCGCATCCAGATGTCGAATTCCCGCTTGCCGATCTTGTAGGTGCTGTTGAAGCAGCACAGCACAAAGGCATCCCGCGGCAGGCCGCAGTCTTCACGCGTCATCTGCTGCAGCGCGATCGCGCGCTGATCGTCGTTCGGCTGGTAGCTGTGGGGCAGATAGATGACGCGTTCGGCGTAGAATGGCCGTTGGCTGTCCGGGATCAGGATGGGATCGGCGACGATGTAGTCGATGAAGTCCGCGCCCATGCTGCCCGGGTAACCGAGATAGTTGATCTGGATCGGCGCCACCCGGAACTGGAACAGGCCCGAGCGGGAACTGTTCGTGTAGCCCTTGAGGTCGATGGCGATATCGAGACCGTGTGAGCGTGCAAGCTCAACGACGGCGCGATCCGGCATGTCGGCCACATCGAAGAAATGACGGACGGCGGTCTTGGCGAGTGTCCGGGATTCGCCCGTGCGGGTTCGCCCATAGCTGTAGGAGAAAATCTCGAACCGGTCCTGGTCGTGTTCGCGCAGCAGACCCGACATCAGGAACAGCGTGGCGTGGTCGTGGAAATCCGCACTGAAATAGCCCACCCGCAACCGGCCGGATCGTGCAGGCGATGGTGCAGGCAGGGGCAGCGGCGCATGCCGGTACCGTTCGGATGCCCAGGTCCGGGCGCGCCCCAGGTGACGCGCTGCGTTGTCCTCGGCGGAGAGCAGCGCGAATGGCGGCACAGCCTTCGTGCTGATGCCGAGCCGGCCGCATGCTTCGTGCATCTGGCCCAGCTGCTGCCAATCGCAGGTCTGCGACCACAGATGTAGCAGGTCCGCTTCTGCAGGGGCGTTGTCGGGGTTGATGGCCAGCGCGCGCTGATAGGCCGCGATGGATTGGTCCAGCTGCCCTTGGTCATGCAGGACATTGCCAAGATTGCTGTGGGCATCGGCGTAGCCGGGCTTGAGCGCGATGGCGTGCCGATAGGCCGCGATGGCGTCCTCCAGCCTGCCCTGGGCGTGCAGGGCATTGCCCAGGTTGCTGTGCGCTTCCGCGTAATTGGGCATGAGGGCGACGGCGCGCTGATGGGCGGCGATTGCCTGGTCCAGCTGGCCCTGGGCGGTCAGCGCGACACCAAGATTGGTGTGCGCGTCCGCGTGATCGGGGGCGAGGGCGATGGCGCGCTGATGGGCGGCGATCGCCTCCTCCAGCTTGCCCAGGCCGTACAGCGCGGCGCCCAGATTGTTGTGCGCGTCGGCGTGATCGGGCTTCAGCGCGATGGCGCGTTGATAGGCGGTGATCGCCTCCTCTAGCTGGCCCAGGGCGTAGAGCGCGGCGCCGAGGTTGTTGTGGGCGGGGGCGTGATCTGGCTTCAGGGCGCAGGCTTGCCGGAAGGCGTGGGCGGCCTGCTCACGCTGCCCCAGGCCGAACCGCGCTGCCCCCAGCATTTGCCAGGGCGCGAAAGACCGGGGGAATGCGCGCGCCAGCGCCTCCGCCTGCTGCAGGATCAGGTCGAACCTGCCCTGCGCATAGAGCGCGATCAGCGCATCAATCTGTTCCTGCGGGGGGTCCGCCGGGATTTCGGAACCGGCACGCTGCGGGCTTCGCTCGGGAGAGGGGTCCGACATTCGTCGCGCACGATCTTGCTGGAGGCAGGGCGCGCGGTGATTGCCTCATCGGGCCTGGATGATCAATCGGAAGACCGGGCCCCACCAGCCGCCTCAATCCGGCGCGGTGTGGTGGAGGCAGGGCGGATTTGTGCAGGTTTTGTACAGCGGGTTGTCTGACAAACGCGCCGGCGAGCCCGGCTTCGCCGGACACATAAACCACTGAATTATCACGAGAAAATTGGCGGACCCGATACGATTCGAACGTACGACCTTTGCCTTCGGAGGGCAACGCTCTATCCAGCTGAGCTACGGGTCCGTCGCCCTCCTCTTACAGAAGCCGCGGCGCGGACGGAAGCCCTCAGCCATTCACGGCCGGACCACCCCTCGTCCGCATGGACCGAGCAGCTGATTCACCGCTCCGGCGTTTCCGCCCGCGGGGATCAGACGCTAGGCTCGGCCCACCATGACCGACGCACCCGCCCCCGGCTCCAACGAAGCCCGCGCCCTGCTCCAGGCGCTCTATGCCCGGATGGCGCCGGAACACCTCTTTCCGTTGTGGGAAGTGCTCCACGCCCTGGTCACGCCCAGCCCCGCCTCACCCGCCCAGCCGCATCTCTGGCGCTACGACGCCGCCCGCGCGCATCTGCTCCGCGCTGGGGACCTCATCACCGCCGAACAGGCCGAACGCCGGGTGCTCATCCTGGAAAACCCGGGCCTGCCGGGGTCGTCCGCCGTCACCACCAGCCTCTATGCCGGGCTGCAGCTGATCCTGCCGGGCGAGGTCGCGCCCTGCCACCGCCACACCCAATGCGCGCTGCGCTTTGTCATGGAAGGCGATGGCGCCTTCACCGCGCTGGATGGCGAGAAGGCGATCATGCGCCCCTTCGACCTGGTGCTGACGCCCAACTGGCAATGGCACGACCACGGCAATGCCTCTGGCCAGCCGATGATCTGGCTGGATGGGCTCGATATCCCGACGGTGCGGCACTTCGCCGCCTCCTTCGCCGAACGCCTGCCGGATGGCGCCATGGCGCATGCCGAGACGGCGCCGGCCGGCGACACCGCCGCGCGCTATGGGCGGAACCTCCGCCCCTTCGCCGGCAGCGCCGCGGCGCGGCGGCCGGCTTCGCTGCCGCTGTTCCACTACCCCTATGCCGAATGGCGCGAGAGCCTGGCGGCGATGGCGCGCGCGGGCGACCCCGATCCGCATCTCGGCCACGCGCTGGAATTCATCAACCCGGCCGATGGCGGGCCGGTGATGCCGACCATCGCCGCCCATGTCCGCCTGCTGCCGCGGGGCTTCCGCACGCGCCCGCGTCGGTCCACCGACGCCACCGTCTTCGTCGTGGTGGAAGGCGAGGGGCAGGCGCGCATCGCCGGGCAGGAGATGGCTCTCGCGCCGCGCGATCTGTTCGTTGTGCCGTCCTGGTCGGCGCTGGAGTTGGAGGCGACGTCCGACCTCGTGCTCTTCGCCTATTCCGATGCGGCCGCGCAGCAGAAGCTCGGCCTGTGGCGGGAGGCGCGGGGGTGATGTCCCCTGTCGCGTCTCGTTGCGAGGACAGTTTGCGCGGGCCCTACCGCTAGCCTAGCATGCCCGCCGAAGACACCGTTTCAGCGGGACCTTGAGGGAGGAACCATGACCATCCGCCGTCGCCATGTGCTGTCTGCCGCTGTCGGCCTTGCCGCGGCCGGCTCTCTCGTGCGACCCGCGGTCGCGCAGCAGCGCTTTGCCAGCATGTATGTCTTTGTCCCCGCCGGCCCGGGCGGCGGCTGGGACGGGCTTGGCCGCGCGATCGAGCAGGCGTCCCGCGCCGCGGGTCTGGTCGCCAATTTCCAGTTCGAGAATGTCGGCGGCGCCGGCGGCACGGTGGGGCTGCCGCGCTTCGTCTCCCAGCGCCGCGGGCGCGGTGACGCCATCATGGTCGGTGGCGCGGTGATGGTGGGGTCCGTCATCACCAACCGCTCGCCGGTCGGCATCAAGGACGTCACGCCGATCGCGCGCATGACCACCGAGCCCGGCGTGATCGTCGTGCCGGCGAATTCCGACCTCCGCGACATCCAGGGCTTCATGGCCGCGCTGCGCGCCAATCCGGGCGCGGTCTCGGTCGCCGGCGGCAGCGCGGGCGGCATTGACCACATCACGCTTGGCCTGATGCTGAAGGCCATCGGGCGCAATGCGCGGGAAGGCAGCTATGTCGCCTTCGCGGGCGGTGGCCCGGCCCAGGCCGCGATCCTCGGCGCGCAGGTGCGCGCGGGTATCTCCGGCGTCTCGGAATTCGCCGAGCAGATCCAGGCCGGCCGCATGCGCGCGCTGGCGACCACCGGCGATGCGCGCAGCCTGCCCAATGTGCCGACGCTGAAGGAAAGCGGGCTCGACATCGTGCTCGGCAATTGGCGCGGCGTGTTCGGCGCGCCCGGCATCTCCGCCGCGCAGCGCCAGGCGCTGACGGATTGGATGACGGCGCTGCAGGCTTCCTCCCAGTGGCGGGAACTGCTGGCGACGCGCGGCTGGGACGACTGGTTCCAGACCGGCGCCGCCTTCGAGCAGTTCCTCGCGCGCGACGAGGAGGAGACGCGCCAGGTGCTCCGCGACATCGGCCTGGCGGGCTGACGCGGCGGCGCGCCGCGGGAGGGAGGTGGCGATGCGGAAGAACGCCGCCGATCTCGGCGCGGCGCTGTTCGTTGTCGCACTCGGCGGCGTCGCGGCCTGGCAGGCCACCGTCATCCCGACCTCGCCGCTCTATGCGCAGGTCGGGCCGAAGGCGGTGCCCTACCTCATCGCCGCGGGGCTGCTGCTGCTGGGTGTCGCGCTGACCATCGTCGCGCTGCGTGGCGGCTGGTCTGACGATATCGAGGAGTTGCAGGGCGCCCCGCCTGCCAATCTCCGCGCGCTTGGGCTGCTGCTGGCGGGTCTGCTGGCCAATCTCGCGCTGATCGGGCCCTTCGGCTTCACGGTCGCGGCCACCGCGCAATTCGCGCTGGTGGCGGCGGCCTTCGGCTCGCGCAGCCACCTCATGAACCTCGGCATCGCCTTTGTGGTCGCGCTCGGCGCCTATGCGCTGTTCGTGAAGCTCTTGGGCGTCAACATCGGCGCGGGCGTGGTCGAGGCCCTGGTCTTCGGAGCGCCCATCTGATGGAGAGCCTCGAGGGCCTTGCGCTCGGCTTCTCGCATGCGCTGACGCTGACCAATCTCGGCTGGGCGCTGCTGGGCTGCTTCCTCGGCACGGCGATCGGCGTGCTGCCGGGCATCGGCCCGGCGCTGACCATCGCGCTGCTGCTGCCGATCACCTTCACCGTCCCGCCGACAGCGGCCTTCATCCTGTTCTGCGGCGTCTTCTATGGCGCGATGTATGGCGGCTCCACCACCTCGATCCTGCTGAACACGCCGGGGGAGAGCGGGTCCATCATCACCTCCCTCGAAGGGGCGAAGATGGCGCGGAACGGCCGCGCGGGGCCGGCGCTGGCCACGGCTGCCATCGGCAGCTTCGTCGCGGGCACGATCGGCACGCTGGGGATCGCCTTCATCGGGCCGGTGATCGTGGAGCTCGCGCTGAAGCTCGGCCCAGCCGAGTATTTCGCGCTGATGGTGCTGTGCTTCGTCACCGTCTCCGCCGTGCTAGGCGGCAGTGCGCTGCGGGGGCTCACCAGCCTGTTCTTCGGCTTGCTGCTGGGGCTCGTTGGCATTGATCTGCAGACTGGCCAGCCGCGCCTGACCTTCGGCATCCCCGAATTGCTGGACGGGGTGAATGTGGTGCTGGTGGCGGTGGCGCTGTTCGCGGTGGGAGAGACGCTCTACCTCGCCTGGCGCTATGTGGAGGGCAAGCAGGAGGTGCGGCCCGTTGGCCGCATCACGATGAGCCGCAGCGACATCCGGCGCAGCATCGGGCCGTGGTTCCGCGGCGCGGGGCTTGGCTTTCCCTTCGGCGTGATGCCGGCCGGCGGCACCGAGATGCCGACCATGCTGAGCTACTATGCGGAACGGAAGCTCGCCTCGCCCGAGGCGCAGAAGGAATTCGGCAAGACCGGCGCGATCGAGGGCGTGGCGGGGCCGGAGGCCGCGAACAACGCGGCCGCGGCGGGCATCCTGGTGCCGATGCTGACGCTTGGCCTGCCCACCAGCGCGACGGCCGCGATCATGCTGAGCGCCTTCCAGAGCTACGGCATCCAGCCCGGGCCGATGCTGTTCACCACGCAGGCGACGCTGGTCTGGACGCTGATTGCCAGCCTGTTCGTGGCCAATGTCATGCTGGTGGTGCTGAACCTGCCGCTCGTGGGCTTGTGGGCGCGTATCCTGAAGATCCCGCAGCCGCAATTGTATGCAGGCATCCTGGTCTTCGCGACGATCGGCACCTACGGCATCAGCAATTCTGTGATGGATCTGATCCTGCTGTATGGGATCGGCATCATCGCGATGTTCATGCGCCGCTTCGACTTCCCCGTGGCGCCGGTGGTGATCGGGATGATCCTGGGCCCGATGGCCGAGCAGGCGATGCGCCAGGCGCTGACGATCAGCCAGGGCGACTGGACCACCTTCGTGACGCGCCCGATCAGCCTGTGCATTCTGCTGGTGGCGCTGGCGGCGCTGGCGGGGCCGCGGATCTACGGGGCCTGGGTGCGGCGGGTGGCGGGATAGGAATTCAGTGGAAAATCCCACAGCCTGTATGTAGGATTTTCCCCATGGACCATGCCGAACTCATCCGCGCTATCGGTGCCCATTTGAGTCGAACTGGCGAGAGCGCGACCGCCTTTGGGCGCCGTGTCTGCGGCGATCCTCACCTCGTGGCGGACATCCGCTCCGGGCGTTCACCGCGGTTGCGTCTGATCGAGCGGATCATGGCCACGACATCTGCGCCGTCATCTACCGGCTTTGCCGAAACCCAAGCCCCCTTCGCCACCGAAGCCCGTGCCCTCGGCCTCGACCCCGAGGCGATTGCGCGAAAGGCCATCCGCGACGCTATCAAGGCCGAGAAGGAACGCCGCTGGCTGGAGGAGAACCGGGAGGCGATCGAGGCGCAGAACGCCTGGGTCGAAAAGCACGGCGTACCACTCGCGAAGTACCGGATGTTCTGACCGCGTGCCGCGTCTCGACCTCTACCGGTCCCGGCAGGGCTATCTGCTGAACGTCCAGCACGACCTGCACGAGCATCTCTCCACGCGCATCGTCGTGCCCCTGCTGCCCGAGGCGGCGGCCCCGCTACCCTCCCGCGATCTCAATCCCCGCTTCGTGTTGGAGGACGGCCCGCACCTCCTCTTCCCGCAATACATGGCGGCCGTGCCGAAGCGCGATCTGGGCCGGCCCGTCGGCAACCTCGAAGCGGAGCGCGACGCGATCACCAAGGCGCTCGACCTGTTGCTCACCGGCTTCTGACGCCAGCCTTCCGTTGCGGCCGCGCAACCGGCATGCTTCGCGCCGATGCCGCTTGAGACGATTTTTTCTGCCGCCAACACACTGGCCCTCGCGGGCTGGCTCGCGCTGCTCGCCGCGCCCGGTGCGCGCTGGGCGAACTGGCATCTCGCGGGGCTCGCCATCCCCGCGCTGCTGGCCGCGCTCTATGCCGTGCTGCTGGCGCTCTACGCGCCCGGGGCGGAGGGCGGGTTTTCCTCGCTCGCCGCCGTCGCGGCACTGTTCCGCACGGAGGGCGTGCTGCTCGCGGGCTGGGTGCACTACCTGGCCTTCGATCTGGTGGTCGGTGCCTGGATCGCTCGGCGCGGCAGTGCAGAGGGGATGAACCCCTGGGCCATTCGCCTCTGTCTGCCGCCGACCTTCCTGGCCGGGCCGATCGGCTTCCTGCTGTTCCTCGGCCTGCGCGCCCTCCGCGCGCGGCGGGCGGCATGACCATGCTGGCCGAGCTTCGCGCACGTCAGCCTGTGCTGGCGGCCGCAGGCCTTGCGATGCTGGCGGTGCTGCTGGCCAGCCTTGCCGCCATGGCTTTCGACCCGCGCATGATCAATGGCGTCTCGGTCTGGGTGAAGCCGGCAAAATTCGCGGCGTCCTTTGTCGTCTGGTTCTGGACGCTCGCCTGGGCCTGGGGCGTGCTGGCGCCGTGCGCGCGCGACGGCCGGATGGCGCGACTCATCCTGTGGGGCACGCTGGCCGCGGCTGCTTTCGAACAAGGCTGGATCACGCTGCGCGCCGCGCTTGGCCAGCCCAGCCACTTCGCCGGCGATGCGCTGGGCGCGGTGATGTACGCGTTGATGGGCCTTGGCGCCCTCACCCTGGTGGCGCTGGCCGCGTTGCTCGGCCTGCTGGTGCTGCGCGCGGGCGACCCGGCGCAGCCGCACCCCTGGCGGCTCGCGGTCGGGCTCGGGCTGGTGCTCGGCGGCGTGCTCGGCGGCTTCACGGGCGCGAGCATCTCCGTCGCCGACACGCCGCGCATCGGCGGCAGCCCGGGCGATGCCGCGAGCCTCCCGCCCTTCTTCTGGTCGCGCGATGGCGGCGATTTGCGGGTCGCGCATTTCCTGGCCATTCACGCCATGCAGGCGCTGCCGCTGCTGGCGCTGGCCGGGGCGGGGGTGGCGATGATCTGGGCCGGTGCCGCGGGCTGGACGGTGCTGAGCCTCGGCGCCTGGGGGCTGGCGCGCGCGGGCGTGCCGCTTTCGCCGTAAGCCCGCCACGATCCTGCGCGATCCCAGCCGGGTGAACAACGAAAATGCAACCCTGCGCCGTGCGCTGTTCGGCGCCCTGGTCGCCTCCATCGCAGCCCTGCTGCTGTGGCTCGCCTGGCGCGCCCTGGCGCCGGGCGGTGTGAATGCGATCGAGGCGCTGATCCTGCTCTGCCTGCTTGGAGTCACGCCCTGGGCGGCGCTGTCGGCAGGGAATTCGCTGGTTGGCCTGACGATCCTGCTGGCCTCGCGCGATCCGCCGGCCGTGGTGCTGCCCGCTTTGGCGCGCGTGCGGCCCGGACCGCCGCGCAACGTGACCGCGCTCGCCGTCTGTATCCGGAACGAGGATATGGGCGCCGTGCTGCCGCCGCTCGGCGCGCTGCTCGATGGTCTGGCTGAACGCGGCGCCGCAGACCGCTTCGTGCTGTGGCTGTTGTCCGACACGCAGGATCCGGCGCTGGCCGAAGCGGAAGACGCCGCCGTGCGGGCCTTCGCCGAGACGCGGGACAATGTCGGCTATCGCCGCCGCGTCGAGAATACCGGCTTCAAGGCCGGCAATGTCATGGACTTCCTCGACCACCAGGTGGGCGAGGCGGCATTCTTCATCACCCTCGACGCCGACAGTGTGATGACGCCGGATGCCGTGCTGCGGCTCGTCGCGGTGATGGAAGCCGAGCCCGACCTTGCCATCGTGCAGCAGCTGATCGTCGGGCGGCCGGCCACTGCAGCCTTCCCGCGGCTGTTCCAGTTCGGCATGCGGGCCGGCATGCGCAGCTGGGCCACGGGCCAGGCCTGGTGGCAGCTCGATGCCGGGCCCTATTGGGGCCACAACGCGATCCTGCGCTGCGAGCCTTTCCGGCGTCATGCGCGGCTGGAAGCGCTGCCCGATGGCAGCCGCATCCTCTCCCACGATATGGTGGAATCGGTGCGGCTGCAGGCCGCGGGCTGGCGTGTGCGCTGCCTGCCGGCGGAAGACGGCAGCATGGAAGCGAACCCGCCCGCCATGCCCGAATTCCTCCGCCGCGACGAACGCTGGGGCGCGGGCAACATGCAGTACTTTCGTCTGTTCGGCCTGCCGGGGATGACGATGCTCGGCCGGCTGCAATTGCTGCAGGCGATCCTGCTGTTCCTTGGCGCGCCGCTCTATGCGCTGATCCTGCTGCTCACCGCGCTGAATGCGGCGACAGGCGGCGGTGCGGAGACGCCGATGGGCGCGCTGGCGCTGGCGATCTTCGCGCATTGGCTTTGCTATTTCGCGCCGAAATTGTCGGGCTATGCGCAGGCGCTGATCCAGTCGCGTGCTGCCGCGCGCTATGGCGGCCGTGCAGCCTTTGCGAAGGGCGCGCTGGCAGAGGTCGTCTTCATGCAGTTGTTCGAGCCGCTCTCCACCCTCAACAAGGCGATCTTCCTGCTCACGCTGCCCTTCGGCCGCCGCGTTGGCTGGGCGCCGCAGAACCGCGCCGATCGCGGCATCGCGTGGCGGGATGCGGCGTGGCTGCTGTGGCTGCATATGCTGGTGGGCGTCGTCCTGACGTTGGTCTTCGCTGCCGTCTCGCTGCCTGCGCTGCTGCTGGCGCTGCCCTTCACGCTCGGCATGGTGCTGGCGATTCCGCTCTGCGTTCTCAGCGCCGATCCCGCGCTATCGGCCTGGCTGCGCGCGCAGCGCATCGCGGCGACGCCCGAGGAGCTCGAGGCCGGGATGCGCTGATGCCGCCGGCGCGTCTCACCGCAGCTCGCGCGCGATCACCGCGAGCGCCGCGGCCGAGACCGTCACCTGGCTCAGCACCGCCGTCACGTCGCGGATCAGACCGCGCGTCTCGAAGGGCGAGGGATCCTGCGGCACTACCACCAGGCTCCCCGGTGGCACGGGCGGCCCGCCCGCTTGCCAGCCGCTGAGGGCCGCCGGCGCGGATTGCCCATTCGGCAGCACCACGAAGGCGCGCGCGGGATCGGCGAAGCGCTGCGTACCGCCCGCCGCGCGCACGTAATCCGCCGCCAGCCAGCCGGGCTGGAAGTGCAGGCTGCCCGGGTTGAGCACCGAGCCGACCACCGTCACCTCGCTCGGCCGTTTCGGGATGACGATCAGATCGCCCGGTTCCAGCAGCACATCGAGGTCTGGCCGCGCTGCCAGCACCACCGGATTCGCCTCCACCACCATCCGGCCCGCGGCTTGCGCCTGGCGCAGCGTGGCGGCCAGCTCGCGCCCTGCGCTCACCAGCCCGCCCAGATCGCCGCGCTGCCCGGCCGGCGCGGCATTCGCCTGCCCCGCTGCGACCGAGAGCAGCGAGGTTTCGATGTCGCGCGCAGCCCGCGCGAAGCCGTCCTGCTGGCGGAGGCGCACGCTTTCGCGCGTGAAGACGGCCCCATAGGCATAGGCCTGCGGCGTCAGCCCGCCCGCGCGCGCCAGCAATTCCGAGAGCTTTTCGCCGCGACGGATGTCGTAGACGCCTGGGCGGATCACCTCGCCGCCGAGCGTGACCGGCCCCACCTCGCGGTCGGTGAAGCCGCGGGGGATGCGCACCACGTCGCGCGGAGAGAGCCGCACGGCGCGGAGGTTGCCGCCGCGCAAATCCAGCTTCTGCCGCGTCAGCGCGATCGCATTGCTGTGCTCCGTCGGCTCCCGCGCCAGCTCCACGGCCGCAAGATCGGCGCCCTCCGTCACGCCGCCGGCGGCCGCCAGCAGCAGGTCGAGCGTCGTGTTCTCCAGGATCGGGAACAGGCCGGGCTGCTTCACCTCTCCCGTCAGCAGCTCCGATGTATCCAGCAGAAAGGCCAGCAGCGGCGGATGATCCTGGAGGATCGGCGGGCAGGCGGGCGCGCCGATATCGGGGAAGCCGGCGCCGCGCGCATGGGCGAAGCGCGCAGGCGCGGCGCGCGCGGCAATCGCGAGCATCGTCAGCGCCGGGCAGGCGCCTTCGGCCGGCGCTTCCCCGCGCAGCGCGCGCTGCACCGGGGGGCTCGCCAGGAAGACGATGTCGGCCGCACCCAGCACCAGCACCTCGTCGCCTTCGGCGAGTGCGAGATTGGCGGAGCCCGCCATCACCGGCGCCAGGTCGAAGGGCAGGATGCGTCGGGTGCGCGTGGTGGCATCCAGCCGCAGCACGACGCCCATCCGCAGATAGGGATCGGGCCGCAGCAGCCGCGCATCGGAGAGCAGGCTGCGCAGCGTGGCCCCGCGCGTCGCCGCGCGGGTGAGGGGTGCGGCGACATGCCCGGCCAGCCGCAGCTGGTTAGCGATGACATCGGCGCCCGGCTGCACCAGCACCGCATCGCCGCGCCGCACGGCGTCGCCCGGCCGGATTTCCGTGAAGGAGCGCCGGCCGGCTGCGTCCGTGCCCTGCACCAGGAAGCGGTTGCCCACCGGCCGCAGCGGATCGCCCGCCAGGCGCAGCAGCGAGGCCAGCGGCGCGGATGCCACGCCCGCAGGCAATTCGTAGATCGCCGGGCGCGTGACGTCGCCGGCGATCGCCACGACACTGCCGAGCGCGGGCACCAGGATGCGCTCGCCTTCCCGGAGGCGGATATCGCCGCTGCCGCCTTCGCCGGCGATGACGCTGTAGAGGTCGAGCATGCGCGTGCCCTCAGGGCCCTCGATGCGGATGGCGCGGAGCGAGCCTGATTTGCGCACGCCGCCCGCCTGTTGCAGCGCATCCAGCACGGAGGACAGCGCGGTCAGCGTCTGCATCCCCGGCCGCTGCACCTCGCCGCCGACAAAGACCGAGATCTGCCGCAGCTGCCCGACGGAGAGGAACAGCTCCGTCCCCGGCATGTCGCGCGCGATGCGCCCTTCCAGCTCCGCGCGCAGCTCGCGCAGCGTGCGGCCGGCGGCGGGTACGGGCGGCAGGTCGGGCGGGATGAGGGTGCCGTCGCGCAGAACGCGGAGGGTGAAGGTCGCGCGCGTGCGCCCGCGCAGCGCGATCACCAGCTCGTCATCGCGCCCGATCACGTAGTCGTCGGGCAGCGCGCCCATCACCGGCGCGGCGGCGGGGCCGGCGCGGAAGCTGTCATAGCCGAACTGGCGCAGCGTCAGGCCGAGCCGCTCGGCGAAGAAGGCCTCGGTGTGGGAGAGCGCGTCGCCGGCCGGCGGCGCGGCGGTGATGGGGGCGCCGGCGGGCGCGGGCCAGGGCGCGGGCCAGGGCGCAGGGGGTACAAGCGGCGCCGGCGGGGCGCGGCCGCTGGCGGCGTCCAGGATGCGCTGCAGGATCTCCTGCTGCGCCGGGCCCGGCAGCACCGGCAGCGGCGCCCCGCCCGGCAGGGTCGACGGCAGGGCGGGCGGGGCCAGCAGCCCTGAGGCTGGCGCGCCAAGGGTTTGCGCCGCGGCACGGCCCGGCGCCGCGCTGGCCAGGACCACCGCGGCCAGCGCCACCAGCGGGCCCAGCCCCCTTGAGCACAACCTAGACACGAAAATCCTCATCAGCTTCACTATTGCTGATAGCGTGGGCATTCATCAATGGCTGACCAAGATCGGATGCGCCCTGCGGTACTCGTCCCGGTTGTGATGTCGGACCCGCTGCAAGCGGCGCCGGCCCCGGCCGCATGGCTGACCATGGCCGACGCCGCTTGGCGGCTGGGGCCGAGGCCGGTCGGGCTATGGCTCGCCGACCGGCTGCTGCGCCGGCTGGGCGTGGCACGCCGTCGTCTGCCCGATCTTCCCCTGCCCCAGGGCTCCTTCCTGACGGCCGCGCCCCCGCCGCCCGCGCTCGCTTTGCCGCCTGGCGCCGCAGCAGCGCTGTGCGTGGCGGCCGCGGGGGCGGTGCTG
The DNA here is from genome assembly GCA_046052145.1 of Pseudomonadota bacterium. Classification (GTDB taxonomy): domain Bacteria; phylum Pseudomonadota; class Alphaproteobacteria; order Acetobacterales; family Acetobacteraceae; genus Falsiroseomonas. The sequence continues at coordinate 319,476 of JBJOMW010000001.1, forward strand.
CCGGCCGATGGGCATGTCGGGCCCGGCCGGGCCGCGCATGCGCTCGACCTGCCGCTCGCCGCCGCCCGCCCGGCCTGGGAGCCCAGCCGGCTGGCTGCGCTGCCGCTACTGGCGCAGGCTGCGCGCTGCGACCCCGCGGGCGGGCATCTGGCGCGGGCGGAGGCGCTGCTCGCCGCCTGGTGCGCCGCCAACCCGCCCTTTCGCGGGCTGGCCTGGGCCTGCGGACAGGAAGCGGCGCTGCGGGCGATGCATCTGGCCTTGGCGCTGGCGCTGCTGGACGCCGACGGCGCGCCGCCGGCGGGCGCGCGCGCGCTGCTCGACCTCTGCGGCCGGCGCATCGCAGCGACGCCGCTCTATGCCGCCGCGCAGGACAACAATCATCCCGTCTCCGAAGCCGCGGGCGCCTTCGTGGTGGCGCTGCTGCTCGGCCGCGATACGCGCGCGCCGGCCGCGCGGCTGGCCGCGCATGTGGCGCGGCTGGTGGCGCCGGATGGTGGCTTCGCGCAGGTCTCGGCCGGTTATGCGCGGCAGCTGCTCGATGTGCTGTCCATCGCCGAATGGCTGCGGCGCCGCCACGGCGCGCCGCCCTTTCCCGCGCCGCTCGCCGCGCGCGCCGCGGCACTGGCCGCCTGGCTGCACCGCCTCACCGATCCCGCGACGGGCGGCACGCCGCCGCTCGGCCTGTCGGATGATTCGGCCTTCGCCGATCTCTCGCTGGCCGGCGCGGCCGATGCGCGCGCGAGCGTGGAGCGCGCGGCGCGGCTGTTTGCCGCCTGCGGCGCCGATGCGCCCGATGATCCCGGCTGCGCTTGGCTCGGCCTGACGCTGCCTGTGGCGCGGCTCGATCGTCCCGCGCGCTGGCGCGCCGCGGGCAGTATGGGCTGGCAGCGCGGCGGCGCGGTGGCGCTGCTGCGCACCGGCCCGCTGCGCTTCCGCCCTGGCCAGGCCGACCTGTTGCATTGGTCGCTGCGCGACGGTGCGACTTGGGTGATCCGCGATGGCGGCACCGGCAGCTACGACCCGCCCGGCGCCTGGTGGTGGGCGGCGCTGTCCGGTGCGGCGGCGCATGACGCGCCGGTCTTCGACGGCGCCGAGCCGATGCCGCGCGCCGGCCGCTTCCTGCTGGCGGGCTGGCCCGCTTTGCGGCCGCTCGACGATGGCGCGGCGCTCCGCGATGCGCGCGGCAACGCCGTCGCCCGCATCATCGGTGGCGAAGGGCGATGCTGGATGGTGGAGGACCGGCTCGCCGGTCCCTTCCGCGATGTCGCCTGGCATTGGCGCCTCGCGCCCGGCCCGTGGCGGCTGACAGCGACGGGTGCGGAAGGACCAGCCGCGACGATCGCGGTCGCGGCCGATGCGCCGCTCACCTTCGCCCTCATCCCGGGGTGGGAGAGCGCGGCCTATGGCGCCATCGCGCCCGTGCCGGTGTTGCGCGTCGCCGCCGCCGCGCCGGTGCGCCATGTGACCACGACGATCCGCCTGCCATGACAGGCTGCGTCGTCCCTGACGTCCCAACGCGAAGCCGGACCAGGCCCGGATGAGGAAGGGCGCCATGCCGATCGAGGACCTTCTGGCGGGGATCTGGGCGCGGCGGTTGCGCGTGGCGCTTGTGGCGCTGCTGCTGTTTGCCGCGGGCGCGGCGGCCATCCTGCTCACGCCGCGCAGCTATGTCGCCGAGGCCGTGGTCGCGCCGGCCGAGACCACGGGCATCGCCACGTCCAGCCTACTATCGCCGATGGTACAGCTGGGCGGGGTTCTCGACCCGCGCCCGGTCGGCAATTTCGCCGTCTATCTCGGCGCGCTGCGCTCGGCGGAGGCGGCGGCGATGCTGGCGCGCGACACTGCGCTGCTCGCGCTGCTGACGGAGCAGCGCGCCGCTGGGCCCGGCGGCGCCTTGCGCGGCTGGCTCGGCCTGCGCAGCGACGCCGATCTCGACGATCTGCGCGGCTGGCTTGAGCGGAATCTGGCGGTGACGCAGACGCTCGGCGCGGTGACCTGGACGCTGGCCCTCGCCCATCCCGATCGCGACGCCGCGCTGGACGCGCTGGAGCGTCTGCACGCCTTCGCCGAGGCCAAGGTGCGCGCCGATCTGGAACAGCTGGCGCGCCGGCGCGTCGCGGCGCTGGAAGCGCGGCTGGCGCGCGAGGCCGATCTCTACATCCGCCAATCGCTCTATGAGGTTCTGGCGCAGAGCCAGCGCGCCGCCCTGGTCGCCGCGGCGGATGAGGCGGTGGCGGCGCGGCTGGTCTCCGCGCCGAGCGTCGGGCTGCGCCCCGCCCTGCCGAATCGCGCCTTGTTGCTGCTGCTGCTGCTGGTGGCCGCGCCGCTGGCCGCGACCGCGCTGGTCGCGGCGGCGGTGCTCCGCGCTGCTCCGCCACACCTGCAAGCGGGGGTGGCGCGGTGAGCACGGCGCTGGCGCTGCTGGCCGGGGTCTTGGCGGCGCTGCTGCAATTGGCCGGCAGCCTGAAAACCGCCGCGCCGCTCGCCGCACTGCCCTTCGACCTCACGCTCGTGGTTGTCCTGGCGCTGCTGCCGGTGCTGGCAATGCTGGCCGTGACGCGGCGATGGGCGGCGGATGGCGCGCTGGCCCTGCCGCTGGCGGCCGCGGCGCTGCTGATGCTGTGGCTGGTCGTCGCGGGGAGCTGGACCGTCTCGCGCAGCGTGGCGGCGGCGAAACTGCCAGAGGTGGTGCTGGTCGCGCCGGCGATGCTGGCCGCCGGGCTGCTGGCCGGCGCCGAGCCCCGTGCGCGCGGGGCGTTGGCCGCCACATCGCTGCTGCTCGGCCTTGGGCTTGCGGCGCTGATCGCCTGGGGCGTCGCCGCCGGCCCGGCGGCGCTGCTGGCGGGCGGCGAGGCGCGGCTGCATCACCAGCTGGCGGGTCTCGCGCTGGCCATCGCGGCCGGGCTGGCGGCGCTGCGCCTGGCCGCTGCGCGAGGTGTCGTGCGGGTGCTTTGGCTTGCGCTGGTGCTGGTGTTGGTAGCGGCGGCCCTGATGCCGGGCGGGCGTACAGCACTGGTCGCACTCGGGCTCGGCGTTGCGCTGGCGCCGGCGCTGCGCTTCGCGTTGGCCCGCCGAGCTGCGGCGGCGCTGGGCTGGCTTATCGCTTGCGGCGCGGTGCTGATCATCGCGCTGGTCACCCTCTCGCTGCACCCGGCAGAGGCCGATGGCCTGCGCACTCTGCACCGCCTGACCGCCGATGCCGCCGGGCTGGAGGCGCGGCTTGGCCTGTGGGCCGCCGCGTTGGCCTGGGCCGGAGAGGCCGCGCCGCTCGGCCTCGGCACGGGCGCCTTTCAGATCGCCGCCGGCCATGGTGAGCGGCGCGGCCTCTATCCGCACAACCACGCGCTGGAGGTTTTGGCCGAGGCCGGCCTGCCCGGGCTGCTGTTGTGGATCGGCGCCTTCGGGGGCGGGCTGGTGGTGGCGCTGCGCGCGCTGCGCCGCGTCGCGCCCCGCCGCGCCGCGGAGATCGTGGCGATGGTGCTGCCGGTGGCGCTGACGATCATGGTTTCGACCGACCTAGGCAATCGCATGGCCTGGTTCGCGCTCGGGCTCGCGCTGAGCCTTGGTGTCGCCTCGCGCGAGGCGCGTCATGTGTGATACTGGCGGCAGAGAGCCCCGACATGCGGCCCGAAGGGCCGAGCGCGCGAATGCGCGCCGCGGCAAGTGCCGCGAAGCCAAGGGCCGCGGATGCGGCCCGCCCGGCGTCTGAGGGGCACGAAGGTGAAACCTTCGTGCGCTTGGTACGAACGCTGGGGCAAGCGTGGCTTCGATATCGTGGCGGCGCTGCTGCTGCTGGCGGCGCTCGCGCCGCTGCTGGCGCTGGTCGCGCTGGCCGTGCGGCTTCGCCTCGGGCGGCCGGTGCTGTTCGTGCAGACCCGCGCGGGGCGCGGCGGGCATCCTTTCCGCCTGCCGAAATTCCGCTCGATGCGAGAGGGCGCGGGCAGCGATGCGGAACGCCTGGACCGCTTCGGCCGCGCGCTGCGCGCCTCCGCGCTGGATGAGTTGCCGCAGCTTGTCTCCGTGCTGCGTGGGGAGATGAGCCTGGTCGGGCCGCGGCCGCTGCCGATGGCCTATCTGCCCCATTACACGCCACGCCAGAGGCTGCGCTGCGGTGTGCGCCCGGGGCTGGCGGGGCCCGGCGTTGCGGCGGGGCGGAACGCTATCGGCTGGGCGGAGCGGCTGGAGCATGACGCCGCCTATGCCGCCGCCCCGCAGCGTTTTCGGCGCGACCTGCATCTGCTGCGCGCGACGCTCGGTGTGTGGCTGGCTGGGCGGGGGATCCATGCGCCCGGCCATGCAACCATGCCGCCCTTTCGCGGGCCGGAATGACCGCTCTGCGGTCATTCGATGGCCGAAAAACAACTCCAGGTTGCGCAAATCCTTGCATCCGAGCCTTCCGCCCCTGCATGCTGCCCCCAACTGGAAGGCGAGGCACCGTGTCGGCGCAGACCGGCCCCACACAGGACAGCGCGCGGCCCGGGCTGCTCCTGCCCTTTCCCACCCGCATGCCCCCGCGGCTGCATCTGGCCCCGCCGGTGCTCGCCGGGGCAGAGCTGGCCTGCATCCACGCCACGCTGGATGCCGGCTGGCTGGCCCCCGCGGGCCCGGCGCCGGCCGCCTTCGAAAACGCGCTGGCCAGCGCGACGGGTTTCGCGGGGGTGCTCGCCACCGCCTCCGGCACGGCGGCGCTGCATCTCGGCTATCGGGTGCTGGGGGTCGCGCCGGGCGATGAGGTCTGGGCGCCGGCGCTGACTTTCATCGCCACCATCGCGCCGGCGGTGCAACTGGGCGCGGTGCCGCGCTTCCTGGACGCCAACGGGCCCGGCGGCACGCTCGATCCTGGCCTGGTGGAGGAGGCGCTGTCGCACGCTGCGCGGCGCGGGCGGCTGCCGCGCGTGGTGGTGGTGGTGGACAGCTACGGCCAGTGCTGCGACCTGCCCGGCATCCTGGCCGCCTGCGAGCGTTGGGGCGTGCCGGTGCTGAGCGACAGCGCCGCCGCACTCGGCGCGACAGGGCGCGACGGGCGGCATGCCGGGCGCGGCGCGCGGCTCGCGGTCTTCTCCTTCAACGGCAACAAGATCGTCACCACCGGCGGCGGCGGCGCGTTGGCCTCGGACGACGCTGCGCTGCTCGCCCGCGCCCGCGCGCTCGCCGGCCAGGCGCGCGAGGCGGCGGCGCATTACGAACATGAGACGACGGGCTATGCCTATGGCCTCTCCTCGGTGCTCGCCGCGATCGGGCTGGCGCAGCTGCCGGAGCTGCCCGCGCGCGTCGTGCGCAAGCGCGCGATCTTCGCCGCCTACGCCGCAGCACTCGGCGACCTGCCCGGTATCGGCTTCCTCGCCGAGCCTGGCTGGGGCCGCGCCAATCGCTGGCTGAGCGTCGCGCTGATCGAGCCCGCTGTGTTCGGCGCGGACCGCGAGGCGCTGCGCCGCGCGCTGGACGCCGCTGGCGTGGAGAGCCGCCCTGCCTGGAAGCCGCTGCACCTGCAGCCCGCCTTCCGCGATGCCGCCTGCGAGGGCGGCGCGGCGGCCGCGGCCTTCTTCGAGCGCGCGCTGTGCCTGCCATCGGGTTGCGGCATGACGGAGGCCGAGCAGGCCCGCGTGATCGAGACGATCCGCAGCTGTGCCCGGCCTTGACCGCGCCACGCTGTCTGCACCGCCGGCGCTGTCGCGCCGCGCGCTGCGCATCCTCTACCTGCACCAGCATTACTCGCGCCCCAGTGGCAGCACCGCGACGCGATCCTTCCTGCAGGCGCGCGCGTTGGCGGAGGCGGGGCATGCCGTCACGCTCGCCTGCGGCCGCTACCAGGGTGCGGAGACCGGGATCACCGCGCCCTTCCGCGCGGGGCGGCGCGGCGGCGCGCCGGATGGATTCGAGCTCGTCGAGTTCGACATCGCCTATGCCAATGCGCAGTCGCTGGTTGCGCGTAGCGGAGCCTTTCTGCGCTTTGCCGCGGCGGCATCGCGGCTCGCGCTCGGTTCGCGCTGGGATCTGATCATTGCTTCCTCCACGCCGCTGACGGTGGCGCTGCCGGCGTTGCTCGCGCGGCGGCTTCGCGGCGCGCCCTTCCTGTTCGAGATCCGCGACCCCTGGCCGGACGTGCCGCGTGCGTTGTCGGCGCAAGGCGGTGGCGTGCCAGGGCCGGTGCTGGCGGCGATGGAGCGCCTGGCCGATGCCGCGTGTCGCGGCGCCGCGCAGGTGGTCGCGCTGACCGAGGGCATGGCCGCGACCGCCATCGCGCGTGGTGCCGATCCGCGCGCGGTGCAGGTGCTGCCGCAGGGCGCCGAGCTCGACCTCTTCGGCCCGCACGTCGCGCCCTGGCGACCGGAGGGCGTACCGCGCGGGGCTGTGCTGGCAGTCTACGCCGGCGCGCATGGCGTGGCGAATGGGCTCGACCAATTGCTGGATGCGGCGGCGCTGCTGCGCGGCACGGCGCTGCGCCTGCTGCTGGTGGGCGAGGGCGCCCGAAAAGCCGCGCTGATGGCGCGCGCCACGGCCGAGGATCTGCCCGTGCAGTTCCTCGACCCGCTGCCGAAGCCGCGCGTCGCGGCGCTGCTGGCCGGCGCCGATATCGGCGTGGTGTGCCTTGCACCCGTGCCGGCGCTGGCGGAGCTTTCGGCGCCGAACAAGCTGGCGGAGGCGCTGGCGGCCGGCCTGCCGGTTGTCGCGAATGTCCCTGGCAATGCAGCGCGGCTGTTGGCGGAGGGCGATTGCGGCATCGCCGTGCCGCCGGATGATCCGCCTGCGCTTGCCGCCGCACTGCGCTGTCTGGCCGAAGACCCCACGCGCCGCGCCGCAACGGGACGCGCGGCGCGGCGCCTGGCCGAATCGCGTTGCGACGCGCGGCACATCGCGCAGGATTTCGTGGCGCTGGTCGAGCGTGCGGCGGTGCGATGAACGGCCTTGTCGTGATGCTCTCCGCCGCGCATCCGGCTGAGGATGTGCGCATTGTCGTGAAGGAAGGCGCGGCGCTGGCGCAAGCTGGCTGGCGCGTGGTGCATCTCGCGCCCGGCGCTGCGGCGGGAACGCTGCACGGCGTAGAGTTGCGCGGTCATGGGGGACCAGCGTGCGGCTGGCGCGCGCGGATCGGCGGCATCCCGGCGCTGGCGCGACAGGCGGCAGCGCTCCGCCCCGCGGTGATCCATGCGCATGAGCCGGATTCCTGGGCGGCCGCGCTGCTTGCTGCGCGGCGGACAGGCGCGCGCGTGGTGCTCGACGTGCATGAGCATTATCCCTCCCGCCTCGATGCGTGCCTGCCATGGCTGCTGCGCCCCATGGCGCGCACGCTGATCGCGGCGCTGTGCCGCCTGGCGGCGCTAAGCGCCGATGCTGTGGTCGTCGCCAAGGATGGGCTTGATGCGCCTTTCGGGTGCTGCGTCCCGGTGCGCAACTACGCCGAGGAGGCTGACGTGGCGCCGCGTGTGCATGGCCCTGGGCCGCTGCGGCTGCTGCATCTCGGCGCGCTCAGCGCGGCGCGCGGGGCGTTCACGATGCTGGATACGCTGGCGCTGCTGCCGACGGCGCGGCTGGTGCTGGTCGGGCGCTTCACCGATGGCAGCGAGCCTGCCTTCGACGCACGCGCTGTGGCGCTTGGTGTCGCCGCGCGGATCGAGAAGCATGGCTGGCTGCCGCGCGCAGCGGCGCTCGACCAGGCCGCGCGCTGCGACATCGCGCTGGTGCTGTTCCAGCCGGGGGTCGAGAACCACCGCCTGGCCCTGCCGCACAAGCTGTTCGACGCGATGCTCTGCGGCCTGCCGGTCATCGTGCCAGCCTTCGCCGAGCAGGTGGCGCACATCGTCGCCGAGTCAGGCTGCGGTGTTGCGCTCGACATCGCGGATGCGGCCGGCGTGGCGCAGGCCGTCGCCTCCCTGGCCGATCCGGCACGGCGCGCGGCGCTTGGCACGCGCGGCCATGCGGCGGCGCGCGCACGCTTCGCCTGGACGAGTGAGGCGGCGCGGCTGGTCGCGCTGTACGCTGAGCTTTCCCTGCCTACCAGCCGAGGCGCACCAGCATCCGCCTGAGGCCCCGGCGAAGTCGAGCGGGAAGCGGCGTCGCCGCTGCTTCGCGCTCGTCGCGGCCGGTGCGCTTGCCCTGATTCCAGGCGAAGTCACGGCGCATCATCTGCGCGCGGTCCGGCACGGCGAATTCCAGCGTGATGGAGCGCCGCGGCATCGCGGAGGTATTGGGCCCGGCGCCGTGCAGCGTGCGCGAATGATGCAGCACCGCATCGCCGGCTGCGAGCGGCACGGCGACCGCGGCCGAGATGTCGGGCGCGACCGCGCTCAGCGCATGCGCGCGCCGGTCGCCGCCGAAGCTCGCATGGTCCAGCAGCGGGCCGAGATGGCTGCCAGGCACATAGGACATGCAACCCATCCGCTCATCCACATCCTGCAGCGCGATCCAGCAGGACACCGCGACATGATAGGGCGTGCCGACGGTGAAGGACGCCTCGTCCTGGTGCCACGGGGTCGCGGCGCCGTCGCGCGGTGGCTTCATGATGGCGAATTCCCAGACCAGCTCCGCGCCCGGCAGCAGCGCACTCGCCGCGGCCTGGGCGTTCCGCCAGGTGGCGGTGCCGCTCAGCCAGGGCGCTTGGCGCGAGGGCCAGGCCAGCTGCGGCAGGCGCGGCCTTTCGAAGCGGTCTTCCGGGTCGAGCATGTCGAACAGATCGCCACGCTCCCAGCCCGCACGGGTTTCGAACAGGCGGTCATAGAGCGCGCGCAGCGGCTCCAGCTCTTCGGGCGGTACCACGCCGCGCGCGACCACGAAGCCATCCCGCGCGAAATCCGCGGTGGCCGTCCCTTCCAGGCCCGCCACCTGCGGCACCCGGCGCTCCATATTCATTGTTCCACTCCCGGCCCTTCGCCGATGTCAGGCGCGGGAGAGAGTAGTGCAGCCGGTGCAGCCATGACCGTCACGGCTTCGTGCCTGACGGAAAGTCGAACGATCCGGCAGGCGGCGCGACGGGCTATTCGTGCCTTACGGCAAGGTCTGCAGCTGGCGTTCAACCACGGCGCGCCAGGGCGCATCGCGCGGTGCATCGGCCAGCAGCGCCTGCCAGACGCTGCGCGCATTCGCCGGCCGCCCGGCGCGCGCTTCCGCGAGCCCCGTCAGGAAGCGCAGCCTGGGATCGCCCGGCGCATTGCCGAGCGCGCGCGCCAGCAGGGTGGCGGCCTCGGCGTGGTTCTGCAGCTCGATGTGCAGCTCCGCCAGGTCGCCTGCGAGCTGCGGGTCGAAGCGGATCGCCATGGCGCGGTCCCAGGCCTCCACCGCCAATTCCAGCCGGCCGCGGTTGCGCTCGGCATTCCCGAGCAGCACGAAGCCCTGCCGCGCCGGTTCGCCATTCGGGTCGAGCTGCGCGATGCGGCCGCGCAGCGTGCTCAGCATCTGTTCTTCCGCCTCCATCTGCTGGCGGCGCAGGTCGTAGGGGGCGGAGGGCATCTCCGGGATGCCACGCACCATGTAGAGGCCGATGGCCGCGGCGGGCAGCAGGAACAGCGCGGCGGCGACGATGGCCGCGCTGCTGCGTCCTGCGCTGGCGGCATCGTCCTTCGGCGCGGTGAGGATGCGGCGCTGCACTTCGAGCGTCGCCGCCGTGTGCGCGGCCGCATCCAGCCGGCCGGCATCGCGTTCGCGGTCAAGCTCGGCCAGCTGCGCGCGATAGAGCGCAAGATCGGCTTCCGCCCGGCCGCGCGCACGCGCAGGCCGGAACACCACGATCGCGAGCGGCAGCATCGCCAGCAGGGCGAGCGCGCCCACGAGAAGCCATATGGTCACGCGCGCGTTCCATCCTGCGGCGGCAGGCCGAGCGCGGCCAGCCGCTTGCGCTCGTCCTCGGTGAGCGGCGCTGGCGCGCCAGCGGCCGCGGCGGCGCGGCGGCGCATCGCCAGGATCAGGCCAAGCCCGGCGAGCACCGCGACGACGGGTGTCGCCCAGAGGGCTGCGGTGGACCAGGCGAAGGGGGGCTTCATCAGCACGAAATCGCCATAGCGCGCGCGGAGGAAGGTCTTCACCTGCTCGTCGCTGTCGCCGGCGCTGATGCGCTCGCGCACGATCAGCCGCAGATCGCGCGCGAGGCCGACTTCGCTGTCTTCGATGGATTGGTTCTGGCAGACCATGCAGCGGATATCGCGCCCGAGCTCTCGGGCGCGCGCTTCCTGCGCGGGGTCGGACAGCATGTCGGCGGGGTTGCTGACGGCGTTGGCGGAAAGCGGAGCGAGTAGCAGGAGCAACACGACAAGGCGGCCCGCCGCGCGGGCCGAGCGCGCGAAGGCGCGCCGGGCACAGACCGACAAGTCGGCCGGGTCGAACCGTCGCCTGCGCGAAGCCAAGCGGCCGGAGGCCGCGCCCGGCGTCTGAGGGCTTGTGAACAAAACGCTCATGCGGCGAAACGCCGCAGGAGCGGCCGTATGTCCTGATCCAGCACATCCTGCGTGATCGGGCCGGCATAGCGCCAGCGGATGATGCCCTGGCGGTCCAGCAGGTAGGTCTCCGGCACGCCATACACACCCCAGTCGATCGCGACCCGCCCCGGCTCGTCGCGCGATAGGCGGCGATAGGGATTCCCGCGCTCGCGCAGGAAGCGCAGGCTGTCCTCGGGCTTGTCCTTGTAGGCGATGCCGAAGACCGGCACGCCTTCGCGCTGCAGGCGCATCAGCTGCGGGTGCTCGATGATGCAGGGCACGCACCAGCTGGCCCAGAAATTCACCAGCGCCGGCCCCGGCAGGTCACGCAGATCGGCCGAGGTGAAGGCAGGCGTATCCACGCCAGGCAGCGGCGGCAGGTCGAAGTCGGGCGGCGCGCGGCCAATCAAGGCGGATGGCACGCCGCGCGGATTATACTCGCCGGTGCGCATGTCGTTCAGCATGCCGTAGAACGCCACACCCCCCGCCGCCGCGACGGCGAAGGGCGCAAACAGCAGCGCGCGGCGGGAGGCAGGGGTCATGTCGTCGCGGCACCCTGCGGCAGCGTCGCCTTGCGGTGCGGCGCGGAGATGCGCACGCGCCGATCCGCCAGCGACAGGCAACCGCCCAGCGCCATGATCGCGGCGCCGATCCAGAGCCACGGCGCGAGCAGGTTGAAGTGAAGGCGGATCACCGCCTTGCCGGTCTGCGCATCCTCTTCGCCGATCACGGCGTAGAGGTCGTAGATCAGGTTGGTGCGGATCGCGACCTCGGTCGTGTGCTGGCGTCCGGTCGGGAACCAGCGGCGCGAGGGCTCCATCACATGCACGACGCGATCGCCGTCGAGCACGGTGATAGTGGCGCGGCGCGCGGTGTAGTTCGGCCCGGCATGGTCGCGCACGCCATCCAACCGCCACGTGTAGCCGGCCATCTGCGTGGTGTCGCCCGGCGCCATGGCGATCAGCTTCTCCTGCGCGAGCCCCATGCCCGCGATGCCAGCGGCGAGGATGCCGATGCCCGCATGCGCGATGGCCGCCCCCCAGGCCGCGCGCGGCAGGCCCTTCGCGCGCGCCCAGGCATTGCCCATGCGCGTGCGGAAGAGCTGCGTGCGGTCGGCGATGTCGGTGACGGCCGCACCCACCGTCCAGGCCGCGAAGGCGAAGCCCACGGCTGGCAGCACATTATGCCCGGTCAGCAGCAGCGCGACGAAGAAGGCGCCGAGCGCGATTCCGCAGGCCCACCAGAGCCGTTGCAGCACCGGCCAGAGCTGCGCGCGCTTCCACGGCATCAGCGGCCCCGCCGCCATCGCGATCAGCAGCGGCACCACCAGCGGAAAGGACGCCATGTTGAAGAAGGGCGGGCCCACGCTGACCTTCGCGCCGAACAGCGCATCGGCAAACAGCGGCCACAGCGTGCCGACGAAGACCACCGCAGTGATGGAGCAGACCAGCAGGTTGTTCAGCACGATCGCGCCTTCGCGCGAGATCGGCGCGAAGATGCCCGTCGGCACCATCACCTGCGCGCGCCAGGCGAACAGCAGGAAGGCGCCGCCCATGTAGAACATCAGCAGCGCGAGGATGAACATCCCGCGCTCCGGGTCGTTGGCGAAGGAATGCACGCTGTTCAGCACGCCCGACCGCACCAGGAAGGTGCCGAGCAGCGACATGCCGAAGGCGATGATCGCGAGCAGCACGGTCCAGGTCTTTAGCGCTTCGCGCTTCTCGACGACGATCGCCGAATGCAGCAGCGCCGTGCCGATCAGCCAGGGCAGCAGCGAGGCGTTCTCGACCGGGTCCCAGAACCAGTAGCCGCCCCAGCCGAGCTCGTAATAGGCCCACCACGACCCCAGCGCGATGCCGAGCGTCAGGAAGCTCCATGCCGCCAGCGACCAGGGCCGCACCCAGCGCCCCCAGGCGGCGTCCACACGCCCTTCGATCAGGGCGGCGATGGCGAAGGCGAAGGTCACCGCATAGCCGACATAGCCGACATAAAGCAGCGGCGGATGCATCGCGAGGCCGATGTCTTGCAGGATCGGGTTCAGCCCCTGGCCATCCGGCGGCGGCGGCCAGATGCGCTCGAAGGGGTTCGACGTCTTCAGGATGAACAGCAGGAAGCCGACGGAGACGAGGCCGAGGATGCCGATGACGCGCGCCTTCAGCGTGGACGGCAGGTCGCGCCCGAAGGCGGCGACTGCGAAGCCGCACAGCGCCAGGATCATCACCCAGAGGATCAGCGAGCCCTCATGGTTCCCCCATGTGCCGGTGATCTTGTAGAGCATCGGCTTCAGCGAGTGGCTGTTCTGCACGACGTTCAGCACCGTCGTGTCGTTGATCGCGTAGGAATACATCAGGCAGGCGAAGCTGGCCGCGATCGCCAGGCTCTGCCCGATCGCGAGCGGCGACGCGCTGGCCATCAGCCGCGCGTCGCGGGCCTCGGCGCCGATCAGCGGCAGCACGGTCTGCGCGAAGGCGAGGATCAGCGCCAGCGCGAGGGCGAAATGTCCAAGCTCGGCGATCATGTCCCGGGCCTTCCCTGTGGCGGCGTGCGGTCGGGATTGGTCGCGCGCTCCGCGCGCGCGGGGTCCAGCGTATTCCATGTCGCGGCCGGCGGCGGCGCGCCCTGTTCGGGCTGCCAATGGCCGGCGCGCTTCAGCGCATCGGCGACCTCGGGCGGCATGTAGGTCTCGTCGTGGCGCGCCAGCACTTCGGAGGCGCGGAAGATCCCGTCCAGGCCGAAGCGCCCCATCGTCACCACGCCCTGCCCTTCGCGGAATAGGTCGGGCAGCACGCCCTGGAACACCACGGGGATCACATGCGCGCCGTCGGTGACGCGGAACTGCACCACCGGCCTTTGGCCTGCCACTGCGGGCTCTCGCTGCACGCTGCCGGCCTCCACCAGCCCGCCGAGGCGGAAGGCGCGATCCGGCGCGGGGCGCTCGGCCATGATGTCGGAGGGCGAGCGGAAGAAGACCAGGTTGTCCTGGAAGGCGGTCAGCGTCAGCGCGGTGGCGCTGCCGAGCCCGATCCCGCACAGAAGCAGGATCCACATGCGCCTGCGCTTGCGGGATGTCATCGTGCTTGGCCCTCAAGCGCCGGGCGCGGCCTCCGGCCGCTTGGCTTGCGCGCCTCCGCACTGTGGCGGTGCGGCCACAAGGTCGGTTTGCGCGCGGGGCCGCCTGTGGCGGCCCGGTTCAATTGGCCGCTCATGCCTCGCGGTCCCCGCGCGGATCGAGCTGCTTCAGCCGCGCGGCGGCCGCGCGGTGGCGGATGAAGGCGCCGATGGCGAGCGCGCAGAACACAGCCGAGGTGATGCCCCAGGAGAGGGTAACGTGCAGCCAATGCGTGCTCATCTCCCGATGCCCTCAGACGCCGGGCGCGCCCTCCGGGCGCTTGGCTTCGCGGCATGCGCCGCGGGCCGCATTCGCGGCCTCGCCGCGCGGCCAAGCGGCCGCACGGCGCAGCGGTACGCGTATGCCTGCGGGTTCCTCATGCTGTCGCATCCAGCCGCCGCGCGCGGGCGGTTTCCAGCGCGCGCACGCGCCGCTCCATCACGGCCGCGCGGGTGCGGGCCAGCACGACGACGGCGAACAACAGCGAAAAACCCAGCGCGCAGGTCAGCAGCGGATAGAGCATGTCCACATGCATCCCCGGGCTGTTGATGCGCGTCACGCTCGCCGGCTGATGCAGCGTGTTCCACCAATCGACCGAGAATTTCACGATCGGGATGTTCACCACCCCGACCAGCGCCAGGATCGCCCCGGCCCGTGCGCCGCGTTCCGCATCGTCGAAGGCGCGCACCAGCGCGGCATGGCCGAGCCAGAGGAAGAACAGCACCAGCACGGAGGTGAGCCGCGCATCCCACACCCACCAGGTGCCCCACATCGGCTTGCCCCAGAGGCTGCCGGTGGCCAGGCACAGCGCGGTCACCGCCGCGCCGACCGGCGACAATTCCCGCGCCGTCAGATCGGCCAGCGGATGCCGCCAGATGAGCGACATGATGGAAAGGATGGCCAGCCCCATGTAGCCGCCCATGGCCAGCCAGGCCATCGGGACATGGACATACATGATCCGCACCGTCTCGCCCTGCTGCCAGTCGGTCGGGGAGAAGATCAGCGCCCAGGCCGCGCCGACCCCCATCACGCCGATCGCCAGCGCCCAGAGCCAGGGCATCCAGGACCCTGTCAGGCGCAGAAAACGGCCAGGATTGGCGAAACGATGCAGCGACCCGCCCCCCGGGGGGGTGGCCACGCGCCGCTGTTGCGGCTGGTCTCTGACTGGCGAGCTTGCTTCCACGGAACATAACCTAAGCTGGGTTCGCGGCGGATTGAAGCCGGAGCTTGCGCGGGTTACGTCCGGATACACGGCGGGCCGTCGCCGCCATGCGCCCAGGGGGATCCGCCGAGGATGTTCTTCGCCATCAGCTGCACCGACAAGCCCGGCTCGCTGGAGCTGCGCCTGGCCACCCGCCCGGCTCATCTCGAGCATCTGAAGGCGGAGGTCGGGCGCATCCTTATGGGCGGGGCGGTGCTGGACGCCGCCGGCAACCCCTGCGGCAGCCTGTTGGTGATCGAGGCCGCGGACCGGGCCGAGGCCGAGGCCTTCGCCGCCGCCGACCCCTATGCCAAGGCGGGCTTGTTTGAGAGCGTGGCCATCCGCCCCTATCGCGTCGCCTTCCGGGATGGGCAGGCCGCCTGACCGTGGGCAAGCCCGCACGCAACCATTGGCTCGTTAAGTCCGAGCCCGACGCCTTCTCCTGGGATCAGCAGGTGGCGAACGGGGTCGAGCCCTGGACGGGCGTGCGCAACCACATGGCCAAGGCCAACCTCAAGGCCATGCGGATCGGCGATTTGGCCTTCTTCTACCACTCCAACATTGGCAAGCAGATCGTCGGCGTGGTGGAGGTAGTGCGCGAAGCCTACCCCGACCCTACCGTCGGCCCGGACGATCCGAAGGGGGAGTGGGTCTGCGTGGACATGAAGGCCGTTGGGCCCATGCCCAGCCCCGTGACGCTCGTCGCCATCAAGGCCGACCCGGCGCTGGCCGAGATCGCCCTGGTGCGCCAGTCGCGCCTGTCCGTCATGCCGATCGGCGCCGAGCACTGGGCGCTGCTGTGCCGGATGGGTGGGTGGGCCGGGTGACCGACCTCGCCCCCGAGGATCGCCTGCTCTGCCGGATCGAGGAACTGCCGGAGGGGGAAAGCCGCGGCTTTCCGCCCGCGCCCGGCGGCTTCACCGGGCTGTTCGCGATCCGCCGGGGCGCGACGGTGCATGTCTATGTGAATTCCTGCCCGCATATCGGCCTGCCGCTCGATCCCGCGCCGGACCGCTTCCTGGATGCCAAGAAGCAGGTGATCGTCTGTTCCGCCCATGGCGCGCGGTTCCGGATCGAAGATGGCTGCTGCATCTCCGGCCCCTGCTATGGCGAAAGCCTGGAAGCCGTGCCGGTGCGCGTTGACGACCAGGGCCGGGTGATCGTGCCCGCGGATGCCGGGGCCTAGGCGATAGTGTGGCGGGCGGGCCCCGCCGCCTTCATCCCGCCATCGCCGCCGCGGCGCTGCCTCAGACGCCGCGAAGATACCTCGGCGCCACCAAAGCCACGCCATGCCGCATGGCCAATCTTCTTCTTGCGCTCGAACCCAAGAGGAGGACCCGATGCGCTACCTGTCTCGCCTTTCGCTTGCTGCCGCGATCTCCGCCGTGATGATCGCCCCGGCCCTGGCCCAGGGGACGGCCCCCGCCGCGGCCGGCGCGAGCGCCGCCCGCTCGGCGGCGGCCGCCACCCCGGCCAACCCGGGCGGTGCCGTCACCCAGGCCCAGCCGGCGCAGCGCCCGGCCGCCCAGGCGCCGGCCCCTGCCCAGGTGCAGGGCGCGCCCCGCGCCCAGCCGGCCACCCCGGCCGCGCCCGCCCAGGCCCAGGCGCCGAGGCCGGCCCAGCCCCAGGGCCAGGCGCCGCGCGCCACCAACTGACGCGGGGCTGACGCCGTAACGACGTCACGGGCGGGGGGTCGCGATGCGGCCCCCCGCACCGCTGCGCGATCCCCCGCTCGCCCCGGTTGACGCATATCAACGCCGTGTGCCCCATTGCCCCCGATAGAGGCCCGGGCCCGCTGAGAGGCCCGGCCTTTCAACTTTGGGAAGCGCACGCATGTCCGACACGCTGATCGCGGTGAAGCCCGAGATCGCCGCCAAGGCCCTGGTGGACCAGGCGAAGTACCGCGCCATGTCCGCCGCCGCGGCGCAGGACCCCGACGCCTTCTGGCGCGGCGAGATGAACCGCATCGCCTGGATGAAGGCGCCGACGAAGATCAAGAACGTCGATTTCGGCGCGACCTCCGGCAAGGTCTCGATCAAGTGGTTCGAGGATGGCGTGCTGAACGCCTCCGTCTCCTGCCTCGATCGGCATGTGGAGGCCGGGCGCGGCGACCAGGTCGCGATCATCTGGGAAGGCGACGACCCTAACAGCGACGCCAAGGTCACCTACAAGGAGCTGCACGCCCGCGTCTGCCGCCTTGCGAATGCGCTGCGGAAGCTCGGCGTGCAGAAGGGCGACCGCATCTGCATCTACCTGCCGATGATCGTCGAAGCCGCGGTTGCGATGCTCGCCTGCGCACGCGTCGGCGCGGTGCATTCCATCGTCTTCGGTGGTTTCTCGCCCGACAGCCTCGCGTCGCGCATCCAGGACAGCGAATGCTCGATCCTGATCACGGCGGATGAAGGCCGCCGCGGCGGGCGCAAGGTGCCGCTCAAGACGAATGCGGATGAGGCGCTGAAGGCCTGCCCCTCCATCCGCCATGTGATCGTGGCGAAGAACACGGGCGGCGCGGTGCCGATGCAGGCGGGCCGCGACCTGATGTGGGATGAGGCCTGCGCCGGCCTGCCCGACACTGCCGCGCCGGAGCCGATGGGTGCGGAAGACCCGCTGTTCATCCTCTACACCTCGGGCAGCACCGGGAAGCCCAAGGGCGTGCTGCACACGACCGGCGGCTACATGGTCTGGGCGTCCTTCACGCATCAGAACGTCTTCGACTACCGCCCGGGCGAGATCTACTGGTGCACGGCCGATGTCGGCTGGGTGACGGGCCACACCTATATCGTCTACGGGCCGCTCGCGAATGGCGCGACGACGCTGATGTTCGAAGGCGTGCCGAACTACCCGACCGTCTCGCGCTTCTGGGAAGTGGTGGACAAGCACCAAGTCAACATCTTCTACACCGCGCCCACCGCGATCCGCGCGCTGATGCGCGATGGCGAGGCGCCGGTGAAGAAGACCAGCCGCAAATCGCTCCGCATCCTCGGTTCCGTCGGTGAGCCGATCAATCCGGAAGCCTGGCTCTGGTACTACCGCAATGTCGGCGATGAGCGCTGCCCGATCGTGGACACCTGGTGGCAGACCGAGACGGGCGGGATTCTCATCTCCCCGCTGCCCGGCGCGATTGCGCAGAAGCCGGGTTCCGCGACCCTGCCGCTGCCCGGCGTGAAGCCGGCGCTGGTGGATGCTGAGGGCAAGATCATCGAAGGCGCGGCGGAAGGGAACCTCGTGCTGCTCGACAGCTGGCCCGGCCAGATGCGCACGATCTATGGCGACCATGAGCGCTTCGGGCAGACCTACTTCTCGACGTTCAAGGGCATGTATTTCACCGGTGACGGCGCGCGCCGCGATGCCGATGGCTATTACTGGATCACCGGGCGCGTGGACGATGTCATCAACGTCTCCGGCCACCGCATGGGCACCGCCGAGATCGAAAGCGCGCTGGTGGCGCATCCGAAGGTGGCGGAGGCCGCGGTGGTCGGCATGCCGCACGACCTGAAGGGCCAGGGCATCTACTGCTACGTGACGCTGAAGACCGGCGAGGAGCCGACCGATGCGCTGCGGAAGGAGCTGGTGGCCTGGGTGCGGAAGGAGATCGGCCCGATCGCCGCGCCGGATGCGATCCAGTGGGCGCCTGGCCTGCCGAAGACGCGTTCCGGCAAGATCATGCGCCGCATCCTCCGCAAGATCGCCGCGAACGAGACCGAGGGGCTGGGTGACACCTCGACGCTCGCCGATCCGGCGGTGGTGCAGGAGCTGATCGAGAACCGGGTGGGGTGAGCGCGTGCGTCACGCCGCGGGTCCGGGCGGGCCCGCGGCGGTTGGCTGCGACGCGGCCTGCTTCAGAGTGGCAGCGCAACGGCGGTTGGCGAGCCCAAGGGTGCGCCTCTCTAGCCGCAGCCGTAACCTCGTAGGCGGAGCGCTCCTATGGGAGAGGGACACGCCTACTCGCGTAGCGACCGCCGCAGGCACATGGCCGGCTGCGTCGCTTGGTTGGCTTGCCCCTGGGCACGGAAAGTCCTGCGTGCTGCCTCCGCAAGCTATGCAGGCGCGTCACCTGCTGGCGGGAACGATAGTATTGTTGCATTCCAGGGCGCCCATTCCTTAATTGCGTAGTCAAGGTACTCTTCTGACGATTGAGAGCCTGATATCACAGCAAGCTCAGCCCCGGCTTTTGTGAATAGAGCCTTTCCGAGCGCGAAATTTTCTTTCCCTTCAGGGCGAGTAAGTTGCACCGTAATCCCATAGTAGTGTACAATAAATCTATCAGGAACGCCTTTTTGCATAAATCCAACAGGATCAAAATTTATAAGGCCAAGATAATGTAAATGACTAAGAACAGAGAATTTGATGCCAGATTTATTGTAAATGTCATGTTGAAAATCAATAATGATCGGCGTTAATTCATTAAAAAGCCAAACAAATGAACAAAATTTAGTGAAGGCGTTCGCGTCATCTTTATCTAATGTCGATATAAGATCAATAGTCTTCCTGGAAAACGATTTGGGCGAATTTGTCTCGCCAGCCAATATATTTGCCCATATTTGTTGCATATCTTCGTCCGAAACAAGCTTGCTTCTTTCAAAGAAATAACGAATCCAATCATCTTCAATGTTTTCCGGCTTGGCGTCGTCCTTAATGTGAGAAATCGCTTTCGCTGATATGCGCTCTATATTTTCCTGATTCTTGCCCTGTTCAATTACTATGCGCTCGAGTCCGCGCCGCTCAACCTCAGAAATTTCCAATCGCGATTTCGCGTGAATGAGACCTGCTTTAGCTTGTGCCTCCGCCTGAATGGTTGCGGCATCTGCGTCGGCTCGCGCCACTCGTCTTATCTGCCACGGCCGCGCGACACCCCCGATAGCATCGGATATCTTTTCGATAAGCATGGCCGCCGGTTTCGATAGGTCGCCAAGGCTTACGACGCTGTTGTTTGTAGTCTTTCCCCCTTCGCTCATAGCGCCTCACTCTATCGGACTGTAGCCGCAGCATAGCTGAACGCAGGCTTAGTACGATACGAATTCGGAACGAATTGCGACGGCGCGCAGTCTCAACCCAATGCGGACAAAGAGGGATATCATCCCCCGCCCCTACCAGCTCTCGCGTCTCCCTTCGCAAGAATCCTCCAACCCAGCCCGCGCATTGCACCCGCCGCCGCTTGGGCGCACATCCGCGCGCCATGGCCGCCCCGCCCGACCCCACGCGACGCCTGATCCTCACCCTCGGCCTTGCGGCCTGCGCCTCCGTGCTTGCGGGGCGGGCGCTCGATCCGCTGGTGGCGGAGATCGGCGCGGAATTCGGGGTGGCGGCGGCGACCGTTGCCCTCCTCGGCACCGCCTATGCGCTTCCCTATGCGCTGGTCCAGCCGGTGCTGGGGCCGGTTGGTGACGCCATCGGCAAGCGCCGCGTCATCCGCGTCTGCCTCGGCCTGCTGGCGCTGGCGCTGCTGGTTTCGGCGGCCGCGCCCGACCTGCTGTCGCTCTCCGTCATGCGCGTGCTGGCGGGGGCGGCGACGGGCGGGGTGTTTCCGCTCGCCATCGCGCTGGTCGGCGATCTGGTGCCGCTCGAAAAGCGGCAGGTCGCGCTGTCGCGCCTGTTGGCGGCGGGGCTGACGGGCTGGGCGGCGGGCGGGTTGCTCGCGCTGTTCGTCGCGCCGCTGGTCGGCTGGCGCGGCGTGGTGGTGGTCACCGCCGCGGTCGCGCTCGCGGCGATGCTGGCGGTGCGCGGGCGCGACCCGGTCGCGGCGGGTAGCCGGGTGAACCTGGCCGAGGCGCTGGCGCGCTACCGCGCCATTCTCGGCCTGCGGGCGGCGCGCATTCTCTACGCCACGGTCTTCGTCGAGGGTGCGCTGATCTTCGGCGTCTTCCCCTTCGTGGCCCCCCTGCTGATCGAGCGGGGCCTGGGCGGCACGGCGGAAGCGGGGTTCGCGCTGGCCGGCTTCGCCGTTGGCGGCTTCCTGTTCGGCGCGCTGGCGCCCTGGCTGCTCGGGCGCTTCGGCCAGGCGGGGGTGGTGGCGCTGGGCGGCGGGATGGCCTCGCTCGGCCTCGCGGGGCTGGCGCTGGTGCCGATCGTGACCGCGCTGGCCGGCGCCTGCCTGCTGCTCGGGGTCGGCTTCTACATGATCCATTCCGCCATCCAGACCCGGGTGACGGAGCTGGTGCCGCAGGCCCGCGGCAGCGCGGTGGCGCTGCACGCCTTCTGCTTCTTCCTCGGCCAGTCGCTGGGGCCGGTGGCGCTGGGGCTGGGCTGGGCGCTGATCGGCCCGACGCCGAGCCTGCTGCTGGCGGCGGCGGGGCTCTTGGCGCTGGCGCTGGGCCTGGCGCGGCAGGCCCCGGCACGGCCTGGCGTCTGATCCGCGAAAGTGGATCACGCTGTCGCGGGGCCGCTCGTTAGCCGGGCGTGATATTCCCGATTCGCCCCGGTTTGGAACGGGACGTGAATCGGAGCCCTGAAGGCGCCTGCGGGAGTCCAGTGTTTTCAGTCACCTGGCCCGAGTCGCGCGAACGAATCGCTGACGGCCGCGCGCCGCGGCTGGACCACAAGCTGTTGGGGTAGCTCAGCTTTTCGCCCACAAGAGCGTTCCGTTTCGGCGCGCCGAGTCGCGCCCGAGTCGCGACTCGGCGGGCCACAAGCCCTTGGGGTTCCAGGGCTTTCGACCCACAATCATGTTCGCGCCGCCCTCACCGAGTCGCACGACAGCAAATGTCGCGTCGCCTCAGAAGTCGCTGACGCGGCCCTTCCGCTCCCAATCGCCATAACGCGTAGGCTCAGGCCCGCTGGGGCCGCCAACTTCCTTGGCGACCTCCTTCTGGCGCAGCGGCTGCTCCTGCGGCGGGTCGCCGGCCGGGGGGATCGTCTCGCCCGGCAAAGGCGGGTCGATGGCCGGCGGCGGCTGGCTCGGCCCATGGGCGGGCTCGGGCACCGGGCGGCCGGGCTGGGGCGTGCCCGGCTGGTCGGGCGGGATCGGGAGCTGGGCCCGGCGTGCATCCGGCCCATTGTCGTCAGGCATGGTCATTCCCCACATGTAGTATCTCCATTCGTCATGTCGCCCGATGAACGCGCATGGCGGCCAGACGGGAGCGTGCGACCATGTCGGGCTACATCCGCACCGCCTTGCTGTTGGCGGGTCTCACCGCGCTCTTTGCCGGCCTCGGCTTCGCCATCGGGGGTGAGCAGGGGATGGTCATGGCCTTCCTCCTCGCCTGCGGGATGAATGTCTTCGCCTGGTGGAACAGCGACCGCGTGGTGCTCCGGATGCACAACGCGCAGCCGATCGGGCCGCAGGATGCGCCGCGGCTGTATGAGATGACGGCCGCACTCGCCGCCCGCGCTGGCATCCCCATGCCCAAGCTCTATGTGATCCACGAGAACCAGCCCAACGCCTTCGCCACCGGCCGCAACCCGGAGAAGGGGGCGGTTGCCGTCAACACTGGCCTGCTCGACCTGATGAGCGAGCGCGAGGTCGCCGGGGTGATCGCGCATGAGCTGGCGCACATCAAAAACCGCGACACGCTGATCATGACCATTACCGCGACGCTGGCGGGCGCCATCGGCATGCTGGCGCGCTTCGGCTTCCTGGCCGGCAGCCGGAATGCCAATGGCCGCTCCAACCCCTTCGGCCCGATCGGGCTGATCCTGCTGGTGGTGCTGGCGCCGATCGCGGCGGTGATCGTGCAGCTGGCCGTCAGCCGGTCGCGGGAATACGAAGCCGACCGGATCGGCGCCGAGATCGCCGGCGATCCGCGCGGCCTGGCCTCTGCGCTGCAGCGGCTGGAAGCCAACAAGCAGGGGAGGGTGAACGAGGCCGCGGAGGCCAACCCGGCCAGCGCGCATATGTTCATCATCAACCCGCTCTCGGGGCTGCGCATGGATGGGCTGTTCTCCACCCATCCCGCGACCGCGAACCGCGTCGCGGCGCTGGAGGAGCTGGCCGCCCGCATGGGGCCGCCGCCCGGTGACCCGCGCATCCCGGACGCCACGCCGCGCCCTGCGGCCCGCCCCTGGGGCGAGCAAGGGCGCAGAAACCCCTGGGGCTGACGCGTTAACCTCTCGCGCGCCATCCGCCGTGGCTGAGCGCGCCGGCGGGAGGGATCACGCCCGCTTCTTCACCCGCGTGGACCAGATGTGCCACGCATAGGTGCCGATGATGCCGGCGACGACCACATAGGCCAGCGGCTCCAGCCAGCCCTCGACCTTGTCGTAGTGGTCTTCCATCCAATAGCCCGCGCTGGTCAGGAACAGGATCCACACCAGGCTGCCCAGCGCCGTCCACAGGTAGAACACCGCGCGCGGGATATGCGCGAGGCCGGCCGGGATCGAGATCAGCGTGCGGATGCCCGGCAGCAGCCGGCCGAAGAACAGCGCGATCGGGCCATAGGTCTTGAGCGTCGCCTCGGCCTTGTCGAAATCCTTGTCGTCCACCGCGAACCAGCGCCCGTAGCGCGCAAACAGCGGGCGGATGCGCGCCGAGCCGATGGCGCGCGCCAACTCGTACCAGAAGGCGTTGCCGAGCAGCGTGCCGACCATGCCCGCCATCACCGCGGCGAGGAAGCTCATCTCGCCCCGGGCTGCGACGAAGCCAGCGAGCGGCATGATCAGTTCCGACGGGATGGGCGGGAACAGGTTTTCGAGGAACATCAGCAGCAGCACGCCGGGCCACCCGCCCGCGGCTACCATGTCCGTCACCCACTCGATCATTCCACCGCTCCGCCGATCGCGGCGCGCTCTAGCATGCCCCCCGGAGCGGGGCCATAAACCCTGCCTGATGCCCGATCCGCGCCGGCCCGCCGGCCGTCCCCCCCAGTCCCGCGCTCCCCAGACCGTTGGCCAGCCCGTCCGCCAGGCTGCGCTGGCGCTGCTCGCCGCCGTGATGGAGCGCCGCCGCCCGCTGGAAGAGGCGCTCGACGCGCTGCCCGGCAGCCTCGCGCCCCGCGACCGCGCGGCGGCGCATCGCATTGCCGCCGCGGTGCTGCGCCGCGCCGGCAGCCTGGATGCCGTGCTGGAGCCCTTCCTGCGGCGGGAGCCGCCGCCCGAGGTGCGCGCGGCACTCCGCGCGGGCGCGGCCGAACTCCTGCTGCTCGGCACGCCGCCCCATGCCGCGGTGGCGGCAACCGTCGCCGTGGTACCGCGGCCCTTCGCCGGCCTCGTCAACGCCGTGCTGCGCAAGGTGGCGACCGAAGGCTCCGCCGCGCTGGAGGGCCTCGACGCCGAACGGCTCGACACGCCCCCCTGGCTCTGGAGCGCCTGGCACGCGGCTTACGGCCCGGCGGTGCGCGCCATGGTGCGCGCGCAAGCCGTGCCGGCGCCGCTCGACCTCACCCTCGCCCCCGGTGCCGCCGCGCCGGAGGGGGCGGAGATGCTGCCGACCGGTAGCGCCCGACTGCCTGCCGGCACGCGGCTCGCGGAGCTGCCTGGCTTCGCCGAGGGTGCCTTCTGGGTGCAGGACGCTGCCGCGGCGCTGCCCGCGCAGCTACTCGGTGTGCGGGCCGGCGAACGCGTGGCCGATCTCTGCGCCGCGCCCGGCGGCAAGACCGCGCAGCTTGTCGCCGCCGGCGCGGTTGTCACGGCGGTGGAGCGCGACCCGCGCCGCATGGCGCGGCTGCGGGAAAATCTGGCGCGGCTGAAGCTCGACGCCACGCTGGTCGAGGCCGATGCGGCCAGCTGGATGCCGGCGGACGCCGGCTTCGACGCGGTGCTGCTGGATGCGCCCTGCACCGCGACCGGCATCATCCGCCGCCACCCGGACATCCCGCATCTGAAGCGCGCCAGCGATGTCGCGCCGATGGCCGAGACGCAGGCGCGGCTTCTGGCGCAGGCCGCGAAGCTGCTGCGGCCGGGCGGGCGGATGGTGCTGGCCACCTGCTCGCTGCAGCCGGAGGAGGGGGAGGCGCATCTGGACCGCGCGGCCGCGCTCGGCCTTGCGCTCGACCCGATCCGGCCGGAGGAAGTCCCGGGCCTTGGGGACGCGCTGACCGCGCGCGGCACGCTGCGCACGCGGCCTGACCTATGGGGCGAGCGCGGCGGCCTCGACGGCTTCTTCGCCGCGCGCTTCGTGAAGGCATAAAAAAACCCCTCTCCCCCCTGTGGGGGGAGAGGGATGGGTGGGGGGGGTGCTGCGAGCCCCGTCCCGCTCACCCCGCCTTCTTCGCGCGCTCGATCGAGTCCATCACATAGGCGCGCGCGCGGGACGCATCGCCCCAGCCCAGGATCTTCACCCACTTGCCGGGCTCCAGATCCTTGTAGTGCGCGAAGAAGTGCTGGATCTGGTCCACCGTGATCTGCGGCAGGTCGGTGTACTGGTGCACCTTCTCATACCGCTTGGTCAGCTTCGGGCTGGGCACGGCGATGATCTTCTCATCGAGCCCGCCATCATCCTCCATCATCAGCACGCCGACGGGGCGGACATTGATCACGGCACCGGGTGCGATCGGGCGGGTGTTGGCCACCAGCACATCCAGCGGGTCGCCATCGCCGCACAGCGTGTGGGGGACGAAGCCGTAATTGCCGGGATAGCGCATCGGCGTGTGCAGGAAGCGGTCCACGAAGAGCGTGCCCGAGGCCTTGTCCATCTCGTACTTGATGGGCTCCCCGCCGACGCCGACCTCGATGATCACGTTCAGGTCGTCCGGCGGGTTGCGGCCGATGGGGATGTGCTCGATGCGCATGGAAGGGGAGCTCCAGGTGGCGGTCGGCGGGGGATGAACCACAAAACCGCGCCCGCCGGGAGGCCCCCCGACGGCTGTTGGCGCCGGATCGCCCGGCGCAGGGCCTGATTTCGCCGGATTTTGCGCCCCGGGCGGCGTTGCCAGCCGCCTGGGCTTCGCGCAAGCTCATTCCAGGCCCGCGAGGCCGGGCCGGCCCGATGGCGCGCGCCCTGGCGCTTGCAGCGGTGACCGGTCCCCCGCGGAAAGAACAAGAGTTGGGGGGACTGAGAAGTTGATGACGATATCTGTCTTGCTGATTATCGCGTTGGGGGCGCTGTCCATCGCCTACGGCGTGATCACGTCCAAGGAGGTGCTGAGCCGCGACGCCGGCACCGCCCGTATGCAGGAGATCGCCAAGGCGATCCAGGAAGGCGCCAACGCCTATCTGAAGCGGCAATACATCACCATCAGCATCGTCGGCGGCGTGCTGTTCGTGCTGATCCTGGCGGCCTTCGGCTTCGGCGGGCATGCCTTCGCGGTGGCCATCGGCTTCCTGATCGGCGCGGTGCTGTCCGGCGCCGCAGGCTTCATCGGGATGAACGTCTCGGTGCGCGCCAATGTCCGCACGGCCCAGGCCGCGACGCAGTCGCTGGCCTCTGGCCTTGATGTGGCGTTCAAGTCGGGCGCCATCACGGGCATGCTGGTCGCTGGCCTCGCGCTGCTCGGGGTCGCGGTCTACTTCCTCATCCTGGTGCCGATCGGTGGTGCGGCGCCGAACAGCCGCCTTGTGATCGACGCGCTGGTCGCGCTCGGCTTCGGCGCCTCGCTGATCTCCATCTTCGCCCGCCTCGGCGGCGGCATCTTCACCAAGGGTGCAGATGTCGGCGGCGACATGGTCGGCAAGGTCGAGGCTGGTATCCCCGAGGATGACCCCCGCAACCCCGCGACCATCGCTGACAATGTGGGCGACAATGTCGGCGACTGCGCCGGCATGGCGGCCGACCTGTTCGAGACCTATGCGGTGACGATGGTCGCGACGATGGTGCTCGCCGCCATCTCCTTCCCCGAGGCGAGCCGCGTGGCGGCGATGCTGTTCCCGCTGGCGATCGGTGCGGTCTGCGTCGTGACCTCCATCGCGGGCACCTATTTCGTGAAGCTGCCGGCCAACAACTCCATCATGGGGGCGATGTATCGCGGCTTCATCGTGACCGGCGCGCTGTCGCTGGTGGCGCTGCTGCCTCTGGCCTTCATCGCCTTCGGCACCGGCACGGTGACCGTGGGCGGCAGCACCTTCGGCGCCTTCAGCCTGTTCCTCTGCGGTGCGGTGGGTCTGGCGGTGACGGCGGCGATCGTCTGGGTGACGGAATACTACACCGGCACCGATTTCCGCCCGGTGAAGTCCATCGCTGAAGCCTCGCAGACCGGCCACGGCACCAACGTGATCCGCGGCCTCGCGGTGTCCATGGAATCCACTGCCCTGCCCGCGCTGATCATCATCGCGGGTGTGCTGTCGGCCTATGGGCTGGCGGGTCTCTACGGCATCGCCATCGCGACCACGACGATGCTGGCGCTGGCCGGCATGGTGGTCGCGCTCGATGCCTTCGGCCCCGTCACCGACAATGCCGGCGGCATTGCGGAGATGGCCGGGCTGCCGAAGGAAGTCCGCGTGTCCACCGACGCGCTCGATGCGGTCGGCAACACGACGAAGGCGGTGACGAAGGGCTATGCGATCGGCTCGGCGGGCCTTGGCGCGCTGGTGCTGTTTGCGGCCTACACGCAGGATCTGGCGTACTTCATCGCCAACCCGACGCTCTACCCGTACTTCGCGGGCATCGGGGAGCTGACCTTCAGCCTGTCCAACCCCTATGTCGTGGTCGGCCTGCTGTTCGGCGGCCTGCTGCCGTATCTGTTCGGCGGCATGTCCATGACCGCCGTTGGCCGCGCGGCCTTCGCGGTGGTGGAGGAAGTGCGCCGCCAGTTCCGCGAGAAGCCGGGCATCATGACGGGCGCCGACAAGCCGGATTACGGGCGCGCGGTGGACATGCTGACCAAGGCAGCGATCAAGGAGATGATCATCCCCTCGCTGCTGCCGGTGCTGAGCCCCATCGTGGTGTTCCTGGTGATCCTGCTGATCGGCGGCAAGGCCGCGGCCTTCTCGGCCGTGGGCGCGATGCTGCTTGGCGTGATCGTCACGGGCTTCTTCGTCGCGGTGTCCATGACCACCGGTGGTGGCGCCTGGGACAATGCGAAGAAGTACATCGAGGAAGGCCATTACGGCGGCAAGGGCAGCGAGGCCCACAAGGCCGCGGTGACCGGCGACACCGTCGGCGACCCGTACAAGGACACGGCGGGCCCGGCGGTGAACCCGATGATCAAGATCACCAACATCGTCGCCCTGCTGCTGCTGGCGATGCTGGCGCATTGATCCAACAGGTCTGACAGACGGGGGCCGGCGGAGCGATCCGCCGGCCCTTTTTCTTTTCGCGGCCGTGATCTCCCCGGCCGATGCGGGCTGCGCTACATCCAACCGCAAGAACGTTCGGGATGAAGGAGATCCCCGCCGTGGAGCAGGTGGACGCCGTCGTTGTCGGGGCCGGTGTGGTGGGGCTCGCCGTCGCCCGCGCGCTGGCGCTCGCCGGGCGGGAGGTGCTGGTGCTCGACGCCGCCGAGGGCATCGGCACGGAAACCTCCTCGCGCAATTCCGAGGTGATCCACGCCGGCATCTACTACCCCGCCGGCAGCCTGATGGCGCGCGCCTGCGTCGCGGGGAAGCACCGGCTCTATCGCTATTGCGCCGAACGCGGCGTGCCGCACAGCAATTGCGGCAAGCTGATCGTCGCGACGACTGAGGAAGAGGCCGGCAAGCTCGAAGGCATCCGCCAGCGCGCCGCCGCGAATGGTGTGTCGGAGTTGCACCTGATCAGCCGCGACGAAGCCCGCGCGATGGAGCCCGCGCTGCACTGCACGGCGGCGCTGCATTCCACCACCACCGGCATCGTGGACAGCCACGCCTATATGCTGGCGCTGCAGGGCGATGCCGAGAATGCCGGCGCCGTCTTCGCCTTCCACGCCCCGGTCCTTCGCGGTCGCGCGACGGAGCATGGCATCGAGATCGAGGTCGGCGGCGAGGAGCCGATGGCGCTCTGCGCGCGGCTTCTGGTGAACGCGGCCGGGCTGCACGCGCCGCGGCTCGCGCGCGGCCTTGCCGGCATGCCGGAGGCGCATGTGCCGACGGCCTATTACGCGAAGGGCAATTACTTCACCCTCGCCGGGCGCTCACCCTTCGCGCGGCTGATCTATCCGGTGCCGGTGCCGGGCGGGTTGGGCACGCATCTGACCATCGACCTCGGCGGCCAGGCGCGCTTCGGGCCGGATGTCGAATGGGTGGACAGCATCGATTATGCGGTGGATCCGCAGCGCGGCGAGAGCTTCTACGCCGCGATCCGCCGCTACTGGCCGGAGCTGCCGGATGGCGCGCTCTCGCCAGGCTATTCCGGCATCCGCCCGAAGATCGTGCCCCAAGGCGCGCCGGCGCAGGATTTCGTGGTGCAGGGCCCGGCCGTGCATGGCGTGCCTGGCCTCGTGAACATGTTCGGCATCGAGAGCCCGGGGCTGACGGCCTCGCTCGCGCTCGCCGACCATGTGCTGGAGGCCGCGGGCATCGCGCCCGCCGTCTGATACCAAGCGCACAAAGGTTTCACCTTTGTGCCCCTCAGACGCGTCGTGCCGAAGGCACGCCTCCGGCGTGACGCGGGCCGCATCCGCGGCCCTTGGCTTCGCCGCATAAGCGGCGGGCGCCGTTCGGCGCCTCGGCCCTTCGGGCCGCAGGTCGGAACTTCGTGCGCTTGGTATGAGGGTTTCAGACCCGCAGCCGGTCCGGGATCGGCAGCCCCAGCCGGTTCGGCACGGGCCACACCTCGCGCACCGTGCGCAGCACCCGAAAACCGGCGGCGATGTAGTTCGGCAGCGCGCGCGGATGATCGGCGGTGCAGGTGTTCACCGTCAGCGCCCGCGGTGCCTCGGCCCAGGCCGTATCCACCGCATGGCGCAGGAAGGCGCGGCCGAGCCCCTGCCCGATCGCCTGCGGCATCAGCCCGAAATAGGCGAGGTTCGTGCCCGCATCGCTGCGCCGTTCCAGCTCGTAGAAGCCGGCCGGCTCGCCGCCCTGGTAGAGCACATGGATCGAGATGTCGGGCCGCGCCAGCAGCCCGCCGATCTCGGCATCCGGCAGGGTGCGGCGCAGCCACCACACCCAGTCATGCCCGACCGTGTCGTACAGATAGCGATAGAACGGCACCGAGCAGCGCGGCAGGCGCACCACCTCGGCACCTGCCGGCAGCGGCGCGGCGGGCGGGGCCGGCGGCGCATCCATGCGGAGGAAGGTGACCTCCACCGCGATGCGCGTCGCAGGCTCCCGCAGCGGCGCCGTCCCGGCCATGTCAGTTGTCCAGGAAGGACCGCAGCTTCCGCGACCGCGAGGGGTGCTTCAGCTTGCGCAGCGCCTTCGCCTCGATCTGGCGGATACGCTCGCGCGTCACGTTGAACTGCTGCCCGACCTCTTCCAGCGTGTGGTCGGTGTTCATGCCGATGCCGAAGCGCATGCGCAGCACGCGCTCCTCGCGCGGCGTCAGGGACGACAGCACGCGCGTCGTGGCTTCGCGCAGATTGGACTGGATCGCGGCATCGAGCGGGATGATCGCGTTCTTGTCCTCGATGAAGTCGCCGAGGTGGCTGTCTTCCTCATCGCCGATCGGCGTCTCGAGGCTGATCGGCTCCTTCGCGATCTTCAGGACCTTGCGGACCTTTTCCAGCGGCATGCCGAGCTTCTCGGCCAGCTCCTCCGGCGTCGGCTCGCGGCCGATCTCGTGCAGCATCTGGCGGCTGGTGCGCACCAGCTTGTTGATCGTCTCGATCATATGCACGGGGATGCGGATCGTCCGCGCCTGGTCGGCGATGGAGCGCGTGATCGCCTGGCGGATCCACCACGTCGCGTAGGTGCTGAACTTGTAGCCGCGGCGATACTCGAACTTATCAACCGCCTTCATCAGGCCGATATTGCCTTCCTGGATCAGGTCCAGGAATTGCAGGCCGCGGTTCGTGTACTTCTTGGCGATGGAGATCACGAGGCGGAGGTTCGCCTCGATCATCTCCTTCTTCGCCTGCGTCATGTCGCGCTCGCCGCGCGAGACCGTCGCATAGACGCGCTTGAACTCATCCACCGGCAGGCCGGTCTCGGCGGAGGTGCGGCCGATCTCGGCGCGCACGGCTTCGACGTCGGGCTTCGACTTGGCGATGAAGTTCTGCCAGCCCTTGCCCTTCAGCTTCGCGAGGCCTTCGAACCAGGCCGGGTCCAGCTCATGCCCGCGCCACTGCGTGACGAACTCGTCGCGCTTGACCTTGTGGCTTTCCGCCATGCGCAGGATCTGGCCTTCAAGGCCGGTCAGGCGGCGGTTCAGGCCCTTGAGCTGGTCCACCAGCTCCTCGATGCGGTTGTTGTGCAGGTGCACCTTCTGCACCAGCGCCACCAGCTCCGCGCGCGCCTTCTCATAGGTCTTCTCGGACCGTGCCGAGGTCTCCCCGCCCGAGGTGTAGGCGTCCATCCGCTTGGAGGAGAGCTTGGTCAGCTTGGAATAGGCGCCCTCGATCGCCTCGAAGGCGGCCAGAGCTTCCGGTTCCAGCTTCGCCTCGAGCGCCGAGAGCGACAGGCCGAGCCCCTCGCCTTCCTCGCCTTCCTCGATCTCTTCTTCCTGCGGGGCAGCGGGGCCATCGGGGTTGTTGGCGCCGGCCGTCGCTTCCAGGTCGATCACGTCGCGGAGGAGCATGCGCTTCTCCTTGACGGCGTCGTGCCAGGCGACGATGGCCTTGAAGGTCAGCGGGCTCTCGCAGAGCCCGCCGATCATCATGTCGCGCCCGGCTTCGATGCGCTTGGCGATGGCGATCTCGCCCTCGCGCGAGAGCAGCTCCACGCTGCCCATCTCGCGCAGATACATCCGGACCGGGTCGTCGGTGCGGCCGAGGCTTGCCTCGTCCACATTGCCGCCCGATTCCTCTTCCTCTTCTTCGTCTTCCGCCTTGGCGACCGGCTTCGGCGCGGCCTCGGGGTCTTCGCTTTCCTCGTTCTCGACGACGTTGATGCCGAGGTCGGACAGCGTGGCCATCGTGTCCTCGATCGTCTCGGAGGACACTTGTTCCGACGGCAGGGCGGCGTTCAGCTCGTCATAGGTGACGTAGCCCCGCTCCTTGCCGCGCGCGATCAGCTTCTTGACCGCCGCCGACTGGGTGTCGAGCATCACGCCCTCCACCGCTTCGTCGCGTCCCTCGACGGTCTCGGTGCCGTTCGCGACCTTGGTTGCCATGCGTGACCTGCTCCCGCAGAAGGCCGCGCCGACCCGCCGGCGGCGCGACATATATCCTCTAACCTATGGGATGCCGCCGTTGCCGGCGCGCCCGGCGCCTGCGGCGCCGTCATCCCCCAATCCGCCGGGGCCGCCTTCGGTGGCCCCGTCCTCTTCCATCTCGCCCCGCCGCCACGCTTCCAGCGCCTGGCCCAGTCGGATCAGGCGCCGCTGGGCGGCTTCGTCATTGGTCTCCGCCAGTGCCTGGCGGGCGGCCGCCTGGTCGGCGCGCAACTCCGCCTCGCCGCGCAGCAGACCGAAGAAATGCCACCAGGCGTCCAGGGCCTCCTTCGGCTGGGCGTCCGGCTGGGCGGCGGCGGGCAGGGAAGGGTCGCGCAGCAGCGCGGCGGCAAACTCCCCCAGACCCAAGTGGCCGAGGTGGTCCATGAGGGCGGCAGAGTCAAGTTCATGGCCCCCCGACAGCCATGCGAGCATCGCCGCGCGGCATTGCGCGAGCGGCCCGGCGCCGAATTCCAGCCCGCCCAGGCTCTCCTCCACCTCTGGCAGCAGCCAAGGGTGGCGGAGCGCGATGGCGAGCAGAGCGGCGGCCTGGGCGGCGCGGGTGCGCTCGGGCGTGATGGCCGGGCGCGGCCGCGCAAGGGCCAGCGGCTTGCGGCCTGGCGGGCCGCCCCGGCCGCCCATCTGCGGCGCCGGGCGCGTTGCCTGGTAGAAGCGGTCGCGCAGCAAGCGGCGGTATTCGCCGGCCAGCGCCCGGTCCGTGATGGCCCCCGCCGCCTGATCCAGCCGCGTGACCAGCGCCGCGCGCTGTTCGGGGGTCGCCACCGGCCGGCCTTCGGCGATCAGGCCGAACAGCGCGTCGCCCAGGCCGCGCGCGCCATCCAGCACCGCCTGGAAGGCCGCTGGCCCGCCCTTCACCACCAGCGTGTCCGGATCTTCGCCCGCCGGCAGGGTGGCGAGCTTCAGGCTGCGCTCGGCCGAGACCAGGGGGAGCGCCGCTTCAGCGGCCCGCGCCGCGGCCCGGGCGCCGGCGGCGTCGCCGTCGAAACACAGGATCGGCTCCGGCGTCAGGCGCCAGAGCTCCTCCATCTGTTCCGCCGTCAGCGCCGTACCGAGCGGCGCGACCGCCCCGGTGAAACCGGCTTGGTGGAGGGCGATGACGTCCATATAGCCTTCGACCGCCACCACCACGCCACCGCGGAAGGCGCCCTCCCGCGCGAGGTCGAGGGCGTAGAGGCTCTGGCGCTTCTTAAACAGCACCGTCTCCGGCCCGTTGACGTATTTCGGCACCCCGTCGCCGAGGATGCGGCCACCGAAGCTGATGATCCGCCCGCGTCGGTCGCGGATGGGGAACATCACGCGGTTGAAGAACAGCTCGGTCGGGGGGCCGTCCTCCCGCTCCCGCAGCAGGCCGGCTTCCAGCAGCTGTTCGGGGGTGATGCCCTCCGCCTTCAGGTCGGCGATCAGCGTCCCCCGCCCGGCGCCGGACCAGCCGAGGCCGAAGCCGCGGATCGTCTCCTCCGTCAGGCCGCGGCGGCGGAGATAAGCGAGGCCATCCGTCCCTTCCGGCAGCCGCAGCCTGCGTTCGAAGGAGGCGGCGGCGGCGTCCATCACGCCATGCAGGTCGCGCGCGCGCCTCTCCCGCGCGGCGGCTTCGGGTGTGGGTTTCGGGACGTCGAGCCCGGCTTCGGAGGCCAGGCGTTCGACCGCTTCGGGGAAGCTCGCGCCTTCGGCGCGCATGACGAAGCTGATGGCGTCCCCATGCGCGCCGCAGCCGAAGCAATGGAAATGGTCGTCATAGACGTAGAAGGAGGGCGTCTTTTCCCCATGGAAGGGGCAGCACCCCTTCCAGTTCCGCCCCGAGCGCGCGAGCCGCGTCTTGCGGCCGATCAGCGATGGCAGCGGCGTGCGGAGCCGAAGCTCGTCGAGGAAGGCGGGGGGCAGGGCCATGGGCACTACCCCCTTAGCACAGGATCACCCGCCCAGCTTCGCCTTCACCAGCGGGTTCGCCCGGCTCATGTCGAGCGCGGCCCCGTGCTTCTTCAGCGCGGCCATGACCTTGCCCATGTCCTTCACGCTGGTCGCGCCGGCCTCGGCGATGGCTGCGTCCACGGCAGCAGCGATGGCGGCATCATCCATCTGCGACGGAAGAAAACCTTCGATCACCGCGATCTCGGCCAGTTCCTTCTCGGCCAGCTCCTGCCTTCCGCCCTGCTTGTAGAGCTCCACGCTCTCGCGCCGGGACTTCACCATGCCGCGCAGCATGGAGATCACCTGGTCGTCCGGCACCTTGTCCACGCCAGAAGGACGGGCGGCGATGTCCACATCCTTCAGCTTGGCGGTGATCATGCGGATGGTGGAGGTCTTGGCAGCGTCCTTGGCGAGCATTGCCTCCTTCAGGGCCGCGGTGAACCGGGTGCGCAGGTCGTCCGACATCGGTGTATCTCCTCCCCTGCTCTACTCCCCCAGCGCCGCCGGGGGGTCAACGGCCGAGAGCGCCCAAAGGCCGGCGAGAGGGCTGCGGCAGGTTCTCAGGCGTCCGGGCGTTCACGCCCTGCCGGAATATGCTCTAGGCTCCCGCCCGCAACAGCCGATCGAGTGCGACACGCATGTCCTGGCCCCATGCCGAGCGTCCCGGTGAGCCTGCCGATCCGTCCCGTCCCTGGCATTGGGTCGCGCGCAGCGACGATGGCGGGCTGCATCCGCTGCCGATCAGCTGGACCCCGCATCTGCGCAACTGGGTGACCTGGGATGGCGCGACGCTGGCCCCGGCCGAGGCCGCCGCGCGCTTCCGCTATCTCGGCCCCTGCCTGACGCCGGCCGAATCCGAGGCCCGGGTCGCGCAGGCAGCGGCCGCGGCCGCCCCCCCGCGCGAGGTCCCGCCTGGCGAGTTGCGCGGCCTCGCCGGTCTGGGCGCGACCTCCATCCCCGATCCGCCGCCGACGATGGTGTTCAAGAAGGACGCGATCCGAAACCACCTGCTGATCTTCGCCGGCACGCTGTTCGGGACGCTGTTCCTGATCGACAAGTTTAATTTGATGAGGTGAGGGGGCGGGCGCGACCGCCCGCCCCCACCGTCAGCCCGCCGCCTGCTCCGCCTTCGCCGGGCGCACGCCCAGCAGATGCGCGATGGCATAGCTCAGGTCGGCGCGGTTCAGCGTGTAGAAGTGGAACTCGTCCACGCCGTTCGCCTGCAGCAGCCGCACCTGTTCCGCCGCGACCACAGCGGCGACCATGCGGCGCGTCTCGGCATCCTCCTCCAGCCCGTCGAACAGGCGGGCCATCCAGGTCGGGACGGAGGCGCCGCACATCGCGCTGAACTTCTGCACCTGCTTGAAGTTGGACACTGGCAGGATGCCCGGCACGATCGGCACGGTGATCCCCGCCGCGGCGCAACGGTCGAGGAAGCGCAGATAGATGTCGGTATCGAAGAAGTATTGCGTGATCGCACGCGTCGCGCCCGCATCAATCTTGCGCTTCAGGAAATCGAGGTCTGCCTGGGCCGAGGTCGCCGCCGGATGCATCTCCGGATAGGCGCCGACGCTGATGTCGAAATCGGCGATCTTGCGCAGCCCACGGACCAGATCCTCGGCCTGGGCATAGCCGCCGGGATGCGGGGTGTATTCGGTGGCTCCTGCCGGCGGATCGCCGCGCAGAGCAACAATGTGTCGAACGCCGGCCGCAAGATAGCCGCGCGCGACCTCGTCCACTTCCTCGCGCGTTGCGCCGACACAGGTCAGGTGCGCGGCCGGCGTCAGCGAGGTTTCCTGCGCGAGGCGGGAGACCGTCTCATGCGTGCGCGTCCGCGTGGTGCCGCCGGCGCCATAGGTGACGGAGACGAAGCGCGGCGCCAGCGGCTCCAGCCGGCGGATCGCGGCCCAGAGCTGCTGTTCCAGCGTCTCATTCTTGGGAGGGAAGAATTCGAAGGACAGCTTGGGCGGCGGCAGCTCGGTCGGCTGCGGCAGGCCCGAAACGCGGGGGGCAGTCAGCCAGCGCTGCAGCGTGCCTGCCAGGGCGAGGTTCATGCCAGCCATCTCCCATCGCGCGTGCGGTACGGCACCAATTGCAACCCTGCGCGCCACTTCACCCGTTCCCGAACCGGGCCGGCCGCGCATATAAGGAGCCGATCGTCAGTCGGGAAGCCTTCAAGGGAATCCGGCGGCATACGAGCCCTGCCGGACAGGATGGGCCGAAGGGGGATCAGGAGATTGCGTGTGACTGTCATCCCGAAGACCGGCTCCGCCGCGACGGCGCCGCGCCGCCGCGCCGGTCCCGTTCGGCTGGCGGCCACGCTCCTGCTCGGCCTGGTGCTGGTCGGCTGCGCCGCGCGCCCTGATCCCGCCGACCCCGAGGCGGTGGCCGAATTCGAGCAGACCAACGACCCGCTCGAGCCGCTGAACCGCGGCATGTACGTCGTGAATGATGGGCTGGACACGCTGTTGATTCGCCCGGCGGCGGAGGCCTATCGCATCTTCATCCCGCCTGAGATCCGGACCAGCGTGCGCAACATGCTGGGCAATCTGCGCAGCCCGGTGATCCTGCTGAATGACGTCCTGCAGGGTGAAACGCAGCGCGCAGGCACCACGCTCGGCCGCTTCCTGCTCAACACCACGCTCGGTGTGGGTGGCGTGTTCGATGTCGCGGCCGGCTACGGCCTGCTGGGCCATGGCGAGGATTTCGGCCAGACCCTCGCGGTGTGGGGCGCGGAGGAGGGGCCGTATCTGTTCCTGCCCTTCCTCGGCCCATCCAACCCGCGTGACCTGATCGGCACGGGGGTGGATGCGGTCAGCAACCCCTTCACCTGGATCAGCGGCGACGCATGGCTGGACACGGTGACGGCTGCGCGCATCGGCTTGCAGGTGTTGGACACCCGCGAAGGCCTGATCGAGCCGCTGGACGCGCTGCGCCAAGGCTCGCTTGATCCCTATGCCGCACTGCGCAGCGCCTATCGCCAGCGGCGCGCGACCGAGATCCGCAACCCTGCCGTCAGCTCGCCTGCGGCGCGCGGCACCGGCTTTGGCGTCGGCGCCGGCGTCGACAGCCCGCGCCGCTGACCGCCGGGAGGAGGACGCCATGACCCGCCCCGCTTTGGCCACCCGCCGCCGGCTGCTCGGCGCAGCCGCGCTCGCGGGCGGCCTGCTGGTCGTGCGGCGCGGCCACGCGCAGCAGATCGACATTGCGCGTGCGACGAGCTTCATCCAGGCCACCGGCGAAGAGCTGGTCGCGGCCATCAATGCCGCGGGCGCACCGATTGCGCAGCGGCGAGAGCGTGTGGCGCAGATCCTGCGTCGTGCGGTAGATGTGGAAGGCGTCGGCCGCTTCATCCTGGGCCGCTGGTGGCGCAACGCGACGGCGGAGCAGCAGCAGGAATACCTGCAGCTGTTCGAGCAGGTGCTGATCCGCAACCTCTCGGCGCGCTTCGGTGAATTCCAGGGCGTGCGCTTCTCTCTCGGCCGCACCCAGGCGCGGACCGAGGAGGACGCGCTGGTCAGCACCATCGTCGAGCGTCCGGGCAACCCGGCCTTCGGCCTCGACTGGCGGGTGGCGGAGGTGGGCGGCCAGCCCAAGGTCGTGGATGTGATCGCCGAAGGCACGAGCCTGCGGCTGACCACGCGCAGCGAGTATTCCTCGGTCGTCACACGCAATGGCGGCAGTGTCGCCGCGCTGCTCACCGCGATGCGCCAGCAGATCCAGCAGCTGGCGGCACGCGAAGGGGCGTGATCCCGCTCCCCCGCGTCGCGGGGGCAGGACCATGCCTATCTCACACTCTCGAACACCAGCATCCGGTGGCCCTGGTGGCGGAACTCGCCGGCCTCCTGCATGCCGATATCGGTCAGCACCGCGCGGGAGGCTGCGTTGGTCTCCCGCGCGATCGCGATGATGCGCGGCAGGCCAGCGCGATGCCCGGCCTCAAGCGCCGCGCCAGCCGCTTCGCGGGCATAGCCCTTGCCGCGGCACTCCGGCCATAGCGCGAAGCGGAGCGCAACGCCCCGCCCATCCGGCCGCTCCATCAGCCCGCAAATGCCAAGGAAGTCGCCGCTCGCGCGTTCGAACACCGACCAGGTGCCGTAGCCGCGCACCAGCCAGAATTCCATGTCGTCCTCGAGCTCCTGCGTCGTGCGCTCGGGGCTGCGGACCCCGTGCAGCATGAAGCCGAAGACGCGCTCATCGGCCTTCAGGCGAATCAGCTCGTCCAGGTGCTCAGGCCCCGGCGGCAGCAGCGACAGCCGCGCGGTGTGCAGCGTGCGCGGCGCGGAGAGGATGTGGCTCACGCGGGGTCGAGCCGGATGGCGAAGCCCTCGCCGTCGGGGATGAATTCGGCGAAGCCGGTGGCGATGCGCGCATCCGGCCGAGCGCGATGCAGCGCGCGGAACAGCGCATCGGGGCTGCCCGGCGCCGGCCAGCGGCGCGGCATCGCGCCCACCGCGACCAGCGCGCGCGCGATCACCTGCGCGCAATTCCCGCCGATCGCGACGAAGCGCGGCGGGCGCGCGGCAATCTCCTCCCACACGCGCACGAAGCCGAGCGCCGCCTCGCGCCCGACCGGGACCACGAGGAAGGTGGTCGGGCAGCGTCGCGCGCGGGCCTCCGCCGCGAGCATGTATTCCGGCCGATCCGTCAGCAGCGCGCGATGGTCGCGCACCATGCCCGGCGCGATGATCGCGAGCCGCCGGTCGCGTTTGGTGCGCGCGTAGTAGCCCAGCGGCACGCCATGCGGCAGCAGCGCATCCGCATGCCCGCCTTCATCGGTCGAGCGGATATCGGGGCCGGCCTTGTAGCGGCAGGCGATGCCGATCTCATCGGCGCCGATACGCAGCCAGGCGAGGTGGGAATGCGTGCCGGGGGCGGTCATGGGGTGGGTTGGGTGGTCCGGGAAGCCTGAAGCCCTCCCCCGCAGAGCGGGGGAGGGAGTGTGCGTGCTCAGCGCGCCAGCGGGCGGTACTTGATGCGGTGCGGCTGGTCTGCCGCAGCACCCAGGCGCCGGCGCTTGTCGGCCTCATAGGCTTCGAAATTGCCCTCGAACCATTCGACATGGCTGTCGCCTTCGAAGGCCAGGATGTGGGTCGCGAGGCGATCGAGGAACCAGCGGTCGTGGCTGATCACCACCGCGCAGCCCGCGAAGTCTTCCAGCGCATCTTCCAGCGCGCGCAGCGTATCCACGTCGAGGTCGTTGGTCGGCTCGTCGAGCAGCAGCACGTTGTGTTCGCGCTTCAGCATCTTCGCGAGGTGCACGCGGTTGCGCTCGCCGCCCGAAAGGATGCCGACGCGCTTCTGCTGGTCCGCGCCCTTGAAGTTGAAGGCGGCGACATAGGCGCGGCTCGGGATCGTCCGCTTGCCGATGGTGATCTGGTCCATGCCGTCCGAGATTTCCTGCCAGACGGTCTTGTTGTCATCGAGGCTGTCGCGCGACTGGTCCACATAGCCGAGCTTCACGCTGTCACCGATGGTCAGCTTGCCGCCATCGGGCTCCTCGACGCCGGTGATCATCTTGAACAGCGTGGACTTGCCCGCGCCATTCGGCCCGATGATGCCGACGATGCCGCCAGGCGGCAGCTTGAAGTCCAGATCCTCGATCAGCAGGCGGTTGCCATAGCCCTTGCGCAGCTTTTCCGCCTGGATGACCAGATTGCCGAGGCGCGGCGCGGGCGGGATGACGATCTCCGCCTCGCCAGGGCCCTTTTCCTGGGATTTCTGCAGCATCTCCTCATAGGCCGCGATGCGCGCCTTGGACTTGGCCATGCGCGCGGCCGGGCTGCGGCCCATCCATTCCTGTTCGCGCGCGAGCTGCCGTTGGCGCGTGCTTTCCTCGCGCTCCTCCTGCTGCAGGCGCTTGCGCTTCTGCTCGAGATAGGCGGAGTAGTTCCCCTGATAGGGAAAGCCGCGGCCGCGATCGACTTCCAGGATCCAGTTGGTGACATTGTCCAGGAAGTAGCGGTCATGGGTCACGACCAGCACCGCGCCCTGATAGTCCTTCAGCGTCTTCTCGAGCCAGGAGACGCTTTCGGCATCCAGGTGGTTGGTCGGCTCGTCGAGCAGCAGCAGGTCGGGCTTTTCCAGCAGCAGCTTGCACAGCGCCACGCGCCGGCGCTCGCCGCCCGACAGATGGGCGACCTTGCTGTCGAAGGGCGGGCAGCGCAGCGCATCGAGCGCGATGTCGATCCGCCGCTCCAGCTCCCAGCCTTCCGCCGCGTCGATCTTCTCCTGCAGCTCGGCCTGTTCGGCGAGGAGGGTGTTCATCTCCTCCTCCGACATCTCCTCGGCGAACTTCTCCGAGATGGCGTTGAAGCGGGCGAGCTGGCCGGACAGCTCGGTGAAGGCTTCCATGACGTTCTCGCCGACGGTCTTGTCGGGGTTCAGGTGCGGCTCCTGCGGCAGGTAGCCGACGCGCGCGCCCTCGGCTGCCCAGGCCTCGCCGCCGAATTCCTTGTCGATGCCGGCCATGATCTTCATCAGCGTGGACTTGCCGGCACCGTTCGGGCCGAGCACGCCGATCTTCACATTGGGCAGGAAGGAGAGGGTGATGCCTTTGAAGACCTCACGCCCGCCCGGATAGGACTTGGTGAGATCCTTCATCACATAGACATACTGCCAGGCGGGCATCGGCTTCGGCTTCCGGGGGCAATGGGGAGAGGGCCGGCGTTCTATCGCGGGGCGGAGGGGGGCGCAAACGGCAAGAGGGTCGTTGGCGGGGCGAGCGGGAGGCCATCAGGAGCGCCGCTGCGCGGCGCAACCTTATCCCTCCGGGGGATCCCCGCGCTCACGGACGCTGCGCGTCCTATCGCCGGGCACCTGCGGTGCCCTGCGAACGCTGGGGATGGGCCCGGAGGGACTCGAACCCCCAACCAAGCCGTTATGAGCGGCCCGCTCTAACCATTGAGCTACAGGCCCATAGCCCGGCCCAGGGATGGCGAAACCCTGCGCCGCGCGCAAGGGCAGCGCGGTGGATAAACCCTATCGCTCGCAGCGCAGCTGCACCGTCGCCCGGTGCGCGATCTCGCCCACATCGGCCGCGCTGCGGTCCGCCCCGCGGCTCTCGGCGGTGCGAAAGGGCACGCCAGAGCGGCGCAGGAAGGCCTGCGCGACCTCGCCCTTCACCGCGAAATTCACATTGTCCACGTTCTGGACCCGGCGGTTGTCGAGCTTCGAGACGACCACCCCCACCACATGGCCCTGCAGGTCCAGCATCGGCCCGCCGGAATTGCCCGGCTGGACCTCGGCGCTGATCTGGAAGTTGTTCGGGTCGTTCCGCACGCCCGCCAGCGCGTTGATGACGCCCCGCGTCAGCTTCGGATCGGCCGAGAGCAGCCCGGCCAGCGGGAAGCCATAGACGATCACATCCTCCCCCCGCCGCACCGTCGGGCCGCTGCGGAAGGGCAGGGTCGGGCCCGGATTGCCCGGTACGGTCAGCACCGCGAGGTCGAGCGCGGCATCCACCTGCGCCGGCGGGGTCGCGGCCAGCCAGCGGCCATCGGCGGTGCGCGCCAGCACGCGGTTGCAGCCATCCACCACATGCTGGTTGGTCAGCACCCGGTCCGGCGCCACCACGAAGCCCGTGCCGGTCGAGACGCGCTGCGCCTGCTGGTTCGGCCGCGCCTGCGCGACCGCGGGTGCGGGTGCGGCGGCGGTGGCGAGTTCCACCCGCGTCTCCGTGCAGATGTCGCGGTCGCGGACCACCGCCTCTCGCCCATCGGCCAGCACCAGGCGGATGTCGAAGCGGCAGCCGGCCTCGGGGCTCGGGCGCAGGCTGAAGGCCTGGTTCGGCCCGAGCGGCCCGCGGTTGAGCAAATTGCCCCCCCAATCGGCGCGGCCGCTGCGCACGGCATGCAGCGCCGTCGCCTCCACGCCCGTGCGGTTGGCGATGCGCACCGGCTCGGCCTGGGGCGCTGGCGCCTGGGCCACGGCCGGCGCGGCCAGCAGCAGAAGGGCAAGGAGAGGGACAGCCTGTCGCATGGGCTGTGATGTCGCGACGCCTCACGCCGACGTCAACGCCCCAGAAAGCCGGGACAAGCTGATCCGGATCAAGGCTGCGGCCGGCCTGGCCGGCCAGACTGGCCCCACGCGCCCAGCCTGGCCCTTGACCCTCCCATGATGGGAGGCCCCATCTGGTGCGGATGGACACGACGCGGCCTGCAATGCCCGAGGCACCGCTCACCCCCGCGCCCCCGCTTCCCGGGGGGCGCCTCTCCCTCCCGGTGGAGGGGATGACCTGCGCGAGCTGCGCCGGGCGGGTGGAACGCGCGCTGAAGCGCGTGCCCGGCGTGGCGACGGCCACGGTGAACCTTGCCGCCGAACGGGCCGAGGTGACCGGCACTGCCCCGCCGGAGGCGCTCGCCGCTGCGATCCGCGCCGCCGGCTACGCCGTGCCGGAGAGCGAGCGCAGCCTTGGCATCGAGGGCATGACCTGCGCGAGCTGCGCCGGGCGCGTGGAACGGGCGCTGGCCAAGGTGCCAGGGGTACTGTCAGTCAGTGTGAACCTGGCGACCGAGCGCGCAACGCTGCGCGCCCTGGCCGGCGTCGAGGACGCCGCGTTGGCGGCCGCGCTCGCCAAGGCCGGCTATCGCCTGGCCGCCATCCCGGACGATGCCGAGGCCGAGGAGGCGGCAGCCCATCGCCGCCTCGCGCGGCAGGGGTGGGAGCTGGCGGGCGCCGCGCTGCTCGCCGCGCCCTTCCTGGTTGGCATGGCCGGGCTTGCCTTCGGCGCGGATTGGATGCCGGGCGCCTGGGTGCAGCTGGCGCTGGCCTCTGCGGTCTTCGCCTGGTTCTACCCGCGCTTCCTGCGCGCTGCCTGGGGCGCGGTGCGGGATGGGACGGGCAATATGGACCTGCTGGTGTCGCTCGGCACGGGCGCGGCCTTTCTCCTGTCGCTCTGGGTTATGTGGCGGCACGGCGTAGAGCACGCCCATGGCCTCTACTTCGAAGCTGCCGTGGTCGTGCTGGTCTTCGTGCTGCTCGGCAAATGGCTGGAAGCGCGTGCGAAGCGCGGCACCGGCGCCGCGATCCGCGCGCTGCTCGCGCTCCGCCCGCGCAGCGCGCAGCGGCTCGAGCCCGACGGGACGGAGCGCGAGGTGCCGGCGGCGGCGCTCATCGTGGGTGATCGCATTGCGGTGCGGCCGGGCGGGCGCATCCCGGTGGATGGCGTCATCGAGACCGGCGAGGCCGGCGTCGATGAAAGCGCGCTGACCGGCGAATCCCGCGCGGCCGAAAAGGCGCCGGGTGCGAAGGTTGCGACTGGCACGGTGGTGCTGGACGGAAGGCTGGTGATCCGCGCGACCGCGGTCGGCGGCGACACGACGCTCGCGCGCGTCGCCGCGCTGGTCGCCGCCGCGCAGGCCTCCCGCGCGCCGGTGCAGAAGCTGGTGGATCGCGTCAGCGCGGTCTTCGTGCCCGTCGTCATCGTGCTGGCGGCGCTGACGCTGCTGGGCTGGCTGCTGGCCGGCGCGGGGGCGGAGGCGGCGATCCTGCATGCGGTCGCGGTGCTGGTCATCGCCTGCCCCTGCGCGCTGGGGCTGGCGACGCCGGCCGCGATCATGGCCGGCACTGGCGCCGCGGCGCGGGCGGGAATCCTGCTGCGCGACGCGGAGGCGATCGAGCGCGCGAAATCCATCACGCTGGTCGCCTTCGACAAGACCGGCACGCTGACCGAAGGCAAGCCGCGCCTCGCCGCACTGCATCCCGCACCCGGGATGGATGCCGCACAGGCCTTGGCCCTGGCCGCCGCGTTGCAGGCGGGCAGCGAGCATCCGCTGGCGCAGGCGGTGCTCGCCGCGCAGGGCGGCGCGACCGCAGCGGTGGAGGGTTTTCGCGCATTGCCCGGCCGCGGCGTGGAGGGCCGGGTGGCGGGCCGCAACCTTGCGCTCGGCAGCCCGCGCATGCTGGCCGAATCCTGCACCGATCCTGGCCCGCTCAGCGCACAAGCGGCGGCGGAAGCGGCGCAGGGCCGCACGCTGGCCTGGCTGATCGATCCCGTCGCGCATGCGCCGCTGGCGCTGCTCGCTTTCGAGGACGCGGAAAAGCCGCGCGCGGCGGACGCGGTGGCCGCACTCCGCGCCATGGGCGTCGAGGTCGCGATGCTCTCGGGCGATGTTGCGCCGGCCGCCAAAGCCGCCGCCGCGCGGCTCGGC
Organism: Pseudomonadota bacterium; assembly: GCA_046052145.1. Lineage (GTDB taxonomy): Bacteria > Pseudomonadota > Alphaproteobacteria > Acetobacterales > Acetobacteraceae > Falsiroseomonas. Next base: position 363,307 of record JBJOMW010000001.1, read on the forward strand.
ATTGCGCGTGTCGCGGCGGAAGTGCTGCCCGCCGACAAGGCCGCGCAGGTCGCGGCCTGGAAGCAAGGCGGCGCGCGCGTCGCCATGGTGGGCGATGGCGTCAACGACGCGCCCGCGCTCGCCGCGGCCGATCTCGGCATCGCGATGGGCACGGGCACGGATGTGGCGATCGCGGCGGCGGGTATCACGCTGATGCGCGGCGATCCGGGCCTGGTCCCCGCCGCGCTCGATGTCACGCGCAGGACCTATGCGAAGGTGAAGGAGAATCTGGCATGGGCGTTCGCCTACAACCTGCTGGGCCTGCCCCTGGCGGCGCTCGGCGTTCTCTCGCCGATGCTGGCGGGCGCGGCGATGGCGATGTCCTCCGTCTCGGTGGTGGCGAATGCGCTGCTGCTGGCGCGGTGGCGCCCTTCTCCGCCGCGCGCAAATCCCGCGGCATGACGATTGGCGAGGCTGCCGCGCGCTCTGGCGTCTCGGCGAAGATGATCCGCCATTATGAGGCGATCGGTCTGATCGAGGCAGAGCGCCGCGCCAATGGCTATCGCAGCTACCGCCCGCAGGATGTCGCGGTGCTGCGCTTCATCCGCCATGCGCGCGACCTGGCCTTCCCGCTCGAGGATATCCGCAAGCTGCTGGCGCTGTGGCGCGACCGCTCCCGCGCCTCGGCCGAGGTTAAGCGCCTGGCGCTGGCGCATGTGGAGGCGCTGGAAGCGAAGGCGGCCGCGATGAGCGCGGTGGCCGGCAGCCTGCGGCATTTGGCGAGCCATTGTGCGGGCGACGCACGGCCGGATTGCCCGATCCTGGCGGAACTGGAAGGAACGACGGCGTGACGGTGGAACTCAAGGTCGCGGGCATGACCTGCGGACATTGCGCGAAGGCGGTCACCGCCGCGATCCAGGCGAAGGACCCGGCCGCGAAGGTCGAGGTGATGCTGGCCGAAGGGCTGGTGCGCGCCGAGACGCGCCTGCCCCGCGCGGAGGTCGCCGCCGCGATCGCCGAAGAAGGCTATCAGGTCGCCGCCTGACGCGGCCGCGCGCCCCTTCGTGATGCATGCGCCGCGCCGCGGCGTGGCAGGGGTGCGGCGCGGTCAGGCAAGGCGGGCGGCGGATGGATCACTGGTGGCGCGGCGCGGTGATCTACCAGCTCTATCCGCGCTCCTTCGCGGATTCGAATGGCGATGGCATCGGCGACCTGCGCGGCATCGCGTCGAAGCTGGATTACATTGCCAGCCTCGGCGTGGATGCGGTCTGGCTCTGCCCGATCTATGCCTCGCCCGGCGCCGATGGCGGCTATGACGTCGCCGATCACACCGCCGTCGCGCCGGAGTATGGCACGCTCGACGACCTCGATGCGCTGATCGCGGCGTGCCATGCGCGGGGGCTGCGCGTGCTGCTCGACCTAGTGCTGGCGCATACGAGCGAGGCGCATCCCTGGTTTCAGGCCGCGCGCGCGTCGCGCCAAGGGCCGCTCGCGGATCGCTATGTCTTCGCCGATCCGCGCGCGGATGGGACGCCGCCGAATAATTGGCTGTCGGTCTTCGGCGGCCCGGCTTGGCGCTGGGAAGCGCGGCGGCGGCAATACGCGCTGCACCATTTCCTGCCTGCGCAGCCGGCGCTGAACCTGGCGGACCCCGCGACGATGGACGCCATGGCCGGCGTGATGCGCGTCTGGCTCGATCGCGGCGTGGACGGGTTTCGCGTGGATGCGCTCGACTTCGTCGCGCATGACCCGCTGCTGCGCTCCAACCCGGCTGCGATGTTGGCCGATGTTCCGGCGAAGCCGTTCGGCATGCAGCTGCATCGGCACGACATGATGGGCGAGGGCACGGATGCGATCCTCGCCCGGCTGCGCGCCGAGACGGAGGCCTATGGGGATCGCGCCCTGCTCGGCGAATTCTCCTCCCAGCCCGGCGCTTTTTCCCGGGTTGCGCGCGCCACAGGGCCGGGGCGGCTGCATATGGGATATACGCTGGCCCCGCTTCGCGGTGCCTTCGGCTACGCTGAGGCGCGCGCCCTGGTGGAGGCGGCGGCGCTTCCGGAAGGCTGGCTCTGCTGGTCCTTCTCCAACCACGACGTGGTGCGCGTCGCGACCCGCTGGGCGCCCGGCGGCGTGCCGGATCTGCGTGCGACGAAGCTTCTGCTCGCGCTGCTGCTGACGCTGCGCGGCAGCGCCTGTCTGTATCAGGGCGAGGAGCTTGGCCTGCCCGAGGCCGACCTGCCCTTCGCGGCGCTGCGCGATCCCGTCGGCCGCGCCTTCTGGCCGGATATCGCGGGCCGCGACGGCGCGCGCACGCCGATGCCCTGGACCCAGGGCGCGCCCCATGCCGGCTTCACCACGGGCGCGCCCTGGCTGCCGGTGCCCGATGCGCATCGCGCGCTGGCCGTGGATGTGCAGGCGGCCGACCCCGGCAGCGTCCTGCACTTCGCCCGCGCGATGCTGCGCGCCCGCCGCGCGACCCCGGCGCTGCGCGATGGCGAACTGGTGCCGCTCGACCTGCCGGCGCCGTTGCTGGGCTTCGACCGCGTGCGCGGGGCTGCGCGGCTGCGCTGCGTGTTCAACCTCTCGGCCGCAGCGGCAGCGGTGCCGCTGGCGCTGGCGAAAGGCACGCGCGCCCTTCCGCAGGCGCCCGTGCCGGGCGTACCGGAGGTACTGGCGCCCTGGGGCGTGGGAATCGGGACCCTGGGTTGACGCCGTGCGCCGCTCGGCGTTTCAAGCGCCGGCCATTTCCCCCCGCCCGGAGCGAGACGCATGAACCCCGCCACCAAGGCCGCCCTGATGGGCGTGACCACCGCGACCCTGACCACCGTGCTGCTGAAGAAGGGCGTGCGCTTCGCCTACGTCAACGGCGCGCGCCCCATCGTTCCGGGCAACTTCACCCGCATCGTCGGGCCGGCCTTCACGCTGCGCTTCACCCCGACGCGCGAGGACCTCGCGACGGTCGACAGCTGGGCCTCCCCCCGCTCCACCCGCGCGGCGATCGAGGACATGCCGGAAGGCTGTGTCGCCATCGCCGATGCGATGGGGCTCACCACCGCCGGCATCTTTGGCGACATCCTCTGCGCGCGCATGGCGGTGAAGGGCGTCGCCGGCCTCGTCACCGACGGCATGGTGCGTGACGGCCAGGGCGTGATCGGCACCGGCCTGCCGGTGTTCTGCCAGGGCTATGTCGCCCCGGCCTCGGTCGCCGCGCTGAACTTCGTCGGCTGGCAGGAGACGATCGGTTGCGGCGGCGTGACGGTGGTGCCGGGCGACATCGTGGTCGCCGATGGCGACGGCGCGGTGGTGATCCCCGCCGCCATGCTGGACGCGGTGACCGAAGCCGCGGTGGAGCAGGAGCGCCTGGAAGGCTGGATCATGCAGGAAGTCGGCAAGGGCCTCGCTTTGCCCGGCCTCTATCCCGCGAATGCCGAAACCAAGGCCCGCTACGAGGCCGACAAGGCCGCCGGGCGGATCTGATCGCGGCCTGGCCGCGGCGACACCGCCTGCAGCCACGCAGCTTTCCCTGGGCATCGGCCCCCTGGTGCCCTTCCGCGGCTTTGCCGCGGAAGGCGGCGCTGTCCGCGCAGGATTGGCACCCTCCCGGGGCCCCCGCGAAGACGCGCAGCGGCTTCGTGGGGAATAAAAAAACCCCGGCGCCGCGAGGCGCCGGGGCAAGTATGGTCCGCACACCATGTGCGAAACCGCCGGGAGAAAACGTCGAGGCATCGCCTGGACGGAAGACACCCTGGCCCATCACGGCTCACCGCGCCGTGACCCGAAGGTGAAGCCTGGGAGAGCCATTGCCCCCAGGCTTCGGTCGGGCCCAGGCTCGATCCGCCTTACGCTGGTGCGGCGGCGCTCTCCCGCAGCAGCGCGCCCTGCCGGCGCAGCCCGGCCTGCAATTCGGCCACATCGACATCCCGCAGCGTGACGCCGCGATCGGCGGCGATTGCCGCCGCGACGCCGGCCGCCTGGCCGGTCAGCCAGCACTGGGGAATCTCGCGCAGGAAGGAGTGGCTCGTCGCATCGCAGGCGAGATGCCGCCCCGGCGCCAGCAGCCCTTCCAGCACCGCCGGCACGATCGCGCCATAGGGCACGCTGACCGGCGCGAATTTCGGCGAGAGGCTCGGCGAGACGCCGATCTCGTCGGGCGCGATCCGCCCATCCCACCAATCGCGCGTCACCGGTGTGACGCCGCCCAATCGCCGCGCATGCCGCACGCCGAGCTGCGGCGCCGACAGCATCGGGAAGGCCCGTTCGAAGCCGGGGCATTCCGCGCGGTAGCGATCGAGGTGGCGGAACATCAGCCGATGGCTGGTGACCTCCACCTCCGTCAGATCATCCACCATCACCGCGGAATAGCCCGCCAGCCGCGGGCCCATGAACAGCGCCACATCGTCGCGCCAGCTGGCGAAGGCCTTGTCGAAGAAGCCGACGGCCTCCTTCCCGCGCGCCATGAAGTCCGAAAATTCCTCCGGCTTCTCAGCGCGCCAGGCGAGGTAGCGCGGCATGTCCACGCCGCCGAAGGTCCAGGAGGTGTTCATGCAGTGATGGATGTCGCGCTCATCCACATCCTCGGCGAAGGCAGCACCCGCGCGGGCATAGAGGTCGCCATCGCCCGTCGCGTCCACCGTGACCTTCGCCAGCACCGCGCGGCGGCCCTGCTTGCTTTCGAAGATCGCGCCGCGAACCGTGCTGCCGTCCGTCACCGGCTCCGCGCCCCAGGCGTGGAAGATCAGCTCCACCCCGGCCTCGATCGCCATCTCGAGGCTCGCGGCCTTCAGATGTTCGGGGCAGACGGTCGGCGAATGGGTGACGATGCCGTGGAAGGCCGCGGTGCGCAGCGCCCACCAGGCGGCGGTGGCGGCATCGCGGGTGCCCCAGGCTTCGCGGGGCGGGCCAGCGACGACATCGCGCGGCAGGCGGTCCAGAAGTTCCTCCGCGAGGCCCCGGATCAGCAGCGCGCCGTCCCAGCCCGTCATGCGGTCGATCCAGACGACGAGGCCGCCGGTGGACAGGCCGCCCAGGTGATTGTGCCGCTCCAGCAGGATCACCCGCGCGCCTTGCCGTGCGGCCGCGACGGCGGCGGCCCAGCCGGCGGGCCCGCCGCCCACCACCAGCACGTCGCATTCGGCATGCACCGGGATCTGGCGCGCGGCCTCCGTCACGGTGCGGCCCGTCGGCGCCCGGCGGCGCGCGGGGTTGCGGGGGGCGAAGACCTCGGAGCGGAAGAACAGCCGCCCGCCCTCGGTGCTGCCGCCCTGGTTGCTGTCCTGGTTGCCGTCCATGCGCCGATCATGGACCGGTCCGGGCCGGCCGCCCATCGCCCTTTCGGCGCCTTCCCGCGGCGGGTCGGGAAATCTAAGGTGGCCCAGCCATGCGAAACCTGCCGCAGGATTGCGAGCGTGCCAGGCGCGCCCGCCCGCCCGCGGTCGGCTGCTGCTGAAGCGGCCCTCGCCGCCCGACCCCCGTCCGGAGTTCCCGATGCCCGACCTGTTCGACCCGCTGGCGCTGCGCGGCGTGACCTTGGCCAACCGCATCGGCGTGTCGCCCATGTGCATGTATTGCGCCGACGATGATGGAAAGCCGACCGACTGGCACCTGGCGCATCTGCTGCAGCGCGCCATCGGCGGGCCCGGGATGGTGATGGTGGAGGCGACCGCCGTCTCGCCGGATGGCCGCATCACCCCGGGCGATCTCGGCCTGTGGGAGGACGGGCAGCTGGCCGGCCATGCAAGGCTGGCCGCAGCGATCGCCCATGCCGGCGCCGTGCCGGCCATCCAGATCGCCCATGCCGGCCGCAAGGGCAGCCGGGCGCCGGCCTGGGCCGATGCGCCGGCGACGCCGGGGTGGGAGATCCTCTCCGCTTCCGACCTGGCGATGCCCTCCCCCGCCGGCAATTTCGCCGCGCCGCGCGCGATGACCGGAGAGGAGGTGGCGGCGCTGCCCGGCCTCTTTGCCGCCTGCGCCCGCCGCGCGGTCGCGGCCGGCTACAAGCTGATCGAGCTGCATGGCGCGCATGGCTACCTGCTGCACCAGTTCCTCTCCCCGCTCAGCAACCGCCGCAACGACCGCTGGGGCGGCGATTTCGAGGGCCGCACCCGTCTCGTGCTCGAGGTGGTGCAGGCGGTCCGCGCCGCGATCCCGGACACGCTGCCGCTGGCGCTCCGCGTCTCCCACACCGATTGGATCGAGGGCGGCTGGACGACGGAGGAGACGGTGGAGCTCGCTCGCCGCGCCAAGGCCGCGGGGGTGGACCTTGTGGATGTGTCCTCGGGTGGGATGGACCCGACGCGCCAGCGCATCCCCATCGGGCCGGGCTACCAGGTCCCTGGTGCGGTGGCGGTGCGACAGGGCGCCGGCGTGGCGGTGGCGGCCGTCGGCCTGATCACCGAGCCCGAACAGGCCCAGGCGGTGGTGGCCGAGGGCCAGGCGGATCTGGTGCTGCTGGCGCGCGCCGTGCTGCGCGACCCCTATTGGCCGATCCGGGCGGCGGTGGCGCTTGGCCGGCCGGATGCGGTGAAGGCCCCGCCACAATATGACCGGGGATGGAATGGGATCGGCAAGTTTGGAATGCGCTTCGCGACTGGGGAGCCCCAGCCGAAGCTGTAAGGGGCCGCCCACCCTCTCGCTCGGGGCCGATGCGGTGTCCCCGGGCGGCTCGGGCGCAGCGGGCGGCGGAAACCGGTCACGGTCAGCCTTCAACTCGGTCCCCCGCGCTGGTAAGGTGCCGCGCCCGCCGGCAAGCGGGCGTGGGAGCCAACCGGCGGCGCCCCGGCAGGCGGCAGGGCGATGCGCCCCGCGGCCCCGGCGCCGCCCGACGTCGGGACATCGGGTGCCATGAAGTTCTCCGTGGACAGGGCGGTTCTGCTCAAGGCGCTCGCGCATGTGCAGAGCGTGGTGGAACGCCGCAACACCATCCCGATCCTGGCCAATGTCATGCTGGAAGCGCGCGAAAGCGGGCTGAAGCTGACCGCGACCGATATGGAGATCGCGGTGGTCGAGGAAGTGCCCGGCGTCACCGTGACGCGCCAGGGCACCACCACCGCGCCGGCGGCGACGCTGTACGAGATTGTCCGCAAGCTGCCCGAGACGGCGAAGGTCGAGCTCGACCATCCCGGCGGCGATGCGCAGCTGACGCTGCGCGCGGGGCGCTTCGACGCGAAGCTCGCCGTGCTGCCGAAGGACGACTTCCCCTCCATGACGGAGGGCAAGCTGCCGCACAAATTCGCACTCCCCGCCGGGCAGTTGCGGGAGCTGATCGACCGCACGCGCTTCGCCATCAGCACGGAGGAGACGCGCTACTACCTGAACGGCATCTACCTGCACGCGACGGAAGCGGGTGGGGCGAAGGTGCTGCGCGCGGTCGCGACCGACGGCCATCGCCTGGCGCGCGTGGAAGAACCGCTGCCCGATGGCGCCTCCGGCATGCCGGGCGTGATCATTCCCCGCAAGACGGTGAATGAGCTGCGCAAGCTGGCGGAGGAAGTGCAGGACGAGATCCAGGTCGCGCTGTCCGACACCAAGATCCGCTTCACGCTCGGGCCGGTGCAGCTAACGTCGAAGCTGATCGACGGCACCTTCCCGGAGTATGAGCGCGTGATCCCGCGCGGCAACGACAAGGTGCTGCGCGTGGCGAAGAAGGATTTCGCCGAAGCCGTTGCGCGCGTCGCGGGCATCAGCAGCGAACGCTCGCGGCCGGTGAAGCTCAGCGTGGACCGCAACCACCTTCTGCTGAGTGCCGCGAGCGCGGAGCTCGGCCAGGCGCAGGAAGCGCTGGAAGGCGATCAGGTCAGCTATGATTCGAGCCCGATCGAGATCGGCTTCCAGGCGCGCTACCTGAACGACATCACCGACCAGATCGTCGAGCAGGTGGAGTTCCGCTTCGCCGATGGATCGGCGCCGACCATCGTCACCGACAGCGCGAAGCCCGAGGCGCTGTATGTGCTGATGCCGATGCGCGTCTGATCCGGCGCGCGATCTGCCGATGCGACAGGGGGCGGCCGCCCGGCGGCGCGCCCCCTTTTTCGTGGCTGCGCGCCGCGCCGGCGCCTTGACGTTCCGCCTTCGTTCGCCCACTTTGCTATCACTGATAGCAACGGAGGCGGAAGGGCCATGGCCCAGCTCCTGGTGCGCAATGTGGATGAGGAGACGGTGGCCTGGCTGAAGGCCCGCGCCGCCGCGCATGGCCGCTCTGTCGAGGCGGAACATCGGGACATCCTGCGGCAGGCCCGCACGGCTGGGGCGCCTGAGACATTCTGGGAGCGCGCGGCGGAGCTCCGTCGGCGACTGGCCGGCCGCAACATCACCCCGTCCGAGGTCTTGCTGCGCGAAGTGCGCGATGAGCGATGAGCGATGCCTGGGTCGTTGATGCCAGTGTCGTCGCGAAGTGGGTGCTGCCTGAGCCGGCCAGTGATGTTGCGCTGAAGCTGCGTGGCCACCGGCTGGTTGCGCCGGAGTTCCTCGACATCGAGTGCGCCAGCATCCTCTGGAAGACCATGCGGCGCGACGAGATCACAGCCGAGGAAGCCTTGGAGTTGCAGGCGGAACTGCGGGACGCGCCGGTTGAACGGCTGCCGAATGCCGCCTTGCTTCCCTTGGCCATGCTGGTGGCGACAGAGGCGCAGCACTCGGTCTATGACTGCCTTTACGTCGCCGCAGCCGAACTGAGCGGTCTGCCGCTCATCACCGCCGACCGGCGCCTGGCCCGCCTCCGATGGCGCGATGTCAGGATCGTGCCCCTGGACGACCTTCCCTGACCCAGCCCGTTCTTCCGCCGCTCCGCCTCGCGCGGCTCCGGCTCACCGATTTCCGCTCCTACGCCAGCTTCGAGGCGCGATTTGGCGGCCGCATCGTCGCGATCGCCGGCGAGAACGGCGTGGGCAAGACCAACCTGTTGGAGGCGATCAGCCTGCTCGGCCCCGGCCGCGGCCTGCGCGGGGCGCGTGCGGGCGAGATGGGGCGGCGCACAGGCGCCGAAGCCCGCCCCTGGGCCGCCTGGGGCCTGTTCGAGGGGCCGCATGGCGCCGCCGCGATCGCCACCGGCACAGTGGGCGAGGACGGCCCCGATGCGCGGCGCAAATGGCGGTTGGACGACGAGCCACTGAAATCCGGCGCAGAGCTGGCCGACCGCGCCGCCGCCGTCTGGCTCACCCCCCAGATGGACCGCCTGTTCCAGGAAGGCGCGAGCGGCCGCCGCCGCTTCCTGGATCGCCTGGTCTGGGCGCTGGAGCCCGGCCATGCCCGCGAAGTGGCCGCGCACGAGACCGCGATGTCCGGCCGCAACCGGCTGCTGGCCGAAGGCCGGCGCGATGCGCGCTGGCTCGCTGCACTCGAGGACGCGATGGCCCGCCACGCCACCGCGGCCGCCGCCGCCCGCCGCGCCCTGCTTGTCCGCCTGAACGCGCTGCTGGAGGCCGGCACCGCGACCGGCGCCTTCCCCGCCGCGCGCCTGACGCTGCTCGACCCCGTCGCCGCCTGGCTGGATGAGGCGCCCGCCGTCACGGTGGAGGACCAGGTGCGGGAGGCGCTGGCCGCCAATCGTGCGCGGGATGCCGCGGCCGGCGGGGCGGCGGTTGGCGCGCACAAGGCCGATCTCGGCATGACCCACCTGCCCAAGGATCTGCCGGCCGAATTGTGCTCGACCGGGGAGCAGAAGGCGCTGCTGGTCTCGGTCGTGCTGGCCCATGCCGCGCTGATCGGCGCCGCGCGCGGATTCGCCCCCCTTCTGCTGCTGGACGAGGTCGCCGCCCATCTGGATCAGCGCCGGCGGGAAGCGCTTTACGACGCCCTCGCGGCCCTGCCGGCCCAGGTGTTCCTGACCGGCACGGAAGGGGATATCTTCTCCCCCCTCCGCGGCACGGCGGAGGCGTTCCGGGCGACCCCCGCCGGGCTCGTTCCGCATCCCGATTTCCCCGTGCCGAATCCCGCCTGAATCCCTATATTCGAAGGGTTCAGCCGAAACCTGCAGGAGCCACCGCCGGCATGTCCGACGCCGCCGCGCGCGCCAACCAGCCTACCCCCGGCAACGATACGCCGGAGGCATACGACAGTGGCTCCATCACCGTGCTGCGCGGGCTCGAAGCCGTGCGCAAGCGGCCGGGCATGTATATCGGCGACACCGATGACGGCTCGGGCCTGCACCACATGGCCTTCGAGATCATCGACAATGCGGTGGACGAGGCGCAGGCCGGCTTCGCTACCAGCTGCGCTGTGGTGCTGAACGGCGATGGCAGCGTCACCGTCACTGATGACGGGCGCGGCATCCCGGTGGACATCCACCCGGAGGAAGGCGTCTCCGCCGCCGAAGTGGTGCTGACGCGCCTGCATGCCGGCGGCAAGTTCAACCAGAATTCCTACAAGGTCTCGGGCGGCCTGCATGGCGTGGGCGCGGCGGTGGTCAACGCGCTGTCGGAGTGGATGGAAGTCCGCATCTGGCGCGATGGGCGCGAGCATTTCATCCGCTTCGAACATGGCGACACGGTGCAGCCGCTGAAGATCGTCGGCCCGTCGGACCATCCGAACGGCACGGAAGTGACGTTCAAGCCATCGAGCGGCACCTTCACCAAGACCGAATACGACTTCGCCGTGCTGGAACGCCGCCTGCGCGAACTCGCCTTCCTCAATAGCGGGCTGGCGATCACGCTGAAGGACGACCGGCATGTGCCGGCGAAGGACGTGGAATTCTGCTTCAAGGGCGGGCTTGTCGCCTTCGTCGAATGGCTCGACCGCGCGAAGCAGCCGATTTTCAAGCCGCCGATCTCGCTGATCAGCAAGGACACGGATGTCGGCATCCGCGTGGAACTCGCGATGTGGTGGAACGACAGCCCGCATGAAGTGGCGCTGTGCTTCACCAACAACATCCCCCAGCGCGATGGCGGCACGCACCAGGCGGGCTTTCGCCAGGCGCTGACGCGCGTGGTGATGAAGTATGCCGAGGATCTGGCGAAGAAAGAGAAGGTCGAGCTTTCGGGCGAGGATATGCGCGAGGGCCTGACCGCCGTGCTGTCCGTGAAGGTGCCGGATCCGAAGTTCAGCTCGCAGACCAAGGACAAGCTGGTCTCGTCCGAGGTGCAGCCGGTGGTGCAGGTGGCGGTCGCCGACGCGCTGTCCCATTGGTTCGAGACGCATCCGAAGGAAGCGAAGCAGGTCCTGGAGCAGGTCGTGCTGGCAGCCGCCGCACGAAAGGCGGCGCAGCTCGCGCGCGAGAAGGTCGGGCGGAAGAACGCGCTCGATATCTCGACGCTGCCCGGCAAGCTGGCGGATTGCCAGGAGAAGGACCCCGCGAAGTCCGAGATCTTCATCGTCGAGGGTGACAGCGCGGGCGGATCCGCCAAGCAGGGCCGCGACCGGCGCTTCCAGGCGATCCTGCCGCTGAAGGGCAAGATCCTCAATGTCGAACGCGCGCGGATGGACAAGATGCTGTCCAGCGCGGAAGTCGGCACGCTGATCACCGCGCTCGGCACCGGCATCGGGCCGGGACCGTCCGAGAAGGGCGGGTTCGATGCGGGCAAGCTGCGCTACCACCGCATCGTCATCATGACGGACGCGGATGTGGACGGCAGCCATATCCGCACGCTGCTGCTGACTTTCTTCTTCCGCCAGATGCATGAGCTGATCGCGCGCGGGCATCTCTACATCGCGCAGCCGCCGCTCTACCGCGCCAAGCGCGGGCAGGAGGAACGCTACCTGAAGGACGATCGCGCGCTGGAAGATTTTCTCCTCGAGAAGGCGCTGGCCGGCGCAAGGCTGCGCTTCACCGATGGGCGGGAACTGCGCGGCGATGAGCTGCGCGAGCATGTCGAGACGCTGCGCCAGGTGCAATCGCGCATCCGCCGTCTGGCCTCCCAGGTGCCGGCCGAGATCATCGAACAGGCGGCTGTCGCAGGCGCGCTCACGCTCGATGCCGATCGCGCGCCGCAGGCGGCCGCACTCCTGCAGCAGCGGCTGGATGCGCTGGCGCCGGCGAATGAGCGCGGCTGGAAGGCGACCGCCGATGGCGCCACGCTCTCCCTCGGCCGCGTGGTGCGCAGCGTCGCCGAACGCCATGTGCTGGACATGACCGCGCTGAAGAGTGCTGAGGCGCGCTGGCTGGATGAACGCCGCGCAGTCTTCGCGCAGGACTATGCCGCCGGCCCCGCGATGCTCGGCTTCGAGACGGGCGCGGAGGTGGCGCAGCACGGCCCGCTGATGACCTGGGAGCGCATCATCGGCCAGGGCCGCAAGGGCCTGACCATCCAGCGCTTCAAGGGCCTGGGCGAGATGAATCCCGACCAGCTCTGGAAGACCACCCTCGACCCCGAAGTGCGCACGCTGCTGCGCGTGCGCGTGGAGGACATCGAGGATGCCGAACAGGTCTTCTCGACGCTGATGGGCGACGTGGTGGAACCGCGCCGCGACTTTATCGTGGAAAACGCGCTGAAGGTGGCGAACCTCGACGTGTGACAATCATCGCCCCGTCGCCCGCCTGAGAAGGCGGGCGGCCGGGGCGATGACGTGCTCGACCAGCGGGATCAGCGCGGCGCCCAGCGCCAGCCCGAAGGCGCCCGACAGCGCGGCCCCCGCCAGCCAGCCGATCGCGCCTTCGCCCAGCGCGTGCTGCGCGCCATGCACCAAATGGCCGATCGCGCTGAGGCCCCATTCCTCAAGCCCGTGGATCACGATCCCACCGCCGACCCACAGCATCGCCGCCGTGCCCACCACGCCGAGCGCTGCGAGGAAGACCGGCATGCCGCGCACCAGCCCGCGCCCAAACGCGGCCAGCGCGCCCGTCCCGCGCCTGGCCAGCGCCAGCCCCGCATCATCGGCTTTCACGATCAGCGCCACCGCGCCATAGACCGCAACGGTGATGCCGAACCCGACGATGGCCAGCACCACCGCCTGCATCGCCAGCGAGGCCTGCGGCAGCGTCGCGAGTGCGATGGCCATGATCTCGGCCGAGAGGATGAAGTCGGTGCGGATCGCGCCTGCGACCTTCGCATCCTCCAGCGCCTGCGGATCGGATGGGGCGGTGCTCGCCTTCGCCTCATCTGCGTGTGCGGCGTGGGGCATCAGCGCCTCCCACGCTTTCTCCGCACCCTCGTAGCAGAGGAAGGCGCCGCCCAGCACCAGCAGCGGCGTGATCAGGCCGGGCGCGAAGGCGCTCAGCAGCAGCGCTGCCGGCAGCAGGATCACCAGCTTGTTGCGCAGCGATCCGAGCGCGATGCGGCGCACGATTGGCAACTCGCGCGCCGCCGCGAGGCCGGTGACGTAGCGCGGCGTCACGGCCGCGTCGTCGATCACCACGCCCGCGGCCTTCGCACCCGCCTTGCCGGCCCCGGCCGCGATATCGTCCACCGAAGCCGCCGCCAGCTTCGCAAGGCCCGCGACGTCGTCGAGAAGGGCGAGAAGACCGGTGCTCATGGGCGTGGCTCCGCAGGATGGGCGCCCAGCCTAACCCGCCGGCGCGGCCAGCAGCATGCGATTCAGCCGCTCCATCGTGTGGCTCAGCGCCGCGCGGTCGCGCGCGACCTGCTCGGGCGCCGCACCCGCGGCGATGACCTCGGCCGTGATCTCGCCCCAGCTGCGCTTCCCATCCACCCGCGCGAGCAACGCGCCGGCCAGCCGCGGCAGCGGCACCAGCGCGCGCAGCCCGTCCCAGGTCACCGGCAGCACGCCATCGGCGCGCAAGCCCTTCGCCAGCGCCGGGCCGCTCAACTCGCGCAGCGTCGGCACGGCGGCGTCATCCTCCCAGGGCGGCGCCGCCACGGGGTCGTCGGCGCGCACGCAATAGGCGATGTGGATGCCCATATTGCCGCAGATCGCCTCGGCCAGCGCGGCACGCGCGATGGGGTCGAGGCTCGCGGTGCGGGCACGCAGCCGCGGATCGGCTAGCCAGGTGTCCGGGTCGTAGCGCAGCGGCTCCACCAACGTCGCAATGCGCAGGCCCGCGCCCCGCACCAGCGCGTCCAGCTGCGGCACGGTGAAGGCGACGTCGCGCGGGTTCAGCAGCAGGTCATAGAGCCCCGCATCGCCGCCCTTCACGTGGTCGTCGATCCAGCTGTTGCGCTTCAGCCAGGCGGTCTCCGGCACCTGCTTCCACAGCCGTTTCGCCACCTCCACCCGGGCGGGCGGGTCCTCGCCCGGCGGGGCCAGCAAGCGCAGCGCGTCCTGCAGCATGTAGACGCCCGTCCGCCCATGCGGCGCATAGACCATCAGCCCGATCCCGCCGCCGGGCGCGAGCACGGAGACCAGCGCGGCCAGCCCCGCGGCCGGGTCCGGCAGGTGGTGCAGCACGCCGCAGCAATCCACATAGTCGAAGGGCCCGAGGCCCGATCGCGGGAGCTCCAGGATCGAGCCTTCCTCGAAGGCGATGTTGTCGAGCCCCCGCGCGGCCGCCCGCGCCATCGCCACCTTCCGCGCATGGGCCGAGCGGTCGAGCCAGGTGACGCGGCCCGGGCGCCCTGCCCAGGCCATCTGCTGGGCCAGCATGATCGTCCCGTCGCCCGATCCGCCGCCGGCCATCAGCGCGTTGATCGGGCGGGAGGCCGGGCGGCGCGCGCCGAAGATCCAGTGGTCCACCTCCGCCAGGTGCGAGGGGCTGCCGATGATCAGCCGCCGTGCTTCCTCCCGCGGGTCGCGGGCGGGGTAGGGGTAGGCCTCATACTGCGCGGCGAGCTGCCGGTCGGTCTGGTCTGTCATGCGCCCCCGATTCGGATATCCGCGGCCCACCGGCGGTCCGGGGGCTGGATCAGCCCTGGCTGCATAGGCGGATGGCGCCTGGGGCGGAAGGCGGGCGGTTGTCCCCCCGGGGGGGGCGCCGTATCTAGCCTGGATGCCCCGCCCTGCCTTTCTTGCCGCCCTGCTGCCGGCCCTTCTGGCCGCCGCCGCCCTGCCCGCGGCGGCCCAACAGGCCCGTCCGCAAGCCCAAGCGCCGGCCCCGGCCCAGGACCCAGCCCAGCGCCAGCAGCCGACGCGCATCGGCGAGTTCCGCAGCTGGATCGCCGCCCACACGCTCGAGCAGGGCCAGAAGGTCTGCTACGCCTTCACCCGCGCGGTGCGCAGCGAAGGCGGGCCGCAGAACCGCGCGACCGTCACGCTGACCGTCACCCATCGCCCGACCGGGCGCGATCAGGTCGCGGTTTCGGTCGGCTACCCCTATCCCCGCCAGGCAGAGGCGGTGCTGACCATCGGCACGCAGGAGTTCCGTTCCTACGCCGTGGTGCAGTCCAGCGCCTTCTTCCAATCCGGCGCGCAGCTGATCGCGGGCTTCCGCAATGGGCGTGAGGCTGTGGTGCGCAGCCCCGGCCCGCCCGGCCGCGCCGCGGTGACCGACACCTTCCCGCTGGCCGGCTTCGCCGCGGCCTATGACGCGATCTCCCGCGAATGCCCGGCCGCGGCGCCGACACCGGCACCGCCGCGGGGCGCCACCCGGTGAGCGAAGCAGCGCCCGCCAGCGAGGCGGACCTTTCGGCGCAGGAGCGCGAGCGCATCCTGGCCAAGGCCGCGCTGTTTGCGCCCCCCGCCGCGACCCTGCCCGACGGGCGGCGCGACCTGGTCGGGCTCTCGCGGGAGGAGCTGGCCGCCGAGATGGTCGCGATCGGCGAGAAGCCGTTCCGTGCCAACCAGCTCTGGCACTGGATCTACCACCAGGGCGTCACCGATTTTGCCGCGATGCCGACCATCGCGAAGCCCATGCAGGCGAAGCTCGCGGAGCGCTTCGTCGTCGGGCGCCCCGAGGTCACGGCCGAGCAGACCAGCGAGGACACGACCCGCAAATGGCTGTTCCGCTGGCGCGACGGGCAGCAGGTGGAGACGGTCTATATCCCCGACCGGCAGGAAGATCGCGGCGCGGTCTGCATCTCGACGCAGGTGGGCTGCACGCTCTCCTGCACCTTCTGCCACACCGGCACGCAGAAGCTGGTGCGGAATCTCGGCGCGGCGGAGATCGTCGGCCAGTTCATGGCCGCGCGTGATTCCTATGGCGAGTGGCCGAGCCCGAAGGACGGCACGCCGCGACTGCTGTCGAACATCGTCGTCATGGGCATGGGCGAGCCGCTGTACAATTACGCGAACACCGCCAAGGCGCTGCGCATCATCATGGATGGCGAGGGCATCGGCCTGTCGCGCCGGCGCATCACGCTGAGCACGAGCGGCGTCGTGCCGATGATGGATCGCTGCGGGGAGGAGCTGAACGTCAACCTCGCCGTCTCGCTGCATGCGGTGACGAATGAGCTGCGCGACCAGATCGTGCCGCTGAACCGGAAGTATCCGATCGAGGAGCTGATGGCCGCCTGCCGCCGCTATCCGGGCGCCTCGAATGCGCGGCGCATCACCTTCGAATATGTGATGCTGCGCGGCGTGAACGACAGCGAGGCGGAAGCGCGCGAATTGGTGCGGCTGCTGAAGGGCCTGCCGGCGAAGGTGAACCTCATTCCCTTCAACCCCTGGCCCGGCAGCCCGTATCTGACGAGCAAGCCCGACCAGGTGAAGCGCTTCGCGGAGATCGTGATGCAGGCGGGCTATTCCAGCCCGATCCGCCGGCCGCGCGGGCGCGATATCCTGGCCGCTTGCGGCCAGCTGAAGACCGAGAGCGAGCGGGCGCGGAAGAAGGTGGGCGCGGCGTGAGTGCGGCGGTGCTGCGATCCTGCTCGTCCCCCCTCACCCAACCCTCTCCCCCCGTTGGGGGGAGAGGGCATTCAGGTTCGCCGCGGGGTTTCTCCCTCTCCACCCAACGGGGGGAGAGGGTCGGGGTGAGGGGGGCCGCGCCGTGACCGCCACTGTCCTCTCAGTCGCCGCTCATGCCGCGCACGGCTTCTCGAAACCCATCCTCCCCGCCATCCACCTCCTCCCCGGCCTCGGCGTGGAAGGCGATGCGCATTGCGGGCCGACGGTGAAGCACCGCTCCCGCGTGGCGAAGGACCCGACGCAGCCCAATCTGCGCCAGCTCCACCTGATCCATGCCGAGCTGTTCGAGGAGCTCGCCGGCCTGGGCTTCGCGGTGAAGCCCGGCGACCTTGGCGAGAATGTTACCACGCGCGGCATCGACCTGCTGGCGCTGCCGCGCGGCACGCGGCTGCATCTCGGCGATCACGCGATCATCGAGGTGACGGGCCTGCGCAATCCTTGCTGGCAGATCGACGCGTTCCAGGATGGGCTGATGCAGGCCTGCCTCGGCCGCGATGCCGCGGGCCACGTCATCCGCAAGACGGGCGTGATGAGCGTGGTGATCGCGGGCGGGGATGTCGCACCGGGTGACGCCATCCGCGTGGTGCTGCCCACAGGCCCGCACGAGCGCCTTGGCGTTGTCTGAACCAAGGCTCTCGCCGCCAATCTGGCTGATGGCGCTGGCCTCCTTCTGCATCGGCTGCGGCATGCGCGTGCTGGATCCGCTGCTGCCGATGATCGCGCGCGAATTCGGCGTGAGCCTCGCCGCCGTCGCGCCGCTGATCGGCGGCTTCGCGCTGGCCTATGGGCTCGGGCAATTGGCCGGGCCGGTCGGCGATGCGATCGGCAAGCTGCGCATGGCGGCGGTGGCGATCGCGCTCTATGCCGGCACGCTGCTCGGCTCGGCGCTGGTGCCCGATCTCGGCGCGCTGCTTGGCGTGCGCGTGCTATCGGGGCTGGTGGCGGCCGTCGCGATCCCGCTGATGATGGCGCATATCGGCGACAGCGTGCCGTATGAGCATCGCCAGGCCGTGCTCGGGCGTTTCCTGACGGGCATGGTGATGGCGCAGCTGCTGGCGGGCCCGATCTCCGGCATTGTCGGCGACGTCGCGGGCTGGCGCGCCAGCTTCCTGGTGCTGGGCGGGCTCGCGGCGGCGATCGCGCTGCTTTTCGCGGTGCTGATCGGCCCGGCCTGGCGCGCGCCGGGGCGCGGGCGGCAGGCGATGGGCCTTGGCGGATTCCTGAAGCTGTTCGGCACGCCGCAGGGCCGGCGGCTGATGCTGGCCGCGGCGGCCGATGGCGCGCTGCTGTTTGGCGGCGCCTTTCCCTTCATCGCCTCCTTCCTGATCGAAGGCTTTGGCCGTTCACCCGCCGAGGCAGGGATCATCGCCGCGGGCTTCGGCCTGGGTTCGCTGCTCTACACCCGCGCCGCGCCGCATCTGGTCCGGCGACTTGGCGAACAGGGCTTGGTGCTGTGGGGCGGCGCGGGGCTGGCGGCGAGCCTCATTGTCATCGCAGCGGCGCCAGCCTGGTGGTTGGTCGCCATCGTGCAGATGGCGATGGGGCTGCTGTTCTTCATGCTGCATGGCGTGCTGCAGGCGCGCGCGACGGAAGCTATGCCGGAAGCCCGCGGCACCGCGATGGCCGGCTTCGCCATGTCGCTGTTCCTCGGCCAAAGCCTCGGCGCCATCGTCTTCGGCACGCTGATCGCCACGGCCGGCTTCCAGGCCTCCTTCTTCGTCGCCGCGCTCGGCGTGCTGGCCATGGCGCTGGCGATCCGGCGCTACGTCATCCCGAAGGCGTGATTCCAAGCCGCGCGAGGCGGCTGGCCTGCGGCGCGTTCAGCGCACCCTCCGGCAAGCGGCAAGCGGTCAGTGCTGCGATCTGGCGCACCGTGTCCATCGCCTGATGTTCCGCCGCTTCCGGCGTCAGGCCGCCGATATGCGGCGTCGCCACCACATCGGCGCGCGCCGCAAGGCGCGGGTTCGGCCATTGGTCGGGCGCCATGCCGACATCCATCGCCACCGCCGCCACCTGGCCGGAGTCGAGGGCGGCTTCCAGCGCATCCTCATCCACCAGCTGCCCGCGCGAGAGATTGACCAGTAGCACGCCGCGCTTCATCGCCGCGAGCGTCGTGGCATTCACCAGATGCCGCGTCGCGGTGTTCGAGACCGCGAGCGGCATCACCACGTCGCTTTCGGCCAGCAGCGTCTCGAGCTCGACAGCCTCGACGCCCGGATCGGCGATGCTGGCAAAGGGATCATGGGTCAGCACGCGCATGCGCATCGCCACCGCGATCTGCCCGATGCGCTGCGCGATGCGCCCATAGCCGATCAGCCCGAGCGTGCGGCCGGCGAGCTGGCGGCCCATCTGCGGCGCCGGCGCGCGGCCCGCGCGGAATGCGGCGGCATAGCCCGAAACATCGCGCGCGAGGTCCACCATCATCCCGATGGCAAGCTCCGCCACACTGTCCACGAAGCCAGGTGTCGCCTGCGTCACCAGCACCCCGGCGCGCGAGGCGGCAGGGATGTCGATGGTCGAGACATCCACCGCGACGCGCAGGAAGGCGACCAGGTCCGGCGCGGCCTCGAACGTCGCGGCAGTGCCCGGCGTCGCGCGATCAGCGACGATCGCCTGGCAGCCCGCGGCGGCCGCAGCGAGTGCCGCGCCCGAGAGCGTCTCCGTGCCCTCATGCGTCACCACCTCGGCGATCTTGCGCAGCTCCGCCAGGGCGCGCGCGCCGTAGTAGTTCGCCCGCATCTCCGGCGTATGCGCCAGCAACACGCGCATGGCTCGTCTCCTTCCCTCGATGTCGTTAGCCTAGCGCGCATGGAGACGAACGCCATTCCCTTCACCGAAGGCCACGCCGCGCCGCGGCTGGCGGTGCCGCCCGGTGCGGTGGATTGCCACCACCATGTCTATGATCCCGCTTTGCCCATCGTGCCGGGCGCGCGGCCGCATGGCGCGGCGACGCTCACTGACCATGCGCGGCTGCTGGCGCGGCTTGGCGTTGCGCGGCATGTGCTGGTGCAGCCGTCCTCCTACGGCTTCGACAACGCCCTGCACCTGCAGGCGCTGGAGGAGGCCGGGCCCGCCCGCGCGCGCATGGTCGCCGTGGTGCCGCCTGACGCGCCCTTGGCAGAGCTGCGCGCCATGGCCGCGCGCGGCGTCGTCGGCGCGCGCGCCAACCTCGTGCAGGGCATCCCGCTCACGCCCGCCGATGTCGCGCCGCTGGCGCGGCTTCTGGCGGAGCTCGGCTGGCACCTGCAGGTCTTTGCGAGCGCGGACGTGATCGTATCGCTGGCCGATGTGCTGCGTGCCGCGCCGTGTGAGATCGTCTTCGACCATTTCGCGCAGCTGCCCCTGCGGGACTGGGCCGCGCATCCGGCCTGGGGCGTGGTGGCGGGGCTGCTGCAGGCCGGGCGTGCCTCCGTGAAGCTGTCCTCTCCCTACAGCCTGGATCAGTCGGACCCGCTCCGCGTCCGCGACCTGGCGCGCGCTTTGGTCGCGGAGGCGCCGGAGCGTCTCGTCTGGGGCACCAACTGGCCGCACCCGAATGCGACGCGCATCCCCGACGATGCGGCGCTGCTGGACGCGCTGGCCGATTGGGCACCGGATGCGGCCACGCGCCGCGCGATCCTGGTGGACAACCCCGCGCGGCTCTACCGGTTCAGCTGAACGCGTCGGGACGCGTCAGCCGAGGCCCCCCAGCGCCCACCACGCCGCCAGCAGCCCCAGCACCCCGGCGCCGAGCGCCGGCAGCATCGCCCCTCGGCAGAGCCACCAGGCGAGCGCGCCGGCCAGCACACCCCCCAGCCGCGCCGGCCCGGGCACCGTCGCCAGCAGGCCCGTCGGCGCCACCAGCGCCAGCACCACAAAGGCCGCGAGCGTCGCCAGCGAGACCGAGGACGACCAGGCGATGGCGGGATGGTCGGCCCGCAGCACGCCGCCCAGCAACAGCCCCGCCCCGCGCAGCGCGATCATCGCCGCCGCCGTCAGCGCCAGGGCCAGATCCGCCTCGCTCATCGCCGGGCCTCAGGCGCGCTGGTGCGGCGCCGCTCCCACAGGAAGGCGGCCGTGCCGCCTATCAGCCCCGCCGCCAGCAGCCCCCAGGCCGTACCGAGCCACAGCGCGGCCGGCGCCGCCGCCGCGCCGCCGATCACCGCCCAGCGCACGCCGGGCCGGCCGAGATCGCCTGCCAGCAGCAGTGCGAAATAGAAGGGGTTGGTGAAGACCAGCGCCGCCCGCAGCGCCGGCGGCAGGGCCGGCGCCACCAGATGCCCTGCCGAGGTGATCAGCAGCCCCGCGGTCCAGGTGGTCAGCGCGAAGCCCAGGAACCAGTTGAGCCGCTCGGATTCGGGCAGGCCGGGCAGGCGGCGCATGCTCAGCGCCCAGGGGGTGATGGCGATGAAGGGCAGCGCCAGCATCCGCCGCCAGGCCGGCTGGCGCGGCCCAAGCAGGGGTGAGAGCGAGACCGCCATGGGCAGGAAGCGCGCATTGGCTGCCGTGGCCGCCACCACCGCCGGCACAACCGCCGCGCCCGGTGCGGCCACCAGGCCGAGCAACACGATCTGCCCCGCCATGCCATAGATCACCGCCGAGCAGAGCAGCGCCCAGCCGAGCGGCAGCCCGGCTTCCGCGACCGCGGCGCCGAAGGCGATGAAGGTCGCGGCCATGGCGACGACCGGCGCGCCGAATGCCTCGGACGCGCCGTCACGGAACGCAGGGGTGAAGAAGCTGGGGCGGGTCGTCACCCGCCGATGCTGCCCGCTGGCAGGCCCGCCGTCAGCCCCACCGGGCGCAGCGCCGATCCGTGGTCCAGGCACCTAAGGCGTCGCGCCGACGGCGTGCCGGTGGCACGACGTGACGCGACGTCCTGGGGAATGCCGTCAGGTTTCTTCCTCGCGGTCGGTCTCGACCTCGATCTCGTCGCCGAGGGTCTCGTCCGCGTCCTCGAGCTCGTCCGCGTCCTCGATCGCCTCATCGGCCTCGTCGCCCTCGGCCTCCGGCAGATCCTCGCCCTCGGCTTCCGGCACGACGGCGCGCTTCTTCAGGCGGTCATCCACCGGCGCAGGGGCGCGCTTCAGCTTCGGCTGCTCGGCCGGCTGTTCGGTGCCGCACTTCGGGCAGACCGCAGGCGCACGGGCAAGATCGTAGAACCGCGTCCCGCAGGAGACGCAGATGCGCTTCAGTCCGAGTTCAGGCTTGGCCATCCGGGTACCGCCAGTCAGGAAGGGTCCGCGCGATTGCCACTTCGCGCCCTGCATGTCAAACGCGCCGCCCATGCACGACCCTATCAGCGCCCGTCCCCTGACCGCCCGCGCCCCCGCCCGACCCCTGGCTGGGGAGGCCAAGGTGCCGGGGGACAAGTCCATTTCCCACCGGGCGCTGATGTTCGGCGCGCTCGCGGTCGGCACCACCGACATCACCGGCCTGCTGGAAGGCGAGGACGTGCTCCGCACCGCCGCCGCCATGCGGGCGCTGGGGGCGGAGGTCGAGAATCGCGGCGGCGGGCATTGGCGCGTCGCCGGGCGGGGCATTGGCGGGCTGGTGGAGCCTGCGGATGTGCTCGACATGGGCAATTCCGGCACGGCCGCGCGGCTGCTCTGCGGGCTGCTGGCGGGGCACCCGCTCTTCGCTGTGATGACCGGCGATGCCAGCTTGCGGAAGCGCCCGATGAAGCGGGTGACGGAGCCGCTGAGCGCCACGGGCGCGCGCTTCGCGACCCGCGAAGGCGGGCGGTTGCCGCTGGCGGTGGAGGGTGCGGCCGATCCGCTGCCGCTCGACTACACGTTGCCGGTGGCCTCGGCCCAGGTGAAGTCGGCCTGCCTGCTGGCCGGGCTGTCGGCGCGCGGGATCACCCGCGTGGTGGAGCATGAAGCGACGCGCGACCACACGGAAAACATGCTCCGTCACTTCGGCGCGACCGTGCAGGTGGGTATCGAGGGTCATGGCCGGATC
Organism: Pseudomonadota bacterium; assembly: GCA_046052145.1. Classification (GTDB taxonomy): domain Bacteria; phylum Pseudomonadota; class Alphaproteobacteria; order Acetobacterales; family Acetobacteraceae; genus Falsiroseomonas. Next base: position 385,891 of record JBJOMW010000001.1, read on the forward strand.
ATCGAGCTGGCCGGCCAGCCGGAGCTGGTCGCCGCCCCCGTCGTGGTGCCGGGCGACCCCTCCTCTGCTGCCTTCCCGGCCGTCGCAGCGCTGCTCGTGCCGGGCTCGGAGGTGATGCTCTACGGCGTCGGCATGAACCCGCTGCGGGCCGGGCTCTTCGCCACGCTGGCCGAGATGGGCGCCGACATCACCCGCCTGAACGAACGCCTGGAGGGCGGGGAGCCGGTGGCGGACCTTCGCGTGAAGGCCTCTGCCCTGCGCGCGGTGGATGTGCCGGCGGAGCGTGCGCCGGCGATGATCGACGAATATCCGATCCTGGCGGTCGCCGCCGCCGCCGCGCGCGGCACCACCCGCATGCGCGGCCTAAAGGAGCTGCGGGTGAAGGAAAGCGACCGGCTGGCCGCCACCGCCGCGCTGCTGGCGGCCAACGGGGTCAAGGTGTCGGTCGAGGGCGACGATATGATCGTCGAGGGTGCCGGCGGTCCGCCGGCCGGCGGCGGCGATGTGGTGACCCATATGGACCACCGCATCGCGATGAGCGCGCTGGTTCTCGGGCTGGCGGCGCGCGCGCCGGTGCGGGTGGACGACGCGGCCTTCATCGAGACCTCGTTCCCGGGCTTCGCCGCCCTGATGAACCGGCTGGCGGGCGAAGAGGCGCTGTCCGCGGCATGAGCCCACCCCGCGTCGTCGCGGTGGATGGTCCCGCCGCGGCTGGTAAAGGCACGCTGGCGCGGCGGCTCGCGGCTGAGCTTGGCCTGCCCTACCTGGATACCGGCCTGCTTTACCGTGCTGTCGGCCGCCGCGTGCTGGATGCGGGCGGCGACCCGCGCGATGCCGTCGTGGCGGAAGGCGCGGCGCGGGCGCTCGCCGCCGCCGACCTCGCGCGCCCCGACCTTCGCGGGCCGGAGGCCGATATGGCGGCCTCGGCGGTCGCAACTCTGCCCGCGGTACGCGCCGCGCTGCTGGACTGGCAGCGTGACTTCGGGCGCACCCATGGTGCCGTGATGGATGGGCGCGATATCGGCACGGTGATCTTCCCGGACGCGCCCGCGAAGCTGTTCGTGACCGCGAGCCCCGAGGCCCGCGCCCGCCGCCGCCATGCCGAACTCGCCGCCCGCGGCGTCATCCGCGACCTCGCCGATGTGGAGGCCGAGATGCGCGCCCGCGACGCCCAGGACGCCGCCCGCGCGACCGCGCCCATGAAGCCGGCGGCGGATGCGGTGGTGCTGGACACGACCGAACTCGGCATCGAGGAGGCGTTCCAGGCTGCGCGCGCCCTCGTCCGGGCGCGGCTGGGATAGAGCTTACGGCACCGTCGCCAGCAGGATTGCGGCCACGGTCCACCGGCCCGCCTCCCGGGCGAAAACGCCGCTCCACTGGACCAGTCTCGGCGTCGCGGGCTGTCCATGCGGGGCGAAGACGGCCATCACCGGCACGTGCAGCAGCGCCGCATCCGGCGCGACCTCGACCACGCGCAGCGCGTCGAAATCGGGGGCGAGGTGCCACTGGCTCTGCCAATTGGTGCGGAAGCGCGCCAGCGCGGCGTCCCGCCCCCAGACCGTCTCGCCCGAGGTCGTGACCCAGACGAAGTCCGGCCCCGCCCGCAGCAGCGGCGTCAGCGCTGTCGCGTCACGGGCATTCTGCGCGGCGACGAACTGCCGGAAGGTCGCCGTCACCTCGTCCTGAACCGTGGCCATCGCGTGTTCCGTTTCGATGAGGATCCGGGGATAGTCGGTCGGGCCGATCGCGTCCAACACCAAGGCCTTTCCAGCGCCTTCCGGGCGTTTTTGGCCCGATTCCCCTTGACTCTGTTAAGCTTCGCGGCGTAACGCCCCTCGCGAACCGCAAGCCTTCGGGCGCTGCGGTGTCTCGCATATGCGGGGCCGGGATCGGCGGACCGTCACACCGCCCAGACCCACAGGGCCGCAAGGATCACGGATCCCCGGCCAGGTCGTGTCCGCGGCATCGCCCGCGGAGGCGCAGTCCCTTGGCCCCCTCGGGGCCACCTTCAGGAACACCATACCGCATGGCTAACGCCACCACCCTCGCCAACCCGGCCGAGGATTTCGCCGCCCTTCTCGATGCGACGCTGGGCGACAACACCGGCTTCGCCGGCTCCGTCATCACCGGCAAGGTGATCCGCGTGGATGACGATTTCGCGGTCGTCGATGTCGGCCTCAAGAGCGAGGGCCGCGTCCCGCTCAAGGAATTCGCGCCGCAGGGCCAGAAGCCGGACGTCAAGGCCGGCGACGTGATCGAGCTCTTCGTCGAGCGCTATGAGGACCGCGACGGCTCCATCGTGCTGAGCCGCGAGAAGGCCCGCCGCGAGGAAGCCTGGACCAACCTCGAGAAGTCCTTCACCGCGCAGCAGCGCGTGAATGGCGTGATCTTCGGCCGCGTGAAGGGTGGCTTCACCGTGGACCTCGGCGGCGCGGTCGCGTTCCTGCCGGGCAGCCAGGTGGATATCCGCCCCGTCCGCGACGTGACGCCGCTGATGGGCAGCCCGCAGCCCTTCCAGATCCTCAAGATGGACCGCGCCCGCGGCAACATCGTCGTCTCCCGCCGCTCGGTTCTGGAAGAGACGCGCGCCGAGCAGCGCGCCGAGCTGGTCCAGGGCCTGAAGGAAGGCATGGTGCTCGACGGCGTGGTGAAGAACATCACCGATTACGGCGCCTTCGTGGACCTCGGCGGCGTGGACGGCCTGCTGCATGTCACCGACATCGCCTGGCGCCGCATCAACCACCCGTCTGAGGCGCTGACGATCGGCCAGCAGGTGAAGGTGCAGGTCATCCGCTTCAACTCGGAGACGCAGCGCATCAGCCTCGGCATGAAGCAGCTGATGTCCGACCCGTGGGAGAATGTGGCGACCAAGTTCCCGGTCGGCGGCAAGTTCTCCGGTCGCGTCACCAACATCACCGACTACGGCGCCTTCGTGGAGCTGGAGCCGGGGGTCGAGGGCCTGGTGCACGTCTCCGAGATGTCCTGGACGAAGAAGAACGTCCATCCGGGCAAGATCGTGGCGACCAGCCAGGAAGTGGACGTCGTCATCCTGGATGTGGACGGTCCGAAGCGCCGCATCTCGCTCGGCCTCAAGCAGGCCAGCGGCAACCCGTGGGATGTCTTCGCGGAAGCGAACCAGCCCGGCGCCGTCATCGAGGGCGAGATCCGCAACATCACCGAGTTCGGCCTGTTCATCGGCCTCGGCCCGGATCTCGACGGCATGGTGCACATGTCCGACCTCAGCTGGGACGAGTCCGGCGAGGCGGCGATGGCGCGCTACAAGAAGGGCGACACCGTCAAGGCGAAGGTGCTCGACGTCGACATCGAGAAGGAGCGCATCTCGCTCGGCATCAAGCAGCTCGAGGCCGATCCGGCCGCCGAGGTGCTGGACCGCGTCCGCAAGGGCGAGGTCGTGACCTGCGTGGTGACGAAGGTCGAGGCCAACGGCATCGAGGTGAAGGTGGACGAGGTCCTGACCGGCTTCATCCGCCGCGCCGAGCTCGCCCGCGACCGTGCTGACCAGCGCCCCGAGAAGTTCGCCATCGGCGAGAAGGTGGACGCGAAGGTCACCGCCGTGGACCGCGCCGGGCGTCGCCTGGCGCTGACCATCAAGGGCAAGGAAGTCGAGGAAGAGCGCCAGGCGATGCAGGAGTACGGCTCGTCCGACTCCGGCGCCTCGCTCGGCGACATCCTGGGTGCGGCCATGCGCCGCCGCCAGGCGACCGAGGAATAATCCCTCGGATGGTTCCGCTCGATCCGGCGGAGATCGCCTGGATCGAGCGGGAGCATTGCCTGCATCATGGCTTTGAGGCGGCCGATCTCGCCTTCGTCTTCGGCAACCGCGTGGCGGCCGAGGCGATGGCGGGGGCGGCCGCTTCCTTTTTCAGCCGTGGCCTGGTGCCGCGCATCCTGGTCAGCGGCGGCGCCACGCCCGGCGGGCCCGGAACCGAGGCTGACATCATCGCCGCGCATCTGCGCGATCTCGGCGTGCCGGATGGCGCGCTGCTGCTGGAGCGGCGCGCGACCAATACCGGCGAGAATGCGCGATTCTCCCTGCCCATCCTGCGCGATGCCGGGCTGCTCGGCGTGCGGCGCGTCGTCTGCATCGGCCTGTTCTGCACCGGGCGCCGCTACGCCATGACGCTGCACCACCACTGGCCCGCGCCCGAAAAGCGCTGCTTCGCGGTGGAATACGGCCCCGTGCGCCGCGGCGCCTGGCATCTGCACGAGGCCGCGCGCGCGCGGGTGCTGGGCGAGGTGGCGAAGGTGCCGCGCTATAGCGAGATGGGCTTCATCGCCGATTGGCCGTGACGCCGGGGCCAAGCCCGGGCAGCGGCGCTCCTGCCTGTCACACGCTGCCGAGCAGGTCGCGCACGAAGCGCGGCACCACCTCGGTTGCCGGGCCGTGATGCGCTTCGGCGAACAGCTCCGTCCCGGCGCTCGGTTCCAGGTTCAGCTCCACCGTGCGGGCGCGGCCCGCGACCTCGGCGACGAAGCCGGCAGCGGGATAGACCTGACCGCTGGTGCCGATCGAGACGAAGATGTCGCAGGCCGCGAGCGCCGCGCCGATGCGGCGCATCTGCAGCGGCATTTCGCCGAACCAGACGACATGCGGCCGCATGCCGCCCGCTGCGCCGCAGGCGGGACAGGCGGTGGCGGTCGAAAGATCCTCCGCCCACTCCTGCACCGCCTGGCAGCGCAGGCAGCGCGCCTTCAGCAACTCGCCATGCATCGGCACGAGCTTGCGCGAGCCAGCGCGCGCATGCAGGTCGTCCACATTCTGCGTGACCAGCAGCACCTCACCCGGCCAGCGCGCCTCCAGCTCCGCCAGCGCCCGATGCGCGGCGTTGGGCTGGATGGCGGGATCGCGGAGCTGCGCGCGGCGGGCGTTGTAGAAGGCGTGCACCCGCGCCGGGTCGCGCTCGAAGGCCTCGGGCGTCGCCACATCCTCAAGGCGCAGCTTCGCCCAGACGCCATCCGCGTCGCGGAAGGTGGCGAGCCCGCTCTCGCGGCTGATGCCGGCGCCGGTGAGAATGACGATGGAGCGTGCGGCCATGCCGGTATTCTACACCGCCTGGCCGCGCCGCACCTATCGCCGAGGGCGCAGTAGGCTTGTCAGCGCGACGGCCGCCAGCACCGCGATGCCGATCGCGGCCAGCGGATGGGCGCGCGCCGCCGTGCCCAGACGCTGCGCGGCGTCGCGTGCGGCGTCGCGTGCGGCCCAGGCGTCCTCGCGCAGCTCCTGCGCAGCGGGGCGCAGGCTGCGCCCGGCCAGTGTCTCGACCTCGGACCACAGCCGCGCGAGCTCGGCCCGCACGGCGTCGGCCTGCGTGTGGGGCTCGCGGCGATCTGGGCCGATGGTCGCCGCGCGCAACTCCTGCGCGATGCGGCGCAGCCCGGTTGTCGCTTCATGGGTCATCGCACCCTCCTCCCGACGATTGCGGAGGGTGAACGGGCGGGAGGGCGTCAGGTTCGCGGCCGCGGCAGACGCGCCACCAGCGCGGAGAGCAGCAGCATCAGCCCGACCAGCAGCACCGGTACGGCGCCCGCGCCGAACAGGTCGGCCGCCAGCCCCATCGCGCCCGGCAGCACCGCCACCCCGGCCATGGCGGCGGCGACTTGCAGCCCGATCGCCGAAACCGCGAGCGGCCCGAGCCGCGCGGGCGTCAGCGCCATCATCGTCGGATAGACAGGCGACAGCGCGAGCGCCAGCAGCAGCAGGCAGGCGAGCTCCGCGACGCCCGCCGCCGCCACGATGCCGACGGGCATGGCCAGCCGCAGCAGCCGGTCCGCGCCGATGCGGTCCACGATGAAGCCCAAGCCGATCCGCCCCGCCGTCAGCGAAGCCCAGAACAGCGTCGCGGCCAGCGCCGCCTCGGCCGGGCCGGCGCCGCGCGCGGCGAAGATCGTCGCGGCCCATTGGCCCGCCCCGGCCTCGAGCCCGGTGTAGACGAAGAAAACCGCCATCTGCAGGCGCACCACCGGCTGGCGCAGCGCGGCGATCGCGCCGTGCCCGTGCGTGGCGTCGGGCGCCGCCGCGTGCCAGCGCGCGCGCGTGACCAGGAAGGCCCCGGCCAGCGCCGCGAGCAGCGCCGCCACCGCCGCATAGGCCGCCTGCCACCCCGCGCCCGCCGCCAGAAGCCCTGCCGCGGCGCCGGGGCCGAGCGTCGCCCCGATCCCCCAGCAGGCATGCAGCCAATTCAGATGCCGCGCCGCCAGCCGATGCGCGGCCCAGTTGTTCAACGCCGCATCCACCGCCCCGCTGCCGAGCCCGGTGAGCACCGCGAGTGCGACGAAGACCGGCCAAGGCGGCGCCAGCGCCTGCCCGCCTGCGGCGAGCGCCGTCGCAGCCAGCGAGGCCGCCAGCACGCCGCCAATGCCAAGGGCTGCAATCAGCCGCCCGGCGAGCAGCCCGGCGGTCATGTAGCCGGCCGACAGCGCGGCCAGCACCAGGCCGAGCGCGGCGTTGGGCAGGCCATAGGCCGGCGCGACCTCGGGCCAGAGCGTCCCCGGCAGCGGGTCCGGCAGGCCGAGGCCGATATAGGCCAGGTAGGCAAGGAGAAGCAGGGGCACGGGCGGCATCTCCCCCACCCCGGCCTGCCGAGGCAAGCCGGGGTGGGGGAGGGAGGCTCAGTGCCGGTGGCCGCCCCCATGCGCGGGGCTACGGGCGCCGGCGGCCTCGACGGCCAGCTGGATCGTGACCTCCCCGGCGCGCTCGAAGACCAGGGTGACGGGCACGCGCCCGCCGGGCTCCAGCGATTGGGTGAGGCCGATCAGCATCAGATGCAGCCCGCCCGGGGCCAGCCGCACCTCCTGCCCCGCGGGCAGCTCGATGGCCGGCACGGCGCGCATGCGCATCACATCGCCGTCGCGGATATGGGTGTGCAGCTCCATCACCCCCGCCGCCGGGCTGCGCGCCGCGACCAGACGGTCGGGCGCGGTGCCGGTGTTGCGGATGGTCATGAAGCCCGCCCCCGTGCCGCCCGACCGCATCGCGCGCGTCCAGGGGCCAGCGATGCGGAGTGCACCGGCGGTGACATCCTGCGCGCGCGCAGGCAGCGCCGGCAGGAGAAGGGCCGCGCCGAGGATGGCGCGGCGAGACAGCCTGGTCATCGCCCCCTCCTCAGCCCAGCGCGTCGAGGTCGGTGGCGGCGATGCCGACCCGTCCCTCGATCCGCCCGGCGATGCGCGCCAGATTGGCCGCGATCCGCGCCCCGGCGACCGGGTCGCCGCTGGTGCAGGTGGTGTTGGCCATGGTCAGCGCGCGCTGCATCGCCAGCCGCTCGGCGGGCGTGGCGTGGGGCAGCGCGGCCTCGAGCGCCGCGCGGGCCGGGGCCAGCGCGCCGTCGCACACTGCGGTCAGATGCGCGTCCATCGCCTCTGCGTCGCAGGCGGCGGCCGGGCGCGCGGCGAGGGCCGCGGCGCCGGCCAGCGCCGCAAGCGGCAGGAAACGTCGGGTCTCGTTCATCGTCGTTCCCTTTCAGTTGCGCGGCAGCAGGCGGAGCGCCGGCGCCGGGTAGCGATACTCGGTCACGCGCCGGCCGGGCTCGGGGATTTCGGTCCATGCGGCGGTGCGGCCGCCTTCGCAATGCTGCGTCACCGGGATGTGCAGCAACTCGCCCGGCCGATCCGGCAGGCGGAAGCGGATGATGAACTCATCGTAGTGCGCATCCTCAAGCCGCCCGCCCTCCCAGGCGATCTCGGCCAGCTCCCGCGCCGCGCCATGGGCGGCGGGGGAAGCGGCGTCGGCGCGCGGGGTGGTGACCAGCGTCCAGCCGGCCTTGGGCATGGGGCGGGCCTGGGTGATGCCGTCGGGCAGTTGGACGACGAGGCGCGTCATGGTCGCGCCGTCGCAACCATGGGGCACGCGGAAGACCGCGCGGTATATGGAATTGGCCGGCGCCTGCTGGACTTCCAGCGTGACATGCGCGGCCGCGGGGCCTGCAACGAGCAGGCCGAGCGCCAAAGCGGCGCTACGGGCAAAAGACATGGATCTCTCTCCGGAACCGTTGGGAAGGGGGACGGCTCAGGAGGTCGGTGGCGCCCTTGGCTGGCAGGACGGGGCTGGGGCCGGCACGGGCGGGGCCGGGCGCGGGGCCGGTGGATCGCCGGCCTGGGCCAGCAGCAGCGGGGCCGCGAGCACGACCGCGGGCGGCGTCAGCGCCGGCGCGGCGGGGCCGAGGCAGGCCGGGCAGGGCGGGACGGCGGCATGGCCGCCGTGATCGGTGCCCTCCTCCCGCTCGACCGGCATGACGATGCGGTGCACGCCATCCGCGGTGCAGATCTCGACCGTCAGCCCCTCCGCGGGGGCGGCGAGGCGCAGGCAATGGGCGAAAGCCGTGCCCCACTGCAACAGCAGCAGGACAGCCAGCAGCTTCATGAGGGCGGGGCGACAGCGCACGGGGCCAGTTACCACCAAGCCACGCGGTCAGGAAAGGAGCGGGTGAACACGATCGGGCCGCCTCAGGCCAGCTCGTACTCCACCTCCGGCACGTAATGCGCCGCGTCCTTGCCGAGATGGGAGGAGAACAGCGTGAAATGCTCCACCGCCACCGGCGGCGGGCGGAACAGCGCATGCGCCTGCAGGAAGGAGACCAGCTTGAAGGTCTCCGCCCGGTCGGTGCGGGCGAGCGTCACATGCGGGGCGAAGCGGCGGCGCTCCGGCTCCAGCCCGATGCGCTGCAGCGCCGTCTCCACCTTGCGCTGCAGCCGGGCCAGCGCTTCCGACGGTTCCGCGGCGACGTAGAGGGACTGGATGCGCCCGCCCTTTTCGAAAGTGCCGAGCCCGGCCAGGGCCAGATCGAAGCGCGGCGCGCGGATCTGGGCGAGCGCCGCATCCACCTCCTCTGCCTGCCAGGGCTCGATCTCGCCGATGAAGCGGAGCGTCAGGTGGTAGTTCTCGGGCGGGATCCATTTCGCGCCGGGAATACCACCCGCGAGCGCCGCCAGCTGGGTCTTCACCAGCGCGGGCAGGGCGAGGGCGACGAAGAGACGCAGCATGGCGGGCCCTCCGACCGAATCGAGTCTCGCTAGCCTGAGACGGAAACGCGCACCCGGTCCAGCAGCGTTTCGATGAAAGGCAGCATGCGGCTCGCGATCAGCGCCGCCCCTTCGGCCGTCGGGTGGATGCGGTCGGGCTGGTTCAGCCGCGGCTCCCCGGCCACGCCCTCCAGCAGGAAGGGGTAGAAGATCACCTCAGGCCGGTCCCGGGCCAGGCCTTCGAAGACGCCCGTGAACTCCCGCCCGTATTCGGCGCCGAGATTGGGCGGCGGCAGCATGCCGGCCAGCAGGGCCGGGATGTTCCGCCGCGCCAGCGTGTCCAGGATGGCCGTCAGATTCGTGCGCATCTGGCTGGGCGGCAGGCCGCGCAGCCCGTCATTGCCGCCCAGCGCCACGATCGCGGCATGCGGCCGGTCCGCCAGCGCCCATTCGATGCGCGCCCGCCCGCCCGCCGTGGTGTCGCCCGACACGCCGGCATCGATCACCCGCACATGCCGCCCACGCTCCCGCAGCAGGGCCTGGATGCGCGCGGGCGGCCCCTCGGCGCGCGCGAGGCCGAAGCCGGCGGTGATGGAATCGCCCAGCATGAGCAGGCGGAGTTCCGCGGCTTGCGTCGCCTGCGCGCGGGCGCCATTCGTTCCGGCCAGCAACACTCCGAGACCCGCCGCCGCCTTTTGCAGCGCCGCGCGGCGCCCATATCCGGTGAAACCGCCCATGGACCTCCCCGCCGTGACATCGCCGCTGATCGAGGCCCGCGACCTCGTCTTCACCGCTGCCGCCATCTCCGGCCCCGTGCAAGTGCTGCGGGGCGTGGACCTGGTCGTGGCCGCGGGGGAGGCGGTGGGGATCGTGGGACCGTCCGGTTCCGGCAAGACCTCGCTCCTGATGCTGCTGGCCGGGCTGGAGCGCCCGACCGGCGGTCAACTCTCCGTAGCCGGGCGCCAGCTTGGCGCCCTCGACGAGGATGCGCTGGCGCGCTTCCGTCGTGACGAGGTGGGGATCGTCTTCCAGGCCTTCCACCTGGTGCCCACCATGACGGCGCTGGAAAATGTCGCCGTGCCGCTCGAATTCGCTGGCCGCCGCGACGCCTTCGAACGCGCCGCCGCGGCGCTGAAGGAGGTCGGGCTCGGCCATCGCCTGGAGCATTACCCCGGTCAGCTCTCGGGCGGGGAGCAGCAGCGGGTCGCACTCGCCCGCGCGGTGGTGGCGGAGCCGCGGCTGATCCTGGCGGATGAGCCGACCGGCAATCTGGATCGCACGACCGGCGCGGTGGTGATGGATCTGCTGTTCGGGTTGCGCGCGCGGCTCGGCACCACGCTGCTGCTGATCACCCACGACCCGGCACTCGCCGAGCGCTGCGAGCGGCAGGTGCGGATCGAGGACGGCAAGATCGTCTCCGACACCGCGACGGTGCGGCTGGCCGCCGAATGATCGCGTCCATGATCACGCATGTGACGCAGGGCTGGCGGCTTGCGCGGCGGGAGTTGCGCGGCGGGCTGAAGTCGCTCCGCATCGTGCTGGCCTGCCTCGCGCTCGGCGTCGCGGCGATCGCCGCCGTCGGCACACTGCGCGCGGCGATCGATGCCGGGCTCAAGGCCGATGGCGCGCGGCTGCTCGGCGGCGACATCGAAGTGCGGACCACGCAGCGCCCGATGGCCGCGGCCGCGAAGGATTGGGCCACCGCGCGCGGTGTCACGCTGTCGCAGGTGGTCGAGATGCGCGCCATGGCCATCGCGCCGTCCGGCGAGCGCGCGCTGGTCGAATTGAAGGGCGTCGATTCCGCCTATCCGCTCTATGGCCAGCTGCTGCTCTCGCCGGAGACGGCAAGCCTCGCGCGGCGGGACGGGCGCTTCGGCGTCGCACTCGATCCCTCCGTGGTGGACCGGCTGGGCCTGCGCCTTGGCGATGTGGTGCGGCTGGGGGAGGCGAGCTTCACCTTCGCCGCCATCGTCGCGACCGAGCCCGACCGCGTCGCGAGCCCGACCGTGCTCGGCCCGCGCGCGCTGGTGCTCGATGCCGCGATCCCGGAGACGGCGCTGGTCCAGCCCGGCTCGCTGCTGGCCTATGACCTGCGCCTGCGCCTGCCACCCGGCACGGACAGCCGCGCCTTCGCGCGCGACTGGCAGGCGGCGCATGGCGATGGCGGCTGGCGCGTGCGCTTCGCCGGCCAGGCAGAGCCGGGCGTGAACCGCTTCCTGGATCGCGCCGCGGCCTTTCTGGTGCTGGCGGGGCTGACGGCGCTGCTGGTGGGCGGGATCGGCGTGGCGACCGGCGTGCGAGCGTGGCTGGAAGCCCGCGCGCGCACCATCGCGACGCTCCGCTGCCTCGGCGCGCCGGCAGGCACGATTCTCGCGACCTATCTGATCCAGGTTCTGGTGCTGGCCGTGGGCGGCATCGCGGTCGGGCTCATCGCGGGCTTCGGCCTGACCTGGCTCGCCGCGCAGGCGCTGGCGGGCGCGTTGCCCGTGCCGCCGCGGCTTGGGTTCTACCCGCGGGAGATGGGGCTGGCGGCGCTGTATGGGTTGCTGACGGCGCTCGCCTTCGCGCTCTGGCCGCTCGGCCGTGCGCAGCGCATCCCAGGTGCGGCGCTGTTCCGCGACACCATCACCGCGACGCCCGGCTGGCCCGCGCGCGGCGTGCTGGTGGCGAATGCCCTCGCCGTGCTGGCGCTCGGCGCGGTCGTGGTCGGCACGGCGGAACAGCCGCGCTTCGCGATGGGTTTCCTGGCGGGCGCGGCGCTGACACTGATCCTGTTCCGCCTCGGTGCCAGCCTGCTGATGCGCGCCGCGCGTGCCTTCCGCCATGTGCGCCGCCCGGCGCTCAGGCTCGGCCTCGCCAATCTGCACCGCCCCGGCGCGCCGACGCCGACGATGCTGGTGGCCCTCGGCATCGGGCTGACGACGCTCGCCGCCATCGCGACGATCGAGGGCAATCTGCGCCGCCAGCTGGCCGAGCAGATGCCGGCCTCGGCCCCCTCCTTCTTTTTCATCGACATCCAGAACGACCAGGCGCGCGACTTCGACGCGCTGGCGATGGCCCAGCCCGGCGTGGACGATGTGCGCCGCGCGCCAAGCCTCCGCGCGCGCATCGTCGCTGTGGACGGCATTCCGGCCGAGCGCGTGACCGCGACCGAGGAAACACGCTGGGCGCTGCGCGGCGATCGCGGCCTGACCTATGCCGCGACGCCGCCGGACGGCACGCGGCTGGTCGCCGGCCAATGGTGGCCGGCCGATTATGCCGGCTCGCCGCTGCTGTCCTTCGACGCCAATCTCGCGCGCGGCTGGGGCATCGGGATCGGGTCGGTCATCACGGTGAACGTGCTCGGGCGCGACATCGATCTGAAGATCGCCTCGCTGCGCGACATCCAGTGGCGCGGGCTTGGCATCAATTACGTCATGGTCGCCTCGCCCGGCATGCTGGAAGCGGCGCCGCACACCCACATCGCGACGGTGCGCAGCACGCAGCAATCGGAATCCGCCGTGCTGCGCGCGCTGACGGATGCCTTCCCGAATGTCTCCGGCATCCGCGTGCGCGATGCGCTGGAAGCGGTGGCGGGGCTGCTCGGCCGCGTCGGGGTGGCGCTGCAGGCGACCTCCTCGGTCACGCTGCTGGCGGGGATGCTGGTGCTGGCGGGCGCCGTCGCGGCCGGGCAGCGGGCGAGGGTCCGCGATGCGGTGGTGCTGAAGACAGTGGGCGCGACGCGCAGCCAGATCCGCGCGGCCTGGCTCGTGGAATTCGGCCTGCTCGGGCTGGTGGCGGGGCTGCTGGCGGCGGCGGCGGGCTCGGCGGCCTCCTGGGCCGTCACGCGCTTCGTCATGCGCGGGGAGTGGGTGTTTCTGCCGGGCACGCTGGCGCTGGTGGTGGCGGGCTGCGTCGGACTGACGCTGGCGCTGGGCTATGTCGGCACCGCACTCGCGCTGCGCGTGCGGCCCGCGCCGCTGTTGCGCAACGAGTAAGTGTGGAATGCTCGACGCCATGGAAGATTCGATCGCGGAACCCGATGCCAGCCGCCTGCGCCACGCCTATGCGCTGGCCGGGCAGGCGCGTGCGCGCGGCGACCGGCCCTTCGCGGCGGTGATCGTCGCCGAGGACGGGACCATCCTGGCCGAGGGCCTCTCCACCCAGGGCACGGGCGGCGGCGGCACGCTCGCGCATTCCGAGATGAATGCCTGCCAGGCGGTGATCGCGGCCGCCATCCCGCGGGCGAGGCTGCGGCGCGCCACGATCTATTCCTCGGGCGAGCCCTGCGCGATGTGCGCCTCGGCGATCTTCTACACGGGCGTTGGGCGCGTGGTGTACGGCCTCTCGGCGGCGGCGATCCTGCATCTGCGCAACGCCCAGCCGCACACGGCGGGCCTCTCGCTCTCCTGCCGGGCGGTGTTGGGCAGCGCGGCCGAACAGGTCGAGGTCGTCGGCCCCTGCCTCGAGGCTGAAGGTGCCAAACCGCATGAGGGGTACTGGACCGAGGGCGCAGCCTGACGCCAATGTCACGCCGCCGTGGCGACGCCGCGGGCGGAACGGCCCGACTCGGCTGTTGATCCGGATTACGAAAACTCCATATGATGCAGCACGCCGGGACGCCCCTCTCTCACCCCGTCCCGCCAGGAGGATGATCTGACCATGGCTTTCGGTCCCGACAACCGCTTTCAGACGGGCGCGTCGGCCTGGACCCAGCCCCTCGGGCGGTCCGCGGCCGTTGATGCCGCCCAGCTCGACGCCGGCCTGCGCGCGTACATGCTCCGCGTCTACAATTGGATGGCCTCCGGCCTCCTGCTGACGGGCATCGTCGCCTTCCTGATCGTGAACACGGGCGCGTCGGAGCTGTTCTACCAGGTGGTGCGCACGCCGCGCGGCAATGCGACGGTGCCGACGATCCTGGGCTGGGTGGCGATGCTCTCGCCGCTCGCCTTCATCCTGGTGTTGAGCTTCGGCATCAACCGGATGAGCAAGACCACGGCGCAGGCGCTGTTCTGGATCTTCTGCGCGGTGATGGGCGCGTCGATCAGCAACATCCTGCTGATCTACACGGGCGCTTCCGTCGCCTCGACCTTCTTCATCACGGCGGCGATGTTCGGCGCGGTCAGCCTTTATGGCTACACGACCAAGGCGGACCTCACGCGCATGGGCTCCTTCCTGATGATGGGCCTGATCGGCATCCTGATCGCCGGTCTGGTCAACATGTTCCTGCAGAGCTCGGCGCTGCACTTCGCCATCAGCGTGATCGGCGTGGTCGTCTTCGTCGGCCTCACCGCCTACGACACGCAGCGCATCAAGGCCGACTACATCGAATACGCCTATGCGGAGGGCACCGATGGTGCCGCGAAGCGCAGCGTCTTCGACGCGCTCGGCCTCTACCTGAACTTCATCAACATCTTCCAGCTGCTGATGCAGCTGATCGGCGTGCGCCAGAACAGCGACTGACGCGACAGCCGGCCGGTCCTTCGGGGCCGGCCGGAGCGCCGCGGCGCAGTCAAAGAAAAACCCCGGCAGGGCGACCTGCCGGGGTTTTTTGTTGGCACGACTGCGGACAGCACAGCACGCCCATACCGAGCAGCGTTGATGGTGATCCGATGGCGGCCGGCGTTCTGCACGCCGGCCGAGGCCGCGAATGCGGCCCGCCGCTAATGCGGCGAGCCAAGCGGCCGGAGGCCGCGCCCGGCGCTTGAGGGCACCAAAGCGGACTCAGGCGGACTTCAGGACGAGCTGCAGCTTCTCCGCCGCCGTCGGCTTGTCGGTGCGATCGATCGCCGCAAGTTCAGCCGCCAGGCGATCCAGCGCCTGTTCGTAGATCTGCCGCTCGGAGAAGGACTGGTCGGGCTGGCCGGCATTGCGGTGCAGGTCGCGCACCACCTCCGCGATCGCCAACGGGTCGCCCGAGTTGATCTTCTGCTCATATTCCTGCGCGCGACGCGACCACATGGTGCGCTTGATGCGCGCGCGGCCGCGCAGCACATCCAGAGCTTCCTTGATCACCTCGGGCGTCGCCAGCTTACGCAGGCCGGAGGAGGACGCCTTGTTGACCGGGACGCGCAGCGTCATCCGGTTCTCCTCGAAGGTGACGATGATCACCTTCAGCGACATGCCGGCCACCGGCATGTCCTCGATCCCCTGGACCTGGCCGACGCCATGGGTCGGATAGACGACATAGTCGCCCGCCTTGAACTCGACCTGCGGCGACCTCGCACGTGGCGGCGGGATGGGCGGGCCGCCATGGATGGACGAGCCGTGTGACGGCCTGGGAGGCGCGACGGGGGCCGCGACAGGTGCGACCGGTGATGCTGTGGGGGCGGGCGGCGGCGCGGGCGGCGCCTTGGCGACCGGGGCCGCAGCCTTGGGCGGGGCAGGGGGCGCAGGCTTGGCCGGCGGCGCCTTCGGGGCCACCGGTGCCGGGCTTGCGGCCGCCGGTGCGGATGGCGTGGCGGCCGCCGGGGCCACAGGCTTCGGCGCGGCCTCAGCCGCCGGCGCGGGCTTGGCGGGCTTCGGTGCGGCGGGCTTGGCCGGCGCCTTCGCGGGCGTGGCCGGGGCTGTGACCGAGGGCGCGGGCTCCACGGCCGCCGGCGGGGGCGCGGCCACCGCGGGAGCGGGCTTCGGGGCCTCCTTCGCCGCGGCCGGGGCCGGTGCCTTCGGGGCGGGCTTTGCGGCCGGCTTCGCTGGGGCCGGGGTCGGCGCCTTCGCCGCGGGCTTCGGGGCCGGCTTCGCGGGGGCCTGAGCCGCCGCCTTCGCAACGGGCTTCGGGGCCGGCTTCGCCGGGGCCTTGGCTGGCGCCTTCGCAACCGGCTTCGGGGCTGGCTTCGCCGGGGCCTTGGCTGGCGCCTTCGCAACGGGCTTCGGCGCCGGCTTCACCGCCGCCTTGGTCGGTGCCTTCGCCGTGGCCTTCACGGCTGCCTTCGGGGCCTGCTTCGCCGGTGTCTTGGCCGGAGCCTTCACAGCGGCCTTAGGGGCCACCTTCGGGGCGGGCTTTGTGGTCTTGGCCGGCGCCTTCACGGCCGGCTTCGCGGCGGCGCGAGTCGCTGTCTTCGCCGGCTTGGCGGCCTTGGCCGCCGGCTTGCTGGCCGGCTTCGGGGCGGGGCGGGTTGCCGTCTTGGCGGCGGTCTTCGCCACGGGCTTGCCCGCGGACTTGGCCACCTTCGCGGCGGGTTTGGAGGTCTTGGCCGGCGGGCTGGCGGGCTTCTTCGCGGCTGTCTTCGCGGGTTTCGCGGCGGCCTTGGCGGCCGGCTTCGCCGGGCTCTTGCCGGCCCGGCTGGTCTTCGACTGCGCGGTTGCCTTCATGACGCTACCCGCCCGTTCGTCGCCCCGGGTTTCAGCGACCCCGGCCATCCGTCGCACGAATCCGTCCCCGACGGGCAAGGCTGGGCGCGCCGCAGACGCGATGCGCCCCTTTCCCGAGGAGTAAGCCCAGCCCCGTCGCAGCGCCTGAGGTGCAGCGCCCGGAACCGCAGCCCGTTTCCCGATCCCGTTGAAATGATACCGCAATCTACAAGAGATTGCCATCCCCGGACCAATTCGGGGTCCGCGAGGCTCAGGGGCGGGTGTCGCGGCGCCTCAGGGCTTGCCGGGTTCGGGGTTGAACAGCTCCCGCTTGCCGGGCTTGTCCTTCCACGCATCGGCGTCGTCCGGCGCCTCGCCCTTGCGGGTGATGTTCGGCCATTGCGTCGCATAGGTGCGGTTCAGCTCGACCCAGGCCGAGGCCTTGTCGTCGCTGTCCGGCACGATCGCCTCCGCCGGGCATTCGGGCTCGCACACGCCGCAGTCGATGCATTCGTCGGGATGGATGACCAGCATGTTCTCGCCGACATAGAAGCAGTCCACCGGACAGACTTCGACGCAGTCCATGTACTTGCACTTGATGCAGTTCTCGGTGACGACGTAGGTCACTTCAACCCTCCGGGCGCGCGCCAGGGTCCGCACTCCATGCGGCCTTTGCCGTCCAAGGATTGGCCTGCCCCGCCGCACAAGGCAAGCCGGCGCCGCTCATCCTTCGTGGTCGGAGAGGTCCTCATACAGGCCGCGCGCCTCCGCTGGCGGGCCGCGGCGGGTGGCCAGCGCCAGCACGCGCCAGACCCGGATGCGGCCATGCAGCGCGATGGTCAGCACATCCCCCACGCGCAGCCTGGCATGCGCCTTGTCGGTCGGCTGGCGGTTCAGACGGATGGCCCCGCCCGCAACCTGGCGCGCGCATTCCGCCCGCGTCTTCACCAGCCGCGCACACCACAGCCAGAGATCGAGCCGCTGGAAGGGTTCGCCCGTGAAGGCCCCATCCCCCGGCTCCGCCATCTCAGTCCTTCTTGAGCTTCAGCTGGGCGAGCATGGCGAAGGGCGAATCCGCCTTGGGCCCGGACTGGTATTCGCGCGGCCCGCGATCGGCGTCGCGGTCACGGTCGCGCCGCGGACCGTCGCGGCGCGGCCCGTCCTGCCGCGGCCCCTCATGGCGGGGCCGATCCGGCCGCGGCCCATCCCGCCGCGCGTCGCGCGCGGGGCCGCCTTCGGGCCGGGGCCCGTCCTGGCGCGGCCCATCCTGACGCGGACGGTCGAAGCGCGGCCGCTCCTCCCGCCGCTGTTGGCCCTCGGCGGGTGGCGCGGAAGCGGGGCGGTCCTGGCGCGGCGCGCCATCCTGGCGTGGGCCGCGCCCATCGCGGGGTCCACGGCCATCCGCATGGCGCGGGCCACGCTGGTCGGACCGGCGCTCGCCCTGGGCATCGGGGCGGCGATCGCCGCGCTGGTCGGGCCGTGGCCGGCGCAGCTCGCGCGGGATGGGCGGGCCGTACATCGTCGCGGGATCCCAGCGCGGTGCGCCATCGCGCGTGCCACCGGGCGCGCCCTGCGGGGCCTGAGTGCGTTCGGGCCGCGGCGGGCGCTGGGCAGGCCGCGCCGGGCGCTCATGCCGCAGCACGCCAAGGCGTGCCGGCGCGGGCGGGCCGAACTGCCCTTCCTCCAGCGTCTCTGCTGGCATCAGCCGGAAGCCCATCGCCTCCAGCACCATGGGCAGCACATCGCCCTTGATACCGAGGCGGGAGGCGAGGCCATCCGGCAGCGGCGCCGGGGCGCGGCGCGTCAGGTGACCCAACTCGCCCGCCACGCGCTCCACCACATCGAGGCGCAGCAGCACATGCCCGGCCTGCAGCCAGCCCGCGAAGGGGGCGAAGTGCGGCGGCCAGCTTTCCGGTGGGCGCGGCGATTGGGGATCAGCCGGTGGCGGCTGCGGCGTCTCCGGCAGGGTCAGGGAGACGAGGCCCGGATTGGGCAGCGCCGGCGTCGGCAGGTGATGGCGCAGCGCCCAGAGCTGCGCGCGCAGCGCCATCGCCCGCGGCTTCAGCACATCCGGCAGGTACAGCGCATAGCGCCCCGCGCGGATGCCGATCGCCTTCAGCCGCGCGCGGAGTTCCGCCGGGATCTCGCGCTCCGTCGCGCCGGGCACGAGGCCCATGCCTTCGCGCAGGCGATAGGCCGGGCCGCGCAGCGTGTTGTCCTCGGCGGCCTTGGCCTCCACCGCGGTGAGCGGGCCGAGCTCCTTCTGCACCAGCGCCTCAAGCCAGGTGGACAGGCGCGCGCGCACGCGGTCGCGCTGCGCATTGTCCAGGAACTCGCTGGCGATGGGGTCGAGCAGCGGCTTCAGCGGCTCCGGCCCCGGGCGCAGCCGCGCGACCTCCGCCCCATCCCACAGCACGCGGTGCTGCGGCGTCAGGCTGAAGGCCTCGTCCTTCGCTGTCTCGAGCGCGGCGAGGCGCCGCGGCATCTCCTCCCGCAGCGCACGGCGCGCGGCGCGGAGCACGAGCTTCTTCTCCTCCGCCTCGGTCGCGGCGGGGTCGGGTTCGAAGTGGAAGCCCTTCACGCGGCCGACCGTGTGGCCTTCCACCACCACCTCCCCCTGGCGCGTCACGGCCGAGAGCAGGTTGGCGTCGTCCTCGTCGAGCCGGCGGATCAGATGCGCGGCGCGGCGGTCCACGAAGCGCGCGATCAGGCGTTCGTGCAGCGCGTCGGAGACATTGTCCTCGGCCTTGCGCGCCTCCGCCTGGTGGCTTGGCGCGTCCGCCAGCCAGTCGGCGCGGGCGGCGATGTAGGACCAGACGCGGATATTCGCGAGCCGCGCCATCAGCGTATCGAGGTCGCCCTCGGTGTTGTCGAGCGCGGCGACGGAGCCGGCCACCCATTCGTCGGGCAGGCGGCCATCCTTCGCCAGATGGCCGAAGATTTTCGCGCAGAGCCGCGTGTGGCTGTCATCGGCGATCTTGCGGAAATCGGGGACCTGGCAGGCTTCCCACAACAGGCGCACGCGGGCGCGGCTTTGCGCGAGGTCGCGCACATCGGCCTCGCGCGACAGCGCGTGCAGCGTGATGTGATCCACCGCATCATTGCCCTTGGCGAGCCCGCCCATCGGCGGCGGCGCGGCGAGCGAGCCGAGCAGCGCGTCCACGCTGCCGAAATCGAGGTCGGAATTGCGCCAGGCCAGCTGGGTCAGCGCCTCGAAGGCGTGGTTCTCGATCTGCTTCGCCATCTCGTCCGGGATGGGCGGGCAATCGGCGGTGGACCCAAATGTGCCGTCGCGCATGCCGCGCCCGGCGCGGCCGGCGATCTGCGCGGCTTCCTGGCTGGTCAGGTCGCGCAGCGCATGACCGTCGAATTTCCGCAAGGATGCGAAGGCCACATGGTCCACATCCATGTTGAGGCCCATGCCGATCGCGTCCGTCGCGACCAGGAAATCCACCTCGCGGTTCTGATAGAGCGCCACCTGGGCGTTGCGGGTCCGCGGGCTGAGGCGCCCCATCACCACCGCGCAGCCACCGCGGCGGCGGCGCACGGCTTCGGCGATCGCATAGACCTCGGTGGCGGAGAAGGCGACGACGGCCGAGCGCGGCGGCAGGCGCGTGAGCTTCGCCGGCCCCGCATGGGCCAGCTGCGACAGGCGCGGGCGCGTCTCGATCTCGGCCTGCGGCACCAGGCGCTGCAGCAGCGGGCGGATCGTCTCGGCGCCGAGGAACATCGTCTCGACCAGGCCGCGGGCGTTCAGCAGCCGGTCGGTGAAGATGTGACCGCGGTCGGGATCGGCGCAGAGCTGGATCTCATCCACCGCGACGAATTCGGTGCGGCGGTCGAGCGGCATGGCTTCGACCGTGCAGGCGAACCAGCGCGCCTCGGGCGGGACGATCTTCTCCTCGCCCGTGATGAGCGCGACATGCTTCTCGCCCTTCACCGCGACCATGCGGTCGTAATTCTCGCGCGCCAGCAGACGCAGCGGGAAGCCGATGATGCCGGAGGCATGCGCGAGCATGCGCGTGATGGCGAGGTGCGTCTTGCCGGTGTTGGTCGGGCCGAGAACGGCGCGGACCCGGGCGGGGAACATCTGGCGGTCGGACATCGGAAGGGGGTGCTGCAGCCCGTCGAGAATTGGGGTGACGCGTGACACGCCCGGGCGGGCTTGGCAACCACCGCCCCGCCCCGCGGGCGGGTACGTGATCACGCCGCGCGGGCGGGACCGTGATCGCGGCGCGCGGAGGATTGGCGCCGAGGCGCCGCCGGGGCAGCTTGCCGGCGTGTCCCCCGCCGCGCGCCACGCCCTGCCCTATGCGACCCAGTTCTTCGGCTTCGGCGTGCTGCTGCCTTTCCTGCCGGCGGTGCTGGCCGCGCGCGGGCTGGAGGCGGCCGAGGTCGCGATCGTGCTGGCCATCGGCTCCGCCGTCCGGCTGCTGGCCGGGCCGGCCTTCGGGCGGGTGGCGGATGCGCTTGGCGCGCCGCGGGCCGTGCTGGCGGCGGTGTCGGTCGCGGCGGCGCTGGCCGCGCTTGGCTTTCTATGGGCGGCGGGCTTCGTGCTGCTGCTGTTGGTCCATCTGGTGCTGAGCGCTGCCACGGCGCCGGTGATGCCGCTGACGGATGCGATGACGGTGGCCGCGGCGCGGCGGCACGGCTTCGATTACGGGCGCGTGCGCGCAGCCGGCTCCATCGCCTTCATCGCCGCGGCGTTGCTGGCCGGGCAGGCCGTGGCGGCGTTCGGGCCAAATGCGGCGGCCGCGCTGATGGCGGCCGGCTTTGCCGGTACCGCGCTGGTCGCGCTGCTGCTGCCCCGGGCGGAACCGCGCCCCACGGGCCCGGCGGGCCTGGCGGGGTTCTTCGCGCCACTCCGGATCCCGGCCTTCCGCTGGCTTCTGCTGGTCTCGGCGCTCGTGCAGGGCAGCCACGCCTTCTACTACGCCTTCGGCACGCTGCACTGGCAGGCGGCGGGGCTCGGCGAAGGGCTGATCGGCGCGCTCTGGGCGGCGGGCGTGGTGGCGGAGATTGTCCTGTTCGTCTGGGGGCGCGGGGTTGTCGCGCGGCTCGGTCCGATCGGGCTCTGCATCGTGGCGGGGCTGGCCGGCGTGCTGCGCTGGGGCGCGACGGCGCTGACGACGGACCCGCTGCTGCTGTTCCCGCTGCAACTGCTGCACGCGGCGACCTTCGGCGCGCAGCATCTGGCGACGATGCAGCTGCTGGCGCGCGTGGTGCCGCCCGCGCAGGCGGGCACGGCGCAGGCGCTGCACGCCTCGCTCGGCGCGGGGCTCGCCATCGGCCTGCTGACGCTGGCGAGCGGCCCGCTCTACAGCGCCTTCGGCGGCGGCGGATATTGGGCGATGGCTGTGCTGTGCGCGCTGGCCGTGCCGGCGAGTGTCTCGCTGGGGCGCGCGATACAGCGGTAGTTGGGGCGCGCGGCGGTCAACGCCGCAGTCGCTCCCGCAGGTCAGCGAGATGCGCGAGGCCCGCCAGCGCCAGGCCGAGCGCCACCAGCGACCAATGCGCGCCCGACAGCGCAGCCTGGATCGCGAGCAGGAAGCCCGCGCCGGGCAGCACCAGCAGGATCGCGGCGCGCGCGGACAGGCGACGACGCGCGACCAGCGCCGCGGCCTCGGCGATCAGCACCAGCAGGATCAGGCTGGTGACCCAGCCCTGTTCGAACAGCGCAGCCATTGGCCCCTCCGGAGCGCAGCATGTCTGGCGGTGCCGGAATGCGAAAGGGGCGCGATCCTCGCGGACCGCGCCCCCCGAACCATTGCCCTCTCCCGCAAGCGGGAGAGGGAGGCGTTTGCCCGCGTTACGCCGCCTTCGCCATCCCGCGCAGCACGTAGTGCAGGATGCCGCCGTTGCGGTAGTACTCGACCTCATCGGCGGTATCGACGCGGCAGGTCAGCGCCGTGCGGTGCTGGCTGCCATCCGCGCGCGTGATCACCATCGTCACGTCCATCCGCGGCTTCAGCTCCTCAAGGCCGAGCAGGTCGATCGTCTCCTCGCCGGTGATGCCGAGGCTCTTGCGATCCTCGCCATCCTTGAACACCAGCGGCAGCACGCCCATGCCGACCAGGTTGGAGCGGTGGATGCGCTCGAAGCTCTCGGCGATCACCGCCTTCACGCCCAGCAGGAAGGTGCCCTTCGCCGCCCAGTCGCGGGAGGAGCCGGTGCCGTATTCCTTGCCGCCGAACACCACCAGCGGCACGCCGTCCTTCCGGTACTTCATCGCCACGTCGTAGATCGGCGCGACCTGGCCGGAGGGGTGGTGCTTGCTGATGCCGCCCTCGATGCCCGGCACCATCTCGTTCTTGATGCGGATATTGGCGAAGGTGCCGCGCATCATGATCTCGTGGTTGCCGCGCCGCGCGCCATAGCTGTTGAAGTCCGCCTGGCGCACCTGATGCTCGAGCAGGTACTCGCCGGCCGGCGAGGCCTTCTTGATGCTGCCCGCGGGGGAGATGTGGTCGGTGGTGATGCTGTCCGCCAGCACCGCCAGCACGCGCGCGCCCTGCACCGAGGTGATCGGGCCCACATCCATCGTCATGCCCTCGAAATAGGGCGGGTTCTGGACGTAGGTAGACCCGGAATTCCAACGATACGTGTCGCTGTCGGCGTCCACGCGGATCGCCTGCCACTGCGCCGGGCCCTTGAACACATCGCCATAGCGGTCCTGGAACATCTTCCGCGTCAGCACGGCGTGGACGGTGTCGTTCACCTCCTGCTGCGTCGGCCAGATGTCCTTCAGGTACACGGGCTTGCCGTCGCTGCCGGTGCCCAGCGCATCGGTCGTCAGGTTCAGCTTCACCGTGCCGGCCAGCGCATAGGCGACGACCAGCGGCGGGGAGGCGAGGTAGTTCGCGCGCACATTCTGGTGCACGCGGCCTTCGAAGTTGCGGTTGCCGGACAGCACGGAGGAGACGACGAGCTTGTTGTTCTCCACCGCATCCACGATCGGGTCGGCGAGCGGGCCCGAATTGCCGATGCAGGTCGTGCAGCCATAGCCGACGGTCTGGAAGCCCATCGCATCCAGCTCCGCCTGCAGGCCGGACTTGGTCAGGTAGTCGGTGACCACCTGGCTGCCGGGCGCGAGCGAGGTCTTCACCCAAGGCTTCGGCTTCAGGCCCTTGGCGCGCGCCTTCTGCGCCACCAGCCCCGCCGCGACCAGCACATAGGGGTTGGAGGTGTTGGTGCAGCTGGTGATCGCCGCGATCACCACATCGCCATGGCCGAGGTCGTAATTCGCACCCTCGACCGGCACGCGGAGATCGGCCTTGTCGCCCGGCACGCCCATCGTGCCGGCCGCGAGGTCCTTCGCGAAGGAGGTCGCGATGTCCGTCAGCTGCACGCGATCCTGCGGGCGCTTCGGCCCGGCCATCGAGGGCACGACGGTCGAGAGGTCGAGCTCGAGCGTGTCGGTGAAGACCGGGTCGGGCGTCGTGGCGTCGTGCCACAGGCCCTGCGCCTTGCAATAGGCTTCCGTCAGCGCGATGCGGTGCTCGTCGCGGCCCGACAGGCGCAGATAGTCGATCGTCGCCTTGTCCACCGGGAAGAAGCCGCAGGTCGCGCCGTATTCGGGCGCCATGTTGCCGATCGTCGCGCGGTCCGCCAGCGGCAGCTCCGCCAGGCCCGGGCCGAAGAACTCGACGAACTTGCCGACCACGCCCTTCTTGCGCAGCATCTGCGTGACCGTCAGCACGAGGTCGGTCGCGGTCACGCCCTCACGCACCTTGCCGATCAGCTTGAAGCCGATGACGTCGGGGATGAGCATCGCGATGGGCTGGCCGAGCATCGCCGCTTCCGCCTCGATGCCGCCCACACCCCAGCCGAGCACGCCGAGGCCGTTGACCATCGTCGTGTGGCTGTCCGTGCCGTAGCAGCTGTCGGGGAAGGCGTAGCTGTCGGGGCCGTCCTGCGACGTCCAGACGACCTGCGCGAGATATTCCAAATTCACCTGGTGGCAGATGCCGGTGCCGGGCGGCACGACGCGGAAATTGGCGAAGCCGCTCTGGCCCCAGCGGAGGAATTCATAGCGCTCGCCATTGCGCTCGAATTCGATGTCCACGTTCTTCTGCAGCGCGTCCTTGGTGCCGGACACGTCCACCATCACCGAATGGTCGATGACGAGATCAACGGGCACTAGCGGGTTCACCTTGCGCGGATCGCCGCCGAGCTTCGCCAGCGCATCGCGCATGGCGGCGAGGTCCACCACGGCGGGCACGCCGGTGAAGTCCTGCAGCAGGATGCGGGCGGGGCGGAAGGGCACTTCCTTGGTGGAGCGGCCGTCCTTCACCCATTCGGCGATGGCGCGGGCGTCATCCACGCTGTAGCTGCGCCCATCCTCGAAGCGCAGCACGTTCTCGAGCAGCACCTTCAGGCTGAAGGGCAGGCGAGAGACATCACCGATGCTCTTCGCCGCCTCGGGCAGGCTGAAATAGTTGTAGTCCTTGCCGCCGACGCTCAGCGTGCGGCGCGTCTTCAGGCTGTCCTGCCCGATCATGCGCATGGTCCGGGTTCCCCGTGTCCGCCCTCATGGGGCGTTGGTGGGCGCCACGGCCGGATGCTCCCCCTGGCGGGGTGCCTTCCGCCGACCGAAGCGCAATATCGTCTCTCGCGATCCTGCCGGACCGCACGGCGGACAGCTTTCGCCGTCGCCGCATGCGGCTTAAACCACAAGGCTGTGGGGCAGGCCAGGGGGCCGCCCCCGAGGTCCCCAGCCACAGCGGGAGAGGCATGCTCGAAGCGCAGGATCTGGCCTGCTGGCGTGGCGAGAGGGCGGTCTTCGCGGGCCTGTCCTTCAGCCTCGCGCCCGGCGGGGCTCTGCTGCTGACGGGCGCGAACGGCGCGGGCAAGTCGTCCCTGCTGCGCCTGCTGGCCGGGCTGATCCCCGCTGCCGAGGGCCGGCTGCTCTGGGACGGGGAGGACGCCTTCGCCGATCGCGTCGCCCATGCCAGGCGGCTGCGCTACCTCTCGCATGCCGATGCGCTGAAGCCCTCGCTCACGGCGCGGGAGAACCTCGATTTCTACGCCCGGCTCTGGGGCGGGGACACGCCGGCGGCGCTCGCTTCCGTCGGGCTCGCGGAACTGGCGGAGCTGCCGGCGCGTGTGCTGTCGTCGGGCCAGAAGCGGCGGCTGGCGCTGGCGCGCCTCGCCCTCGCCCCGGCCGGGCTCTGGCTGCTCGACGAGCCGACGGTCGGTCTCGATACCGCGAGCGTCGAGCGGCTGGGCACGCTGCTCGCGCGGCATCGCGCGGCGGGGGGGATGGTGCTGGCTGCCACCCACCTGCCGTTGCCGCTGCCGGGTGCCGGGGAGCTCAGGCTGTGAGCGCCTTCAATGCCGTGTTGTGGCGCGAGCTGCGCCTCGCCTTGCGTCATCCGGCGGACACGCTGGCGGCGGTGCTGTTCTTCGTCCTGGTCTGCGCGCTGTTCCCCTTCGGCATCGGCCCCGCGCCGGAGACGCTGGCGCGCATCGCCCCCGGCGCGATGCTGGCGGCGGCGCTGCTCGCCGCGCTGCTGCCGCTCGATCGCCTGTTCGGCGCGGAGGCGGAGGACGGATCGCTGGAACAGCTGCTGCTGAGCGGCCTGCCGCCGGCGCTGCTGGCGCTGGCCAAGGCGCTCGGCCATTGGATCACCACCGGCCTGCCCTTGCTGGCGGCCACGCCGGTTGCGGCGGCGATGCTGAACCTGCCGACCGAGGCCTGGGGCACAGCGATTGCGGCACTCGCACTCGCCACCGCCGTGTTGTCGCTGTTCGGCACGGCGGGGGCGGCGCTGACGCTCGGCGCGCGGCGCGGCGGCGTGCTGCTGCCGCTGCTGGTGCTGCCGCTGGCGATCCCCGCGGTGATCTTCGGCGCCGCGGCGATCGAGGCCGCGGCGGCCGGCCTCGTCGCGCGGCCCTATCTGCTGCTGCTCGGCGCGGTTCTCGCGGTCGCGGCTCCGATGGCGCCGCTTGCCGCGGGGGCAGCGCTGCGCGCGGAGTGACGCCCATCCGGCTCAGCGCGTCGTGCGCAGGCCGACCAGCGCGGCGGCGATGCGCGGGCCGCCGACCGGCTTGCGCAGCACGGTGCAGGGACCTGGGCCGAGGGCGGACAGCAACGAATCCTCTTCCTCCTCCTCTGGCTGCCCGGTGAGCAGCAGGCAGGGCAGGCCGGGGCGGCAGCGCCGCGCCGCGCCGATCAGCGACAGCCCGTCCTGGCCGGGCATGGCGAGATCGGTCACCAGCACATCCACCACCACGCCCTCCTCCAGCGCGGCCAGCGCCGTGGCGGCATCGGGCCGCGCCAGCACCTGGCAGCCCTCGACCTCCAGCTGTGCCACCAGTGCCTCTCGCACCAGGGGATCGTCGTCCACCACTAGCAGGCTCAGCCCGTGCAGCATTTTGGTGCGCGCGGGCCCTGCCGCCTGCTCATCCGGCGCCGTCGCCTGTTGCGGCAGCCAGAGACAGGCGGTGGTGCCGCGGCCCGGCGCGCTGTCGAGCGTGAAGGCCCCACCCGATTGCTCCGCCAGGCCACGCACCAGCGGCAGGCCGAGGCCGGTGCCGCGCCCGGGCGGCTTGGTGGTGAAGAAGGGCTCCGTGACGCGCGCGAGCGTCGCGGCGTCCATCCCCGTGCCGGTGTCGCGCACGGCGATACGCAGATAGGCCCCGGGCGCGAGAGCGATGGGCGCGTCGGTGTCCTCCGCGCCTAGCTGACGCAGCTCGGCCGCGAAGGTGAGGGTTCCGCCATCGGGCATGGCGTCCCGGGCGTTGGTGGCCAGGTTGATCAGCGCGATCTGCACCTGTTCGCGGTCGCCCAGGAAGGGCGGCAGGCGGGGATCCGCCTCGACGCGGATGGCGATGCAGGGGCTGAGCATCGGTTGCAGCATCTCGCGGAGGCCGAGCAGCAGCTCGCGCGGGCGCACCTCCTCCCGCCGCCAGTCGGTGCGCCGGGCGAAGGCCAGTAGCCGGCCGGTGATCGCCGCGCCGCGGGCCACCGCCTCGGCCAACAGCCGCCCGCGGCGGCGGATGGCTGGGCTGGCCCCGGGCTCGCGCGCGATGGCGGCGCCGGCGCCGGAGACGGCCTGCAGGACATTGTTGAAATCATGCGCGATGCCACCGGCCAGCTGGCCGAGCGCTTGCAGCTTCTGGCCCTGGCGCAGATCCGCTTCCATCTGGCGCTGCGCGGTCACGTCGCGCACCACGCCAACCAGGCGCAGCGGCGCGCTGCTGGCGGGGTCGCGCGCGGCGACGATGCCATGGCACCAATCCCAGGCCCAGCCGCCATCGGGCCGACGCAGCCGCGTTTCCACCGACCAACCCGGCGCCTGGCCGGAGATGACGGCCTGCCACGCCGCTTCGAAGGCGGGCCGGTCCTCGGGGTGGATGGTGGCGTCGAGATGCGCCCATTCCGGCCCGTCGAGCCGCACCCAGCGTCCGGCCGGCACGGTGGCCCCCCAGATCTCCGCCGCGCGGGCGTCGCACCAGATGGCGCTCTGCGCGAAGTCGATCTCATAGGTGCCAAGGCCCGCGCCCTCCGCCGCGGCGCGGAGCCGCACCTCCTTCTCCCGCAGCGCCTGCTCGGCCTCGGCCTCGGCGGTGATGTCGCGGACGAGGCTTGTCACCCGCAGACGCTGGCCGCCGCGCCCGAAAGTGGCGCTGCCGCGATCGCTCAGCCAGACGATGCGCCCATCCGGTCGGCGCCACCGGTAGCGCAGCGCATAGTCTGGCGCCGCCGGCGACAGGGCCGCGAGCGCGGCGTCCAGCGCCGGCCGGTCCTCCGGCAGCACAGCAGCGAGATAGGCGCTGCCGCGGTCGCGCGTGGCGCGGTCGGGCGGCAGGCCCAGGATGGCGGCGGCGTGGAAAGAACGGGTGGCCGTGTCGGTGTCCGGTTCATAGGTGACCGCGAAGACGCGCCCGGCTTCGAGCGCCTCGCTCAGCCGCGCCTCGCTGGCGGCGAGCTCGGCAGTGCGAGCCAGCACCCGTGCTTCCAGGGCGAGCTTGGCTTCGGCCAGCCGCTGTTGCGCTCGCAGCACGGTGAGCGCGACCGCCAGCAGGATTGCCAGGGCCGGCAGGCCGATCGCGAGCTGACCGGCGACGGCGGCGCGCCAAGCGGCGTGGATGGCGGCATGCGGGCGCGCCACGACAGCATAGACCGGCCAACTCTCGATGCGGCGGAAATGCGCGATATGCCGCTGCCCATCCAGCATCGCCCGGCTATCCGTCAGCATCGCTCCCGCGTGCCCGTCCAGCGCGGCGCGCAGTGTCGGATAGATATGCGCGGGGACGGCCCAACCGTCGCTCCGTGCCAGCAGCGCGCCATCGGCCCGCAGGAGCAGCGCGCTGTCATGCGGGGCTGCGGCCAGGCGATTGAGGCCGACGGCAAGGTGGTCTGTCCGGACCGACATGCTCACCAGCCCATCGAAGCCGTCCGCGGGCAGGTCGCGGTTGCCGCTTTGGGCGCGGCGGCGGGCGACCATGAAGAAGGGCGTGCCGTCCATCAGACCGATTTCCAGCCAGCCCACAACCAGGGGTGGCGCGCCCGGCGTGGCGAGGGTCTGGTAGGCTTCCATGCGCGCGATGCTGCCCCGCACCTCATGGGGTGGCGTCAACCGGGCGCCGGTCAGCACACCGCCCTGCCGGTCCGAGACGACGCCCTTCACCACGCCGGGAATCGCCCCGATCAGCTGCTGCATCTCCTGGTGCAGCCTGGCCTGGTTGGCGCGGATATCGGCATCCGACAGGCCGCGCAGCAGCGTGTCCATGGCATCGGCGGCCACCGCATGCAGGGTCAGCACGCGCTGCCCGTATTCGGCGATGCTCTCGGCGCTACGGGCCACCTCCGCCGCCGCGGTACTCCAGGCGAGGCGCCAGGCGATCCAGGCCGAGGCGCCCAGTAGCCCCGCGGGCAGAAGGATGGCCAGGAGCAGCAGCGCGAGGGTGGGCGTGCGCAGCGCATGGCGCAGCGCCGCGCCGTGCGGCGCAGGAGGATGTGTCGGTCCGGTCCTGGCGTCATGCCTTGGCAGAGCGGCGACATCCTCAACCGGCCGCGCTCTCGTCGGGCGCGCAACCATTACGGAGGCGTCGCCTAGCACCAAGGACGATCCTACGATGCAACAATTTCGAGTTGTTGTCTAGGTCTCGCGAAAATGTGAGGTTGATCGCAACGATCAATCCTTGATGGCTTGGCCGCTGTTCTTTTGATCGTATCTCAGCCGGCTTGCCGTCGCCGGCCGCGCGAGCGCTGAAAAAGAAGAGGCCCGCCGCGCGGGGCGCAGGCGGGCCAAGTCAAACAGGGAGGCTTCACGTCTGGGAGACGAAGGGGTTCGGGGAGACCCCGAATGACCCTGAAGCGGCGGTGCCGCCGCAACGCCCCCTAGATAAGCCCCAGCTTGCCATGCGGCATTGGCTAAAACCCGTCACCCGGCATGCGCCATAAGCATGGGTCGGGGTGGAACCGCCCCGATCTTGCCCTATTGTGCGGCGACGCGGTTCGGGGCGGCCAGTTCGGACACCAGGAAGTCGCGGAACACCGCGACGCGCTTCGAATGGCGCAGCTCCTCGGGGTAGACGAAATAGGCCTCGATCCGTGGCGCCTTCAGCTCCGGCAGGACCTGCACCAGCCCGTCCAGCTCATCGCCCATATAGTCCGGCAGCGCCGCCAGCCCGAGGCCCGATCGCACCGCTTCCAGGATGCCGGGCAGGGAGTTCATCTCCAGCACCGCGCGGCGCGGCGCGCCGGGGCGGCGGCCGGCTTCGGCGAGCCAGTTCACGCTTTCCACCGGCGGACGATACTCGCCATAGACGATCATCCGGTGCGCATCGAGGTCCTCGGCGCGCTGCGGAATGCCGGCCCGCTTCAGATAGTCGGGCGAGCCGCAGACCCGCCAGGAAAAGCTGCCGAGGTTGCGCTGGATAAGGTCGGGCTGCCGCGGCGGGTGCATGCGGATCGCCACATCGGCCTCCCGCATCGCCAGATCGAGGTCGGCATCGTCGAGCAGCACGGTCAACGTCACATCGGGGTGCAGCTGCAGGAAGCGGTGCAGGCGCGGCGCCAGCCAGACGGTGCCGAAGCCCGTGGTGGTGGTGACCTTCAGCCGGCCGGTCGGTTTCTCCCGGCTTTCCGTCAGCAGCGCTTCCGTCATCGCCAGCTTGGCAAAGACCTCCCGCACGGCGCGGTTCAGCGTCTCTCCCTGTTCGGTCAGGATCAGGCCGCGCGCGTGGCGGTGGAACAGCGGGACCTGCAGCGCCTCCTCCAGCGCCTGGATCTGGCGCGAGACGGCGGATTGGCTGAGGTTCAGCGTCTCTCCGGCATGGGTGAAGGACCCGGCCTCCGCGACCGCGTGAAAGACGCGCAGCTTGTCCCAGTCGAGCGGCATGCCCGCGACGTCTCCTCCAATACCCGAGTCGTCAAGCTGCCATGACACATGGCTGCCTGAACAGATGATTACTGGTCAGCAAAACTCGCCAATGGCGATCAGGCAGCGGTTTCGGTGTCCGCATGGGCGAGGAATTTCTCCGCCTCCAGCGCGGCCATGCAGCCGGTGCCGGCGGCCGTCACCGCCTGGCGATAGACGCGGTCCTGCACGTCGCCGGCGGCAAACACGCCGGGGATGGAGGTGCGCGTCGCGCCGGGGGTGGTGACGATGTAGCCGTCTGCGTCCATCTCGATCTGGCCCTTGAACAGCGCGGTCGCGGGGTCGTGGCCGATGGCGACGAAGACGCCGTGGATGGGCAGTTCGCTGCGTTCGCCGGTCTTCACGTTGCGCAGCGCCAGCGCGCGGGCCACCGGCATGCGGCCCGATGTGTCGGCCAGCACTTCTTCCGCCACGCTGTCCCAGATGACGCTGACATTCGGCTTCGCGAACAGCCGCTGCTGCAGGATCTTCTCGCTGCGGAGGCTGTCGCGGCGATGCACCAGCGTGACATGGCGCGCCAGGTTCGAGAGGTAGAGCGCTTCTTCCGTCGCGGAGTTGCCGCCGCCGAGCACGGCGACATCCTTGCCGCGGAAGAAGAAGCCATCGCAGGTCGCGCAGGCGGAGACGCCGAAGCCCGACAATTCCTTCTCACCCGGGATGCCGAGCCAGCGGGCCTGCGCGCCGGTGGCGATGACGATGGCATCCGCTACATAGGTGGTGCCGCTGTCGCCCTGCGCGCGGAAGGGCCGGCGGGCGAGGTCCACGCTGGTGATCACGTCGTGCTCGATCGTGGTGCCGCAATGCGTGGCCTGGGCCTGCATCTGCTCCATCAGCCACGGGCCCTGGATGGCCTCGGCGAAGCCCGGGTAGTTCTCGACCTCGGTGGTGATGGTGAGCTGCCCGCCCGGCTGCATCCCGGCGACGAGAAGCGGCGCAAGGCCGGCGCGCGCGGCATAGATCGCGGCGGTATAGCCGGCGGGGCCTGCACCAATTATGAGCAGTCTGGTCAAAAGGGTGTCGGCCACGGTTTCGGTGCTTTCCGGTCGAATCGTGCCCCCCATATCGTCCCGCCGAGCGGATCGCTCAACCGTTTCGGCCGTTTTGGATGCGCCGGCAAAGGCGGCTTGATTTTTTTTAATTCGTATCTACTGTGAATTGAATTCAGACGTTGGGATACGCCATGCCTGAGGGACTGACCATGCGACGCGCCGCTGGGCCCGACCTGGATGCCGTGGATCGACAGATCCTGGCAGAGCTGCAGGCCGATGGGCGCATGACGAATGTCGAGCTGGCCCGCCGGGTCGGGCTGTCGGCCCCGCCCTGCCTGCGCCGCGTGCGCCGGCTGGAGGAGCAGGGGCTGATCCGCGGCTATCATGCGGATCTCGATCCGCAGGAGCTGGGTTGGCAGATCACTTTCTTCGCCCTGGTCGGCCTCGAGACGCAGAAGGAAGCCGTGCTGTCCGCCTTCGAGCGGATGGTGACCTCCTGGCCGGAGGTGCGGGAGTGCCACATGATCCGGGGTGGCGGCGACTTCCTGTTGCGCCTGGTGGCCCGTGACACGGCGCATGAGAACGCGCTGACCTCGCGCCTGACGGAAGCGCCGCATGTGCTGCGGGTGCAGACCATGCCGACGATCCGCACCGCGCGCGACCTGTCGGGCGTGCCCGTGGACCCCGAGACCGAAGCCGCCTGAGCCACCCGCCGCGCCAGCCGGCGCGGCCGGGTCCGCGGGCCGGATTTGCGCTGGGCGGGTTTCGGACAATTTCGCTGGGTGGTTGTAGCGCGCCGGGGTTTTGGACGCATTCCCGGGCCGTGGGCGCGTTCTGAGGCCTGCGGTGCGCCCGATTGGTGCCTGCGACGTTCGGACAAAATCCCGCCCCGTGGGTGACGCGCCGCCCTTTCGGACAAATTCCCTGACCCCCGAGGCGGGGAGCGGCGGGCAGGCGCGGCGGTGAGCGGTCGCAACCATCCCTCCCCTGTATAGGAATATCCACCTTTTCGCCAGCGCCGATGCGCACCCTCTCCCCATGGAGTGGCCCCCCGGTGCCCCGCCGCGGCTTTGCCGCGGCGGGATGAGCCCCACTGCCAGGATCAGCGCCAAACCGGGGCCCCCGCGCAGGCGCGAAGCGGCTTCGTGGGGAACTACGTGAATGCCCAGCGCAGCGTGCGCGCGAGGCCCTGCGTGCCGGCGCGGACCAGCGGGCCCGGCACGGGCGGAAAGCCATGCAACTGCCGCGCCCAATCCGGCAGCAGCTCCACCCCCGCCGCGCGGGTCAGCAGATGAAAGGGCTCGAGCGCGCGGTTCGGCGCGGGCTCCTTCAGGATCAGCCGCGCGATCTCTCGCGTGCGGGAATCGACGCGGAGCTGCGGGCGCATGGCGCGGAGCAGCGCCTCGGCCTCCGCCAGGTTGCGGGGCACCGGATCGGCGCCGAGGCCTGAGCCGATTCGCGCCATCTCCGCCACATAGGAATCCTGGTCGGCGCGCGACATGCGGGGTTCGGCGTAGCGGCGCCACCCGGCGAGGAAGCTCGTCACCTCCGTCACATGCACCCAGGCGAGCAGCGCGGGGTCGTTCGCGCGATAGGGCGTGCCATCCGGCAATGTGCCTTCGACATGGTCGTGGATGCGGCGGACGCGGGCGATGGCGGCTTCGGCGTCTTCGCGCCCGGCATAGGTGGTGGTGGCGATGAAGCGCGCGGTGCGGCGCAGCCGGCCCGACATGTCGGCGCGGAATTTCGAATGGTCCCAGACGCCGGCGAGCACGCCGGGGTGGAGCATCTGCAGCAGGAGTGCGGCGATGCCGCCGACCATCATGGAGGTGACATCGCCATGCACGCGCCAGGTGACGGAGCGCGGCCCGAACAGCCCATCGGGCCGCCGCGGCACCGGGCGTTCGCCGCGGGCGCGGTCGTTGAACAGCGCGACAACCTCCGCCGCGATCGCCTGCTTCACCGGCTGCATGAGGCGCGCGATGGGCGAGGCGGGGGCGGCCGCGGCGGGATAGGGCATGGGGTGGAGGTGGGGCGCGGGTGGGCGCGGGCAAGGCGGAACTACGAGAGCGGACGCTCCGCAATGGCGTTTACGGCGTATCAGGGCCGTGCCGAGTTCCGCGCTCGCGTTTCGCCGGGACTTCATCGCCCCGACACCGAGCTGGCGTCGGAAACCCGGCGACCAGGGGACTCCCAGACCGCCGCAGGCGTGATGCCACGCCGATCTCTGGCATGGAGATCGGCGTCGATCCGGGGACCGCTGCCGGACGCGGCGTGGTCCTTCTTCGAACGCTTCCTGGTGTCAGCCAGCCCGCTGGGCGGCCTGCCCGGTGTGTCGGATCAGCGTGCTTCCAGGCCGCGGCGCGTCGCAATGATCTCGTTGGTCGTGCAGATGTTGACGCGCATCAGTTGCGCCGTCTCGCCATTGGCCCAGACGACCTTGAAGTCATTGGTGCCAGGGTGGCGGGCCGAGAAGCGCAGGCTCGCGCCATTCGGCAGGACGCTGGTGCCGAGCTGGTCGATGCCCCAGGAGCTCTGGGCGCTCGAGCCGAAGTAGAACTCGTTGATCGTCATGCCGGAGCGGTTGACGAGCGAGAAGCTGGTGTCGCATTGCGCCTGGGCGACGGAGGTGAGGCCGGCGGCAAGTGCGGCACCGAGAAGAATACGGCGAAAGGTCACGCAAGCCTCCAGCGTAGAATAAATAAAGCTCAAGGTTGTTCTGAATCACGCCCGACGTCAATCTACGCTTGCGCTTTTCACGACTTAAAATCCTGCAACTATCGAGCAGGCTTAGGCTCCGGTATTTATTATCATATCGCAACGTCACGCGGCCGATTATCCGGGCTCGCCGGCGGGCTTCACGGTTCCCCCCACCTCGCCGCTTCGGTAGAAGCCCGCGATGGACAACAGCACGGCCACCAAGCCCTACAGCAAGCTGAAGGGCGATCCCTACCGGGCCTATGAATCCCTGCCCGTCGAGGTGCGCCGCGCCCTGCAGGAGGCGCTGGTGGATTGGTGTCCGCTGCGCGCCCTGGAATGGCATCTGAACCTGCTGCGCCAGCAACGGTTGCGGCCGGCCCAGGCGACATCCTTCCTCGTCGCCACCATCCGCAAACAGGATCACGCCGAAGTCGCCGCCTTCGCGAAGGCCTGGCCGAAAGGCGCCGAGGCCTATCCGCACCTCGCCGCCGGCGCGACGCTCCAGCGCTATGTCGGGACGGAGGGAATCCCCGCGGCCGAGCCCATCCTCCTCCCCCCGGCGGCCCAACCGTCCAAGGGCAAGGTGAAGGTCAAGGTGAAGACCAAGGCCAAGCGAAAGCCAGGCCGCCGCGGCCGGCGTTGAGCGAGGACAGGCCGCGGCCACATCCCCGCAGCGCCCGTCCCTATCCCCGCCGCACCACGTAATCCCGCGCGCGCAGCGCGGCGATGATCTGCTCGCCCAGAGCGCCGTCGCGCACCTCCACCATCAGATGCAGCTCCGTGCTCTGCACCGTCGGTGCGCCGAACAGCTGCTGGTGCTGCACCTCGATCACATTGCCGCCGAGCGAGGCGATGCGGGCCGAAATGTCGGCCAGCATGCCGGGGCGGTCGGGGATGTCGAAATGCAGCCGCAGCAGGCGGCCATCGCGCAGCAACTGCCGCAGCAGCACATTCGACAGCGCGCGCGCATCGATGTTGCCGCCGCAGACCGGGATGCCGACCGACTTGCCCGCAAACCGCTCCGGGAAGGCCAGCACGGCAGCGAGGCCGGCAGCGCCCGCGCCCTCGGCGACCAGCTTGGCGCCTTCCGCGAGCAGCGCGATGGCTTCCTCCACCGCACGCTCGGGCACGACCAGCACCTCCACGCGGTGCGCCTTCAGCCAGGCGAAGGGCAGCTCGCCCACATCGCGCACGGCGATGCCCTCAGCGACGGTGGGCCCGCCGACGGATACGGGCTGGCCGGCCAGGCGCTGCGCCATGGCGGGATAGCCCTCGACCTCCACGCCATAGACGGTGGCCGAGGGCGACAATTCCCGCACCGCCGCGGCGCAGCCGGTGACGAGGCCGCCGCCACCGACCGGGACGGCCAGCGTCTCGAGCCCCGGGAAATCCTCCAGCATCTCGAGCGCGGCGGTGCCCTGGCCGGCGATGACGCCGGGATCGTCATAGGGGTGGATGAAGGTCAGGCCCTCGCGCGCCGCGAGGTCCCAGGCATGGGCGGCGGCCTCGGCGAGCGTTTCGCCGTGCAGGACGACCTTGGCGCCCCAGCCCTCGGTGCGGGTCACCTTGGTGGCCGGCGTGAATTTCGGCATCACGATGGTGGCGCCGATGCCGGCCAGCGCGGCGTGGCGCGCTACGGCCTGGGCGTGGTTGCCGGCCGACATGGCGATGACGCCGGCCGCGCGTTCGCGCGCGCTCAGCAGCGCGATGCGGTTGGCGGCGCCGCGTTCCTTGAAGGCGCCGGTGGCCTGCAGGTTGTCGAGCTTGAGGTGAATGGTCGCGCCGGTCGCGCGCGACAGCGCATCGCAGCGGATGGTCGGCGTGCGCAGCACCGCGCCGTGTATGCGCGCGGCGGCGGCGCGGACATCGGCGAGCGTCACATGCGGCGTGGTGGGCGCGATCGGGGCGGCGTCGCGGAACGGAGACATGGGGAACGTCCCTGCACTGGGCCTAGGGCCTGTTAGATCGGGCCGGTCGTGCCCTCGCCCCGACCCTCTCCCGCAGGGCGGGAGAGGGAGGGCGGCGGCAAAGCTATAGCATCAGTTGAAGCGGACGCCGGCGATCTCGTACACGCGGGCGCCGCCGGGGGCGGGGACCTCGACGGAGGAGCCGACCTTCTTGCCGAGCAGCGCCTTGGCGAGCGGGGAGGAAATGGAGATCGAGCCCGCCTTCATGTCGGCCTCATAGGCGCCGACGATGCGGTAGGTCTTCTCGTCCTCCGTCTCCTCATCCACGACGGTGACATAGGCGCCGAAGCGCACCTGGTCGCCGGACAGCTTCGCGGTGTCGATGACCTCGACCGAGGGAACGATGGATTCAAGCTCCCCGATGCGGCCCTCGATGAAGGACTGGCGTTCGCGCGCGGCGTGGTATTCCGCGTTCTCGGAGAGGTCGCCATGCGCACGCGCTTCCGCGATGGCGCGGATCACGGCCGGGCGTTCCTCGGCCTTGAGCTGGCGCAGTTCCTCCTGCAGGCGGGCGAGCCCTTCCGCGGTCATGGGGAACTTCTGCACGTCAGGTCCTTCCCTCAGCATGTTGCACGGGACGCGCGAGCTGCGCGGGCCGACAACCCAACGGCCCGCCGGGGCCGCCATGAAACTCAAGCACAGACGGCCGGCGGGGGGCGACAAAGAGATGGCGGCGTAGGGGGGGAGCCCCCTCGCCGCCACATCCGCTTTCAGAATGAACGCCGAAAATAGGACTGGAGGGGGGCCACATCAAGGGTTCCGCCCTTCAAGGCCGCGATGGCATGCACCGCCGCCCGGGCGCCGGCCATGGTGGTGTAGTGGGGCACGCCCTGGGTGAGCGCGCTGCGGCGGATGTCGAAACTGTCGGAGACGGTGCGCCCGCCGCTGGTGGTGTTGATCACCAGCTGGATGGCGTCGGACTTGATGGCGTCCACGCAATTCGGCCGGCCTTCCAGCACCTTGTTGACCACCGTGCAGTCGAGCCCGGCATCGCGCAGCCGGACCGCCGTGCCTCGGGTGGCGCTGATCCGGAAGCCCATCTCCAGCAGGCGGCGGGCCAGGGTGACGGCGGCGGCCTTGTCGCTGTCCTTGACCGAGATGAAGGCGGTGCCGGTCTCCGGCAGCTTCACCCCGGCGCCGAGCTGGGACTTCAGGAAGGCGCGCTCGAAGCTGGCATCGAGGCCCATCACCTCGCCAGTGGACTTCATCTCCGGCCCAAGCAGCACATCGACGCCGGGGAAGCGGTTGAAGGGGAAGACGGCTTCCTTCACCGCGACATGCGGGGCGATGGCGGCGTCATCCAGGTTGAATTCCTTCAGCGCCGCGCCGGCCATGACGCGCGCGCCGATCTTCGCCACCGGCACGCCGGTCGCCTTGGCGACGAAGGGCACGGTGCGCGACGCGCGCGGGTTCACTTCCAGCACATACACCTCGCCATCCTTCACGGCGTATTGCACGTTCATCAGGCCGCGCACCTTCAGCGCCTTGGCCATGGCTTCCGTCTCGGCCTTCAGCTCCGTCACCAGCGCGGGTGCGAGCGAATAGGGCGGGAGGGAGCAGGCGCTGTCGCCGGAATGGATGCCGGCTTCCTCGATATGCTCCATCACGCCGGCGACATAGACCTCGCCATGGGCGTCGGCGATGCAGTCCACATCCACCTCGATCGCGTCCACCAGGTACTGGTCCACCAGGATCGGGTTGTCGCCCGAGACCTTCACGGCTTCCGCGCCGAAGCGGCGGAGCTGTTCGCGGTTGTGGCAGATTTCCATCGCGCGGCCGCCCAGCACATAGGAGGGGCGGACAACGACGGGGTAGCCTATGCGCTCCGCCTCGCGCTCTGCCTCATCGAGGTCGCGCGCGGTGCCGTTCAGGGGCTGCTTGAGGCCGAGGCCCTTCAGCAGGTGTTGGAAGCGCTCGCGGTCCTCGGCGATGTCGATGGAATCCGAGCTGGTGCCGAGGATCGGGATGCCCGCCTTGTTCAGCGCCTGGGAGAGCTTGAGCGGCGTCTGCCCGCCATATTGCACGATGCAGCCCAGCACCGTGCCGTTCTCCTGTTCCTTGCGGACGAGGGCGATGACGTCCTCCTCCGTCAGCGGCTCGAAATACAGGCGGTCGGAGGTGTCGTAGTCGGTCGAGACCGTCTCCGGGTTGCAGTTGACCATGATGGTCTCGAAGCCGGCGTCGCGCAGCGCATAGGCCGCGTGGACGCAGCAATAGTCGAACTCGATGCCCTGGCCGATCCGGTTCGGGCCGCCGCCGAGGATGATGATTTTTTGGCGGTCCGTCGGGCGGGATTCGCAGACGGGCGTCCCGAACCCGCCCTCGTAGGTGGAGTACATATAGGGCGTGTCGGAGGCGAACTCCGCCGCGCAGGTGTCGATGCGCTTGAAGACCGGCGTGACGCCGAGCGCCTGGCGCGCCGCGGCGACCTTGTCGGGCGTCGTCATCGCCAGCTTCGCAAGGCGCCGGTCGGAAAAGCCGAGCGCCTTGAGGTTGCGGAAGCCCGTCGCCGTCTTCGGCAGGCCGTTCACGACCACCTGCTTCTCGGCATCGACGATGCGGCCGAATTCGCGGATGAACCACGGGTCGAACTTCGACGCCTCGTGGATCTCCTCGACGCTCATCCCCGCGCGGAGTGCTTCGGCCACCACCAGCGCGCGGTCGGGCGTCGGTGTCGCAAGCGCGGTGCGCAGTGCCGTGTGGTCCGTGATGCCGAGATCATCGAGGCCGGTGAGCCCCGTCTCCAGGCCGCGCAGGCCCTTCTGGAAGGCTTCCGCGAAGCTGCGCCCGATCGCCATCGTCTCGCCCACCGACTTCATGGCGGTGGTGAGCGTCGCGGGTGTGCCGGGGAATTTCTCGAAGGTGAAGCGGGGGATCTTCACGACCACATAGTCGATGGTCGGCTCGAAGCTCGCCGGCGTGACCTTCGTGATGTCGTTCGCGAGTTCATCCAGCGTGTAGCCGACGGCGAGCTTGGCCGCGACCTTGGCGATCGGGAAGCCGGTGGCCTTCGACGCCAGCGCGGAGGAGCGGGAGACGCGCGGATTCATCTCGATGATGACCATGCGGCCATCCTTCGGATTGATGCCGAACTGCACGTTGGACCCGCCGGTATCCACGCCGATCTCGCGCAGGCACGCGATGCTCGCGTCGCGCAGGATCTGGTATTCCTTGTCGGTCAGCGTCAGCGCGGGCGCCATCGTCACGCTGTCGCCAGTGTGCACGCCCATCGGGTCCAGATTCTCGATGGAGCAGATGATGATGCAGTTATCCGCGCTGTCGCGGACCACTTCCATCTCATATTCCTTCCAGCCCAGCACGCTCTCCTCGACCAGCACTTCGGTGGTCATGGAGGCGGCGAGACCGGCGCCGACAATTTGCGAAAAATCCTCGCGGTTATAGGCGATGCCGCCGCCAGTGCCGCCGAGCGTGAA
Organism: Pseudomonadota bacterium; assembly: GCA_046052145.1. Taxonomy (GTDB): domain Bacteria; phylum Pseudomonadota; class Alphaproteobacteria; order Acetobacterales; family Acetobacteraceae; genus Falsiroseomonas. The sequence continues at coordinate 425,619 of JBJOMW010000001.1, forward strand.
GCTCGGGCGGATGACGCAGGGCAGGCCCACTTCCTCAAGCGCCGCCCAGGCTTCGTCCATGCTGTGCGCGATGGCGGATTTCGGGCTTTCGATGCCGATCTTCGACATCGCGTCGCGGAATTTCTGCCGGTCCTCGGCCTTGTCGATGACATCGGCCTTCGCGCCGATCAGCTCGCAGCCATACTTCGTCAGCACGCCGGCGGCATCGAGCTTGAGCGCGGTGTTGAGCGCGGTCTGCCCGCCCATGGTCGGCAGCAGCGCGTCCGGCCGTTCCTTCGCGATGATCTTCTCGACCATCTCGGGCGTGATCGGCTCGATATAGGTCGCATCCGCCAGGCCGGGATCGGTCATGATCGTGGCCGGGTTGGAGTTCACCAGGATGACGCGATAGCCCTCCGCGCGCAGCGCCTTGCAGGCCTGGGCACCGGAATAGTCGAACTCGCAGGCCTGGCCGATGACGATCGGGCCCGCGCCGATGATGAGGATCGAGCTGATATCGGTGCGCTTCGGCATGTCAGGCTCCGGTCGAATTCTGGCGACGCGCAGACACAATCAGCGCGGGCAGGATGAGAAGATGGGGAATGCCCCAGAAGGCGAGCGCCCAGATCATGGCGTCACCCATCAGCAGCGTCGTCACGCCGTGCACGGTCGCTGACAGCGCAAAGGCCGTGAGCGCCGCGCGCATGGGCGGGAAAATCTTGCGCAGCGCATTGGCGACGAGGAACAGCACCAGGCCGGAATAGGCGAGTGCAAACAGGCCGACGGCGATGTCCATCAGGCGCGCGCCTCCGTCGCCAGCTTCACCGCGAGCAGCGCCAGCGCAGCCCCCAGCACCCAGCGCTGCACCGCCATCCAGAACGGCTTGGTGGACAGGAACTTCGCCGTGCCCGCGGCACCCCGCACCAGCACCGCATCCCAGGCCGTGCAGACGATGATCTGCGTCAGGCCAAGGATCACGGCCTGGGCCAGCAGCGATCCGCGCTCGGGGTCGAGGAAGGGCGGCAGCACGGCCATGTAGAACAGCGCGACCTTCGGGTTCAGCGCGGCGGTCGCGAAGCCGACGCCGAACAGCCGCGCCGCGGGTTCCCGCGGCAGGGCGCGCGGCGCGAACAGCGGCTGCCCGCCGGGGCGCACGCATTGCCAGGCGAGGAAGGCGAGATACGCCGCGCCACCCAGCCGCAGCACATCCCAGGCATAGGGAATGGCCATCAGCGCCGCCGTGATGCCCGCGGCGGCGCAGATCATGATCGCCAGCGAGCCGAACTGGCAGCCCGCCAGCGAGATCATCCCCGCTGCCGTCCCCTGCGCCAGCGAGCGCGAGACGAGATAGAGCATGTTCGGCCCCGGCGTGACCGCCAGACCGAGCGAGAGCGCGGCGAAGACCAGCAATGTCTCGGCGCTCGGCATGGTCTCAGCCCAGCGTCGAGAAGCCGCCATCCACGGGGATGGCGGCGCCGGTGACGAAAGCGGCGGCGTCGGAGGCAAGGAAGGCCGCGATGCCCGCGAAGTCGGACGGATCGCCCCAGCGCTTGGCTGGCGTGCGCGCCAGCACACTGTCATGCAGCGTCGGCACATCCACGCGCGCGCGGCGCGTCAGCGCGGTGTCGATCCAGCCCGGCAGGATGGCGTTCGCCGTGATGCCATCCGCGGCCCAGGCGGCGGCGAGCGACTTGGTGTACTGCACGATCGCGCCCTTGCTCGCGCCATAGGCCGGCGAGAAGGGCACGCCGAACAGCGACAGCATGGAGCCGATATTGATCACGCGCCCGCGCCCGGAGGCCTTCAGCGCCGGATAGGCCGCGCGTGTCAGGCGCATCACGCTGGTGAGGTTGGTGTCGAGCACGGTTGCCCATTCCTCGTCGGTGACGAGCTCGGGGCGCTTGCGGATGTTCGTGCCCGCATTGTTGACGAGGATGTCGAGCCGCCCGGCGATGGCCTGCACCTCGGCCAGCAGCGCCTCGGCCGCGCCCGTGGCGAGCATGTCGGCCTGGATCGCCGCCGCATCGCCGCCGAGTTCCGCGACGGCCGCCGTGTTCTTGGCCACGTCGCGCCCGGCGATGATCACCCGCGCGCCACAGGCCGCGAGCCCGCGCGCCATGCCAAGTCCGATGCCGCCATTGCCGCCGGTGACGAGGGCAACGCGGCCCGAAAGGTCGAAGAGGGCCATGTTCAGGCCGCCTTCTTCGTCTCGATCAGCTCCACGAAGCGCTGGAACAGATAGTGGCTGTCGGTCGGGCCGGGCGAGGCTTCCGGGTGATACTGCACGCTGAAGGCCGGCAGCTTGGCGCTGGCGATGCCCTCATTCGAGCCGTCGAACAGGCTGCGATGCGTCACCGTCACGCCATCCGGTAGGGACGTCTCATCCACCGCGAAGCCGTGGTTCTGGGACGTGATCTCGACGCGGCCGGTCCGCAAATCCTTCACCGGCTGGTTCGCGCCGCGATGGCCGCGCTCGAGCTTGTAGGTCTTCGCACCCAGCGCCAGGGCCAGCAGCTGGTGGCCGAGGCAAATCCCGAACACCGGCACGCCGGTGTCCAGCACGGCGCGGATGGTGGCCGCCGCATAGGTGCCGGTCGCCGCCGGGTCGCCCGGGCCGTTCGAGAGGAACACGCCATCCGGCTTGTGGCGGAGGATGTCGTCCGCGGTCGCGGTCGCGGGCACCACCGTCACTTCGCAGCCGGCGGCGGCGAGGCAACGCAGGATGTTGCGCTTGGCGCCGAAATCCATGGCGACGACGCGGTGCTTCGGCGCGGCTTGCGCGCCATAGCCGGCACCGAGCGTCCAGGTCGTCTCGGTCCAGGCGTAGCTCTGGCGCGTCGTGACCTCCTTGGCGAGGTCCATGCCCTCGAGCCCCGGCCAGGCCTGCGCCTGCTTCTGCAGGGCGGCGAGGTCGAACTTGCCGTCGGCACGCACGCACAGCACGCCATTCGGCGCGCCGCCGTCGCGGATGCGCGCGGTGATCGCACGCGTGTCCACGCCGCAGATGCCGGGCACGCCATGCGACTTCAGCCAATCATCCAGATGCCGTGTGGCGCGCCAGTTGGAGGGCTCGGTCACGTCCTGCTTCACGATCAGGCCGCGCGCGACGGGGGTGGTCGCCTCGATATCCTCGGGGTTGGCGCCGACATTCCCGATATGGGGGAAGGTGAAGCAGATGGTCTGGCCGGCATAGGAGGGGTCGGTCAGCACCTCCTGATAGCCGGTCATGGAGGTGTTGAAGCAGATCTCGGCCACCGTGGTGGCCTCGGCGCCGAAGCCGCGGCCCCAGAAGACGGCGCCGTCGGCGAGGACGAGGACGGCAGTCGCGCCCTCGGGGGTGGTGGTGTCGGTCACGGGGGTCTCCGTGCGGGGCTTGGCCATGGGCAGGTCGTCGAGGGCGAGGCCGGTGGCGGCGATCACCGACGGCCAATGCTTGGCGGGGATGGCCTTGGCCTGGCGCCATTTCCGCACCGCCTCGGTGCCGATGCCGAGGCGCGCGGCGGCGGCCTCGGGGCCGCCCAGCAGGGCGACGATATCCTCGACGGTTCGCATGGGGGGGCTTATGTGGGAAAAAACTTCCCAGGTCCAGCGCGGGATGAGGCTGGGAAAAGAATTCCCGGGCTTGAGCCCTGGTCCCCCTCAGGGGGGTCTCAGCCGGTCATAAACGGGGCGCAGCAGGAAGGGGCTCAAGAAGAGCGGGAACTGGCAGAGCGCGAAGAACAGCAGGATGCCCGGCTCCGTCGCCGCCGGCAGCACCGCCAGATACAGCGCCATGTTGCGGTTGCCCGACAGCAGCCCCGCCGCCAGCGCCACGCTCCGCCCGGCCGGCAGCATGGCCAGCGCGGTCAGCGCGTTCAGCCCGAAATTGCCGAGGAAGGCTAGGGCGATGCCGCCCAGCACCCAGGTCGGCTCGGCCAGCAGCTTGGCCTGCATGCCGTCCATCACGCCGATGCCATACATGACCAGCAGCAGCACCACCGTGCCGTCGATCCGCCCCGACCAGGCACCGAGGGTGGGGGCTGCGACCAGCCGCCGGATCACCAGCGAGGCCAGCAGCGGCAACCCGACGATCAGCGCCAGCCGCCCCATCAGCGCCCAGAGCGAGATGGCCAGATCAATGCCGAGCAGCCCGAGCGCCAGTGGCGGCGCCGTGAAGGGCACCAGCAGCGTCGAGACCACCGCGACCACCAGCGAGACCGAGGCATCGAGCCCGACCAGCCGCGCGAAAGCCGGGGAGGAGGTGGCCGCGCAGCCTGTCGCCATGATCACCACCGCGGCACCAAGCGGCCCATCCAGCCCCACGGCGCGCACGATCGCATAGACAATCAGCGGGCAGGCGATCAGCAGCCAGGCCAGCAGGGCGGCCACCAGCAAAGGCCGGCGCAGATAGGCCAGCACCTGCTTCAGGTCGATGCGCAGCAGCACCAGCGTCATCAGCCCCGCGACCGTGATGGTCAGCGTGTCGCGCAGCACCGCGGCCAGCGGCGGCACCGCGAGGCCGACGAAGATGCAGCCCGCCAGCAGCACACCGCCGCGCCGGGCCATCCATTCCAGAAGCGCTGTGATCGGGCCCAAGGGTGTGTGCCAGGGGTTTGTGAAGCCGGATCGGCGGTTGGAGACGTTCGACCTGTGTTCTATATCCCGGCCCGTGCCCCGTCACCTGCTTCCGATTCCCGTGCTGCTCGCGCTGCTGGCGGCAACGCCCGCCATCGCCACCTGCACCGATCCGGCGGCGCCGGAGGTTGCGTGGCGGCGCTGCCTGCTGGATGAGCGCGACCTCTCGGGGGCGGACCTGACTCGCGCGCATATGCGCGACAGCTCCTTCCAGCGCACGCGGCTCGTCGGTGCGAAGCTTGTGGGCGCGGATGCCTTCAGCGCGCGCTTCGTCTCCGCCGATCTCAGCGGCGCCGACCTGACGGAGGCGACGCTGCGGGAGGCGGATTTCACGCGCACGCTGCTGCGCGGCGCGACGCTCACCCGCGCCGATCTGCGCCGCGCGCGCTTCTTCCGGGCCGACCTGACGGGGGCGGATCTGACGGGGGCTGATCTGAACGGTGCCGATTTCTCCGGCGCCATCCTCGACGGCGCGCGCTGGACCGATGGCCAGCGCATCTGCGCTGCCGGCAGCGTGGGGACGTGCCAATAGTGAGTGAGTATCTTGCGACGCTGAATCCGGAACAGCGCGAGGCTGTCGAGACGCTCGATGGCCCGCTGCTCGTGCTGGCCGGCGCTGGCACCGGCAAGACGCGCGTGCTGACCACGCGCTTCGCGCATATCCTGATGAGCGGCCGCGCGCGGCCCTGGGACGTGCTGGCCGTCACCTTCACCAACAAGGCCGCGCGCGAGATGCGCGAGCGTGTCGCGCATATCATCGGCCGCCCCGTGGAGGGGCTGTGGCTCGGCACCTTCCACGCGCTTTGTGCGCGCATGCTGCGCCGGCATGCGGGGCTGGTGGGGCTGACATCGTCCTTCACCATCCTCGATGCCGACGACCAGCTGCGGCTGCTGAAGCAGGTGATGGAGGCGGGTGGCCTCGATCTCAAGCGCTGGCCGCCGCAGGGGATGATGGCGATCATCCAGCGTTGGAAGGATCGCGGACTGACGCCGGCGCGCGTGACGCCCGCCGAGGACACCGACTTCGCCGCCAATCGCGGCCGCGCGATCTATGAGGCGTACCAGACCCGCCTGCGAGAGCTGAACGCGGCCGATTTCGGCGATTTGCTGCTGCACATGACGGAGATTCTGCGCACGCAGCCGGAGGTGCTGGCCGAGTACCATCGCAGCTTCCGCTACATCCTGGTGGATGAGTACCAGGACACCAACCTTGTGCAGTATCTGTGGCTGCGGCTGCTGGCGCAGCGCCCCGCGCCGCAACCGCAGAACATCTGCTGCGTCGGCGACGACGACCAATCCATCTATTCCTGGCGCGGTGCGGAGATCGAGAACATCCTCCGCTTCGAGAAGGATTTCGCTGGCGCACGGGTCGTCAGGCTGGAATCGAATTATCGGTCCACGCGGCCGATCCTCGGCGCGGCGGCGGGGTTGATTGCGCGCAACAGCGGGCGGCTCGGCAAGACACTGCGGCCTGGGCGCCAGGATGCGGATGGCGAAAAGGTGCGCGTCGTCTCGCTCTGGGACAGCGAGGAAGAGGCGCGCATGGTCGGTGAGCAGATCGAATCGCTGCGCCGTTCCGGCCATTCCCTCAACGAGATCGCGATCCTGATCCGCGCCGGCTTCCAGACGCGCAGCTTCGAGGAGCGGCTGATCGTGCTCGGCCTGCCTTACAAGGTGGTGGGCGGGCTGAAATTCTACGAACGGCAGGAGATCCGCGACGCGCTTGCGTATCTCCGCATCCTGCACCAGCCGGCGGACGACCTGGCCTTCGAGCGGATCGTGAACACGCCGAAGCGGGGGCTTGGCGATAGCGGCCTGCGCGCGCTGCATGAGCTGGCGCGGCGCGAGCAGGTGCCGCTGCACGACGCGGCCTTGCGCATCGTGGAAGGCGATGCGCTGAAGCCGAAGCCCCGCGCCGCGATCCGCGAGCTGATGCAGGGCTTCGTCCGCTGGCGGCAGGTGAATGAGAAGGACGGCCATGTCGTCGCCGCCGCGACGGTGCTGGAGGAGAGCGGCTACACCGCCATGTGGCAGGAAGAAGCCACGCTGAAGAAGAACATCGAGGCGCAGGGACGGCTCGACAATTTGAAGGAATTGCTGCGCGCGATGGGCGAGTTCGCCTCGCTCGCCGATTTCCTCGACCATGTCGCGCTGGTGATGGAGAATGACGAGAACGCCGAGGCCGACCGCGTGCAGGTGATGACGCTGCATGGCGCGAAGGGGCTGGAGTTCGACACGGTCTTCCTGCCGGGCTGGGAGGAAGGGCTGTTCCCGTCCCAGCGGAGCATGGATGAGGGCGGGGAGAAGGCGCTCGAGGAAGAGCGGCGGCTGGCCTATGTCGGCATCACGCGGGCGCGCAAGCGCGCGGTGATCAGCCATGCGGCGAACCGGCGTATCTATGGCAACTGGACCTCCGCCATCCCCTCTCGCTTCCTGGATGAGTTGCCGGAGGAGATGGTGACGCGCGAAGGCGGCGCGGCGCGGGCGCGGCAGGATGCGCCATCCGTCTTCGGGATGGGCGGGCTGCAGGCGCGCCGCCCGACGCGGGTGATCGAAGCCGGTGCGTGGGAGGTGAAGGAACGCCCTGCGCAGAATGCCAGCTTCCGCCGTGGGGATCGTGTGTTCCACGAGAAGTTCGGCTACGGGACGGTCACGGCGGTGGATGACGACCGCTGCGAGGTCGCCTTCGAGAAATCTGACACGAAGCGTGTGCTCGACCGCTTCCTGAAGCCTGCCAGCGAGGCCTGATGCCGCGAGACGCCTATTCCACCGGCAAGCGCGACCGGCGCGCCGATCCGCTCGAATCCCTCTGGCTCGACGGGCTGCCGGAGGAGGCGGTGCCGGCCTTCGAGGCGGCGTTCCTCACCACCTGCCGCTCCGTTGCGCTGTTCCGCGACGAGGCGACCGACACCTGGCGTGTCGAGGGCGTGCGCCCGCAAGGCGCGGGCGACGAGGAATTGTCGGGCGCGCTCGCGCTGGCGGCGATGGTCACGGGCGTGGATGCCGCGCTGCAATCCGCGCCGGTGGAGGCGGAAGGGTGGCTGGCGCGCACCGTGCAGGCCTTTGGCGAGCAGGAGATCGGCGGTGATTTCCTGATCCGCCCGACGCATGTGCCGCCGCGCCGCATCTATGGCCGCACCGTGCTGACGCTGGATGCGGGGATTGCCTTCGGGTCGGGCGAGCATGCCTCGACCCGCGGCTGCCTGATGGCCTTTGCCCGGGCTGCGAAGGATCGGCGGAAGATGGGGCGGGTGCTGGATCTCGGGACGGGATCGGGGATTCTCGCCATGGCCGCGGCGAAGCGCCGGCGGCGCAAGGTTCTGGCCACCGACATCGAGCCCTGGAGCGTGCGCGTGGCGGAGCAGAATGCGCGCATGAACCAGCTGGGCGCGCTGGTGCGCGCGCGGCTGGCCGATGGCTGGGCCGAGCGGCATGTGCGCGCGGGCCGGCCTTATGAGCTGATCTTCGCGAACATCCTGGCGCGGCCCTTATGCGCCATGGCGAAGCATCTGGCGGCAGGTCTGGCGCCGGGCGGCACGGCGATTCTGGCCGGCCTGCTCGGCACCCAGGCGCGGATGGTGCTCTCCGCCCATCGCCGCCACGGCCTGCGGCTGGAGCGCGCCTTGCCGGTGGGGCCCTGGACGACCCTGGTCCTGCGCAAAGCCGGGTAGGCCCCACCCCACCCTTCCGCCCCCCGGTGCCCTGTCGTGGCTTCGCCACGACAGGGCCCGACGCCAAAGGCGTCGGGCGCCGAAGGCTGAGCCAACTCCCCAGGAACGGCGCCCATCACGGGGCCCCCGCGGCAACGCGTAGCGTTGTCGTGGGGAAAAAAAGAACGGGCCGGCGCCGGGGGGCGCCGGCCCGTGCGTCCGCAGGGTCCGGGAGGAGGGGGTATGGCCCCCGCGGAGTGACCGTCAGGCGGCGCGCCAGCCCTTGGCGGGCGCGTCGGCCGCATTGGCGTTGGCCGGGGCCGGCAGGCGGAAATCCGGCTCGAAGACGCGGGTGATGTCGCCGCGGTCGATGCCGATATCGGCCAGCTCCCGGTCGGTCAGGCGACGCAGCTTTTCATAGGTGGCGCGGCGCTCCGGCCAGCTGGCCAGGGCAGAGCCAATGACGGCCAGCGCCTGCCCGATCACGCCGAGGAGGCTCTGCGGCGACCCGCTCTGGGTCTCGGCCTGGGCCTGGGTGGTGGCGGGGAACAGCCCGATCTGTTCCTGGGTCTGGCGGGGGTTCATGATGCTCTCAATCTGTTGCGGTGTGGCCCGGTCCGGCCCCAATGGCCGGCCTTTTGCTGCACTGCGCAAAAACAAGATAAGCGCGGTGATCCCTGGGTTGTTGCGCTGAGCTTATGATGGAGGCATGCGATGAGCGCATGCCTCATTGTGGACATATGCGTCGGAATTGAGGCTTCGGTAACACATCCCATGACCGATCCCACCCCCGGTTCTGCTGCCCGCCTCGCCGCGCTCCGCGCCGCGATCGCCCGCCTCGGCCTCGATGGCCTGCTCGTCCCGCGCGGCGACGCCTTCCTTGGCGAATACGTCCCCCCTTCCAATGAACGGCTGGCCTGGCTCACCGGCTTCACCGGCAGTGCCGGCATGGCGCTGGTGCTGGTGGACCAGGCGCTGCTCTTCGTGGATGGCCGCTACACCACCCAGGCGGAGCGGGAGGCCGACCCCGCGCTCTGGACGCTGCGCCACCTGATCGAGCAGCCGCCGGCCGAGGCGCTGAAGGCGCGGCCGGCGGGGTTGCGGATCGGCTACGACCCCTGGCTGCACACCGAGCCCGCCATCGCGCGGCTCGCCGCCGCGGGGGCGGAGATGGTGGCGCTCGACGCCAATCCGCTCGACGCTGTCTGGACCGACCGCCCCGCCCCGCCCGCTGGCCCGGCCATCGCCCACCCCCTGGCCTTTGCAGGCCGCGACGCCGCCGCGAAGCGTGACGCCGCGGCGGCGGAGCTCCGCGCCGCTGGCGAAGCCGCGACGGTGCTGGCCGATCCGCATTCCGTCGCCTGGCTGCTGAACATCCGCGGCACGGATTTGGCCCACACGCCGCTCACGCTCGCGCAGGCATTGCTGCGGGCGGATGGCGCGGTCGAGCTGTTCCTCGACCCCGCGCGGGCCGAGGCCGATCTGCGCGCGCATCTGGGCCAGGCGGTCACGCTGCGCCCGCCGGGAGAGCTTGGTGCTGCACTGGATAGGCTGGCGGGGCAGCGCGTGCGGCTGGATGCCGATCTGACGCCGGCCTGGATCGCGCGGCGGCTGCGCGCCGCGGGGGCGGAGATCGTGGCGGGCGAGGATCCCTGCCGCCTGCCGCGGGCCTGCAAGAACCCGACGGAGCAGGGTGGCGCGCGCGCCGCGCATCGGCGCGATGCCGTGGCGCTGGTGCGCTTCCTGGCCTGGTTCGCGGGCGTGCCGCGCGATGCGGCGCTGACCGAGATGTCGGCGGCCGCGCAGCTGCTGGCGCTGCGCGCGGAGGGTACGAACTTCGTCGCCGAAAGCTTCCCGGCCATCGCGGGCGCGGGCGAGCATGGCGCGATCGTGCATTACCGCGCGACGCCGGCGACCGACCGCGGCATCCGCGCGGCCGAGGTGTTTCTGCTGGATTCCGGCGCGCAGTATCGCGATGGCACCACGGATGTGACGCGCACGCTCTGGACCGGCCCGGGTGAGGCGCCGCGCGAGATCCGCGAACGCGCAACCCGCGTGCTGCAAGGCCATCTGGCCCTGGCCGCGACGCGCTTTCCCGAAGGTGTCGCGGGGCCGCATCTGGATGCGATCGCGCGGCGTGCGCTGTGGCAGGCGGGGCTCGATTACGATCACGGCACCGGGCATGGCATCGGCAGTTTCCTGTCCGTGCATGAAGGGCCGGCGGGGATCAGCCGCGCGGCGAAGCCGGTGCCGCTGCGCGCGGGCATGATCCTGTCCGACGAGCCGGGCTATTACGAGCCGGGCGGCTACGGCATCCGCATCGAGAATCTGCTGCTGGTGCGTCACGCGCCGGCGCTGCCGGGCGCGCGAAAAGCCTTCCTGGAGTTCGAGGTGCTGACGCTCGCGCCCTATGACCGCGCGCTGATCGAGGTGGCGCTGCTCTCGCCCGCCGAACGCGCGCAGGTGGATGCCTATCACGCGCGCTTGCTGGCCGAGATCGGGCCGCTGCTGGACGTGCCGACGCGCGCGTGGCTCACGCAGGCCTGCGCGCCGTTGTGATGTCGCGGGCCGGATTCACTTCCTATGGCGCGGGCGAAAGGCCCGGCTGGCGCCGGGTGGGGCGGGGTGGTTTATGCTCTGGCCATGACCCTGCCCGATCTCGACCTCACTGCGCTGGATGGCTCGCCGCGGCGGCTGTCCGATTTCGCTGGCCAGGCGCTGCTGGTGGTGAATGTCGCCAGCCGCTGCGGCTTCACGCCGCAATATGCGGGGCTGGAGGCGCTGCACCGCCGCTTCGCCCCGCGCGGCTTCGCGGTGCTGGGCTTTCCCTGCAACCAGTTCGCCGGCCAGGAGCCGGGCGATGCCGCCACGATCGGCGCCTTCTGCAGCACGACCTATGACGTGACCTTCCCGATGTTCGCGAAGGTGGAGGTGAACGGCCCCACCGCGCATCCGCTGTTCCGCCACCTGAAATCGGCCGCGCCCGGCCTGCTGGGGTCGGAGGCGATCAAGTGGAACTTCACGAAGTTCCTGCTGGACCGCGCGGGCCGCGTGGTGCGGCGCTACGCGCCGACGACCAAGCCGGAGGCGATTGCGAAGGATGTGGAGGGGGTGTTGGGGGGCTGATTGTCCGTTCCGTCAGGAGCGATGCAGATCCGCCTGAGGAACCTGGAACTGGCCCCCTGACCCCCGCGCGCCTTGGGTCAGGCGCTGAGCCGATCGGCCCGGCTGACCGCTGGCCGGCCTCGGTTTTCGCCAGTGGATGCCCCGGAGTCGGCGGGGCGTTCAGCCTCGACCGTGGAACTGCGCACGATGCGCACCAGCAAGCCGCGCAGCTCCGCCACGCTCCCCTGCGCGGCATCGGCCGCGCTGCGCATCGCGCTGGCATCCTCGCCGGAACGCCGCGCTTCCTCCGCCACCGTCGCGATCCGCGCTTCCACATCGCGCACCGAGGTCGCGGCGCCGGCCACCGCCCGGGCAATCTCCCGCGTCGCGGAGCTTTGCTGCCCGATCGCCTCGGCGATCGCGCCGGTGACGCGGTCCACACCATCCACCGCATCCGAAATCCCGCGCACGGCGGCCACGGCATCGCGCGTCGCCGCTTCGATCAGCGCGATCAGGCGGCTGATATCCTCGGTCCGCTGGGCGCTTTGCGTCGCCAGGGTCTTCACCTCGCCCGCCACCACGGCGAAGCCCTTGCCGGCCTCCCCCGCGCGTGCCGCCTCGATCGTGGCGTTCAGCGCCAGCAGGTTGGTCTGCCCGGCGATTTCCGAAATCAGGCGCGCCACCTCCCCGATGCGGCCGACCGTCTCCTGCAAGCCGCGGATGGCGGCGACGCCGGTCTCGACGCCGGACACGGCGTTGCGGGACGCGCCGGCGGCGGCGTTGATCTGGCCGGCGACCGAATCGATGGTGGCGGCCATTTCCTCGGTGGCGGCGGCCACCGTCTCGGTCGCCTGCAGCGCCTGCGCCGCGGCGTCGGCCACGGCCTCGCTCTGCGACGACACGCGAGAGGCGCTGGCGTCCAGCCGGCTGGCCGCCTCGGTGACGCCATCCATGCGCTGGCCGACGGAGCCGACCGCCAGGGAGGTTTCGGTTTCCACCCGGTCGGCCATGCGCTGCAGCACATCGCTGCGGGCGGCAGCCTCCGCGGCGCGGGCGGCCTGGGCTGCGGCTTCTTCCGCCTTGGCGCGGGCGCCATGTTCGGACAGGGCGGAGACGGCGCGGGCCAGGCGGCCGATCTCGTCACGGCGCTGGCCGAGAGCGGTGGCGGCGGCGGCCTCGGCCTGGATGGTGCCCTGTGCCAGGCGCTCCGCCACGCCGGTCAGGCGGCCGAGCGGGCGGGCCACGCCACGGGTGAGCAACAGCACCGCGGCCAAGGTGGCCAGCGCCGCCGCGCCCAGCAAGGCGAGCCAGGTGACGATCAGCGTGGCCTCGGCCTTGCTGCGCGCGTCCTGCGCGAGGAGGGCCTGGGTGGCCACATTCGCATCCACCTGGTCGCGCAACGTGTCGCGCAGCTTGTCCACGACGGGATCCACCTGGTGGCGGATGATGTCCACCGCGCGGCTGCGCTGGCCGGCCGCCAGCGCATCGCGCACCGCAGCCGCGGCGCGTTCCAGCTCCGCATGGCGGGTGCGATTCATCTGGGCGACGGCGCGCTGGCCAGGATCGCCGGCCTCGAACTGTCCATTGCGGGTGTGGAAGTTGCGGATCTCGGCCTCCACCTCGCGCCAAAGGGCGAGCTGGGCGGCGGGGTCGTCGGCTTCGATCACCATGCGGTTCAAGTGCCGGGCCACCATCTGGAAGTGCCGCTGCGCGCGCGCCAGCGCCGTGTAGCCGGGCGAGAGTTCTTCCGCGATCACGCGGTAGGCTTCGTTCAATTCCTGCGTCGAGCGGGTCTTGCCGAGCGCCGAGGCAAAGAGCGCGATCGCCAAGACACCAAGAACAATCCAGGCGCGAGCGGTGATGGATAGATCCTTACTCAACCACATGGCGTGCCAGCACCCTGTTCCGATGTCCTGACGACAAGATTATCAGTGCCTGCTTTCTGAGCTGTTACCTGCGCCGGCCGGGCCGCCATGGCGCGGCCGGGCCACCCTGCCGCGCGCTGCCGCCAGACCATGACCGTTCGGAATCGACCGCAGGTCAGCGCCGGCTGCGAACCGGATCGCCCGCGTTGCGTTCAGCCGCGCAGCGCGGGAGGGCGGGGGATGCAGATCGCAGCAGGGCGGGCGCTGACGCGGCGCGGGCAGGTGCGGGTCCATCCGCTGCTGCTGTTCCTGCCGCTCGCCGCCCTACTGCGCGCGCCGGCCTTCGTCGCCGCCGTCCTCGACCCGGATGAGGGGCTCTACCTGGTCCAGGCGCAGGCCTGGCTGCAGGGGGGCTGGCCCTTCGTCGCGGTGTTCGACATGCACCCGCCGGGCGCGCCGGCGCTGCTGGCTGTCGCGCTCGCGCTGATCGCCGATCCGATCCTCGCGGCGCGGCTGCTCGGCGTCGTTGCTGTCGCGGCCACGGCCACGCTGCTGCACGGCATCGCGCGGCGCCTCGGCGGGGATCGCGCCACGGGGCTCGCGGCGGGGCTGCTCTATATCGCTGGCAGCACCATTCCGGGCGGGCTCGCGACCAATACCGAGATTCTCTTCGCGCCCTTCGTCGCGCTGGTCGCGCGGCTGCTGCTGGGCGAGGTGCGGGCGCCGCGCCTGGGCGTGGTGCTGGCGGCGGGGCTCGCGGCCGGCTGCGCGGTGACGATCAAGCAGGTGACGGCGATCGAAAGCGCGGCGCTGTGGCTGACGATGATCCTCGTCGCTTGGCGCGCGGGGCGGATCGACATGCGCGGCATCGCGGCGAGCGCCGCCGTCTTCGCGCTGGGCGCGGGGGCGCCGATGCTGGGGCTCGGGCTTGGCTATTGGGTGGCGGGGCAGGGCGAGGCCTGGTGGCAGGGCAATATCGCCTCGGCGGTCGCCTATCTCGGCGCGCCGATCACCGCGCCGGGGCTGCGTGTCTTTGCCACTGCGGTACTGCCATGGCTGCTCGGGGCGGGCGTGCTGGCGGGCGGCGTGCTGCTGCCGGATGCGCCGGCGCGGCGCGCGGCGCGGTGGCTCTGGCCGTGGTTGGCGGCGGCGGTGGCCGCGGTGGTGGCGCCCCAAAAATACTTCGACCATTACGCGCTGATCCTCGTGCCGCCCTTGTCGCTGCTGGCGGGGTTCGGGCTGGTGGCAGTCCTGCGCCAGGCGGTGGTGCCGGGCGCCCGACGCGGCGGCTTCGTGCTGCTGCTGGGGCTGGCGATGGCGGTGCCGGTGGCGGGAATGCTGCTGCCGCGGCTCGGCACCGGCATCGGCCTGCGCGGCGCCGATCCGGTGCGGGAGGTGGCGCGCGCGGCGATGGCGAATCTCGCACCGGGGGAGGCGCTGTTCGTCGCCAATTGGCATGTCGTGGCCTATGCGCTGGCCGGGGTGCGGCCGCCGACGCGCGTGCCCTTCCCGCTGCATCTGACGGGTGTCGCACCGCGGCTGGCGGGGGTGGACACGGCGGCGGAGCTCGACCGCGTGCTGGCGCTGCCGCCGGGGGTGATCGTAGTGGATCCCGGCCGCTGGTGGGGCTTGCGGCCGGATGCGCGCGCGGCGGTGGAGGCGGCGCTGGCGCGCGATTATGTCCTGGCCGCCATGATCGAGGACGGGCCGGGCCCGGTGGAGGTCTGGCGGAGGCGATAAGGGCGGCCCATCATGCGCGGCCCATGCCTGCCGCGACCCTCACCGAGCTGATCGAGAGCACCGCCGCGCGCCGGCCCGATGCGCCGGCCCTGCCGGGCTTCAGCTGGGCGCAAGCCGCGGCGGAGGTGCGGCGGATCGCGGGCGGGTTGGCGCGGCAGGGCATTGGCCCTGGGGATCGCGTCGCGCTGTTCCTGCCGAACCGGCCCGCGATGCTGCTGCTGCTGCTGGCGCTGGCCCGGCGCGGTGCTTGCGCGGTGCTGCTGAACACGCGGTTCCGGGCCGCCGAGCTCGGGTCTCTGCTGGCGCGCGCGCAACCCTGCGCTATCGCCGTCGCGCGCGATTTTCCCGCCGTCGATGCCGCCGCGATCCTGGCCGATGTTCCATCAGAGCAGCGCGGCTCTCTGCGCTTCGCCATTGGCGTGGATGCGCTGGGCGCCGGCACGGTGGCGGGGCTGCCGGTGCTGCCCTTCGCCGCGCTGGCGGATGGCGCGGAGGCGGCGGATGCGGCGCGCGAGGACGCGGCGTGCCTCACCTTCACAACCTCGGGCACCACGGCGGGGCCGAAGCTGGTGCTGCATCATCAGCGCAGCATCGCACGGCATGCGCGCGACGTGGCGGCGCGGATCGGCACCGATGCGCCGGGCGCGGCGTTCCTGGCCGCCGTGCCGCTCTGCGGTACCTTCGGGCTTTCGGCGGCGATGGCCGCACTCGCGGGCGGGGCGGCGATCCATCCGATGGAGCGTTTCGACGCCGTGGCGGCGGATGTGGCGATCCGCGCCGAGGGCATCACGCATCTGGTCGGCGGCGACGACATGCTGCTGCTGCTGGCCGAGGCCGCGCGCGGCGCTTACGCGCCCTTCGCCTTCACGGGCTTTGCGAATTTCCACGGCAAGGCCGATCGCGTGATGGAAGAAAGCGCGCGGCTGAACCTGGCCGTGCGCGGTGTCTATGGCAGTTCGGAAGCGCAAGCGCTGTTCGCACTGCAGGACCCGGCGGGCGCGCATGTCGCGATCGGCGGTGGTATGCCCGCGAGCGCGGAGGCCGGATTTCGCGTCGCCGAGGATGGGGCGCTGCTGCTGCGCGGGCCGTCGCTGTTTGCGGAGTATCTGGGCGATGCGGAGGCGACGGCGCGGGCGCGCACCGCGGATGGGTGGTTCCGCAGCGGCGACCTGGCCACGGCCCAGGCGGATGGCCAGGGCTTCGACTTCGTGACGCGGGCGGGCGATGCGCTGCGCCTCGGCGGGTTTCTTGTCGCGCCAGAGGAGATCGAATCCTTCCTGCTGGCGCAGACGGGCATCCGTGCCGCCCAGGTGGTGGCGCATGAGGGCCGGGCGGTCGCCTTCGTCATCCCCGGGGAGGGCTATGACGAGGGCACGGTGATGGCGGCCTGCGCGGCGCAACTCGCGCGGTTCAAGCTGCCGCAGCGGATCGTGGCGCTGGAGGAGTTCCCGACCACCGATGGGCCGAACGGGCGCAAGGTGCAGCGGGCGAAGCTGCGCGAGATGGCGGCCGCATCGTGACGCAGGCGAAGGACCCTCGCGCAGTCGCGGCGATCGTCGCCTCGGCGCTGTTCATGCAGAATCTGGACGCCTCGGTCGTCGCCACGGCGCTGCCGGCGATGGCGCGCGACCTCGGCGCAGACCCGGTGCATCTGTCGGTCGCCATCACGTCGTATCTGGTGGCGCTGTGCGTGTTCATCCCCGTCTCGGGCTGGGTCGCGGATCGCTTCGGGGCGCGGCGCGTCTTCATGCTGGCGATCGCGGTCTTCACCATTGCGTCCGCGTTGGTCGGGTTGGCGCAGGGGCTGGGATCGCTGGTGGCGGCGCGCATTCTGCAGGGCGTGGGCGGTGCGATGATGGTGCCCGTGGGGCGCCTGCTGCTGCTCCGTCGCGTCAGCAAGGAGGAGCTGGTGGTCGCCATGACCTGGCTGACCATGCCAGGGCTGCTCGGCCCGGTCTTCGGACCGCCGGTCGGCGGCGTGCTGACGGATGCGTTTTCCTGGCGCGCGGTGTTCTGGCTGAACATCCCCGTTGGCATCATCGGCCTGCTGCTGGTCTGGCGCTTCATCCCGGAGGTTGAGCCGCAGGACCCCGGGCCGCTGGATGCGAAGGGGCTCACCCTGTGGGGCGTGGCGCTGGCCTGCCTGATGGCGGGGCTCGAGACCATCGGGCGCGACATCGCGGCGCCGTGGTTCGCGCCAGCGATGCTCGGGATCGGCGCGGTGGCGGCGGGTTTCGCGGTGCGGCATTCGCTCGGCGCGGCGCGGCCGGCGGTGGACCTTGCGCTGTTCAAGCTGCGGAGCTTCGGCGCTTCGATGGGCGGGGGCAGCCTGTTCCGCATCGGCGCCTCCACCCTGCCCTTCCTGCTGCCGCTGAAGCTGCAGATCGTCTTCGGCATGTCGGCCAGCGCGAGCGGGTTGGTCACCTTCGCCACCGCGCTCGGGGCCTTTGCGATGAAGCCGCTGGTCGGCCCGCTGCTGCGGCGCTTCGGTTTTCGGCGCGTGCTGGTGGCGAATGGCGTGCTGGCGGCCTTCGGCGTTGCGGTCTGCGCGCTGTTCACGCCGGCCTGGCCGATTGCGGCGATCTTCATCGTGCTGGCGATCGGCGGGCTGACGCGGGCGCTGCAATTCACCTCGCTGGCCACGCTGTCCTTCGCCGATGTGCCGCAGCAGAAATTGGCCCCGGCCACCGCGATGACGGGCACCTTGCAGCAGCTGGGCCAGGCGCTGGGCGTCGTGCTGGGATCGCTCAGCCTGGAAGCGGCAATGCTGGCGACGGGCGCATCGGGGCCGGGGGCGGCGGAATTCGCCATCGCCTTCGTGGTGGCCGGCGTGGTGGTGCTGGCCTCGATCCCCTCCGCGCTCCGGCTGCCGGCGGATGCGGGGGCGCGGGTCTCAGGGCATCGGGGGTAGCGCGGCGCCGCAGCGCGCCACCGCGTCGCGCATATGGTCTGGCACGGGCGCGGTGATGCGCAGCACGGGGTCGAGCGGCAGCGCGACCTCGCGCGCCAGCAGATGCAACTGGCCCGCGCCGCCGCCATAGATCGCATCGCCCAGGATCGGCGCGCCGAGATGCGCGCAATGCACCCGCAGCTGATGCGTGCGCCCGGTCTCGGGCCTGAGCTCCACCAGCGTCAGCCCGTCGCCGCGCCCCAGCACGCGCCAGGCGCTGCGTGCGGGATCGCCTGAGGCGTGCACCTCCATCCGCCAACCGCGCGCGGCGCTGCTGATCTTCCGCAGCGGCGCGTCCACCAGCCCGGTATCGTCCCGCAGCGTGCCGCGCAGTACGGCCCAATAGGTCTTCTCCACGCGTCGTTCCGCAAACAGCGCATTGATCCGCGCCAGCATCGGCGCAGTGCGGCCGAGCACCAGGCAGCCCGCCGTGTCGGCATCGAGCCGATGCGCTGGCTGCGGGTCGCGCCGTTTGCCAAGGCGGAGCGCCGGCAGCAACGCCTCCAGGCTCTGCCCGCTGCGGGCGGAGACGGGCAGGCCGGCCGGCTTGTCCAGCACCAGCACCTCCGGCCCCAGATGCAGCAGCCGGGCGCGCAGCCAATCCGGCAACGGCATCTCTGCTTGCGGCGGGCGGGCTTCGGCGGGCAGCCTGCCGCGCATGGCCCGCGATCCCCGCCCCGTCGTCGTCTGCCTCGGCAGCGTCGTCATGGACCACACCTTCCACGTGGACGAGATCGTCCAGCCGCCCTCGAAGAACCGCGCGCGCAGTTACAGCCTGGGGGCGGGCGGGCTGGCTGCCAATGCCTCCATCGCCGTCAGCCGGCTCGGGGGCAACTGCATCTTCTGGGGCCGGGTGGGGGATGACCTCAATGGCCGGCCGCTGCTGGGCGCGCTGGCGGAGCAGGGGGTGGATGTCGCGCAATGCCGCCTGGCGCCGGGCGGGCGCACGCCGGTCTCGGCGGTGCTGGTGGACCCGATGGGGGAGCGCAGCATCTACGCCTATCGCGGCGAGGGGTTGGGCAGTGACGCTGCCTGGCTGCCGCTGGACCAGCTGGCGGGCGCACAGGCCTTCCTCTGCGACCCGCGCTGGCCGGAAGGCGCGGCGCGCGCGTTGGATCACGCCCGTGTGCGCGGCATCCCGACCGTGATCGATGGCGAGAAGACGGAGACGCGCATCCTGGTGGAGCTGATCCCGCGCGTGGATCACGCGGTGTTTTCCGAACCCGGGCTGGCGAATTACCGCCCCGGCCGCAAGCCCGCCGAGGCACTGGCGGCGGCGATCGCCGATGGCTGCAGGGTCGCCGCCGTGACGCAGGGCGAGAAGGGCACGCTGTGGATGACGCGCGACGACCCCGCGCCGCGCCGCACCCCGGCGTTTCGGGTGCAGGCGACGAACACGACCGGCGCGGGCGATGTCTATCACGGTGCCTATGCGCTGGCGCTGGCCGAGGGCCAGGGGGTGGAGGCGGCGATCCGCTTCGCCTCTGCCGCCGGGGCGCTCCGCGCGCGCGATGGCGCGACGCCCGATCGCGCGGCGGTGGAGGAACTTCTGCGCGGCGCGTGACGCGTGCGCGTTACGCCACGGCGCTCTGCCGGGCGCGATGCGCACCGCTGCGCAGCAGCAGCGTCGTGACGATCACCACATTCACCGCATTCCATGCCACGCCGTTCAGGAAGGCCGCGGCGTAGCTGCCCGTCATGTCGAAGATCAGCCCCGACACCCAGCCGCCGCCCGCCATGCCGATCAGCGTCGCGAACAGCACGATGCCAACGCGCGTGCCGACCTCCTTCGCCGGGAAATGCTCGCGTACGATCACGGCATAAGACGGCACGATGCCGCCCTGCATCAGCCCGAACAGCGCCGACAGCACATAAAGCGAGGCCATGCCGTCAAAGAACAGGAACAGCGACAGCGACGCGCCTTGCAGCACCGATCCCAGCAGCAGCGTGCGCAAGCCGCCGATCCGGTCCGCGATGAGCCCCGAGACGATGCGGGAGACGATGCCGCAGGCGAGCATGATGGAGAGCATCTCCGCCCCCCTGGCCACGCCGTAGCCGAGGTCGCCGCAATAGGCGACGATGTGGACCTGCGGCATCGCCATCGCGACGCAGCAGGCGATGCCCGCGAAGCACAGCACCGCCGTCAGCCCGTTGCGCGACAGGCCGAGCGGCCGCTCCTGCCCCGCATCGCCCGCCGCGACTGCGCCACCCCGGCTGCCCGGCGCGCGCGCGCGCAACAGGAAGGCGAGCGGCAGCATCGTCACCAGGCAGACGATGCCGACGATGATATGGGTGACGCGCCAGCCATGCGCGGCGATCAGCGATGTCAGGATCGGCGGCCAGACTGCCCCGGCGAGATAATTGCCGGCCGCCGCCAGCGCCACCGCGATGCCGCGCCGGCGGCGGAACCACAGCGAGGCATCGGCCATCAGCGGCCCGAAGGCGGCCGAGGCACCGAGCATGCCGATCAGGATGCCCTGCGCCAGCGCATAGACCGTGAGGCTCGGCGCCAGCCCGGCCGCGACATAGCCGGCGGAGAGCGCAACGGTCGCGCCGAGCAGCGGCTTCATCACGCCGAAACGGTCCGCCAGCCGCCCCATCAGGATGCCGCCCGCGCCGAAGCCGAGCATGGTCAGCGTATAGGGCAGGGAGGCGCCGGCGCGCGTCGCGCCGAATTCCGCCTGCACATGCGGCAGCGCGACGACCACCGACCACATGCCGACGCCGCCGAGCGTCGCCAGCGCGACGATCGCAGCCAGCCTTATCCAGGCGGTGCGGCTATCGATCAGATGATCCGCGTTCATGCCTCGGGGCCGAAGGTGACGAAGGCGGAGAGTGGCTCGCGCTCCGTCTCCAGGCGGTTGGTCGGCTCGTCTGGGTCGGCGTGGCCGAGCGACATGCCGCAGACCAGGGCTTCGGTGTCGGGGATCGCGAGATGCGCGCGGACGACGTCGTGGTGGTCGCAGAAGGCGGCCTGCGCGCAGCTGTCCAGGCCATGGCCGCGCGCGGCCAGCATGACGTTCTGCAGGAACATGCCCATGTCGAGCCACGATCCCTGTTCCAGGTCGCGGTCGAGGGTGAAGAACAGGCCGACCGGCGCGCCGAAGAAGTCGAAGTTGCGCGCGCGCTGCGCATGGCCCGCTGCCTCATCGCCGCGCGCGACGCCGGCCAGCGCATAGAGCCCCCAGCCCACCTTGCGCCGCCGTGCCAGGTAGGGCTCGCGCCATTGCCGCGGGTAGTAGTGGTAGTCGCGCAGCACCTTGGCGCCGGCATCGTGTGCGGCGCGGAGCGCGGCCGACAGGCGCGCCTTCTCCGCGCCCTGCGTCACGCGCACCTTCCAGGGCTGGATGTTGGAGCCGGACGGCGCGCGCGCCGCGGCGGTGAGGATCGCCTCGATCGTGGCGCGGGGGATGGCGGTGGGCAGGAAACCGCGCAGGGAACGGCGCGTGGCCATCGCCTCGAACACATCCATCCCGCGGCATCCTTCCTCAGCGGGGGCGAGTGTGGCCCGGGGCCGGGCCGCGCGCCAGGGCGCGAACCGGCGGCGCGGCCGGGCGTTGCTGGCTGCGATACCGGTAGGGGGGCGCGCGCCATGACGCAGCGGCAGACCAAGGCAGAGGGCCAGGCCGAGGCTGAGCGGCAGCAGGACAAGGCCGTGGCCGACACTTTCCCGGCTTCCGACCCGCCCGCGACCATGGGCGGGGAGGGCGGGACGCGCGCCGTGCCGCCGCAATGGATGATGGACCGTCCCCGCCCGGCCGCGGCGGACGCCGTCACGCTGCGCCGCCGCTTCCCGACGCCAGAGGCCGCGAAGCTCGCGCTGGAGGGCCTGGTGCGTGACGGGCCGGTGGATCGCAGCCAGACGGCGCTGGTGCGGATCGGGCGCGAGATCGAGCTGCGGCTCAGCACCGACCCCGAGGATTGCCCGCGCATCCGCGGGCTGCTGGCCCGGGCCTGATCGGCCATTCGGAACATAATAGGAACATTTTGCTTGCGCGACATGTGACCGTTTTCCTATTCTCGCGCGCTGAGCGAGAGGGACACGGCGCATGCGGCGGCGAGATATCCCAACGATCCGGGCGGCGGCCGGGCTGATCCTCGGGGCGCTGCATGCCCCGCCTGGCTTCGCCGAGACCGCCAACGGGCCGACGCCGGGGGCCATCCCCGACCTGGCCCTCGTGCTTGGCGTCATCGGCTTCGTGCTGCTGCTGGCCTTCGGGCTGGGGCGGCAGGCCTGGACGCTGCGGCGGGATTTCGTGCGGCTGCTCATGGCCTCCCCCGGCCAGGGCGCGGCGCTGTTCCGCGACGCGCCGGCCGGGCTGCCGGAGGGCTCGGTGCGGGCGGCGATTGCGATCGCCATCGTGCTGGTGACGTTGCCGGCGCTGGTGCTCTCACGCGTGCTGGGCCTCGGCAGCAGCGGGGAGCTCGGGACCGTCCTGGGTGGGGTGCTGGGCTATTACTTCGGCGCCCGCGGCGGCACCGACCCCGAAGCGCGGCGCGCCGCGATTGCTGCCGACGCCGCGCGCCACGAGGCCGAGCAGGCGACGGCCGCCGCCCGCGCCGAGACCGCCGCGGAGGCCGAGGCCCGTCGCTCGGCGACCGAGGGCGCCGAGGCGCTGGCCAGCGCGCGCGCCGCCGAGGCCGGCGCCGTCGCCGCGCAACGCCCCGAACTCGCGGCCCGGCTGGCCGATGCGGCCGCCGCCGCGCGCGCCATCGCCGCGCTGCTGCCGGCCGGCCCCGCCTCGGCGCTGCGGGAGGGCGGCAGCGCGGCGGAGGCAATCGGCGCGGCGATCGCGGAGCCCACGCCGGCGCGGATCGCGGCCGCCACATCGGCCGCCGCGGCGGCCTTGCGCGCGGTCGGGGAAGGGACGGAACTGGCGGACCGGCTGGCCGGCGCGCTGCAGGCCGCGGGCGAGGCGGCGGGCGCGCTCGCGGCGGTGGAGGCGGCGGTGGCGGCGGCGACGCCGGAGCGCATCGCCGCCGCGCTGGCGGCCTGCGCACGGGTGGCGGGCGGGGCGGAGGGCGCGTTGGGCCAGGCGCTGGCGCCGGCGCTCGCCGGGCTCGGCACGGCGCTGCGCGCACCGGGGGTGGCGGGCGCGCTCGGCCTGGCGGGGCCAGTGGGGGTTGCAGGCGCGGTGCTGCTCGGCGCGGTGGAGGCGGCGCGGATTGGGCGCGCGCATTACCAGCGCTGGGTCGCGCGCGTGCTGGACCGCCCTGTCACCCGCGATCTGTTCCCGGCCGGCGCTTGGGATGGGGAGGCGGCGCGCGCCATCATCGCCGCGGAGCCGGTGCTGGCTGCGGCGCTGGCCCGGCAGCTCGGCGCCGATGCGCCGCAGCGGGATGCGGCGGCGGCCCTCGCCGACCTGCTGGAGCCGGGTGCGGGCGCGCGGTTGTTCGCCGCCGCGCCCGCGACTTTCGCCAGTGAGGCCGCGGCAGATGCGGCCGTCGCGCGGCTGCGCCGGCGGCTGCTCGAGGTGGAGCTGGATCGCGCCGATCCGCGCCCAGCGCCGCGCGGCGGGGCGCAGCTGCGCGAGGAGCTTGATCTGCTGCGGGAGGCGGGCGCGGGCGAGGCGTTGGATACGCTGTTGCTGCTGGCCGATGGCGTGATCGCCG
Organism: Pseudomonadota bacterium; assembly: GCA_046052145.1. Lineage (GTDB taxonomy): Bacteria > Pseudomonadota > Alphaproteobacteria > Acetobacterales > Acetobacteraceae > Falsiroseomonas. Next base: position 449,135 of record JBJOMW010000001.1, read on the forward strand.
CGCGGCCGGATGGCGCGGCGGCCTTGCTGCGCGGCGCCGTCGCGGCAGCGGAGGCGCCGGCGCGCGCGCTGGAACGCGAGCCGCGCGGCTCAGCTCCGGGTGATGTGTCGTGATCCGCGCGGCTCTGCTGGTGCTGTTGCTGGGCGGCTGCGCGGTGCACGAGCTGGACCGGATGAAGGATTTCGACACGCGCGGCGATTGGGCGGCGCTGGCGGCGACACAGCTGCCGGACTGCGACGGGCCGCGCGATTCAGTGTGCGCGGAGAAGCATGCTCTTCGCGCGCGCGGCTGTGCCCGGCTGGCGGCGGGGAATTTGTCCGAAACCGAGCGGCGCCGTCTGCTGGATTGCGCGCTGGAGTCCGGCCGCGCGGCGCTGGCGGCCTCCGGCGACACGGACCCGGCCGAGCGCAGCGCCTGGCGCGCGGCGCATGCCAGCGCGCTGTTGGACAGCCGCGAGGCACGGCCTGCGCGCAAGGCCTGCGGCGATAATGCGGAATTGCTCACCCAGGCCGATCTGCTGCGCCGCGAGACGCCGGACGCGCCGCGCGCGCGGTTTCTCGCGGCCAGCGCAAGGCTCACCGCCGCGCGCTGCGGCGCGCCGCCCTGCCCGCTGCTGCGCGAGGCGGCGGCGCTGCTGCACGACCCGCCCACGGAGGCCGCGCCGCAATGGCGCGCGCTCAGCGCGGGCGTCGCGATCACCGCACGGAGCCTGGCATGTCCGACGAGTTGATCCTGCCCATCCCGCCCCTGCCCCGCCTGCTGCGCTATGCGCTGCCGATGCAGCGCGGGGAGGATGTGCAGGCGCTGCAACGCCTGCTGCTGCGCGCCGATCCCGACAGCGCGGCGCGGGAGATCCGCGTGGTGGATGGCTGCTTCGGCCCCGCGACGCGCCGCGCCGTGCTGGCCTTCCAGTCCCGCGCGGGCCTCGCGGAAGTGGATGGCGTGGTCGGGCCGAAAACCTGGACCGTGCTGCAGCATTGGCGCGGCGGGGCGGGGCCGCGCGCGGAGGGGCTCGGCGCGGCGATGGCGGCGATGGCGCGCGCCTCCGGCCCAGGCGCGGTGCTGGATGCCGCGCTGCCGACGCTGATGCGCCCGCATGCGGTCTTCGCGGGCGGCGTCCTGTGGCGGCTGACGGCGGATGGTGTCGCGCTGGGCGAGGCGGCTGTGCGCGTGTCGGGTGGTATGCTCGCCGCGCGGCGGGCCTTCGACTGGTTCGGCGCGGAGCTGCGCCGCGCCGCGATCGCAACCGGCGTGCCGATTGAGCTGCTGGTCGCCACCGCCTGCACCGAGGTGCTGGGCGATACGCGCCGCTTCGCCACGCCCGAGGCCGCCGCCCAAGCGCGGCGCGAGGAACCCGGGTTCCGCGATGAGGAGGCGACGCCGCATCGCGTCTCGATCGGGTTGATGCAGACGCTGATCAGCACCGCGCGGCAGGTCCTGCCGCTGCCAGCCCATGACCCCGCGATGGCGCGCATCACCGCCACGACGCTCACCGATCCGGCGCAATCCATCCTGGCGGGCGCGAGCTTTATCGCCGCCCAGGCCGGGCGCACGCAGCTCGACCCGCCGGTGGTGGCCTGCGCCTATAATGCGGGCGGCGTGTACGAGCAGCGCGGCGCGGCCAATCACTGGCGGATGCGCCAATACCCAATCGGCACGCCGAACCACGCGGACCGCTTCATCGCCTTCTTCAACCAGGCGCAGCGCCTGGTGACAGACGATCCAGCCCGTGCGGGGGACGCGCCGAGTTTCTGGTCGGCGCTGCGCGGGAGGGGCGCCGCCCCTCCCGGACCCACCCTGCCAAGGGGCAGTGGCCCCTTGGAACCCACGAGTCTGGGGTTGGAGAGGGAGGGGGCATGACGTGCCTTGCGTCCCGGAGCGCGCGCGACGCCCCCTCCGTCTCCAACCTCAAAACTGATCGAGGTCCAGGAGGCTAAGCCTCCTGGCGGGAGGGGTTCGGGGAGGGCAGAGCCCTCCCCCTGCCAGCGTCCTACCCGCCGACCGGCACGCCCTTGCTCGTGCTGTATTCGAAGTGCAGCGCCTCGCCTGGGAAGACGCGCGGGTGGATGGCATGCGCGGCCATCGCGGCTTCGCTGAAGCCCTGCAGGATCAGCTTCAGCTTGCCCGGATAGGTCGCGATGTCGCCGATGGCGTGGACGCCGGGGATGTTGGTCTCGCAGGTCGCGGGCGCGACCTCGATGTGCTTGTGCGCGATGCCGAGGCCCCATTCCGCGATCGGGCCGAGTTCCATCGATAGGCCGAAGAAGGCCAGCAGGTGATCGGCGGGGATTGCCTTCACCTCACCCTTCAGGGTGGCGACCTCGACCGCGTCCAGCGCGCCGCCCGTGCCTTGCAGCGCGTGCAGCTGGTAGGGGATGGCCATCTCGATCTCGCCGCGATCGGCCGCCTCCTTCAGCTGCGCGGCGCTTTCGGGGGCGCAGCGGAACTTGTCGCGCCGGTGCACCACGGTGACCTTGGCGGCCACCGACTTCAGGCTCAGCGCCCAATCCACGGCGCTGTCACCGCCGCCGGCGATCACCACGCGCTTGCCCCGGAACTCCTCCCGCCGCGCGACCATGTAGCGTACGGCGCCGGAGGCCTCGTAGGCCGCAAGGCCATCGAGCGGCGGGCGGTTCGGGCCGAAGGCGCCGGCGCCGGCGGCCAGGATCACCGCCTTGCAGGCCACCGTGTCGCCCGCGCTGGTGCCGAGCTCGAACCCGCCCGGAACCTGGCGCAGCGTCTCAACGCGGCGGCCGAGCAGCATCGTTGGATGAAAGGGCGCCGCCTGCTTCTCCAGCGCGGCGATCAGGTCGGCGCCGGCGATCTCGGGGTGGGCGGGGATGTCGAAGATCGGCTTCTCGGGGTACAGGGCGGCGCATTGGCCGCCGATGGCCTCCAGCGTGTCGATCACCACGGATTTCATGCGCAGCATGCCGCATTCGAACACGGCGAAGAGCCCGACCGGCCCCGCGCCGATGATCGCCACATCCGTCTCGACCCTGGCGGACATCTTGCTGGATTCCTCGAACAAAGGTGGGTGACCTAGCGCAGCGCCGTCGCGCGATCAAACCGCGAACCCGCCGCTTGTGCCGGCCCCCCGCCAGAGGGCAGATTGCCCGCATCCCCGCATGCACAAGCCCGTGACCCTGCCGCTTGCCGATTCCGCCGCGACCGAGGCGCTGGCCGCACGGCTGGCCGCGCGCGCACGGCCGCGCGATTCGATCCTGCTGGAAGGCCCGCTCGGGGCCGGCAAATCCACCTTCGCCCGCGCCTTCCTGCGCGCCGCCAGCGGCGATCCGGGGCTGGAGGTGCCCTCGCCCACCTTCACCCTGGTGCAGGGCTATGAGCTGCCGATCGGGCCCGCCTTCCATTTCGACCTGTGGCGCCTGGACGGGCCGGCGGACCTCGCGGAGCTCGGCTGGGACGAGGCGCGGGAGGGGATCGTGCTGGTGGAATGGCCCGACCGGCTGGGCGCGCTGCGGCCGGCCGATGCGCTGACCATCGCGCTGGAACCGGGTGCGGAGGAGGACAGCCGAATCGCGACGCTGACAGGCTGGCCCGGGCGGCTGGAGGGGGTGCTGTGAGAGAGGGCGCAGAGGATTTCCTGGCCTTGCACGGCTTCGGCGCGGCGCGGCGGGAGGCGCTGCCCTCCGATGCGTCCTTCCGAAGCTATGTGCGGCTGCAGGGCGGCCCGCGCCCGGCGCTGCTGATGGACGCGCCGCCGCCGCAAGAGGATGTGCGGCCCTTCCTTGCGGTCGGCGCGCATCTCGCGGCGATCGGCGTCTCGGCGCCGGAGGTGATCGCGGCCGATGTGGCGCGCGGCTTCCTGCTGCTCGAGGATCTGGGGCACGAGACCATGGCGGCGCAGCTGGATGCGGGCGCCGATTCGCTGCCGCTGTATCTGGCGGCGGCGGAAGCGCTGGCCGCGCTGCACGCGGCGCCGCCGCCCGCGCAGCTGCCCGCCTGGGACGCCCCGCGCATGGGCGAGACCGCGGCGGCGACGTTTCTGCAGTGGTGGTGGCCCGAGGTGTTTGGCGCGCCGCCCGCGCCGGAGATCGCCGCCGAATTCCACGCGGCGATGGCGCGCATGCTGGCCCCCTTCGCGACGGAGGGCTTCGTGCATCGCGATTTCTTCCCGGCCAATTTGATGCCGCTGCCCGCGCGCGCCGCGCCGCGCCATGTCGGCATCATCGATTTCCAGGACGCCGCGCGCGGCCATCCTGCCTATGACCTCGTTTCGCTGGTCGAGGATGCGCGGCGCGATGTCGCGCCCGCCGTGCGGGAGGCAGCGGTCGCGCGCTACCTGGCACTGCGGCCTGACCTTGATCCGGCGGAATTCCGTGCGGCGATGGCGGTGCAGGCGGCGCAGCGGCATCTGCGCGTCGCCGCACTCTGGACGCGGCTGGCGCGGCGCGACGGCAAGTGGCACTACCTGCGCCACGGCCCGCGCTGCTGGGCGCTGCTGGAGCATGCGCTGACGCACGCGGCCACGGCGCCGCTGCGGGCATTTCTGGATGCGCATGTGCCAAGCGGGCTGCGCGCCAACCCCGCATCACTGAGGGAGCAGGCGGCATGATCACGCCCACACATGCGATGGTGCTCGCCGCCGGGCTTGGCACGCGCATGCGGCCGCTGACCGACGACACCCCGAAGCCGCTTCTGCCGCTCTGCGAACGTTCGCTGCTGCATCACGCGATGGACCGGCTGTGCGATGCAGGCATCGAAAATCTGGTGGTGAACGCGCATTGGTTCGCCGACCAGGTCGTTGCCGCTGTTGCCGATCACGGCGCGAAGCCCGCGCCCGTGGTGCTGCGAGAGGCGACGCTGCTCGAGACGGGCGGCGGGGTGAAGGCGGCGCTGCCGCATCTCGGCGACCAGCCCTTTGTCGTCGTGAATGGCGACGCCTTCTGGCTGGATGGGCCAAGTGCGGCGCTGCGCCGCCTATCCGCTGCCTTCGATCTGGCGGAGATGGATGCGCTGCTGCTGCTGGTGCGCACCGCGCATGTGGATGGCGAGACGGGGCGGGGCGATTTCCTGCTCGATCCGCTGGGCCACGCGCGGCGGCCGAAGGAACGCGAGATCGCGCCCTATCTGTTCGGCGGCGTGCAGATCCTGCATCCGCGCCTGTTCGAGGGCATGCCGGAGGGCGCCTTCTCGTTGAACCGCGTCTATGACCGCGCGATCGAGGCCGGACGGCTGTTCGGCCTGGTGCATGACGGCGCGTGGTTCCACCTCTCCACCCCGCGCGACCTGGAGCGTGCGGAGACGATGCTCCGCGCCGGCATCCTGCCGGCGTTGTTCTGAGGGCACGCAATGCGTCTGCCCTACCAACGGCCAGCCGCGCCCCCTCCCCGACCCTCCCCCGTGCAACGGGAGAGGGAGCACCGGCGCGCACTATGAAACTGTTCGACATCCCGGCGCATCTGCCCTTCCTGGATTGCCTCGCCGCCGGGGTGCTCGAACGGTTTCGCGGCGCGCCGGCGGATGCTCTGGCGCGGGCCACCATCCTGCTGCCGACGCGGCGCTCTGCGCGCGGGCTGCGCGACGCCTTCCTCCGCGTCGCGGCCGAGCAAGACGCGATGCTGCTGCCGCGCATGCGCGCGCTGGCGGGGCTTTCGACGGAAGATGCGGATGAGCTGGCCCTGCCCGCGCTGCTCGACCTGCCGCCGGCCGTCGCACCGCTGACGCGGCAATCGGTGCTGACCAGCTTCGTCATGCGCCTGCCCGCACGGCATGGCGGACCGACCACGCCCGAACAGGCCTGGCAGTTGGCGGGCGAACTCGGCCGCCTGTTCGACGAGGTGGCGCTGGAGGAGAAGGACCCCGCACTGCTCCGCGAAGCCGATCCGCTGGTCTTCACCGAAGCCTGGCTCGCGCGGCTCGAAAACCTGGTGCCGCAGGAACAGGCGACGCATTGGCAGATCACCACCACCTTCCTCCGCGGCATCGCCAGCCAATGGGCAAGCTGGCTGCAGGCGGAAGGGCTGCTCGATATCGGGCTGCGGCGCGTGCTGGCGCTGCAGGCGCAGACTGCCGCGTGGGCCGCGAACCCGCCCGCCGATCCGGTGATCGCGGCCGGCATCGGCGTCGGCGGCACCATCCCGGCGGCGGCGGAGTTGCTGCGCGTCGTCGCCAATCTTCCACACGGTGCCGTGGTGCTGCATGGCCTCGACCGCAAGGCGCTGGGGCGGATCTGGGCGGCGGTCGAGACGGCGCCGACGCATCCCTTCTCCTCCCAGGCGCGGCTGTTGAAGGCGATGGCGGCGGATCACGAGCGCATCCGCCGCTGGCCGGGCTGCGACCACATCCGCCATCAGCGTGTTCCAGAAGCGCGCGCGGCGATGATGGAGATGGCGCTGCGCCCGCCGGAAGGACTCGACGATTGGACGCGCCCCGACCCCGAATGCTGGCGCCCAGGCCTCGATGGGCTGGCCGTGCTGGAAGCGCCCGATACGCAGGCCGAGGCGGCGGCGATCGCGCTCACGCTGCGCGAAGCGCTGGAGGCGCCCGGTGCGCGCGCCGCACTCGTCACTCCGGACCGCGACCTGGCGCGGCGTGTCGCGGCAGAGCTGATCCGCCACGGCATCATCGCCGATGACAGTGCCGGCGAGGCTCTGGGCACCACGCCCGCCGGCGCCTTCCTGCGCCTGCTGGCGCGGATGGTGGCAGAGGATTTCGCGCCCGTGCCGCTGTTGGCCACGCTCAAGCATCCACTGTGCGCGGCGGGGATGGAGCGCGCGGACTGGCTTGGCGCGGTGCGGCTGCTGGAACGGCGCGTGCTGCGCGGGCCGCGACCGCAAGGCGGGCTGGCAGGGCTTGGCGCTGCCGCCGCCGCGGCGCTCCGCGCCCATCCCGAGGCGCTCGCGCGGATCGAATCTATGCTGGCGGCGCTGACGCGCGCGCTGGGTGATTTCGTGCCGGGCGATGGCGCGGCGAAGCCGCCGGCGGATCTGCTGGCCGCGCATCTCGCCGCCGCCGAGGCGCTTTCGGGCACACCGACGGAACCGGGCGGGCTGCGCCTTTATGCCGGGGAGGAAGGCGAGGTGCTCGCCAGCCACCTGGCCGACATGGCGCCCGCGATGGCCGCGCTGCCGCCGCTGGCTGCTTTCGCTTGGCCCGCGCTGTTCGACGCGGCGCTGGAAGGGCCCGCGGTGCGCACGCGGCGCAGCGGCCGCGGGCGCGAGGCGGGCGCGCATCCGCGTGTGGAAATCCTCGGCCTGCTGGAAGCGCGGCTGCTGTCCTTCGACCGCATCGTGCTGGGTGCGTTGGATGAGACGGTGTGGCCACTCGCGACCGATCCCGGCCCCTGGATGAGCCGCCCGATGCGCGCGGCCTTCGGCCTGCCGGAGCCAGAGGCGCGGATCGGCCGCGTCTGCACAGATTTCCTCCTCTCGGCCTGCGCAGCGCCGGAGGCGGTGCTCTCCCGCGCCGCGCGGCGCGGCGGCGCACCAACCGTGCCAGCGCGCTGGCTGACGCGGATCGAGACCTTCCTGAAGGGCCAGGGCCTGGCGCTGCCGCGGAGCGAGGCAGCGCGCTGGGCCGCGGCGCTGGATCGTCCGGCGGGCGATGCACAGCCGGTCCAGCGCCCGGCGCCGGCGCCGCCCGCGGCATTGCGCCCGCGTGAGATCAGCGTGACGGAAGTCTCCGAATTGCTGGCCGACCCTTACGCCTTCTACGCGAAGCGCGTGCTGCGGCTGCGCCCGCTCGATCCGCTGGATGCGGATGTGGGCGCGATCGATTACGGGCAGATCGTGCATGGCGCGCTGGCGGGCTTCGTGCGCGGCATTGCCGCCGCACCGGGCGGCTGGCCGGGCGAGGCGGAGGCCCGCGCGATCTGGGCGAAGGCGGCAGCAGCCGCGCTTGAGGCCGAGGGCCCGCGGCCCGGGCTTGCGGCCTTCTGGCGGCCGCGCCTCGCGCGCATCGGCGACTTCGTCGTCGAACTGGAAGGCGGGATGCGCGAGGGCGGCCACATCGCGGCGAGCCTCACGGAACGCCAGGCGCTGCATGTGCTGAAGCGCCCGCGCGGCGATGTCACGCTGAAGGCGCGCGCGGACCGGCTGGATGTGCTGGGCGATGGATCGCTTGCGGTGCTGGACTACAAGACCGGCGATCCGCCGCGGCGCGCGCAGCTGGAAGATGGCAGCGCGCCGCAGCTGCCACTGGAAGCCGCACTGGCATTGGAAGGCGCCTTCGAAGGGTTGGCGCATGTGAAGGCCGTACGCGCGCTGACCTATTGGAAGCTGACCGGCGGGCAGGAGCCAGGCACGATCCATCCGATGCTGACGGAAGCCGAGGAGATCGAGGCGCTCGCGCGCGACTCGCTCGCGAATCTCGGACGCCTCGTGGATCAGTTCCTGTTGGGCGACGCGCCGTTCCGCGCGCGCCCGCATCCCGCGCGCGCGCCGAAGGGCAGCGATTACGACCATCTGTCGCGCATCGCCGAATGGGCGGATGCGGAGGATGAGGTCGAATGACCACCGCCCTCACCCCACGCCAGGAAGCGGAGCTGCAACAGGGCCTGGGCTCGGACCCGGTGGCCTCGGCCTGGGTCACGGCGTCGGCCGGCTCGGGCAAGACGAAGGTGCTGACGGATCGCGTGCTGCGGCTGCTGCTGGCCGAAGGCACGCGGCCCGGCGCCATCCTGTGCCTGACCTTCACCAAGGCCGCGGCGGCGGAGATGGCCACGCGGCTCGCGCGGCGGTTGGGCGATTGGGCGGTCGCGCCGGCGGCGGAGCTGGAGCGGCAGATCGCGGCGCTGCTCGGCCGGTCGCCGACGGGGGCGGAGCTGGCGGCGGCGCGCACGCTGTTCTGCCGCGTGCTGGAACTGCCGGGCGGGATGCGGATTTCCACCATCCACGCCTTCTGCCAGTCGCTGCTGTGCGCCTTCCCGCTGGAGGCAGGGCTTTCGCCGCAATTCGGCGTGGTGGAGGACCGCGAGGCCGCCGCCCTGCTCGCCGATGCGCAGGAGGAGGTGCTGGCCGGGCCGCGCACGCCGCGCGCCGCACTCGATGCGCTGGCGAGCCTGGTGCCGCCCTCGGCCTTCAGCCAGCTTGTCGCAACGCTGACGCGCGACCGCGAAAGACTGGCGGCGGCGCTGCGCGGTGCCGGTTCTCTGGAAGGATTATGCGCGGCCATTGCGCGGCATCTCGGCCTGGGCAATGCGGCGGAGGATGCGGCGCTGCTCACCGGCGCCGTCGCGGCAGTGGAGGCGGAGATCGTCACCGCGGCGCGGCTGCTGGAAGCCAGCCGCAACGCGAATGACCAGAAGCGCGGCGCGAAGCTGCTGGACTGGCTCGCGCTCGATGCCGCGCAGCGTGTCGCGCGCTGGGAGGGGTGGAGCGAGGTCTTCCTGACCAAGGACGGCACGGTGCGCGCGACGCTGGCGACGAAGGATGTCGGCGCGCGCCAGGCGGAGTGCGTCGCCATCCTGCGCGCCGAGGGCGAGCGCGTGGCGGAGGTGGAGGCCGCGCGGCGCGCCTGCCGGCTGTTGGAGGCCACGCGCGCGCTGCTGCATCTCGGCGCGCCGGTGCTGGACGGCTTCGCCGCGCGCAAGCGCGCGCGCGGGCTGATGGATTACGACGACCTGATCCTGGCCGCGCAGCGCGTGCTGCAGGACCCGGGCAGCGCCTGGGTGCTCTACAAGATGGATGGCGGGCTGGAGCATGTCCTGCTGGACGAGGCGCAGGACAGCAACCCCGCACAATGGGGCATCGCCGCCGCCCTGACCGCGGAATTCTTCGCCGGGCGCGGGGTCGAGCGGAACGCTCGCGGGATTGAGCCGAAGGACAAGCCGCAGCCCGCGCGCACCATCTTCGCCGTCGGCGACGTGAAGCAATCCATCTACGGCTTCCAGGGCGCGGATGCGACCGGCTTCGGGCGGTGGAAGACGCATTTCGCCGAACGCTGCGCGGCGATCAGCAGCGAGCTGCGCGACGTGCAGCTGAAGGTCTCCTTCCGCTCCACCGCGCCGGTGCTGCAACTGGTGGACGCCGTCTTCGCCGCCGGCCCCGCCCGCGCGGGCGTGGTGGAGGAGGGCGCGGAGCTGACGCATCGCCCCGACCGCATCGGCCAGGCCGGTGTGGTGGAGCTGTGGCCGATGCTGGAGGCCGACAGCGCCGCCCCGCCGCCCGCCTGGGAAGTGCCCGAGGAACCCGCACGCACCGCCGGTGCCGAAGCGATGCTGGCGGAGGCGATCGCCGCGCGCATCCACCACTGGATCGATAGCAAGGAACCGCTGCCCGCGCGCGGCCGCGCGATCCGCCCGGGCGATATCCTGATCCTGGTGCGGCGGCGCACCGGCAGCTTCGTGCCGCGCCTGCTCCGCGCGCTGAAGGAAAAACAGGTGCCGGTCGGCGGCGCGGACCGCATCCGTCTGGCGGAGCAGATCGCGGTGCAGGATCTGCTCGCGCTCTGCGACGTGCTGCTGTTGCCAGAGGATGATCTGCAGCTGGCGGCAGTGCTGAAATCGCCGCTGGTCGGGCTGTCGGAGACGCAGTTGTTCGCGCTGGCGCAGGACCGGCCGGGCAGCCTTTGGGCGCGGCTGGCGGAGGCGCGCGGGGCGGAGACGGCAGAAGGCCGCGCGGCGGATTGGATCGCGCGGCTGATGAATCGCGCCGACCTCGTCACGCCGCATGCGCTGCTGGCCGAAGTGCTGGGCGAGCATCGCGGGCGCGAAAGGCTGCTGGCGCGGCTCGGCCCCGATGCGGCCGATCCGCTGGATGAGCTGCTGAACGCGGCGCTGGATCATGAGCGCCGCCACCCGCCGAGCCTGCAGGGCTTCGTGCAATGGATCCGCCGCGGCGGCGCGGAGGTGAAGCGCGAAGCGGAATCGGGCGGCGACGTGGTGCGCGTGATGACGGTGCACAACGCCAAGGGGCTGCAGGCGCCGATCGTCATCCTGCCCGACACGGTCGGCAGCGGCCGCGACGACCGCACGGTGCGCTGGCAGATGGAGGGTGCTGCGCATCCCATCCCGTTATGGGCGCCGCGCAAGGACGCGCATGCCCCCGCCTTCACCGCGCTGCTCGATGCCGAGAAGCAGGCCCGCGCGGCGGAGGAGCATCGGCTGCTCTATGTCGCGCTGACGCGGGCGGAAGACCGGCTGCTGGTCTGCGGCTGGCAGAAGCAGGCGCCGAAGACCCGGCCCTGGCCGGAGGGCTGCTGGTACGACCTGATCGCCGAAGGTTTTGGCCTCGCCGGCGCCGCCGAGACACCCTTCGCGCCCGAGGCGTTCGGCGCCCCCGCCGAGGCCCGATTCGCCGCCGCGCCGCTGCGCCGGCTGGACAGCGCGCAGGCCGCCGCGGCGAAGCCGGATGGCCGTGACGCGCCGGCGCTCGCGGCGGCCGACCTGCCGGACTGGGCGCGCCTGCCGGCGCCGGCCGAATCGGGGCCGGAGGCGCTCTCGCCGTCCGCCATCCCGGCAGAGAATGAGACGCCCGCCGCCGCCCCCCATGGCAGCGCCGATCCCACCGGGCGGCGCTTCCGGCGGGGGCGGATGATCCATGCCCTGTTGCAACACCTGCCCGACCGCGCCCCGGCCGAGCGCGAGGCGGCGGCGCGCGCTTTCCTCGCCCGGCCCGGCCAGGGCCTCTCGACCGTCGAGCAGGCCGAGACCCTGGCGGAGGTGATGGCGCTGCTGGCCGAATCCGCGCTGGCCGCTTCCCTCGGGCCGGGAAGCCTGGCGGAAGCGCCGATTGCCGGGCGGCTTGGCGGCAAGCTGGTCAGCGGGCAGGTGGACCGGCTGCTGGTCACGCCCGATCGGGTGCTGGTGGTGGACTACAAGACCAACCGCCCGCCGCCGGTGGCGCTGGACCAGGTGCCGGCGCTCTATCTGCGGCAGATGGCCGCCTATCGCGCCGTTCTGCGGCTGGCCTTCCCCGGGCGGGCGGTGGAATGCGCGCTGGTCTGGACCTATGGCGCCCGCTTCATGCCCCTGCCAGGCGAGCTTCTGGACGCCCATGCGCTCAGCGCATGAGGCCATTTCACGGCCCGGCGAGGCGCTTGCTTGACCCCGGGCCCCACCGCCACGATCTTGCCATCAAGTGACCGGGGCGTTCCCCCCGGCGATGGAGACCGACGATGAGCGAGCTCACCAAGGCGGTGACGGATGACAGCTTCAAGCAGGACGTGCTGGAGGCGCCCGGCCCGGTGCTGGTGGATTTCTGGGCCGAATGGTGCGGTCCCTGCCGGATGGTCGGGCCGATCCTGGATGAGATCGCGAAGGAATATGCCGGCAAGCTGACCGTCGCGAAGGTGAACATCGACGACAACCCGATGACGCCGAACGACTACGCGGTGCGCGGCATCCCGACCATGATCCTGTTCAAGGACGGCAAGCCGGTGGACACCAAGGTCGGCGCCCTGCCGAAGGGCGCGATGAAGGACTGGATCGCCAGCAAGCTCGGCTGAGCCTTTCGTGACGCCGCGCGGGGCGTGATGCCCCGCGCGCCGCCTCCGGCCGAGCGCAGGAAGGCGAAACCTTCGTCCCCCTCAGCGCGTCGTGCCGCGGCACGCAGTCGCGCACTCGGGATCAGTCGAGGCTCTGCGGCCAGGTGATGAAGATCCCGACCTCCCCGGGCATGCCGCCTGGATAGCTGATGACCCGTGCCGCGAAGCCGAAGCCGCCTGGCTTCAGCTTCGTGTCCCACCAATCATACACGTCGCGAAAGGCGCCGGGCAGCGTGTCCTGCCAGCCTTCCAGCTGGTTGTTGATGCGCCGCCCGCCATCGGCGCAGATCTGCGAGGGGAAATGGGCGAGCATCACCTCGCGCTCGCCATCCTCGAAGGCCTTGGCGATCTTTGCCATGGCGCGGGCCTCGTCTTCCGCGGTCAGCTTGTAGCTCATGACCTTCTCGGCATAGGCCGTGCGCTCGGCCCGGGCGGCCTCGGCAGCAGCCTCGGCCTCGGCACGCTTGCGCGCAGCCTCGGCCGCCTTGCGGGCAAAAAGCTCGGCAACGGTGAGCGTCATGCGGCCCTCCTTCTTCGGTCGGCGAAGAGCATAGGGAGCAGGCGCTGCAGCTGTCAGGCGCTGTTTGGAGCAGAGCCCGATCGCGTCGAATCGCTGCGCGACTTCACTCGAGTGGGCATAAGTTGTTCCGAAATCAGAAGTTCTAGAGCCATATCCGACCTGTCTGATTTGGTCAGATGGGATGCTGGTCCAGCTTCAGCACCTCGCCGGCCAGATAGAGGCTGCCGCAGATCAGCACGCGCGCCGCGGGGCCGTCCTTCGGCAGGGCGGCGATCGCCTGTTCCACCGTCCCCCCGATCCGCGCCGCGCCGCCGCTGGCCTCCACGATCGCTTCGACCGGCATCGCCAGATGCTGGCCCGGCTCGGCCACCGCCCAGAGCGTGGTGGCCTGCGGGATGACGGGCTGCAGGAACTCCGCCGATTGCTTGCCGCCCTTCATGCCGACCAGCACATGGCAGGGCCGGTCGGCGAAAGCCTCGCCAAGGTGCTCGGCGATGACGCGGCCGGCGCCGGCATTGTGCCCGCCATCCAGCCACAGCTCCCACGCCGGCGGCAGCAGTGCAGCCAGCCGCCCGGTCAGTCGCTGCATCCGCGCCGGCCAGCTCGCGCGCGCCACACCTTCGGCAATCGCGGCCTCCGTCAGCCAAGGCGGGTTCCAGGCGCGGAGCGCGGCGATGGCGATGCCGGCATTATCGGCCTGGTGCGGTCCCGGCAGGCCGGGGCGCGGCAGCGCTATGGCGCCCTGCGCATCGCGCCAGGCGAGCGTCGCATCGGCGTGGCGGTCCACATGCCAGTCGCGGCCGCGCGCAAACAGCGGCGCACCGCGCTCGGCCGCGACGCGCGCAAACACCTCAAGCGCCTCGGGCTGCTGCGCGCCGGTCGCGCAGGGCACGCCGGGCTTGATGATGCCCGCCTTCTCGAAGGCGATCTTCGCCAGCGTGTCGCCCAGGAAATCCATGTGGTCCATGGAGATCGAGGTGATCGCCGTCGCGGCCGGCTGATCCACGACATTGGTCGCGTCGAACCGGCCGCCAAGGCCGACTTCCAGCACCAGCAGGTCGGCGGGGACGGTCGCAAACAGATGGAAGGCGACGGCGGTCGTCACCTCGAACACCGTGATGGGCTCGCCGGCATTCACCCGCTCGACATGTTCCAGCGCATCCGACAGCGCCTCCTCGCTCACCAATTCGCCGGCCAGGCGGATGCGCTCATGGAAGCGCACGAGATGGGGCGAGGTGTAGACATGCACGCGCAGCCCCGCGGCTTCGGCGATGGCGCGCAGGAAGGCGCAGGTCGAGCCCTTGCCGTTGGTGCCCGCAACATGGATCACCGGCGGCAGGCGCCGTTCGGGATGGCCGAGCTTCGCGAGGCACTCCCGCATGCGCCCGAGGCTGAGATCGATCAGCTTCGGGTGCAGGCTGTGCAGGCGTTCGATGATGGCCTCGCTGCGCGAGGCAGGCAGTGCGCTCACCTTAAACCGGCTTCGCGGCCTCGTTGGCGGGGGCGGGTAGCGCCGGGCGCTCGGGCTCGGTCGGCACCAGCTTCTCCCGCAACAGGGAGATGACGCGCGCCAGCGTCGCGCGCATCTCGTGGCGCTTCACCACCATGTCGAGGATGCCGTGCTCCAGCAGGTATTCGGCGCGCTGGAAGCCTTCGGGCAGCTTCTCCCGCACCGTCTGCTCGATCACGCGGGCGCCGGCAAAGCCGATCAGCGCGCCGGGCTCGGCGATCTGGATGTCGCCCAGCATGGCGAAGCTGGCGGTGACGCCGCCCGTCGTCGGATCGCACAGTACGACGATGAAAGGCAGGCCCGCTTCCTTCACCAGCCGCGTCGCGATGACGGTGCGCGGCATCTGCATCAGGCTCACCGTGCCTTCCTGCATGCGGGCCCCGCCGGAGGCGGTGAAGACGATCAGCGGCGCATCCTGCAGCACGGCGAGCTTCGCCGCGGTGACCAGCGCCTCGCCCACGCCGGCACCCATGGAGCCGCCGAGGAAGCTGAATTCGAAGGCGGCGACGACAGCCTTGCGGCCTTCGATCTCGCCCTGCGCGACGACGACGGCGTCGTCCATCGCGTTCTTGGTCTGCGCGTCCTTCAGCCGTTCGGAATAGCGGCGCTGGTCGCGGAAGCGCAGCGGATCGGCCGGCGCCTTGGGCAGCTCGATGCGCGACCAGCCTTCATCCAGCGTCGCCTTGATGCGGGCCTGCGCCGAGAGGCGCATGTGATGCCCGCAGCCGGTGCAGACATGCAGGTTCCGCTCCAGGTCGCGGTGGAAGATCATCTGCTGGCAGGACGGGCATTTGTGCCAGAGATTCTCCGGCACTTCGCGCGGCCCGCCAATCAGGCCCTTGATCTTGGGCAGCGCCCAGTCCGTGATCCAGTTCATATTGTGGTGCCCTCAGACGCCGGGCGCGCGCTCCGCGCGCTTGGCTTTCGCGCCTCAGACATGGTGCGCCAAGTGATGCGGTCGGTCGCCGCGCGCGCCGCCTGCGGCGGCGTCGTGCTGCCCTCGGAGGTCGAGCGCGCGCGCATCACGCAGCCTGCTTCTTCGCAGCGCGGATGGCTTGCGCCAGGCCGGCGACTTGCGCGAGCACCTTGGGCGCGGTGTCCGCCGTCGGGCGGCCTTCGGCATCGAGCGTCGCAGCCAGCGTGTCCACCAGCGCAGTGCCGACCACCGCGCCATCGGCGACCGAGGCTGCGATCGCCGCCTGCTCGGGCGTGCGGATGCCGAAGCCGATCGCGACCGGCAGGTCCGTGTGCTGCTTCAGCTGCTGGATCGCCGGCGCGAGCGACCCATAATCCGCGCTGCGCGTGCCGGTGATGCCGGTGATCGAGACATAATAGATGAAGCCCGTCGTCGCGCCGAGGATGCGCGGCAGCCGCGCCGCATCCGAGGTCGGCGCGATCAGGCGGATCAGATCGAGGCCGTTGGCCCGCGTATGCGGCTCGACCTCATCAGCCTCTTCCGGGGGCACGTCCACGATGATCAGCCCGTCCACGCCGGCAGCCGCCGCATCGGCGCAGAAGCGCGGGACGCCGTAGGTCAGGATCGGGTTGTAGTAGCCCATCAGCACGACGGGCGTGTCCTTCTCCGTCGCGCGCAAATCGCGCACCAGTTCCAGCATGCCGGGGACCGTCGCGCCCGCCTTCAGCCCGCGCTGGCCGGCCTTCTGGATCGAAGGGCCATCGGCCATCGGGTCGGTGAAGGGCACGCCGATCTCGATCACATCGGCACCCGCCGCCGGCAGGCCCTGCAGGATCTTGAGCGAGGTCGCACGGTCCGGGTCGAAGCCGGTCAGGAAGGTGACCAGCGCACCGCGGCCTTCGGCCTTGAGCTTCGCGAAGCGAGTGGCAATGCGGGACATGGTCAGATCGTCTCGCCCAGGTGGCGCGCCACGGTGAAGATGTCCTTATCCCCACGGCCGCAGAGATTCATCAGGATGATGCGGTCGGCGTCCATCTCGGGCGCCATCTTCATCACATGCGCCAGCGCATGCGCAGGCTCGAGCGCGGGGATGATGCCCTCAAGCTTCGAGCAGAGCTGGAAGGCGTCCAGCGCTTCCTTATCCGTCGCGCCGACATATTGCACGCGGCCGATCTCATGCAGCCAGGAATGCTCCGGGCCAACGCCGGGGTAGTCGAGGCCGGCGGAGATGCTGTGCGCTTCGGTGATCTGCCCGTCGCCATCCTGCAGCAGATAGGTGCGGTTGCCATGCAGCACGCCCGGCCGCCCGCGCGACAGCGCCGCGGCGTGTTCCGGCGTATCGAGCCCATGGCCCGCCGCCTCGACGCCGATCATCGCCACTTCGGCATCGTCGAGGAAGGGATAGAACAGGCCCATCGCGTTCGACCCGCCGCCGATCGCGGCGACCAGCACATCCGGCAGGCGGCCTTCGGCGGCCTGCATCTGCTCCTTCGCTTCCTCCCCGATCACGGATTGGAAGTCGCGCACCATCGCCGGATAGGGGTGGGGCCCGGCCACCGTGCCGATGCAGTAGTAGGTGTCGTGGACATTCGCGACCCAGTCGCGCAGCCCTTCGTTCATCGCGTCCTTGAGCGTGGCGGCGCCCGATGTCACCGGACGCACCTCCGCCCCAAGCAGCTTCATCCGAAAAACATTGGGCTGCTGCCGCTCGACGTCGGTGGCGCCCATATAGACGACGCAGGGCAGGTCCATCAGCGCGCAGGCGGTCGCGGTGGCGACGCCATGCTGGCCCGCGCCGGTCTCGGCGATGATGCGGGTCTTGCCCATCTGCTTCGCCAGCAGGATCTGGCCGAGCACCGCGTTGATCTTGTGCGCGCCGGTGTGGTTCAGCTCGTCGCGCTTGAAATAGACCTTGGCGCCCTTGCCGGGGGCCGACTTCGCGCGGAGATGCGCGGTCAGCCGCTCCGCGAACCAGAGCGGGCTGGGGCGGCCGACATAATGCGTCAGCAGCCGGCGCCATTCGTCCTGGAAGGCCTGGTCCTTCTTGGCGGCCTCATAGGCGCGCTCGACCTCAAGGATCAGCGGCATCAGCGTTTCGGCCACGAAGCGGCCGCCGAATTCGCCAAAGCGGCCACGGGCGTCGGGGCCCTGACGGAAGGAGTTCGGAAGGGGCTTGTTCACGGGCGGTTCCCTAGTCTCGGGCGGGGTCATAGCGCGGTCAGGCGGCGGGGTCACGCCGGGAGGGGCGCTGCCCCTCCCGGACCCTCCCCACCAGGAGGCAGTTGCCTCCTGGACCTCGATCAGTTTTGGGGTTGGACAGGGAGGGGGCGTCACCGGCGCGCCGGTGATCCAGGGTGTCACCCGCCCCCTCCCTGCCCAACCCCAGACTCATGGGTTCCAAGGGGCCACTGCCCCTTGGCGGGAGGGGTTCGGGGAGGGCAGAGCCCTCCCCGGCGCCGCCGCTACCGCCGCCAGGGCTCTTCCGGCCAATCGTGTTTGGGGTAGCGGCCGCGCATTTCCTTGCGGACCTCGGACCATGAGCCGCGCCAGAAGCCGGCCAGGTCGCCCGTGACCGCGATGGGCCGGCCGGCGGGGGAGAGCAGCGCCACCTGCAGCTTCACGCGGCCCTCGGCCAGTGGCGGCAGCCCGTCCAGGCCGAACAGGTGCTGGGCGCGGGCTTCCAGCGTCGGGGTCTCGGCGGTGTAGTCCAGGGCGGCGGAGCGGCCGCCGGGGAGCTCGAGCCGCGCGGGCAGGGCGGTGTCGAGGCGCTTCTGCCGCTCCCAGTGGAGCATCCCGCGCAGGACGCCAACGAGGTCGAGCGCCTTCGCCTCCGACAGCTTGGTGCGGCCGTGCAGATGGGGGGCGAGCCAGTCCTCCGCGGTCGCGGCGAGCTCCGCATCCGACAAGTCGGGCCAGCCATCTTCCAGCGCCGCCAGCCGGGCGATGCGGGCCCGGAGTTGCTTCGCAGCCTCGGTCCAGTCGAGGTCGCGGAAGCTGCGCTCCGCCACCGCGCGGGCGAGTGCGGCGGCAACGGTCGCGGGGTCCGGCGCGGGCAGGATGTGCTCCTCCAGCACCAGCGGGCCGAACATGCGGCGCCGGCGGGCCAGCACGGCACCGGCGCGGGCGTCGAAGGCCGCACCTTCCTCCCAGCGGAGCCGTTCGGGGAAGCGGCGCTCCAGCGTGGCCAGGTCGAGCGGGGCGGCCATGCGGATGCGCGCCTCGGTGCCGGCCAGCTCCAGATCGGCGACGGCCAGCAGCGGCGCCTTGCCGAGCGGGTCGGTCGCGGCGAGCCGGCCACCCTGGCCGGAAGCGAGGCGGAAGGCGCCGTCCATGCTGCCGCGCCGGGCGGCGATGCGGTCCGGGAAGCCCGCGGCCAGCAGCGGCCCGGCCTCGCCCCCCGGCAGGGCGGTGCCGTGCAGGCGCAGACGCCGCCGGTGCAGCGCCGCCGCGCGGCGGATGCGCTGGATGGTGGCGCGATCGGCGGCGGGATGGTCGCCGCCATGCAGCAATTCAAGGCGGAGGTTGATGTCGCTCGGTGCTTCGCGCCCGCGGATGGGGTCGCGTTCTTCCAGCAGCGCGGCGAGGTCGGCGGCCAGCGCCTTCTCCCCCTCATCGGCTGCGGCCAGCAGCAGGCGGGCGAGGCGCGGATGCGTGCCCATGCGCGCCATGGCCCGGCCCATCGGCGTGATGCGGCCTTCGGCGTCGAGCGCATCGAGCTCTCGCAGCAGGGCGCGGCCGGCGGCGAGCGTGCCGGCGGGCGGCGGGTCGAGGAAGGCGAGGTCGGCCGGCGCCGCGCCCCAGGCGGCGAGGTCGAGCGCGAGGCCAGACAGCTCGGCGGCCAGGATTTCGGGCTGGTCGGCCGGCGCGAGGCCGCGGTGCAGCGCCTCCGTCCAGAGGCGGATCGCCACACCCGGCGCGGTGCGGCCCGCGCGGCCGGCGCGCTGCTCGGCGGCGGCCTTGCTGATGCGCACGGTGACGAGGCGCGTGAGGCCAGAGGCGGGGTCGAGCCGCGGGGCGCGCCGGAACCCGCCATCCACCACGATCCGTACGCCCGGCACGGTGAGCGAGGTCTCGGCAATCGAGGTCGCCAGCACCACCTTGCGCCGCCCATCGGGCAGCGGGTTCAGCGCGCGGTCCTGCTCGGCCGGCGGCAGCTCGCCATGCAGGGGCACGACCTCGGCGCCGATGCCCGAAAGGCGCTCTGCCGTGCGACGGATCTCGCCCCAGCCAGGCAGGAAGGCGAGCAGGTCGCCGGGATGGTTCGCGAGCGCCGCGCGGATGCTGTTGGCCATCGCCTCTGGCAGGTCGCGCGGGTCGGCGAGTTCGCGCGTGCGGTGCTCGATGGCGACGGGGAAGGCGCGGCCGAGGCTTTCGATGACGGGCGCGCCTGACGAAGCACCCAGCACGGCGGCGAAGCGCGCGATATCAAGGGTCGCGGACATCGCCAGCAGGCGCAGCTCCGGCCGCAGCGCGCGCTGCAAATCGAGGCAGAGAGCAAGCGCGATGTCGGTGTCGAGGTTGCGCTCATGCGCCTCGTCGAACAGCACGGCGGCGACGCCATCGAGGCCGGGGTCCGATTGCATGCGGCGCACCAGCAGGCCTTCCGTCACCACCTCGACGCGCGTGCGGTCGGAGAAGGCGCGGTCGAGCCGGGTGGCGAGGCCGATGGTCTCACCGGGCGCAGCTTCGCCCAGCAGCTCCGCCATGCGGCGCGCGGCGGCGCGGGCGGCGACGCGGCGGGGCTCCAGCACCAGGATGCGGCCCTGGCTGGCCCAGGGCTGGTCCATCAGCGCCAGCGGGACGAGCGTTGTCTTGCCCGCGCCGGGCGGCGCGACGAGCACGGCGTTCGATGCCGCCGCCAGCGCCTGGGTCAGGCGCGGCAGGGCTTCGGTGACGGGAAGATCGGGCAGCGACGGGATCACGCCGCTGCCATAGCCCGTGTCAGGCGCGGGCGGAACGCCCGGCGCCCCAGGGTGCTCCGTGCGCTATTCGGCCCGGATATTCGCGGTCTGCACCACGCGGCGCCAGCGCTCGATCTCGGCGACCTGGAAGCGGCGGTACTCGTCGGGGCTGTCGCCGACCACGTCGAAGCCGATGGCGTTCAGGCGCTGCACATTCTCGGGATGCTTCAGCGCCTCAACCACCACGGCATGCACGCGGGTCAGCAGCGCGGGCGCCATGCCGGCCGGGGCCATCACCGCCTGCCAGGAGGTGACGACGAAATCGCTCAAGCCCTGCTCGATCGCGGTCGGGACATCGGGCAGCAGGCGGTTGCGCTCGGCGCTGGTCACCGCAATGGCGCGCAGCCGCCCGCCCTGGATATGCGTGGCGACCGTGCCGAGGTTCTGGAAGCTCAGCTGGACGTTGCCCGCGATGAGGTCGGTCGCCGCCGCGGCACCGCCCTGATAGGGCACATGCTCGGGGTCGGTTTCGGTGCGCTGCTTGAACAGCTCCATCGTCAGATGGTCCGACGATCCGACGCCGGAGGTGGAATAGCTGGTCCGGCCGCGATTGGCGCGCAGCCACTGGATCAGCTCCGCCATGGTGCGCACCGGCACGCGTTCGGGGTTCACCACCAGCACATTCGGCGTGGTGACGGCGAGCGTGATCGGCGTCAGCTCTCGCACCGGGTCGTAGCCGAGATTCGGGCGTAGCGCGGTGTTGATGGCGAAGACGCCGATGGAGCCGACGAACAGCGTGTGTCCGTCCGGCGCGGCGCGGACCACGGCGCGGGACGCGACTTCGCCATTCGCGCCGGGGCGGTTTTCCGCAACCACGGGCTGGGGCAGCAGCTGGGCCATGCGGTTGGCGATGACCCGCGCGGTGATGTCGGACGGCCCGCCGGCCACGAAGGGCACCACGACGGTGATGGGGCGGGTCGGCCATTCGGGGGCCTGGGCGGCGGCCAGGCGCGGCGCAAGGGGGGTGGCGGCCAGCGCGGCCAGCAGGCTGCGGCGATCCATGATGCTTCCTCCGGTCGGTCTTCGTTGCGGGCAGCATGCCGTGCTGCGCGCGGGGACGGAAGGGCGTCCGGGCTGGTTCCGGCCGGCATCATGCCGCCCTTGGGCCTTTACGCTCCCGCCCCGGGCGGATAAGCGCCCCCCAAGCACCCAGGGGGACCCCATGCCGACCGACCTTGAGATCGCGCGCGCCGCCACCCTCCGCCCGATCGCGGCCATTGCGGAGCGCGCGGGCATCCCCGACAGCGCGCTCGAGCCCTATGGGAAGTACAAGGCCAAGCTGTCGCCGGATTTTGTCGCCGAGGCTTCGGCGCGGCCGGCGGGGAAGCTGGTGCTGGTCACCGGCATCAGCCCGACGCCGGCGGGCGAAGGCAAGACGACCACGACCATCGGCCTTGGCGATGCGCTGAACGCGCTGGGCACGCGGACGATGATCGCGCTGCGCGAGCCCTCGCTCGGCCCTTGCTTCGGCGTGAAGGGGGGCGCCACGGGCGGCGGCTACGCCCAGGTGCTGCCGATGGAGGATATCAACCTTCACTTCACCGGCGATTTCCACGCCATCACCAGCGCCAATAATCTGCTCGCGGCGATGCTCGACAACCACCTGTATTGGGGGAATGAGCTCGGCCTCGATCCGCGCCGCGTGACGTGGCGGCGCGCGATGGACATGAACGACCGCAACCTGCGCGATTGCGTCGTGGGCCTCGGCGGTGCCTCGCAGGGTGTGGTGCGGGAAGATGGCTTCGACATCACCGTCGCGTCCGAGGTGATGGCGGTCTTCTGCCTGGCGAAGGACCTGCCCGCGCTGCAGGAGCGGCTGGGCCAGATGATCGTCGGGCGCACGCGGGATGGGCGCGCGGTGACGGCGCGCGACCTGAAGGCGGATGGCGCGATGACGGTGCTGCTGAAGGAAGCCTTCTCGCCCAATCTGGTGCAGACCATCGCGGGATCGCCGGCGCTGGTGCATGGCGGGCCGTTTGCCAATATCGCGCATGGCTGCAACAGCGTCGTGGCCACCCGGCTTGGCCTTGGGCTGGCGGATGTGGTGGTGACGGAAGCGGGCTTTGGCGCTGATCTCGGCGCGGAGAAGTTCCTGGATATCAAGTGCCGCCAGGAGGGGCTGACGCCGGGTGCCGCCGTGATCGTCGCGACGGTGCGCGCGCTGAAGATGCATGGCGGCGTGGCGAAGGCCGATCTGGGCCGGGAGGATGTGGCCGCCGTGGTGCGTGGCGCGGCCAATCTGGAACGGCATGTCGAGAACTGCCAGAAGTTCGGCCTGCCGGTGGTGGTGGCGCTGAACAAGTTCACCTCCGACACGCCGGCGGAGATTGCCGCCGTGCAGGCCGCGATGGAGCGGCTGGGGACGGAGGCGATCCTTTGCACCCATTGGGGCGATGGCGCCGCGGGTGCGATGGAGCTTGCGCGCGCGGTGAAGGCGCGGCTCGACAGCGGGTCTTCGCGTTTCGCGCCGCTCTACCCGGAAGCGATGCCGCTGGCGGAGAAGCTGCGCACCATCGCGCGCGAGATCTACCGCGCGGCGGATGTCGCCATCCCCGCCGCGGCGGCGCAGAAGCTGGCGCGCTGGGAACAGGAGGGCTTCGGCCACCTGCCGGTCTGCGTCGCCAAGACACAGTATTCCTTCAGCGCCGACCCGACCGCGCTGGGCGCGCCGACGGGCCATGTGCTGCCGCTGCGCGATGTGCGGCTTTCGGCCGGCGCGGGCTTCGTGGTGGCGATCTGCGGGGAGATCATGACCATGCCCGGCCTGCCGCGACGCCCGGCGGCGGAGACGATCGGCCTGGATGCGGCGGGGCAGATCGACGGGCTGTTCTGAGCGCCCGCGCTCAACGCCGCCGCGCTAGACCATGATCGGCGCCGATAGAAGCGCCGATCATGGTCTAGCCTATTGTTTGGTCGCGTGATTCACGCCTCCGACCGTTCCAGTCTTCGGCGATCACGCTCTACGGTCTGGCCAGGGGGGGCGGCCCAGAAGGCGGGTCAGTTCCTCCGGCACCGGTTCGATCAGCGTCGCGTCGTAGAGGCGGCCGAGCTCGCGGCGGAGCCAGGCGTCGAAGTCATCCTCGCGGGGCGAGACCAGGGCGGGCGCTGCCCGCCGGTGCGGCGCGGCCTCTGGCAGGAATTCCACGTTCATGGCCGCAGCAGCGCCCTGCCGGGCCGCTGGTTCCGTGCGCCGTGCCGCTCGCGGAGTCTTCGTCGCCGCCATGGCATTCCTGCAACGGCGTTCGCCGGATGCGGGAACGCCTTCGGCCTTCCTGCCATGCCGGCGCGACGCTGCCCACGGGGCAGCGAGGCGCCCGGCGCGGCAGGGGCGAGTTGCGCGGGCGGGCATGGCCGCGCAGATTGCGCGCCATGTGGTCCACCCTGACGAAAGCCCGGCATGGCGCAGATCCCACCTGAGGCCCTGCTGCAGGAGGGCGCGGCGCGCCATGCGCGCGGCGACCTGGATGGCGCGGCGCGGCTCTACCGCAAGGTGCTGGCGCAGCGGCCCGGCGATGGCAATGCGCTCAATCTGCTCAGCGTGATCGCGCGGCAGCGCGGCGACCTGCCCCGCGCGTTGGAGCTATCGGCGCGCGCCGTCGCCTTGCGGCCGGATGCGCCGGTCTTCCTGGCCAATCACGGCGCCGCGCTGGCCGAGGCCGGGCGCCTGCCAGAGGCGATCCGCGCGCTCGGCGCCTCGCTCGCGCGGCGGCCGGATGATGTGACGGTGCTGCGCAATCTGGGCCAGGCGCTGACGGCGGCGGGCGATGCGGCGGGCGCGCTGGCGCCGCTGCGCCGCGCGGTCGCGCTGCAGCCAGAGGCGTCGGCGCCTTGGCTCGCGCTGGCGCATGCGCTGCGCGAAGCCGGGCAGGAGGGCGCGGCGGAAGCGGCGCGGCGCGTGCTGGCCATTCCGGAGGTCACTGCGCCCATGGCCGCGCAGGCGCGCTTCCTGCTGGCGGCGCTCGGCGAGGATGCGGCGCCGGACCGCGCGCCGGCTTCCTATGTGAAGGAGCTGTTCGACGCCTATGCGCCGCGCTTCGACGCCGATCTGGAAGGGCGCCTTGGCTACCGCACGCCGGCCTTGCTGGTGGAGCTGCTGACCCAGGCGGGGATCGCGCCGGATGGGGCGCGCCGCGTGCTCGACCTCGGTTGCGGCACGGGGCTTTCGGGCGTTGCGCTGAAGCCTTTTGCGCGGCGCATGGCCGGGCTCGACCTCTCGCCGCGCATGCTGGCGGAGGCGGGCAAGCGCGGCCTGTATGACGTGCTGGAGGAAGCCGACCTCTTGGACTTCCTGCCCCGGCAGGCGGGGCGGTTCGAACTGGTCGCGGCGGCCGATGTGCTGAATTACCTCGGCGATCTTGGCCCCGCGCTGCGCGGCATTGCGGCCGCGCTGGTGTCGGGCGGTGTCGCGGTGTTCAGCGTGGAGGCCGGCGCGGAGGCGCCCTTCGCGCTCGGGCCCGGCCTGCGCTATCGCCACGACCCCGCCCATGTCGCCGCGCTGGCGCGTGAGGCGGGGCTCACGGAAATCGCGCGGCGCGATGCGGTGCTGCGCGAGGAGAAGGGCGTGCCCGTGGCGGGCGTGCTCTTTGCGCTACGCCGGGAGTGAGCTCGCCAGCGCGATGACATCGCGCGCTGCTGGGCTTGTCGGGTGGCGGGTCAGCAGCGGCACCTGCGCGCGGATCGCCTCGGCCACCTTGGCATCGCGGCGCACCGCGCCGGCGCAGTCCAGCCCGCGCCCGAGAAAGCGCAGCGACGCGGCTTCCAGCGCCGCATGTACGCGCATCCCGGCCATCTGGTTGGAGGTCATGTTGACGACCAGCTGCGCGGCGCGCCCCGGCGCATCGCGCGCCAGCAGCTTCACCACGGCATAGGCATCGGTCAGGCTCGTCGGCTCCTCGGTGGCGACCACGAGCGGCACATCGGCGTTGGCAAGCAGCCGGCGTTGCGCCGCGCCGATGCCGGCGCCGATATCCACCACCACCTCCTCGAAGCTGTCGGCCAGCCGGCGCGGCAGCGCCAGCGCCGCATCGAGCGCCGCACCGTCGAGGCTGGCGAGTGCGGCGGCCCCCGAGCGGCCCGGCAGAAGCGCGAAGCCGGCGGCATGCGGGATCAACGCGGCCTCTGCCGCGACGCGCCCGCTGAGGACCGCGCCGAGGTCGAGCCCGGGTGCGATGCCGAGCTGCACATCGGCATTGGCCAGGCCGAGATCCGCATCCAGCAGCACCACCCGCCGCCCGCGCTGCGCCAGCGCATGCGCCAGCGTGATCGCCAGCCAGGTCTTGCCGACGCCACCCTTGCCCGAGGCCACCGCGATCACTCGCCCGCTCACGCGCTACCCTCCGCCATGCGCTGCGCCAGCCACTCCGCGTCCAGCCGTGTCAGACCCGTGGCCACATCCTGTCCCGTGCCCGCTTCCGTCAGCGCGAGATCCGCCGCCGCCGCCGCCGCCAGCACGCCGCCCAGCCGCCGCGTTGCATCGAGCCGCGTCGGCAGCAGGTGACGGCAGCCGAGCAGGTGGAAGGCGCGCGCGGTTTCCGCCGCTTCTTCGGCATCGAGGCCGGCGGGCAGCACCAGCACCGCCGCGCCGCGCACCGCATCGGCCAGCGCGGCGTGGCGGCGCGCGGCGGCGGCGTCGAAGGGATCGCAGCCGGGCATGTCCACCAGCGCAGGCTGCCCTGGCGCGCGGCGCGCGAGCGCCTTGGCGAGCGAAGCTGGCGTGTTCGCCACGGCGAGCGAGAGGTCCAGCACGCGCGCGAAGGCGGCGAGCTGTTCCGCGGCACCTGCGCGCCGGCCATCGGCCGTCACCAGCAGCGGCGGCGTGCCCGCCAGAACCAGGCGCGTCGCGAGCTTGGCGGCCGAGAGCGTCTTGCCCGCGCCCGGCGGGCCGGCCAGCAGCAGCGGCCCAGGGTCGAGCGGCAGCCGCGCGAAGCGGAATTCCTGCGCCAGCGCCGTGCGCAGCGGCGCGCCGGCCAGGCGCTGGGCCAGCGCGGGCGGCATGTTGTGCCGCCGCAGCTCCGGCGGCAGCGCCGTGGGTGTGGCCGCATCCGGCGCGATCACCAGCGGCTCGTCCTCTGTCTCCTGCGCGGCGGTGAGCTCGACGCCGCCGGCGACGCGGCGCGTGGAGAGGATCACCGCATCCTCGCCGAGTTCGGCGCGCAGCATCGCCATGGCTTCGGCCATGCGCGGGGCGCGGATGGTGCGGAGCCTCATCCCGGCATGGCTCCGCCGAGCGTACCAATGGTCCGGATGCGCGCGCGGGCGTGGATCTCGGCATGTGCCAGCACGGTGGTCTGCGGCCTAAAGCGCTCCACCACGGCGCGCACATGCGCGCGGATGCCGCCCGAGCAGACCAGCACCGCCGGCTCACCCGCCGTGCTGGCGGCATCGAAGGCCTCGCGCAGCGCGGTCATGAAGGCGGCGAGGCGCGAGGGCGCCATGGCCAGCTGCTTCTCCTCGCCCGGGCCGGACAGCGCCTCCGCGAAGTCGCGTTCCCATTCGGGGGAGAGCGCGATGATCGGGATGATGCCCTGCGGGCCGCGCGCCGCGTCGCTGATCTGCCGCGCAAGGCGCACGCGCACGGCGGCGACAAGGCCGCCGAGGCTCCGCGTGCCGGCCGCCGCCGCTTCCTGGATGCCTTCCAGGATGGTCGGCAAATCGCGGATGGAAACGCGTTCGGCCAGCAGCGCCTGCAGCACGCGCTGGATGGTGCCCATACTGGCCTGCGCCGGCACGAGGTCCGACAGCAGGCGCTTATGCTCGGCCGGCAATTCATCGAGCAGCTTCTGCGTCTCCGCGAAGGAGAGCAGGTCGGGCATGGCGTCGCGCACGATCTCGGTCAGGTGGGTGGCGAGCACGCCGGCGGAATCCACCACCGTGCAGCCCATGGCGAGTGCGTCCTCACGCAGTGCTTCCTCGATCCAGGCAGCAGGCAGGCCGAAGGAGGGTTCCTGCACGCGTTCGCCCGGCAGCGGCGGTGGGTTGCCGGAAGGGTCGATCGCCAATTGCAGCGGCGGCTTCAGCACGCCGCGGCCGGCCTCGATCTCCTTCACGCGCACCACATAGGTGTCGGGCGGGAGTTGCAGATTGTCCTGGATGCGGACCGACGGCAGGACGAAGCCGAGCTCCTGCGCCGTGGTCCGACGCAGCGCGCGGATCTGCTCCGACAGGCGCGGCGCGTCGCCAGCCGCGAGGCTGAGCAGGCCGTAGCCGAGTTCGAGCCGCAGCAGATCCATCCGCAGCGCTTCGGCGGGTGGCGGCTCGGTGGGCGCGGGTGGGGGTTCGGCGGCGATGGCTTCCTGCGCGCGTTGTGCCGCCCATTGGCTGCGCGCGAGCCAGCCTGCGCCGCCCGCCAGCGCGAGGAAAGGCAGCGCGGGCATGCCAGGCAGCAGCGCCATGAAGGCGGAGGCGCCGGCCGCGAGCGCGAGCGGCTTCGGCCCGCCGAGCTGCAGCGCGAGCGCCTTGTCCGCGCGGCCCTCGACGCCGCCCTTGGTCACGACGATGCCGGCGGCAACCGAGACGAGCAGTGCCGGGATCTGCCCCACCAGCCCGTCGCCGACCGTGAGGACGGAGAAGGTGGAGACCGCCTCACCGAACGGCATGCCGTGGCGTGCGACGCCGATGGCGATGCCGGCGATCAGGTTGATGGCGGTGGTGATGAGGCCGGCGATGGCATCGCCGCGGACGAATTTCGCGGCGCCATCCATCGCGCCGTAGAAAGCGCTTTCCTCCTCCAACTCCTTGCGGCGGCGCTTGGCTTCCGATTCGGTCAGGATGCCGGCCGAGAGGTCGGAATCGATCGCCATCTGCTTGCCGGGCATCGCATCCAGGCTGAAGCGCGCGGCGACTTCGGCGATGCGGCCCGAGCCCTTGGTGACGACGACGAAATTCACCACCAGCAGGATCGCGAAGACGATCAGCCCGACCAGCACATCGCCGGCCATCAGGAAGTTGCCGAAGGCGGAGATCACCGCGCCCGCCGCATCCGGCCCTTCATGGCCGGAGGTGAGGATGGTGCGCGTGGTTGCGACATTCAGCGCCAGCCTGAGCAGCGTGGTGAGCAGCAGCACGGTGGGGAAGGCGGTGAAGTCGAGCGGCCGCTGCATGAACAGCGCCACCATCAGCACCAGCACGGAGGAGGTGAAGGACAGCGCCAACCCCACATCCAAAAGCCAGGGCGGCAGCGGCACAACCAGCACCGCGACCAGCAGCACGACGCCGAGCCCGAGCGCGACGTCGCCAGACGGCTTCGCACGCCCGACCCAATGCGGCAGCACCAGCGTCTTCATGCCTCAGGCCATGCCCGGCAGGCTGATCGGCGCCTGGCCTGGTGCGGGCGGCACGGGCAACCCCGCAGCGCGGTACTCCTGCAGCTTGTTGCGCAGCGTACGGATCGAAATGCCGAGGATTTCTGCCGCGCGCGTGCGGTTGCCGAGGCAGTGGGATAGGGTTTCGAGGATCAGCTCCCGCTCCACCTCCTCGACCTTGCGGCCGACCAGCGCGGTGACGCGGCCCGCCTGGGAAGGTGCAGGCGCGGGCGTGGCGGCGGGCGTCGCGGCTTGCGGCGCTTCGACGGCGGGGCGCGGCGGGATCAGCTCGATCGCGGCGGGACCGATCTCGGCGCCTTCGGCCAGCAGCACGGCGCGGTGCAGGCAGTTCTCCAGCTCCCGCACATTGCCGTGCCAGGGATGCGCGAGCAGCGCCGCGGCGGCCGGCGCCGAGATGGCGCGCGCCGGCAATCCGTTGGCCTGCGCATAGCGCGCGGCGAAATGATCCGCCAGCGGAAGGATGTCGGCGGGGCGCGCGCGCAAGGGCGGGATGTGCAGCGCCAGGACGTTCAGGCGGAAGAACAGATCTTCGCGGAAGCGGCCCTTCGCCACATCGGCCGCGAGATCCCGATGCGTTGCGGCCAGCAGGCGTACATCCACCTTCACCGGCGCGGTGCCGCCCAGGCGGTCTACCTCCTTCTCCTGGATGACGCGCAGCAGCTTGGCCTGCAGGCGCGGGTCCATCTCGCCGATTTCGTCCAGCAGCAGCGTGCCGCCATCGGCCTGCTCGAACTTGCCCTTGCGCGCGGCGATCGCGCCGCTGAAGGCGCCCTTCTCATGGCCGAACAGCTCCGATTCCAGCAGCGTCTCGGGCAGGGCGGCGCAGTTCAGCGCGACGAAGGGCCCGCGCGCGCGGCGGCTTTCGGCGTGGATGTGGCGCGCCAGCACTTCCTTGCCGGTGCCGCTTTCGCCAGTGATCAGCAGGCTGGCATCGGCCTTGGCCAGTTGCCCGGCGCGCGCCAGCAGCAGCGCCATGGCCGGGTCGCGCGCAACGGGGCCTTCCGCGGCGGGTTCGGCGCCGGCGGCTTCCAGCATCGCGATGATCAGGTCGGCATCGGGCGGCAGCGGCAGGAAGTCGCGCGCGCCGGCTTCGATCGCACGCACCGCGGCCTCCGCATCCTCGGCGCGGCCGCAGCAGACGATGGGGCAGGCGATGCGCTCTGCGGCCAGCGCCTGTACCAGCCACGCGACGTCGTGGCGCAAATCCACCAGCGCAAGGTCGGCACCTTCCGCCCGCAGCCGGGCGAGGCCAGCGGCCACACCTTCGGCATGGGCGAGCCTTGCGCCGCGCGCGATGGCAACCCGCGCCGCCGTGCCCAGCTCGCCGTCGAGCGCCCCGATGATGAGCAGCCGCGCCATGTTCAGGCCGCGCCGCGATCGGCCTTGACGATTTCCGTCATCGTCACGCCCAGCCGGTTATCGTCCACCATCACCACCTCGCCGCGCGCGACCAGGCGGTTGTTGACGTAGATATCCACCGCCTCTCCCAGCTTGCGGTCGAGCTCCACCACGGCGCCGCGGCCGAGCTTCAGCAGCTGCGAGACCTGCATCGTCGCGCGGCCGAGCACGGCGCTGACCTGCACGGGGATGTCATAGACCGCATCCAGATCGCGCGGGCCGCTGGCCGAGGGATCGGCCTGCGCCTCCGTCACCGGCACCGGCTCGAAGCCGTCCTCGGTCGTCATGCTTCGTCACTCCCGATGGTGAAGCCCGCCGCCGCCAGCGCATCGCGCACCGCCGCGCGGCGTGCGGCGAGCGAGACCAGCTGCGCGCCGTCTCGCCATTCGATGCGGCCATCGCCCGGCGCGATCGCGGCATCGGCGACGACCTCCGGCCCGTCCGGCAGCCGCGCCGCGACGGCGTCCACCAGCTCGGGCGCGACGCGCAGCTGCGCTTCTGGTCGGTCGGCGAGCGCTGGGCGCAGCGCGGCCGCGACGCGGGCGAGCAACGCGGGGCCAAAGCGCGCGGCCTCCTCCGGCAGCGCGGCATCCATGGCACCGAGCAGAAGCCCGGCCAGCGCTTCCGCTGAGAGCACGGCGGCGCGTTCGCCTTCCTCGGTGGCGGCGGCAAGTGCTGCGGCGATCATGCCGATACTGGCGGTGATCGCGGCCTCCTGCGCCGCAGCTTGGCGGCGCAGGCCTTCGGCGAGGCCCTCGGCGAAGCCCTGCGCATGGCCTTCGGCCTCGGCCTCGGCGCGCAGCGCGGCGAGCAGCGCGGGGTCGGGCGGCGGTGGTGCTGCGACCGGCGGTGGCGCGGCGAGATCGGGGAGCCTTGCGCCGAACCTCATGTGATCATCTCGTCCTCACGCCCATCGGCCAGCTGGATCTGGCCTTGCGCGGCGAGGTCCTTGGCCTGCAGGACGATGGCGGCCTGTGCGTCGTCCACGTCGCGCAGACGCACGGGGCCGAGCGCAGCCAGATCGTCCTTCAGCAGCTTCGAGGCACGTTCCGTCAGGTTGCGGAAGAACAGGTCGCGCAGCGGGTCGGAGGCTCCCTTCAGCGCCAGCAGCAGCTTGTCCTTCGGCACGGCGCGCAGCAGCGTCTGGACGCCTGCGGAATCCAGCCGCTGCAGATCGTCGAAGGTGAACATCAGCGCGCGGATCTTCTCGGCGCTTTCGCGGTTGCGTTCCTCGAGCGCAGCGAGGATGCGTGTCTCTGCCGCGCGATCGAGATTGTTGAAGATTTCCGCCATCACCTCATGCGCGTCGCGCCGCTGGCCGCGCGCAAGGTTCGACATGAATTCGGATCGCAGCGTCCGCTCCAGCCCGTCGAGCGCTTCCTTCTGGATGGTCTCCATGCGCAGCATGCGCATCACGACCTCCATCGCGAAGCCTTCCGGCAGCAGTGAGAGCACGCGCGCGGCGTGGTCGGGCTTCACCTTCGACATCACGACCGCGACGGTTTGCGGATATTCGTTCTTCAGATAATTCGCGAGCACCGCTTCGTTCACATTGCCGAGCTTGTCCCACATGGTCCGCCCGGCAGGGCCGCGGATTTCCTCCATGATCTGCGCCACGCGGTCCCGTGGCAGGGTGCGCAGCAGCATGCGTTCGGTCACCTCATAGGAGCCGGTAAGGTGGCCGGTCTGGCCGAGGAGGCTCGAGAATTCCGTCACCACCTGCTCCACCTGAACGGCGGAGATGGTGCCGAGCGCAGCCATGGCCTGCGACAGGTCGCGGATCTCGTCCTCATGCAGCTGGCCGAAGATCTGCGCGGCCTGTTCCTCGCCGAGCGCGAGCATCAGCGTCGCGGCCTTCTGCGGCCCGGTCAGCTCCTTCGATCCGCTCATCCGGGTGCTTCCTCTGGCGTCAGCCATCGGCGGATCTGGTTCACGGTCTGCTCGGGGTTGTTCTCAACAAGCTTGCGCAGCGCATCGAGCGAGGAGGCGCGCATCTGCCCTTCCACCCGCGCGACCGAGACCATGGCGTCGGCGTCCTCCGCCTGACCGGCGGCGCCGGGCAGCGCCGCCACGCCGGCAGCGCCGCCCGGCAGCGCCGCTGTGCCGTTGGCCCCGGGCAGGGCCGCCGTATCCGATGCGCCCTCGGCGCCGATCGCGCCATTCGCGACGCCAGCGCCGGCCAGCGCAGGCGGTCCGGCCAGCGCCACGCCCAGCCGCCCGACCAGCGGGCGCAGCAACAGCAGGATGGCAGCCAGCGCCACCAGCGCCAGCAGCGCGCTTTCGACGATGCGGCCCATCAGCGCCGGCGGCACGGTGTAGCCGAGGATGGCGAAGCCCTCCGGCCCGCCATCGGCCTGCGGGGGTTCGGCGAAGCGGAGGCTGACGACATCCACGCGGTCGCCGCGCCGCTCATCGAAGCCGACGGCGGAGCGCGCCAGGGTTGCGATGCGCTGCATCTCCTCCGGCGTGCGTTCGCGCCAGCGCGGCGGGCCGGAGGGCTGCGGCTCCCACACGCCATCCACCAGAACCGCGACGGAGACGCGCCGGATGGCCGGCTGTTCGCGCAGCACATTGCGCGTCACGCGGCCGATCTCGAAATTCGTGGTTTCTTCCTGCCGCGATTGCTCGTTGCGGCCGCCGCCGGCAGGATCGGCGCCGGGCAGCTGGTTCTGCACCGAGACATTGCCGGCTTCCGCGCTGCGCTGCGTCTCGGTGCTGGATTGCGTGCTACGGGGGACCTGGTTGTCCGGGTCGAAGCGCTCCTCCACGGTCTGCACGCGGTCGAAGTCGAGATC
Organism: Pseudomonadota bacterium; assembly: GCA_046052145.1. Taxonomy (GTDB): domain Bacteria; phylum Pseudomonadota; class Alphaproteobacteria; order Acetobacterales; family Acetobacteraceae; genus Falsiroseomonas. The sequence continues at coordinate 482,003 of JBJOMW010000001.1, forward strand.
CACCGAGGCTTCTGCGCGCACGCGGCCGGGGCCGAGGATACGCTCCAGAAGGTCTTCCACCGCGCGCGCCAGGCGCAGTTCCTGCGCGCGGCGCAGCTCCTCGGCGGTCTGCGCCGCAGCGGGGCCGGACAGCGCCTGGCCGGCACGCGCCAGCAGCTCCCCGCGGCTGTCCACGATCGAGACATTCTGCGGCCGCAGCCCGGGCACGGCGGCGGAAACCAGGTGCAGAACAGCCTGCACGCCTGCGCGGTCGAGACGCTGCGCACCCTGCATGGTGAGCACGACGCTGGCCTGCGCTTCGCCGCGCTCGCGCGAGAAGGGCTCGCGCCGCGGCAGCACCAGGTGCACGCGCGCCTGGCGTACGCCCGCCAGGCCACGGATGGTGCGCGCCAGCTCGCCTTCCAGGGCGCGCAGGCGGTTCATGTCCTGCTGGAAGGGGGTGGTGGTCAGGCTCTCGCTGCGGTCGAAGATCTCATTGCCGACGGAGCCGCCGGCCGGCAGACCGTCGCGCGCCAGCAGCAGGCGGATGCGCGGCACATCGGCTTCCGGCACCAGAATCTGCGCGCCGCCGCCGGTGATGCGGTGCGGGATGCGGCTGCGTTCCAGCGCGGCGACCATCTGCGCGGCGTCGCGCTGGTCGAGGTCGCCATAGAGCAGCGCCATCGGCGGTTCCGCCGCGCGCAGCATCAGGAAGCCGAGCAGCCCGAGCGTCCCCGCGCCGATGCCGGCCATCGCGGCCAGGCGCAGCGGGCCGAAGCCGCGCAGCTGCGCGATCAGCCTTTCCATCCGGCGCTCCTGCTGCGCGCCGCCTGGGTCGCGCATCTTGCGCATGGCGGCGTGCCGGACGGCATCCCCGACTGCATCCTGCATCCTCATCCTGCCGGCTTGGCCGGCGGGCAGCTTTTGCCGGGGGAGGGGTAACGGCGCGGTTAATTCGTACCCGGCACTTCGCGCAGGCGGTCGAAGCCGATGCTGGTGCTGCCCAGGCGCAGCTGCAGATCGCCATTCTCGCGCATCGCGCCGGTGACACGGCCGGTGACGCCGAACCCGAGCGGCACGGCCGTACCATCCGTCGCACGCCCGGTGACGGCGGCGCTGTAGGTGCCATCCGGCCGCGCCTGGCCGCGCGCATCGCGTCCATCCCAGCTCCAGCGCGTCGGCGTGGCGCCGAGCGCGACCGTGGCGCTGCGCAGCACCGTGCCGGCGGCATCGCGCACCTCCACCACCGCTCTGGTGGCGCGGCCGGCGGGCGGCAGCATGATTTCGGCCACACCACCCTGCAGCGGCAGGCGGTCGGTTTCGAGCGTGACGCGCTGCCCGACCAGGGCGCCGGCACCGGCCAGTTGCCCGGCCTGTTGCAGCTCGAGCAGGCGACCGAGCGTCTGGTTGCCCTGCAGCTGCTGTTCCACGGTCGCGAATTGCACCAGCTGCTGGGTGAGTGTCTCGGTATCCATGGGCTTGGTCGGATCCTGGTTGCGCAGCTGGGTCGTCAGCAGCGTCAGGAAGGTGCCGAGATCGGCCGAGAGGCGCGGGCCGGTGCTGCGGCCGGCGGCTGGCGTGGCCGTGCCGGCCTGGGTCGGGGCGAGGCTGCCGCTCATCGCGTGTCTCCTTCAGAGGGCAAGGTCAGATGGCCAGGTCGAGCAGGCCGCGCGCGGCGGCCGGCGGGGGAAGGGTGGCGGGCGCGGCGATGCGCGCGCTGCCGCGCTGGTCGGGTGCGGGCTGGCCGGTGGTCTCGCGCGGGGAGGGGCGGCGCTCACGCTGGCCTTCGCTGCCGGTGCCGAGGCCGAAGGAGAGGCTCGGGCCCCGCCCCTCCTCGCCGCCGAGCCCGGCGCCGCCGAGGGCGCGTTCCAGCTCCGCACGGTCACGCAGCAGCAGGGCCAGTGTCTCGGGCCGTTCGGCGCGCAGGCTGATCTGCGCTTCCGTGCCGTTGCGCGCGATCTCGACCTCGACGCGGCCAAGGGCGGCGGGTTCGAGCGTCAGGCTGAGTGAATCATCGGAGCCGAGCGCGAGGGCGATGGCGAAGGGCGCGACCTGGCGGGCGGGCCAGGGGATCGGCGTTGTGGGCCGCGGCAAGGCCGGTGGGGTTGCAGTCGCGGTAGGGGTTGCGGGCGGCGCAGCGGCCGTGGGCGGTGGCGGTGTGGGGCCAGGCTCGGTCGTCGTTGGCCGCGCGGCACTTGGTGCGGGCGGCTCGGGTGCGGCTGGCATAGGCGCGGCGAGCTCGGACGCGGCGATTTCGCGTGCAGCGATGTCGGGCGGCACGATCTCGGGCGGGGCAAAGGCGCGGACTGCTGGTTGGGGTGCGGCGGCTTCGGGCGCGATCGGCGCGCGCGCCAGCACTTCGGTGGGGGCTGCGATAAGTGACGCGCCGGCATCGGGCGAGGACGTCTCGGCGCTGCTGCCGCGGATCAGGGCGACACGCTGCGGCACGCCGGGCGTGGCGGTGGGCGGCGACAGCGCTATCTCGCCGGCCGGCATGGCGGCGTCCGTCGTGACCTGTGTGGCCAGCGCCGTGGGTGTGACGGCGGCAGAGGCCGCACCGGGCTGCGGCGGCAGGTTCAGCGCGTGTGGCGGGATGGTCATCGCCGCTGGCGGCAGTGCGGCGGAGGAGGTGTGCGGCATGCCGCTGCCTGCGGCCGCATTGGGCAGCGACGTGAGGCTGAGCGCATGCGGGGGCATGTGCGTCGCCGCTGGCGGCGTGGTGGATATCGCCACTGGCGGCGTGATGGCCATCTCCGCTGGCGGCGGCACGGCGGATGAGATGGTCGGTGGCTGCGTGGCCACGGGGATGATGGCGGCCGGCGGTGAGGCGGCGGGTGCGGCCACGCTCGTGGCGGACGAGACAGCTTCGGCGGCCGCAGGCGACGGGTGCTGCATCGGAGGCTGCATCGCGGTGGACAAGGCCGCGCCGGGCTGCGGCGGCAGATGCAGGGCCTGCGAAGGGATGGTCGTCGCCGCTGCTGGCGGTGGCGCGGCGGGACGTGCAGCGGATGGGGCGTTGTGTGGCTGCGTCGCCGCGGGCGTCGGGGATGGATGCTGCGACGTAAGCCGCATCGCATCGGCCTGTTGCGCTTCGGCGGATGGCGCAGCCGCGCGCAGTGCCGCTACGGCCGGCGATGCGGCGTCGGGCACAGCGATCGGTGGTGCGGGCTGCGGCGCGGTGACAGGCAGCGCACCATCAGGTGTGGCGGCACGGACAGCGGTCTGCACGCCAAGCGGCATCGCGCCGGGCTGCGGCACGACCGGCCATGGCGACACCGGCAGCGGGAGGGTCGCGGGCAGCGTCGAACCTGGCTCGGCCGCCAGGCCCTCAGTCAGCGGGGCAGCTTCGTCGGGGGAGGCGAGCGTGGCGATGCCGTCCTGCGGCACCGCATCGGCCAGCACCCCCGTCAGCAGCGCGGCGAAGCCCACACCCTCCCCAGTCTCCGCCACCAGCATGCCCGTGGCGGGCAGGGCAGCCGCGGCCATGGCGGGCAGGGGCGGAGTGGCGGGCGGCAGGATCGCATCCATCGTCGGACAGCCTCTCCGGCGGCGACAGCCCGATGCCATCGCCCGCGGGATGCTGGGCAAGCCGCGTGCCGCACCTGTTGCCGCCGTACCCGGCAGCCCGCGCCGTGGCGGCGGCGGGAAGTGCCGCACCGGCGGCAGAAGCTGCCGGCCCGCGGGCCGCGCGCCTTGGCACGGTGCTTGCCCAGGCCGCTGCCCAGGACCTTCTTGCGAGGATACGGACCCGATGTCGCTTCTCGGCTCGATGACCACCGCGATCAGCGGGCTCGCCGCTCAGGCGCGCGCGCTCGGCCATGTGTCCGACAATGTGGCCAACAGCCAGACTGTCGGCTTCAAGCGCGTGGACACCAACTTCACCAGCTGGCTAACGCGCTCGACGGCGCGCCTGCACATGCCGGGCACGGTCGAGGCGCGGCCGGACTACACCAACACCGTGCAAGGCTCGATCGAGCAGGTGGAGAACCCGCTCGCGCTCGCTATTGCCGGGCAGGGCTTCTTCTCTGTCGCGCAGGCGCGCGGCGGGGTGGGCGGCGACGTGGTGTTCGACGAACGGCAATTCTACACGCGCGCCGGCGACTTCGCGATGGATCGCGACGGCTTCATGGTGAATGGCGCCGGCTACTACCTGCAGGGATGGCGCATGCTGCCGACCGGGGAGCCGGACCGTACCTCGCTGAACGCGATCCGGATCAGCGAGCTGGTCTTCAACCCAGTGCCGACGGGGCGCATCGATCTTGCGGCCAACCTGCCAGCCAGCATCGCGGACGCCCCGATCGCGACGCTGCCCGGCGCCGCCGCGCCGGGCACGGAGCCGCAGCAGAGCTCCATCCTGCAGATCTATGACGCGCTCGGGAATCAGCGGCAGATCACCTTCAACTGGTGGCGCGCGGATAATGACACCTGGCGGCTGCGGATCGACGCGCCGGGCGCTGCCGCGCCGGCTGCGGCGCCGAGCGACGAGCGCGTGGCGGAGATCAATTTCGGTGGCACGATCCCGGGCGGGCCGACCGCCCCGCCGGGCACCATATCCTCCATCACCAGCCTGCAAAACATCAATGCACCAGGGACTGGGCCCTTCGCATCGGGTGATCCCGCCGCGCTGAGCTTCGTGGTGGATTACGGCTTCGGCGCGCAGACGGTGAACCTGCGGCTCGGCGGCTATGGCGTGCCGACGGGGCTGACCAATTATTCTGGCACTGAGTATGGGGTGCGCGATCTCAGCCAGGATGGTGTGCCGCTCGGTTCCTATTCCGGTGTCGTGGTGCGCGAGAATGGCGATGTGGCGGTGAACTACGACAACGGCCAGACGCGCATTGTCGCGCGCGTGCCAGTGGTGGCCTTCAACGACCCCGACAAGCTGCAGCGGCTGGACGGCCAGGCCTTTATGCGCACCGTCGAAAGCGGCGAGGCGCGCGTGACGGATGCGGCCTCCAACGGTGTCGGCAAGCTGGTGACCGGTTCGCTCGAACGTTCGAACGTGGATATCGCCGCGGAATTCTCGAAGCTGATCCTGGCCCAGCGCGCCTATACGGCGAATACGCGGATCGTCACCGCCAGCGACGAGATGCTGCAGGACACCATCAATATGCGCCGCTGAGCGGCGCATATTGATGGTAGTTTTTTTATGCCCTCAGACGCCGGGCGGCCGCTCCGCGGCCTTGGCTTCCGCGCCACGCGCTGGCGCGTTGGCGATACGGTTGGTCTGGGCGCGGCGCGCATTCGCGCGCTCGGCCGGCCGGTGGCCGGCCGCCAGTTCCTTGTCTTGAAGGGTTGTGGCCCATGAGCATGGACCTTGCCCTGTCGGTTGCGCGGTCCGGCTTGCGGCTGCTCGACCGGCAGATGGCGCGCACGGCGGACGACATCGCCAATGCCGGCACCGACGGCCATACGCGGAAGACACTGGAAGGCCAGGCACTCTCGGCCGCGGGCATCGGTATCGGCGTGCGCAGCGGCGTGCCGATGCGCGATGTGGACCTTGCGCTCCAGGCGGCAGCGGCGCGGGCGGGTGGCGATGCGGCGGCGGGCGAGCTCCGCACGCGGCTTCTCGCCACGGTCGAGGCTGCGCATGGCCGGCCGGGCGATGGCGACAGCCTGGGCGGCCTGCTCTCGGCACTGCGCGCGCGCCTCGCCACGCTGCGGGAAGCGCCGGAGGATCCGATCCGCCGTGGCGCCGCGCTGCAGGCCGCGCAGGATCTGGCCACGCGCTTCAACGCCGTCGCGGTCGGGATCGGCGCAGCGCGCCAGCAGGCGCATGACACACTCGCCACCGAGGCCGCCGCGGCCAATGCGGCGCTGGCGGAGATTGGCGCGCTCAGCTGGTCCATCCGCAACGAGGTGGCGGCCGGGCGCGCCGCCGCCGATCTTGAGGACAAGCGCGACCTGGCGATCGCGCGGCTGGCGCAGTCGCTCGATATCGGGGTCATCCGCGGCCCGATGGGCGAGGTGACGCTGGTCGCGCGCGGCGGGATCATGCTGCCGCAGGATCGCGCGGCCTTTTCCATCGCGCCGGCCACTGTCGCGCCCGGCGCTTTCCATGGCGGCGCCGGCGCGCTGCCCGGCCTGATGCTGAACGGGCAGGATGTGACGCGGCTGGTCGCGGGCGGGCGCCTGGCCGCGGCGGCGGAGCTGCGCGACCTGGCCTTGCCGCGCATGCAGGCGGAGCTCGACCTCTCCGCCGCGCATGCCGCCGCGCGGCTCGAGGCGCAGGGCCTGCGCCTGTTCACCGATGGCGCCGGTGCGGTGCCGGATGTTACGCAGCCCTATGCGGGCAGCACGATCGTTGGCTTTGCTGGCGCGATCCGCGTCAACCCCGCGGTGGCCGCGAATGCCGCGCTGCTGCGAGACGGCACGCATGCGGTGACCGCGACACCCGGCGGGCCGAGCGCCTTCACGCCCAACCCGGCGGGCGGGCCGGCCGGTTTCGGCGTGCTGCTCGACCGCGTGCTCGACTTCGCTTTCGGCGGTGAGGTCGCGGCCGGCCAGGCGCAGCCGCCGATCCCCGCCGGCGGCCTGGGGCCGGATGGCACGCTGGTGTCCACCCTGTCGGGCCTGCTGACGCTGGAGGCGCATGCCGGCGCGCTGGTCGCCACGCAAACCGCCGCGCGCGCCGCAGCGGAGGAGGGCCGGGGCCGCGCCATTGCGCTGCGTGAAGTGCTCGATACGCGCCTGCAGCAGCGTTCCGGCGTGGATGTGGATCGCGAGGTCGCCGCGATGGTGGAGTTGCAGAACGCCTATGCGGTCAATGCCCGCGTCGTCGCCACTGTGCAGGCGATGTGGGATGCCCTGCTCGGCGCGGTGAGGTGACGCATGTCCATCCTGTCCATCATCGGCGGCATGGTCCCCGACCAGACAAGGCTGCGGGAGCGCATCGCAACGCTGACCCGCCAGGTCTCCACCGGCGAGGTCGGGCAGACGCATGGCGCGCTGGGCTTCGAGGCGCAGCGCGCGATCGACCTGCGCGGCGACATCGCACGGCGCGAAGCCTATCTGGGCGCGACGGACACGGCGATGGGGCGCATCGGCAGTGCGCAATCCGTGCTCGGCCGGCTGGAGACGATGGCGCAGCAGACAGCGGCGGAGGCGGCGCGCGCGCGCACGCTCGGCGCGGCAGCGGTCGAACAGCTGGCGCTGTCGGCGCGCATCGCGTTGGAGGAAGCGGCGACGCTCATGAATGCGCGGCATGCTGGCGAGTATCTCTTCGCGGGCAGCAACCTGGCCCTCGCCCCGGTACCGAATGCCGAGGGCATCGCCACGGGCCCAATGGCGGCGGGCATTGCCACGGCGGTTGCTATGCTCGACCCCGACCCCGCCAATCTCGGCCCCCTGCTGGCGACGACCGCGGCGGTGGCCACCAACCCGGCTTCAACGCCTTTCAACGCCTGGCTGGAAGGCGCGGGCCTGACCGATCCTCGGCGTGCCGTGGTCGTGGCGGATGGGGAACGCGTCGCCTGGGGTGTGCTGGCGAATCAGGACCAGTCCGGCGAGTCCGCCGGCGCCTGGGGGCGCGAGATGCTGCGCGGGCTGGCGACGCTGGCAGCGCTGACGCCGGCCTCGGCCGCGCAGGGGGAGGGTTATGACGCGCTGCTGCGCGAGGTCGGCGGCGCACTGCGCGCTGCCGGTGACGGCATCGCGGCAGAACGCAGCGCACTCGGCGTGCGGGAGCAGCGCGTGATGGCGGTGCGGGAGCGTCACGCGGACCTGCTGGTGGCGCTCCGCACGCAGCTCGGCCAGGTGGAGGAGGTGGATGTGGCGGAGGTCACCGCGCGGCTGCGCCAGGCGGAGCTGCGCCTGTCGGCCAGCTACGAGACGACGGGGATGATCTCGCGCCTGTCGTTGGCCGCGCTACTGCGCTGAGCGGCGGCGCCTTCAGCCCCGGTTAAGCCGGGCGGGGGCATAAGGGCGGCCTGGGCTGGGGCCGCCTGCATCGGCGGCTGCCCGGCATGGTCCCGAGAGACGGGCGCGCGGGTCTCCGCGCGGCGGCGAAGATCGCGCATCGGCCGGCAGGGGCCGGTTGTCGGCACGGCGGCGAAGGCCCTGCGGGCCGAGAGGTTGGGAGAGGTTGATGTCCACCTTGGTGCTCGAATTGCGCGCCGGTGACTTGATGGTGGTGAACGGCGCGTCGCTGCGGTTCCGTGGCCGCACGCGGGTGGAGGTCGTGGCGCGCGCGCGCTTCCTGTTCGGCAAGCAGGTGATGGCGCCGGAGGCAGTGAACACGCCGGCGCGGCGGATCTACTTCGCGCTGCAATGCGCCTATGTCGGGCCGGAGGAGGAGCGCGAGCCGGCGATGGCCGAGGCGCATCGCCTGGCTGCCGAGTTCCAGGAGGCGACGACCTCCAACATGGCGCGCCAGCTGCTCGATCGCGCGCTGACACTGGCCGAGCAGGATGAGTGGTACCAGGCGCTGCGGCTGGTGCGCCATGTGATGCGCCATGAAGCGGCAGTGCTGGGGCTGGATCCTGTGACGGGTCATGCGGTGCCGGTTGCGGCTTCGGCGGCGGAATAATGTCGCCGCGCGTTTACGCTTTCTTCATCCTCTGCTGCGAGGATGTTGAGACGGCCCTGCGCGATGCGCGGGCCAGCCGGGCGGCGCTGCCGCCCCGGCCCCCGTGGAGGGCGGCAAGATGCCCAACCCGCCGCGGAACCCTGTATAGGGAGTAGGGGACGATGTCCTCGATCAACACCAATGTCGCCGCGATGGCGGCCATTCGTTCGCTGTCCTCCATCTCGACGGATATGGCCAAGACGCAGGGCCGCATCGAGACCGGCCTGCGGATCGGGCAGGCCAACAACGACCCGGCGGTGTTTTCCATCGCACAGAACATGCGCGCCGATTTGCGCGGCCTGACGGCGGTGAAGGACAGCCTGGCCTTCGGCAAGGCGACGGTGACCGTGGCGCGCGACGCGGCCACCAAGATCAGCGACGAGCTGGCGAAGCTGAAGGGCACCGTCACACAGGGCCAGCAGCGCGGCATCCCGAACGCCGAGATCAACAGCCAGATCAACGAGGCGCTGGCCAATATCAACGCCTATGCGAATACGGCGGACTTCAACGGCGTCAACCTGCTGACCGGCGGCACGAACCTCAACGTGGTCCGCGACATCACCGGCAACACCACGACGGTGGCGGCGCAGGACCTCACCACCGCCGGGCTGACGCTGACGGGCCTCCAGGTGAATACGGGCTCGACGCGTCTGACCTTCGATCAGGACCTGGCTATCGCCGATGGTGACGGCATCTCCGTGACGCGCGGCGGCACCACCCTGGTCTTCGAGTTCAACGATGACGGCGACACAGCCCTCGACACGGAAGTGTCGGATACGGTGCGGGTGCGGCAGGTGGACATCGATACGGGCAGCGAGTCGCCCCTGGCCATGCTGGGCAAGCTGGTGACGGCGATGCAGAACGAGGGCATCAACGCCAGCTTCAACAACAATGGCGAAATCATCATCGCCGGCGCCGCCACCGTGGCGCTCGGCGCCAACGGTACGGCGACCGCCGACGGCATGACATCGGCGACCATCAGCGGCGGCTCCACAGCGATCGCTGCGGTCGAGGCCGCGATCGACACGGTCGGCACGGCGCTGTCGGCCTTCGGCGCGAAGTTCCAGCAGATCGAGGGTCTGCAGGACTTCACCGCGAAGCTGACCGATTCGATCAAGGAAGGCCTCGGCGCGCTGGTGGATGCCGACCTCGCCGAGGAATCGGCGCGGCTGACCAGCCTGCAGACGCGCCAGCAGCTGGCCACGCAGTCGCTGTCCATCGCGAACCAGCAGAGCCAGTCGCTGCTCAGCCTGTTCCGCTGATCCAACGCGGCCGGGGCGCGCCACGCGCCCCGGCCGCCGCTTTCGCCGCTTCTCAGCACGGACCCGCCGCATGACCGTCGCGCGCTACGCCGCCAGCCAGAACGCCGCCGCCACGCCGCGGGAGATCGAGCTGCGCGCCTTCCGCTACGTCAACGGCCTGCTCGCCGCCGCGGGCGAGGATATGCGCGGCCGCGCCGTGGCGTTGGAACGCACGCACCGGATGTGGTCGCTCCTGCTCGGCGATCTGCTCTCGCCGGGGAATGCGCTGCCGGCGGAGCTGAAGGGGCGGCTGGTGTCGCTCGGGCTCTGGGCGCAGCGCGAATCCATGGCGCGCATGGATGACCAGGGCAGCCTGGAGCCGTTGATGGCGCTGCACCGCGACATGATCGCAGGCCTTGAGGCGCAGGACGGTGCACCCGCCCCGGCCCCCGCCCTCGGCGCCGCACCAGCGCCAAGCGCCTTCGTGGCCAGCACGGCCTGACATGCTGCCCGGCCTCGGCGCCCTCTCGGCGATGGCGGTCTTCGACCGCCAGGGGCAGGCGCTGCAGGACCGCTTCACCGCGCGCCGCGACAACACCGCCGACACCGCACGGCTGCGCGCGGAGGCACCGCGCATCGCCGATGCCGAAGCGCTGCTGAAGGATCGGCGCACGCTGCGCCTGGTGCTGGAATCCTTCCAGTTGGAATCCGAGATCGACAAGCGCGCCCTGCTGCGCCGTGTGCTGACCGAGGATCCGGCGGATCAGCGCAGCACCGCGAACCGCATGACAGACCCGCGCTGGCGCGCGCTGGCCAACGCCTTCGCGGCAGTGCGCCCGGTGGCGCTGACACCGGCCGAGGTTGCGCGCCAGACGCCCGAACAGCTGCGCGGGCTGCAACTGAACGCCATGGCCGGGCTCACCGCGCAGCAGGTGCGGGCGCTGAGCGCTGCGCAGCTCGCCGCGCTCGATCCGGCGCAGCTGGCGGCCATCGCGCCCAATGCAATCGGCGCGCTCGATACGGCCGATGTCACCGCGCTGTCGCCAGGTCAGGTGGCGGCGCTGACACCCGCGCAGCTCGCCCGGCTGGACAGCGCCCGGATCGCTGCGATCGAGCCGGCGGATCTCGCGGCCGTGCCGCCTGATCGGCTGCGTGCCTTGTCGCCGCCGCAGGTTGCGGCGCTGACCGCGGCGCAGCTGGCCGCGCTGCGCCCCGCCCAGCTCGGCGCCTTCAGCGCGCAGCAGGCGGCGGCGCTGAGCGCGACGCAGCGCGAGGCGCTCGGCGCCACGGGCCGGACCATCCTGGACCGCGCGCAGCCCGCGCCGGTGGCCGAGGCTGCAGCGCTGACGCCCCAGCGCCCGCCGCTGGATGACCGCGTGCTGCTCGACCGCATCGTGCAGGGCGCGATGGTCAACCGCTTCGAGAAGAGCATGGGCGACGCCAATCCCGGCCTGCGGGAGGCGCTGTATTTCCGCCGCATGGCCGGCACGGCGACCTCAGTCAACGCGCTGATGGCCGATCGTGTGCTGCTGGAGGTAACGCGCGGCGCACTTGGCCTGCCGCAGCAATTCGGGCTGCTGCCCTTCGAACGCCAGCGCGACATCATCGCGCAGCGGCTGGATGTCCGCGACCTGCAGGATCCGGCGAAGGTGGCGCGGCTGGCCAGCCGCTACCTGGCGCAGCAGACCGCGTCGTCGGCCGCCGCACCGGCGCTAGCGCTGTTCCAGGGCGGCGGCGCGGCAGGGCTGGTGGCGTCCATCGGACGCCGCGTCTCGCTCAGCGCCTGATCAAGTTACCGCTGGACGTCGAGCGCGGGTGGCGCCTCGGCGCCGGTCTCGGCCGTGCCGTCGCGATAGGCCTTGATCTCCTGCGCGGAGGGGATGCTGCGGCTGATCGCGCCGCCATCGTCGCGGAACTCCAGCACGACGATGTTGAGCGCCGCGTCGATGCGCAGGCGCGGGTTGGGCAGCATCGGCGCGGCCGGGTTGGTGGGCGCGGCGTCGGTGCGGCGCGGCGTGGTGTCGGGCGCGAGGGCCACGGCGCCGGGGCGCGGCGTGGCGGTAATGTCGCGGATCATGGCGGACGGATCCGTCTGTGCCGTTCTGGCGTGGCAGCGCTGGCGGATCGCCAGCCAGCGCATCGAGCGGAGCGTAAGCGACAAGAGTTACGAAAGGCTTAACGTGCGCCGGCGACGACGTCGCGCGGCATCCCCCCTTTGACGCATCGCATGCGCGGGCCGATGCTGCGGCGCGAGAGACCCGCCTTGCCCTTCAAGCTTCCCTTCGCCCTCCCCGATCCCGTGCCGATGGGCGCTGTCCTGGTCACCTTGCTGGCCGCGACAGCGGGTGGCGCGCTGTTTTCCTGGCTTGGCGTGCCGCTGGCCTGGATGCTCGGGGCCATGGCCGCGACCGGGGCGCTGGCCTGGAATGGGCGGGCGCATGTGGTGAAGCCGATGCGGCCGGCGGCGCTGATTCTGCTCGGCCTTGGGCTCGGGCAGACCTTCACGCCGCAGGTGATGGCCGCGGTCGGGCTGGCGCTGCCCTGGCTGGTGGGCGCGGCGATCCTGTCCATCCTGGTCGGCGTGCTGGTGGCGCGGCTGTTCGCGCGGTGGGCGGGGACGGATGCCGAGACGGGCTATTACGCCTCGGTCCCCGGCGGCGTCGTGGTGATGGCGGTGCTGGCCCAGCGCGCGGGGGTCTCGGTGCCGACGGTAACGCTGGTCCACACGATCCGGGTGATGCTGGTGGTCGCGCTGGTGCCGCCGCTGGTCACCTGGTTCGCGCCGCGCGGCGGCGCATCGCTGTTCGTGGCTGATTGGCCGGCGGTGCAGGGCTGGGGGCTCGCGCTGCTGCTGGCGATGGGGCTTGGCGTGGCGCTGGCGGCGAAGCGGGCGGGGATGGCCAATCCCTGGATGCTCGGGCCCTGCGTGATGGTGATCCTGCTATCCTGGTCCGGGCTGCTGCCCTCGGGTGTGCCGGGTTGGATGGTGGATGCGGCGCAGGTCGGCATGGGGATGGCGCTGGGTCAGCGCATGACGCGGAGCTTCCTGCTATCCTCGCGCCGGTTGGCGCTGGCCTCGGTGGCGATGACGGTGGTGCTGATCGCGGTGATGGCGGGGATCGGGCTCGCGCTGACCTGGCTCTCGGGCCTGCCGGTGGCGGAAATGATGCTCGCCATGTCGCCGGGCGGGATGCCGGAGATGACGGTGACGGCGAAGGCGCTGGCGCTCGGCGTGCCGCTGGTGCTGGGCTTCCACATCACGCGGACGCTGCTGTGCAATTTCGCGGTCGCCCCGATCTGGCGCGCGATGGTCCGGCTGCGGTTGGTCTAGACGGCCCAGCGTGAGGGTTGATGAGGCCGCCACAGGCGGCCCGCGCGGCGACCATCAGCTGGCGTCGGCGCACCATGTCTGCGGCGCGCAAGCCAAGCGCGCGGAGCGCGCGCCCGGCGCTTGAGGGTCAGAAAAACTCGCCCGGCGCTTGAGGGCCCACTAATTGACCACCCAGTTCAGGCGGCGGCGGAGCCAGGCGCGATAGGCGAGCTGCGCCTCGGCCGGCGGGCAGAGGGTGGCGAGCGCATCTGCCGCCTCCTTGCCCGCCACGCGGCGCGTGCCGAACTCGACGGGCGTGGGCGTGTCCTCGGCCCAGCGCAATGCCGCGCCGCGCCACAGTGCCACGGCATCGGCCGAGGTCAGCGCCGGCAGCACCAGAAGGCCGCGCACGCGCAGCGCCGCGCCGGCCGCGCGCAGCCCGGCCACGAGCTCCGGCGGGGCGGGATTGGGCAGCAGCGCGCCGAGGGGGGCGATCTCCGGCAGGGCCGGGTCGCGGGCGGCGGTCTCGTCGTCGAAGGCGAACCAGGGGCTGAGGCCGAGCGCCAGCGCGCGGGCATCCGGCGCCGGCCCGCCCAGCACCACGGCATCGGCGATCCCGGCCGTGACCGCGGCGTCGGGCGCCATGCCGGGGGGCAGGAAGACCGGGGTGGCGGCCCGGCCGATCAGGTCCAGCGCCAGCAACGCCGCCGCGTCCGGCGCGGCCGGGCCCGGCAAGGCGAGGCGCAGCGGCTGCGAGCCCGTCGGCGTGCCGCGGCCGGCGACCAGCACCGGCATCAGGCTGCCGGCCACCGCGGGCCAATGGCGCGGCTCGTAGCGCGCCCGTGCTTCGCCGATCAGCTGCGCCTGGGCGGCCGCGCCGGTAAGCAACAGCAGCAAATGCCCGTCAGGCGCGGCAGAGGCGGCGAAGCGATTGGCGGCGGTGATCCCGTCGGGCCCGCCGAGCACGCTGACCCGCAGCGCCGAGGCCTGGACCAGGCCGCGCGCGAGCCCGTCGGCGGCGGCCAGCGCGAAGCGGGCGGCCGGCCCGTCCTCGGGCCCCGGGGCGAGCAGGGTGGCGGCCTCGGGCACGCCGGTGGCGGCCAGGCGCGACGGCGTGCCGGCTGCGAGGGCGAGCGTGGCGCCGAGCACGCCCCGTCGGGTGGCGCAGACGTTGGTCATCCCATCGGCCTCCCTCTGGGTGGATGCGCCGGAGCCGGCCGGCAGGCGGTCGGGCTCGGGCCAGGGGCGGCACCTAGCCGCCCGATTGGGGCGAAAAGGTGGCACCGGCCGGCGGCCAGCGGTGGCATGGCCGATGCTACTCGGGGCTCATCGGGGCTATTCGGCGCTGCCCGCCGGCACGCCGGCGGCGCGCGACAGGGCGTGCAGCGTCCGCTCGACCAACCGCGGCAGGTCGCGGAGCACCGCCTCGATCGCGGCCATATCGGCTTCGGCGGCGGCGCGTTCCAGCGCCGTGCCGGCTTCGCGCAGCCCCGCGGCGCCGAAGGTGCCGGCGGCGGATTGCAGCGCATGCGCTTCCTGCGCGACGGCGTCCGGGGAGGCGCCGTCCAGCAGACGGCGGAGCCGGGCCAGCGTCTCCGCGGCGAAGACACCGATGAGGTCGGGCAGCCGGCCCGGCCCGACGGCGGCGCGCAGCTCGTCCAGCGTTTCGCGCACCAGCAGGGCGTGGGCGGGGCCGGGCTCGGCGACCAGGGCGGCGACGCGCGGGCGGGCGGGCACGGCGGCGAGCAGGGCAGCGACCGCGCCGAGCAGCCCGGCGCGATCCACCGGCTTGGTCAGATGCGCATCCATCCCGGCGGTCAGGCTGCGCTTCACATCCCCCGGCATGGCCGAGGCGGTGAGCGCCAGGATCCGCACCCGACCCGCCGGGCCGGGCAGGGCGCGGATGCGGCGCGTCGCCTCATAGCCGTCGAAGCCGGGCATGCGCACATCCATCAGGATTGCGTCATAGGCG
Organism: Pseudomonadota bacterium; assembly: GCA_046052145.1. Lineage (GTDB taxonomy): Bacteria > Pseudomonadota > Alphaproteobacteria > Acetobacterales > Acetobacteraceae > Falsiroseomonas. The sequence continues at coordinate 497,071 of JBJOMW010000001.1, forward strand.
CCGCTGGTGGCGGCCTCGACCGCGGTTTCGCCGTCGCGCGCGAGGTCCACCTCGTAGCCGGCCTTGCGCAGGATGGCGGCGGCGACGAGCTGGCTGGCCTCGCTGTCCTCCACCAGCAGCAGCCGCGCGAAGGGGGCGTCACCGGCCAGGCGGCGCGGGGTGTCGGAGGCAGCGGCGGGCGTGGCGGCGCCGGGCGCGTCCGGGGCGGCGGGGTGCAATGGCAGGTCGAAGCGGAAGACGCTGCCGCGCCCTTCCTCGCTCTCGACGCCGATCTCACCGCCCATCAGCCCGACCAGCCGGCGGCAGATCATCAGGCCGAGCCCCGATCCGCCATGCCGGCGCGCCGTGCCGGCATCTGCCTGCTGGAAGCGGCGGAACAGCCGCTTGCGGAGCGGCGCGGGAATGCCGGCGCCGGTGTCCCGCACCTCGACCTCGATGCGACCGGCCTTGTGGCCGACATGGATATCCACCGTGCCGGCGGCGGTGAATTTGATGGCGTTGTCCACCAGGTTCAGCAGCACCTGCCGGAAGCGCCGCGGATCGCCCATGACGCGCGCCGGCAAGGCGGCATCGAGGCTCGCGGTCAGGCGCAGCCCCTTATCGGCGGCGGACGCCGCCTGCAGGGCCAGCACTTCGCGCAGCGGCTGGCCGAGGTCGAAGGCAATCTCCTCCAGCTCGAGCTTGCCGGCCTCGATGCGCGACAGGTCGAGCAGCTCGTTCACCGTCCAGAGCAGCGTCTCACCCGAGCGGCGCGCGGTTTCGGCATAGGCGCGCTGTTCGGAATCGAGCGGCGTGTCGAGCAACAGCGACAGCGTGCCGAGCACGCCGTTGAGCGGCGTGCGCACCTCGTGGCTGACGAAGGCGAGGAAGTCGGATTTCTCGGCACTCGCGCGCTCCGCGGCGCGCTGCGCGCGGCGGGCGGCGTCCTCGGCGCGCACGCGCTCGGTCACGTCGTGCTGGATGCCCATCAGGTAGAGCAGCTTCCCCGCCGCGTCATGGACGGGGGAGATGTGCAGCTCGTTGACGAAGCGCTTGCCGTCGCGGCGGTAGTTCACCAGGCGGATGTCTATCGGGCGGGCGGTGGCGATGGCCTGGCGGATCGCGGCGACGGCGGCGCGGTCGGTGCCCGGGCCCTGCAGGAAGCGGCAATTGCGCCCGATCACCTCCTCGGGCGGGTAGCCGGTGATGCGGTGGAAGGCCGGGTTGGCGAAGACGATCGGGCAGTCGGGCAGGGTCGGGTCGCTGATCACCACGCCGGTGGGCGCGGCGGCGACGGAGGCGGCCAGCGCCTCGGCGAGGCGGAGCGCTCCCGCGGCCGCCCCCGGGACCGGGATGGCGGCCGGCGGGGGCTCCGCGCGCTCAGGCGTCGTAGGAGACGAGCGCTTCGAAGGGGACATCGAGGCGCTCCCGGCCCTTCAGGAAGGTCAGCTCGATCAGGCAGGCGGCGCAGGGCACCACGGCGCCGGCCTGACGGAGCAGGTAGATGCCGGCCGACATGGTGCCGCCGGTGGCCAGCAGGTCGTCCAGCACGACAACGCGTTGGCCGGGGCGGACGGCATCCGCCTGCATCTCGATCCGGTCGGTGCCGTATTCCAGCGCGTAATTGAGCCCGATGGTGAGGCCGGGGAGCTTGCGCGGCTTGCGGAGCATGATGAAGCCCAAGCCCAGTTCGAGCGCGAGCGGCGCGGCAACGAGGAAGCCCCGGCTTTCGATGCCGGCCAGCACGTCGGGCTTGTGGGGGGCGATCATCTCCGCCAGGCGGGCCATCGCCGTGCGCCAGGCGGCCCCGTGCCGGAGCAGGGTGGAGATGTCGTAGAACAGGATCCCAGGCTTCGGGAAATCCGGGATGCCGCGGATATGGGCCTTGAGGTCGATGGCGGGATCGGCCTCGAGCCGCGACAGGCGGGGGTCGCTCGGCTGGTCGGTCATGTCGGGGGGCGCGGGCTCCGTCCAGATACAGGAAGAAGCACGCAAGCAAGCGCCCCGTGCGTTGCCGCACAGGGGCGCCGAAGCTGCTTGCCTTCCTCTGCAGCAAAGCTACGCCCGGCCGGGGCGGGGATGCAACTGCTATGCGCAGGGGGGGAGCGGGGCTTGGCGGCCGGGCCGGGGTGGGCCACATCGCCATCATGTCGCGCCCGATCCTTGCCCTGCTCGTCGGCCTTGTTGGCTTTGCCGCCTATGTCGGGGTCGTGGTGTTGCTGGCGGATTGGGTGCTGACGCTGCACTGGCTTGTGCAGCTGGCCTATTTCCTGGTCGCGGGCTTGGCCTGGGTGCCGCCGGCGCGGCGGCTGATGTTCTGGGGCGCTGGCGTCACGCGGTGAAGCCACCGCCCGGGGAGCGCCCCGGGCGGCAGCCCTACAGATGTATCAGAACGGGCGGCTGAGGCCGGCGATCAGGCGGGTGCCGCAGATATTCTGCCCGCCGAAGCAGTCCGAGCGGTCGAGGGAGGTGGTGCTGAAGGTCAGCGACCCCACGACGCCGAGGGCGATCTCCCGCGACAGGCCGAAGCTGAAGACCGTGTAGTCCGGCGCGCCGAAGGCGCCGTGCCCGGCGGGCGCGCTGGTGTTGTACTGGACCCATTGCCGGCCGAGACGGAGCGAGGCGGTGATGTCGAAGTCGAGCTTCGCGTCCACGCCCGCCTCGACGTACCAGGCCTCGCCGGATTCGAAGTTGAAATTGGGCGAATAGCTGATCTGGCCGAGGAATTTCAGCGGCTCGATCTCGTAGCTCGCGCGGAGGTTGACCTCCCACCACGCTGCGTCGGTGCCGCCGGCCGGCCTGTCGTAGCCGGGATAGCCGAAATAGGTCGCGCCGATGTCGAACTTCACCTCCCCCAGCGCGAAGCGATAGCCAAACAGGCCGTCCACCTCCTGGCGGATATTGGTGCCGGCGAAATTGGCATTGGACACGAAGGTGCCGACATAGAGGCCCGAGCTGTGCTCCACATCGAGCGTCAGCTGCCCCGCGGGGCGCGAGCGCGTCTGGCTGATGCCGCGGAACAGGTAGTCGGTGACCGCCGCAGGGGTTGTGGTGACGGTCAGGCCGAGGCTTTCGACGGTCTGCTGCGCCGAGGCTGCCGCCGGGGCGAGCAACGCCGCGACGCCGAACATCGTCGTGGCGAGGGAATGTGCAGCTTTCATATCCGCTCCTTGACCTTGGGTGGTCATGGTGCGGCGCAGCAATCGCCGGGCCGTGGATGGCCGGGTGGGGAATCCTTCACCCCCTGGTCAGCAGACGGACAGGCTGGTGACGAAAAACCCCGCCTGGGCGGGGGCCCAGGCGGGGTTCGCGCATCGCGCCGATTGGTCGGAGTGAGAGGATTCGAACCTCCGGCCCCTGCGTCCCGAACACAGTGCTCTACCAGGCTGAGCTACACTCCGGCAGGCCGATGCGAGGCGGGCCGTATAGCGAGACGCGGGCGAGGCGGCAAGCCATGCCCCCGCGCCGGCGTCACGCTTCCTTACAGGCCCGCCGTTGCGGTGTCGGAGCAAGGCTGCGCATCTTGTCCCGGCTCGGAACGGGAGAAGCACGTGAAAGGTCTGGTTCTGGCCGCCTTGGCGGCGGTGGGCGTGGCATTGGCAGGCACCGCCCTTGCCCAGGGCAGCGTGGCCGCTGAGCGCCGTGCGGCCTTCCGCGAGATGGGCCAGCATATGGAGGCGATCGGCGCCGTCGTGCAGTCGCGCGGTGACCAGCGCCAGCTTGTGGCGCGCGTGGACCAGATGATCGCCTTCTACCGCGCCCTGCCCGATCGGGTTCCGGCCGCGAGCCTGACGCCGCCCCTGCCGCAAGGCACGCAGGATGGCCAGACCCGCGCCATCGCGGCGATCGACGGGAACCGCGCCGGCTTCGGGGAGCGCAACCAGGCGATGCTGGTGGCCCTCAGCACGCTCCGCGGCGCGGCGGAGGCGGGGACGATCGGCCCCGACATGCTGCGCAGCACCGGCGGCACCTGCGGCGCCTGCCACCAGGCCTTCCGCGCGCGTTGATCCGGCGCGCGGTGAGCGGGGCGGCGCCGTTCAGAAGAACCCTGGCGGCCGCAGCGTACTGATCCACCAGACAAGGGCCGTCGCACCGCCCAGCAGTGCGACGGCCAACAGGTGGCTGCCCTGCCGCGGCGCCGGCGTGCCGGGCGGGGCGCGCATCCGCCCGGTCAGCATCGGGCCCACCAGATTCCGCCCGGCGAAGAGCCGATAGGCCAACACCGCCAGCACATGCAGCACGGCGCAGCCGAGGATCACCCAGAAGACCCGCAGATGGATGGAGGTGGCGAGGCTGCTCCAGGCTTCGTCCACGCGCCGGGCCAGCGGGCCGCGATTGAGGATCAGGTCGTCGGCGAACAGCCCGCTTATGGCCTGCGCCAGCAGCAGCGCCAGCAGCGCGACCACCATCCAGCCGCCGGCGGCGTTGTGGCCGATCTCGGGCGGGGCGTCGCGGCGGCGCAGATGCAGGAGATGCCGGAGCGCTGCCGCCGGGCCCTGCACGAAGCGGGCGAAGCGCGCTGTTTCCGACCCCAGCACCCCCCAGGCCAGGCGGAACAGCACCAGGGTGAGGATCGCGTAGCCCGACAGAAAATGGAGGTCGAACCGCCCGATCTCGGCGCTCCACCAGGAGAGCGGCAGCAGAAGGGCGACGCCCCAATGGGTGAGCCGCACCCAGGGGTCCCAGACCCGCAGCTTCGCCGTGACCTTCGCCATGCCGTCACCCTTTCGCCTGCGGCACCATAAGGCGCGCAGTGCCCGGCGCGGCAAGTTTCGGAGCGTGACGGTTGCAACGCCACCAGAAGGCCGGGCAGAGGAGGGATATGGACGGAATCGAATCGCTTCTCGCCTGGCTCCGGCCCTGGCAGGCGGCGCTGGTCGCGGGCGCGGTGGCCTTGGCCGTCGCGCTGGCGGGGCGCGCGGCGGGACGGCCGCTGCTGGGCGCGGCGGCGGCGGGGATCGGCGTGCTGGCGGGCTGGTGGTTCGCCTTCGGGCTGCTCACCGCCTCGCCACGGCAACTGCCCGAAAGGCTGCCGCTGCTGATGCTCGTGCTGGTGCTGGCCGCGCCCCTGATGGGGGTGGCGGCGCGGCGCTGGGGCTGGCTGGCCGTGCCGCTGGCCGCCCTCTGCGCCGTCTGGGCCGGGTGGTGGATGGCTGGCGCGCCGCTCTGGCTGCCGGATCTGGGACGCGCGGCGGTGGTCTTTGCGGGGGTCGCGGTGGCGACGCTGCTGCTGGCGCTGGCCGGCGGAGCGCGCTGGGCCGGGCCGGTGGCGGCGGCGGTGCTGTTCGCGGGGCTGCTGGTCGCGCCGCTGCCCGGGCCGGCGCGCGCGCTAGGCGCGGCGCTGCTGGCGGCGGCGGTGGCGGCCGCGCTGGTGCGGCCGGCCAAGGGCGCGCCCGCGCCGCTGGCCGCGCTGCCGCTCGCTGCCGCGCTGGCGGCACTGGCGGCGATCCCGCTGCTGGCGCGGGGTGCCGCGGCAGATTGGGCGGTGGCGGCGGCGCCCCTGGCGGCGCTGCTGGTCGGCGCGCCGGTCGGGGCGGGGCTCGTCGGCTTGCGGCGCGCCGCCTGGGGCGGGGCCTCCGGGGCGGCGCTGGTGGGGGGGCTCGGCGTCGGCGTCGCATTTTTGCTGGCCTGACAGCGTATTGATTTGACTTGCGCACTTGTCGCGAGGGCGGGCCTGAACGAAGTTACGAAACCATGATGTCCCGCGCGCCTGCGCTGCTGATCGTGCTTGGTGTCTCGGCGGGCCTTGCGGCCTTCCTCGCCAACCGCTTCCTGGCCGATGCGCCGCCTGCCGCGGTTGCGACGGCACCGGCGCCCATGCCGGCGGCCCCGCCGCCCGTGGCCGCGGCACCCGCACCTGCCCCCGCACCCGCCGCACCCGAGCCGCCCGCCGCCCCCGCGCTCGAGGCCCCGCGCTTCGATGTGGTGCGGGTCGGCGCCCGCGGCGTGGCGGTGATCGCCGGCCGCGCCGCCCCCGGCGCCGAGGTTGTGCTGCTGGAAGACGGGCAGGAGATCGGCCGCGCGCGCGCCGATGCGCGCGGCGAATGGGTGATCCTGCCGGCCGAGCCGCTGCGCCCCGGCACGCGCCAGTTCAGCCTGATCGCCCGCCGCGGCGGCGAGGAGGTGGCGAGCCCCGACCTGGTCGTGGTGGCCGTGCCCGAGCCGCCTGCGCCCGTGGTCGCAGAGGCCCCGCGCCCTGCCGATCCGCCCGCGCCGGCCTCCGCGCCTGAGCGCGCGGTGGCTGCCCCGGCACCGGCCGCGCCCGAGCCGGCGGCGGCGGCGCCCGAGCTACCGGCGGCGGCGCCGGCCGCCCCGCTGGTCGTGCTGCTGCCGGCCGCGCAGGAGACGCCGCGTGTGCTGCAGGGCCCGGGGCCGCGGCAGGGGCTTGGCCTCGCGCAGGTGGATTACGACCAGGGCGGCGCCATTCGCTTCAGCGGCACGGCGGAGCCCGGCACGACGGTGCGGCTCTATGTGAACGACCGGCATGTCGGCGACGCCCAGGCCGACGCCCAGGGCCGCTGGACCCTGGCGCCGCAGGGCCTGGTGGAGGTCGGGCGGCATCGCCTGCGCCTTGATCAGGTCGCCGCGGCCGGGGCCGTGGCCGCGCGGATCGAGGTGCCGTTCCAGCGCGACCAGCTGCCCGAGGGTAGCCTGCCGGATGGGCGGATCGTCGTGCAGCCGGGCAATAATCTGTGGCGGCTGGCGCGGAGCGCCTATGGGCGGGGCATCCGCTACACTGTGATCTACGAGGCTAACCGGGATCAGATCCGCAACCCCGCGCTGATCTTCCCCGGTCAGGTCTTCGCTGTGCCCACATTGCCCGAGGCCGCGGCGACCCCGGCGAGCTCCAGCCGGTCCAGGTAGCCATCCAGTGCCAGCGCGAAGCGGACCATCGCGGCGACCAGCGCGATGGCCGTGATGGGCGCGGGCAGGGCGGCGGCCGCTTCCAGCTGCAGGCGATGATCGGGCAGCAGCCGGAGCCGCCAGCCGGGGGGCAATTCGGCCGGCAGGGCGCCGATCAGGGCGAAGACCGCGGGCCGGTCCGCTGCCCGCTCCGCGGTGTAGGGCACGGCCCCGGCGGCGGCTGAGAGCGCGATCTGCCCCTTGGCGATCCGCGCTTCGCAGGGGCGGCCGCGCCAGGCGAAGTGCAGCGCCGGGCTGCCCCGCGGCAGCATCTCGCCATCCGACCCGATCAGGAACGGGCCGTGCGGAAAGGGCGTTTCGGGCAGGCCGCCGGGCAGCGCGGCGGCCTCATTGGGTGATGGCGCGAGAAGGGCATCCATCCCGCCTTGTTGTCCGGAAGTGGTGAAGGGACCATAACCAGCGCCATGAGCCTGACATCGACGATCCGTATGGTCCTCGCCAAGCCGCATCCGGCGGGCAAGCCCTTCATCTATGGCGGCGCGGGCGTCGCCCTGCTGGGCTGGCTGCTGGTCGGCGACTGGCTGTTCTGGCTGGGCGCGGCCTTCACGGTCTTCTGCCTGTACTTCTTCCGCGACCCTGAGCGCGTGGCGCCGGCGCGGGCCAATGCCGTGGTCGCGCCGGCCGATGGGCGCATCGTGCTGGTCGGGCCCGCCGTGCCGCCGGCCGAGCTTGGCCTCGGCGATACCCCGCGGCAGCGGGTGGCGATCTTCCTCTCGGTGCTGGATGTGCATGTGAACCGCATGCCGATCGCGGGGCAGGTGACGCGCATCGCCTATCGCCACGGCGCCTTCGTGAACGCGGCGCTCGACAAGGCGAGCGAGGATAATGAGCGCAACGCGCTGGCCATCCGCATCGCCGATGGGCGGGACCTGGCGGTGGTGCAGATCGCGGGGCTGATCGCGCGCCGCATCCTGTGCACGGTGCGCGAGGGCGAGCAGCTGGGGACCGGGGAGCGCTTCGGCATCATCCGCTTCGGCAGCCGCACTGACGTTTATCTGCCGCATGGCGTGATGCCGCTGGTCGCGGTCGGGCAGACCATGATCGGCGGCGAGACGGTGATCGCCGAATTGCCGCCGGTGACCGGCGCCGCATGACCGAGCCAGCGCGCAAGCCGCAGCCGCTGCACCGCTTCGGGCGGCGTTTTCGGCCGCGCACGCGGCCGCGCTTCGAAGGGCTCAGCTTCAACCGGCTGATCCCGAACATCATGACCATGCTCGGCCTCTGCGCCGGGTTGGTGGCGATACGCTTCGCGATCGAGGAACGCTGGACGCAGGCGGCGGCCTTCATCGTGGTGGCGGGCGTGATCGATGGGCTGGATGGGCGGCTCGCGCGGCTGCTGAAGGCGACCACGCGCTTCGGCGCGGAATTCGACAGCCTGGCGGATTTCCTGAGCTTCGGCGTCGCACCCGCGTTGGTGCTGTATCTGTGGTCCATGAGCACGCTGGGGCCGATCGGCTTTATGCCCTGCCTGCTGTTCGCGGTCTGCTCCTCGCTGCGGTTGGCGCGGTTCAACGCTTCGATCGATGTCGGGCTGGAGAAGCCGAAGCCGGCCTATGCCTACAATTTCTTCACCGGCGTTCCGGCGCCGGCAGGCGCGGGCTGCGCGCTCTTCCCGCTGTTCCTGGCGATCGCGCTGGGTGAGCGCGGCTTCGGCGGTATTGCGGAGGTAATCCGCCATCCGCTGCTGGTCGGCACGGTGCTGGTCGTGGTCGGCGGGCTGATGGTCAGCACGCTGCCGACCTGGTCGTTCAAGAACTTCAAGGTGCCGCGCGCGGCGGTGCTGCCGCTGCTGCTCGGCGTCGGCCTCTATGTCGCGCTACTGGTGGCCGAGCCTTGGGCGGCGCTGGCGGCGGCGGGGATCATCTATCTCGGCATGCTGCCCTTCTCCGTCCGCTCCTATCTGGCGCTGAAGGCGGAGGCAGAGGCGCTGATCGAACAGGTGAACGACGCGCCGCCGCGCACGCCCGCGAACGCGCCGTGACACTGCGCGGGACATTGCCACTGACGGTGGCGGGCCGGGCGGTGACGATCACCGGCGGCCCCTTCGACGCGATCCCCGACGGCGCCTTCGGCGTCTGCCTGGAAATGGCTTCGGCGAAGGCGTGGCTGGCGGATGTGGCGCTGCCCACGCCGGATTTCGGCCTGCCGGAGCCGGAGGCGTTGCGGCAGGCGGTCGGCGCGGTGCTGGCGCAGCTTCAAGCCGATCCTGACCGTCCGGTGCATGTCGGCTGCCGCGCCGGCGTTGGGCGCACGGGGCTGTTCATGGCGTGCCTGGCGCGGGCGGCCGGGGTGGAGGGCGATGCGCTCGACTATGTCCGTCGCCACTACCTGGCCCATGCCGCGGAGACCGAGGCGCAGCAGGCCATGGCGCGGGGCTTCAGCTGGCCCTGAGCCGGGCCAGGATCCGCCCGTCGATCACCAGAAGGCCGAGTGCGATCACCGCCATGCCGGCGAAGTGGCGCGGCGCCAGCACCTCGTCCAGCACCAGCGTGCCCAGGAGCAGCGCGGTGACGGGGACCAGCAGTGTGGCCAGCATGGTGTTGGTCGCGCCGGCCTGCGCCAGCACCCGGTAGAACAGCACATAGGCGAGCGCGGTCGGGCCGAGCCCGAAGGCGACCAGCGCGAGGACGGCCTCGATCGGCGGCGCGGCGAGCGTCCAGGGCTGGTCGAACAGGATCACGAGGGGCAGCACGATGAGCGTGGAGGCGATGCATTGTCCCGCCGCGGTCGGGATCGGCGCGAGGCCCGCGCGCTTGATCCGCCGCGACCACACGCCCGACAGCCCATAGGACAGGCAGGCGCCGAGGCAGAGCAGGATGCCGAGCAGCTCTGCCGCGCCGCCCGTTGCGAAGGCGGCCGGCCCTGCCAGGATCGCGACGCCGAGCAGGCCCGTCGCCGCGCCCGCCAGCTTCGCGGCCGTCGCGGGCTCGTCGCGCGTCAGCGCATGCGCCGCGAGCACGGCGAAGACGGGCGTTGCTGCATTCACCACCGCCGCCAGGCCGGAAGGGATGAATTGCTGCCCCGCGATGATCAGCGCGAAGGGGACGGCATTGTTCAGCAGCCCCATCCCCGCCACCGCGAGCCACGCCGCCCGCCCCCGTGGCAGGCCGAGGCCGAACGCGCGGCAGAGCAGGGCGAGCACGATGGCCGCGATGGCGACGCGCCCGAGCACGATGGTCAGCGGTGGGAACCCCGCAAGCGCCACGGCTGCGAGGAAGAAGGACGCCCCCCAGATCGCGGAGAGCAGCACCAGCATGCCCCAGAGGCGGGGCGTCATCGGGCCCGGCATGGCGCTCATCCGACCGCCGCCCTGCATCTCGCGCCATCCGCTCGTTGCGGCGGCACGGCGCGCTACTCGTCCCGCTCCAGACGCTCGATGTCGTCGTCCGAGAAGCCGAAATGGTGCGCGATCTCGTGGATCAGCACGTTGCGGACCAGGCGGAATAGATCCTCGCTGGTCTCAACCCATTCCAGCAGGATCGGCTCCCGATAAAGCGTGATGGTGTCGGGCTCCATCGGGGCGTCCATCACGCTCTTCTGCGTCAGCGGCACGCCGCGATAGAGGCCGGTCAGCGCCCAGGGGCTCTCGAAGCCGAGCTCGGCGGTGGTCTCCTCATCGGCGACCTCCTCGACCACGATGGCAGCACCCCGCACCAGGTCGCGCAGCTCCTTCGGGATGGCGGCGAAGGCCTGCTCGGCCAGTTCCAATATGTCTTCGAGTGTCGGGGGGTGGTGGAAGCGGGCCATGGCGCATCCACATCCCCCTGACCCCGCCCGTCAAGCCGGAGATGGATAGAGCATGATTGCCAAGTTGGCCCCCGAAGCCCGCGCCGCCCTGGGGCAGACCCTGCCCGGCTGGACGCCGGTGGAGGGGCGCGACGCCATCCAGCGGAGCTTCCGGTTCCGGGATTTCTCCGAGGCCTTCGGCTTCATGGCGCGCGTCGCGCTGCTGGCGGAGGCGCAGGACCATCACCCCGAATGGTCGAATGTGTGGAACCGCGTCGAGATCGTGCTGAGCACGCATGATGCGGGCGGGCTGTCGGCGCGCGATGTGCGGCTGGCGCAGGCTATCAACGCGCTGCTGCCGGACGCTGGCTGAGCGCCGCCTGGCCGCATGGAAGCGGCGGCGCACCCGTGACAGGATGCGCGCCGGCGTAGCCTCGGCCGGGGGAAGACAGGGACGTGACCACGATCCGCAACGTGCTCTTCATCATGTGCGACCAGCTGCGCTGGGATCACATGGGCTGCGCGGGGCATCCCTATCTGCGCACGCCGAACCTCGATGCGTTGGCCGCGCGCGGGGTGCGGTTCGCGCAGGCCTATGTGCAGTCCGGCATCTGCGGGCCGTCGCGCATGTCCTACTATACGGGGCGCTATGTCGCCTCGCATGGGGCGACGCATAACCGCGTGCCGCTGTCGGTCGGCGAGGTCACGCTCGGCTGGCACCTGCGCGAGGCGGGGCGGAGGCTGGCGCTGGCGGGGAAGACGCATGTGCTGCCCGATGCGCGCGGCATGAAGCGCCTGCAGCTGGATGGGCAGCACGATCTGAAGGCGCTGCTGGATGAGGGCTGGTTCACCCTGGTGGACCGCCATGACGGCCATCATGCCGAGCCTGATTCGGCTTATGCCCATTGGCTGCGCGCGCAGGGCTATGACAGCAAGGATCCCTGGACCGACTATGTGATCGGGGTGGAGGACGCGGAAGGCCGCGTGCTGAATGGCTGGAAGATGCGCAACGCCCGCCTGCCCGCGCGTGTGCAGGAGCGGCATAGCGAGACCGCCTACACCACCGATGTCGCGCTCGACTTCATGCGCCGGCAGGGCGACGAGCCCTGGGTGCTGCATCTGTCCTATGTGAAGCCGCATTGGCCCTACATCGCGCCCGCGCCCTGGCACGCGATGTATTCCGAGAATGAGTGCCTGCCCGTGGCGCGCCACCCGTCGGAACGCAGCGACGCCGCGCATCCCGTGATGCGCTCCTTCCAGGATGAGGAGGTGGCGCAAAGCTTCCAGGACGATGCCTGCATCCGCACGGTGCGCCCGGCCTATCAGGGGCTGATCTCGCAGCTGGATCATCACCTGGGGCGGGTTTGGGAGGAGATGGAGAAGCTCGGGCGGTGGAAGGATACGCTGGTCGTCTTCTGCTCCGACCATGGCGATTACCTGGGCGATCACTGGCTGGGCGAGAAGGAGCTGTTCCACGACTGCATCCAGCGCGTGCCCTTCATCCTGTACGACCCCTCGCCCGAAGCGGACGCGACGCGCGGCCGGACGGAGGAGCGTTTCGTGGAGGCGGTGGATGTGGTGCCGACCATCCTCGATGCGCTCGGTCTTGATGCGGCGGAGCATGTGGTGGAGGGGCGATCGCTGCTCGGTGTCACACGTGGAACAGCGGCGTCCTGGCGGGATGCGGTGTTCTCCGAGCTCGATTGGACGTTTCGGGGTGCGCGGCGGCGGCTTGGGCATCCGACGGGGCAGCACCACGCCTGGATGGTTCGCGATGCGCGGTGGAAATACGTCCATTGGAGCAGCGGGCATCGCCCGCAGTTGTTCGACCTCGACGCCGATCCGCAGGAATTCCACGACCTCGGCGCCGATCCGGCGTTGGAAGGCGTGCGGGAGGCGATGCGCGACAAGCTGCTCGCCTGGTTCTGCGGCCTGAAGCGCCGCACGACGCTGAGTTGGGCGGAGGCAGAATTCCGCACCGACCGCCACAAGGCGGCGGGCGTCTTCTACGGGGAGTGGTAGGGACGAGGCGTTGGCGGTGTGACGACCTGTTGCGCCCCGCGAGCTACGCCGCCTGCCCGACCGGGTGGTAGCCGCGCCCGTACCAGATCAGCGCGCCCCCCAGCTTCCCCTGGCGGATCGCCTGGATCTCCCCGAACAGCACGGAATGGGTGCCCTTCTCGACAACTTCCGTGATCCGGCAGTCGAAGGCGACGATCGCGGCGTCTTCCAGCACCGGGGCGCCGGTGGCCAGCTGCGTCCAGCGCGCCAGCGCGAAGCGGCCCTCGGCATCGAGCCCGCCCTTGCCGGCGAATGCGTCCGACAGCGCATCCTGCCCCGCCGCCAGCGTGTTCACGCACATCACCGCATTGGCCTTGAGGGCGGCGCTGCCGCGGGCAGAGCGGTTGAGGCAGACCAGCAGCGTCGGCGGATCATCCGTGACGGAACAGACGGCGCTGGCGGTGAAGCCCGCGCGGCCGGCCGCACCATCCGTCGTCACCACATTCACCGCCGCCCCGAGACGCGCCATCGCGTCCCGGAACTGCTCACGCGAGACGGTCATGCCAGCAGCGCCCCTAAAACCGAGGGGGAGATGGTGCGGCAGGGCGGGCTTGGGAAGTCGCGCATGGCACGATGGGCGCCGGTGCCTGGCCCGCCGGGCGGCAGGCGGTCTTTAGTTGCAGGGGACGAGGCGGATATTCTCCACCTGCGCATCCACCCGCGCGCCAGTGTCCTCGACATCCATCGAGATCACGATCTCCAGCATCGGCGGCACGTCTGGCCCGCCAAAGGCGGCGCGCCAATCGGCGCCGAGGTCCGCCTTCTCCTCCACCCACTGGCCGCGCGGGGCGTCCGCGGGGCGGAGCACGCGGATCTGGGTGATGCCGGCGGTCCAGGGGCTGGGGAAGAAGCCGCTCGGGTTGCCCGCGCCCTCCTGGCCGGTGCCGCCCCAGACATAGCTCAGCACGCTGCGCGGCAGGGAACGCTGGCCGGCAGAGGCCTGCGCCACCGCATGCTGAGCGCGGAGCGCGAAGCCGGCACCGGGGCCGAAGCCGCTGAAGCCGATCGAGATCGCGATCGCCCGGTCATCGCCGCCGCGCCGCGTCAGGTCGGTGGCGGGTGGGCCGGCATCCACGCGCCAGCGCCAAGCGAGGCAGGCGGCCGCGCCGGTCATCGGGCGGGCGATCAGGCTGCCCTGCCCCTGGCCGCGGATGCGCACGCCGCCTGAGGGTGTGGCCGCGAATTCGGCGGGGCGGATGCCGTGCCATTCCGCCTTACGCCAGCCGGCCGCTTCCAGCTCCGGCGGCGTCGTGCCTGGTGACGCCGCACCGCCCAGCAGCGGGGCGACCAGCAGCACGACCAGGGCGGGGGCGACACGTCGCATGCGGTTGCTTCTGCGCAATCCGGCGATAGGTTGCAAGCGCAGTCTCGCGGAGGAAACGAGCATCGGCGAGCTTGTGACCATCCCGGTTGCCGATGGCGGGCGCATGCCGGCCTGGGTGGTGCGCCCGGCGCGCGAACCCGCCGGCGCGGTGCTGCTGCTGCACGAAATCTTCGGTCTCAACCGCAACATGCGCGCGCTGGCCGATTGGGTCGTCGGGCTCGGCCATATCACGCTGGTGCCCGATTTGTGGTGGCGGGAGGCGCCGGGCGAACTCGACCCCGATGCCGGCCCACCCGCTTGGACCCGCGCGATGGCGCTGCTGCGCGAGTTCGATGAGCCGCGCGCGGTTGCCGATGCCGAAGCTACACTCGGCTTCGCGCGGCGCCTGCCGGGCTGCAATGGAAGCGTGGCGGTGGTGGGCTTCTGCCTTGGCGGGCGGTTGGCGATGCGCCTGGCCGCGGCGGGCGCTGGGGAGGCGCATGTCAGCTACTACGGCGTCGGGATCGAGACGATGCTGCAGGACCTGTCTGCACCGCATACGCCGCTGCTGCTCCATCTGGCCGCACGCGATCGCTTCGTGCCGCCGCCGGCGCAGGCGGCGATCCTGGCGGCGCTCGCGCATCGCCCGGATGTGGAGATCGTGGTCCATCCGGCTGCGGACCACGCCTTCGCCCGCGCTGGCGCGCGCAGCTTCGACGCTGAGGCCGCGGCGGTGGCGCATGCGCGCACCGCCGCGCTCTTGGCGCGCTGCCTGAACAGCGCGCCTTGAGCCTCAGCGCGCCGGCAGGCGCGCGAGCGTGCCGGCGCTGGCGGCGGCGACGATCGCGGCGGCGTCGTCGGCCAGCAGCAGGCGTTCCACCACCAGGCGCTCCGCGCTCGCGCGCACCGCGGTGGTATAGGCGGCGGCATCGGCCCAGCGTTCCTCGATCGCGGGGCGCGGGTCGTTGTTCGCCATCCGCTCCGCCCGCGTCGCGGCGAAGGGAATGACGCCGCCCTGGTTGGTGCAGAGCGCGCCTTCGGCGAAGCCCGCCTTGCGTGGGTTCCAGCCGGTGTAGGTGGCGCGCGGCGCCTCGATCACCGGCAGGCGGATACCGGCGATCGCATTGCCGTCCGTGTCCACGCGCGGGAACAGGATCGGGTAGCGGCCGGTCACCTCAGGCGGGTTCTTCGTCAGGTCGAGCAGCGGCGCGGGGGTCCAGCTGGTCAGCTGCGGCAGGCCGGGGATGGCGGGGAAGGCGGCCGGCTGCACCAGCGTGCCATGCGCGACCATCGGCACGCGGGAGGAGGGCGGCTCCACCCCTTCGCGCACCCAGGCGTCCAGCGCCACCATCAGCGCGCGCATCGGCGCGCCGGCCTGCAGCGGATTGAGCGGCAGCTGGCACATGGGGCTGGCCGCAGCCATCGCCTGCGCCGGCATGAAATGCGGGTGGCCGGCGAACATGAAGCCGCGCACTTCGGGCGGCAGGTCCAGGTGCCGGCCCTGGCTGTCCGTATAGGTCAGGCTGCCGCGGGCACCCCAGAATTCGAACTCCGTGTCGGTCTGGAAGATGCGCGGGCAGGTGCCCGAGATGCGGCAGCGCCGGAGCAGCCCGTCGCGCCGCCCGGTCAGGTGGTCGGTGGACATCGCATAGGCGAAGGGGAATTGGTCGGCAGGGTACAGCCGGTCCGTCTGGTCGGACGGGTTGCGGCCGGGCTGGGCGAAGCGGCGGTTCATGTCGGTTAGCCGCGCGCCCGGGATATGCGGCACCAGCGCGTCGAAAACCTGCCGCCCACGCGTATCCTCATTGAAGCCGAGATGCAGGAAGTCGCGCAGGAAGCGCCCCGATTGCGAAATGCCGAGCGCGGTCGCCACGCCCACCGTGCTGCGCCCGTGCTGGGCCATCGGGTTGGCGTCAGAGCCATCGCGGCGGAGGAAGGCGGTGACGTCGCGGAAGGCGGCGAAGCCCATCCCCAGCACCAGCGGGTCGCGCGCGGTGTAGGTCATCTCGTAGATGGCCGCGGCGTCGAAGCCGGCGGGGCGGGTGATCTCGATCCGGTCGCCGTCGAGCAGCCGGAAGGACAGGCCCGCCGGGCGCTGGCGCTGATCTTCATGCCGGGCGCGGACAGTCAGCACGATGCTGGCCGGGTCGGCCACGGGGTAGCTCAGGCGGCCAATGGCCGGGTTGGTGGTATTGTCGAAGACGAATTCCTCGCGCGCCGGGCCGGTGAGCCCCGCGACGCGCGGCACCTCCACGCGCATCCCCTGTCCGGGCGTCCAGTCGCCCTGCCAGCCGATCCAGGCGAGCGTCATGCCCTGCCGGAAGGTCCAGCCATTGCCCGCATCGCCCGCCTGTTCGAGGCGCGTGGTGGCGGCGGCCGTGGTGTCGTTCAGCAGCTGGGTGATGAGGCGCCGGCCGCGGTTCGGCGGCTCGATCAGCAGCGTGCCATTGCCGCGGGCGAGGTCGGCGGGGCGGAAGATGACGACATCGGCCGTCGCCTCCACCCGGCCTTGCGCGTTGCGCGGCGCGCGGTCGAGGTCAACGATCACGGCGTTGCGTGGATCGGCCGGGTCGAGGGCAATGGTCGCGCGGGCGCGGATCTCGACATAAGGACCGACGGCGCCGAAAGACTGGCCTTCCAGAGCGGGGCGCGGCGGGCCGGTCAGCTCGAAGCGGACGACTTCGGCGGCGGCCGGCGCGGCCAGGGCAAGCGCCCCCGCCAGGGCGATACCCGCCCTCAGGGTCATGTGACGCATGGATCGTTCCTCCGGCCCCGAGCCTTGCGCGGAACCGGCGGCGCATCAACCGCCCATGCGGTCCGTGACCCATTCGTCACGTGTGATTTCGTACAGCAGCTGCGGGCGCAGCGCGTGGCCTTCGGGGACGCGGGGGTGGTCGAAGATCTTCACTCGCCGCATCGCCAGCTTTTCCATCAGCCGCCAGGAGGGTTCATTGGCCGGCGGCGTCCAGGCGACGATGCGATCGAGCCCGGCCGGGCCGAAGCCATAGGCCAGCGCGAGGCGGGCGGCTTCCTCGGCCAGGCCCTGGCGCTGGAAACGGGTGGCGATGCGCCAGCCGATCTCGGTGGCCGGAGTGAAATCGGCCTCGAAGGGCGCGCCCTTGATGCCGGTGACGCCGACCATGCCTTCGCCGCGCAGCTCCACCACCCAGAAGCCATGGCCATTGGCGGCGCAATCGGCGGCGATGCGCCGGCCCCAGTCGTCGCTCTCGGCGCGGTCATGGACATTCGGGAAGAAGCGCATCGCCGCGGGGTCGCCATTGATGGCGAAGAGGGGCTCGAGGTCCTCGGGCAGCCGCCAGGGGCGGAGCGTGACGCGGGGGCCGTGCAGGGTGACGGGATCGGGCATGGTTGGGCCCGTTTAGCACGGCTTTCCCGCGGCGGCCCGGACGACTAGGTTCCGACCCCATGAGCCCGATCTCCCTGGAGGCGATGGCCGCATCCGTGCCCGACGGCGCGAAGCTGGCCTTGCCGCCCGACAATTCCCTGCCCTCGGTGGCGCTGGCGCGCGCGCTGGTGCGGCGGGGTGCCAAGGGGCTGCGCCTGCTTGGCGTGCCGGTCTCGGGCTTTGCGACTGACCTGCTGATCGGCGCGGGCTGCGTGGCGGAGGTGGAGACGAGTGCGGTCTCGCTCGGGGAGGCGGGCTTCGCGCCCCGCTTCACGGCGGCGCTGAAGGAAGGGCGGATCAAGGTCCGCGACGCGACCTGCCCGGCCATCCACACCATGCTGCAGGCGGCCGAGAAGGGCGTGCCCTTCATGCCGCTGCGCGGGCTGATCGGGTCCGACATCCTGGCCAACCGCCCCGATTGGCGTGTGGTGGACAATCCCTTCGCCGATGGCGGCGATCCCATCGTGCTGCTGCCGGCGTTGATGCCCGATGTGGCGGCGATCCATGGCGTGATGGCCGATGCGGAGGGGAATGTGTGGGTCGGGCGGCGGCGCGAATTGGCGACGTTGGCCCATGCCTCGCGCCGCGTGCTGGCGACGGTGGAGCGCATGGTGCCGGGCAATATGCTGGAAGATGAGCGCCTGGCACCGGGCTGCATCAATGCGACCTATATCGAGGGCGTCGCGGTGGCCGCGCGTGGGGCGCAGCCCGTGGCGCTGCTCGACGAATACGGGTTCGATGCGGCGCATGTCGCGGAGTATGCGCGGCTGGCGAAGACCGAGGCTGGGTTCCGCGAGTATCTTGAGCGCTTCGTCTTCGAACATCGGGCCGCTGCCGAATGAGCATTCAGCCGGAAGAAAGGCTCGCCGCTGCGCTGGCGCGGCTGATCCTCGACCCCGCGGCGCCGCCCGCACGGCACATCGCGGTTGGCGCCGCTTCGCCCATTCCCGCTGCGGCCTGCTGGCTGGTGAAGAAGCAGGGTCATCCGGTGCGGCTGTCGCTGCTGCACAAGCGCAGCGGCAATCCCTTCACCGAAGGCTCGCGCGAGCTGTTCGATCTGACGGGGCAGGGCCGGATCGACCTGTTCTTCCTCGGCGGCGGGCAGATTGACGGGCAGGCGAATATCAACCTGCTCGGCACCGGCGAATGGCCGGGGACGGGCGTGCGCTTTCCGGGCTCCTTCGGCTCCGCCTTCATGTATTTCATGACGCCGCGGACGATCCTGTTCCGCGAGGAGCACTCGCCGCGCGTGCTGGTGCAGAAGGTGGACATGATCTCCGCCCCCGGCGTGTCGCCGCCCGGCGTGTTCCGGCGCGGCACAGCGCAGGCGCTGGTGACGGGGCGTTGCGTGTTTCGCTTCGATGCTGGCCGCGCGCGCTTCGCGCTGGAAAGCGTGAGCCCGGGTGAGAGCGTGGAGAGCATCCGCGCGCAGACGGGCTTCGACTTCGACGTGCCGGCGGAAGTGCCGGCCACCCCCGATCCGACGGACGCGGAGCTCGCGCTGCTGCGCGGCCCCGTCTGCGACGAGATGCTGGAAACCTACCCCGAGTTCTGCGCCCGGGTCTTTGGAAGGAAGCATGCGGCATGACCGACGCCGTTCCCATGACCGAGGGCAAAGGCCTCGCCCTCTCGCCCGGCGCGCTGGCGGGCCTCAAGGTCATCGACCTGACGCGCGTGCTGGGTGGTCCCTATTGCACGATGATCCTCTCGGATCACGGCGCGGAGGTGATCAAGATCGAACCGCCGCAGGGCGATGAGACGCGCGGCTGGGGCCCGCCCTTCCACGAGGGCGACGCCAGCTACTACATCGGCGTCAACCGCAACAAGCGCGCGCTCGCGCTCGACCTGTCGAAGCCGGAAGGCCGCGCGGTGCTGCTGCGGCTGCTGGACGGCGCCGATGTGCTGGTCGAGAACTACAAGCCCGGCAGCATGGAGAAATGGGGCATCGGCTATGCCGATGTGCTGTCGAAGCGCTTCCCCGGGCTGATCCATTGCCGCGTTTCCGGCTTCGGGGCCGACGGGCCGCTTGGGGGCCTGCCCGGCTATGACGCGATCATCCAGGCGATGGTCGGGCTCATGTCCATCAATGGCGACGCGACCACCGGCCCGCTGCGCATGGGCACGCCGATCGTCGATCTCGCCACCGGCCTCTATTCCACCATCGCCATCCTGATGGCGCTGAATGAGCGGCAGCGGAGCGGCCAGGGCCAGTTCCTGGACATGTCGCTGCATGATTGCGGCATGGCGCTGCTGCATCCGCAGGCGGCGAACCACTTCCTGAACGGCAAGCGGCCGCAGGCGCTGGGCAATCCGCATCCGAACATCTCGCCCTATTCCAAGTTCCGCACCAAGACCTGCGAGATCTTCGTCGCCTGCGGCAATGAGCCCGCCTGGCGGAAATTCTGCGAATTCCTCTCGCTCCAGCATCTCCTCGCCGAGCCGCGCTTCGCGACCAATGCGCTGCGCGTGCAGAACCGCGTCGCGCTTGACGCCATCCTGGATGCGCGGCTGGCGGAGGAGGATGGGCATGCGCTCTGCGACGCGCTGCTGCGCGCCGGCCTGCCCGCCGGCCCGGTGCTGCATGTGGACGAGGCGATGGCCGCCCCCCACACCGCGCATCGTGGCATGGTCGCCGAGCAGGGCTGGTTCCGCGCGCTCGGCACGCCGATCAAGATGAGCCGCACGCCGGGCGGGCTGCGCAGCCTGCCGCCGGGCTTCAACGAGCACGGCGCCGAGATCCTGGCCGCGCACGGCTTCACCGACCAGGAGATCGCGGATCTGGCCGCCAGTGGCGTGGTGGTGTCGGAAAAGCGGTGATCCAGGTCATGGCAGAAAACGGCGGACACCCCATCCTTCCTGCCATGATCGAGACCGATATCGCCGTCATCGGCGCCGGGCCCGCGGGCCTGTCCCTGGCCGCTGCGCTCGCGGGCAGCGGGCTGCGCGTGACGCTGGTGGAACGCAGCCCGGAAGCTGCGCTGGCCGAGCCTGCCTTCGATGGGCGGGAGATCGCGCTGACCCATCGCTCCCAGGGGATCCTGCGCCAGCTTGGCGCCTGGGACCGCATCCCGGAGGACCAGCGCTCCCCGCTGCGGCAGGCGCGGGTGCAGGACGGCGCCTCCCCCTTCGCGCTGGATTTCGCGCCCGGCCCGGGCGCGGCGCTGGGGCAGCTCGTGCCGAACCACCTGATCCGCCGCGCGCTGTTCGACACGGTGAAGCACGCCGGCTGCGCAGAGCTGATTGCGGGCGTGGCCGTCGCGACCGTCGCGACATCGCCTAAGGGCGGCGTGCTGACACTGGCCGATGGGCGGGAGATCGGCGCGCGGCTGGTCGTCGCGGCCGATACGCGCTTTTCCGAAGCGCGGCGGCAGATGGGCATTGCGGCGACGCAGCGGGACTTCGGCAAGACCATGCTGGTCGCGCGCGTCGCGCATGAGCAGCCGCATCATGGCATCGCCACCGAATGGTTCGGCCATGGCCAGACGGTCGCCATGCTGCCGCTTTCGTCTGCCGCGGCGAGTCACGGCCTCGGCCCAAGCGCCGCGCCCGACCGCGGCGGAGCGGGCGAGATGTCCTCCATCGTGCTGACGCTGCCGCCCGAGCAGATCGAGGCGCTGATGGCCACGACGCCCGAAGATTTCGGCGCCGATGCCACGCGCCGCACCACTGGGCGCTGGGGCGCGATGCGGCTCGCCGGCACGCGGCACGCCTATCCGCTGGTCGCGACCTATGCGCATCGCTTCGTGGGCACGCGCTTCGCACTGCTCGGCGATGCAGCCGTGGGGATGCTTCCCGTGACCGCGCATGGCTTCAATTTCGGGCTGGCCGGCGCGCATCGCCTGGCCGGCGAGATCCGCGGGGCGCTGGCGCGCGGGCGCGACATTGCCGATCCCGGCGCGCTGCTCCGCTACGAGATGGCGCATCGCCGCGCCACCTTCCCGCTCTTCACCGCAACGAACGCGATAGCGAGCCTCTACACCGATGACCGCGCCCCGGCCCGGATGCTGCGTGGGGCGGTGCTGCGGCTGGGCGCCGCGCTTGGCCCGGTGCGGCGGCTGGTCACGGCCCAGCTGATGGAAGCGCGCCCGGCCTGAGGCCAGGGCCACGGCAGCGGGCTTGGCGCCCGCCCGGCTTTCCCGTCCCCGTACCCACCATCCCAGCGGTGTGAATCCGGGCCGGCCGCCCCTTGGAGGCTGGCGGGGGAAGGCGCCATATGCGGGCCATGCCCCTGGATGCGGACCTCCTTGTTGATCGGCGCCGGCTGAAGCGCCGCCTTTCCCTCTGGCGTGGCCTGGCGGTCTTAGGCCTGGCCGGGCTGGTGCTGGCGCTGCTGCTGCGCGGGGAGGATCGGCTCGGCCTGTTCCCTGCCGGCGCGCATGTCGCGCGGCTGGAGGTCGAGGGTTTCATCGGCGATGACCGCCGCGTGCAGGAGGCGCTGGAGCGCATCCGCCGCGACGACACGGTGCGCGCGCTGATCGTGGCGATCGACAGCCCCGGCGGCAGCGTCTCGGGGGGTGAGGCGCTGCATGGCGCGCTGCGCCGCGTGGCGGAACGCAAGCCGGTGGTCGCGGTGATGGGCGGCACTGCCGCCTCCGCCGGCTACATGGCTGCCCTGCCCGCCGTGCGCGTCTTCGCGCGGGAGGCGACGGTGACCGGCTCCATCGGCGTGGTGATGCAATCCGTGGACGCCTCGGAACTGGCGGCGCGGCTCGGCGTGCGGGTCGAGGCGCTGCCCTCTGGTGCGTTCAAGGACCAGCCCAACCCCTTCCGCCCGCTGACCGAGGATGGCCGGGCGGAGCTGATGCGCGTGGTGCGCGACCTGCACGAGCAATTCGTGGCCATGGTCGCCGCCGGCCGCAACATGCCGCCCGACCGGGTGCGGGCCCTGGCCGATGGCCGGATCTTCACGGGGCGGGAGGCGGTGGCGCTCGGCCTGGTGGACCAGATCGGGGGCGAGGCCGAGGCCCGGACCTGGCTGGCCGAGGCGCGGGAGGTCCCGGCCGGCCTGCCGGTGCGGGAGATCGAATTGCGCGGCTTTACCGAGCGGACGCTGCGGGCCGGGATCTCGGCGCTGTTCGGGGCGATGGTTTCGGAATGGCTGGTCGTTGACCGCGTCCGCGCGCTTTGGCAGCCTTCGCCCTTGTAAAGACAGGGGGGCGACAGGCCTTCATGACGCGATCGGAACTGATCGCCCAGCTGGCGGCGACCAACCCGCATCTGCGCCAGCCCGATGTGGAGCTGATTGTCTCCACGATCTTCGACGAGATCACGGACGCGCTGGCGCGCGGGGACCGGGTGGAGTTGCGTGGCTTCGGCGCCTTTTCCATCAAGCGGCGCGATCCGCGCACCGGGCGCAATCCGCGCACCGGCACGGCGGTGGATGTCTCGGCCAAGGCCGTGCCCTATTTCAAGCCCGGCAAGGAATTGCGCGAGCGCGTGAATGGCGGCCCGCTGCAGGTCCCGGCGCGCAAGCCGCGCGCCGTGTCGCCGGTCGGCTGAGGGCGTCCTTCCGCCATCGCTTTGCGGCGTTGGGGGCTGCCCCCTTCGCGTGCCGGGGGGGATGATCGCGCGGCCGCGGCTTCCCGCTGCCGCCGCGCGGGCGTAGGAGTGCCGCTGCGGCCGCGTCGCCGCCATGCCCGGGAGGATCGCCATGCGCTGGGTGTTCTTCGTGCCGCTCCTGGTCCTGCTGGCGCTGTTCGGCCTGTCGAACCCGCAGGATGTGGAAATTCGCCTCTGGCCCTTCGACCTGGCCTGGGTGGCGCCGCTCGGGGTTGCGGTGCTGCTGCTGGCGGCGATCGCCTTCCTGATCGGGGCGGTGATCGCCTGGGCGGCGGCGCTGCCGGTGCGGCGCCGCGCCGCGCGGATCGAGCAGGCGGCGAAGCTGCTGGAAGCTGAGCTGGCCGGGTTGCGCGCGAAGGAAGACGACGCCCGCCGCGCCGCCGATATGGGCCGGGTGCCGGAGGCGGCGGTGGTGCCGCTTGGCACGCCCGGCGGGAGATGATCGTGAAGCCTTGTGGATTATGCGTTGCGCTGGACGCGCCGGATCTCGCCACGGCCGAGGCCTGGGCAGGCGCGGTCGCGCCGCATGCGGGGCTGTTGAAGGTCGGGCTCGAGCTGTTCTCGGCCGAAGGTGGGGCGGCGGTGCGGCGGATTGCCGCGCATGGGCCGGTCTTCCTCGACCTCAAGCTGCACGACATTCCGAACACGGTGGCGGGCGCGGTGCGGTCGCTGGCGCCGTTGCAGCCGGCCTGGCTGACCATCCATGCCGCAGGCGGTGCCGCGATGATCGCCGCCGCGCGCGAGGCGGCGGAGAAGGCGGCCGAAAGGGCAGGCAGCGCGCAGCGCATGCGCATCCTGGCGGTGACGGTGCTGACCAGCCTCGACGCCGCCGCGCTGGCGGAGACGGGCGTTGCCGGCGGCACGGTGCAGCAGGTGCTGCGGCTGGCGCGGCTGGCCGTCGCCGCCGGGGCGGACGGCCTGGTTTGCTCCCCGCGCGAGGTCGCGCCGCTGCGCGATGCGCTGGGCGACGGGCCGGCGCTGGTGGTGCCCGGCGTGCGCCCGGCCGGCAGTGCGGCCGACGACCAGGCGCGCACCGCAACGCCCGAGGAAATGGCCGCGGCGGGCGCCGATTTCGTTGTGGTCGGGCGGCCGATCACCAAGGCCGCCGATCCCGCGGCCGCGGCGGCGGCGATCGCACGCGCATTGGTGCGCCGCGCGTGATCACGAAAATCTGCGGCATCAACGACGCGGCCGCGATGCAGGCGGCGGCGGAGGCGGGCGCGGAGCTTGTCGGCTTCGTCTTCTTCCCGCCCTCGCCGCGCGCGGTCACGCCGGCGCAGGCCGCTGCGATCGCCGCGCCTGGCCCGGGGAAAGTCGGGCTGTTCGTGGACCCGACGGAGGACGAGATCGCCGCCGTGCTGGCCGCGCTGCCGCTCGATGTGATTCAGCTGCATGGGGAGGAGACGCCGGCGCGCTGCGCCGCCATCCGCGCGCGCTTCGGGTTGCCGGTGATGAAGGCGCTCGGCATCGCCTCTGCCGCCGATCTCGATGCGTTGGCGGATTACGCGCCGGTGGTGGACCGCTTCCTGCTGGATGCGAAGGCGCCGCCCGGCGCGCCGCTGCCCGGCGGCAATGCCGCGCCCTTCGACTGGACGCTGACCGCAGGCCGCACCATCCCGCGCCCCTGGCTGCTGGCTGGCGGGCTGACGCCGGAGAATGTGGGGCAGGCCATCGCCGTCTCCGGCGCGCCGGGCGTGGATGTTTCCTCCGGCGTCGAGCGCGCGCGGGGCGTCAAGGACCCCGCGCGGATTGCGGCCTTCGTCGCGGCCGCGCGCGCGGCCTGATCAGGCTGCGCGGCGTTGGTGGTGATCCGATGGCGGCCGGCGTTCTTCACGCCGGCCGAGGCCGCGAATGCGGCCCGCCGCTTATGCGGCGAGCCAAGCCCGCGGAGGCGGGCGCCGGCGCTTGAGGGGCGGGAATGTTTTAACATTCACGCCGCCCGGTATCACAGAATGCGCCAGTTCGCCTCGGCCCATTCGAAATAGGTGGCGCGCGCCTTCAGCGCCATCGGGCCAGGCTGCATGGCGCGGCCATTGTAATTCGTGCAGGGCAGGACCTTGGCGTAGTTGCCGGTCGAGAAAATCTCATCCGCCGTCTCCAGCTCCTCCGGCAGGACGCGGCGTTCCTCCACCGGCACGCCAGCCTCGCGCAGCAGATGCAGCACGCGCTGGCGCGTGATGCCGTTGAGGAAGGTACCGTTGATGGCCGGCGTCACCACCACGCCATCCTTGGCGAACATCAGATTCGCGCTGGCGAATTCCGCGACATTGCCGAGCGCATCGCACATCACCGCATTGTCGAAGCCGCGCTCCGCCGCCCAGGTCGCGGCGCGCGCGCCATTGGGGTAGAGGCAGGAGGCCTTGGCATCCGTCGGCGCCATGTCCGGCGCGGGGCGGCGATACGGGACCAGGCAGGCGGAGAAACCCTGCCAGGCCGGCAGCGGGCTGTCATACAGCGATAGCACGAAATCGGTGCTGTCGGGATCGGGCCGCGCGCTGCCGATGCCCTTGCGGATGAAGAACATCGGCCGGATGTAGAGCGTGGCGTCCGGGCCCATGCGGCTTATGCCCTCGCGGCAGAGCGCTTCGATCTCCGCGGCGGCGATCTTCGGCCGCATCAGCATCTTCACCGCGCTTTCGACGCAACGCGCCGCGTGGCGGTCGAGGTCGGGGGCCACGCCCTTGATGGACCGCCCGCCGTCGAAGATCACGGAGCCGAGCCAGAAGGCGTGGTCCATCGGGCCGGTGAGCTTCGGCTCCTCGGTCATCCACTGCCCATCGTACCAGAACACGCCCGCCATCTTCGCTCCTGCGATCCCGCTTTCCTGATCGCGCGATCCTACGCGCTGATCGCCCCCGGGTTGAACCCCTTTCCGGCGGCTTCTAGGCTGCGGCCATCCGCAAGATCTCGGGGGGAAACGCGATGACGATCCATTTCGTCGTCCATGACGAAGGCGACAGCGTCGGCGTTGTGGTGGTGGAAGGCCTGAAGGCCGGCAGCCGCATCAATGGCTGGATCATGGACCAGGATAAGATGATCGAGTTCGACGCGAAGTCGGACATTCCGATCGGCCATAAGCTGGCGATCAAGCCCATCGCCTCGGGCGACACCATCGTCAAATACGGCGTGGATATCGGCAAGGCGGTCGCGGCGATCGGCGCTGGCGAACACCTGCATGTCCACAACGTCAAGACGAAGCGCTGGTAAGGGAAACGCCACGATGGGCATGAATCTGAAGGGCGCGTCCTTCGAAGGCTGGCGCCGTGAGAATGGCCGGATGGGCGTGCGCAACCACGTCATCATCCTGCCGGTGGACGACCTGTCCAACGCCGCCGCGGAAGCCGTCGCCAACAACATCAAGGGCGCGATGGCGATCCCGCACGCCTATGGCCGGCTGCAATTCGGCGCCGACCTTGATCTGCACTTCCGCACCCTGATCGGCACGGGCTGCAACCCGAATGTCGCGGGCGTCGTCGTCATCGGCATCGAGCCGGGCTGGACCGGCAAGATCGTCGAGGGCATTGCGAAGTCGGGCACGCCGGTCGAGGGCTTCGCCATCGAGCAGAATGGCGACATCAACACCATCGCCAACGCGTCCCGCGCCGCCTATCGCCTGGTCAAGCACGCCTCGCGCCTGAAGAAGACGCGCGCCGACCTGACGGAGCTGTGGGTCAGCACGAAGTGTGGTGAATCCGACACGACCTCGGGCCTCGCCTCCTGCCCGACCGTGGGCAATGCCTTCGACAAGCTGTGGGAGAACGGCAACACGCTGGTCTTCGGCGAGACGAGCGAGATCACCGGCGGCGAGCACCTGGTGGCCGCGCGCTGCCGCACGCCAGAGATCGCCGACCAGTTCATGGCGATGTTCAACCGCTACCAGCGGATGATCGAGGCGAACAAGACCAACGACCTGTCCGAGAGCCAGCCGACCAAGGGCAATATCGAAGGTGGCCTCACCACCATCGAGGAGAAGGCGCTCGGCAACATCACCAAGATCGGCAAGAAGTGCCTGGTGGATGGCGTGCTCGACAAGGCCGAGGAACCGACGGGCCCCGGCCTGTGGTTCATGGATTCGTCCTCCGCCGCGGCGGAGATGGTCACGCTCTGCGCGGCGTCGGGCTATGCGGTGCATTTCTTCCCGACGGGCCAGGGCAATGTGATCGGCAACCCGATCCTGCCGGTGATCAAGCTGACCGCGAATCCGCGCACGCAGCGCACGATGAGCGAACACATCGATGTGGACGTCACCGGGCTTCTGCAGAAGCGGATCAACATGGATGAGGCGGGCGAGGCGCTGCTGGACTGCATGCTGCGCACCGCCGATGGCGAGCTGACGGCGGCCGAGTTGCTCGGCCACCGCGAATTCAGCCTGACGCGCCTGTACGAAAGCGCGTGACGATACGCCCCGCGCCGGCACTGGCCGGCGCGGGGCGCCCCTCGGTTGCAGGGGCAGATAGGGTGCGCGGGGTCACCTGTGGTAAGGGCATCGTCCCGCATCCCGGTTGCCCCATGCCCCGCCTTTCCCTCGACGACGCCCGATCCCTCGCTTGCGCTGCGCTCGAGCGCGCGGGCGCCAATCCGCGCATGGCCGCTGCGACCGCCACTGCGCTCGTCGCCGCTGAGGCCGAGGGCCAGTCGGGCCACGGCCTGTCGCGCGTCGCGCAATACGCCGCCTTCCTCCGCAACGGCCGCGCCGATGGCGCCGCTGAGCCTGCCATCATCGCCGAGCGCGGCGGTGCGGTGCTGGTGGATGCGCGCCACGGCCTGGCCTATCCCGCGCTGAACCTGGCGGTGGAGGAAGTTGCGGCGCGCGCCGTGGCGCATGGCATCGCCTTCGCCGGCATCACCAACAGCCACCACAGCGGTGCGATGGGGTTGCCGGTGGCCGCACTCGCGCGGCGCGGGCTGGTGGCGCTGGCCTTCACCAATTCGCCGGCGGCGATGCCCGTGCCCGGCGGGCGGCGCGCGCTGATGGGCACCAACCCCGTCGCCGCCGCCTTCCCGCGCCGCCCCACCCCGCCGGGCAAGCCCGGCGGGGACCCCGGCGTTGCCGATCCGCTGGTGATCGACATGGCGCTGTCGGAAGTTGCGCGCGGGAAGATCATGGTCGCCGCGAAGGAAGGCCGCCCGATCCCCGAAGGCTGGGCGCTGGACGCGGAAGGCCAGCCCACCACCGATGCGCGTGCGGCGCTCTCGGGCGCGATGCTCGCGATGGGCGGCACCAAGGGCGCGCTGCTCGCGCTGGTGGTGGAGCTGCTTTGCGTCGCGCTGACCGGTGCGGCCTTCGGCTTCGAGGCCGACAGTTTCTTCGAGGAAGACGGCAACCGCCCGCGGCTCGGCCAGGCGATCCTCGTGGTGGATCCGGGCGCGCTGGCGGGGCAGGGCGTCTATCTCGACCGCATCGAGGCGCTGCTCGATGCGATGCAGGCCGATCCCGATGTGCGCCTGCCCGGCAGCCGCCGCGCCGGCCTCGCTGCGCGCGCCACGGCCGAGGGCATCGAGGTGCCGGCCGCCCTGCTGGCGGAGGCACCGCGATGAGCGGCGCCCTCCCGCCGGCGCCGCCGCCGGCCGATACCGACCGCATCTGCGGACCCGCCGCCGTCGCCGCGCTCTTCGCCGTGCGTCCGGAAGCGGTGCTGCGCCTGTTCTACATGCCCACGCGCCGGCGCGAGGCCGGGGGCTTCTGCAAGCTGCTCGCCGCGGCCCGCAAACCCTATCGCGAAGTGCCGGCGGAGGAGCTGGCGCGCATCGCCGGCACCACGCATCACGGCGGCATCGTCGCCATCGCGGCGGCGCGCAGCGTGCCGGACCTTGCCGCGCCGTTTCCGGCCGCGCTGCTGGGTTCGCGGGTGCTGCCCGTGCTCGATGGGATCGGCAATCCGCACAACCTTGGCGCCATCGCGCGCTCGGCGGCCTTCTTCGGCTGCACGGGGCTGCTGCTGTCGGGCGATCCGCGCCAGGCGGGGCTGTCGGATGCCGCCTACCGCACAGCGGAAGGCGGGCTTGAGCATCTGGCGATGCATCGCGTGCCGAACCTTGGCGTTGCGCTGCGCGCCATGGCGCCGCGTTTCACCACCGTCGCCGCCGTGCCACGCGGCGGCGTCCCGCCTGAGGCGCTGCCGCGCGGCAAACCCTTCGCGCTGGTTTTGGGCAATGAGGAGGAGGGGCTGCCGCTCGCCACGCTGTCTGCCTGCGCGCAGCGCGTGACGCTGCCGGGCTCCGGCCGGGTGGAGAGCCTGAATGTCTCGGTGGCCTCGGCGGTGCTGATTCACGCGCTGATGGCCCTGCCGCCGGGCTGACGCGCACCATCTTCCACCGATGAGCGACGCTGACATCCTGGTGATCGGGGCCGGCGCGGCGGGGATCGCGGCGGCGCGCGTGGCGCTGGCTGCGGGGCGGCGCGTGCGCGTGCTGGAAGCGCGATCGCGCCTCGGCGGGCGGGCGCTGACCGATGGCGCGCTCGGCGTGCCCTTCGACCTCGGCGCGACCTGGCTGCACGATGCGGCGCGCAACCCGCTGGTGGAATTGGCGCGCGCGCTGGGTGTCGGGCTGACGGATAGCGATGCGGCGCGGCAGGAGGTGAGCTTCGTGGCGGGCCGCCGCGCCACCGCGGCCGAGATCGCCGCCTATGACGCCGCCTGGGCCGCCTTCGAACCGGCGATCCGCGCGCGTGCTGCGGTGCCCGGCCCGGATGTTCCCGCCGCCGTCGCCGCGCCGCGCGGCGGGCCCTGGGATGCGACTGTCGCCGCCTGGCAGGGCGAGGTGATCGCGGCCTGGCCGCTCGCCGCGATGAGCCTGCAGGATTTTGCGGCGAGCCTGCTCGGCGGCGCCAACCTGTTGCCGGCGGGCGGGCTCGGCGCGCTGCTCGCGCGGCTTGGCGAAGGCCTGCCGGTGACGACCGGCGCGCCGGTCACCCGGCTGGCCTGGGGCAACCGTGAGGCGGTGGCGGAGGGCCCTTTCGGCACGCTCCGCGCGCGCGCCGTGATCTGCACCGTGCCAACGAGCCTGCTGGCCGGCGCGGCCATCCGCTTCGATCCGCCGCTGCCGCTGGCGGTGCAGCAGGCGGCGCATGACCTGCCGCTCGGGGCGGCGATCAAGCTGGGCTTGCGCGCGGCGGGCGCGGATCGGCTGGGCCTTCCCGCCCATGCCTCCACCGACCGGCAGGTGAGCAGCGACGAGGCGCTGGTGCCGATCACCTTCTGGCCGCAGGGCCAGCCCTTGGCCAGCGCCTGGATCGGCGGGCCGCTGGCGGCTGCGCTGGAGCGCGAAGGCCCCGCGGCGGCGGAAGCGCTGGTGCGCGAGGAGATCGCCGCGCGGCTCGGCAGCGAGGCGCCGCGCGCCTTCCGCCCGGGCGCGCTGGTCTCCGCCTGGCGGCGCGATCCCTGGTCGCTTGGCGTGTACAGCCATGCGCGAATCGGCGCGGCCGGGGCGCGTGCGGTGCTGGCCGCGCCGCTGGCCGGCGGGCGCCTCTGCTTCGCCGGGGAGGCCTGCCACACCGAAGGCCTGGCGGCGACGGTTGGCGGCGCCTGGCTGTCGGGTGAGGCGGCGGCTGCCCAGGCGATTGCGGCTTCTGCTTGACCTGGGGCGGTCCCGACCGACTTGATGCAGCAATGAACCCGACCGCGACGGAACACGCCGCCGCCTTCGAGACCCGCCAGGAGGCGGACGCGCGCGTGATCGCGCTCTCCGGCCGGCTCGACACCACGGCGGCGGCCGCGCTGTGGCCCGCGCTGATGGCCCAGGCGGCTGGCGGGCCGGCGGTGCTCGACCTCACGGAGCTCTCGGCGCTCGACACCACCGGGGCGACGCTGCTTCTGCAAGCCGAGGCGGCTGGGGCGGGCAATGCGATCCGCGGCGCGGCCCCGCAGGTTGGCGCCGTGCTGGAGCGCGTGCGCGCCGCGCTGGCCGCGCCGCGCCCGAAGCCAGAGCGCGGTCATGGGCTCTTGGCGCGCATCGGCGAGGCGACCTGGAGCCTCGGGCGCGGCCTGCGCGACGCCACGACCTTCCTCGGCGAGCTGACGGTCACCGCGCTGGGCACGCTGCTGCGGCCCACGCGGCTGCGCGGGCGGGAAGTGCTGCGGCACCTGGACGAGGCCGGCACGCGCGCCTTTCCGCTGACCGTGCTGCTGGGCTTCCTGCTCGGCGTGATCCTGGCCTTCCAATCGGCGATCCCGCTCCGCCGCTTCGGGGCGGAGATCTTCGTGCCGAACCTGGTCGGCATCTCGCTGCTGCGGGAATTGGGGCCGTTGATGGCGGGCGTGGTTCTGGCCGGGCGCACCGGCAGCGCCTATGCCGCCGAGCTCGGCACGATGAGCGTGAATGAGGAAGTGGCGGCGCTGCGCGTGATGGGGATCGACCCGATGGCGCTGCTGGTGCTGCCGCGCGTGCTGGCGGGCTTGCTGGTGATGCCGGTGCTGTCGTTGCTGCTGACGCTGGCGGGGCTGGCGGGCATGACGCTGATCATGGGCATGCTGGGCTTCCCGCTAACCACGGTGCTGCAGCAGCTATCCAGCTGGTTGAAGCTGTCGGACCTGCTGGGCGGGCTGGTGAAGGCCGCGGTGTTCGGCCTGGCGATCGCCGCGATCGGGTGCCGGTCGGGGCTCGGCGCGGGCCGCGGGCCGCGGGCGGTGGGCGATGCGGCCACCGCCGCGGTGGTGGGCGGGATCGTGTCCATCATCGTGCTCGATGGCATCTTCGCGGTGGCCTATGAAAGGCTCGGGCTGTGAGCGCGCCCGTCATCGTCGCCGAGGGGCTCACCGCGGGCTTCGGAGATCGGGTGCTGTTCCGCGACGTCTCCTTCGAGGTGCGCCGCGGTGAGGTCTTCGTGATCCTCGGCGGGTCGGGCTGCGGCAAATCCACGCTGCTCAAGCTGATGATCGGCCTGGTGCCGCCGCGGTCGGGGCAGGTTTCGATCCTGGGGACCGATGTCTGGACGGCCGAGGGTGCGGCGCGGCTTGCGCTGCTGCGCCAGATCGGTGTGATGTGGCAACAAGGTGCCCTGTTCGGATCGCAGACGCTGCTGGAGAATGTGGAGATGCCGCTGGCCGAGCATACGCGGCTGAGCCCCGCCGCCCGGGCGGAGGTGGCGCGCGCCAAGCTTGGCCTGGTCGGGCTGTCGGAAGCCGCGGGGCGGCTACCGTCCGAGGTCTCGGGCGGCATGCTGAAGCGCGCGGGGATTGCGCGCGCGCTGGCGCTCGACCCGCCGATCCTGTTCCTGGATGAGCCGTCCGCGGGGCTCGACCCGATCACCTCGGCGGGGCTGGATGCGCTGATCAAGGATCTTGCGCGCTCGCTCGGCACCACTTTCGTCGTGGTGACGCATGAGCTGGCCTCCATCATCGAGATCGGGGATCGCTGCATCATGCTCGACCGTGAGGCGCAGGGCGTGATCGCCACCGGCGACCCGAAGCGCCTGCGGGAGGAGAGCACGCAGCCGACCGTGCGCGCCTTCTTCCGGCGGG
This sequence comes from Pseudomonadota bacterium, assembly GCA_046052145.1. Classification (GTDB taxonomy): domain Bacteria; phylum Pseudomonadota; class Alphaproteobacteria; order Acetobacterales; family Acetobacteraceae; genus Falsiroseomonas. Next base: position 529,490 of record JBJOMW010000001.1, read on the forward strand.
AGGCCGCATGAAGCCCGCGACCCTCTATCTTCGCGTCGGCATCCTGGTGGTCGTGGGTGCGCTGCTGGCGGCGGGCTTCGTGATCTTTCTCGCCGCCAATCGCGGCGGCGGGCCGGTGCAGGTCTTCGAGACCTATTCGCGCGAATCCGTGCAGGGCCTCGATGTCGGTGCGCCGGTCCGCTACCGCGGCGTGCCGATCGGGCGGGTGACGGAGATCGGCCTGGTCTCCTCCGCCTACCGCCGACCGGCAGGCGCCGCCCATACCGAGGCCTTCCAGCTGGTGCTGATCCGCTTCGCCTTGGATGCGACCGCGATCGCGGAAGTGCCGAACATGCAGGAGGCGATCCGGCAGGGTCTGCGCGCGCGCATCAGTGCGCAGGGGATCACGGGGGTGAACTATCTCGAACTCGATTTCGTGAACCCCGATCGCTTCCCGGTGCCGTCCATTCCCTGGACGCCGCGCCACACGGTCGTGCCCTCCATCCCCTCCACCGTCGCGCAGGTGCGCGGCGCGGCGGAGGCGCTGGTGGAGCGGCTGTCGCAGGTGCCGATCGAGCAGATGGCGAATGATTTGGCGGCGCTGCTCGGCGGCCTGGCGCGCCAGGCGAATGACGGCGACCTGGCGGCGACGCTGCGCGGCACCGCGCAGATGTCGGCGCAGCTCAACGCGCTGCTGCAATCTGGTGCGGTGGAAGCGCTGCTGGCCGATGCGCGCGCCGCGGCGGAACAGGCCCGCGGGCTCGCCGCGGCGCCAGAGCTGCGCCAGGCCATCGCCAATGTCTCCGCCGCCGCGGTGGAGTTGCGCCGTACCACCCAGCGCTTGCCCGCGACGGTCGAGGGCGTGGACCGCACGCTGCGCACGGCGCGCGACACGACCAGCGACATCCAGTCGGAGCTGGTGCCGATCCTGGCCGATCTGCGCGCCACCACCGCCAGCCTGCGCGCCACCGCCGAGGCGCTGCGCGGCTCGCCCTCGCAGACCATCTTCGGCGCGCCGCCGCCGCCGCCCCAGGATCGCCGCCGATGAGCCGCCGCGCCTTCTGTCTGCTGCCGCTGGCGCTGGCCGGCTGCTCGGTCCTGCCGGACCGGCCCAACATTCCGGTGCGCCGCTTCGCGCTCGACCCGCAGCGCCCGACGCGCCGCACCGCGCCGCGTGGGGCCGCGGTGCTGCTGATCCGGCGCGTGCGCGGCGTGCCCGGCCTGCAGGAGTTGGGGCTGCGCCGTGCGGAGGCCGATGGCGGCTTTGCCATCGCGCCCTGGGATGAGTGGCTCGCCCCGCCGAGCGACCTGGCGGAAGCCGCGCTGCGGTCCTGGCTGCAGGCGTCGGGCCTGTTCTCGGCCGTCGTCGCGCCGGGCAGCCGGGCGGAGCACACGCTGGTGCTGGAAGCGCAGCTGACCGCGCTGGAGTATGCGCCGGCGGCGAACGAGGCCCGCGCCGGGCTGGCTGGCGTGCTGCTGCTGGAGCGCGGCCTGTCCTCGCGCGTGCTGCTGACCTTCGATGTCCGCGGCCGTGCGCCGCTTGTCGCGGGTGCCGATGCGCCGGCCGCGGCGGCCGCAATGCAGGCCGCGCTCGGCGATGCCTTCGCCGAGCTGGAGCGCGCCTTCGTCACCGGGCTCGCGGGCGCTTCAGCCGCGCGCTGAGGCGCGGGCCAGCGCGACGGCTTCGCGCAGCGCGTCCATGTCGCCGATATGGTTCGCCAGCAGCAGCACCAGCCGCGCATCCAGGCGGCGCGACGCCTCGGCATCCAGGCCCTTATGCGCGTCGAGCAGCAGGGCGAGCAGCGCGTCGGGGTCGGCAAGGCGCGGCGCGGTGTCGAGCGTCATGGCGTGATCTCCTGCGCCAGCGCATGGGCGAGCGCGGCGCGGATCGCGGCGGGATCGGGCGTGGCCAGGCGCGCCGCCACATGCTGGTCCGGGCGCAGCAGCACCGCGGCGCCGGGCGGTGCGGCGAAACGCAGCCGCGCCAGACCGGCATGGTCCCACAGCGCGCCCGGTACCTCCGTCTCCGTGACGAAGAGCGCGGCCACGCCATGCGGCAGCGCGGCGACCAGCGCGGGATCGGGCGCGGCGAAAACGATCAGCCGAAAGCCGTCACCGCAATGGCGCAGCAGCCAGCCGGGTCGGCCGTCTTGCAGCACCGGCGCATCCGGTGCGGGCGTGCCGGGGGCGGCGCCGCCCTGCCAGTCGTCGCGGCCGTTCAGCGGGCTGGCGGCGTAGCTGGTCGGGCGCGAGAGGCGGCCGGAATTCACCAGCGGGCGGGCGAAGGCGTGGCGCGCCGCCAGCTCCAGCACCGCATCGCGATAGGCCGCCGCTGCCTCGGTCTTCGGCGTGATGAAATCGGTGCTGCGGGTGGAGTGGAGGATGTTCTCATCCGCCGCTGGCACGCGTTCGGCGTCGTAGCTCTCGAGCAGTGCTTCGGGCGCGCGCCCGGCCAGCACCAGCGCGAGCTTCCAGGCGAGGTTGTCGGCATCCTGCACGCCGGAATTGCCGCCGCGCGCGCCGAAGGGGCTCACCTGATGCGCGGCATCGCCCGCGAAGATGACCCGGCCGTGCCGAAAGCGTTCCAGACGGCGGCAGCGGAAGGTGTAGACGCTGACCCATTCCAGTTCGAAGGGCACGTTTGGCCCGAGCATGGCGCGCACGCGCGGGATCACGCGCTCGGGGCGCTTTTCCTCCTCCGGGTCTGCGTCCCAGCCGAGTTGGAAGTCGATGCGCCAGACATCGTCGGGCTGCTTGTGCAGCAGCACGGATTGGCCCGGATGGAAGGGCGGGTCGAACCAGAACCAGCGTTCGGTTGGGAAGGCGACATCGCCCTTGATGACGACATCGGCGATCAGGAAGCGGTCCCGGAAGACCTGGCCGGTGAAGGGCAGGCCCAAGCTTTCGCGGATGAAGCTGCGCGCGCCATCGCAGGCAACGAGCCATTCGGCGTGCAGCGCATAGGCGCCGTCCGGCGTTTCGACCTGCAGCGTGGCGCCGTCCGGGCCGTGGGCGATGCGTGTGATGCGGTGCTTCCAGCGAAGCTCGACACCGGCGGCGAGGCAGGCTTCCACCAGCCATTCCTCGGCATAGTATTGCTGCAGGTTCACGAAGGCCGGGTATTCGTGACCGTCTTCCGGCAGCAGGTCGAAGGCATAGGCTTCGCGGTCGCCATGGAAGACGCGGCCGGTCTTCCAGGTGATGCCTTTCGCCAGGAATTTCGGACCGAGCCCGAGGCGGCCATAGATCTCGAGTGTGCGCTTGGCGAAGCAGATGGCGCGGGAGCCGGTGGAGACCGTGTCGTCCTCATCCAGCACCACCACCGCGACGCCGCGCCGCGCGAGGTCGAGCGCGAGTGTGAGCCCCACCAGCCCGCCACCGGCCACGACCACCTGCTGACGCTCCGGCGCTTGCGGCGTCGGTGCGGCGGGGTAGCGCGGCTGGCGGTAGGTGGAGGGCATGGGCTAGCCGTCGAGCTCCGCGCTCTTCATCGGCACGCCCTTCTCCAGCGCCTGCCACATCGCGATGTCGCGCTCGGCGGTCCAGATGCGGGGGTGGTCGAGGCCCTTCGCCTCGTCATAGGCGCGCGTGACGTTGAAGGGCATGCAGTGCTCGAAGATCACCCAGTTTCCGTAGCGCGGGCGCATGAAGCCCATCGTGTCGTCGTAGATGTCTTTCAGCTCCCAGCCCTTCGCCACGCCTGCGCGCACGCGGGCGAAGAGATCGCTGGTGAAGGCGCGGGTCTGCGCGATGGCCTCGACGCAATCGGCCTTCGACATCAGCGCGCGGCCGCGGCCGGGGACCATCTTTTCGGGGCCGAGTTCGCTGATGGCATCCAGAGTCGCCGGCCAATCGGCGAAATGCGCGTCGCCGCAATAGGGCGTCGCGCCGAACTCCACCGTATCGCCGGCAAACAGCACCTTTTCCTTCGGGCACCACACCACCGTGTCGCCCGCGGTGTGGCTGCGGCCGATCTGGATCACCTGGCACTCGCGCGCGCCCTGCCACAGCGTCATGCGCTTGCCGAAGGTATGCGTCGGCCAGGTGAGGCCGGGGATGGTTTCCTTGCCGCGGAACAGGCGGGGGAAGCGGCCGATCTCGCTGTCCATGTCCTGCTGCCCACGCTCCACGATCAGCGCGCGCGTGGCATCCGAGGCGATGATGGCAGGCTTGCCATAGCCCGCGACGCCCAGCACGCGCACCGCGTGGTAGTGGCTCAGCACCACTTGCGTCACGGGCTTGTCGGTGACGGTGCGAACTCGGGCGATCACGTCCTGCGCCATGGCGGGGGTGGCCTGCGCATCCACCACTACGACGCCATCCGGACCAACGAGCACACCCGAATTCGGGTCCCCCTCCGCGGTGTAGGCGTAGAGGCCCCGGGCCAGCTCGTCGAAGGAGACCTTCTTCTCGGCAAGGTCGGTGGTGGAGGCGAAGCCCGACATGACGCGTCCTCTGGTGTGTGGTCGCCAAACTGCCACGCCGGGCGGGCAGGGCAAGCGGCATCGCGGGCGGGCCTGCGCGGTCACGAAAGCGAGAGGGGAGAGCGCAGGTCCAGCGCGCGGCGATGGCGGCATGGGGAAAGGATCATTTGATTCGCCCCCGTGCCGGAGCGTAGCCTGACCCTGTCGGAAGCCTCTCGCGGCGGCGAGTTTCGGCAAGCGTTGGGGAAGGCCAGGCGACATGAGCCGAAGCACCACGACCTTGACACCCTTGCCAGGCGGCTGTGCGGCCTGCGCGGTGCGGCCCTTCGCGCTGTTCCGGGTGGTGCCGCAGGCGCGCGTCGGCGAGATCGCGCGCGTCCGGTCCGGTGTGCGGCTGGTGCGCGCCGGAGAGGCCGTGCGGGACAGCGTCTTCACCCTATATGCCGGCTGGGCCTTTTCCTGGACCGCGACGGCGGATGGACGGCGGCAGGTGCTGGATTTCCACCTGCCCGGCGACCTGGTGGAGCGCAGCGAGGATGGGGCGGAGGTCGAGGCGCTGACCGATGCGTCCTTCTGCATCCTTTCGCGCGATCGGCTGTGCGAGTTCATGGGGCGCGAGCCGGGCGTGGCGCTCTCCTATGCCGAGGGGCTGTCGCGCGATCGCGCCCGGCTGCGGGGGCGGCTCACCAGCCTGGGCCGCCGCGATGCGGTGGGGCGCGTGGCGCATCTGCTGCTGGAGCTGCATGGAAGGCTGCAGGGGCGGGGCGGCGGCGATGCGCGCGGCGCTGCCTTGCCGCTGAAGCAGGCGCATCTGGCCGATGCGCTGGGGCTGTCGGTGGAGCATGCCAACCGCGCGCTGGCGGTGCTGCGCAAGGATGGCGTGGCGACGCTGCAGAAGGGGCGGCTCGAGATCCTGGACCGCACGGCGATGGAGGATATCGCCGGCTGGGAGGGTCTGCCCGAGGCCGAGCCGCTGGCCCCGCGCATCGCCGTGTCCTGACGGGGGGCAAAGGGCCGGGGCCCACGGCTTCCCGCAGGGCCGGTGCGTGGGGTAGCCTTGGTGTCCAGACCGCTCCGGAGAAGACCCGCGATGCGCGTGCGACGCGCCTTGTTTGCCGCGGCGATGAGCCTGCTGCCCGGCCTGGCCGCGGCGCAGGGCGATCCGTCCTTCAACCTCATCAACCGCAGCGGCCGAACGATCAACGAGGTCTATGTCTCGGCGGTGACGCAGCCCAATTGGGGGCGCGACCTGCTGGGGCAGGATGTGCTGGCGAATGGCCGCAGCTTTCCCGTGCGCATCGCGCCCGCTGCCGGCTGCCAGCAGGATATCCGCGTGGTCTATGCCGATGGCCGGCCGGAGGAGCGGCGCAACGTCAACACCTGCGCGATCACCGAGATGGTCTTCGGCGCCGCCGCGCCGCCTGCCACACCGCCCGCCACGCCGCGCACGGGGGAGGGCAACGCGTCCTTCAACCTGGTCAACCATGGTCGCCAGCCGATGCGCGAGGCCTATGTCTCCTCCGCGCGGGATACGGATTGGGGCGCGCAGCGCCTGCCGCAGCCGATGCAGCCCGGCGCGCATCTGGCGGTGCAACTGCCCACGGGGGATTGCGTGAACGACATCCGCATCATCTGGGCGGATGGGCGGCCCGAGGAACGCCGGCAGGTGGACACCTGCCGGGTCACGAACCTCGTCTTCCAGTAGTCGGCGCGCGCCGGGCGGTCTCTCATACCAAGCGCACGAAGGTTTCACCTTCGTGCCCCTCAGACGCCGGGCGCCGCGCATCCGCGCGGCTTGGCTTCGCCGCATAAGCGGCGGCGGCCATTCGGCCGCTCGGCCCTGCGGGCCGTAGGTCAAACCTTAATGGGGCGGTCTCTCAGGCCGCCCGCAGCGCGCGCCAGACGCTTTCGGGCGTGGCCGGCATGTCCACCACCTTGCCGCCCAGCGCATCCACCAGCGCGTTGATCACCGCCGGCGGCGAGCCCACCGCACCGGCCTCGCCCGCGCCCTTCACGCCGAGCGGGTTGGTCTCGCAGGTCACCTCGATCAGGTCCACGTCGATGTCCGGCAGGTCGTCGGCGCGCGGCAGCGCGTAGTCCATGAAGCTGGCCGAGAGCAGCTGACCGCTGCCATTGTCGTAGGCCGTGCGCTCCATCAGCGCCTGGCCTAGGCCCTGCGCGACGCCGCCATGCACCTGGCCGCGCACGATCAGCGGGTTCAGCGCATGGCCGACATCATCCACCACGATGTAGCGCGGCACGGTGACGATGCCGGTGTCGGGGTCCACCTCCACCTCCGCCACATGGCAGCCATTGGGGAAGGTGTGCGCCTCGATCTTCGCCGTCTCCATCGCATCGAGCAGGATGGTGGACTGGCCCGCCGCGACGCGCTTCCGCTGCGCGGCCGCAAGGTCGAGGATGCCGACTGCACGGTCGGTGCCCGCCACCGCGAAGTGGCCTTCCTTCGGCGCGAATTCGATATCGGCGACGGCGGCTTCCAGATGCTCGGCCGCGGCCTGCTTGCCCTTCTCGATGACGCTGGCGGTCGTCACCAGGATCGCCTGACCTTCGGAATAGAGGCTGCGCGCCCCGCCCGTGCCGCCGCCATCGGGCAGGGTTTCGGAATCGCCCTGCTTCACGCGGATGCGGTCCACGGGAATGCCGAGCTCATGGCTGGTGAGCATCGCATAGGCGGTCTCATGGCCCTGGCCGGTGGATTGCGTGCCGACATAGACATCCACCATGCCGTCATCGGCGAAGACAACCTTGGCGTTCTCCGTCGGGCCGCCGCCGGTGGCTTCCAGGTAATAGGCGACGCCGATGCCGCGCTTCTTCCCGCGCTTCGCGGCTTCCGCGCGGCGGGTCTCGAAGCCGGTCCAGTCCATCTTCGTGAGCGCAGTGTCGAACAGCTGACGAAAGTCGCCGCTGTCATAGCGCTGGCCCATGGCGGTGACGTAGGGCATCGCGCTCTGCGGCACCATGTTGCGGCGGCGCAGCTCGATGCGGTCGATCTTCAGCTCGCGCGCGGCGGTGTCGATCAGCCGCTCCACCAGGTAGTTCGATTCTGGCCGGCCGGCGCCGCGATAGGCGTCCACCGGCACGGTGTGCGTCATCACGCCAAGCACATTGGCGTGGATCGCCTCGAACCCATAGACGCTGGCTAGCACCTTGGTGCCGGCGCCCGTCGGGATGAAGGGCGCGAAGGTGTTGAGATAGGCGCCCATATTGGCCCAGTTCTTCGTGCGCAGCGCGAGGAACTTGCCGTTCGCATCCACCGCCAGCTCGCCGAGCGTGATGTTGTCGCGGCCATGCGTGTCGGAGAGGAAGGCCTCCGTCCGCTCGCTTGCCCATTTCACCGGGCGGCCGACTTGCTTCGCGGCGAAGGCGACCAGCACATGCTCGGCATAGAGATAGAGCTTCATGCCGAAGCCGCCGCCGACATCGGGGGTGACCACGCGCACTGTCGCCGGATCCACCTTGAAGACGATGTTCGCCAGCAGGTTGCGCACCAGCCAGGAGCCCTGGGTGTTGGTGTGCAGGGTGAGCCGATCGCCCTCCCATGCGGCGACCGCGGCGCGCGCTTCCATGGACGCCACGACGACGCGGTTGTTCACCACGGTCAGCCGCGTGATGTGCGCCGCGCGGGCGAAGGCGGCGTCCGTCTTGGCCTTGTCGCCGGCTTCCCAGTCGAAGGCGATGTTGTTTGCAGCCCCCGGCCAGACCTGCACGGCGCCGGCTTCGTGGGCGGTGGCGAGGTCGGTCGCGGCCGGCAGGACGTCATACTCCACCAGCACGGCTTCGGCGCCGTCGCGCGCGGCCTGCGGGGTCTCGGCCACCACGAAGACAATGGGATCGCCGACATGGCGCACCGTATCGGTCGCGAGCGCGAGGCGCGGCGTCTCTGCCCGCGGCGTGCCATCCTTGTTCTTCAGCGGGATAACGCAGGGTACGGGGCCGAGGCCCGCGGCTTCAAGGTCCTTGCCCGTGATCACCGCCAGCACGCCGGGGATGGCCATGGCCGCGGCGGTGTCGAGCGAGGTGATGCGGGCATGGGCGTGCGGGCTGCGCAGCACCACGCCATGCGCCTGGCCGGGCATGGCGATGTCGTCGGTGTAGCGCCCCTGGCCGACCAGCAGCCGCGGATCCTCGACGCGCCGCACGGATTGGCTCAAGCCGAACTTCGCCATGATGTCTTTCCCCCGGGGGATGCGTTTCCGGGGCCATCATCGGACGCAATCGGGCTGGAGGGGAAGAGGGCAAGACGGGGTCAGAGGGGGGGGCGAGCTGCTGGCGCGGTCGGTCGGGCCCCCACCCCGACCCTCTCCCGCCATGCGAGGGCGGGTGGGGGGGCGCGCAACCGGGCCGTGATGCGCCGCTGCCCTATTCCGCCACCACCGGCCTCCCGCCGCGGCGGACCATCGCCTTCGCCTTCTCGCGCAGCGTCTGAAACACGACATAGAGCATCGGGATCATGAAGATGCCGATCAGGGAGGCCGCGAGCATGCCGCCGAAGACTGGCGTGCCGACCGCACGGCGCGACGCGCTGGCCGCGCCGGAAGCGATGACCAACGGCACCAGGCCAAGGATGAAGGCGACCGAGGTCATCATCACCGCGCGGAAGCGTAAGCGAGCGCCCATCACCGCAGCCTCCCGGATCGGCAGGCCGGCTTCGCGTTGCTCCTTCGCGAATTCGACGATCAGAATGCCGTTCTTCGCCGCGAGCGCGATCAGCACCACCAGCCCGACCTGCGCATAGACATCAAGCGCAAGCCCGGTGAGCGTGAGCGCGACGAAAGCCCCGAGAACGCCCACTGCGACGGAGAGCAGCACCGGGATCGGGATCACCCAGCTTTCATAGAGCGCGACGAGGAAGAGGTAGGCGAAGAGCACCGCCAGCGCGAGAATCAACCCCGTCTGGCCGCTGGCCTGCTTTTCCTGGAAGGCGGTGCCGGTCCATTCGAAGCCATAGCCCTGCGGCAGCACGCGGTCCGACAGTGCTTCCATCGCCGCCAGCGCGTCGCCCGAGGAGATGCCGGGCGCCGGCGCGCCGCTGATCGAGACGGAGCGGACATTGTTGTAGCGGTTGATGGTCTGCGGCCCGAGCACGATGCGCACATCGGCCACCGACCGTAGCGGTACCATCTCACCCCGGTTGTTGCGCACATGGATGCGCCAGAGGTCGGGGATGTCGTCGCGGTCCAGCGCCTCGCCCTGGATGTTCACCTGCCAGGACCGGCCATAGAGGTTGAAGTCATTGACGTAGAAGCCACCGAGCGTGGTCTGCAGCGCGGTGAAGATGTCGCTGATGCGAATCCCCAAGGCCTGCGCCTTGTCGCGGTCTACGTCGAGGAAGAGCGAGGGTGTGTTCGCCGCGAAGGTGGAGAAGACGCGCGCGAGCCGCGGGTCCTGGTTGGCGGCGACGACCATGCCGAGCATGGCGCTGGCCATTTCCTCCGGCGGGCGGCCTTCCAGGTTCTGCAGCTGGTACTGGAAGCCCGCGCCGGTACCGAGGCCGATGATGGGCGGGATGTTGAAGGCGAAGGTGTTGGCCGTCCGCACTTGCTGCGTCGCGCCGAACACCGTGCGGATCGCGGCGAAGACGCTCTCCTGCGCGGCCTTTCGGTCCTCGAAGGGCTTCATGCGCACGACAATGAAGGCGGCGTTGGATTGCGCGCCGTTGTCGATCAGGCTGAAGCCGACGATGGAGAGAATCCGGTCCACGCCCGGGGTGGGCAGGATGATCTGCTCCACCTGCTCCACCGCCGCGCGGGTGCGGGAGAGCGAGGCGCCCTGGGGCAGCTGCATCTGCACGAAGAAGGCGCCCTGGTCTTCCTCCGGCAGGAAGCCCTGCGGTGTCTTGGCCGAGAGCCATAAGGTGCCGCCCGCGAAGACCGCCGTCAGCAGCAGCGAGACGGAGGAGATGCGCACCAGCCGGGCGACCATGTCGCCATAGCGGTCGCGCACCCAGTCGATGCCGCGCATCACAGTGGCCAGCACGCCCTTGCGCGGCCCGTGATGGGGCCGGAGGAACACTGCGCAGAGCGCGGGCGAGAGCGTCAGCGCGTTGATCGCCGAGATCACCATGGCGACCGAGACGGTGACGGCGAATTGCGCGAACAGCACGCCCGAAAGCCCTGGGATGAAGCCCACCGGCACGAAGACCGAGAGCAGCACCAGCGTGATGGCGATGATCGGCCCGGTGATCTGCGCCATCGCCTTCTTGGTGGCTTCGGCCGGGGTGAGGTGCGGCTCCTCCTCCATCACGCGTTCAACATTCTCGACCACGACGATCGCGTCGTCCACGACAATGCCGATCGCCAGCACCATCGCCAGCAGGCTCACCGTATTGGCCGAGAAGCCGACGGCCAGCAGCACCGCGAAGGTGCCGATCAGGCTGACGGGGACGGCGATGACGGGGATGATCGTGGCGCGGAGGTTGCCGAGGAACAGCAGCACCACGATGACCACCAGCACGAAGGCTTCGAGCAGCGTCTTGATCACCTCATGCATCGTGTCCACGACGAAGGTGGAGGTGTCGTAGAAGACTGTCGTCCTCATGCCTTCGGGGAAGCGGCGCGCCAAGTCCTCGAGCGTGCGGGAGAGGTTGCCCGCCGCGGTCACCGCATTGGCGCCGGGCGCCAGATACGTCGCCACCGTGACGGCGGGTCGGCCATCCAGCCGGCTTTCCTGATCCATCCGCGCCGCGCCCAACTCGATCCGCGCCACGTCGCGCACGCGCAGCAGCGATCCGTCGCGGTTGGCGCGGATGACGATGGCGCCGAATTCCTCGGCCGTGCTCAGCCGGCCCTGCGTCTGCAGGTTGATCTGGAATTGCTGGTCATCCGAGATCGGCTGCGCGCCGATGCGCCCGACGGCCGCCTGGACGTTCTGCGCCTGGATGGCCTGGATGACGTCGGACGGCGTCAGGTTCAGGCTGATCAGCCGGTCCACCTCGAACCAGATGCGCATGGAATAGTCCATGGCGCCGAAGATCATCACGGAGCCGATGCCGGGCACGCGGGCCAGCCGGTCCAGCATGTTGATGGTGATGTAGTTCGAAAGAAACAGGCTGTCGTGCTGAGGGTTGTCGCTGGTCACCGCGATGAATTGCAGCACGGCCGAGGATTGCTTGCGCACGGTCACGCCGGCGCGCTGCACCTCCTGCGGCAGGCGCGCGAGCGCGGATTGCACCCGGTTGTTGACGTTGACCGTCGCGATATCGGGATTGGTGCCGAGCGCGAAGGAAACCGAGAGGCTGTAGGTGCCGTCATTGGCGCTGTTGGAGGACATGTAGATCATGCCCTCCACCCCGTTCACCGTGCTTTCGATCACCTGCGCGACGGTGGCTTCCACCACGGCCGCCGAGGCGCCGGGATAGACCGTGGTGACCGAGACCTGGGGCGGCACGATGTCCGGGAACTGCGCGACCGGAATGCGCAGCAGCGCCAGCAGGCCCGCCAGGGTCAGGACGATGGAGATGACGATCGCCAGCCGCGGGCGATCGACGAAGATGGCGGAGATCATGGGCCGCTAGCCCCGCGGCGCCTGGGGTGCGCCGCGCACTGCCGGCGGCGCGGCGGGCGCTGGCTGCACCGGCTGGCCCGGGCGGACGCGCTGGACGCCTTCGGTCACCACCGTCTCCCCGCCTTCCAGCCCGCGCTCGATCACCACCTGGTCGGCGATGCTGCGCCCAAGCGTGACGCTGCGGCGCTCCGCGCGGTTCCCGGCGCCGACGACGAAGACGAAATTCCCCTGCTGGTCCTGCAGCACCGCCGCGCGCGGCAGCACCACGGACTGCACCGGCTCCACACCTTCGACATAGACAGTGACGAACATGCCGTCGATCAGCGTCCGTTCCGGTTCGCCGGTCGGGCCGGCGGCGCCGCGCAGCGGGTTCGGCATCACTGCGCGGATCAGCAGCGTGTCGGTGTCGCGATTGACTTGGGTGTCCACGAATTCGATGCGGCCCGCCTGGTCGAACATCTGGCCGTTGACCAGACGGATGCGCACGCGCACCGCGGCAACGCCGCCGCGGCCCTCGAAGCGGTCGCGCAGCTCCTGCCCCGTGCGCAGGCTGACGGGGAAGGCGACGCGCATCGGGTCCTGGCTGACCACGGTCGCGAGCGGCCCAGCATCCGGCCCGACCACGGCGCCGGGCGAGAAATTCGACCGTCCGATCTTGCCGGCGAAGGGCGCGGCGATGTCGGTGTAGCCAAGGTTGATGTTGGCGACCCTGAGCTGCGCCTGCGCGCCAAGCAGCCCCGCCTGGGCGGAGCGCTGGGCGGCGGTGGCGTCATCCACGCGGGCCTGGGTGCCGGCCTGGGTGCGCACCAATTCGCGCGCGCGGTTGAGCTGGATGGTGGCGTTGGCGAGCTCGGCCTCGGCCGAGGCGACCTGCGCGGCGGCCTGGGCCAGCTGCGCCTCGAAGGGCGCGCGTTCCAGGCGGAACAGGATCTCCCCGGCGGCGACTTCCTGGCCTTCGCGGAAGGCGCGCTGTTCCATGAAGCCGGTGACGCGTGCGCGCAGATCCACGCGGTCGATCGCCTCGACGCGGCCGACGAATTCGCTGCTTTCGGTCACCGCGCGGCGCTCGGCGGTCAGCACGCCGACGGCGGGCGGTCCCTGCGGGCCGGGCTGTGCCGCGGCCGGCAGAGCGCCCGCGCTCAGTAGCAGCGCCAGCAGCAGCGCCGGGGCGATGCGGCTGGTCCGGAAGATGTTGCGTGTTCGGTTCGGTATCCGCATGCCGCCACACCAGCCCGGCGGGCGGGCGGAGGTCAAGTTACGCGACGTTGGCACCGCCATTTGGTCGCGCAGCTTCGAAGGCCTCGATCTCCGGCAGCAGCGTCTGGGTGAGGCCGATCTCGTCCAGTCCGCGCAGAAGGCAATCGCGGGCGAAGGGCGGAATGACGAAATCGTGCGCGATGCTGCCGAGTGCGGTCAGTAGGTTGCGCGGCAGATCGACGGTCAGCTCGCTGCCTGGCGCGGCCAGCACTTGCGCGCGGAGCGCCGTGACCGCGGCCTCCGGCAGGCGGACCGGCAGCAGCCCGTTCTTGAGCGCATTGCCGAAGAAGATGTCGCCGAAGCTTTCCGCCACCACGCAGCGTATGCCGAGCGCGAGCAGCGCATAGACCGCCGCCTCCCGCGACGATCCCACGCCGAAATTGCGCGCGGCGACCAGAATGCCCGCGCGGTCGAAGGGCGGGCGGTTCAGCACGAAATCGTCGCGCCGCGCGCCGTCGGGCGTGAAGCGCAAATCGTGGAAGCCGTAGTTGGAATACCTCTCGTCGCGCGGGCGGCGCATGAAGCGCGCCGGCATGATCTGGTCGGTGTCCACATTGCTCAGGTCGAGCGGCGCGGCGATGGCGGTGAAGGTGGTGAAGGGCTCCGGCATCGTGATCAGCCCCCTGCGGCGACAAGCCGGCCGGCGAGCGCCGAGGCCGCGGCCGAGCTGGGCGAGACCAGGTGCGTGCGCGCCCCGCGCCCCTGCCGGCCCATGAAATTGCGGTTGGAGGTGGAGGCGCAGCGCTCGCCCTCGGCCACGGAATCGCCGTTCATCGAGACGCAGAGCGAACAGCCGCTTTCTTCCCAGCTGGCGCCGGCTTCGGTGAAGATGCGGTCGAGCCCCTCGGCCTCCGCCGCGCGCTTGATGGCCGAGGAGCCGGGCGAGACCAGCATCGGCACGGCGATGCGCTGTCCCCGCAGCACGGCGGCCGCCGCGCGCAGGTCATCGAGCCGCGCATTGGTGCAGGAGCCGAGGAAGACGCGGTCCACGCGCACATCCGCGAGCTTCTCCCCGCCCGCGAGGCCCATATAGTCGAGGCTGCGCTTCCAGTTCTTCGCGCGCACCTCGTCCGGCGCCTCCTCGGGCTTTGGGACGCGGCCCGACAGAGGGGCGGCTTCCTCCGGGCTGGTGCCCCAGGTCGCCATGGGCGCGATGCGCGCGGCGTCCAGCGCGACCTCGGCGTCGAAGCGCGCCTCCGCGTCGGAGTGCAGCTCCGAGACGTCCACCGGCCGCGCGAAGGGCCGGCCGGCGAGCCAGGCTTCGGTCACCGCATCGGGGGCGACCATGCCGGTGCGCGCCCCGGCCTCGATCGCCATGTTGCAGAGGGTGAGGCGCGCTTCCACCGACAGGGCGCGCACGGCGCTGCCCGCGAATTCGATCGCGCCGCCCGCAGCGCCGCCGGTGCCGATGCTGGCGATCAGGGCGAGCGCCATGTCCTTCGCCGTGCTGCCCGCCGGCAGCACGCCGTCGAAGGTCACGCGGATCTGGCGGGGCTTCGACTGCCAGATGGTTTGCGTTGCCAGCACATGCGCGACCTCGGAGGCGCCGATCCCGAAAGCGAGCGCGCCGAGCGCGCCGTGGGACGATGTGTGGCTGTCGCCGCAGACCACCGTCATGCCGGGCAGGGTCAGGCCAAGCTCCGGGCCCGCCACATGCACGATGCCCTGCATCGGGTCCGCGAGGTCGAAGGCGCGGATGCCGGCCTCCTGCGCATTCTTCTCGAAGGTTTCGATGATGCCGCGGATTTCGGGGTCGGCGATGGCGGCGGTCTGCCGGGCGCGGGTGGGCGCGTAATGGTCGCCGAAGCCGAAGGATAGGTCGGGGCGGCGCACCTTCAGCCCGCGGGCGCGGAGCATGTTGAAGGCGTGGAAGCTGCCTTCGTGGAAATAGTGGCGATCCACATAGAGCAGGCAGAGCCCGTCATCGCGCCGATGCACGACATGGGCGTCCCAGATTTTTTCGAAGAGCGTGCGTGCCATGGTTCCTGGAAGCTGCGTCGGCGGCGGCTGGACCGCAAGAGTGGGGCGGGGCACCTTCCGCGGCATGTGGTTCGACCCGCCCCGGCCCATCGCGGCCAGCCTGCTCTCCCGCCTGCCGGACGCGCTGCGCCGGCCGCGCCCCTCGGCCTGGGCCGCGGCTAATCGCGGCGGGGCACCGATCGACAGTTTCCTCGAAGGGCCCTGCTTCGACGCCGCGGGCAATTTGTTCTGCGTGGACATCCCGCATGGCCGCATCTTCCGCGTCGCGGGCAGCGAGTGGGAGACGATCGCCGAGTATGAGGGCTGGCCGAACGGCCTGGCCGCCCGCGCCGATGGGCTGGTCGTCACCGATTACCGGCACGGGCTGCTGAGCCTCGACCCGCGCGATGGCGCCATGGCGCCGATCCTGGAAACCGCGCTCACCGAGAGTTTCCGCGGGCTCAACGATGTGGTGATCCACCCTGATGGCGCGCTGATCTTCACCGACCAGGGCCAGACCGGGCTGCAGGACCCCACGGGCCGCGTCTTCCGCCTGCATCCGGATGGGCGGCTGGACCGGCTGATCGGCAATGGGCCGAGCCCGAATGGGCTCGTGCTCAACCGCACGGCGACGCATCTGATGGTCGCGATGACCCGCAGCTGCGAGGTGTGGCGCTTTGCGCTGCGCGCGGATGCAATGGTGGGCAAGGCGAACCTGTTCTTCCGCGCACCGGCCGGCACCTCGGGCCCGGATGGTCTGGCGGTGGATGCGCATGACAGGCTGTTCGTCGCCAATCCGGGCCATGGCCAGGTCTGGGTGGTGGACCCGCATGGCGTCTGCACGCATCGCGTGGATTGCACCGAATTCGGCCGCATGCCGACCAACTGCACCTTCGCCCCCGATGGCCGCACGCTGGTGATCAGCGAGAGCGAATCCGGCTGCCTGCTGGCGGCGGAGATCCCAGCGCCATGACCAGTTCCACCCCGCTCGCCGGCCTCAACGTCGTCGAATTCACGCATATGGTGATGGGGCCTACGGCGGGGATGGTGCTGGCCGATCTCGGCGCTTCGGTGGTGAAGGTGGAGCCTGCGCCGGATGGGGACACGACGCGGCGCCTGACGGGATCGGGCACCGGCTTCTACGCCGCCTTCGGGCGCGGCCGGCGGAGCCTTGCGGTGGATATGAAGACGCCAGACGGCATGGCGCTGATGCAGCGGCTGGTCGCGCGCGCCGATGTGGTGGTCGAGAATTTCCGCCCCGGCGCGATGGCGAAGCTCGGGCTCGGCTATGCGCAGCTGTCGGCCGCGCATCCGCGCCTGGTCTACTGCTCCTGCAAGGGCTTCCTGCCGGGCCCGTACGAGCACCGCACGGCGCTGGACGAGGTGGTGCAGATGATGGGCGGGCTCGCCTACATGACCGGCCTTGAGGGCCGGCCGCTGCGTGCGGGCAGCAGCGTGATCGACATCATGGGCGGCCTGTCCGCGGTGATCGGCATCCTCGCCGCGCTGAAGGAACGCGAGCGGACGGGGCTTGGCGGCGAAGTGCAGGCGGGGCTGTACGAGACAGTCGCGCTGCTGATGGCCCAGCACATGGCGCAAGCCGCGATCACCGGCAGCGCGCCGCCGCCCATGTCGGTGCGGACGCCGGCCTGGCCGGTCTATGACGTCTTCGACACCGCCGATGGCGGGCAGGTCTTCGTCGGCGTCGTCACCGACACGCAATGGCCGGCCTTCTGCGAGGCTTTCGGTCTGCAGGATCTCGCGGCCGATGCGACGCTCGCCACCAAGCAGCAGCGCGTGAAGGAACGCGCCCGCACCCTGCCGCGCATCGCCGCCGTGCTGAAGGGCTGGAGCAAGGCTGATCTCATGGCGAAGTGCGAGGCGCTCGGCCTGCCCTTCGCGCCGATCGGCAGGCCGGCCGATCTGTTCGACGACCCGCATCTGAATGGCTCGGGCGGTCTGGTGCCGCTGACGCTGCCCGATGGCCGCAGCGTTGCCTTGCCGGCGCTGCCAGTGAGCCTGGATGGCGCGCGGCCCGGCGGCGGCGGCGATCTGCGCCCGCCCGGCGCGGATGGCGCGGCGATCGCGGCGGAGCTTGGCTACACCGAGGCCGAGATCGCGGCGTTTCGGGCGCAGGGCGTGATCGCGGGGTGAGGCGCCTTCCTCTCACGCGATGCCAACTGATGTGGCAAGCGTGGCTCCCCCTCACCCGAACCCTCTCCCCCCGAAGGGGGAGAGGGACAAGGGCGGGAGAGGGACAAGCGAGCGCGAGACGATCTTCAGCGATGGATGAAGATGGGCATCCTGGCGTCGTGCAGCAGGCGGTCGGTCGTGCTGCCGATCAGCATCCGCACGAGGCCCGAGCCACCGAAAGCGCCCATCACCAGTGCGCGTGCTTCCAGCGCCTCGGCTTCGGCCAGGATCAGCCCGGCCACGTCGCTGCCGACGCAGGGTAGGGGATCGGCCTGCACCCCGTGGCGCCGCAGGGATTCGCAGCCTTCTGCGGCCAGCGTCTCCGCGGCCTCGCGCGTGCGCGCCACGGCCGCGACGCGCACGGCCGATTCGCCCGCCAGCCCGAGCAGAGCGAACAGATGAAAGGCCTCCCGCGCGGGGGCGGAGCCGTCATAGGCGGCCAGGATCGGCCCCTCCGGCCGCAGGCGCGCATCGGGGGGCACAACCACCAGCGGGCGAGCGCCGTCGCGGAGCAGATCCTCGATCACGGGCGCGACGCCGGTTGCGTTCACCTCGCGCCCGATCGTGCTGTCGCGGCCGATCACGATCAGGTCATGCGTCGCGCCGGCCTGCACCAGCGCCGGCGCCGGCGCGTCCTCCAGCACCAGCTCGGTATAGGCGAGGCCGGCGGCGGCCTGCCGGCATTCGGCGAGCGCCGCGCGGGCTTCCTCCTCCGCCTGTTCGGTCAGCTTCGCATCGCGATGCGCTTTGAAGGCGGCGCCGCCGAGCGGCACGGCCTCATGCGAATTCTGCGTGTGCGGGCGGTCCAGCACGGCGGCGACGGTCAGCGCCGCGCCGGTGCGCCGCGCATGTGCGATGGCGGCGTCGCGCGCGACGCGGGCGCCTGCGGTGTCGTCCAGGGCCAG
This sequence comes from Pseudomonadota bacterium, assembly GCA_046052145.1. Taxonomy (GTDB): domain Bacteria; phylum Pseudomonadota; class Alphaproteobacteria; order Acetobacterales; family Acetobacteraceae; genus Falsiroseomonas. Next base: position 547,731 of record JBJOMW010000001.1, read on the forward strand.
CAGGATGCTGCGCAACATGCCTTGTCCTCCTGCGGGGCAGCCTAGCGATACATACGCGCCGGTGGAATCGCCGTGTATCGCCGTGTCGGCCGCAGCTTACCTGCGTCGTTGCAGAATCAGAAAGCCCGTGACGCAGAGGATCAGCGCGGCCGCGAAGGTCAGCAGCGCCGCGGCAATGCCGCCCCAACCCGCCATCAGCCCCGACAGGCTCTGCAGCACCGCGGCCCCGAGGAAGAAGGAGAGGTTTGCCGCCGATAGCGCCCGCCCCGCCTGGTCTGGCGGCACCGCCGCGCGCACCAGCGAGAAGGCGAGTACCTGGAAAGAAATGATCAACCCGAAGCCGATCAGCAGCATCAGATCCCAGGTGGGCGGCATGGCCGACACGCCGAAAGCAACCGAAGCCGGGCCGCCCGGTCCGCCCGCCACCAGCAGCAGGATTAGCGCCGCCGCGGCCAGATGGCTGCCCGCCAGCAGCGCCGTCGCGCGGCCGAAGCGGCGCAGCACCGTGCCGGCCAGCGCCGGGCCGATAGTGAAGGCGACCGTCGCGGCGAGCAGGATGTTGCCGGCCTCGACCCGCGGCAGGCCCTTTGCCTCCATCAGCCAGGGCCCGCCCCAGAGCCCGCGCAGGCCGAGCACGGCGGCGAAGGAGGCGAAGATCAGCACCATCACCGCGCGCAGTTGCGGCTGCCAGGCCATCGCCACGACGTCCCGGCAATCGCCGAGCAACCCGCGGGAGGGGCGCGGCTCCGGCCGTTCGGCGGGGACGAGGGCGGCGACCAGAACAAAGGCCAGCGCGGCGAGCCCGGCGGAGGCCCAGTAGCCGGCGCGCCAATCCGTCGCCTCGATCAGCAGCGCGAGGGGGCTGGCCGACAGCAGCATGCCGGTGTTGCCGACGGCCTGGATGATGCCCGACCAGGTCGCGAAGCGCGGCGCCGACAAGGCGCGCGCGGCGAAGGTGATGGGGCACATCAGCATCCCCGAGCAGCCCGCGCCGAGGACCACCTGCGCCAGCAGCATGGACCAGGGCCCGGTCGCGACCGCGCCGAGCATCGCCCCGCCACCCGCAACCGTCAGCAGGCAGAGCGAGACGCGCTTCACCCCGTACCGGTCGAGCGCGATGCCGACCGGGATCATCACAGCGGCGAAGGCCAGCGGGAAGATACCGGTTAGCTGCGCCAGCGCCTCCGCGCCGATGCCGAGATCGCGCGTCAGCACATCCGCGGCGATGGCGGGGATGGTGCGGACCGCGTTGGAGAAGACATGGCCGAGGCAGAGGACGAGGATCGGCAGCGCAACGGCGGCGGCAGCGGTCATGGCGCGCAGCGCCTCATCCGCTCCGCGTACTCCCTCCCCCGCCAGCGGGGGAGGGAACGCACTCTGTGCGAGCAGGTGGCGACGGCGTTCAATTCCTAAAGATCTTGCCGGGGTTCATGATGCCCTTGGGGTCCAGCGCCTGCTTCAAGCTGCGCATCACCGCCAGCGCTTCCGGCCCGTGCTCGCGCTCCAGGAATTCGCGCTTGCCGAGGCCGATGCCATGCTCGCCCGAACAGGTGCCGCCGAGCGCAAGGCCGCGTTCGACGATGCGCCGGTCCATGTCCCAGGCGCGCTCCAGACCCTGCGGGTCGGCCGGATCGTAGAGCACCATCTGGTGGAAATTGCCGTCGCCGACATGGCCGACGATGCAGGTCGGATGGCCGAGCGACTGCGCTTCCTGCTTCGCGCCGACGAGTGCTTCCGCCAGGCGCGAGATCGGCACGCAGACATCGGTGGTCAGCGCCTTCCAGCCGGGCTTGCTGGCCACGCCCGCCCAGTAGCTGTCATGCCGCGCCTTCCAGAGCTTCGCGCGCTCAGCCGGGTCGGTGGCCCATTGGAAGCCGCTCGAGCCATGGCCGGCGGTGATCGCCTCTACCATCTCGGCCTGTTCCTGCACGCCGGCCGCGCTGCCGTGGAATTCCAGGAACAGCGTGGTCTTCGCCACATAGCCTTCGAGCTTCGAATAGGCGATCGCGGCGGCCATCATGTCGTCGTCCAGCAGCTCGATCCGCGCGACGGGGATGCCCATCTGCATCACCTCGATCACGGATTGCACGGCGCTTTCCAACGCGTCGAACTGCACCACGGCGACGCTGGTCGCCTCCGGGATGCCGTGCAGGCGCAGCCGCACCCGGGTGACGACGCCGAGCGTGCCTTCGCTGCCGATGAACAGGCGCGTCAGGTCATAGCCATTCGAGGCTTTTCGCGTCCGGCCGCCGGTCTCGATCACGCGGCCATCGGCCAGCACGACCTCGAGGCCCAGCACATTCTCCCGGATCGTGCCGTAGCGGACGGCATTGGTGCCGGAGGCGCGCGTGGCGACCATGCCGCCCAGCGTGCAATGGCTGCCCGGGTCCACCGGGAAGAACATGCCCTGGTCGCGCAGATGCTCGTTCAGCTGCTGGCGCGTCACACCGGGCTCGACCAGGCAGTCCATGTCCTCGGCATTCACTTCGAGGATGCGGGTCATGCGCGAGAGGTCGAGGCTGAGGCCCTGCCGTACCGGGTTCACATGCCCTTCGAGGGAGGTGCCCGCGCCGAAGGGCACCACCGGCACCTCATGGCGGTGGCAGAGCGAAAGAAGCTGCGCGACTTCCTCCTTCGTTTCCACGAAGGCCACCGCGTCTGGCAGGGTGGGGGGGGAGCTGTCCTCGCCGCGGCTGTGCTGTTCGCGCACCGTTGCGTTGGTGGACAGGCGCTCCCCGAGCAGGCCTTGCGCGGCGGCGATGACGGCATCCACCGGGCGGGGGCTGATCGTGTTCATGCGCGTCTCCTCACTCAGCCGATAGAGCTACGCTGCTTCGCCGCCCCCGTCACCGGGGTCCGGGTCGCGGGGCTAGGGGCCGCGGCAGGCCATGGAAAGCGCCGGGGGGCGTGTTCCGCTTCCGGCGAACACGCGGTAGCGTCGCCAGACCCGCATGATGCGAAGGGAAGGGAACGCAATGGCGAACGGCGTGAAGGCGGCCTGGGCGGCCGGCAAGCCTGTGGTGAATGGATGGCTGGCCATCCCCTCGGGCTTCAGCGCGGAGGTCATGGCGCAGGCCGGCTTCGACAGCCTGACCGTGGACATCCAGCATGGCGTGCAGGACTACCAGTCCATGGTCGCCTGCTTCCAGGGCATGCAGCCGCATGGCGTGACGCCGATGGTCCGCGTGCCGTGGAACGAGCCGGGCATCATCGGCAAGGTGCTGGATGGCGGTGCCAAGGGCGTTATTTGCCCGATGGTCAACACCGAGGCCGAGGCCCGCGCGCTGGTCTCTGCCTGCCGCTATCCCCCGAAGGGCACGCGGAGCTTCGGCCCGATACGCTCCGGCATCTATGGCGCGGCCGCGGACACCAATGCGGCGAATGACGATGTGCTGGTCATCCCGATGATCGAGACCAAGACCGCGCTCGAGAACCTAGAAGCCATCGTCAGCGTCCCGGGCGTGGACGCCGTCTATATCGGCCCGTCCGACCTTTCGCTGTCGCTCGGGATGGCGCCGCTGCAGGACCGGCAGGAGCCGGAGTTCCTGAAGATCATCGACCACATCCGCACGACGGCGGCGAAGCACGGCGTGAAGACGGGCATCCACACCATGTCCGGCGCCTATTCGAAGCAGATGTTCGAGCGCGGCTTCAACCTGGCGACGATCATGAACGACAGCGGCCTGATGCTGACCGCCGCCCGCGCCCAGGTGGGCGTGGCGCGAGGCTGAAGCGTGGTTCCGGGCGCGGCAGGGCCGCGCCCGGCATCCCTTATCCGACCTGCGGCAGCGCGACGCCCACCAGCGCGTCGCGCGTGACGATCGCGGCCAGCTGTGCCGCGTCCCAGCCTTCGGTGCCCTTGGGCCGCTGGGGCAGCACCAGCCACCGGTAATCCGCCGTGCTGTCCACCACGCGAAGCTCGACCGTGTCGGGCAGCACCGTGCCCCATTCCGCCAGAACGCCGCGCGGGTCGCGCACCGCCCGCGCGCGATAGGCCGCGGATTTGTACCAGTGCGGCGGATAGCCCAGCACTGCGCGCGGATAGCAGGAACAGAGCGTGCAGACGACGAGGTGGTGGACCGTCTCCGTATCCTCCAGCGCGCCGAGCGGTGGCATGCCGGCCATGGAGACCCCCTCGGCCTCCGCAGCCGCGCTGCCATCGGACAGCAGCAGCGCGCGATAGGCGGGGTCGGTCCAGGCGCGGGCAACCATGCGCGCGCCGATCTCGGGGCTGGCGCGATCGGTGCGCGCGATGCGGTCCTGGATTTCCTCTTCCGTCACCACGCCGCGCGCCTTCAGCGCGGCGACGAAGCGCTCCAGCAGGGCGACGCTTTCGGCCTTGGGCGGGGCGGCCATGGTCAGGCGGCCTCCAGCCAGTGTTCGAAGATCTCGACCAGCAGCGTGTCGCCGGCCTGGCCTTCCTGGAACAGCGCCGGCTGCTCGAAGCGGACATGATAGAGCGGCACCCGCGCGGCCGGCCGGCCGAAGGCCAGGTCCTCGGGGTTCGGGAAGGCGCCGAGTGGGCGTTCCACCACGCCGGGACGGCCGCGCAGATAATGCGGCGTGCGGATGTGGCAGGGGCCGCGCAGTTCGGGGAAATCGCGCTTCACGCGGATCGCATCGCCGGGCTGAAAGCGCATCATGTGAGGTCCTCCGCCGCGATCACGCCCTTCGCCACCATGTTCGCCGAGATCGAGCGCAGCCAGCGCTCGTAATAGCCGAGCGCATGGTACTCGGCCTCCGGCAGGGCCTCGATCCCCCGGCGCAGCTCGTCCACGCGCATCAGGCCCTTGGCGGCCAGCAGCTGGCGCAGCGCATCCACGCGCTTGCCGAAGGGATCGGGCGGCGCTTCGTCATCGGGTTCGACCGGCGTGCAGCGGAAGCGCGCGGCGCCGCCAAGGTCATGGGTGGGGGCGGGGGGCGTCTGGTCCATGGCGGGGAGGCTACGCCGCCTGTCCCCGCCGCTCAATCGCGCTTGGCGAGGCCGGAGACGGTGGCGACGAAGAGCGGGACGATCACCAGGCCGAGGGCGGAATAGGCGGCGAGGAGGATGCCGAAGGCCCGCCCGCGAACCGGTTTGTCCCAATCCACTTCGCAGCGCGCTTCCTGCTTCAGGTCCACCAGCGGCAGCAGCAGGTCGAGCGCCATCAGACCCGTCTCGGCGACGGCGAGCGGCGCCCAGAGCCACTGGTTCTGTTGCGGCGGCGCCCAACAGGCCTCGCGGGGCGGGACGGGCTGGGGGGCGCCGTGCAGGATCGCGGTCGCGGCGGCGATCTGCGCCGGCACCAGGTCCACCTCGTTGCGCTTCTTCACCAGCGCGCCGGCGGTATCCGCCAGCAGCAGCAGGACCATGCCTGCCGCGATCGAGAGGCCAAGCGTCGCGATGGCGCGGGGCGGCGAGTAGAAATGCCCGAAGCCCCGGTCAAGGAAGCGCTGCAGGGCGCGCACATAGGGCTTGTCCACGCGGCAGCGGGTGCGGAAGCGGCGCTTCTCCCGCGCGATGATCTCGGCCTGTTCGGGATAGCCCTGGGCGCGCATCACCTTGGCGGCCTGCTCGAAGGGCTGGGGCGCGTAGTGGCCGGGGTCCGGCTCGGGGCCGGGATACTGACGGTGGAGAAAGGCGAGGCGATCCTCCAGCGTCGCGCCGCCCTCGCCGAGTTCCGGCAAGCGGTCATAGGTGAAGCCGTCGAGCCGCAGCAGCACGCCGCTCAGTTGCCCATCCGGGCGTCCGGGCTGGTCGCGCGCGCAGGGATCGCCCCAGCCGCGGCCGCCATGGTCGTCCAGGAAGGCGGTGTGGGCGCCGCGCAGGTCCAGGATGCCGCGGGTTTCGGGGGGCAGGCGATGGCATTCGATCCGCGCGCCGATGCGCGCGCCTTCCAGGGCGAGAGCGACCTCCGTCTCCCCGCCGATCGGGCCGGGCGCGATCACGGCGCCGTTCAGCACCAGGGCGCCCTCGATCCGCGCGCGGTCCAGCCGAATGGGGCCGTCCAGATGCGCGGGGCCGAAGCTGTGTGGGTCCGCGCTGCCGTCGCCGAGGCGAAGGTCGCCGTCCAGATGGAGGCCCTCCGCATGCAGCGCGACGCCGGGCGCTGTGCCGTCCAGGGCGATGCGGGCGCCCCGCAGATCCATGGCCCGGCCGATGCGCGCTTCGGCCAGCACCACCCGGCCGTCCAGGACAGGGCCAGGATCGCCGGGATTGTCGCCACTAAGGGACAGCCCGCCACGAATCGTGGCGCTGCTCGCTTGGAGCGCTTGCCCGGCAGGATGACGCAGCACGGCACCGGCGCCAATCGCCACCGGCCCCACGATCTGCGAGTCGTGCAGAAGTGTCTCGCCCTCGATGGTCGTGCCTTTGCCCGCCACGAAGACGCCGCCCGTGATGCGCGCCCCGGCCGCGGCGAGTCCATGCCCGCCGGGGTTGCGCAGCACGGCGCCGCTGCGAATTGCCAGCTGTCCCCCGATCTCCGCGCCGATCAGCTGCGTTGCGCCTTCGATGGTGGTGCCTTTGCCCTCGACGAAGACGCCGCCCGTGATGCGCGCGCCATCCGCGTTGAGTGCAGGGTTGCCGGCGTTGCGCAGTGCGGCACCGTCGCCAATCGACAACGCCCCCCCGATCTCCGCTGCGGGCAGCCGCGTTTCGCCCTCGATGGTGGTGCCGTCGCCCGCAACGAAGACGCCGCCCGTGATTCGCGCGCCGTCCGCGTTGAGTGCGGGCTTGCCGGCGTTGCGCAGCACGGCGCTGCCGCGAATCGTCAGCTGTCCGCCGATCTCCGCCCCGGGCAGCCGCGTTTCGCCCTCGATGGTCGTGCCTTTGCCCTCAAGGAAGACGCCGCACGTGATGCGCGCCTGGTCCGCGTTGAGTGCAGGGTTGCCGGCGTTGCGCAGCACGGCACCGTCGCAAATCCTCAGCTGCCCCCCGATCTCCGCACCGAGCAGCCGCGTTGCGCCCTCGACCGTCGTGCCCGGGCCCGCGATGAAGACAGCGCCACGAATCTGCGCGCCATCCGCTTGCAGGGCGTCGTCGCCCGTTCCGCCAAGCTGCGTTCCCGCCGCAAGATGCAGTTCTTCGCCAAGCGTGGCGCGCCGCAGCGACATCCAGCCGAGCCGAGCCCCGTGCAGCAGCACTTGCCCGCCGATCCGCACCCCGCCGAGGTCCAGACTGCCACTTGCTTCGCTGTCGGGCAGGCCGGTCAGCGTCACGCCGCCCTCGATCACCGCCCGTCTCAGCATCAGTATCGCGCCGGGCCGCATCCGCTCCAGCTGCAGGCCGCCCGCCAGCCGCAGCCCCGGCGCCTCCAGCCACGCAAGGTGCGAGCCCGACAGGTCGAGCCCCACCAGCGCCGCCTCGGTCAGGTTGAGGAACAGCCCCTCCTCGCCCTCGCCCCGGCAATCCCGCAATTCCAGCGCCGGCGCATGGGGCAGGGCGGCGCCGACGCGCGCGAGGTCCAGCTGCCCGTCCAGCCAGGCGCCCTTCAGCCGCAGGCCGCGTGGCGTCAGGCGCGCCGCCTCGCGCGTCAGCAGGCTGTGGATGAAGGCTGGCCGCACGCGGCGCGATGGGTCCGGCAGGTCGGCGACATCCGCCACCTCGCCCGCCAGCGCCGCGGCCCAAAGCCGCTTCTCGGCCTCAGTCTCGCCGGGTTGCGCCGGCGCCCCATGCTCGGGCATGCACCATCTCGATCCGACACCGCAATAATTTGGTGTGGGAGGCTCGACGGTGCAACCGCGCTACTTGACCTCCTCGTCCGGTAGCAGGCCCCAGACATCGGCGCGGCGAATATAGCCACGATGGGTGGTGACCTGCACCTCGCACCAGGCGCTGGCCGGGGCGCATTCGCGGATGCGGGTGATCACGCCGCTGCGCAGGCGGGCGACGGCGGCCGCACTCTCCTCCGGCCGGCGGCGCAGCGTGATCTCGGGCGCGGCATTCGTCGGCCGCACCAGCGCGGTGCGGCGCCCGGCCAGGGTGGATTGGTGCACCCAGCCCTCGGTGCCTTCCATGTCGCGCACGCGGCGCCAGACCTGGAACTCGCCGACGATCATCACCGGCAGGTCGCGGCGCTGGAAGGTCCATTCGATCGGGAAGGTCGTGTTCGGCCCGACGCGCAAATTCACCTGGTCCGACCGCAGCGAGGCGAAGCGCGGGATCGGCAGGCCGCTGACCTGGCCGGTGGAGGGGGCCGGCAGGGGGGGCGGCCCGGGCGGTGGGGCGGGCTGGGCGGGTTCGGGCGTGCGGCTGGCGGCCGCGGCGGTGCCCGCCCCGGCTGCGGCGCCGGCGGCCGCACCCGCGGCCGTACCAGCCGCCGTGCCGGGCGGGCGGCGGTTCTGCGGCGGGGTCTGGCTGCCGACGGTGGGCGCCTGGCCGGGCGGGCGCTGCGCGCCGGGCTGCGGCTGCGCGCCGGGTGCTGTGCCTTGCGGGCGCGGCTGGCCCTGGGCGGGCGGGTTGGCGGCCGGGCGCGGCGCCTGGGAGGGCGTGGCCTGGGATGGGGCGGGCGTGGCCGGGGGCCGGGTGGTGGGGGCCTGCGGGGCGGGTGCGGCCGGCGGGCGCGGGGCCGGAGCGGGGGCCGGCTGGCTCGCCGGTGGCGGCGCGGACTGGGCCGGCCGCGGCGGCGGCAGGCTGCCGGGCGGGACCGGCGGCGGCAGCGACTGGGACGACTGCGGCAGCGCCGGCCCGGCCCCGACGGCCAGGATCAGCAAGGCGACTCCGGCAGACCGCCGCGCGGCTCGAGGGAAGTGCATGCACGATCCCTGGGACATTCCCCCGTGGCCGGTCAAGCGGGTGATCTACAGGCTGATCATCTGCCCCGGCCCGACCGCCGCGAGGAAGGTGACGACGCCCGCCACCTCCACCTCGGGGGTGAGGCTGCCGGGCTCCATCGCCTCGGCGCGCAGCCCGGCCTCGCAGGCGATGCGGCGGATGCCGAGCTCCGCCGCCGCCGCCAGAAGGGTGCCGATGCCGGCCACGCCGCGCGCGGTCAGCACCGCCTCCCGCGGGTCGGCTTCCAGCGGGCGGGAGGCGTCGAACAGGCGGCAGCCGGCATTGGTGGCGAAGATCACGACCTCGCGCCCGATCGCCGCCGCGCCGGTGGCCAGCACCAGCGCGTAATGCGCGCGCTCATGCCCGCCCGAGAGCAGCAGGATGCCGAGCGGCGGCGTCACGCCGCACAGACCGGTGCCGGCGCCTCGGCATGCGCCGCAAGGTCGCGGATCGTCGCATCCTCGCCGCACAGCGCGCAGGCCGGGTCGCGCTTCAGCTTCACCGTGCGGAAGCGCGCATCCAGCGCATCCCAGAGCAGCAGCCGGCCCGACATCGTCTCCCCGATTCCGAGAATCAGCTTCAGCACCTCGGTCGCTTGCAGCGTGCCCATCACGCCCGTCACCGCACCGAGCACGCCGGCTTCCGAACAGGTGGGCACGAGCCCCTCCGGGGGCGGCTCGGGGTGGAGGCAGCGATGGCAGGGATGCGGCGCGCCCTGATGGCCCTGGAAGACCGAGAGCTGCCCCTCGAAGCGCAGCACGGCGGCCGAGACCAGCGGGCGGCCGAGCAGGTGGCAGGCATCGCCGAGCAGGAAGCGCGTGGCGAAATTGTCGGTGCCGTCGCAGACGATGTCGTAGCGCGGGATCAGCTCCTGCGCGGCGGCGGCGTCCATGCGGCGGGCATGCACCTCGACGCGGACATCCGGGTTCAGCGCGCCGAGCGTCTCCGCCGCGCTCTCGGCCTTGTTGCGGCCGATGCGGGCGGTGGTGTGGGCAATCTGGCGCTGCAGGTTCGACAGCTCCAGCGCGTCGTGGTCCACGAGCCCGATCGTGCCGACCCCGGCCGCGGCGAGATAGAGCGCGAGCGGCGAGCCAAGCCCGCCCGCGCCGACCACCAGCACCCGCGCCGCGCGCAGCTTCGCCTGGCCGACAGCCCCCACCTCCGCCAGCAGGATGTGGCGCGAGTAGCGGGAGAGTTCCGCATCGGTGAAGTCGAGGTCCATCCGCCGCATATGGTCGCCCCGGCCGCCCCGGCGCAAGCCGGTGGCCGGGGACGCGGCACTGACGGCCGCCTACATCATGTTCGCGGTGACGCCGCCATCCACGAAGATCAGCTGGCCGGAGACGAAGTCGCTGGCCTGGGACGCCAGGAATACTGCCGTGCCCGCGATCTCCTCGGGCGCCGCGTAGCGGCCGGCGGGGCAGCGGCGCTTGACCTGCGCCATCCATTCCGCGTTGTCGACCAGCGGCTTGTTCATCTCCGTGTCGAACCAGCCCGGCCCGATCGCGTTGCACTGCACATTGTGCGGGCCGAGTTCGACCGCCAGCGCGCGGATGAACATCTTGAGGCCGCCCTTCGCCGCCGAATAGGGCGTGATGGTGCCGCGGCCGAGATCCGACGCCAGGCTGCCGGTGGCGATGATCTTGCCGCGCCGGCGCTCCTTCATCCCAGGCACCACGATGCGGGAGAGGCGGAACAGCGCGGTCAGGTGGGTGTCGAGCACGCCGTACCAGCCTTCATCGGTCAGCGTCTCGACCGGGCCGCGATACTGGTTGCCGGCATTGTGCAGCAGGATGTCGATGGGCCCGAGGCCGCGCACCACCTGCTCCATCTGCGCCGCGTCGCGCACGTCGAAGGCGGCGGTGCGGACCTTCAGCCCCTCGGCGCGCATCGTCGCCGCCTGGGCATCGAGGGTGGCCTGGTCGCGCCCGTTCAGGATCACCTCGGCGCCGGCGCGGGCGAGGCCCGTGGACATCGCCGCCCCCAGCCCGCGCGAGGCGCCGGTGACGAGCGCCACCCGCCCGGTCAGGTCGAACATTGCGGCGTGCAGCGGCGTGGGCATGGGGCGTTCCTCCGTTCCTGTGCGCAGGAGGCTAGCAAGCGATGCTTGCGCCGCCAGCCCCGTATGATTAACTGGACGTAATCAAGCATAAGGGGGAAGCTATGCCGGGACGTCGTTCATTCCTTGCCCTTGCCGGGGCGCCGTTGGTCCTGCCCGCCGTTGCGCACGCGCAGGCCGCCTGGCCGGACCGGCCTGTGCGGATCATCGTTCCGTTCCCGCCGGGGCAATCCACCGACATCATCGCCCGCCTGGTCGCCGATGCGCTGTCCGCGCGCTGGCCGCAGCGCGTTTTGGTCGAGAACCGCGGCGGTGGCGCCGGCGTGCCAGCGATGGAAGCCACCGCGCGTTCGCCGGCCGATGGCACCACGCTGGTCGCGGGCTCGATCGGGCCGATGGCGGTGAATGCGGCTGTCATGCCGCGCCTGCCCTACGACCCGGAGCGCGACTTCGCGCCGATCACCAACCTGACGATGGTGCCGCTCTGCATCGTGGCGCACCCGTCTTTCCCGGCGAATGACCCGGCGGGGTTCCTGGCCGCGGCGCGCGCGGCGGCGCAGCCGCTGGATGTCGCGACGGCAGGCCCCGCAAGCGGCGCGCATATGGCCGCGGAGCTGCTGGCGCACCGGCTCGGCGTGCGGCTGAACATGGTCCATTACCGCGGCAGCGGCCCGGCGGTGACCGACCTGCTGGCGGGCAATGTGCGGCTGATGACGGACAGCCTCGCCTCCGCCCTGCCGCATGTCCGCGGGGGGCGGCTGAAGCTGATCGGCGTCAGCACGGCGCAGCGCGTGAGCTGGGCTCCCGATGTGCCGACGTTTGCCGAGACGGTTGCGCCGGGCCATCAGGCGGTGGGCTGGAACGGGCTCGCCGCGCCGGCCGGCACGCCGGCCGAGATCATCCGCCGCATCAACACTGATGTCACTGCGGTGCTCCGCGATGCCGAGGTGGTGCGCCGGATCGAGGAGGCCGGAATGCTGGCCGATCCGCAGACGCCCGAGCAATTCGGCGCCTTCCTCCGCGCCGAGCTGGCGCGTTGGCGCGAGGTGGCGCGGATCGCCAATGTCAGGCTTGAAGGCTGAACGGCCGACGCCCTCTCCCGCCGCGCGGGGGAGGGCGGCGGTCAGATCAGGCACAACTCCCGCAGCTCGTTCCGCAGCTTGGGCGGGAGCTTCTCAAGCCCCTGTGCCGGCACCTGGCCCTTCGGCAGGTCCGGCGGGGCGGCGGCGGGGTCGAGGTAGCGCCAGCCCTGGAAGGGTTTTTGGGGGCGCAGCTCCACCGGGATCAGCTCCGGGTCCAGCACCAGGCCGCAACATGCGGAGCCATCGTCCCAAAGCTCCTCCCGCACATCCAGCAGGCGTTGGCGCACGCGCACGAAGCCGCCGATCACCCAATAGAGGCTGCCGCCATCCAGCAGCTCTGGCACGCGCTTCGGCGTCATCCGCGTCTGGTGGCGGAGCGGCGGGTCGTGGCGGCGGCGCGCGCGCTGCCATTCGGCCAGCTCGGCAACCTCCTTCACCCCGACGCAAAGCTTGATCATGTGGAGCATGGGCGGGGAGCCATGTGGCATGTCCCCGAGTCCGCGCAAGGCCAGCCAGCCGCGGGGTGAGGCGTCGCGCCGCGCAGCTTGCTTGCCGCGCCTTGCGCCAATCGGTAACTGATTGAGACGAAACGCACGCTAAGGGAGGAAACCATGCGTCGTCGTACGATCCTGCTCGGCTCCACCATCGCCGCGCCGATGCTGCTGGGGCTCCGCCCGGCGGCGGCGCAGCCGCGCAACGCCGCCTGGCCGCGCGCCCTGACGATGGGCACCGCCGCGCCGGGCGGCACCTATGCGCTGTATGGGCCGGCCTGGGGCCAGCTCGCGCAGGAGGCGACGGGGGTCAACATCTCCTACCGGACCACGCAGGGCCCGAACCAGAACATCGTCCTGGTGCAGCGACGTGAAGTCGAGCTCGGCATGGTGACGATGGGCGTCGCGCTGCAGGCCTGGAACGGCCAGGGCGACTGGACGCAGGGTCAGCGCTTCCGCGACATCCGTGCGCTCTTCCCGATGTACGACACGCCCTTCCACGGCATCGCGCTGAAATCCTCGGGCATCACGACCCATGCGCAGCTGGCCGGCAAGAATGTGGGCGTCGGGCCGCGCGGCGGCACGCCGGGCACCTACTACCCGCTGATGCTGAACCACCTGGGCGCCCGGCCGTCGGCGATCCGCTACGGCTCGGCCTCCGACATCGCTGGGCAGCTGCAGGACCGGCTGCTGGATGCCTTCGTCTTCGCCTCTGGCGTGCCGGTGCCGGCCTTCGCCGAGATCGAGGTGCAGGCCGATGTGAACTACCTCGACTTCACCGAGGTCGAGCAGCGCAGCCTGACGCAGCAATTCCCGGAACTCGCCGCCGGGACGCTGCCCATGGGCACCTATCGCAAGCAGGAGCGGCCGCTGCGCATCGTCGGCATGTACAATTTCGCGATCGCCCACCGCTCGCTGCCGGACGACCTGGCCTATGAGATCACGAAGTCGGTGCTCGGCCAGAATCCTCGGCTGCGCCAGGCGATCGCCGCGGCGTCGGAGACGCTGGCAGAGAACTGGACCAAGAACAGCTTCCTGCCCTTCCACCCCGGCGCAGCCCGCTATCTGCGCGAAGTGGGCCAGCGCGTGCCGGACAACCTGGTCGAGCGCTGACCAGTCCCAGCCGGTGAATGCGCCCCAGGACGGGGCGCGTTCACCGGCTGTCAAGGCGCGGCTGGTAGGTGCGGCGTGGTCATCGCCGCGGAACAGCCCCTGTCATGCGCCTTCTCCTCAATCTCTCGGTTGGCCGGAAGCTTGCTGCCAGCGCGGCGCTGGCCGTCGGGCTGCTGATCCTCCTGGTCGTGCTGGTGCAGGGGCAGGCGGCCGATGTGGCCGAGGCGCAGCGCGAGCAGGGCCGGCTGGAAGCCGCGCAGGCGCGGATCGAAGCCGGCGCCGATGCGCTGCGCGAAGTGCCGGTGCTGGAACGCGACCTGCTGCTGACGCAGGACGCCGCGGGGCAGGGCCAGGCCCGCGCCCGCCTTCTCACCGCGCTCGACAGGGGGCTGGTGGGGGTGACGGCCGGCGTCGAGGTGCATGGCGATCCGGCGATGCGCGCCGTCCTGCCGCGCCTGCGCACCGCGACCGAAGCCTATCGCAGCGTGCTGGAGGCCCTGGCGGCCGAACGCGCCCGGCTGGTGCGGCTGCGCGATGAGGCCCTGTTCGGCGGCGCCGCCGATTACGACACCCTGTTCGAGACGGTGAATGGCAGCCTGACCTTCGATGTACCGGCGGATGCGCAGGAGGATGCGCGCCAGCGCCTGCTGACCGTCCATGGCGCGGTCAATGACGTGCGGCTCAGCGTGCAGCGCCTGCTGGCGACCGGCGATACGACGCAGATCCGCCGCGTGCGCCGCGGCATCGCGCAGATCCGCGTGCATGGCCGCGGCCTGGCCGGAATCGAAGCGGCGCCGCAGCTGCGCGCCGACATCGGCCGCCTGCTGGAAAGCGCGCAGCGCATCGGGGAAGGTGCGGAGCAGGTGCTGGCCGCCGGCGAGACGGTTGAGCGGCTGCGCCTGGAACAGCTCGGCCCTGCGCGCCTCGCGATGCTGGGCGAGATCGGGCAGCTGACGGAGGCCGCTCTGCAGATTTCGGCCGAACGGCGCCTCGTGCTGGTGGCGGCCGCGCATCAGGTGCAGAGCGTGACGCTCTGGACCGGCTTCGCTATCGCCCTGGTGATCGTGCTGTCCGGCTTGGCGATGGCGACGACGGTCGGCGCGCCGCTGCGGCGGCTGGCCGGCGCGATGCGCCTGATCGCAGCGGGCGATGCGGGCGCGGTCGTGCCGCATCGCGGCCGGCATGACGAGATCGGCACCATCGCCGAGGCGCTGGAGACGCTGCGCGCCACCGTCGGCCGCGCCTTCGCGCAGGGCCAGATGATCGAGCAGCTGCCAACCGCGGTGATGAGCGCCGATCCGCGCGGCGATTTCCGCATCACCTATATGAACGCCGAGACGCGGCGCCTGCTCGACCAGATCAGGGCCCATCTGCCGGTGCCGCCGGAGCAGCTGCTCGGCGAGAGCATCGATGTCTTCCACCGCAATCCCGCGCATCAGCGCGCGATGCTGGCCGACCCCTCGCGGCTGCCGCACACCGCGCGGATCAAGCTCGGCCCGGATGTACTGGAGCTGCGGATCTCCGCCATCCGCGACGCTGCGGGCGACTACACGGCGGCCATGCTCACCTGGCAGCTGGCGACGGAAAAGGTGCGCCTTGCCGACACCTTCGAGCATGAGGTGGGCGCGGTGGTGGAGGCGGTCGCGGCGTCTGCCGAGCGGCTGCAGGCCTCCGCGCGCAGCCTGTCGGGCTCGGCCGAGGTCTCCGGCGCGGAGGCGGCGGCGGTGGCCGAGGCCGGTGGGCGCGCCAATGGCGATGTGCAGTCGGTCGCCGCCGCTGCCGAGGAAATGGCCGCGAGCGTGGCGGAGATCGCACGCCGTGTGCAGGAAGCTGCCGAGGTCGCCGCGCGTGCGGTGACGGAAGCGCGGCAGACCGATGCGACGGTGCAGGGTCTGTCGGATGCCGCATCGCGCATCGGCGATGTTGTCCGCCTGATCGGCGACATTGCAGGGCAGACCAATCTTCTGGCGTTGAACGCCACGATCGAGGCAGCGCGGGCCGGCGAGGCCGGCAAGGGCTTCGCGGTGGTGGCGAGCGAGGTGAAGCTACTGGCGAACCAGACCGCCAAGGCGACCGAGGACATTGCCCACCAGATTGCGGAGATGCAGGGCGCGACCGGGCAGGCGGTGGAGGCGATCCGCAGCATCGGCGCCATCGTGGCCCGCACCAGCGAGATCGCGACCACCATCGCCGCTGCGGTGGAAGAACAGGGTTCCGCGACGCAGGAGATCGCGCGGAGCGCCGCCCAGGTTGCCTCTGCCACCGGCACCGTTGCGGAGCGTATCCAGGGCGTGCGCAGCGCGGCGGAGGCGACCGGCACATCGGCGGCGGCGATGCGCGACGATAGCGGCGCGCTGGCGGCCCAGGCCGCCACACTGCGTGAGAAATCCGCGAGCTTCCTGGCGGCCGTCCGCGCGACCTAGGCGACCCCCGCCGCCCTGCCGCCAGCACCGCCAGACAGGCCGGAGGTTGCCCTGGGGGCGCCGGGCGCCTAACTCCGCGGTCGCAAGACGGTTCGGGTGGTCACATGGGTATCAGCATCGCCGTGGTCGGCGCGACCGGCCAGGTCGGACGCGAGGTCCTGCGCACCCTCGCCGAGCGCGGTTTCCCGGCCACCGAGGTCACGGCCCTTGTGCCGGGACGCGGCGGCGGGGCCGAGGTCTCCTATGGCGAGGAGCGCGTGCTGCGCGTCCGCGGCACTGAGGGCCATGATTTCGGCAGCACCGACCTGGTCTTCATGGCCGCCGGCGAGGCCGCCAGCGCGGCCGAGACGCCGCGCATCGCCGCAACCGGCGCGATGGTGGTGGACCTCTCGGCGCGCTTCCGAATGGAGCCTGACGTACCGCTGGTGGTGCCGGAGGTGAACGCCGCCGCGCTGAAGCGCGCCGTGAAGCGCCGCATCGTCGCCTGCCCCAGCAGCGTGGCCACGACGGTGGCCGTCGCCCTGAAGCCGCTGCATGCGATCGGCCGTGCGCGCCGCGCCGTCATCACCGGCCTGCAGGCGGTCGCCGGCGCCGGCAAGGACGCGATGGACGAGCTCTGGGCGCAGACCCGCGGCATTTATGTGAATGAGGCGCCGCCGGCCGAGCAGTTCCCGAAGGCCATCGCCTTCAACCTGATCCCGCAGGTTGGCGAGTTCGGCGGGGATGGTACGACGCGCGAAGAAGCCGGCATCGCGGCCGAGCTGCGCAAGCTGGTGGACCCCGACCTTGCGGCGGTGGCGAGCTGCGTGCGCGTGCCGGTTTTCATCGGCGATAGCGCGACGGTGGTGGTGGAGTTCGAGCGCCCGGTGACCGAGAAGGCCGCCTGGGCCGCGCTGCGCGAGGCGCCGGGTATCACGCTGCTCGACCGGCGGGAGGAGGCTGGCTATGTAACGCCCGCCGAAATCGCCGGCGAGGACATGGTCTATGTCAGCCGCCTGCGGCGCGATGCGACGGTGCCGAACGGCCTCGCCTTCTGGTGCGCCACCGACACGCTGCGCAAGGGCGCGGCGCTGAACGCGGTGCAGGTGGCCGAGGAACTTCTCCAGATGAAGCTACTCGATTAGCCGCCCAGCACATCCCGCAGCGCGGCGCCGAGCGGGGCGAGGTCGCGTTCGGCCAGTGCCAGCGGGTTCACCACCAGCACGCCGTCCCTGAGGCGTCCCTGTCCGACATGGACGCGCCGCGTGCGCAGCCGGGCTTCCGCCTGGCGCGCGGCGGCGGTGTCCGCGCAGCGGATCAGCAGCAGCGGCACGGCGCCATCCGTGATCTCGCCGATGCCGGCGGCGTCGCGCACCATCTGCAGGCGGGCGCGCAGCCGCGCGCTGCGGGTTGCGTCATCCTCCGCGGCGAAGCGGCGGAGTGCGACGAGCAGGCCGACGATCTCCTCCTTCCCCGTCTTGCAGGACCGCCCGATGCCGTGCTGGGGCAGGCGCGCCGGCGTGGCGTTGCCGCCGAACTCCGCCGGCAGGCGGAACTGCCCCTCCGGCAGGTCGAGGTCGAGCATCTGCAGCAGGGCAGAGGCCACGAGGTCCCGCCGGCCCGCGAGCATGCCGCTCGCCTGCGGCCCGCCGATCGCCTTGCCGCCAGAGAAGCAGACGAGGTCCGCGCCGTCTTCGAAGAAGCGGCGGAGATTGGCGGCCGGCGGCAGCTGCGCCGCGGCGTCCACCAGCACCGGCACGCCGGCTTCATGCGCGACGCGCGCCAGATCGGGCAATGCGGGCTCGGACCAGGGCTGCGCCACCCAGAGCACGCCGGCGGTGCGCGGGCCGATCGCGGCGGCGATCTCGGCGGCGGAGGCATCGCGCACGCCCGCACCGCTGAAACGGTCGGGAATGCCGATCTCGATGAGGCGCGCGCCGGCCACGCGCAGCGCGCGGTCGTACATGTTGCGCTGGCTGCGCGCGATGATGAATTCGTCGCGCGGCCCGGCCTGCGGCAGCGCATCCATCGCCGCGACATCAAGCCCCGCAAGGCAGGCGGCGGCGCCGAGCATCAGCGCGGCGGAAGCGCCGGCGGTGACGATGCCGGCCTCCGCGCCGGTGGCCTCCGTGATCGCGCGGCTCGCTGCGGCCTGGAGGTCGTGCATCTCAACGCAGGCGGTGGCGGCCTCGGCCATCGCGGCTGTGACCTCCGGGTGCATCATGCCGCCGGAGAGCCGCGTGTTGGTGCCCGCCGCGTTGATGATCGGCGTGACGCCAAGGGTTTCGTAGATCATCGCGTCAGCACCCGCCTCACCGCATCCTTCCAGACATCGTAGCGCGCATCGGCCTCCTCGCGCGCCATGTGCGGCGTGAAGCGGCGTTCCAGCCGCCAATGCGCCGCCGCCGGGCCGGGCGCCGGCAGCAGCCCGGCCTGGAGCCCGGCGAGATAGGCCGCACCAAGCGCCGTCGTCTCCCGCACCTCGGGCCGGTCCACCGGCGCTCCGAGCAGGTCGGACAGGAACTGCATCGTCCAGTCGGAAGCGACCATGCCGCCATCCACGCGCAGCACGCGCCCGCCACCGGCCGCGGCCCAATCGGCTTCCATCGCCTCGATCAGGTCGCGGGTCTGGAAGGCCACGGATTCCAACGCCGCACGCGCGATCTCCGCCGGGCCGGTGCCGCGCGTGAGGCCGAGGATGGCGCCGCGCGCCTCCGCATCCCAGTACGGCGCGCCGAGGCCGACAAAGGCCGGCACGAACACCACGCGCTGGGCCGGATCGGCCTGCTGCGCCAGCGCGCCGCTCTCGGCCGCATCGGCGAAGAGCTTCAGCCCGTCACGCAGCCATTGCACCGCGGCGCCGGCGACGAAGATCGCGCCTTCCAGCGCATAGGTCCGCGTTCCGCCGAGCTGCCAGGCGAGCGTCGTCAGCAGCCGGTTGTTGGAGGTGACCGGCGCGTCGCCGGTGTTCAGCAGCGCGAAGCAGCCGGTGCCATAGGTGGCCTTGACCATGCCTGGCGCGAAGCAGGCCTGGCCGAGCGTCGCAGCATGCTGGTCGCCGGCAATGCCGCGGATCGGCACCGCGGCGCCGAGCAGCGCGGGATCGGTGGTACCGAATTCCGCCGCGCAGTCGCGGATTTCGGGCAGTACGGCGCGCGGGATGCCGAACAGGCGCAGCAGATCGTCGTCCCAATCGCCGCGGCGGATGTCGTAGAGCATGGTGCGGCAGGCATTCGTGGCATCGGTCGCGTGCACGCGACCGCCCGTCAGGCGCCACAGCAGGAAACTATCCACCGTGCCGAAGGCCAGCGTGCCGCGCGCAGCGGCCTCCCGCGCGCCGGGGATCGTCTCCAGCAGCCAGGCGAGCTTGGTGGCGGAGAAATAGGGGTCGCAGAGCAGCCCGGTCTTGGCGGAGATCGCCGCTGCCGCGCCGTCTGCGGCCAGCCGCGCGCATTGCGCGGCGGTGCGCCTATCCTGCCAGACGATGGCGCGATGCAGCGCGCGCCCCGTGGCGCGGTCCCACAGCAGCGTTGTCTCGCGCTGATTGGTGATGCCGATGCCGGCGACCTCGGCGGCTGCGGTGCCGCCTTGCGCCAGCGCGTCCTTCAGCACCGAGACGGTCGCGGACCAGATATCCTCGGGCTCGTGCTCGACCCATCCCGGGGAGGGGTAGTGCTGCGGCAGCGGAAGCTGCGCGGTCGCGCGCGGCACCAGCGCCGCGTCATGCAGGATGGCGCGCGTCGAGGTCGTGCCCTGGTCGAGGGCCAGCAGGGCGTCCTTCATCCCGTCTCCTCCCCAAGGCGGCGCTGCATCTGGATATCGGCAACGCCCTGCCGCGCGCAACCCGCACAGCCTGCCCGGTGTCGCGCGGCTGGCTGCATTGCGACACGCGGCGGGCCGTTCCACCATGCCGGATCGGTGTGGCGACTGGCCGGAAGGAGTTGGGTGCGTGACGGCGATCGTGGTGACGGGCGGCTCGGGCGGCATCGGTCGCGCCATCGTGCGGCGCGCGGCGGAAGCGGGCTGGCGTCCCATCGTGCTCGACCTGCGCCCCCCGCAGGACGCGCTGCCGAGCGAGGTGTTCGTGCCCTGCGACTTCGCGGACCTTGCCACGACGCGCGCTGTGCTGGCGCAGGTGGCGGTGGCCTATGCGCCGACGCGGCTGGTCAACAATGTCGGCATCGTCCGGCCCGCGCCGCTCGAGGAGACGAGCGTCGAGGATCTGGTGGCGGTGATGGATGTGAACCTGCGCAGTGCCATCCTGGCGGCGCAGGCGCTGCTGCCGGCGATGCGGGAGGCCGGCTTTGGGCGCATCGTGAATATCGCGAGCCGCGCTGCGCTGGGGAAGGAGTTGCGCAGCGCCTATGCGGCCAGCAAGGCAGGCCTGATCGGGTTGACGCGCACCTGGGCGCTGGAGCTCGCCAGCCAGGGCATCACGGTGAATGCGATCGGCCCCGGCCCGATCGCGACCGAGCTGTTCCGCCGCGCCAATCCGGACAACAGCCCGAAGACGCGGGCGATCATCGAGGGCGTGCCAGTGAAGCGGCTCGGCACGCCAGAGGATGTGGCGCATGGCTGCGCCTTCTTCCTCGACGACCGGGCCGGCTTCGTCACGGGCCAGGTCGTCTATGTCTGCGGCGGCATGACGGTGGGCATCGCCGCCGTCTGATCAGGCCTGCGCAGGGGCGCGGCTGCGGAACAGCCGTGCCGCAACCGGCCACAGCAGCCCCGCCGCCGTCACTGCGAACAGCACCAGCGCGATCGGCCGGCCGGCGAATCCGGCCAGCACGCTGCCCGCGTCGTCGCCGAAGATGATCAGCGACTGCTTCAGCGTTTCCTCCACCATGCCGCCGAGCACGAGCCCCATGATCAGCGGCGCAGGCGAGAAACCGGCGCGGCGGAACAGGAAGCCGACGACGCCAGCGGCCAGCATCACATAGACATCGCCCATGGACTGGTTCGGGCCATAGGCGCCGACGACTGACAGCACGAAGACCGCGGGCCAGAGGAAGGCGGGCGGGATGAGGCTGATGCGCGCGAACAGCCGCGCCATCGAAAGACCCATCACCAGGTAGAAGATATTGGCGGCCAGCATGGAGGCGAAGACGGCGTAGAGCAGGGTCGGCTGTTCGGTGAACAGGTGCGGCCCGGGCCGGACGCCCTGCACGATCAGGCCAGCGAGGATGATCGCCGTGGTGGCGCTGCCGGGGATGCCGAGTGCCAGCGTCGGTACCATGGATCCGCCGACAGCGGCGTTGTTCGCCGCTTCCGGACCTGCCACGCCTTCGATGCTGCCCTTGCCGAACTCTTCCTTGTGCTTCGACCAGCGGCGCGTCTCATTGTAGCCGATCAGCGCGGCGGTGGTGGCGCCCAATGCGGGCAGGGCGCCGATGAAGGTGCCGATGCCGCTGCCGATCCAGATGGAGCGCATGCACTTCTTCATCTCGGCCCAGCCCGGCACGCGGGCTGCGTCGGCGAAGACGATCTGCGCCTTGCCATAGCGGCGCGCGGCCTGGTCAAGCATCTCGCCCACGGCGAACAGGCCGATCAGCACGGGCACGAAGCCGATGCCATCCGACAATTCCATGACGCCAAAGGCATAACGCTCGACGCCAGTGGTCAGGTCCATGCCGACGGTGGCGATCAGCAGGCCGAGGGCTGCGGCGATCAGGTTCTTGATCGCGCTGTCGCCGCCGATCGCGGCGCACATCGAAAGCCCGAACAGCGCGAGGGCGAAGTATTCGGGCGGGCCGAAGTTATAGGCCGCGCGCGCCAGCATCGGAGCGGCGACGATCAGCACGATGACGCTGACAATGCCGCCGATGGCGGACGAGACGGCCGACATGCCGAGCGCGAGGCCCGCCTGGCCTTTCTCGGCCATCTTGTAGCCCTCGAGCGCGGTCGCGCTGGCGGAGGGATCGCCCGGCGCATTTACCAGGATCGCCGTGATGGAGCCGCCAAAATTCGCGGCGCAGTAGATGGCGCCGAGGAAGCAGATCGCCGGGATCGGCCCCATCGCGATCGTCATCGGCAGCATCAGCGCGATGGTGGTGGAGCCGCTGATACCCGGTAGGGCGCCGACGAAGATGCCAAGCACGGTGCCCAGCAGCACCATCAACATCACATACGGGTCCACCAGGATGGCGAGACCGCCCAGAAAACCTTCCACGCGCCTAACCCCCGAAGACCACGCCGCCGGGCAGCGTCAGCCGGAAAGCCTTCACGAACACAAGCCAGAGCGCGAGCGTCAGCCCGCCGGAGACCGCCAGCAGTAGCGGGATGCGCCGCTCGCCCCAGATCCAGCCCGTGGCGACCATGAACAGCGCGCCAGCGCCGAGCATCCCGAACAGGACCAGGACCGGGATGAACAGCAGGCAGCAGGCCCAGATCGCCACCGCCCCGCCATCCGGCGCGACATTGTCGGGATCGGGCGCCCCCGGCTCCTGCAGCGCCAGCAGTGCTGCGAGGCCAAGGATGATCAGGCAGATCAGGCGCGGGAACTCCACCGCGCCGAGCCCCGGCAGGCCCGGCGGCACCGGATCGAAGAGATAGGTGCCGGCGAAGGCCGCCGCCGCCACCAGCGCGACAAGCGCCGCGCTGATGCGGTTGACGGGGCTTCGCGGCGACGGCGCGGTGGAAGCGTTCATCGCAGCAGGCCGAGCGCGGTCAGCGCCTCACGGCCTTCCTCATGGAAGCCGGCGAGCTGGCGGCCCCAGGCCTCGCGGCCGACGACGGACTCGAGGCTCTGGCCGGTGTTCTCGAGGTAGCCGCGATACATCGGCGTGGACATGGCGCGGACCAGCCCTTGTTCGAGCCGCGCGACCCGATCTTCCGGCGTGCCGCGCAGCACGGCGAAGCCGCGCACGGTGGAAGCCACGGCGTTGATGCCAAGCTCCTTGGCGGTCGGCGTGTTGGGGAAGCCCGGCATGCGCGCCTCCGACAGGACCATCAGCGGGCGGACCTCGCCGGCGCGGAGCTGGGCCTCGGCTTCGGCCGGGTTCAGCAGGCCGACATCGATGTTGCCGCCGACGAGGTTGATCACGATCTCGCCGCCGCCGCGGAAGGGCACCAGGGTCGGCTGCTGCAGCTGCGCCGCGCGGCCGAAGGCGAAGACCGCCACATGGTCCACGCCGCCGACATGCGTGCCGCCGAAGCGCAAGCTGCGCGCGCGGCCGGCGGTGAGCAGGTCCTGGGGCGTGCGCAGCGGGCTGTCGCGGCGCACCAGCACCATCTGCGGGTCATCCGTCGCGCGCGCCAGCGGGATCAGGTCTGTCAGCTGCGGCAGGTTGCGGTTGCGCAGCATGGTCAGCAGGTGGGTCTGCGTCATCAGGATGATGGTGTGCCCATCCGCCGGCTTGGAGGCGAGGTATTGCAGCGCCTGCGCGCCCGACCCGGCGGTGCGGTTCACCACCGTCAGCTCCTGGCGGAATTCAGCCGGCGCGCCGACCATCATCATGCGCGCGGTGATGTCGGTGCCGCCGCCGACGCCGGCATGCGTCACGACTTCGATGGTGCGGGAGGGGAAGGCCTCCTGCGCGCGGAGGCTAGCGGGCGCGAGCAGCCCCGCGCCGAGCGCCGAGGCGCCGGCCAGCAGGCCGCGACGGCCGATCCTTGTGGTCTCGGTCATGATTCTCTCCCTTGGCTGCCGTTGTGCGCGGCGTCTTGGTGGATGTGGACGGGGCCGGCGTGGTCCCGGTGGACTGGAAGCGGCGCTTGCCGCCGGCGATATGCACTTCGCCGGCCGCGCGGGCGGTGGCGGGGTCGCGTGCGGCGATGGCGCGCAGGATCGCCGCGTGTTCGGCGTTGCTCTCGCGCATATTCTCGGGCTGGACCAGGGCGCGGCGGCGATAGAGGTGCAACTCGTTGCCGAGCTCGGCATAGAGGCGCCGCGCGCGCGGGCCGCCGCCGAATTCCAGCAGGGCTGCGTGGAAGTCGAGATTGGCGGCGTAGTAGGAAGCGGCCTCATCGGCGCGCCAGGCGGCTTCCATCCGCTTCACCAACGCGCGCAGCGCGGCGAGCTGCGCGGCCGTGCCCGTCTCTGCCAGGCGTGCGCAGGCGAGCCCCGTGATGGCAGCGCGGATGTCGTAGATCTCAAGCGCTTCTTCGGCGCTGACCTGGCGGACATAGCTGCCCTGGTTGCGCACCGCGACGACAAGGCCGCTGCGCTCAAGGCCCCGCACCGCTTCGCGCACCGGCCCGCGGGAGACGCCGAGGCGGGTGGCAAGCGCGGCTTCGTTGAGCCGTTCCCCGGCGGCGAGGCTGCCGGCCAGGATCAGCCGCTCGATCTCCTGCGCGACGAGGGAGGAGAGGGAGCGGGTGCGGACGATGTCGAGCGGGGAGGGGGCGGTCTCGCGCGGCAGCGGCTCGGCCGCCGGCACCGTCGTGCCGCGGGCGGTCCCGTTCCGGGCGCGCTTGCCTGTTTCCCCCATGGGCGCGAAACTGCTTCCAGCGACTGTCACCTGTCAACAGTTTGCGGCGGCTGGCACCGGTGCTAATCAAGCCGCCCGCAGGAGGAACCGCCTATGCCCGAAGGTCACATGCCGCAGCCCCAGCTGGCCTCGACCGCGCTGTCGCGCTTCAAGGTGCTGGACCTGACGCGCGTGCGCTCCGGCCCCACCTGCGTGCGCCAGCTGGCCGATTGGGGCGCACAGGTTATCAAGATCGAGATGCCGCCCGCGCTGGATGAAGGCGACCCGATGGGTGGGCCGCGCCAGGGCTCCGACTTCCAGAACCTGCACCGCAACAAGCGGGGCATGACGCTGAACCTGAAGTCGCCCGAAGGCGTCGCGCTGTTCAAGAAGCTGGCGGAGAGCGCCGACGTCATCGTCGAGAATTTCCGCCCCGACGTGAAGCAGCGGCTCGGCATCGACTACGAGTCGATGGCGAAGGTGAATCCGCGCATCGTCTATGCCTCGATCTCCGGCTTCGGCCAGGACGGGCCCTATGCGACGCGCCCGGGCTTCGACCAGATCGCGCAGGGCATGGGCGGGCTGATGTCCATCACCGGCCTGCCGGGCCAGGGCCCCGTGCGCGTCGGCATCCCGATCGCCGATCTCACGGCCGGCATCTTCGCCGCCCAAGGCATCCTGGTGGCGCTGCTGGAACGCGAAGTGTCGGGCAAGGGCCAGTGGGTGCAGACCTCGCTGCTTCAGGCGCAGGTCTTCATGCTGGACTTCCAGGCCAGCCGCTGGCTGATGGAAGGCCAGGTGCCGAAGCAGGCGGGCAACAACCACCCGACCTCCATCCCGACCGGCGTCTTCACCACCTCGGACGGCTACATGAACATCGCTGCGTCGGGGAACAAGATCTGGGAACGCTGCGCGCGCGCGCTCGGCCGTGACGATTTGCTGGCGGATGAGCGCTACAAGACCGCCGGTGGCCGCAGCCAGCACCGCGACGAGCTGAATGCCGAGCTTGAGAAGACGACGCGCACCAACACCACCGCGCATTGGGTGGCGGCGCTGAACGAGGGCGGCGTGCCCTGCGGCCCGATCTACAAGGTGGATGAGATGTTCGCCGACCCGCAGGTGCAGCATCTTGGCCTGGCGCAGACATCCGAAGGCAGCGCCGGCCGCGAGGTCGCCTATGTCAGCCAGCCGATCAAGCTCTCGCGCACGCCGTCGAAGATCGTCGCGCACCCGCCGGAGCTTGGGCAGCACACGGACGACATCCTGGCCGAAGCCGGCCTCGACAAGGCCACGATCGACGATTTGCGCGCGCGGCAGGTGATCTGAGGGCTGCGCGTAACCGCACCCTCACCCCAACCCTCTCCCGCAGGCGGGAGAGGGAGCAGAACGGCATGTGCCGAGAGGAAACGTCCATGGACGGCATGATGATCACCGGGTCGGAGAAGATGCTCGGCCGCAAGGCCGACGGCATCGGCTGGATGACCTTCAACAACCCCGAGCGGCACAACGCCGTCTCGATGGAGATGTGGGAAGCGGCCGAGCGCATCCTGACCGACTTCACGGCCGACCCCGAGGTCCGCGTCGTCGTGATCACCGGCGCGGGCGGCAAGGCCTTCGTCTCCGGTGCCGACATCTCGAAGTTCGAGAGCGAGCGCAGCACCGAGGCGGCGGTGAATGCCTATCAGGCGCAGACCGCGAAGGTGTACGACCTGCTGGCGAATTGCCCGAAGCCGACCATCGCGATGATCCAGGGCCATTGCATCGGCGGCGGCACGGCGCTCGCGGTCTGCTGCGACATCCGCATCTGCGGCGAGACCGCGAGCTTCGGCGTGCCTGCGGCGAAGCTCGGCCTCGGCTACCCGCTGTCGGGCCTGCGGCGGCTGGTGGATCTGGTCGGCCCGTCCTTCGCGAAGGAGATCTTCTTCACCGCCAAGCGCTGGTCCACGGAAGAAGCCCGCATCATGGGCCTGACCAACCGCGTCGTGCCGAACGACCAGCTTGAGGCCTTCGTGGTGGATTATGCGAAGACCATCGCGGGCAATGCGCCGCTGACGGTGATGAGCAGCAAGGCGATCATCCATGAGGCGCTGAAGGACCGCGGCGCTGCGAATGAGGAGATGTGCGATCGGCTGGTGAAGGGCTGCTTCGCCAGCGAGGACTACATCGAGGGCCGCCGCGCCTTCATGGAAAAGCGCCCGCCGCAGTTCAAGGGTCGCTGATCCCATCCCCATGGCGTTGCGCAGCAACGTCATGGGGACCCCGGATGGGCGCTGACCCGGTCGGGTCGGCGCCGCCTGCCGCGGCAAAGCCGCGGCAGGACCCCTGGGGGCTGACAGATGCCGCAACGCCGCGCACCCTGGGGCAATTGAATCGCCAGGAGGCCCCGATGCCGCATCATCTTCGCACCGCACCCATCGCGCGCCGTGCGCTGCTCGGGCTTCTCGCGGCGCCGGCGCTGCTGCCGCGCGGCGCCTTTGCGCAAGGCTGGGCGCCGACCCGCCCGCTGCGCCTGGTCCTGCCCTTCGCGCCAGGTGGGCTGACCGACATCCTCGCGCGCGCCGCCGCCGAACAGCTGCAGGCGCGCATCGGCCAGCCCGTGGTGGTCGAGAACCGCGCCGGCGCCGGCGGCAATCTGGCGGCCGAGGCCGTCGCGCGCGCCACCCCCGATGGCCACACGCTGCTGGTCGCGACCCAGGGCATCATCGCCATCAACAAGGTGCTCTATCCGCGCCTCGCTTATGATCCCGACACCGAGTTCACACCCATCGCGATGCTGGCGCAGCAGCCGAACCTGCTGGTGGTCTCGCCGCGGGCGCTGCCCGATGTCACCACCGTCGCACAGCTGCTGGAGCGTATCCGCGCGACGCCGGGCGGCATGCCCTATGGCTCGAATGGCGTCGGCAGCTTCACGCATCTTTCGATGGAGCTGTTCCGCGCCGCGGCGGGCGTCGAGATGACGCATGTGCCCTATCGCGGCAGCGCGCCGCTGCTGACCGACATGGTCGCCGGCACCATCCCCGTGGCCTTCGACGGGCTCGCCACCTCCGCCCCGCAGGTGCGCGGGGGTTCGCTGCGCGCCATCGGCGTGACCAGCGCGCAGCGTTTCCGCGCCATGCCGGAGGTGCCGGCCATCGCCGAGACGCTGCCGGGCTTCGACGCCAGCCCCTGGTACGGCGTCTTCGCGCAATCCGCGCTGCCCGAGCCGGTGCTGGCCGGGCTCGAAGCCGCTTTCCGCGCCGTGCTGGAAAGCCCCGCCTGGGCCGCCGTGCTGGCGCAGCGGGAGGCGGATGCGATGCCGCAGGGCCGCGCCGCGCTGGTGCCGATGATGGCGCGCGAGCGCCAGGCCTGGGGCGAGGCGGTGCGGCGGTCCGGCGCGCGGGCCGAGTGATCGCCGACGACATCATCGCCTTCGCGCTGGACGGCCCGCCCGAAGGGCCGGCCGCGGCCAAGGCACGGTTGCTGCTGCTGGACAGCTTGGGCTGCGCGCTGGCCGGGCTGCGCCATCCGCGCGTCGCGGCCTTCGCGCGCGCGCTGGAACAGGGTTTCCCGGGCGATGTCGCCTTGGCCGGGGCGCGGCTCGCGCCCGGTGCCGCCGCGGCGGTGCTGGCGGCCGCCACTTGCTGGGACGAGGCGAATGAGGGGCTGGCCCGCGCGCATGGCCGGCCGGCCCTGCCGGTCGCGCCGCTTGCGCTGGTGGCGCGGGCGCGCGGGATGGCCCCGCGTGACGCGCTGGCCGGTTTCGCGCTGGGCTACGAGATTGCCGCGCGGGCTGGTGAGGCCTGGCGCCTCCGGCCGGGGATGCATGTGGACGGGTCCTGGCACGCGCTGGGGGCGGCTGCGACCGCTGCGCGACTGGCGGGGCTGGATGCGGCGGGCATCGCGCGCGCGATGCGCCTCGTGGCCTGCCAGATCCCCTTCGCGCTCTACGCGCCAATCGCGGCGGGGATGGACGGGCGGAACAGCTATCCCGCGCATGCCGCGCTGCTCGGCAGCCTGGCGGCGGCGGCGGCGGCAGCCGGGATGGATGCGCCGGAGGGCGGATTTGCGGAGGCGCGTGGCCTCGCACTTGGCCTGACCTCTCCCGCCGTGACGGCGCCGCCCGGCGCGTGGCTGCTGGGGGAGGCCTATCTCAAGCCCTTCGCCGGCGTGCGCCACGCTCATTACGCCGCCGCCGCCGCGCTGGCGTTGCGTGGGCGCGTCGCGCCCGAGCCGCGGCGCATTGTGCTCGCGACCTATGCCGAGGCGCTGCGATACGCCGGCAACCGCGCGCCGCGTGCGGCGATCGCGGCGCAGTTCAGCCTCAGCTGGGCGGTGGCGGCAGCGCTGGTCCAGGGCGATCTCGGCCCCGGCGCCTACACCGAAGCCGCGCTCGCCGATCCGCGCCTGCGCGCGATCGAGGCGCGGGTGGAGTTGGTGGAGGATGCGGCGCTGACCGCCGCTGGCCGCCGGGGCGCGACGCTGACCGTGGATGGGGAGAGCGCGACGATTGCCGGCGTCACCGGCGATCCGGACCGGCCGATGGGCGTGGAGGAGGCGGTCGCGAAGTTTCGGCGTTTCGCCGGCCCGAGCCTTGGCGCTTCGGGGGTCAACCACGCGATCGCCGCCCTGCTAGAGGACGGCCCCGCGGACGGTCTGTTCGGTTAGGCTGCCCCCCGGTCGCTGGACCGGGGCGGGCATCAACGCTGGCGCGCCTTGCGGGCGTCCTGCATCGCCTTGTGCGCGGCGGCGAGCGTCACGGCGCGGTTGCGCTGGTCGGCGGCGCGGCGCGCGGCCGCGTTGGCGGCCTCGATCTCGGCGGCGCGGCGGATCGCCAGCTCCTCCTGGGCCTTGCGCTCGGCTTCGCGCTTGGCGGCCAGGCGGGCGGCTTCCTCGGCCTGCTTCTGGGCGAGCTTGGCCGCGCGCTTCTCGGCCTCGCGCGCGGCGCGGGCGTCGGCGATCGCCTTCTGTTCGGCCATGCGCTTCTGCACCTCGGGGTCGTCGAGGCGCGCCTTCATCGAGGCGAATTTCTCGGCGGCGGCCTTGCGGGCCTCCTCGGCGGCGTTCTTGCGCTCGTTGAAGTCGAAAAGCTTCTTAGTCTGCATGGGTGCCATGTACCCCTAGAGCCGCCGGAGGCCAAGGGGTTGTGCCCCGCCCGGGGCGCATCCCTCCCCTCTCATCAGTTCGTGATGGTCACCCCGGCGGCGCGGACCATGGTGTCCCAGCGCGTGACCTCGGCCTGGTAGAAGGCGGCGAAGGGGGCGGGGGCCATGGTCTCCAGCCGGAAGCCGGCGGCCTCCAGCCGGGTGCGGAGCGTGGCGTCCGCGAGCGCCGCGACGGTGGCCGCATGCACCGCGGCCAGGGCCGGCGCCGGTGTGCCGGGGGGCGCAAACAGGCCGAACCAGGCATCCGCCCCGGCATCGTCCTGGCCGAGTTCGCGGAAGGTGGGCACCTCGGGCAGCTCGGGCAGGCGCGTGGCGCCGCCCATGGCCAGCACGCGGAGCCGCCCATCGGCGGCGAGGCCCGAGACGCCCGCCCAGGTGGCGATCGAGAAATCCACCACCCCCGCCACCAGGTCCTGCGCGGCCGGCGCCGCGCCGCGATAGGGGATGTGGGTCGCGTTCAGCCCGTTGCGGCGGACGAAGGTGTCCCCCAGCAGATGCGAGGCGGAGCCCGCCGAGGAGGAGGCGTAGGACAGGCCCCGCCCGGGCCGGCGGCCGATCTCGATCAGCTCCGCCAGCGTCCGGGCTGGGGAGGCGGCGGGCACCACCAGCGCATGGGGGGCGCGGGCCACCAGGGTCGCGGCGGCGAAGCCGGCCACGTCATAGGGCAGGCCCGGCACCAGCGCGCCGTTCATCGCATGGGTCTGGTTGTTGCCCAGCACGAGCGTGTGGCCGTCGGCGGGGGCGCGGAAGACCGCCTCGGTCCCCGCCACGCCACCGCCGCCGGCGCGGTTGTCCACCGCGACCGGCTGGCCCCAGGCCTCCTGCCATTTGGCCGCCAGCGCGCGGGCGAGCACATCGGTTGTGCCGCCGGGCGGGAAGGGGACGACCAGCCGCACCGGGCGCTGCGGGGAGGGGGCTTGGGCCTGGGCTGGCAGCGCGGCCAGCAGGGGCAGGGCCAGCAGGGCGCGGCGGGGGGTCATGGCGGGGCCTCCGGGACGATCCAGCCGATCATTGCCGCTGCCGCGCCCTTCGGGCAGAGGGTTTCGTCATGCGGGTGACAGTTCTTGGCGCTGGGGCGATCGGCGGCTGGCTGGCGGCGGGGTTCGCCGCCGGCGGGGCGGAGGTGAGCGTGCTGGCGCGCGGCGCCAGCCTGGCGGCGCTGCGCGAGCGCGGCCTGGTGCTGCGCCAGGGCGCCGAGGAGCGGGCGTTCCCCGTCCTGGCCTCCGACAATCCGGCAGCGCTGCCGCCGGCGGATCTGCTGTTGCTGGGGCTGAAGGGGCACGACCTGCCGGGGGCGCTGCCGCTGGTCCGGGCGCTGCTGGCGCCGGGCACGCTGGTGCTCTCGGCGCAAAACGGGGTGCCCTGGTTCTTCCTGCGGGGCTTCGGCGGCGGGCTGGCCGGCAGCACGCTCGAGAGCGTGGACCCGGGCGGGGCGCTGGCCGCGCTGCTGCCGCCCGGGCGCGTGCTGGCGGCAGTGGTGCATGCCGCGGCCATGGTGGAGGCGCCCGGCACGATCCGGCTGGTGAAGGCCGACAGGCTGCCCGTGGGCGATGTTGCGGGCGCCAATCCGGGGCTGCTGGCCGATGTCGTCGGCCGGCTGCGCGCCGGCGGCGTCCCGGCCGAGGCGTCCGCCGCCATCCGGGACGAGATCTGGCGCAAGCTCTGGGGCAATTCGAACATGAACCCCTTGAGCGCGCTCTGCCGCGCGACGCTGTCCGACATGCTGGACGAGCCCGGCGTCCGGGGCCTGGCTGAAGCGATGATGGCGGAGATGGACGGGCTCGGGCAGCGGATCGGCCTCGCGCCGCTCGGTTCCATCCCGGCGCGGATGGAGGTGACGCGGCGGATCGGCGCCTTCCGTACCTCGATGCTGCAGGACCTTGAGGCCGGGCGGCGGCTGGAACTCGGCCCCGTGCTGGGCGCGCTGGTGGAGATGGCGGAGCGCCTGGACCACCCCTCCCCCGTGATGCGCGGGGTGCATGGGCTGGTCCGCTTATTGGAACGCGGGCGGGGCTGATACCGCGCGCTGCAAAGGGCTATATCCCCCGCCATGAGCGACACCACGGCCATTGAAAGCGTCGCGCGGGAAGCCGCGCGGCGCCGGACCTTTGCGATCATCGCGCACCCCGATGCGGGCAAGACCACGCTGACGGAAAAGCTGCTGCTGAAGGGCGGCGCCATCCAGCTGGCCGGCGCCGTGCGCGCCAAGGGCAATGCGCGGCGCACGCGGTCGGACTGGATGAAGATCGAGCAGGATCGCGGCATCTCGGTCGCGACCTCCGTCATGACCTTCGAACGCGCGGGCGTCGTCTTCAACCTGCTCGACACGCCGGGCCACGAGGATTTCTCCGAAGACACCTACCGGACGCTGACGGCGGTGGACGCCGCGGTGATGGTGCTGGATGCCGCCAAGGGCATCGAGAGCCAGACCCGCAAACTGTTCGAGGTGTGCCGCCTGCGCGACATCCCGATCGTCACCTTCGTCAACAAGATGGACCGCGAGGCGCGCGATCCCTTCGAGCTGATCGACGAGATCGAAAAGACGCTGGCGCTGGACGCAGCACCCGTCGCCTGGCCGGTCGGCCGCGCCAGCGAATTCTGGGGCACCTACGACATCCTGGCCAAGCGCCTGATGCCGGTGGATGCGACGGAAGACGAAGGCATCCCTGTCTCCGGCTATGACGACCCGCAGATCGCCGGCCTGGTCGGCGCCGAACGCGCAACGGCGCTGGAAGAAGAGGTGCTGCTGGCCGAGGCGGGCCTCAAGCCCTTCGACCTCGACGCTTTCCGCCAGGGCACGCTGACGCCGGTCTTCTTCGGCTCGGCGCTGCGCGATTTCGGCGTGGGGCATCTGCTGGAAGGGCTGTCGCGCTTTGCCCCGCCGCCCGGCGCGCGCGCGGCCGATCCGCGGCCGATCGAGCCGGAGGAAGCACGGCTGACGGGCTTCGTCTTCAAGGTTCAGGCGAATATGGACCCGAACCACCGCGACCGCGTGGCCTTCGTGCGGCTGTGCAGCGGGCGGCTGACCAAGGGGATGCGGCTGCGCCAGGTGCGCACCGGCAAGCAGGTGCCGGTCAATGCGCCGCTGTTCTTCTTCGCCAAGGAACGCCAGGTGGCGGAGGAAGCCTGGCCGGGCGACGTCGTCGGCATCGCCAATCACGGGACGCTCCGCATCGGCGACACGCTGACCGAGGGCGAGGAGGTCAACTTCCGGGGCGTGCCATCCTTCGCGCCCGAAATTCTCCGGCATGTTCGCCTGGAAGACCCGATGCTGGCGAAGAAGCTGCGCACGGCGCTGGATCAACTCGCCGAGGAAGGCGTGGTGCAGATCTTCCGTCCCCTCGATGGCTCGCCGCCGATCGTCGGCGTGGTCGGGCAGTTGCAGCTGGATGTGCTGCAATCGAGGCTGAAGGTGGAATACGGCGTGCCCGCCGGCTTCGATGCGACCCGCTGGCAGGTGCTGCGCTGGATGAGCGGCGAGCGCGCGGAGATCGAGCGCTGGGCCACCACCAGCCGCAGCGACACGGCCGAGGATCATGACGGCGAATATGTCGCGCTGTTTGGCTCCGACTGGCGCCGCAAGCGCGCGGAAGAAGACTTTCCGAAGTTGAAGTTCCACGCCGTGCGCGAGCAGCATGGCGTGGTGCAGATGCAGCGCTGACCAGCGGCGTGGTGCTTGCGCGTTCGGTCCGCGACGCCACATCGCGCCTGCCATGACGCATGACATGAAGCCGCTGCCGATCCCCGTGCCCGCCCTCGCCAGCCTGCCGCCGATCCCGCAATGGCTGGTGCAGGAGCTGCGCTCCGACCATGCCGGGGAGACGGGGGCGGTGATGATCTATCGCGGCATCCTGGCCTTCACCCGCGATCCCGAATTGCGCGACTTCGCCGCGCGGCATGGGGCGACAGAGCAGGGGCATCTGGATCTGCTGGAACAGCTGCTGCCGCCGCACCAGCGCTCGCGCCTGCTGCCGATCTGGAAGGTGGCGGGGTTCCTCACCGGCGCGCTGCCGGCGCTGTTCGGGCCGCGCGCGGTGCATGTGACGATCGACGCGGTCGAGAGCTTCGTGGACCACCACTACCAGCAGCAGCTGGACCGCCTGGATGCGGAGGGCATCCACCCGGAGATCCGCGCCTTGCTGGCCCATTGCCAGGAAGAAGAGATCCACCACCGCGACGAAGCGCGGGAGCTGCATGGCGGCGGCACGGGCTGGCTGCTGC
The DNA here is from genome assembly GCA_046052145.1 of Pseudomonadota bacterium. Lineage (GTDB taxonomy): Bacteria > Pseudomonadota > Alphaproteobacteria > Acetobacterales > Acetobacteraceae > Falsiroseomonas. The sequence continues at coordinate 581,403 of JBJOMW010000001.1, forward strand.
GCGCCTGGGGCTGGATCGTCGGCAGCGGCAGCTCGGCGGCGGTCGTCGCTGCCAAGCGCATCTGAGCCTACCTACCCCGCCCGCGCCCCGGCGGGGTCGCTGAGCGCACGGAGCGACGCGGCCACCGCTTCCGCGAAACGCGCGGCCGCCACGGGCAGCACACGGTCGCGCAACTGCCCCAGCACGAAGCTCGCCGGCGGCACCTCCCGCGGGTCGAGCGAGCGGGCGACCAGCCCGGCCTGTGCGGGACCGTCCAGCGGCGGGGCGCCGAGGGCGAATTGCACCGAGAGCGCATCCTCCTGCTGCAGCACCTGGCCGAGCAGGTCGAAGGAGTTGCACTCGATCACCGGTGCCGCGTCCTGCCGGCGCCGCTGCAGCGCCGCGTCCAGCATCCGCCGCCCGGCCAGCGACCGGTCGGGCAGCACCAGCCGCTCGCTCGCCAGGTCCTGCAGCCGGATCACCTGGCGGGCCGCCAGCCTGTGGCCCTCAGGCATGACGGCGACCAGGCGCTGCTCGGTCGTCTCGATCACCAGCAGGTCGGCCGAGCGCGGGGGGCCGACCACCAGGATCAGCTCCACCTCGTAAGCCGCGAGCATGGCCAGCGCCTTGGCATGGTCGCAGACGGTGATCTGGAAGCGCACCTGCGGGGCGCGCTTGCGGAAGGACGCGACGGCCTGCCCGACGAAGCGATGCGCCAGCGCCTGGCTGCAGGCCAGCCGCACCGTGCCGCGGCGCAGCCCGCGCAGCTCCTCGATCTGGGAGCGGACCAGCTCGAGGTCGGCATCCTGCGCGCGGATATGGCGCAGCAGCAGCTCTCCGGCCGCGGTCGGGCGCATGCCCCGCGGCAGCCGGTCGAACAGCTTGGTCCCGAGCTCCTCCTCAAGGTCCGCGATGCGGCGGTTCACGGCGGAGGCGGTGATGTTCAGCTGCTCCGCCGCCCTGCGGATGGAGCCGAGGCGGGCGACCTCATGGACGTAGCGGAGGGGGCGGAGATGGCGCATGGCGGGCGGACCGTAGCCTTTTTGGCAACGCAGCGGCACGAAAAAACTGCTTCCCGTGAACGCTCCGGCGGCGCAAAGGGGGCGCGGGAGTTACGCTACGCCAGTTCGCACGGCCCACCCGCAAACGCAGGGGGTCTCCCATGCATCGCCGCCTTTTCCTGGCTTCTGCCGCCGCCACGCTGGCCTCGCCGGCCCTGGCCCAGTCGCGCACGCGTCTCAAACTGGTGCTGAACTGGCGCTGGCAGGGCCCGCAGGGGATGTTCCTGCTGGCCGAGGACCGGGGCTATTTCCGCGCCGCCGGGATCGACGTGACGATCGACCAGGGTGAGGGCTCGGCCGCCTCCGTCACCAAGGTGGCGACCGGCGCCTATGATGTGGGCTTCGGGGACATCAACGCCGCCATCGCGCTCTCTGCGCAGCGCCCTGCGGAAGCGCCGCTCGGCGTGATGATGCTGTTCAACCGCCCGCCTTTCTGCATCGCGGTCCGCGCCGACAGCCCGATCCGCACGCCGCGCGACCTGGAAGGGCGGACCATCGGCGGCCCGGCCAATGACGGCGCGCTGCGCCTCTTCCCCGCCTTCGCGCGGCTGGCCGGCATCGATGCCTCGCGCGTCAACATCACCAACATGAACGCGCAGCTGCGCGAGCAGATGCTGAACCGCGGCCAGGTGGATGGCGTCTTCGGCTTCGTGAACACCATCCGCTTCAGCGCGCAGCTGATCGGCACCAATGCCGACACCGCCTATCGCTGGATCCTCTATGGCGATTACGGCATGGATCTCTATTCCAACGCCATCGTCGTCAGCCGCCAGCTGGCGCGCGACAATCCGGCTGCGGTCGCGGGGCTGCTGCGGGCGATCAACCGCGGCGTCGCCGACATGCTGCGTGAGCCCGATGCGGCGGTGGCCGCCGTGGCGCGGCGTGAGCCGCTGATCAACGTGCAGGTGGAGCGCGCGCGGCTGGACGCGACGGTGCGCGACGAGATGAACCACCCCGAGATCGGCCGCATCGGCCTCGGCGATGTGGTGGATGAGCGCTTCACGCGGGGGATCGAGATCCTGGCCCAGGCGCAGAACCTGCCCCGCATGCCGGCGATGGCGGAGGTCTTCGACCGCCGCTTCCTGCCCCCGCTGTCCGAACGCATCACGCGGGTGGGTGCCTGATCCCATGGATTTGCAGCTGAAGGGCAAGGTCGCGGCCATCACGGGCCCGGCCAAGGGGATGGGTGCGGCCGTCACGCTGGCTTTCGCGGAGGAAGGCTGCCGGCTTGTGCTCTGGGGCCGCGATGTGGAGGCGATCGGGCCCGTCGCGGCGGAAGCGCGCGCGATGGGTGCGGAGGTGATCGTCAGCCGCGTGGACGTCACGCGCGGGGCGGATTGCGAGGCGGCCGCCGAGGCCGCGCTCGCGGCCTTCGGGCGGATCGACATCCTGGTGAATGTCGCGGGTGGATCGGGGCCGATCGGCAAGACCGGCCTGCAGACCACGGAAGACGAGTTCGATGAGATCATCGACCTCAATATGCGCGGCTGTTTCAACACCATCCGCGCCGTGCTGCCGGCGATGCAGGCGCAGCGGGAGGGCCGCATCGTCAATGTCGGCGGCACCTTCGGCATGCGCGGCCGCGCCGGGCGGCTCGCCTATTCCGCCAGCAAATGGGGCCTGCGCGGCATCACGAAAAGCTTCGCGCTGGAAGTTGGCCAGTACGGCATCGCGGTGAACAACGTCGCGCCCGGCATGGTGGACGGTCCCCGCTTCCGCGAGAAGGTCTGCCGCGAGATGGCCGCGCGCCTTGGCATCTCCGAAGACGAAGCCGCGCGCCGCCATGCGGAGGATTACGCGCTGAAGCGCGTTTCCACCGATCGCGACGTGGCCAATGCCTGCCTGTTCCTCGCCTCCGACGCGGCGCGCCAGATCACCGGCGTGGACCTGCCCGTGGATGGCGGCTGGGCGATGCTGTGACAAGGACAAACGAGATGCAGGATTTCACCGCCGATCTGGTGCTGCGCGGCGGCACTGTCGTGAGCGGCAATGCAAGCTTCGCGGCGGATGTCGCCATCAAGGACGGGCTGATCGCGGCCGTCGGCGCGCCGGGCACCATGCCGCCCGCGCGCGAGAGCCTGGATGTGACCGGCCAATGGGTGCTGCCCGGCGCGATCGACGTGCATGTGCATTTCCGCGAGCCCGGCTACACTCATAAGGAGGATTGGGAGACCGGCTCCGCCGCTGCCGCCATGGGCGGCACGACGACGGTGTTTGAGATGCCGAACACCGACCCGCCGACCCGCAGCGCCGCGGAATTGCGCGCGAAGCAGGAGGCGGCGAAGAAATCCTATGTGGATTTCGGCCTCTACGGGCTCCTGGCCGAGGATAATCTGGAGGAACTGGAAGGCCTCGTCGCGGCGGGCGCCAACGCCTTCAAATGCTTCATGGGCAACACTTTCGGCAACCTGCCCTCGCCCTCCACCGGCGCGATGCTGGAAGGTTTCGAGATCCTGGCGAAGCATGGGCTGCGCATCAGCCTGCATGCCGAGGAATTCTCGATCATGGCCAACCGCACGCGGCGGTTGGCCGAGGCCGGGCGCAACGATCCGCTCGACCATCTGAAGGCGCGGCCGGCCATCGTGGCGGTGGAGGCCGTCGGCCGCGCCGCCGCACTTGCTGAATGGACGGGCGCCCGGGTGCATGTGCTGCACATTTCCTCGGCGGCTGAGCTGCGCCCGCTGGCGGAGGCCAAGGCCCGCGGCGTGGACATCACCGGCGAGACCTGCCCCTGCTACCTGCTGCTCGACAGCCGCGACTATGGGCGGCTTGGCAGCGTGATCCGCGTGAACCCGCCGGTGCGGGAGGCCTCCGACAGCGAGGCCATCTGGCACGCAATTCGCAACGGTCTGGTGGACATGATCGCCACCGACCACGCGCCCCACACGCCGGAGGAGAAGAACCAGGACGTGATCTGGCGCGCCGATTGCGGCTTTCCGGGCGTCGAGACGCAGATGCCGTTGATGCTCTCGCAGGTGGCAGCCGGGCGCATCACCATCGAGGATTACGTTCGGATGAGCGCGGAGGCCCCGGCGCGGGCCTTTGGCCTGTGGCCTGCCAAGGGGCGCATCGTTGCAGGCGCGCAGGCCGACATCGCGGTGGTGGACCCGAAGCGGCGCGAGGTGATCCGTGCGGAGCGCCTGCACAGCCGCGGCAAGGTGACGCCCTTCGAGGGTGTCGAGGTCACGGGCGTGCCCGTGCACACGCTGGTCCGCGGCCGCTTCGTGCAGCGCGACCGCAAGCTGGTGGCCGATGCGAAGGGCTGGGGCCGGCAGGTCACCGACATCCAGCGCATGCCGCCGGCGAAGCCGCAGAATGCTGAACTCGCGATCAATGTGCTGGCGCCGCGCCGCGGGAAGGATGCGGCATGAGCGCGACCGCGGACATCCTGTCGCCCGCCGCGCCGCCGGCGATGCTGGCGCGCCCGCTGATCGAGCTCGAGCGTGTCGCCGTGCAGTTCGGCAAGGGCGAGAAGGCCGTGCGCGCGCTGGATGAGACCAGCCTGCGCATCGAGCAGGGCGACTTCGTCGCCCTGGTCGGCCCTTCGGGCTGCGGCAAATCCACCATCCTGAAGCTGGTCTCAGCGCTGCTGACGCCCTCGGCGGGGAATGTCTTCATCGCGGGGCGGGAGATCGGGGCGGCGCCGGTGCGGATCGGCATGGCCTATCAGAACCCGACCCTGCTGCCCTGGCTGACGGTGCGGCAGAACGTCATGCTGCCGCTCAAGATCGTGCAGCCCTATCGCAAGCATTGGCGCGCGAAGAAGAACGGCGAATACCGCGAGCGGGCGGAGGCGCTGCTGGCGCAGGTCGGGCTGCGCGGCTTCGGCGACAAATATCCCTGGCAGCTTTCGGGCGGGATGATGCAGCGCACGAACCTGTGCCGCGCGCTGATCCACGAACCCGATCTGCTGCTGCTCGATGAGCCCTTCGGCGCGCTGGATCAGTTCACGCGCGAGGAGCTGTGGGCGACCATGCAGGATCTGTGGGCGGTGAAGCGCACCACCGTGCTGCTCGTCACCCATGATTTGCGGGAAGCGGGTTACCTCGCGAACCGCATCTGCGTGATGAGCGCGCGCCCTGGTCGCATCCTTGAGGATTGCGCGGTGGATTTCGCCCGGCCGCGCACCATGGACCTCGTCTATGCGCCCGATTTCGTGGCCCTGACCCAACGCCTGCGGGAGCTGATCATCGGCGTCCGTACCGGCGCGACGCTGTGAGGACCAGGACATGAACGACATCCTCGCAAAGCTCCGGGCCAAGGCGCCGTCCACCGCACTGATCATCGGCGTCTTCGTGCTGTGGGAACTGGCCTGCATCGCCTTCGGCATCAGCGACATCGTGCTGCCGCGGCCGAGCCAGGTGCTGGCGACGCTGTGGGATCGCTGGCCGGCGCTGTGGCCGCACACCTACCAGACGCTCTACACCACCTTGGTCGGCTTCGGCTGGGGCGTGCTGATCGGCGTCACGCTCGGCGTGGTGATCGGCAGCTCGCGGCTCGCCTTCGAGACGGCCTATCCGCTGCTGGTCGGCATCTCCTCCATCCCGAAGGTCGCGGTGGTGCCGATCTTCGTGCTGTGGTTCGGCGCCGGCACCGTGCCCGCGGTGCTCACCGCGATGATCATCTGCATCTTCCCGATCGTGGTGAATGTCGCGACCGGCATCGCGACAGTCGAACCCGAGCTTGAGGATGTGATGAAGACGCTGAAGGCGTCGAAGCTCGACATTCTCTGGAATGTCGGCCTACCGCGGGCAATGCCCTATTTCTTCGCCTCGCTGAAGGTCTCGATCACGCTGGCCTTCGTCGGCTCCGTCGTCGCCGAGACGGTCGCCTCCAACCGCGGCATCGGCAACATGATGATGATCGCCTCGTCCTCCTTCAACGTGCCGCTGGTCTTCGCGGGGCTGTTCATCCTCGCGGGGCTCGGCGTCACGCTCTACCTGATCTTCTCCTTCATCGAGCGCCGCGTGACGGGCTGGGCGCATCGCAAGACGGATCTGGCCGTCACGACCTGAACTGAGGCTGCGACACAACCGACAAGACCGGGAGATCTCATCATGACCATCACCCGCCGCGCGGCGCTTGGCGCTGCGCTTGCCACTGCCGCCGTGCCGCTCGCGCGTCCGGCGCTGGCGCAGACGCTGACCAATATCCGCTTCACGCTCGACTGGCGGTTCCAGGGCGTGCACGCCTGGTACTTCCTGGCGCGCGAGCGCGGCTGGTTCCGCGAGGCGGGGCTGAACGTCACCATCGACCAGGGCGATGGTTCGGCGAACACCATCACGCGCATCATGGGCGGCGCCTATGATGCCGGCTTCGGCGACATGAACGCCATCATCCAGCAGGCTGCGGCGCGCCCGGGCGAACAGCCGCTGATGGTCTACCAGATCTACAACGCGGCACCCTTTGCCATCGTGGTGCGGGCCGATGGGCCGATCCGCAGCATCGCCGACCTGGCTGGGCGCAAGCTCGGCGGGCCGGCGGGCTCGGCGACGACGCGGACCTATCCGCTGTTCGCGCGTCTCAACGGCCTCGATCCCGCGCGGAACGAGATCATCAACATGGCGCCGAACTTGCAGGAGCAGATGCTCATCCAGGGTCAGATCGACGGCGCGCTGGTCTTCACCCTGACCAGCTACATGAACCTTGTCGCCATGCGCCGCGATCCGGACCGCGAATTCCGCTGGTTCATCTTCGCCGACCACGGCATCGCGGCCTATTCGAACGGCGTGATGGTCAGCCCGCGGCTGGCGCGCGACAACCCGGCCGCGGTGCGCGGGCTGGTCGGCGCCATCAACCGCGCCATGCTGGAGGTCGGCCGCGATCCGACCGAGGGCGTGCGACTGCTGACGCGCATCGAACCCACCATCGACGAGCGCATCGAGCGCCAGCGCGTCGAATATGCCTGGCGCACGGCGATCGCGACGCCGGAAGCCGTCCGGCTCGGCGCCGGCGACCTTTCGGATGAGCGTCTGGCGCGCGCCATCGCGCAATCGGTCGAGGTGTTCCAATTGGCGCGCCGGCCGGAACCGGCCGAGGTGTTCAGCCGCGCCTTCCTGCCGCCGGCCGCCCAGCGCACGCTGCGCCCTGTGGCTTGACTGTGCCGCCAAGGCCCGCATCGCGCGCTGGCGCGATGCGGGCCTTCGTTTGGCCCGGACTTCGGGATCGGCAAAATACGGTAAAAATCGGCAAATGTTGTCGTGCTGGCGATTTGACCGCCAGGGCTTGCCGACCCAACTAGGCGCCCGGAACAACCTGCCCGGGACCCGCCATGCTCCGCCTGCCGCGCCGTTCGCTGCTCGCTGCCCTGTTGCTGCTCGCCCTGCCTGTCGCGGGCCAGGCGCAGGAGCGGTTCATCACCGTCTCCTCCACCACCAGCACGGAACAGTCGGGGCTGTTCGGCCACATCCTGCCGATCTTCACGCGTGAGAGCGGGATCGCGGTGCGCGTCGTCGCGCTCGGCACCGGCCAGGCGCTGGATGTCGGCCGACGCGGCGATGCCGATGTGGTCTTCGTGCATGACCGCGTGGCGGAGGAGCGGTTCGTCGCCGAAGGCTTCGGTGGCCCGCGCCGGCATGTGATGTTCAACGACTTCGTCATCACCGGCCCGGCGGCGGACCCTGCGCGCATCGGCGGGCTCCGCGACACGAATGAGGCGCTGCGCCGCATCGCGCAGGCGCGCGCGCCCTTCATCAGCCGGGGCGACCGCAGCGGCACGCATGCGGCGGAACTGCGCCTCTGGCAGCTGGCCGGCGTCGATCCCGCTTCGGGCCGCGGGCAATGGTATCGCGAGGTCGGCCAGGGCATGGGCCCGGCGCTCAACACCGCGGCCGCGCAGGGCGCCTACATCCTTGCGGATCGCGGCACCTGGCTGAGTTTCCGCAACCGCCAGGACCAGCGGATCCTGGTCGAGGGCGATACGCGGCTGTTCAACCAGTATGGCGTGATGCTGGTGAGCCCGCAGCGCCACCCGCATGTGAAGGCCGCCGACGGCCAGCGCTTCATCGACTGGATCGTCTCGCCGGCCGGGCAGGACGCGATCGCGGGCTACCGCATCAATGGCGAGCAGCTGTTCTTCCCGAACGCGGTGCAGCCGGAGCCGACCTCGTGAGGCGCCTGCTGCTCGTTGCCGCCCTGCTGATGTCGGGGCCGGCCGCGGCTGAGCCGGTGCGCCTGGCCGCAGCCGGCTCGCTGCGGGCGGCGCTGGCCGAGGTGTCGACGGGTTTCGCGGCCTCGCCGGGCGGCGCGCAGGTCGCGCAGAGCTATGCGCCCTCCGGTCTCCTGCGCCAGCGCATCGGCGCCGGCGAGGCCTTCGAGGTCTTCGCCTCCGCCAATATGGAACACCCCGAGGCAGTGGGGCGGGAGCGCGGGCGCGCCACCGTGCTCTTCGCGCGCAACCGGCTTTGCGCCATCGCGCGGCCGGGTCTCGATGTGGCACCGGAGACGCTGCTGGAGCGGATGCTCGACCCGGCGGTGCGGCTTGGCACCTCCACGCCGCGGGCCGATCCGGCGGGCGACTACGCCTTCGCCCTGTTCGCGCGGGCCGAGGCGGTGCGGCCCGGCGCGCGGGCGGCGCTCGAAGGCAAGGCGCTGACGGTCACGGGCGGGCCGGACAGCGCGCGCCCGCCCGAGGGGCGCGACCTCTATGCCTGGCAGTTCGAGCGCAACGCGGTGGACCTGTTCCTGACCTATTGCACCAACGCCGTGCTCGCCCGCGCCGCGGATGCGTCGCTGCGGCAGGTCGCGGTGCCGGAAGTGTTGGCGGTGGGGGCGGATTACGGCGTGATCCTGCTGTCTGACCGGCCTGAGGCGGCGCGCTTCGTGCTGTTCCTGCTGTCGCCGCCCGGCCAGGCCATGCTGGCGCGGCACGGCTTCGACGCGCCCGGCCTGCCCCTGCCAACCCGTTGATCCCGGAAGGAGCCAACGCCCGTGCTCAAGCTCTCCGCCCGGAACCAGTTCGCCGGCACCATCACCGAGATCCGCAAGGGCGTCACCACGACGCATGTGAAGATCGAGGTCGCGCCGGGCGTCGTGCTGACCGCTTCCATCACCAATGAATCGGCCGAGGAGCTGGGGCTCGCGGTCGGGGGACGGGCGGTGGCGGTGGTGAAGGCGTCCGACGTGATGATCGGCACGGAGGGATGAGCCGGCGCGCCGGCCGCCGCGACCTGCTCGCTGCAGGCCTCTCCGCGCTCGCCGCGCCTGCGCGGGCGGAGCGCAGCGTGGTGGACGCAACCGGCCGCCGCATCGCCGTGCCCGATCGGGTGGCCCGCGTGCTGCCCGCGGGCTCGCCCGCCGCGATCCTGCTCTACACCGCCGCGCCCGATACGCTGATGGGCTGGCCCGCCCGCCCGCCGCGCCCGGCAGAAGCCGCCTTCATGACGCCGGAGGCCGCTTCCCTGCCGCAGGTCGGGCGCCTGACGGGCCGCGACAACACCGCCAATATCGAGGCGATCCTCGCCCGCCGCCCCGATTTGGTGCTCGACTACGGTTCGGTCAGCCAGACCTACGTCTCGCTCGCCGAGCGGGTGCGGGAGCAGACCGGCCTACCCGTGCTGCTGCTGGACGGTGCGCTGCCGAAAATCCCCGAGACCTATCGCCTGCTGGGCGACATCCTCGACCGCCGCGAGGCCTGCGCCGCCCGCGCCACCGCGGCCGAGCGCATCCTGGCTGAAGCGACCGAGACCGCCGAGCGGCTGCGCGCCCGCGGGCGTCCGCGCGTGCTCTATCTGCGCAACCCGCGCGGGCTCGAGACGGGACTGCAGGGCTCTATCAACACCGAGATCATCGAATTCGCCGGGGCGGAGAACGTGGCTGGGCGCGCGCTCGGCCCCGGCGGCCTCGTGCAGATCAGTATGGAGCAGGTGCTCGCCTGGAACCCCGACTGGCTGATCTTCCAGAACCCGGACGCGCTGGCGCTGACGCGCACCGATCCGCTCTGGCGCGCGCTGCCGGCCGTGCGGCAGGGCCGTGCGGTGCTGCTGCCGGGCTTGCCCTTCGGCTGGATGGATTTCCCCCCCTCGGTGAACCGCCTGCTCGGGCTGATCTGGCTTCCCGTGCTGTTCGGCGTACGGCCGCGAGACGGGCTGGCCGAGGCCGTCGCTGCGTTCCACGCGCTCTTCTACCACCGCCGGCCGGAGCCTTCGCAGGTCGAAGCCTTGCTCCGCCCGGCGCTGCCGGCGTGAACCCGACGGCCCCGACCGAAAGGTCAGGCCCGGCTTGGCGCGGACCGCTGGCCTGGAGCCTTGCGCTGCTCGCGCTGGTCATTGCGTTCCTGGCCGCGCTCTCGGTGGGGCGGTTCCCCATCGCGCCGTCGCACCTCCCCGCGATCCTGCTTGGGCGCGATGAGAGTCCCGCCGCGCTGGTGTTCTGGAACATCCGCCTGCCGCGCGTCGCGGCCGCCATGCTGGTCGGCGCGGCACTGGCCGCAGCGGGCGCGGCCTTCCAGGGGATGTTCCGCAACCCGCTCGCCTCGCCGGACCTGCTCGGCGTGAGCGCCGGCGCCTCGCTTGGCGCGGTGCTCGGCATTTTCCTCGGCCTGCCGGTGGCGGCGATCCAGGGGCTGGCCTTCGCCGGGGGGATCGCGGCCGTGGCGGCGGTTGCGGCGCTGGCCGGGGCGGTCAGGGGGCAGGGCGACCCGGTGCTGGTACTGATCCTCGCCGGCATCGCACTTGGCGCGCTGATGGGTGCGGCGATCTCGCTGCTGAAGATCCTGGCCGATCCCTACAACCAGTTGCCGGCCATTACCTTCTGGCTGCTCGGCACGCTGTCCGCGGCCACGCGCGGCGACATCCTGGCCGCGGCGCCGCCCGCGATCATCGGCCTCGTCGGCCTGTTCCTGATCCGCTGGCGCCTGAACCTGCTCACGCTCGGTGAGGACGAGGCGCGCGCGCTCGGCGTCAACACCGGCGCGCTGCGGGCCGGTGCGGTCGCGCTCGCGACGCTGTGCACCGCCTCCGTCACCGCGCTGGCCGGCGCGGTGGGCTGGATCGGCCTGGTCGTGCCGCATATGGCGCGGATGCTGGGCGGGCCGGACCTGCGCCGGCTGGTGCCGCTCTCCATGCTGCTTGGCGCCGCCTTCCTGCTGGCTGTGGACACGCTGGCACGGAGCGCCGGCCGGATGGAGATCCCGCTCGGCATCCTGACCGCCGTGCTCGGCACGCCGCTGTTCCTGTGGCTGCTGATCCGGGCGCGCCAAGGGGATGGAGGTCGCAGCGCATGACGGTGCTGCTGGAGGCGCGCGACCTCGCCGTGGGGCATGGCCGCCGCGTCGTGGCGTCCGGCATCTCGCTGGCGCTGGAGCCGGGCCGTGTGCTGTGCCTGCTCGGGCCGAATGGCGGCGGCAAGACGACGCTGCTGCGGACCCTGCTCGGCCTGATTCCGCCGCTCGCGGGCGCGGTTCGGCTCGGCGGCGCTGAGATCGCCAGCCTGCCGCGGCGTGAGATCGCCACCCGCCTGGCCTATGTCCCGCAGGCCGCGCCTGGGGGCTTCGCCTACCCGGCGCGCGAGGTGGTGGCGATGGGCCGCGCCGCGCGGCTTCCGCTGCTCGCAGCACCCGGCCGGCGCGACCGCGCGGCGGCGGAGGCGGCGCTCGCGCGGCTCGGCATCGCGCATCTCGCCGACCGCCCGGTGACGGAGCTGTCGGGCGGGGAACGCCAGCTCGTGCTGATCGCCCGCGCGCTGGCGCAGGAAGCCGCCTGCCTGGTGCTGGACGAGCCGGCCGCGAGCCTCGACTTTGGCAACCAGGCGCTGGTGCTGCGGCAGGTGCGGGCGCTGGCGGAGCGCGACGGGCTCGGCGTGTTGATGACAACGCACCATCCCGACCACGCCTTCCTCATCGGCGACGAGGCCGCGGTCCTGCATCGCGGTGCGCTGGACGGGCCCGCGCCGCCCTCGGAACTGGCCACCGCGTCCCGCCTGCGGGAGGCCTATGGCGTTGAGACGGTGATCGGCATCCTCGACACGCCCGATGGTCCCCGCCGGGTCTGCGCGCCGGTTGTGGCGGGAGGGGCATAGTAACCGTTCCGCTGTGTCTTATGCGCGGCGGACAAAGTTCCGGTACCCGGCGCATGAAGGTTCTACCTGCGCCCGCCGCGTCTGCGGCGACATGGGCGGTCATGATTCATCGACTGGCATGGCTTCGTGGAGCGGACCATGCAGGCGCTGATGATCCGGAAGACCTGTCGCCGACAGAACTTCGGCGGCTAGCCTAGACCTCCGCCTCGCCAAAAATCCGGCTGATATCGCCGCCCCAGGCGCGGTCGTGGCGTTCCAGCCAGCGCTCGGCCTGGGTGAGCCCGCTTGCCGCGATCTCCTCAAGCGGGGCGAGGTAGACCTCCTCGCCGAGGCCACGCGCGATAAGCCCGTCGCGCGCGATCGCCAGCGCGTCGCGCGCGATGTCCTTGAGCGAACGGCCGCGGATCGTGGCCTTCAGCGCCTGCTGCGGCACCTCCATCCGCAGCGCGCGCATCTCCTCGACCGTCCAGCCGCGGATCAGCGCGGCCGCGGCCTTCTGCGCGGCGTCGTCATACAGCAGCCCGGTCCAGAAGGCGGGCAAGGCCTGCAGCATCGGCACCGACCCCGCATCCGCCCCGCGCATCTCGAGGAAGCGCTTGAGGCGCACATCGGTGAAGACGGTGGTCACGTGATCGGCGAAGTCGCCCATCGTCGCGCGATGGCCCGCGAGCTTCTCGGCCTTGCCGTCCAGGAAGGCGCGGAAGGGCACGCCGGCGGCGTCGATCCACTTCCCCTCGCGCATGATGAAATACATCGGCACGTCGAGGACGAAGTCGGCGAAGCGCTCGAAGCCGAAGCCCGGCTCGAAGGCGACGGCCGGGATGCCGGTGCGGTCGGGGTCGGTGTCGGTCCAGACCCGGCCACGCAGCGAGAGATAGCCGCTCGGCTTGCCCTCGATGAAAGGGGAGTTCGCGAACAGGGCGGTGGCCAGAGGCTGCAGCGCCAGCGAGACGCGCAGCTTCTCCGCCATGTCGGCCTCGTCGCCGAAGTCGAGGTTCACCTGCACGGTGCAGGTGCGGAGCATCATGTCGAGGCCCATGCCGCCGACCTTCGGCATGTAGTGCCGCATGATCGCGTAGCGGCCCTTCGGCATCCAGGGCATGTCCTCCCGCCGCGCCAGCGGATGGAAGCCGAGCGGCGCGAAGCCGAGGCCGAGGGGGGCTGCGACCTCATGCACCTCCCGCAGATGGGCGGCGAGTTCCACGCGTGTCGCGTGCAGATCTTCCATCGGCGCGCCCGACAGCTCGAACTGCCCGCCGGGCTCCAGGCTGACGGAGGCCGGGCCGCGCTTCAGCCCGATGGGCTGGCCGCCATCCAGGATGGGTTCCCAGCCCTTGGCGGCGATCCCCTCCAGCATCGCGCGGATGCCATCGGGCGCGTAGGGCGGCGCAGCGAGGTCGCTGCGCCGGAATCCGAATTTCTCGTGCTCCGTGCCGATCCGCCAGGCGCCGCGCGGCTTCGAGCCGGCGGCGAACCACTCCGCCAGCTGCCGCAGGGAGGTGATCGGCGTGGGGTCGGCCTCGCCGGGATTCGACATGCGATGCGTTCTCTTCCTGGCCTGCGGGTCCGGGCGTCCGGGTGGTCAGGTCCAATCCCCGGCCAGCGCCTGAAGCGCGGCGAGGCCCGCCACCGCGGCAGTCTCGGCCCGCAGGATGCGGGGGCCGAGTGCGGCCGGGACAACAAAGGCACGTCGGCGCAGATCGTCAAGCTCCGCGGTCTCGAACCCCCCCTCCGGCCCGACCAGCAGGGCCAGGGGCGATGACAGTCCGGTGACAGCCTGGCGGAGCGGCGGGGCGGCGCTGCGTTCCATGGCCACAACCAGGGGCGTGCCGTCCCAGCCATCCAGCACGCGATGCAGGGGCAGGGCGTCCGTGACCTCGGGGACGGACAGGCGCTCGCATTGCTCGGCGGCGCCGCGGGCGATGGCCGAGAGCCGCGCGGCATTGGCACGCTCGGCCACCGTGCGGCGGGTCAGCACGGGGCGGATGGTGGCAACGCCGAGCTCGGTCGCCTTCTCCACCAGCCAATCCATCGCATCCCGCTTCAGCGCGGCGACCAGCAGGATGGGCCCGGGCTCCGGCGCGGGCGGGCGCAGGCGGGGGCCGATAGCGAGCCGCGCGCGGTCCTTCCGCAGGAAAGTGAGGGTCGCGTCATGTTCGCCGCTGGTCGCGTTGAAGACCCGCACGGCATCGCCTGGGGCGCGCCGCAGCACGGCCAGGTGATGCGCCTGGCCGGGGGGCGCCTCGATCTCGGCGCCCTCGGCCAGCGGTTCGTCGAGGTGGAGGCGTGGGATGGACATGGCGTGTTTCCGCCCGCAGGTATGCCGCATGAGCGGCCATACGGATATCCGGGCAGAAGGCTGGGTGGCGCGGCTGCCGGCGGGGTGGCGTCCCTTTGCGCTGCTCGGGCGCTTCGACCGGCCGATCGGCGCCTGGCTGCTGGTGCTGCCGGGCTTCTGGGCCTTCGCCGCCGCCGCGCCCAGCTGGGCGGAGGGGCTGCGCCTCACCTTGCTGTTCCTGCTGGGTGCCTTCGCGATGCGCGCGGCGGGTTGCGTGGTGAATGATCTGTGGGACCGCGACCTCGACCGGCAGGTGGAGCGCACGCGCGGCCGGCCGCTGGCCTCGGGCGCGGTGACGCCGATCCAGGCGCTGTGGTTCCTGGCCGCGCTGTGCCTCCTGGGGGCGGCGGTGCTGTTTTCCCTGTCCTGGACGGCGATCCTTGTCGGGCTGTGTTCGCTGGTGCCGATCGCGCTCTATCCCTTGGCCAAGCGGGTGACGGATTGGCCGCAGGCGGTGCTCGGCTTCGTCTTCAGCTGGGCGGCGCCGACGGGCTGGGCTGCGGCGACGGGTGCGCTCGATCCGGCGGCCTTCGCGCTGTGGCTGGCGGGCTTCTTCTGGATCCTTGGCTACGACACGATCTACGCCCATCAGGACCGCGAGGATGATGCGCTGGTCGGCATCCGCTCCACCGCCCGAAAATTCGCAGACCGCTCGGCGGCCTTCGTGGCGGGCTGCTACGCGGCGACCCTTGCGCTGCTCGGCGTGGCGGGTGTGCTGGCGGGGCTCTCGATCTGGTTCTTTGTGGCGCTGCTGCTGCCGGGCTGGATGCTGGCGCGGCAGGTGCGGCGGCTCGACATCCACGACCCCGCGGCTTGCCTTGCCCTGTTCAAGTCGAACCGGGAGGCGGGGCTGCTGATCGCGCTGGCCTTTCTGGCAGGGCGGCTCTGATGGATCACGCGGGCTTCGTGCGCGCGAACACCGCTGTCGCCCATCCGCCGTTGGTGCCGGAGATCGCACTGCATCTGGCCACCGAGATCACGCCGATCTGGCAGGCGACCGAAGCCTGGCTGAATGAGCGCAATGTCGAGCCGCCCTTCTGGGCCTTCGCCTGGCCGGGCGGGCAGGCGACGGCGCGGCTGCTGCTGGACGAGCCGCAGCGCGTCGCCGGCAAGCGCGTGCTGGATTTCGCCGCCGGCTGCGGCATTGCCGCCATCGCCGCCGCACGCGCCGGCGCGGTGGTGGAGGCGGCCGAGATCGACCCACTCGCCTGCGCGGCGCTCCGCCTCAACGCCGCGCTGAACGACGTCGCGCTCAGCGTGATCGAGGGCGATGTGGTCGGCAGCGAGGCCCGTTGGGATGTGATCCTGGCCGGCGATGTCTGCTACGAGGCGCCGATGACCGCGCATATCCTGCCCTGGCTGCGCGCCATGGCGGCGCGTGCGGAGGTCTGGGTGGCCGATCCTGGCCGCGCCTACTTGCCGGCCGATGGCCTGGTTCCGCTGGCCCGCCACGCCGTCCCGACCTCGCTGGAGTTGGAGGATCGGGAGCTGCGCGCAGTCACGATCTACCAATTGTCGCCATAACCGCGCCGCAACTCCTGCGGCAGTATGGGCCGCAGGGAGATATCCATGCGCATCATCGCTGTCCTGCTTGCCCTCCTCCTCGCCCTGCCTGCCCTGGCGCAGACCGAGCGGCGCTATGACGATCGCGGGCGCTATATCGGCCGGACCGAGACCCAGGGCGGCACGACCCGCTTCTACGACGATAGCGGCCGCTATACCGGCCGGTCGGAGACCCAGGGCGGGACGACGCGGCTCTACGACAATAGCGGCCGCTATACGGGCAGGGAGGAGCAGCAGGGCGGCACCGTCCGCCGCTACGACGATGCCGGGCGCTTCCAGGGGCGCGGCGAGATGAGCGGCACGACGCGGCGCGACTACGACGATGCCGGGCGCTATATCGGTCGGGCCGAGACGCAGGGCGACACGCTGCGTCAATACGATGATCGCGGCCGCTACCAGGGACGGATCGAGAAGAAGTAGCGCCCCGGCGCTGGATCAGCGCGTCGTTGCTTCCAGGAAATCCAGCAGCGCGCGCAGATCCTCGGCGTTGTCCACGCGCTGCACCGGCATCTTGGTGCCCGGCGTCACCTCGTCTGGGCCGCGGGTGAAGAGGTCGCCCACCGTCTCCCGCGTCCAGATGATGTCGCCGCGCGCCAGGCGTTCCGAATACTCGTAGCCCGCAATGCTGCCCATGCGCCGGCCGAACAGTCGGTGCAGATGCGGGCCGGCCATATTGCCGCCTTCTGCCGTCAGCGAATGGCAGGCCGCGCAGGCGCGCCAGACGCGCGCGCCATGCGGGTCCACCCCGGCCGGCAGTTGCTCCGCGCTCTCTGCGCCCAGCGGGCCGATGGGGCGGCCGGTCGCGGCATCCCAGCGGCGCACGCGCCGGTCGGTGCCCCCGGTCCAGAGGCTGCGCCCATCGGCCGAGAAGGTGACCGACCAGACCGGCAGCCCGGGCCCCTCCAGCGTGTGCCTCAGCCGCAGCGTCGCCGCATCCCACAGCGTCACGCTGCCGCCGAGCGAGCCGGCGGCCACCACCGCCCCATCCGGTGCGGCGGCGAGGGCCACGATCGGCCGCGCGCCCGCGCGCACCTCCCGCACCGCGCCATCGGGGGCGACGAGGCGCAGCATCCCGTCCACGCCCCCGGTCGCCAGCGTCCCGTCTTGGAGCGCGATCAGCGTGTTGAGCGGGAAGCCGAATTCGGCCAGCAGTTTTGCGGGCTCACCCGGCGGCCAGAGGCGGAGCGTGCCGTCGAAGCCCACGGTTGCAACCATGCCATCGGCGCGGAAGGCGACGCCGTTGACGTTGCCCCGATGCCCTTCCAGCACCTCCGCCGTGCCGGTGCCGAGGTCCCAGAGCCGCGCCGTGCCGTCCCAGGCGGCAGAGGCCAGCCGTCGGCCGTCGGGCGCGAGGGCGAGTGCCACGACGGGCTCGCTATGGCCTTCCAGCACCCGGGCGGGCTGGGTGGCGGGGGCGGCGGGCCAGAGGGCGATGCGCCCATCCTCCCCGGCCGAGGCGAAGCCGCCACCCGGAAACAGGCTGGGGGGCAGCGGGGCCAGCGCGTTCACCGCGCCCGCATGCCAGCGCACCACGGCGCGCGCGCGGCCGGAGGCCGGGTCCCAGACGATCATGGATTGGTCGAAACCCGCCGAAGCCAGCGCCCCGCCGGAGACGGCCAGCGCCCGCACCGGGCCGCCATGCACCGCTTCCTGGGCGGCGGCGGGTGGCAGGGCCAGCAGCAGCAGGCCGAGCAGGGCAGGCAGGATCAGGCGGGGGAACAGGACAACCGGCATGGCCGCACCATGCCGCACTTCGCGCAGGGCGCAACTGCCCGTTGGGCCGCCGGGCAGACTGTGAATCCTGTTGCCCGAGAAAGAGAAAGGAATTACGCGGCAGTCATCATTCGGCCAGCTGATGAGCAGGGGTGCGGCCGGATGCCGGGACCAGAATCCAGGGGGGCATCGGAATGTCGGACGCGAATCGGGAGACGCCGGATGGGCTGGAGGCAGCGCTGCTGCTGGCCGGCGTTGCCGCGGTGGTCATGGCCTATTTCCTGCCGGCGGTGACCTTCCCCGCCCGCGGCGGAGCGGTGCTGGGCCTGTCCATCTTCGACAAGCTGCCGCTGATGAGCACCCTGGCCTTCGCGGCGCTGGGGGCGGCGGTCGCCACGCGCTTCGTGCCCTCCCTGCAGCGCCATGCCGAACAGGCGACGGTGATCGCCATCCTGGTTGTGCTGGCACCGGCGCTCTGGGGCTTCATGGTGGCGCTCGACGCCTGGTCGGGTGTGCGCCAGACCATGCTGCAGATGGCCAATGCGCGGACGGTGAAGGTGGATCCGGGCCTGGCCTATATCCCCCTCGTCGCTGGTGTGACGCTGATGGGCTTCTCCCTGCGCCGCCGCCTGCAGCGCACGGCACCGGCCACGGCCTGAGCCCCTTCGCCGCAGCCCGCCCACCCGCTACCCTGCCGGACGCAACGGCAGGGAACGGATGGCGATGGCAGACACGGCGCATGAGGTGGCCTGGGCACGGCTGACGTCGGCCGAGATCCAGGCCCGGGCGGAGCCGGGGACGGTGGCGATCATCCCCGTTGCCTCGCTCGAGCAGCACGGGCCGCATCTGGCCACCGGCGTGGATATGTGGCTCGCGACCGAGGTCGCGGAGCGCGCCGCGCGCAAGCTGAAGCAGGCGGGCACGGAGGCGCTGGTCACACCCTGCGTCTGGACCGGGCTCGCCGAGCATCACATGGCCTTCGGCGGCACCGTCACGCTGGACGAGGATGGCTTCGCCGCCGTGGTCGGTGGCGTCGCGCGGAGCGTGGCGCGACATGGCTTTCGGCGCATCTGCCTGCTGAACGGCCATGGCGGCAATGTGGAATCCATCAACACCGCGGCGATCGCGCTCACGCGTGGCCTCGGCGTGCCGGTGGTCGGCGTGACCTATTGGCTGGCCAATGCCGACACCTTCGGCGCCATCCTGGAAGACCAGCCGAATGTGATGCATGCCTGCGAGGCCGAGACCTCCATGATGATGGCGATCCAGCCCGGCTGCGTGCGGAACGAGGCGATCGCGCGCGCGGTGCCCCGCCGCTTCGCCCCGCCCGCCCCGCCGGGTTTTCGGCGCTCCCGCCCCTTCGCGGAGATGACGGACACCGGCGTGCTCGGCGATCCGCGCCGCGCCAGCGCCGCGAAGGGCGAGCGCCTGTTCGAGGCCGCCTCGGCCCGGCTCGCGGAGGAGCTGGGCCGGCCCGAGCTCTGGGGCTAAGGCCTCACACGCGCCAGTTCTGCCCCGGCGTATTTCCCGCGCCGGGGGCCGTTGAACACCGCGCCGGTCCGGGCTAACGGAGGGGCCGCTGGGGCGTCGCCAAGCGGTAAGGCAGCGGTTTTTGGTACCGCCATTCCCAGGTTCGAATCCTGGCGCCCCAACCATCCAGTCTGCCCTGTGTGCCGAGGACCGGCATTTTCTAGGTCCTCCCCTAAAAGGCCCGCGGCTTGCGGGGTTTTCCGGCCGCTTAGGCGCCCCTGCCGTTCCAGAGACGCCGGATGGCGCCGCCAATGCGCCCTTTTGGGCGCTGCGTCTCAAATGCCGCTTTCGAAGGTTTTGAAATCTACGGCGATGTAGGTGCTGCGGCGCGGCTCAGCCGAAGCCGAGCGCCTGGCGCTGCTCGGTCCATCCGATCGGCAACTGCACCTGCTTCATGAGGCGGTTGACCGTCAGCCCCTGTGGCTCCCGTCCAGCCAGGATTGCCTCGACGATGTCAGGGGCGAGATAGGCAAGCCGCAGCAGGCGCAGCAGATAGGTCCGCCCGACACCCTCTCGCTGCGCCAGTATGTCGATCGACGTGCCGTCCTTCGTAATCGTCTGGCGCAGCGCATAAGCTTTGGCGATGAGGCGGGCTAGGGGCGTGTCGGCGCTGGTCGGCCCGCCGCTGCCGTCGATGACGATGGCGATCTTTTTGCCTGTTCTCCGCAGCCGCGCCGGGATCGAGAGTGAGGTTAGCGACCCCGGCTCATTGCTGTCCTGATCGCCCGACTTTCCTGCCGACGCATCCCCCATCAGCAGCGCGCGGAGGGCGCACAACGCAATCTGCACCTCCACATGTTCAGGATGCAGCGTGACGCGATGTAGCAAGCCCTGAAGCATCGCCGCCTGCCCAATGCTGCTCGAAGCGCTCCAGCGCTTGGCCAGATCCGTCGCACCCAGCAGAATGCGCTGCTGGTCCTTGGCCCCCTCTGGCAGGAGGCCCTTCTCCCGCAGAGCCCCGAACAGGCCGGCATGGTCGCCCAGCAGCATCTCGACGCGTTGGAGAACCAAGCGTTCCACCTGCTCCGCCGGCACGCGGACCGCATCGCTCGCGTCCGCCCGCAATCCCGTCACGAGCCGGCGTGAGGTGTAGTAACGGTACCGCCGGCCGCCCTTGCTCGCGTAGGTCGAAACCAGCTTGTCGCCTGTGGCGTCGAACAGCAGGCCAGCCAGTGGGCCCTGACCCGATGCACGGGGGCGGTTCTGGGTGTTGGCGCGTTGCTCAGCGAGGCGCCGCTGCACTGCCTCCCACAGTGCCTGATCCACGATGGCCTCGTGCTGGCCAGGATAGGCCGAGCCCTTGTGGCTGACCTCGCCGCGATAGATGCGGTTCTGCAGCAGATGGTAGAGTGGCCCGCGGCCCAGGGGCTGGCCCGACTTGCCGACGGTGCCCGCCTGTTCCAACTGCTGCTGGAGAAGCCGCACCGAGCCGAGCTCGATATAGCCGGCAAAAATGCGCTGTACGGTTGCGGCCTCCTGCGGCTCGACGATCAACTTCCTCTCGTGAACCCGATAGCCAAGCGGGACAGAACCGCCCATCCACATGCCTTTGCGCTTGGAAGCAGCGATCTTGTCGCGGATGCGCTCGGCGGTGACCTCGCGCTCGAACTGCGCAAAGGACAGCAGCATGTTCAGGGTGAGCCTGCCCATGCTGGTGGTCGTGTTGAATTGCTGAGTGATGGAGACGAAGCTGACGCTCTGGGCATCGAAGGCTTCGACGATCTTGGCAAAGTCCGGGAGCGATCGCGTCAGACGATCGACCTTGTACACCACGACGAGATCCACGCGACTGGCCCGGATATCGATGAGAAGGCGCTGCAGCGCAGGCCGCTCCAGCGTGCCACCCGAGAGGCCGCCATCGTCATAGCGCGCAGGGAGGGCGGTCCAGCCCTCATGGTGTTGGCTGCGGATATAGGCCTCGCAAGCTTCGCGCTGGGCGTCGAGGGAGTTGAAGGCCTGCTCCAGCCCCTCCTCTGAGGATTTCCGCGTGTAGATGGCGCAGCGTCGGACGCCGCCGCCCTTGCCCGAACTGGGGTGAGCCCTAGCCACTGGGCGCCCCTCTCTGGGTCTGTTCCTGACCGACGAGCCCGAAAAACCTAGGCCCGGACCAGTGGGCGCTGGTGATTTCGCGGGCGATGAGGGTGAGCGAGCGATAGACGCGGCCTCTGAACTCGAAGCCCGCTTCACGGACGGCAACGGTGTGGGTCTGGCCATGCCAACTGCGGACCAGAGTCATGCCCGGCCGCAGGTGGATCCGTGTGGTGCGGGGACGTTTCCCGCGCCCGGATGGGGTCAAGCGTTCGAGTTGCCACTGTGTGGCCGGACTGAGCCCGCCGAAGGCGCGCTCCTGCCAACGATGGGCGATGCCACGGACCAGAAGATCACGCGTGATGTCGCTAGGCGGTTCCCTGCCATAGGCCTGCTGCCAGTCGACCCGCAGCACGTCGACTGAAGCGGCAGACAAACGTACCAGCGCGTCATGGACGGCGTTGGGGGATGGCGCGCAGCCATCCCCCTGCGTTCTCGCCTTGCGCATCAGCCGCGCACGGTGAGGCGGTAGGCTTTGCGTCCGTCGCGCTCGGCCAGGTTCACCGCGAAGCCGCGCTGACGCAGGCGGCAGAGTGCAGCGCGGGTGGTGTGGGGCAGCCAGCCGGTCTTGGCTGCGAGTTCCGCGAGCGTCGCGCCAGCCTCGGTCGAGACGGCGGTCATGATGATGCCGAGCTTGCCGGTCGGAGCGCCGTCGACGGCAGCCGGCGGGGTTGCCGGCGCCGCACGCAAGGGTGGTGTGCTGGCGCGCGGCGTCTTGTTTGGTGCTGGGCGGCGCCCCTTGGAGGGCCCAAAAACCCTGCCGCGAAGGTCAGCTTTGGTGGCAGCTCGGGTGGTCTTATGTTTCGACATTAGATGGTGCTCCTGGAACACCACCCTATGCGGTGCTCCCACCACCCAAAGCCCGGATCACGCCGGGCTATGCGCGCCCGGAGCCCCGTTGGCGCTCCGCGCATGGACAGCAATGCTTCCTTCGAGCGTGAAGTCCAGCCGCGGGGCTGGCAAATCTCAGAGGGCCGCGGATGCCGCCAATCTGCATGTCGGATGCACCAGGTCTGCGGGACAGGCCTGCTGTAGCAACCGCCCGAAAGGGCCGTGCAGGCGGACTGTCTTCCCTTCTCCCCGGCCGCACTCCCGCTCCTGCAACTGAAGCCTAAGCGCTTTCCTGAGTGCCTGTTGGTCAACCACATCTGCCATCAGGGCGGTAGCGAGCCTCGGGACCGGGCGATGTCGCGCGGGAGTTGGCCGAACCTTACGCGGAACAGACGACTGAACTCGCCGAGGTGCATGAACCCGAAGCGCAACGCGGTCTCCGTCACGCTCACGTCCTTCTCCGCGGCAAGATGGTCGCGCGCGGCCAACAATCGCTGCTCGGTCAGCCACTCGATCGGGCCCATGCCGAAGCGGGTGCGGAAGTGGCGCTGCAAGGTGCGGGCTGGCACACCCAACTCCAGGGCGAGGTCGGTGAGGCTCTGCGGCGCGCCGAGGCGTGAGATCATCAGGTCGCGCATCGTGTCGAGCGTCGCCACGGTGACCCTCTGCGGGCCATCTGGCTTACCGATCCCATTCGCCTCAATGATGATCGCAGCCGCGCTGCGATAGATCGTATCCTCGATGCCGATGCTCTCAAGGTAGCGCTTGTCGTCGCAGTTGCTGGTCGCCGCCTTGAAGAAGGTGACAAGGCTGCTGATGGCCCGCAGCGTGGTCCTGGATGCGTTGAGGCCTGTCACCGGCGCCGAGGGCAACTTGATGCGAGGATTGCCAGAGACGGCGACGAGCGCGCGCCGAAGGCGTGCCGCGTCGAACCGGATGGTGCCGCCCACGATATCCGATGTTTCAACCGTAAACGGCATGTTCGGCGTCAGGATCAGCCCACCCGATCCCGCATCCTCGCCCTGCAGGCGATGGATATCATACCGCTTCCCGTCGCACTTCGCGCTTGCCGACCCACTGAGCGAGATGCCCATCGCGTAGCCCGCGCCATCGGCCGAAGCATATCGAACCGCAGGATAGGCTCCGACGCCCATCAGCAGGCTCCCCAGGCTGAAATGCGCGAACCGCCGGCGGAAGCCGTGGCGGTGCCGTGGCTCATACTCCGTCAACCGGACATGGGGTGACGCCAGCTCTGCCAAGGTCGCAGCCAGATCCGCGTCGCGGATCATGGTGATCGGCGCGTGTAGATCCTGATCGCGAAGGCCGCTCATCGCGAAAATTCAATCATAGCGCGATTGCTTGTGTTGTCTTCTCTGAAGGGTTGTGAGCGTTAAGTGTATTCGATGAAGCAGGATAGCCCTCGGGATAGTTCTTGGCGATTCTGATTTTGGCGGGGTTCCGACAATAGCTGGCGCGATCTCGATATCGTTTTGCGATGGGCGGCCGCAGATCCTCCGGCGAGGAACGCTAAGGCTGGCTTGTGATGACGACATTCGTGCTGATCACCGCTCGGGGTGCCGCTGCGACGACCGAACTCGTGGTGAGCCGCGCCGAGGTGCTGGCGGCCGAGCGCGGCGCTGTCTATCGGCTCGTCGAAGAGGGAAGCCGCCGCCAGCCAGCCAGGCTCCTGCTGCGCCGGATCCAGAAGGACCTCCTGATCGAGGTGAACGGCGTCGTCGTCGTCCGTCTGGAGGGCTTCTACGAGGAACTGCCCGAGGCCGAGCGTCCCGCCTATCGGCTCAACCCTGATTCGCCGGCGGAGGCGCTGGTCCGGCCGGAGACGCCGCCCGTCGAGCGGTTGACCCCGATCGAGGATGTGGTCTGGCGGGCCTCGGAGTTCCAGGAGGCTGCCCTGCTGGCGGAGCCAGCGTCCGCTTCGTCCCTCACGGGGCTGATCGGGCCGGGCTGGTGGCCGCTTCTGGGGCTGGGTGCTGCGGTGGGCGGCGCGGTGTTCCTGCTGCAGCGCAGGGGGGATTCGGGCGGCACGGCGCCGCCCTCGGCTCCCTTGGGCGGGCTGGCGGCCGCGAGCGACAGTGGCGTGCTCGGCGATGGCGTGACGAATGACCCGACGCCGACGCTGGCGGGCACGGGTGCGACGCCCGGCACCAGGATCAGGGTTGTGATGCCGGGCACGGGGGAAGTGCTGACGGCGACGGTGGCGGCGAATGGGACCTGGTCGGTGACGCCGACCCAGGCGTTGCCGGATGGAACGACGGGGAACATCGTCGTCACGGCGATGGACGCGTCGGGCAAGACCAGCCCGCCGACGAACATCCCGCTGCGGATCGACACCAGCGCGCCGGTTGCCCCTTCGGGCGGGCTGGCGGCCGCGAGCGACAGCGGCGTGCTCGGCGATGGCGCGACGAATGACACGACGCCGACGGTGACGGGCACGGGTGCGACGCCCGGCGACCTGATCCGTGTGGTGATGCCGGGCACGGGAGAAGTGCTGACGGCGACGGTGGCGCCGGATGGGAGCTGGTCGGTGACACCGACCCAGCCGCTGCCGGATGGGACGACGGGCAACATCATTGTCACGGCGACGGACCCGTCGGGCAATACCAGCCCGCCGACGAACATCCCGCTGACGATCGACACCAGCGCGCCGGCGGCCCCGCAGGCAGACGTTGCTGCGGCGAGCGACACCGGCTTCGACAATACCGACAACCTGACCAACGACACGACACCCACCATCAGTGGTGGTCCAGCAACCCCCGGCGATACCATCACGCTGTACAAGCCTGACGGCGTGACCGTGCTGGGCACGGCTGTCGTCGGATTCAACGGCACCTGGCAGATCACGCTGGCCCCGGCCGATGCCCTGGCCGATGGCGTCCACAACCTGAAGATCACCGCAACCGATCCCGCGGGCAATGAAAGCCCACCCACCACGGTGGCGATCACCCTGGACACCCAGGCCCCGAGCGTGGCCAGCGGTGGTCTCAAGAGCGATGCGACCAACGACACGGGGCCCAGCGCGAACGACGACGTCACGTCCAACCGCAGCCCGGTCCTTGAAGGCGTAGCCGAGCAAGGCTCCACCGTGCGGCTGGAGATCGGCGGCCGTACCTTTGAGACGACAGCAGGTGCGGGCGGCCTCTGGAGCGTCAATCTGGCCCAGGCCGTTCCGGTCGGCGGCAATGCGCCGATGCCGGGGCTGCCGGATGGCGTCTACACGCCCCAGATCACGGTGCTCGACCCCGCTGGCAACAGCGCGAGCGGTCCTGGCCGGCCCTTCACGGTCGACACGAGCGCCCCGGTTGCCCCTTCGGGCGGGCTGGCGGCCGCGAGCGACAGCGGCGTGCTCGGCGATGGCGCGACGAATGACACGACGCCGACGGTGACGGGCACGGGTGCGACGCCCGGCGACCTGATCCGTGTGGTGATGCCGGGCACGGGAGAAGTGCTGACGGCGACGGTGGCGCCGGATGGGAGCTGGTCGGTGACACCGACCCAGCCGCTGCCGGATGGGACGACGGGCAACATCATTGTCACGGCGACGGACCCGTCGGGCAATACCAGCCCGCCGACGAACATCCCGCTGACGATCGACACCAGCGCGCCGGCGGCCCCGCAGGCAGACGTTGCTGCGGCGAGCGACACCGGCTTCGACAATACCGACAACCTGACCAACGACACGACACCCACCATCAGTGGTGGTCCAGCAACCCCCGGCGATACCATCACGCTGTACAAGCCTGACGGCGTGACCGTGCTG
This sequence comes from Pseudomonadota bacterium, assembly GCA_046052145.1. Lineage (GTDB taxonomy): Bacteria > Pseudomonadota > Alphaproteobacteria > Acetobacterales > Acetobacteraceae > Falsiroseomonas. The sequence continues at coordinate 607,300 of JBJOMW010000001.1, forward strand.
GGCACGGCTGTCGTCGGATTCAACGGCACCTGGCAGATCACGCTGGCCCCGGCCGATGCCCTGGCCGATGGCGTCCACAACCTGAAGATCACCGCAACCGATCCCGCGGGCAATGAAAGCCCACCCACCACGGTGGCGATCACCCTGGACACCCAGGCCCCGAGCGTGGCCAGCGGTGGTCTCAAGAGCGATGCGACCAACGACACGGGGCCCAGCGCGAACGACGACGTCACGTCCAACCGCAGCCCGGTCCTTGAAGGCGTAGCCGAGCAAGGCTCCACCGTGCGGCTGGAGATCGCCGGCCGCACCTTTGAGACGACGGCAGGTGCGGGCGGCCTCTGGAGCGTCAATCTGGCCCAGGCCATTCCGGTCGGCGGCAATGCGCCGATGCTGGGGCTGTCGGATGGCATCTACACGCCCCAGATCACGGTGCTCGACCCGGCCGGCAACAGCGCGAGCGGTCCTGGCCGGCCCTTCACGGTCGATGCAGGTGCGCCCGGCAGCCCCGGCGTTGCCATTCCCGAAGCCGCGGGCGGCGTCAGTGCGGCCGAGGCGGCCAATGGCGTGCAGATCACGGTCCAACTGCCGGCTGATGCCGCGGTGGGCGACATCGTCAGGACGACCATCACCCCGCCCGGCGGCGGTGCCCCGATCGAGTTGGTGACCGGCCCGCTCACGTCGGCCGACCTGCAGCAGCGCAGCATCACCCAGACCGTGCTCCCGGCGGACCTGAGCGACGGCCAGGGCGGATACCGCGATGGCCTGTGGCAGACCAGCACGACGCTGACCGATGTGGCGGGCAACCAGAGCCAGCCGCAGACGGACAGCTTCCGCCTAGCCGCTAATGCGCCGAGCCTCGCGGTGCCGGCCATCACGGGCGACGACATCCTCAACGCGACTGAGAAATCCGGCAGCGTGCCGGTGACCGGCACGACCAGCGCCGAGCCGGGCCAGACGGTGACGGTGACCTTCAACGGGCAGTCCTACACCGCCCAGGTGCAGGCAGGCGCGCAGGGGCAGCCGAACACCTTCAGCGTGTCCATTCCCGACGTCGCCCTCGCCAACGTCGCGGATGGCAACTACCCGGTTGTGGTCAGCGTCAGCAACGGCGCCGGCACGCCCGCGCAGGCCATCACGCGCACGCTGCGCGTCGATGCCACGGCGCCGACGCTGGCCATCTCGACCATTTCCGGCGACGACGTCTCCGCGGCGAATAGCGGCGGCACCTTCAGCGCCACCGAGCGCGGCGACCTGGCCAGCACGACCGTCACGACGCCGCCTGTCATCGCCGGCACGACGAGCGCCGAGGTGGGCCAGACCGTCACGATCGTGCTGGCCGGTGGCGCGCATGTCTTCACGACCACGGTGGGGCAGGGCGGCGCCTGGTCCTATGCGCTGACCAACGCAGAAGCGCTGGCGCTCAATCACGGCACCACCTACACGGTGCGCGTCACCGTCAGCGACCTGGCCGGCAACCAGGCCATCCCGGATTCCGACAACCGCCTGGTGGTGGACATCGCCCCGCCGGACGTGCCGACGATCAGTCAGACCTACAGCGGCACGACCACGCCGACCCTGACCGGGCGCGCGATGAAGGTGGACCCGGGCAACGCCAGCAACTTCATCGCGCTGGCCAATGGCGACACGATCAGCATCACGCTCAACGGCGTCACCGTCACGGGCACCATCGGCAGCCTTCCTGCCGGCCTGACCTACAATACCGTCAATGGCACCTGGGCGCTGGACACGGCGACTGCCGGCAGCTTCGGCTTGGTGGATGACACCGCTTACGACGTCGTCGTCAGTGTCACTGCTGGCGGCACCTCGAAGAGCGACATCAGCAGCGGCGAGCTGTCCATCGACACCACGCAGCCGATCGTCAGCCTGGATCCGATTTCGCCGGACGCCACGAATGCCAGCGTGATCAATGCGGCGGAGAAGTCCCAGGCGCTGACGATCACCGGCACGACCTCGGCGCAGCCCGGATCAACCGTCACCCTGACCGGCCTGGATGGCCAGACCTACACCGCCCTCGTGGAGGCCGGTGCCAACAACATCAATACGTTCCGGATCCCGCTCTCCGGGGCGCAGATCGCGGCTCTGACCGATGGCACGAAGACGCTGACCGCCAGCGTCACCAATCTCTATGGCCTGACCGCCTCTGATACTGAGACGCTGCGGCTCGATACCGCCATTCCATCCATCCCCAGCCTGAGCCTGCCCGAAGGGCTGGTGGTGAACGCGGATGAGGCCGCGAGCGCCGGTGGGACGCCGATTGTGGTCACGCTGCCCAATGATGCGCGCGTGGGCGACACCGTCACCTCCACCGTCACCAGGCCCGATGGCAGCACAGTGACGCTCCGCCATGTGGTCCAGGCGTCGGAATTGCCCGCGGCGCAGGGCGGCACCGCCGCCGGAAGCGGTCCGTTCACGATCAGCCAATTGCTTCCCACCGCCGATCTGCAGCCGGACGGCAGCTACGGAATCAGCACCACGGTCACCGATACGGCCGGCAATACCAGCCCCGCCGCGACGGCCAGCTTCACGCTGGACACCCAAGCCCCTGGCCAGCCGAACGTCACGCTGACGGAGGCGCCCTTCGGCGTGAATGACGCCGAGGCCCTCAGTGCCAACGGTACCCCGATCTTGGTCAGCATCCCGGCAACCGCGAAGGCCGGTGATACCGTCACCACCATTGTTACGAAGCCCGACAGCACCACCGTCTCTCTCTCGGTCGTTCTGCAGCCGTCCGACATCACGCAGGGTCATGTCACGCTGACCATCCCGACCGCCGATCTGGCCGCGGATGGCAGTTACGATACCTCCACCACGGTTACCGATGCCGCAGGCAATGCGAGCGCTGCGACGGTGGTGCCCTTCACCGTGGACCGTACCGCACCGACGGCGCCCTCGGCGGCTCCTGACATGACGTCAGCGACCGATACCGGCAGCAGCAACAGCGACGACACGACGAACGCTCCGCGGCCCAGCTTCCAGGTTGCCCCTCTGCCCACCGGTGCGATCGGTGCGGTGCTGCTGGTGAACGGTCAGGCCGTACCGGCTGCGTTGAGCACCGACGGCTCCGGCAATACGCTGCTTACGCCCATCGGGCCGCTGCCCGATGGCACGCATGCCATCAGCTACGCGCTGGTGGATGCGGCGGGCAACCAGAGCGCACCGAGCCCGGCGCTCAGCGTGACGATCGATACTGCCGCGCCGAGCCAGCCAGCGGCGCCGGACCTGCTCGCCACGAGTGACACGGGCAGCAGCAACAGCGACAACCTGACCAGCGACACCACGCCGACCTTCAGCGTGCCGACCGGGCAGGGCAACGCGATCCTGCTGGTCAACGGCACGCCTGTGGCTGCGACCTATGATCCGGCCACCGGAGCGCTGACGCCGAACGCGCCGCTGCCCGAGGGCACCTACAACATCGCGATCCAGGTGGTGGACCTGGCAGGCAACGTCAGTGCGCCTAGCCCGGCGCTGTCGGTGACGATCGACACCACGCCGCCCGCGGCGCCGAGCACGGCGCCGGACATGACGACGTCGTCGGACAGCGGCAGCAGCAACACCGACAACATCACGAACAATACGACGCCCGGGTTCAACATCGGCGTGATCCCTCCCGGTACTACTCCGGTGCTGGTGATCAATGGCCAAGTCGTGCCTGCCACCATCACCACGGATGGCAACAACAACACCATCCTGACGCCCAGCACGCCGCTCACGGACGGCAACTACAATATCAGTCATGCGCTGACCGACGCGTCGGGCAACCAGAGCGCCGCGGGCCCCGCGCTGCCCGTGACCATCGATACGACGCCGCCGGCGGCCACAGGGGGCCTCGCCTCCAGCAGCGATACCGGCGCCAGCAACACGGATGGCCTGACCGGCGACAATACGCCGACGATCCGAGGCATCACCGATCCTGGCAGCACGGTCACGGTGCAGATCGGCGGCCAGACGCTGACGGCGACGGCAGATGCGAATGGCGACTGGTCCGTCACCGCGGCGACGCTGCCCGATGGCGTTCATACGCCGGTCATCAGCGTCACCAACCCGTCGGGCAACACGACGGCCAACCAGAACGGCACGCCCTTCACCATTGACGCAAGCGCGCCCGGCGCGCCTGCGCTCACGCAGGTGATCGACAATGTCGGCGGCCAGGCCAGCAACCTCATCAGCGGCAGCGACACCAACGACAACACGCCCCGTCTGATCGGAACCGCCGAGGCGGGTTCCACCGTCAAGATCTATGACGGCAACACTCTGCTCGCCACCGTGCCGGTGGATGGCAACGGCGACTGGAGCTGGACGCCCTCGCCGGCGCTGGCCGATGGCGCCTACAGCCTGACGCTGACGGCGACCGATGCAGCCGGCAATGCCTCGCCCGCCACCTCGCCCTTCGTGCTGCGCGTGGACACCGCCGCGCCGGCCGCGACCGGTGGACTGGCACCCATCAGCGACAACAACAATGACGGCCTGGCCAACGCCGCCGATAGCGATAACCGCACCTTCGACAATACGCCGATCATTCGCGGCGTGACCGATCCCGGCAGCACCGTCACCGTGCTGGTGGGCGGCCAGACGCTGCAGGCGACCGCCGACCAGAACGGCAACTGGTCGGTCACGCCGACCGCGCTGGCCGATGGGACCTACACGCCGGTCATCAGCGTCACCGATCCGGCCGGCAACACCACGGCGAGCCAGAACGGCACGCTATTCACGGTGGATGCGACCGCGCCGTCGGCGCCCTCTGCCGGGATTCTCCCCGCCGACAACAGCGGTAGCCCCAACGACAATCTGACCCGCGACACCACGCCCATGCTCTCGGGCACCGGCGAGCCCGGCAGCACCATCACGATCCGAGATCAGAACAACAACGTGCTCGCCACGGCCGTGGTCGATGGCAATGGCAACTGGACGTCTCCGGCGCTGGCCCAACTGCCCGATGGCACCCACAACCTGACCGTCACCGCGACCGATCCGACGGGCAACCAAAGCCCCACCACGCCGCTCGCCCTGGTCATCGATGCCACCCCGCCGCCCACGCCCGGCACGCTGGCCATTCCGGAGAATGCCGGCGGCGGCGTGAATGCGACGGAGGTCACTTCGGGCGGCGGCGTGCCGGTCACGGTTCCGCTCACCACAACCGGCGCCAATCCGGTCCAGGCGGGCGACGTCATCCGCCTGACTGTGGATGACCCGACCACCAACGCGCCGGTGGTGATCGCCTATACCGTCACTCCCAATGACATCACCAACGGCAGCGCGACCGTGCTGGTGCCGACCGCAGATATCCCGGTGGACGGCCTCTACAACCTGAGCGCTACCATCACCGACGCCGCTGGCAATGCCAGCGCTGCCTCCACCGGCAGCTTCACCGTCGACAAGACCCTGCCCGGCGCCGGTACCGGCAGCCTCTCGAGCGCCAGCGACAACCTCACCGCCGACAACACGCCCGTGCTCTCGGGGACGGCCGAGCCCGGCTGCACAGTCGAAGTGACGGTGGGCGGCAAGACCTATCTCATCAACCCGGCCGCCGCGCAGCAACCTGCCGGCATCACCTACACCAGCGGCACCGGCGCCTGGAGCATCGACCTCGGCGCGGCCATCCCCGTCGGCGAGGCCTCCCCGGCCGCGCCGCTGGCCGATGGCAGCTACACGCCGACGATCCGGGTGACCGACGCGGCGGGCAACGCCACCACCAGCACGGGCACGGCCTTCTCTGTGGATGCGTCGGTGCCTGGCCTGGCGGGCGACCTCGCCACCGCCAGCGATACCAGCGGCACGCTGGCGAATGTGACGGTGGGCAACAACACCGACAACATCACCAGCGACACCACCCCGGCCTTCACCGGCACCGGTGAGGCGGGCAACACCATCACGCTCACGCTGGCGAACGGCACCTACAAGACGACGGTGCAGGGCGACGGCACCTGGACCATCGACACCGGCAATGTGACGGCTGGCGTCTTCGTGGCCGGCAATGCGAATACCTATGCGACCTTCAGCTCCGGCACGCAGCTCGACCTTGGCCTGACCAGCGCGAATGCCTTCACCGACAATGCCCGCTCCTTTGATGTCGACGTGATGGCGATGGACGCGGCTGGGAACACGGCCAGCGTCACCATTCCGGTGCGCATCGACACGATTGTCACCGATCCGACGATCAACATCACCAACGGCATCAGCCCCGTCACCGGCACGGGTGAGGCGGGGGCGAGCGTCGTTCTCTACGAAAGCGATGTTCTCGCGCGCGGCGACAAGACCAGTACTGGCGCCACCGCTGAAGTGCAGACATTCCGCAGCGTTTCGAGCATGCTGGTGGCAAGCCAGGCGGTAACGCTGTCGGTCGGCAGCACAAGCTTGACTACTGCCACGCTTGATGCCGATCCGACTTTGGCAGAGTTGGTCACCGCGCTCCAGGGAGCCAGCGGCTATGGCACAGCCCCCTTCACGGTTGCTGCCAGCGGGAACGATCTGGTTCTGACCTGGAAATCCGCCGGGGTGGTCAATACCACCGCGACGCTGTCGGGACTTTCCAGCACCCAAACTGCGGCAGAGACGACCATTGGTGCTGGGGGCATCACGGTTGATCTGAACAATGGCACCTGGACGGCGATCGTGGATCCGCTGGCCAACGGCCATACCTTCACGACCAGCAAGCCGCGCGACTACGTTGTTACAGGTCAGGTGGCGGGTTCAGGCCCCAACGCGGGCAAGGTCATTATCAGCGGTACCATCACGTCTGCTGGTATCTCTGAGCTGAACAGCGGCGGGTCCTTCACACTCTACGATAGCGTCCAGATCGGCAATGTCGTCACCGTGGCTGCCAATGGCAGCTGGAGCGTGACCTTCGCCAATCCCCTGGCGAACGGCACCTTCCTGACGGCCAACTCTGTTGACTTGGCGGGCAACATCGACCCGCCGGGTGTTGCCATCGTCCAGACCGACAACAGCATTCCGCTGATCAATCCGACGAATGGCGCGGTGCTCACCGGCACGGGCAAGCCGGGTAACTTTGTTGCGCTGACGGTGAACGGCCAGCCCGTACGGGACGCCAACAACCAGCCGCTGGTGGTGCAGGTCGCGCCGAACGGTACATGGAGCGCGACGCCGGGAACGCCGCTGGCCCACAATATTGTCGTGACGGCCACTGACACGGTGACGAACGGCAGCAGCAACGCGACGGTCGATGCCGTGGCGCCTGCGAAGCCGACGCTCGACCTCGTGGCTGCGAGCGACACCGGCGCTGACAGCAGGGATAACCTGACCAGCGACACGACCCCGACGCTGAGCGGCACGGGCGAGCCGGGCAGCACGATCAAGATCTATGACGGCGTGACCTTGGTCGGTACGGCCATCGTGGATGGCTCCGGTGGGTGGACGGCGACGCTGTCCACGGCGCTCACTGATGGGCGGCACACCCTGACCGTCACCGCCACAGACGCGGCCGGCAATGCGAGCGTGCCGAGCGACCCGCTGGCGATCGATATCGACACGCAGGCGCCTGCCGCACCCTCGGGCGCGCCCGACATGACCGCTGCGACGGATACCGGTAGCAGCAATACCGACAACACAACCGCAAACCCGAAGCCGGCATTCAACATCGGGGCACTGCCGCCTGGCAGCAGCAGCGCGGTGCTGCTTGTCAACGGTGCGGTCATTCCTGCCGCCGTTACGACCGACGGCAACGGCAACACGATCCTGACACCGGCGGCCGCGCTGCCCGATGGCACACACGCCATCAGCTATGCGCTGCTGGATGCGGCAGGCAACCAGAGCGGGCCGAGCCCGGCGCTGAGCGTGACGGTCGACACGACCGCGCCTAGCCAGCCATCGGCGCCAGACCTGGTGGCCGCGAGCGACACGGGCACCAGTCAAACCGACAACCTGACCAGCGACACCACTCCGACCTTCAGCGTGCCGACGGGGCAGGGCAATGTGATCCTGCTGGTCAATGGCGCTGCGGTGGCCGCGACCTACAACGCCCAGACGGGCGAACTGACGCCGAGCACGCCGCTCCCCGAAGGCACGCACGCCATCGCCATCCAGGTGGTGGACGTGGCGGGCAATATGAGCGTGCCGAGCGCGCCGCTGAGCGTGACCATCGACGCGACGCCGCCCGCCACACCGACGACCGCCCCGGACATGACGGCGGCGACGGATAGCGGCAGTAGCGTGACCGACAACATCACGAACGACACGACGCCGGACTTTAACCTCGGCACGCTGCCGGCGGGCACCAGCGCGGTGCTGCTGGTCAACGGGCAGGCGGTGCCGGCTAACGTCACAACTGACGGCAACGGCAACACCATCCTGACGCCGAGCACGCCGCTGGCGGATGGCAACCACGCTATCAGCTATGCGCTGGTCGACGCCGCCGGCAACCAGAGCGCGCCAAGCCCCGCGCTGAATGTGACCATCGATGCGACGCCGCCGAGCCAGCCCGCGGCGCCGGACCTGCTTGCCGCCAGCGACACGGGGACCAGCAGCACCGACAACCACACCAGCGACACGACGCCGACCTTCAGCGTACCGGCCGGGCAGGGCAATGCGATCCTGCTGGTCAATGGCTCGCCCGTGGCTGCCACCTATGATCCGGCCACAGGCACGCTGACGCCCAACACGCCTTTGCCGAGCGGCACCTATAACATCGCCATCCAGACCGTGGATTCGGCTGGCAACACCAGCGCCGCCAGCACGCCGCTGAGCGTCACCATCGACACCACGCCACCCACGACGCCGACGGTGAGTGCGCTGACGACGCGCGCCGACAGCATCACGCTGACCGGCACCGCAACGCTTGGCGCGGGCGAAACGCTGAGCGTCACGGTCAATGGCGCGACCTATGACAATGTCGCCGTCACGAACGGCGCCTGGAGCCTGAAGATCGCAGGCAGCGGCGCCGTGACGCCGAGCAGCGGCAGCCTTGCTGCCTTCCCCGATGGCACCTATGCGGTAACGGCGACTGCCCGCGATGCTGCGGGCAACAGCAGCGCCGATACGTCAACCGGCGAACTGGTCGTCAGCTCAACGGCGGTGATGTTGGGGATCACCGGCATCGCCTCTGCCAGCGACACCGGTGCCAGCGCGACCGACCGGATCACCAGCGACAATACGCCCACCATCACCGGTACCAGCGACCAGCCCAATCGGCTGGTGATGGTCACGCTGAACGACGGTAGCACCGACTACACCTTCTCCACCACCACAGATGGCAGCGGCAACTGGTCGCTCACCACCGGAACGCTGCCCGATGGCAGCTATACGGTGAGCGCGAGCATCACCAGCCCGGCTGGCGGCACGGGGACAGCGACGCTCTCCGGCGCACCCCTGACCGTGGACACCGTCGCGCCGACGGTCGCCTTCACCACCGTGTTCGGCGACAGCGTCAGCACGGCCAGCAGCAACGCGACCTTCGACATCACCGAGCGTGGGTTCGACAGCACCAACTACACGCTGAATCCGAGCGTCAGCCCGCTGCCAACGATCAACGGTACCGCCACGGGCGCCGATGGGCGCAGCGTGACCGTGGGTCTCAATGGCCAGACCTACCAGGCTACGGTGCAGGCTGGTGGGGCATGGTCGGTCACCGTGCCCGATCTGGATGCCCGCGCGCTTAACCACGGCGCGACCTACACGCTGACGGCTACCCTCAGCGACACGGCCGGCAACGCAGCCACGCCGGACACGGACAACGGCCTGGTGGTGAACATCGCGCCGCCCGACGTGCCCACCGTCGTCAGTCAGACAACGGGCAGCACCACGCCGACGATCACTGGCTCGGCCGAGAAGAAGGTCGTGTCCACGGCAACCGAGACCACGCCGGGCGCCGCGGGCACGGCGGAAGTGCAGACCATCACCAACATCGCCAATGCGCTCGGCGCAAACCGGGCGGTGACGCTGACGGTTGGTGGGACGACGCTGACCACGGCAGCCCTGGATGCCACGCCGACAGTGGCGGAACTGGCGGCCGCGCTGGCGGCGGCGAGCGGCTATGGCGCGGCACCCTTCACGGTCGCAGCCAGCGGCAATGACCTGGTGCTGACCTGGACGACCAACGGCGTCGTCAACGATACGGCCAGCCTGACCAGCTTCCGTTCCCTCGAGGCGGGCGACGCCCTGCTCGTGGCGATCAAGGACAGCACCGGCACCACCACGCTGGGCAGCTACGCACTGACCGTGGGCGGCAGCAGCACGCCGGCGGGCCTGACCTACACGGCCGCGACGTCCAGCTGGAGCCTTGCGGTGGCTGCGGGTGATGGCCTGCAGGCGGGCAACAGCTACCAGGTGGATGTGAGTGCCACCGCAAGCGGCGTCACGCGCAGCGATATCAGCAGCCTGGAACTGCGCGTCACCGCCCCGCCCGTCATCACCTCCATCCCCGAACTCGTCTCGGGCAGCCTGCTCAATCTGACCGAGGCCGACAGCACCGACAGCGGCCAGGCCGCCGGCGGCACGGTGGTCAATGTCTCGATCGCGGGCAGCGGTGCCGCCGCCGGTCAGGTGCTCACCCTGACCTGGGGCGGGCAAACCATCAGCCATGTGCTGACCGCCGCCGACGTGGCGGCCAACACCGTGGCCGTGCTGGTGCCCACCAGTACGCTTGCCGCGGAAACGGCGGCCGGCACGAGCGAGACCATTGCCGTCCGCGCCAGCCTGGGCGGTGCGACCAGCACCAGCGTCAATGCCGCGATCAACTTCGTCCAGCCGACGGCGCCCACCATCAACACCACGGCCTGGGCTTCCAGCGGGGCGGGCGCGAGCAGCAACATCAGCGGCATTGGCGAAGCCTTCCGCGAAGGCAATGCGAATGGCCACCTCACCACCGGCACACAGGACAATATCCTGTACTCGTCCGAGGTGGTCGCCAGCGGCGCCGTCACGGACGGCACCAATGTGCGGGTGCAACTGCCGTCCTCGGGCGCGAACCTGCCGCAGGTGGGCGACACCGTCACCCTCACCTGGGGCAGCCAGGCCAATGCGGTGAGCGTCGTGCTCACCAGCACCGACATCACCACCAACCGCTTCGTGGACATCCGCGTCCCGGAATCCGTCATCCGCACCCAGCCCTATGGCGCGATCACGGTCTCTGCGCAGATCGTCAGCGCCGCCACGGGCAACGCATCGAACGCCCTGCCGGTGACGGTGCAGTGGGCGTGGGACCTGCCGCTGGCCTTGCCCGCCAACAGCCAATACGGCTTTGTCATCGATGGCGCATCGGCGGGCGATCTGAGCAGCCACCGGGTGCGCGGTGCGGGCGACGTCAACGGCGACGGCTACACCGACCTGGTGATCGCTGCGCCCACCTTCGACACCGCTGGCGCCAGCAACACCGGCGCGGTCTATGTGGTGTTCGGCAAGCCCGACCTGCAGCGCATCAACCTTCAGACATTGTCGGCCGGCAATTCCAGCCAGGGCTTCATGATCCGGGGTGCCTGCGCCAACAGCTTTCTTGCCTATTCGGTGGATGGCGGCCTGGACGTCAACGGCGACGGTCTTTCGGACCTGGTGCTGACCAACACCAGCTACGCTCCCCTTGGGGCGGATCTCTTCGCCACACCGCTGTCGACCTTCAATTCGCGTGCCTATGTCGTCTATGGCCGTACGGCCACCAGCACTGTCGAACTGTCGTCGTTGACACCCTCGCAGGGCTACAGCCTGCAGATTCTCGACGGTGTGACCGCGGTGGGATTCAATGCCGGCGCACCCTTGACCACCGCACCGGGCGAGCTTCAGGAAATCGGCAGGGCCGGCGACCTCAATGCGGACGGCTTTGACGACTTCGTCGTCTCCCGCGTTCAGGACTTCTATTCAGACACAGTGCCAAGGGGGGCTTATGTCCTCTACGGTACCAGTGAGCAGCGCAGCAGCGTGGTGCTGAGCAAGAACTCGGTGCCGCCGAATGCGGGCTTCTATATCCAGGCGGCCGATACAACCAGCCAATTCGGCAGCGTGTTCAGCGGCAATGGCGACCTGAATGGCGATGGCTACGACGACCTCCTCATCACGGTAGTGGGCCGTCACATTGCTGTGGTCTATGGCGGCGCCACTCGCACCCAGACCCTGCAGATCTCCCAGGTCAGCCAGGCAGCCAGTTCGACGGGGTTCTTGATCACGGGGCACAGTTCGCTGATGCCCTTTGGTCCGGCCGATGTAGAATACAATAACAGCCGTGGCACCGGCGTGGCGATGCTGGGTGATGTCAACGGCGATGGCCTGAGCGACATTGCGCTCCTGACCGGTGCCGTGTCGGGTCTTTCCACGAATGGCGCCATGGTGATCTTCGGGCAGAGCGGTCGTTTTGGTGCGCTCAATTTGTCGAGCCTGGTCCAGGCGAGCCAGACGTTCTCGATCGATAGTGGCAATACAGATGCCTTGACTGCCGTGAGTCATGTGGGTGACTTCAATGGCGATGGCTTGTCGGACCTTCTGGTCAGCTCGACTCACCATGGCGTAAATCCGTTGCTCAACGTGGGGCGGGCCTGGCTGATCTACGGCAAGACCAGCACCAACACCGTGACCCTAAGCGCCCTGGCCGCAACCGAGGGCTTCCGGATCCGGGCCGAAGCGCTGGCCGCCGATGATCTGGCCGGCCGTCAGATCTCGGCCGCCGGCGACATCAATGGCGATGGCTTCGCCGATCTGGTCGTGGGCAGTGCCGGCCTTGACCCCAACGGCGCACAATCGGGTCGCAGCTACGTCATCTTCGGTGGCGTCAGCGACCTCAACTCGATGACCTTCCAGGCCAGCAATGGCGACATCATCGGCACCACGGCCAGCGAGACGCTGGCCGGCACCCCCGGCGACAACCAGATCGTGGCGGGCGATGGCGACGATGTGCTGATCGGCAATGGCGGTGCAGACGCGCTGTATGGCGGGCGCGGCAACGACGTGTTCGTGCTCAACGCCGACAACATCGCGAAGCTGGCACGCAACGCCGGCAATGCCAGCCAGGCCATCATGCGCGTGGATGGCGGGGCGGGCGTGGACACGCTGCGCCTGGCGGCGCCGAGCCTTGACCTTTCGCAGAGCTACGATCTGGCCCTTCGCGGCATCGAGCGGATCGACCTCGATGGCAGCAGTCGGGAACTGCGTCTGACGACGAGGGAGGTGCTGAACCTCTCCGGTCGCGACAACGTCTTCAACACCACGACAGGCTACAGCGCGGTCACGGCCGTGGGCTGGGGCGCGACGCAGCGGGGCGACCAGCTGCTGGTGGATGGCGACGGCACGAATCACCTCTACCTCGCCGGGAACTGGTCGAACCTCGGCACGGTGCAGAACACCACCGGCGGCGTAACGCGCACCTACAAGGTGATGCAGAGCGGCGTTGCCGCGGCACAGGTGCTGGTGGATGACCGGGTCATCCTGCATCTCGTGCCCTCGTTGGTGACCACCGCCAACGAGCTGGCCGGCGGGCTGAATCTGGTCGAGGCGCAGAGCAATGGCGGCACGCCGATGCGCGTCAGCCTGGCCAGCACCGACGCGGTGGCGGGGAACGTCATCCGCCTGACCTACAACGGCGTGAACTACGATGTGACGTTGCAGGCCAGTGACATCCAGGCCGGCTTCGTGGACATCACGGTGCCGACCGCGGCGCTGACGGCGGCGGTGCCGGTGGGCAGCAGCGGCACGGTTGCGGCGACCGTCACGTTGCTGAACGGCGCCACGGTGGTCGCGGCCTCGGATCCGACGCCGATCGTGTCCAACTTCATCCAGCCGCAGGCGCCGATCATCTCGGCCACGGCCTGGACCAGCGCCGGCACCAGCGCCCTCAGCGGCATCCCGGAGGCGCTGAAGAACGCGCGCTACACCGGCTTCGCGGCGACGACGGCTGTCGGCGCAGCCGACGACAACACGCTGTACTTCTCCGAGGTCAACAACAGCCAGGATTCCGGCACCTGGGTGCGGGTGCAGATCCCGACGGCCGGGACGGCGGGTGCCACGGCGCCTGCGCTGGCGGGCGACAGCGTGGTCATCAACTGGGGCAGCCAGACGAATGCCGTCAGCGCCACGCTGACCAGCACCGACATCGCCAACAAGTATGTCGACCTGCTGGTCCCCTGGAGTGTGATCGGGGCGCAAAGCTGGGGCACGGTCAGCGTCAGCGCCCAGGTTGTGACGTCTTCCGGCAATGCCAGCGCCGCCAGCGCCGTGAATGTGAGCTATGTCTTCGACCTGCCGCTGGTCAGCACGGGGACGAACTACGGGTTCCGCATCAACGGGCGCACGGCGGGTGAGGGGACCTATGTTCCTGTAGCCCAGGACCGGGTGGGTGATGTCAACGGCGACGGGTATGATGATTTCGCCGTCACCGGTTTGTCCGTCGCTGGATCGCCCGGCTTTACCTACATCGTATTTGGCAGGCCAGGACTAAGCAGCGTCGAGCTGTCGGATGTTGGTGTCGCTGCCAATAGTGGTTTCCGGATCACGGGGGTGACCAATACGACGGGCAGCAACCTGGCCCAGCATGTGACGGGCAATGGCGATCTCAATGGCGACGGCTTGTCCGACCTGATCTTCACATCTCCCTTCCCAGACTCAGGGCGCTACGTGATCTGGGGGAAGACGAGTGGTGCCACGGTTACCATTTCGAACAATACGACGATTGCGGCATCCGACGGGTTTAGGATTGCCGTCAGCGGCCCAGCTATCTGGGGCGGATCGCCCTTGTCGGTTCTGGGCGATGTCAACGGTGATGGTCTCGATGATCTGGGGCTGACGGTCGGCGCGTCGAACATGAGCAACTATGTCGTGCTCTACGGCAGCACGACAGGATCAGTCGCGACGATCCCGTGGCTTGCCTCGGGGGGCTCTTTCGTCGGCGGTCACCAGATCCAGGCCTGGGGCGTGGGTGGGTCCTATGGCGGCCATTTCGGTCCCGGTGGCTTCGGCGGCGACATCAATGGCGATGGTTACGCCGATATTGTCGCCAGGACGGAAAACTATGGCAGTACCGGCGGGACGGTTGATGTCTTCTTCGGCGGAGGAAGCTTGCCGGCTTCGGAGACCACCATTTGGAACACCGGCAACGGACAGGGCTACCGGATCACGGACTTCAATGCCAGGAACGATAGGGATGTCGCTGGTATTCAAGACGTCAATGGTGACGGCCGAGACGACCTCCTGATCAACTTCACGGCCTTGAGCGGGCCGGCCCAGACCTATGTGATTTTTGGCAAGACCAGCGACGTCTCCTTCTCGCGCACGGAACTGACCACCGGCACCTCCACCAACGGCTTCGTCATCAATGGTGGCCACGGGCGCAGCGCCGGCGATTTCAACGGCGACGGCCTAGTCGACATCCTCGTCCAGGATTCCAGCCTGACCATCAACGGCGTGGCCACGGGCGGGGCCTATCTGATCTACGGCAAGACCAGCGGGTCGGTGGTCAACCTCTCGGCCCTCAGGGCGTCCGAGGGCTTCCGCATCAACGGCGTCAGCGCCACCGACCAGGCTGGCGTTGCCGTGGCGCCGGCCGGTGATGTCGATGGCGACGGGTTTGCCGATCTGCTGGTCAGCGCGAATCAGGGCGACCCCACCGGGCGCACCAATGGCGGCATCAGCTATCTGATCTATGGCGGCGTCGGTGAGATACGCTCGCTGGTCTTCAACGGTGCGGATGGTGACGCCGTCGGGACATCGGCCGCCGAAACCCTGACCGGCACCAGCGGCAACAACCAGATCGTCGCGGGCGATGGCAACGATACCCTGCGCGGCCTGGGCGGCTATGACGTGCTCTATGGCGGTGCCGGCAATGACCGCTTCGAGCTCCATGACGGCAATATCCGCGCCCTGGCCGTCGCCTCGGCCGGCCTGGCGCCGGTGCCCTCGCGGATCGATGGCGGCACGGGGCTCGATACCCTGGTGGTGGGCACGGGCTCCTTCCTGAGCCTGCGCGACGTGGCCAGCCGCCTGCACGCCATCGAGGCGATCGAGCGCATCGCCGTGGAAGGCGGCACGCTGCAGATCGAAAACGGGCAGGCGCTGACCGTCAACGAAATCACGGGCCCCTTCAACCGCTTCAACACGGGCAATGGCTGGAGCGTCACCGGCACGGTGGCCGGCTTCGACGGGTCCGTGGACCATCACCAGCTGCTGATCGACGTCAGTGGCGGCGGCCTGCTCAGGCTGGGTTCGGATTTCGTGAAGGCCAGCGGCAGCCTGGCCTATGTCGGCGACAGCCTCATCAGCGCCGGCACCTTCGATGTCTACGCCAATGCGGCAACGCGCACGCAGCTGATCGTGCGCCAGGGCCTGACGGTGCAAAACACCATCGCCTTGGCACCCACCATCAGCTCGATCCCCGAAGCGGATGCCAGCCGCAGCTTCGGTGCGCTCACCCTGGCCGAAGCGAACGACGCCGGCCTCGGCGTCTTCGCCAGCACGCCCGCCGGCACGCCGGTGCTTGTGGGCCTCGCGGGCACCGGTGCGGTCGCTGGGCAGATTGTCCGCCTGGTCTGGGACGAGCAGGCCCCGGTCGACTACACCCTGACCAGCGCCGACATCGCCGCGGGCCAGGCGCGAGTCACGGTGCCGGCCGCCACGCTGACGGCGGCCACGGCAGCTGGCAGCATCGACACCGTGCCGGTGAGCGCGCAGATCCTGAACGGCGCGGCGGCGATCACGCCGCTCGGCGTCAGCTCGGCTGTGGTGGATTTCGGCACCGCCACCGCGCCGGCCAATGCGCCGGTGATCAACTCCAGCAATCTGGCGACCTCCGACATCGCCGGCATCACCGAAGCCCGCTTCGGCAATGGCGGCACCACGATTGCCGACAACGCGCTGTACACCAGCGAGGCCGTCAACGGCACGGTGGTGCAGGTCTACCTCAAGAACGCTGCGGCCGCGGGCGACTGGGTGCGCATCAACTGGGGCGGTGTGACCTTCACGCAGCGGCTTGCCTCCGCCGTCGCTGTGGGCGGGGTTGTCAACGTCACCGTGCCCTACAGCGTGATCGCGGAGCAGGGCTACGGCACCTTCAACGTGACCGCCCAGCAATTCACCGCGAATGGCCTGGCGGGCTCGGCTGCCAGCGCGCCGGTCTCGGTCACCTACAGGTTCGACCTGCCGCTGGCGCTGCCGGGCGCCAGCAGCGCGCCGACCTATGGCTTCGCCCTGTATGGCGAAAGCAGCAACGACGGGCTCGGCAATGCGGTCAGCAATGCGGGGGACGTCAACGGCGACGGCTATGAGGATGTCCTGCTGGGCGCATCGAATGTGGCGCCGTCGCTGAGCGGCAGGGCCTATCTGGTCCTGGGTTCCGCGACGTCGGACTCGGCCCTGATGACCAGCGCCCTGGCGCAGAACCGGGGCTTCAGGATCACCAGCCAATCGAGCAGCCAGTCCCTCGGTGACAGTGTATCGGCGGCAGGAGACGTCAACGGCGACGGTCTCGCCGACCTGCTGGTCGGTGCGTCCAATGCCGACGGCGTCAGCGGCACCGATGCCGGCGCGTCCTATGTTGTCTTCGGCAAAGGCAACACCACCGATGTGGCGGCCTCGGCCGTCGCAGGCGGCACTGGCGGTTTCCTGATCCGCGGTGGCAGTACCAGCGACAATGCGGGCTTCGCT
Organism: Pseudomonadota bacterium; assembly: GCA_046052145.1. Taxonomy (GTDB): domain Bacteria; phylum Pseudomonadota; class Alphaproteobacteria; order Acetobacterales; family Acetobacteraceae; genus Falsiroseomonas. Next base: position 624,886 of record JBJOMW010000001.1, read on the forward strand.
GTCTCCGAGATCGGCGACTTCAACGGCGATGGCCTGGGCGATGTGCTGGTGCTGGCCCAGAACGCCGATCCGGTGCTGGGCGGGACAACGCTCACCAATGCCGGCCGCGCCTATATCATTTTCGGCAAGACGGGTGGTGCCGCCGTCAATCTAAGCAATCTGGCCAGTTCCGAGGGCCTGGTCATCAACGGCATGACGAGCAACGACCAGCTTGTCTCGGGCAGCACTGCCGGTGATATCAACGGCGACGGCCTGCTGGACATTGTGCTCGGCTCCCCGCTGGCCGATCCGGCCGCCCGTGGTGATGCAGGGCGCGCCTATGTGGTGTTTGGCACGAGCAGCACCGCCGCCATCAACCTGTCGGCCGTCAATGCCGGCAGCGGCGGCTTTGTGCTCAATGGTGCCAGTGCGGGCGACAGGCTCGGCGCCAGTGTATCCCAGGCAGGCGATGTCAATGGTGACGGCCTAGCCGATCTGGTCATCGGCGCCACGGGCGCGAGCCTGCCCACCGGCGTGGGTACCGGTGCGGGTCGCGTCTATGTGGTCTTCGGCCGCACCGCCACCACCGCGCTGGAGGCATCGGCGATCGCCGGCGGTACCGGCGGCTTTGCGATCAATGCCGAAAGCAGCAGCGCCGGTTCAACGCTTGGCAATTCCGTGTCGAATGCCGGCGATATCAACGGCGATGGCCTGGCCGATCTGATCATCGGTGCAGCCCTGGCTGACACTGCAGGTGCCGATAGTGGTAACGCCTATGTGGTGTACGGCCGCACCGCCACCACAGCTGTTGACCTGTCGGCGCTGGATGTGAGTTCCAGCGGGTTCCGCATCGTCGGGCAGAGCGCCGGTGACATGGCAGGTCGGGCCGTTTCGGCGGCCGGCGATCTCAATGGCGACGGTTTTGCCGATCTGGTGATTGGCGCGAGCGGCGGCGACCAGACACTGACCAACCAGGGGAAGGTCTATATCGTCTATGGTGGTATGAGCGAGGCCACCGCAGCGGTCTTCCAGAGCAATGGCGATGCCATCGGCACCAGCGGCGCCGACAGCTTGGTTGGCACCAGCGGTGACAACCAGTTGGTCGGCGGTGACGGCAACGACACGCTCACGGGCAATGGCGGCGCCGATGTCCTGTATGGCGGGCGTGGCAATGACCTGATCGTGCTGAATGCCGACAACCTGCTCAATCTGTCGCGTAACAGCGGCAATGCGGCCCAGGCGGTTGCCCGTATCGACGGCGGCACCGGCACCGACACTGTCAGCGTGACCGGGGACGGATTGCTGTTCGACCTGACGGCGATCAGCAACCTTGCCATGGTCGGCGTCGAGCGCATCGACATCAGCTCGACCAGCACCGGCAATGAATTGAAGATGGGCCTGCGCGACGTGCTCGCGCTGGCCGGCACCGACAACAGCTTCAACACCGGCAATGGCTGGACGGTGGCCAACACCAACGGCGCAACCGGCTGGGGGGCGACCAACCTCGGCAGCCAGCTGGTGGTGGATGGCACCAGCCGCGATACCTTGACGCTGACCAATTCGTTCCGCGACATCGGCAATGTCGTCAATGGCAGCAACACCTATCGGGTGTTCCAGTCCGGCGCTGGCCGTACGCAGGTGATCGTGGATGCGGACATGAATGTCCGCGTGCCGCCCACCGTCATCAACACGGCGGACTTCGAATGGGCCAATGGCCTGATCCTGGCCGAGGCGCAAAGCGACAGCGGCACCTTGGTGCGGGTGGCCATCACGGACACCGGCGCCCTGGCCGGGCAGGCTGTGCGCATCAACTGGGGCGGCCAGACCGTCACGAGTGGTGCCATCAGCAACACCGATCTCAGCAATGGCTATGTGCAGGTTCTGGTGCCCACCGCCACCCTGACGGCCGCGACCGCCATTGGCAGCAGCGGCAGCGTCAATGTGTCTGCGGAGCTTCTGACGGCGCCGAGCGCGGGCAGCACGCTATCGACATCCGATTCTGTGGCGGTGTCCGCCAACTTCATCACGCCCAACGCACCCATCATCAGTGCGACAGCCTGGGCGTCCGGCGGCACCAGCAGCACCACAGGCATCCCGGAAGCGTCGCTCGCGGTCAACTGGACCACGGGCACCATTCCCACCACCGGGGTTGCGGACAACATGTTGTTCAGGTCCGAGACCATCAACGGCACCATCGTGCGGGTGCAATTGCCGACCAGCGGCGTGGCCGGTGTCACGGTGCCGGCGGTCGCCGGTGATACGGTGCGGCTCAATTGGGGCAGCCAGGTCGTCAATAGCGCGGCCCTGACCAGCACCGACATCACCAACCGGTATGTCGACATCACCGTGCCTGCGGCGACGCTCGACACGCTGGGCTATGGTTCGGTCGCCGTCACGGCGCAGGTCGTCAGTGCCAGCACGGGCAATCTGTCGCCCGCCTCTGGCACGGTCACCGTCAACTACGCCTTCGACCTGCCGCTGACACTGCCCGGCAATCAGACCACGCCGAGCTACGGCTTCAGCATCAATGGCAACACGACGACCAATGGCGCGACCGGCGGCGGTGCCTATGCCGGCGTGGTGAGCAAGCTCGGCGATATCAATGGCGACGGCTATGAGGACGTCTTGATCGGCGCGCCGTTCGAGGCGGTGACGACGTTCGGCATGCCGGTGGGCGCGGCCTATGTGGTGTATGGCGGCACGCGGCAGGCGACCGTCGAGCTGTCGGGCATGCAGACGTCTGCCAACAGCAACGGGTTCCGGATCGGCCCGGGCACCGGGGCGGAGCAGACCAGTACCCGTGGTCTGGCGGGCGAATTGGACTTCAACGGCGACGGTCTGCCGGACTATCTGATTGCCAACTGGTTCAGCGGCAATGTGCGCCATGGGCGGGTCTATGTGGCCTATGGCAACTCCACCGGTCAGCAGGTGCAGTTGAGCACACTCGACAGCGGTGCCAACAACTCGCTGGGCTTCCGTGTTGATGCCCAGACCGGTGTTGCCTTCGGTGGGATCGCATACACCTACGAGCAAGCCAACAACGCGGTCAGCGACATCGGTGACTTCAACGGCGATGGCCTCGAGGATATCGCCATCGGTCAGTCCATTGCCTTGACGGGTTCAAACACCACTGGGGACCCAGGGCGGGTGGTCGTATTGTTCGGCTCGACCGCCAATCGTGCGAATGTGGTTCTGCCAGCCTTCAGCAACCAGACGGTGGCCGATGGCTTCATTCTGCAGGGCGCCGCTGGCATGGGACCCATGCTTGGCGTGACGGTTGCGGGCGACGGGGACACCAACGGCGACGGCTACTCTGACCTCCTGGTCACCACGACCAGTGCGGGCTCTTCGGTTGGGGCCGGCTATGTGCTCTACGGCCAGCAGGCGATCGCCAGCCTGTCGGTCACCGAGTTCAGCGGTGCGGGCACCACCAAAGGCTTCATCGTTTCCAACGTCGGTCAGTTTGGGGCCGCCAACACGGTCGCCTCGAAGATGGACTTCGTCGGCGACGTCAATGGCGATGGCCTCGACGATATCGTGACGCCGGGCGTCACCGCGGCCAAGGTCATTTTCGGCAGGGCCAATGGCGGCAATGTCGATGCGGCCCAGATCGGTGCGGCGGGCAACACCCAGGGATTTGCGATCACCGGATTGTCTGGAACGACGACGGACCGCCAGTACAATCGCGTGGCGGGCATCGGCGATTTCAACGGCGATGGCCTGGACGACATGATCGCCGTCTCCTCTGGGCTTTGGCATGCGTGGCTGATCTTCGGCCAGACCGGCAACACGACCGTTGATGTCCGCAATCTGCAGGCCAGCCAGGGCTTCTGGATCAAGCCATTTGGCACCGCCACCTTCCTGACCGGTGTGGATGGCGCAGGCGACGTCAACGGCGATGGCTTCGCCGACCTGCTCGTCGGCTCGGGTGAGGACACCGTCGCGGGGCGGACGGCGAAGTCCGGCAAGTCCTTCATCATCTTCGGCGGCCTGTCGGACCTGCAGTCCATGACCTTCCAGGCCGCCAATGGCGACCTGATCGGTACCAGCGCGGGAGAAAGCCTCAATGGCACCGCCGGGGCGAACCAGATCGTGGCCGGCGATGGCAACGACACGGTGACCGGCAATGGCGGCGCCGACGTGATGTACGGTGGCCGCGGCAACGACGCCTTCGTGCTCAATGCCGACAACCTGGCCCAGTTGGCGCGTAGCAGCGGCAATGCCAGCCAGGACATCGCCCGCGTCAATGGCGGCACGGGCATCGACACGCTGCAATTCGCCGGCACCGGTCTCGACTTCGACCTGAGCCAGGTGCGGCGCTCGGCGCTGGAGGGCATCGAACGGATCGATCTCACCGGGTCCGGCAACAACACGCTCCGGCTGGGCCTGCTCGACGTCCTCAATTTCGGGGACAACAATCTCTGGAATGCGGGCAACACCAATGGCGCCTCGGGCGAGGCGCTCGCCGCCATCGAGCCGCGGCGTCAGCTGCGGGTGGAAGGCAATGCGGGCGATCGGGTCGAGATGTCCGAACGCACCGAATGGGTCCGTGCCAGCAACGACATGGTCGATGGCAACACCTACGCCGTGTGGAACCATGTCAGCGCCAGGGCCCAGCTGCTGATCAGCCAGGACGTGACGGTCACGCAGTACGCGGCGGCCACGATCACCGCCATCGCTGACGATGCGGGCGCCATCACCGGGACAGTCGCCCGCGGCGGCAGGACCGATGACACCAGCCTCAGCCTCAGCGGCACGCTGAACGTCGCGCTCGCGGCGGGTGAGGTGGTGCGCATCTATGACGGCACCACCTATCTCGGCGATGCCACGGTGGGCGGTGGGGCCACCACCTGGACCTATGCCGATGCCCGCACCCTGACCCACAATCAGGCGCTGAGCTACACCGCCCGCGTGGCCACGGCGTCGGGTGAAGGCCCTGCCGGCAGGGCCTACACGGTCACTGTGGATACCGTGGCACCGACGGTCGTGGTGGCCGTCAATTCAGGTGCGGCGAGCACGGTCAATGCGGGCGCATCGACCACGCTGCTGATCACCTTGTCCGAAAAGTCCACCGACTTTGTCTTGGCGGATCTGACCGCCACCGGCGGCTCGGTGAGCAACCTGGTGCCGGTTGTGTCCTCGGGTGATGTGGGCTCGGGCTACAGCAGCTACACGGTCACCTTCACGGCCAACGGCAATCTGGGGGATACGCGCTCCGTCACGGTGGACGCCAACAAGTTCACGGATGCGGCGGGGAGCGCCAATACGGCGTCGAACACGCTGAACCTGACCGGGGCGGTGAACAGCTTCCAGTACAACATGGACACCACTTTGCCGGACATGACGCAGACCTGGGGGCGCAACACGTCTGGCGCGTTCGTCAATGACAAGGCCTACATCGCCAATGGCCCGAGTTCCGAGGCCGGGGACAATGAGCTGATCCTGGCGGATAACGTGACTGGTCAGCGCGGGGTCTGGTTCCCGAATACCGCCGTGTCCGGTGGCCAGATGGTGACGGCCATGGACGTTTACTTCCAGCACTATTTCTCGACTGCGGCCTTCAACCAGCTCAACTTCGCCTTCGGTACGGACAATGGGTCTGTGCCGGTCAACGCACTTTATGCGATGGGCAAAGGCTTGTCCGTTCTGTTTGAATCGAACGGCAATATCTTCCTTGGGTGGAACCTGACGGCAAGCGCCTATGCCTGGAAGGCCCAGGTCAGCAGCGTCCCCTTGACCGGTTGGCACGACATCAGGATCAAGGTGTCGACGACGGGCCTCACGGAGGTGATCGTCGACAATGTCACCAGGCTGTCTTGGAACAACACCACCTGGACCAGCGAGAACCAGGCAGGCTGGGTTTACCAATTCGCCGGATACAAGCAGTTCTCCGCGCCAAGCGGCGAGACCTGGGTCGACAACATCAGCATCCTGGACACCAGGGCGGCCTCGCCCATCGTGCTGGATCTGGATGGCGACGGTGTACAGACCGTCGAAGCGTCACAGGGCGTGCTGTTCGACTTCGGCGCGGATGGCCAATCGGTTCGGGCGGGTTGGGTGTCGCGAACGGACGGCCTGCTGGTCCGTGACCTAAACAACGACGGCATCGTCAACAACGGCACCGAATTGCTGGGCAATGCCACCGCCCTGCCCAATGGCCGCAACGCCGCCGATGGCTGGGAGGCCCTGGCAGCGCTGGATGCGAATGGCGACGGCGCGGTCAATGCGCAGGACGCCGCGTTTGACCAGCTGCGCGTATGGGTGGATGCCGATGGCGATGGCGTGACCGATGCGGGCGAACTGCAGGCCCTCGCGCAGCACGGCATCGTTGGTCTGAATGTCGCGCATGATGGATCCCGGCGCGACAACCAGGGCAACACCCTGGTCGGCCAGGGCAGCTACCTCCGGTCCGACGGCACCACCGCCGCGATGAGCGACGCCTGGTTCCAGATCCTGCCGGGCCAGGCCAATGAGCCCAGCACGAACACCGTCGTCCTGACCAACGGGTCGGCCATCGGCGGCAGCGGCCACGACACCATTGCCGTGCCGCATCCGGGGATGGACCTGCAGAACGCATTGCTCGCAGGTGCCAGGATCGATGGTGGCGCTGGCATCGACACCCTCGACTTCTCGGGTGCCGGCCAGATGCTGGACCTGACTGCGGTGGCGGACGGGTCGTTGCGCTCGGTGGAGCGCATCGACCTGACGGGTACGGGCAACAACACCCTGCGCCTGAACCTGTCCGATGTGCTCGAGCTTGGCGCCAGCAACGCCTTCGACGTGGACCAGACGGCTGCCGACACGCGCCAGCAGCTGCTGATCCAGGGCGATGCCGGCGACCGCGTGCTGCTGGCGGACCTCGCTGACTGGAGCAATACGGGAGCGACCTTCAGCGATGGTGGGCGCAGCTACGCCGTGTTCAACCACACGACTGCGCATACCCAGCTGCTGATCGACAACGCGCTCACCCCGCAGGCGAACTGATGGCGGCGCGTCGCGGTGCTGGTGGCTGGCGCGCGTGATGACGGCGCAGTGGCTGAATGTGGGCAGCGGGCCCGCAGGTTCCGGCCTGCGGCCGCCCGGCTTTCCCGCCAGCTGGCAGGAGCTTCGGCTCGACGCGGATGCGCGCGTCGCGCCGGACATCCTTGCCCCTGCGCACGACCTGTCCCCTGTGCCCAGCGGCACGATGGACGCGCTGTTCTCCTCGCATTGCCTGGAGCATCTCTACCTGGACCAGGCGGTGCCGGCGCTGCGCGAATGGCGGCGCGTGCTCAAGGACAGCGGCTTCATGCTGCTGGTCTGCCCGGATCTTCAGGCGGCCGCGCAGATGATTGCCGAGGACCGGATGTTCGACATCGCCTATCTCGGCATCCGTCCCTACGACATCGTCTTCAGCCATCAGGGCCTCGTGGCGCAGGGGCGGGCCGAGGGCCACAGCTTCATGGAGCACAAGAGCGGCTACACGCTCTCGACGCTGTTGCAGCTGGTGCAGGCCGCGGGCTTTGCTGCCCATGCCGGCCTTCGCCTGCGCCAGCGTTTCGAGCTGTGGGTCATGGCATGGGCGAGCGAGATGCCGGAGGCCGAGGCGCGCGCGCAGTTTGCACGCCATCTGCCCCCGGGGGCGCTTGGCCGATGAGCGGGCCGCTGATCTTCGTGACCGCGACGCGCACGAGCCGTGCGGAGTTCGAGGCGACTTCGCCGCTCGGCCTGTCGCTGCCGCGGGTCGGTCAGCTGACGCCGCTGCAACTGCGCCTCTTCGCCGAGAACAGCGCGCCGCTCGGCCAGTGCTACAACGCGGCGATCGAGGAGGCGCCGGCCGGCGCGATCCTGGTCTTCGTGCATGACGACGTTCGTATCGACGATTGGATGGCCGGTGCGCGGATCGCGGACGGGCTGCGGCGCTTCGATGTGCTCGGGCTTGCGGGGAACATCCGCCGGCAGCCGGGGCAGGAGACCTGGTACATGCGCCCAGGTCGCTTGGTGGACGGCGTCCGACACATCGCCGAGTTCGACCATCCCCATCTGAGCGGCGCGATCGGGCACGGCATGGCGGCCGTTGCGGCGATCACGGTTTACGGTGCTGCGCCGGTTGCAGTGCGGCTCCTCGACGGCGTCTTCCTTGCGGCGCGCGCGGACCGGTTGCGGGAGAGCGGCGTGCGCTTCGACCCGGCGCTCGGCTTCCACCTCTACGACCTCGATTTCTGCCGCGCGGCCGAGGCGGCGGGGCTCTCTCTCGGCACCTGGCCGATCGCGGTCACGCATGCCAGCGCCGGTGGATCGGTCCAATCGGCGGCCTGGGCCGAGGCCTGCACGCGCTATCTCGTCAAGTACAACGAAGGCCCTGCCACGCCATGACTGACGTCAACGCATTGCTGCAGGCTGGCTTCGCGCATCGGCAGCGCGGCGAGCATGAGCGCGCGGTGGAGATCTACCGCGAGGCCACGCAGCTGCCGGATGCGCCGGGCGAGGCCTTCTTCAACCTCGGCAATGCGCTGCGCAGCCTGGGGCGCTGGGCGGAGGCGATCGAGGCCTTCACGGCGTGCCTCACGCGAAAGCCCGATCTGCATGGCGCGCATCTGCAACTCGCGCGGTGCGAAGTGGCGCGTGGGGAGCTGACGAAAGCGCGCGAGCATTTCGCGGCGATCCTGCGGGCCGAGCCGGAGAATTTCAGCGCCTGGCTTGAGGCCGGGAACCTGGCCCGGCAGCAGGCCATCCCCGCGCAGGCGCTCGCCGCCTACAGCAAGGCCACGGAGGTCGCGCCGACCCGTTGGGAAGGCCATTTCGCGCTGGCGCGTGCGCTGGAGGAGGCCGGACGACCGGAGGAGGGGGCAGGGGCCTATCACCGGGCGGTCACCGCCGCGGGTCATGCGGATGGCGAGCAGCGTCGGTCCCGGACCCCGCCCGCGAGCAACGGCCATGCGGCCCCGCCCGAGGGTAAGCCCGTAAACCGGGTTCGATCCGTCCACTGGGCCATGGCCAAGGCGCGGCTGGAGCGCGGCGATGTCGGTCGCGCGCTGGAGGCGCTGCGCCAGGCGCTGATGGCCGCCCGCATCGAGGCGATGCTCGACCAGCCGATCGAGCCGAATGAGATGGCCGAGATGCAGATCGACCTGGGCGAGATCCTGATCCGGTTGGGCCTGGTGGACGAGGCGCACCGTGCCTTCGAGCGCGCCTCGGCGGCGACTGAGGAGGCGACGCTGGTTCGCCTCGCCGAGACCTCCTTCCGCTTCAACCTGTGGCAGGAAGCGCAGGAGGTGCTGCGCCGCAATGTCGAGCTGCGCCCCGACAATGCGACCGCGCATTGGAACCTGGCGCATTCCTATGCCGAGAGCTGGCAGCTGGAGGATGCGCTGGCCAGCCTCTCGCGTGCGGAGGCGCTGGCGCCGCAGCCTGGTGCGCGCTCCATGCGCGCTTCGGTCGCTGGGCGGATGGGCGATGCAGACGCGGCGCTGCGGCTCTACCGCGAATTGGCGGAGGAGGAGGGGCCGCTCTCCAAGATGCGCTCGAGCGCTGCGATGAGCGCGCTCTACAGCGACACGCTTTCGGCCGAGGAGGTCGCCGTGCTGCACCGGGAGCTCTTTGCGCCGCTTGGGCAGGGCGCGCGCGCGGCGTCGAGCTTCCGCAACACGCGCGATGCTGCACGTCCGCTCCGCATCGGGATGGTGACGGCGGATTTCCACCACCAGCATCCGGTGAACATCTTCATGCAGCCCGTCCTGGCTCGGCTCGACCGCGCCGAGTTCGAGGTGACGGTCTATTTCGTGGGCGTCAGCCATGATGAGCAGACGCGCCTGGCCCGTAGCCGCGTCGCGCATTGGGTCGAGGCGTCGAAGTGGTCTGACACGCAGCTCGCGCGCCGGATCGAGAAAGACAAGATCGACGTGCTGCTCGATCTCGCGGGCCATACCTCCAACAACCGGATGAGCCTATTCGGGCAGCGCGCGGCGCCGGTACAGGCGACCTTCCTGGGTTATCCCTATTCGACCGGCGTGCCGAACATCGACTGGATCATGGCGGATGGGGTTGTCGCGCCGCCCGAGCATGCCGGTCTCTACTCCGAGCGCGTTGCGCAGCTGCCCGGGACCGTCTTCTGCTTCGCGCCTGAGACCGACTATCCAATGCCGGAACTCGGACCAGAGGCGCTGGCGCGACCGCTCACCTTCGGCTCCTTCAACAACGTCCCGAAGCTGACGCCGCGCACCGTGCGGCTGTGGTCCCGCGTACTGCAGGCCGTGCCTGACTCGCGCCTGTTGCTCAAGGCGCCGAGCTTCAAGGATGCCAAGGCCTGCGAGGCCTTCGCCGCGCGCTTCGCCGCCGAGGGCATCGGCCGCGAGCGTCTTGAGTTCCGCGGCCCGGTTGGGCTGACCGACATGATGGCCGAATACGGCGACATGGACATCGGCCTCGACCCGGTGCCCTACAATGGCGGCACGACGACGCTGCAGGCGATGTGGATGGGCGTGCCCGTGGTTGTACGGGAGGGCTCGCACTTTGTCTCGCGCATGGGCGCGAGCTTCATGAGTGCGGCGGGGCTCGAGGACTGGATTGCCGCGGATGACGACGCCTATGTCGCCATCGCTGCCCGGATGGCCGCCGACCGCACGGCGCTGCTCGACCTCAAGCGTAACCTGCGCACGCAACTGCTCTCGCGGCCGGCCTGGGATGCCGACCTCTATGCCCGGAACTTCGGCGCGGCGCTGCGCGAGATGTGGCGCGACTTCTGCGACAGGACGCCCGCATGATGCGCGCACGGCCCAACACCAGGGCGCGTCACCAGCGCCGCTTTTGGATCGGCTGCCTGCTGGCGCTCGCATTGCCCTCCGCGGCGCATGGGCAGACCCTCGATGAGGTGATCCGTCAGGCGGTGCGTGACTATCCCTCGGTCGGCGCGGCGGATGCGCAGGCGCGCTCGGCCACTGCCGAAATTGAACGGGCCCGCGGCGCCTATTGGCCGACGATCGGGATCGACGCCACGGCCGCGACGGTCGGCAATGCCGAGGACCGCCGCCGCGGCGTGCTGCCGAACTACCTCGCCCCCAATCTCCGCATGCCGATCTACACCTTCGGCCGCATCGAGGCGGAGGTCGGCCGCACGGAGGCGCTGGCCGGCGCCGCAGAATTCCGGGCCCGCACCGCGCGCGAGGAGGTGGCCCAGGCTGCCGCCGAGGCCTTCCTGGCCTGGCTGCGCGGGCATGAGTTGGCCGAACTCGCGCGCGAGAACCTCGCGGCGCTGACCGCCATCCAGTCGGATGTGCGGGGGATTGTTGGGCTGGATCCCGGCCGGGGTTCGGATCTGCTCCAGGCTGAAACCCGCGTAGATGCCGCGCGGCTCACGTTGTCGCAACGCGAGGCCGAGGCTGCCCAGGCGCGCGCCAGGCTGCAGCGCTTCTGGCCGCATCCGCTGCCGGCGCGCGCCGGCGCGACGAACCGACGCGAGATGGATGCACTCCAGTCCCGCATCCCCGCGAACCTCGAACCCGCTCTGGCGGAGGCTGAGCAGGAGAGCCCCACGATCCGCGCGCTCACCGCCCAGCTGCGCGCCGCTGAAGCGCAGGTCGAGGCCGCCCGCGCTCAGCTCTGGCCGCAACTCGACCTCAACGCGAGCACCCGATACGGCGGCAATGTCGGCGTCTCGCTCTCGGCGCCGCTGTTCAATCGCTCGATCAGCGAGGGCGCGATCCGCGCCGCCATCGAGGCCCAGACCGCCGCGCGCCTCAACCTCGAGGATGCGCGCGAGATCCTGCGCGAGCGGGCGCGTTCCGCCTGGGTGGAACTCACGGCGGCCGGTGACCGGCAGCGCCTGGGTGAGGCGCAGGCGCGCACCAGTGAACGCGTGGTGGCCGCCTATCGCGACCAGTACCGCCTTGGCCGCCGTTCGCTCCTCGACCTGCTGAACGTGCAGGCGGAGGCGTTCAACGCACGCTCTGGTGTGGTGCAGGCGGCGTATGACCGCCGGATCGCGCGCTTCCGATTGATGAGCGCGCTCGGGCGCCTCGGCGGCATCTACGGAACCGCGCCATGACCTTGCGCGAGGCCCCTGACCTGACCCTCGGCGATCCGCTGCTCGGCTGCATCGCGCTGATCGCGCGGATGCAGGGCGTCAACCTCGATGCCGAGGGGCTGGCCTGGGGCTTCGCGCGTGGCAGCGATGGCCGTGTCGCCCCGTCGCGCGTGCCGGAGATGGCGGAACGGCATGGGCTGGCGGCCAGCTGGTCGCGGCGCGCCCCGGCGGCGCTGCCTGCCATCGCGCTGCCGGTGGTCGTGCCTCTGCGCGATGGCGGCGCGGTTGTCCTCGTTACCCTCGATCCAGCCGCCGGCGTGGCCGAGGTGCTTCTCCCTGAGGCGGGGCTCGCGCCCTGCCAGGTCAGCCTGGAGGATCTGTCATCACGCGCGACGGGCGAGGTGCTGCTCGTCAAGCCGCGACTGACGCGGCAGGGCCGTGCGCTGCTGCCGGAGGCGGATGCCACGCTGCGCTGGTTCTGGTCCGCGATCTGGCGCTATCGCAGCCACTACGCCTTCGCGCTGGTCGCGACGGTGGTGGCCAATGTGCTGACGCTCGCTTCCACCTTCTTCGCGATGAACGTCTATGACCGCGTCATCCCGAACCAGGCCTATGTCACACTCTGGACGCTGGCGATTGGCGCCAGCCTCGCCATCCTGCTCGAATTCGTGCTGCGCTGGCTCAAGGCCCGGCTGATCGACATAGGCGCGCGCAAGGCCGATCTGCTGACCAGCGCCGTGATCTTCCGTGAGGTGATGGCCATCCGCCTGGAGCACCGCCCCGCCTCGGTCGGCTCCTTCACGAGTTCCATGCGCGATTTCGACGCGCTGCGCGACTTCCTCTCCTCCGCCACGCTCGTCGCGCTCACCGACCTGCCCTTCGCGCTGCTGTTCCTGGCCGCAATCTGGCTGGTGGCGGGCCCGCTCGCCTGGATTCCGCTCGGCGCGCTCGTCATCGCCCTGGTGGTGGGGCTGGCCTGCCAGCCGCTGCTGACGCGCTACCTGCGCGAGAACATGCGCGAATCAGCCGAACGCCAGAGCGTGCTGGTGGAGACGCTGCTCAATCTCGAAACCGCCAAGGCGATGCGGGCAGAGAGCTTCCTGCAGCGGCGCTGGGAGGAGAACGGGGCGCTCGCCGCGCAGTCCAACCACCGCGTCAAGACGCTCAGCGCCCTGCTGCTCGGCATGTCCACGGCGCTCCAGCAATTGGTGACGATCGCGATGGTCGTCTATGGCGTCTACCTGATCGGCGCCAACACCATCACCATGGGCGCGCTGATCGCCGCGGTGCTGCTGGCCGGCCGCGCCATAGCGCCGGTTTCCCAGGTGATCGGCCTCGCCACGCGCTACCAGCAGGCCAAGCTCTCGGTCGAGGTGCTGCGCGGCCTTGCCAAGCGTCCCAAGGATCGCGCGCCTGGCCGCGGGTATCTTGCCCCTGCCTCCGTCGCTGGCAGCCTCGCGCTGAATGATGTCGGCTTCGCCTATCCCGCCAAGCAGCCCATCCCGGTGCTGCAGGGGGTCAGCCTGTCGCTGTCGGCCGGCACGCGGCTCGGTCTGCTTGGCCGCGTCGGCAGCGGCAAGTCCACGCTCATGCGGCTCGCCGCCGGCCTCTACGCGCCGGGCAAGGGCCAGGTGACGCTCGACGATCTCGACCTGTCGCAGATCGAGCCGGCCAGTCTGCGCCGCCATGTCGCGCTGCTTGGGCAGGAGACGCAGCTGTTCCACGGCACGCTGCGGGAGAACCTGGTCCTGTCCGATGGCTGGGTGACCGATGACCGCATCCTCGAAGTGCTGCGCGACCTCGACATGCTCGGCCTGGTGGAACGCCATCCGCGCGGCCTGGACCGGGCGCTCGACGAAGGCGGCACGGGCCTGTCCGGCGGCCAGCGCCAGCTGCTGGCGCTCGCCCGGCTGATGTTGCGCTCGCCGGCCGTGGTCATCCTCGACGAGCCGACCTCGGCGATGGACCAGAACACCGAGCGGCGCGTGATCGAGGTGATGGGGCGCTGGCTGCAGGGCCGCACGCTGCTGCTCGCCACGCATCGCCCGCAACTGCTCGACTGGGTGGAGCGGATCGGCGTGCTGGATGCGGGGCGTCTTCTGGCTGAGGGCCCGAAGCCCGTTATGCTGGAGCGCCTGTCGCGCGGCATCAGCGTACCCGCCGCGGAGGGTGCGGCATGAGCGCCGGCCTCACACGCAGCGAGCGCGAGCATCTGCCCGACCTGCATGCGGCGCTGCTCGCTGAGAGGAATCGTGGTTCTACCGCCGTCCTGCTGACCATTGCGGCCGTCGTCGTCACGGCCCTGGTCTGGTCGATGTTCGGGCGCCTCGATGAGATCACGATGGGGCAGGGGCGGGTGATCCCGGTCAGCCGTGAGCAGGTCATCCAGAGCATCGAGCCCGGCGTGCTAGCGGAGCTGCTGGTCCGCGAGGGCGACAGCGTCACGCGCGGCCAGGTGCTGATGCGCATCGACGATGCCCGCTCCGGCGCGCATTTCCGCGAGATCCGCGAACGCGTCCTGGCGCTCTCCGCCCAGGCCGCGCGGCTGACCGCCGAGGCGGAGCAGCGCAGCCCGAGCTTCCCGCCAGAGGTCGCCGCGCAGCCCGAACTGGTCGCGCGCGAGCAGGCCGCCTTCGCCGCGCGCCGCCGCGCACTAGACGAGGCGGTGGCTGCGCTCGAGGCCTCGCTCCGCCTGGGCGAGCGGGAACTCGCCATCACCGAACCTTTGGCGCGGCGTGGCCTGGTGTCAGAGGTGGAACTGCTGCGGCTGAATCGCCAGCTGAGTGACCTGCGCGGGCAGCTGGCCGAGCGGCGCAACCGCTACGTCGCAGACGCGCACACGGAACTGGTGCGTGTGTCGGGCGAGTTGCAGCAGGTCCGCGAGGTGATGGCCGGGCGTGAGGACAGCTTGACCCGCATGACCATCCGGGCACCCGTGACAGGTATCGTCAAGAATGTCCGCCTGACCACCATCGGCGGTGTCATCCAGCCCGGCCAGGACCTGCTCGAGATCGTCCCCAGCGAGGACAGCCTTCTGATCGAGGCCTATATCCGGCCTTCTGACGTCGCTTTCATCCGCCCTGGCCTGCCCGCGACGGTGAAACTCACCGCCTATGATTTCGCGAGCTATGGCGGGCTCACAGGCATCATCGAGCATCTGAGCCCCGATGCGATGCGCGACGAGCGCATGCAGGGCCGCACGCGCAATCCGGTGGCCCTTGAGGAAAGCTTCTACCGCCTGCTGGTCCGGACGGACCGAGCCTATCTTGAGCATCGCGGCGAAATGCTGCCAATCATTCCGGGCATGACCGCGACCGTTGAGATTCGCACCGGCGAAAAGACTGTTTTCGAGTATCTGGTGCGCCCGATGCGTCGCGTCGGAGAGGCAATGCGGGAGCGATGAGCGCGCCGCATCTCCGCTCAGCATGAGCATCATGCAGCCGCCGGCCTGGATCGCACCCCTCGGCCGGACACTGGCCGTGCAGGTCGCGATGGCGGCAAGCCTGCAGACCCTGGTCGTCCTGGCGCCCTTCTACATGCCGGGCCTGGGCTGGGAGCCGCATGCCATTGGCCTGATCTCTGCGACGGCGGCGATCGGCACGGTCCTCTACCTGCTGGGTGTGCAGGCCCTGATGGGGCTGTTCGGGCCGCTCCGGCTGCTGCGACATTGCGTGTTGCTGAGCGCCGCGGGCCTTGGCCTGCTGGTGCTGGATGGCGTCCTCTGGCTTTTCGCCGCGGCCTTCATTTGCGGCCTGGGGCGCGCGATGGGCACGCCGGTCGGGAGCCATGTGCTGGCCGGCGTCGCGCCGGAAGGGCGGCGGGCAACCATCCTGTCGGTGCATCAGTGCGGCCCGCCTCTCGGCGGCTTCCTCTGCGGGCTGCTGCTGCCCCGCCTCGCCGAGGCGCTGGGCTGGCAGATGGCGGTGCTGCTGCTGGTCGCGGCGGGGCTGACAACTCTTCTGGCGTTGCGCCGGATTGAAATCGCGCCGGATGATCCGGCCGCGCGTGATCTGCCACGGAACTGGCGCGCGGCCCTGGCCTCCGCTGCGGAGCCGCTGCGCAGCCTCGGCTCGCATCCCGGCCTGCCGCCTGTCGCCCTGCTGGTGGTGCTGCTGGCCATCGCCCAGGCGGGGTTCGGGGTGTTCGGCGTGGCCTTGATGATCGAACAGCACGGCATCTCGCCAGTGGTGGCCGGCACGGCCTTTGGCGCGATGATGATCGGTGGGATCGTGGGGCGGCTTGGCTTCGGCTGGCTGGTGGACCGCTCCGGCACGCCCTTTCGCAACCTGGCGCTACAGACAATCGTCTCGGGCGCGCTACTGGTCGCCGCCAGCTTGGCGCCCGCGGCTGCGGCGACACCTTGGCTGATCGGCGTGGCCTTCCTGGTCGGAGCCGTCTCCCTGGGATGGCAGGGCGTGGCGATCGCGATCGCCGTGCAACTGGTGCCGAGGCTCCGACTGGCCGAGGTGGTCGCTGGGTTTTCCCTGCTTGCGTTTGCGGTGTCCTTCTTTGCCGCGCCGCTCGCCGTCTATCTGGCAAAGTCCATTCTGGGCAGCCTGGCCATTGCCCTGTCCGTCGCGGGCATCCTCGTCGCCGGGGCCGGGATGCTGGTGCTGGCCATTGGGTGGAAGGTGTTTGGCCGCAGGTAGGTCCGTGCGCGCCGATGCAGATAGGCGGCGACTTCGTCGGTATCGAGTCGTAACCTGTGCCACTCCTCTGCAAACAGACCTGCGATGCGTGTCTGCCACGTCGCAAGCGATAAAGGCAGGCGACGTCCGGATTGCTTTGGGCCAGGAGCCGTGTGGGACTCAGTCGGCAAAGCCGAACATGGCCATGCCTAAGGTGGGGGCTAAAGAATATCTAGCTTGACCCTGCAGCCGATTGCCGAGCAAGGTCCTCGTGGCAGAAGCTCTCACGTCTCATCCCATAAGGCAGGCTGCGGTTGCTCAAGCCAGATCGAGAATCTGAAAGGTTGCTATGTGGTTGATGACTGATATCGGTTTCTTCAGCATTGTGGAAAAGCCTGCGGACAAGGGCTCCGGCCTTCTGACTATTCGGAGCCGCATGCGCTCTGATCTCGAGGCGTTCGGTCAGCGGTGCAGGTTTTCTGGTGGTATCACGGCAGAGGCGGGGACTGATTACCCGTATCGCGCGGCGGCGAGAAAGGCGGATGTAGCGGCCGCGTTAGCTCAGCTTGCCGCTGATATTGACTATCCGAACTTCAAGGACCGCGTGAAAACGGTGCAAGGCTCAGCGCGAGCCGCTGCCTATGGCGACGTGTGGAGCGTGCTCTATGACCTCGAGAAAAATGAGCAGAAAGCCAGGAAAAAAGCCGCCCCGAAGGCTTAGCTGATGGCGATGAACATGAAGCCTCAAGGCCACCTCTCGGCAGGCGGCGTACTCATCGATGATCTGGGGCGCGTGCTTCTGCGTGAGCCCACGAACCATTTTGGCGGCTACGTCTGGACCTTCGCCAAGGGGCGGATCGACCGAGGCGAAACGGCGGAACAGGCGGCGCTGCGCGAGGTGCAGGAAGAGACCGGCTATCGCGCCGAGATCCTCAAGCCGATCCCCGGCTGCTTCGTGGGTACGACCGGTTCGACTGTCATGTTCCTGATGCGCCCGCTTGCACAGGACGCGCTCTCATCATCCGCAGAGACCAGTGCTGTTCGGTGGGAGACCCCGGCGCGAGCACGCGAACTGATTAGCCTGACGTTGTCAGCCACGGGCCGAGAGCGAGATCTGGCGATCCTGGAGGCCGCGCTCGCTGCCCGCGCCGCCGCATGAGCGGAAGAGGCATGATGCCGGGAACACTTGATCCCGGCATCTGCAGGTTGAGCGCGTGTCACCATGACGCCTCCCACTGTCCCATTTCCTCCTCGCGGGGTAAAAAGACGGGGGCGATGAGCGGCAGCTTCGGGGTTCGTTGTTCCGCCCAAATCAGAAACTGGGACGTGCTGTCGACCTGGTCGTCATGGCGGCCGCCGGGAAACGCCAAAAGCTCACGACGATACTCCATCAGCCATGGGGCGCTCTGCGGCAGGATCACGCGCCCCGCTTCGAAGACAGCAGAGGCCTGTTGCACCCGTGCGGCCTTGTCGAGCTTCGGTCGGACGCCGATCACCGCTGCGTCGACCTGGCCGTCCAGCGCCTGAACAAGAGCTGATCCCGTGCTGACATCCTCGATCAGCATCCGATGTGCGCCATGCTCCCTGGCATGCGCCTTGGCCCGGTTCAAAAGGTCGGGGAACTCAAGCCGGGCACGCAGCACATCGAGGAGGGTGTAGGTCTTCTTGCGCAGTCCCCATGTCGTGCAAACGGACCAGTCATTGGCAGGCCCTGTCTTGCTGGCCACGTCCCAGCTTTGGACGATCTCATCGTAGCGGGTGTTGTTCTCGCTCGATGCCGAACAGCGGTCCATCCAGTCAGCGAGAATCAGCGTGCCGCCAGCGGGGATAGGATCCTGTTGGTATTGGGCTTCGAACAGGTGGGAGCCCAGGTGACGCCGCGCTTCCTCAAGCTGGTCCTGGCTGATCCTTCCGGGCTCCAATAGATCGCCGGCTGCGCGCCGGTAGGTGCGATGCGCATCAAGTGCGATCTCGACCTCCTCCGTGGCGATTGCCGGCAGCCGCAACTGCCTCCAACCACCCTTCTCCAGGAGATGTCCGGTCAGATCATTCTCGTGCACCCGCTGCATGACCAGAACGAGCGCACCGCGGGCGGGATCATCCAGGCGAGAGAGGACCGTACTGTCGAACCACTCATTGACCCGCCGACGTTCGATATCTGACGCCGCCTCCATCGGCTTGATTGGATCGTCGATGATGATGACATCTCCGCCGCGGCCAGTGAGCGTGCCGCCTACGGAGGTGGCATAACGAAAGCCCCCCTGCGTCGTGCCGACCTCGGCTTCGGTGTTCTTCCGGCTGTCGATCCGCATGGCAGGGAACACTGCTCGGTACCATGAGGCCTCGACGACGCGCCGGTAATCCCGCGCAAGGCGGCGACTGAGGTCGTCCGAATAGCTGATCGCAATGACCCGGGCCGTTGGATCCTGTCCCATGATCCAGGCCGGGAAGGCGACCGAGGTGACAAGGGACTTAAGGGACCGCGGAGGCTGGTTGACGATCAGCCTGGAGCATTGGCCCGCCCTGACGCGCATCAACTCATAGCACAGGGCTTCGATGTGCCAGCCTGGCACGTAGGTGTCGCCCAGGTTGACCGTTGCAAAGACCTTCCGGACAAAGCTCACCAGGTCTCGCCGCAGGATCGCATGGAGGACCTCCGGGCCGGGCAGGAGCTTAGGCACCTGTGTCATTCTCCCGCTCCGTCCGCGCGAGGAATGCGGCGATGATGGCCTCGTCTGCTGCGTCCATTGCGGGCGCCTGCCGGTCTGCCGGTCGGTGCTCCGCCTCCACGCGCTGAATGAGCGCAATGAGCAGATTAGACGCACGGATGTCGCCCTGCAGCGCCTTGTTGACGAGGCTGGCGACCAGCGCCTCGCGCTTGGCGACGCGGCGGACGCTCCCGCCCTCGCGCACGGAGACGGGCTTCTTCAGTTCGGCTTCCAGGATGGTGGAGAGGTTGCGGGCCGCCCGGGGCCGGCCGGCTGGATTGCCGGACTGACCCTTGCGGAACCGAGTGTGTTCCGGGGGCTTGCCATAGCCGACCTTGTAATCGCCTTGACCCTTGCCGGCGCGGGTCATGCTAGGCGCTCCTGCTCGACCTCGGCAAAGCTGCGCCCGCAGGCTCCCAGAATGGCCTCCTGACCTGTCGCCCGCTGCCAGCGGCGCAGCGCCACATCGACATAGGCGGGGTCGATCTCGATGCAGGCGGCGCGCCGCCCCGTCTGGTGTGCGGCAAGGATCATGGTGCCGCTTCCGGCAAACGGGTCGAGGATCACATCGCCCCGCCGAGAGCAGTCGAGGATAGCATCCGCCACCAAGGCGGTCGGCTTGACGGTGGGGTGCATCGCCAACTGGTCGTCGCGCCCTCGGCCCATCGAGGTCAGGCCAGGATAGTTCCACACATTGGTCCGGTACCGACCCGTCGCGCCGAGTTCGACATTGTTGACCACTCGTCCCGGGCCGTTCTGGAACACCCACACCAGTTCATGCTGCGACCGGTAGAGCGATCCCATGCCGGCGTTGTCCTTCGCCCAGACGCAAAGGTTGCGGAGCTGATAGTGGCCCTGGGCCGCGTTGAGCAGTTCGTGGCTATGGCGCCAGTCCATGCACAGGAAGTGCGTCGAGGCTCGTGCACTGAACCGGCAGAGCAGAGAGATGCAGGTCTGCAGAAAGCGCGTGAACTCGGGTGGCCTCATCTCCCCCGACGCCATCGCGAATTCCCGGTGCCGGACGCTGCCGAGCCCACTGACATGCCCCTGAATGGGCACGTTGTAGGGCGGGTCGGTAAAGACCATGCCGGCACTCTCTCCCCCGAGCAGCACCTCGAAGGAGCGCGGGCTCAAGGCGTCACCGCACAGAAGACGATGCCTGTCCAGAACCCAGAGGTCGCCAGGGCGGGACACGGTGGGGCCCGGCTGCGGTTCAGGCGGCCGCGTTTCCTCGGCCTCTGCCTCAGGCCCGATCAACATGTCAGCTTCGGCCATGCCGAAGCCCGTCAGATTGATCTCGAAACCCAACTCGACGAGATCTGACAGTTCCAGCGCCAAGGTCTGTCGATCCCAGCCTGCCAGTTCAGCCAGGCGATTGTCGGCGATCACATAGGCCCGCTGCTGGGCAGGGGAGAGGCCAGAGATCCGGAGGGTCGGGACCTCGGGCATGCCGAGCCGACGCGCCGCTTCCATCCGGGCATGGCCCGCCAGGACCGTGCCGTCCTCGGCCACCAGAACAGGCGCCGTAAAGCCAAACTCCTGGATGGCCCTGGTCAGCCGCTGCAACTGCTTCTCGGGATGAGTTCGCGCGTTCCGGGCGAACGGCTTCAGCGCCTCAAGAGAGACCCACTCCACCGCGGTACCGAGAACCCGAGGAAGCGACGCGGCCGCGGCAGGAGCCTGCTGCCCTTTTCCGAGACCTGCCCCTCGCGTCCGACCCGTACGTGCCTTCATAAAATCCATGACCGCCTCGACTCGCTTCGGCGGCGGCAACTTGATCTGGGCTTCCCGGCTCTGTCCGCGTCAAAACATGCGCAGATTTTGACGTGCCGGCGGCGCCCGAGGTCTGTTGCGGATTACCGGGCCTTTCGCTTGGTGCGACTTCTCGGCAAGCCTGTCTGCTTCGGCGTATCGGATGTCTGCCCCGTGATATCGGCCGCATCGAGGGCTTCACGCCAAAAGCGCTGGCGCTCGGCTACATACTGCTGCGGGGTGAGCCCAAAGACTTTTGCGAATTCCGACAGACGACGACGAACCGTGGGCTCCGCCTTACCCTTGGCCTCAGCAACAGCCTTGATCGCAGCCGTGTGGCTCTGTCCGGCCTGAATTTGCTGCTCGTAAGCCGCCATCCACTCCTCGCCTTCGAAGCGCTGACGCCAAGCGAGAATCGGATGAGCGGCCTTGCCTTTGACTTCGAAGCCCAGCGCCCGCCCGACATCCTGGTCGAGGCGAGGGGAGGGCGTTCGGTCCTCCACCCACTCACGGAGCACTCCTGCAAAGCCATCCAGGTAGGCCAAGACCCAGTCGGGCAGGGCTGGCTCGAAGGGCTGTCCGACCCGCCGGCAAAGGCGCCAGGCAGCCCAGACGGCGACCGGATTTCCTGTCGATCGGTATTCGGACTCGAGGTCGGCGAGCAGCTTCCTTCGCGTGGCCATGGCCCTTTGTTCGCGTGCTCGCTCCTCCCGGCCGAGCATGTCCTGCAATGCCTCTTCGGGATCGAATTTCCCTGCCGCCATCGTCCCAGGCCCCTGTTCGTGCCGAAAAACTTCCCTGCTCGACAGCCAGGGAAACGGGACCGAAAACTTAGACCAATCAGCGCCTTAACGCTCCACCGGTACGTGGCGCGGGCCGGGCCAGAGACAGGTTCCCTGTAAAATCCCACCAAATCAGGGAAACAGAGACCAGTTCGGTGCAGACTGCGGCCCCAACCACCCAGTCTGCCCTGTGTGGCGAGGACCGGCATTTTCCCGGCTCTGCGCTGAAAGGGCCGCAGTTTGCGGGGTTTTCAGGCCGCTTCCGCGGCCTTGCCGTTCCAGAGACGCCGGATGGCGCCGCCAATGCGCCCTTTTGGACGCCGCGTCTCAAATGCCGCTTTGGGAGGTTTTGAAATCGACTGGGATGCGGATGCCGCGGCCCGGCTCAGCCGAAGCCGAGCGCCTGGCGCTGTTCGGCCCATACGGTCGGCAACTGCACCTGCTTCATGAGCCGGTTCACCGTCAGCCCTTGCGGCTCCCGCCCAGCCAGGATCGCCTCGACGATGTCAGGGGCGAGATAGGCAAGGCGAAGCAGGCGCAGCAGATAGGTCCGCCCGACACCCTCCCGCTGCGCCAGCGTGTCGATCGGTGTGCCGTCCTTCGCAATCGTCTGGTGCAGCGCATGGGCCTTGGCAATGAGCCGGGCGAGGGGCGTGTCGGCACCGATCGGCCCACCGATGCCGTCGATAACGATGGCGATCTCCTTGCCTGTTCTCCGCAGCCGCGCCGGGATCGAGAGTGAGGTGAGCGGCTCCGGCTCATCGCTGTCCTGGTCACCTGACTTTCCTGCCGACGCATCCCCCATCAGCAGCGCGCGGAGGACACGCAACGCAATCTGCACCTCCACATGTTCAGGATGCAGCGTGACGCGATGTAGCAAGCCCTGAAGCATCGTCGCCTGCCCAGTGCTGCTCCAGCGCTCGGCCAGATCCGTCGCACCCAGCAGAATGCGCTGCTGGTCCTGTGCTCCCTCTGGCAGCAGGCCCTTCTCCCGAAGAGCCCCGAACAGGCCGGCATGATCACCCAGCAGCATCTCGACGCGTTGGAGAACCAAGCGCTCCACCTGCTCGGCCGGCAAGCGGACCGCATCGCTCGCGTCCGCCCGCAATCCCGTCACTAGCCGGCGTGAGGTGTAGTAACGGTACCGCCGGCCGCCCTTGCTCGCGTAGGTCGAAACCAGTTTGTCGCCTGTTGTGTCGAACAGCAGGCCAGCCAGTGGGCCCTGACCCGATGCACGGGGGCGGTTCTGGGTGTTGGCGCGTTGCTCAGCGAGGCGCCGCTGCACTGCCTCCCACAGTGCCTGATCCACGATGGCCTCGTGCTGGCCAGGATAGGCCGAGCCCTTGTGGCTGACCTCGCCGCGATAGATGCGGTTCTGCAGCAGATGGTAGAGTGGCCCGCGGCCCAGGGGTTGGCCTGACTTGCCGGCGGTGCCCGCCTGTTCCAGCTGCTGTTGCAAAAGCCGCACCGATCCGAGCTGGAGATAGGCGGCAAAGATGTGCCGCACGGTTGCGGCCTCGTGCGGCTCGACAAGCAACTTCCTCTCGTGAACCCGATAGCCAAGCGGGACAGAGCCGCCCATCCACATGCCTTTGCGCTTGGAGGCAGCGATCTTGTCGCGGATGCGCTCGGCGGTGACCTCGCGCTCGAACTGCGCAAAGGACAGCAGCATGTTGAGGGTCAGCCTCCCCATGCTGGTGGTCGTGTTGAATTGCTGGGTGACGGAGACGAAGCTGACGCCCTGGGCATCGAAGGCTTCGACGATCTTGGCAAAGTCCGAGAGCGATCGCGTCAGACGATCGACCTTGTACACCACGACGAGATCCACGCGGCCCGCCCGGATATCGACGAGCAGGCGCTGCATCGCGGGCCGCTCCAGCGTGCCACCCGAGAGGCCGCCATCGTCGTAGCGTACGGGGAGGGCGGTCCAGCCCTCATGGTGTTGGCTGCGAATATAGGCCTCGCAAGCTTCGCGCTGGGCGTCGAGGGAGTTGAAGGCCTGCTCCAGCCCCTCCTCGGAGGATTTCCGCGTGTAGATGGCGCAGCGTAGGATGCCGCCGCCCTTGCCCGAACTGGGGTGAGCGTTAGCCATTGGGTGCGCCCTTCTGGGCCGCTTCCTTAGCGACGAGCCTGAAGAACCTAGGTCCGGACCAGTGGGCGCCGGTGATTTCCCGGGCGATGAGAGTGAGCGAGCGATAGACGCGGCCTCTGAACTCGAAGCCTGCCTCGCGGACTGCGACGGTATGAGTTTGGCCATGCCAACTTCGGACCAGCGTCATGCCTGGCCGTAGGCGGGTCCGTGCGGTGCGAATGCGTTTCCCACGCGCGGATGGGGTTAAGTGTTCGAGTTGCCACTGTGTGGCCGGGCTGAGCCCGCCGAAGGCGCGCTCCTGCCAACGATGAGCAATGCCACGGAGCAGAAGATCACGCGTGAGGTCACGAGGCGGTTCCCTGCCATAGGCCCGTTGCCAGTCGACCCGCAGCACGTCGACTGACGCGGCAGCCAGACACAGAAGCGCGTCACGGACTGCGTCGGGGGATGGCGCGCAGCCATCCCCCGGCGTTTGAGGCCTCGCCTTGCGCATCAGCGGCGCGCGGTGAGGCGGTAGGCCTTGCGTCCGTCGCTCTCGGCAAGGTTCACCGCGAAGCCGCGCTGACGCAGGCGGCAGAGCGCAGCGCGGGTGGTGTGGGGCAGCCAGCCGGTGGTGGCAGAAAGTTCGGCTAGCGTCGCGCCGGCTTCGCTCGAGACGGCGGTCATGATGATGCCGAGCTTGCCGGTCGGAGCGCCGTCTAGGACGGCCGGCGGTGCTGTCCGAGCCACGGGCGCGGGTGGCGGGCTGGAGCGTGGCGTCCTGTTCGGTGCTGGACGGTGCCCCTTTGGGGGCGGAAGAACGCTGCGCCGGGGGGCAGATTTGGCAACAGATCGGGTAGTCTTGGGCTTCGGCATCGGCTGGGGCTCCTGGAGCACCGCCCTATGCGGTGCTCCCACCACTCAAAGCCCGGGGCCTGCCGGGCTATCTGCGTCTGTAGCCCTGTTGGCGCTCCGCGTGCGGCAAGCAATGCTTCGTTTAAGCGTGAAGTCGAGAGCAATCTGAGTATTCCGGAATTGGAGCGGGCGGTGCCGCGCGGCGCTGGCGCGCAGGGCGCCCATCCCGGCGTCGATTACATGCCGATGCTCAAGATCCTGCTGCGGCAGGCGACGCGCGGGCTGTTGGATGAGCGCTGCAAGTGCGCGACAAGGATCGGCCCTCCTTCATACCTTCCTTGGCTTCGAGGCTGGCCGACCCGGTACGGGAGGCCAACACGATCTGGGCGTTCCGCCCGGAGCTGTTGAGCGTATCGATGATCGAGGTTACCGTGCAGGTCATATTACCTGGACGCGCGAACATCTTGAATAGAAGGGGACGGGGGATGCGAAGCGCAATGACGCTTGCCGGGTTTATAATTTCGGCGCTGTTTCTGACAATATGTTACATGATACTTCCAAGATCTTACTGGAATATCTCAGGAATCGTTTCGGCCGGATTTGTGTCCATATCTTTATGGTATTTAGTTTCCGCCGCAGCATTCTTAAGATCTCGCCCCCGGAGTGGCGATGCTGTCGCGATTGCGTCGGTGGGTCCCCTTGCTGCCATCTCGCTACTAGTCTTGCTGATCGCGCTGGCGGGATTTGCGGCCTCTGTCCTGCACCTATATCTCATTGCGCACATACTTGTCCTGCTTGCCGCAGGCGCAATGGTCGTCGGGCAACTCATTTGGCGGTCGGCTGCGACGGTAATTGAGCAGGCCGCGGCTCGCACAACAGGCAGCAGTTCCGCACATGAATGGCGAGCGAGGCTAGAGCGGCTTGATATCGGGTCACTTGCGACGAAAGAGCAGGAGCGCGTTTCTCGGATCGTTGAGAGGCTGCGCTACATACCCAGTTTTAGGGCGGCAGACGATCCCTCCGCCGCCGCGATCGAGAAAATCATCGCCGGGATAGAGCGCGCGCCGATCGAAAATCTAAACTTACAGCTGGAAAAAAGACTTGATGATCTCGAAAATCAAATAAGAATTCTTTCCATAAATACGCTAAAGAGTAGATCAAATTCTTAAATTCTGAACAAAGAGCCGGAGCTAAACCATGCGAAAAGTAAAACTAAAATCAAAAGAAACGAATCTAATAATTGCGACGTTATTCTTTATGTTGTGCCAAAATAGTTCTGGCAGAACTCAGACGGTGCTTGGCAGCAGTTTTGACTGTGCTAGGGCGACTGACGCGCTGGCGATGACAGTTTGCAATGACCAGAATTTGCTCGAAAGAGACCGTAGCCTACTGCAAACTTATTATGTTCTTCGGCATGCTTTGCCTGGGCAGCTCGCGGATTTGAGGCGAGGCTTCCTGGATTTTCATCGAGATATAATCTCGTCTTGTTCTCTTCCTGGGCGTGGACCTGTTGATGCGGGCCAGCTTCCTGCGGCACGATCATGCATTGGGGGGCACTATCAGCGCCAGACAATAATATATATGAAAGAGGTAGTTGACACACAAAATGCCGCAGCGGCTGAGGAGGCGCGTCGGCCAAACTTTTCTCATAGAAATTTGCAGCAGAGATTAAAAGATTTAGGTTATTTGCCTGAGAATGCGATTATTGATGGAATTTATGGAACAGGCACTCGTTCTGCAATAAGAAATTTTCAACAAGCCAATAATATAATTATAGATGGTTTTATGTCCGATGCGACGCAGCGTGCTCTAATGAATAATTCTCGACCCTTATCTCAGAGTGCGACCTCGCCTCCAATTCCTGGAGGGCCAGCAGCATCTGGGGTATCCGCACCTTCTGCAGCCGGTCGCCCCACTAATTCACCTGCCGCGTCGCCCGCTGCAGGAAATCAGGCCGCCAGTGGAAGCCTCAGTTTATGGTGGATATTGCTGCTAATACCCGCTGTTTGGGTAATGTTGAGATTGCTGGCGGGAACAAAGAAAATCTCACAGTATCAATCTGAATCAATACCCAATGAAAATTCATATGAGCCCTCGCAGCAAAATCGAAACAACAAAATATATGAAATGGGCAAATCATCATATGTAACTCAGATATACGAAAAACAATCAAATGAAAAAGAAATATATAACCCATGGAGTAACCGCGAGCGCGATGATCAAGAAATAATCGACAAAAAAGAGCATGAAAATAATAAATTAAATATAGATAAATATACCGATGTTTCTCGTAGGAAATGCTCATCATGTGGATCTAAGTCTTTTGAAGAAAAAAGAACATCTGCCGGCGCGGCGTACTTTTCTTGCCAATTCTGTGGCGTTTCGGTGGAATGAGGACATTCAAACGTCAGCGATTCAGGCGCCTCCTGGCGCATCAACTTTCGGCCGGCATGGGCCTAGACCGGCGCATGCTTGGTGCCGGGCGATGGGATGAACGGGATCGCGCTGCTGGCGGGCGGCCGGCGTGGCGCTGTTGTCGTTGCGCGCTTTGGCTTCAGGCCCTACGCCGGCGCGGCCTTGCCTCTGAGCCAGGCGAGCTGCGGCATGTTATGGGCCAGATTAGCGACGCCTCTCTTCACCGGTGCCAGGACGATGCCGATGGCGCTCACTGCCAATGCCATCGGCTCTTTCTATCGGACAACGACGTGTTCGGCGGCCGAGCGCACGCCCGATTTGCGCGCATTGGCCCGCCGCGTCCGCGCTGCCATAGGCGGTGTCGGCCCAGACATCGCCGTCTGTGTTATCGGCATCGATCACCTCCGCCAGTTTTGCCCCGTCATGGGCGGCGGCGCGGCTCGCTGTTCAGCCGCGGATCAGGCCGTGCCGGCGATCGATCGCGACATGGTTCTTGTAGCCAAAGGCCGGCACGGCAAGATCGACCTGCGGCGAGCCATCCTCGCGCGGCTTGGCCTTGGAGAACTTCACCGTCCAGCGCACGCCGCGGTCCTTCTGGCGGAGCTTCGCAGGCTTCTCCGCCCAGCCTTCGGGGATCTGCCCGGCCTTGATCGCCGCCCGCTCGGTCTAGGTGTTGCGCTGCTTCGGCGCGGCGACGATGGCCACATCCACGATCTGCCCGCCCATCGCCAGGTAACCAGCAGCGCGCAGCGTGGCGTCGAACTGCGCAAACGGCGGCTCCACGGCCCCGGTGCGCTTAAGTGCCTCGCGGAACGCCCAGATCGTGTTGGCGTCCGGCACTGGGTCGGCCAGCCCGAGGCCGAGGAAGTGCATGAAGGAAAGTCGATCCTTGATCAGGTATTCGTAGCGCTCGTCCGACAGCCCGTGCATGGCCTGCGGCAGCAGGATCTTGCACATCAGCACATGATCGAAGGCAGGCCGACCGCCCTTCGTGCCGCCGGCGCGCGGCACGGCGCGTTCCAACTCTGGCCGGAACAGCGCGAAATCCAACAGCGCGGCGATCCGTTCCAGGTCGTCGCCGTTCGCCGGCAACTCCCGCAGCCGCTCCTGTAGCTGCTGAGTGAATTCTCCCCGGAAGTGCTGGCTGAAAATTCCCCAGTCCAGCGCGACTGCCCGCGCCCCGGGGGCGAGCCCCCGGGCGCGGGCGGCGCCGGTGATGCCTCAGGATGCCGCTC
>JBJOMW010000002.1:0-231471 GCA_046052145.1 Pseudomonadota bacterium
CCGGCCTCCTGCTCCTTCAATATCCCGATGATCTGCTCATCGCTGAACCTGCTGCGCTTCATTCGTCCGTCCCTCGTTGGAGCAGACTCTACCGATAAATGGCGCCATTTCAGGGGAGCACGTCAGTCGTGATGCACCCGTTGTTGGTGACAGTGTCACTCGTCGTCGTGGACGTGATGCACGACTGAGCCTCTGCGGACGTGCTGAGGCCGCCGACGAGAGCCGCAGGCGAGAGCAGCAGGACCAGGCCGGGCCATAACCGTTGTGGCCTCGACGCCTGCTCAACCATGCCAAGCCGCTCTCGGGCGATGCTGTCGCGGCGCTTCGGGACGGCACGAACTCGCCCATGAGAACGGGCGCTTCCAGGGGGCAGGGTCAGCATCGATGGGTCTCGTCCGGCTGGAATGACGCAACTTATACGATTACAAATCACGACAATGTGAAATAAGGCCACCAGACGAACGGATGCACAATCCTTGGCGCCGTAGATGTCTTCGTAGGCCGGGGCGGTCATTCCGCCCCGGCCCTTTGGTCGCCTCAGAAGCCGATGGAGTAGCGGAGCATGGTGGTGACGGAGGGGTCGTTGCCGTAGGGCATCTGCCGCACAGAGGCGTCGAAGCCCAGCGCCTGGTTCGATGCGATCATGTAGCGCATGCCAGCCGAACCCACCGCCCGCGTCTCGTTCTGCTGATGGCTGGCGTTGATCGAGAAGGTCTCCAGACCTGGGATCGTGCTGGTGCCCGAATAGCGGTCCACCGTGCTGTTCAGGTCGTATTCCATCCCAGCGCCGAAGGTCAGGCTGAACTCCGGCGTGATGCTGCCCCTCAGCCGCAGGCCGGCCGTGGCGCTGGTCACCTGCTCCCCGAAGCCATTGTAGGTGATGGGGTACTGGACGCTGTCGGAGGTCGTCTCGGTGTAGCCCTGCCGCTGGCTGTCGCTGCGGCGCATGCCAGCATAGGGCTGGGCCACCCAGGTGCCGTCGAGCGGAAAGCCATAAGCAATCTCGCCGCCGAACGCCAAGGCGGTCGTCCGAGCGCGACCCGTGCCTGCCTCAGTGCCGGTCAGTTCGGGGCGGGTGATACGGAGGTCGCCCTCCTGGTAGGCGAGCGCCGCCCGGATCGTCAGACCGGAGAAGTCCTGGTTCTCCTGGTACACCACGAAGCCCCCAAGCATCGGCTGGGTGTTCTTGGTGTTGACGCCGGTCGGACTGTTGGAGACGAGGTTCTGGTCGATGAAGCCGCCGATGCGGAACTCAGGCGTGACGCGATAGGCTGCGGTGAGCAGCCCTGCCGTCTCGCCGCTGTCGGCATAGTTGCTGCCCATCTGGGAATTGCGGAAGCCGACCGAGACGCAGAACCCGTGCTGGTCGAAGACGGAGCAATCATAGTCCAGCGCAAAGGTCGTCGCGGCGGCACGCTGGCCCAGTACGCTGTGCACGGCGCTGGAGTTGGATTGCAATCCAAGCTGCGTGTTGGCGCTGCCAGGCATCACGAGCAAATCCCAGCTATCGGCTGACGAACCAGCACTGAGCCGCCACGTGAAACCGCCGAGCGAGAATAGCGTCTCTTCGTTCGTGATGGCGGATGCTGACACGCCTGTCAGGACATTCGTGTACCGATTGACCGCCAGGGTTGACCCGGCATCGACGCCGAAGGTCATGGTTCCCGTGGGGCTGGTCACCGCCAGCCGACCGAAGCTCGTGAGCGAGCGGACGCGGACGTTGTAGTTTGTCGGCAAGGCGCCCCAATAGGTCAGCGGCGTGTTGCCGCCCTGGGCATTGGTGAGCGACGCGACGCTACCGGTGCCCTCCACACTGATGCCGAAGGAGCCAGCGCCAGCAGTTATGGTGCCCAAGTTTGAAAGCCTAGCGCCGCGGCCCCAGACCACAATCCCGGCGGAGACTGAGGTGATGGTGCCGGAGTTGGTGATGGTGGCATTGGCGCCGTAAGAAACGATCCCGTTTGAGCGCGTCGTGATGGTGCCGGAGTTGGTGATGGTGGCATTGTCACCCATGGACAGTATCCAGAACAGCCCGCTCACCTGGATACATCCGTCGTTGGTGACAGTGTCACTTGGCGCCGTGTACGTGGTCGGAAAGACGGGGACGCACTGAGCCTCTGCGGATGTGCTGAAGCCGCCGACGAGGGCCGCAGGCGAAAGCAGCAGGACAAGGCCGGGCCATAACCGTTGTGGCCTGGACGCCTTCTCAACCATGCCAAGCTGCTCTCGGGCGATGCTGTCGCGGCGCTTCGGGACAGCACGAACTCGCCCATGAGAACGGCTGCTTCGAGGCACAACAGGTTTCGGCATCCATAGGCCCTTTGCGGCAGGAGCAACGCGACGCTTCAGACACCCAGGAACATTACTTCAGATTTAAAATCGAAGACGAACGGATGCGCAAGTCCTGGCGCCACAGATATCTTCTTAGGGCGCTGCCGTGCCTAATCGCGCCACCGGATCACGTCAGGCAGATACACCCCAGCCGCCCGAACAAGCGCCGCCAACTGCGGCTCAGCCTCCAGCAGAAGGTTCATCTGATCCGCTCGGATAGGCCGGGGTCGTATTCTGCCCTCCGAACGAGGAACCATCCCCTGGCTGTTCAGGAGGTGCTGAAGCACCTTCAAACGGGAATGCGTCAGTTTGCGCTGGCGCTGTGCCTCAGCCGTTCGCCGACCATGCTTCAAGGCATTCTTGTTTCCAGGCTGACCGCCGGGCTTACGCCGGTCGTTTGACGCCCTGCGACAAGCGGCGCCCTCGTCCCCGGCGGAATACGATTCCAGCCCCCTGTCGCGCTCTGTCGGGACCGTTTTGGCCATGGGGCAGAATACCACACGCCTGGGGCATTGTTCGTGTTGATTACGATGTAGGGGCGGCTGGGGGACCCGAACGAGAAAGGGGGCCTGCCCCCTGGGTGGGGTGCGAAAGGGCCGAAAATCACAGCCGGGTGGGGCTGCCGTTCCAGGCAACCGGGCAGTCGATCAGCAACAAGGCCCGGCTAAGTGTGTGGCACTACCCAGGCGTCCATCAGGACGCGGACAATGCCGCCAAGCTTTGTGGGCTGACTTGTGGGCCAGGAGCCAGCCCGAACAAAAATCCACACAATATTAGACACTTAAGGGGGATAGGTGGCGGAGGGGATGGGATTCGAACCCACGATAGAGGTTGAAGCCCCTATGACGGTTTAGCAAACCGTTGCCTTCAGCCACTCGGCCACCCCTCCGCACGAGGCGCACAAGTCAGGCAGGCTGAAGTCGCACAACGTATGCGGAGCCGCTTCTAGCCGCCCCGGCCACCCCTCGCAACCCTCACGCGCCCGGCCGGCCCCACTCAGCCCAGCGAGACCTCGAAGCCCCGCTGCACCGCCGGGCGGGCCATCATGCGGGCGTACCAGGCCGCCACGTTCGGCAGGTCGTCGAAGGGCACCTGGTGCCGCTCATGCCGCCAGGCCCAGCCGAGGATGGCGAAATCGGCGATCGAGGGCTCGCTCTCGGTCGCGACGAAATCTCGCCCCGCGAGCCGGCGGTCCAGCACGCCATAAAGACGCTTGGTCTCGCTGTGATAGCGATTGAAGCCGTAGTCCCGGGCCGGCCCCTCGGGCTGCATCAGGAAGTGGTGCACCTGGCCGGGCATCGGGCCGAAGCCGCCCATCTGCCACATCAGCCATTCCTGGACCGCCACCTTCGCGCGCGGATCCTTCGGCAGGAAGCGGCCGGTCTTCTCGGCCAGGTACAGCAGGATCGCGCCGGATTCGAAAACGCTGATCGGCTGCCCATCCGGCCCGTCCGGATCGACAATTGCCGGGATACGGTTGTTGGGGGCGATCTTCAGGAAGTCCGGGTTGAACTGCTCGCCCTTGCTGATGTTCACGGGATGGACGCGATAGGGCAGCCCCATCTCCTCCAGCGCGACGCTGATCTTGCGGCCGTTCGGCGTGTTCCAGGTGAAGAAGTCGATCATCCGGGGCGGTCTCCCATGGGGGGGGGCAGACGACCTTGATCCCATGCGCAGGGCGGCACGCCAAGCTTGACCGGCGCGGGGCGGGTCTGCGATCCAGGGCGTGTGGCAAGCCCCGTCACCTCCGGTCCGGTCAGCCTCCGCGGCGGCGACGATGACACCCTCTGGGCGGTCATCGCCACGGCCGGGCGCAACAGCCGGGTGGCGAATGTCTATCGCTCGCGCGCCGATGCCGTCGAGGACCGGGCCTGGCGGGCGCAGCAGGTCTCGGCCTATGAGGATTTCCTCCGCCGTTCGCGCCAGCCCGTGCCGCACTACTCCGTCGCGCCGATCCGCCGCGCCGACCTGCCGAAGAAATGGAGCCCCCTGCCCGCGCTGGGCTTTCTCCGCGGGCAGTTTATTTAGCTGACCTCAGGCGCCGGCGCCGCCTCCGGCGGCTTGGCTTTCGCGCCGTGCACTGCCGTACCGCCCGTGCGGACGCCCTGGGCGCGGGCCGCGTTCGCGGCCTCGGCCTGCTGCGCAGGCCGCCAGCGCCACACCGAGCTAGTTGCGCGCCATGCGGATCAGCAGCGGCGCGTGCAGCACGCGGTCGGGCAAGCGATCGCGCGCGATGAGATGCGCTGGCGTCTCCGCGCGCGCCATGCTGCCGAGCGGCACGACCAGGTCGCTCCGCACGCCGAACACCGCATCGCTGTCGAGATAGGGATCGTCTTCCAGGAACAGCTCCGTCACCAGCGGGCGATAAGCCGGCGCTTCCGCGATGACATGCAGATGCGCGGGCCGCCAGGCATCGCGCGCCAGCCCGCGGAGCATGTCGCCCGCCGGGCCGTCATAGGGCACGGTGTAGGGCTGCGGGCGCGTCGTGCTGAAGGCGAAGCTGCCATCCGCGGCGCAGGTCAGCAGGGCGTGGTAGTTCTTCGCGGGCTGGTCGGCATCCTGCGCGGCGTAGAAGCCGTTATCGGCATTCTGCCACATGTCGAGCGTCGCCCCGCCAATCCCCTCGCCGGTCGCGGCATCCAGCACGCGGCCGGTCACCACCATCACCTCGCCGGGCTGGCCCTTCCACAGGTCGCCGCCATCGGCCAGCGGCGGCGCGCCGCGCTGGTGGAAGGGGCCGAGGTTGGAACAGCTCGTCGCACCGGGCGGCGTGTTCACCATGTCCACCAACGCCGAGACACCGAACAGGTCGCTGAACAGGATGAACTCGTTGCGCTCTGGCGTCGTGACGTCGGCGGCGCGCGTCAGCGCCATCAGCCCGGCCATCCATTCGGCATGGCTCAGCCGCGTTTCCTGCACGAAGGCGTGCAGGTGCTTCGCCAGGCTGCAGAGAACCTCCTTCGTGCGCGCATCCTCGGCCTTCGCGGCATAGTCGGCGAAGGCCTGGGTCAGCGTCGCAGGCGTGACGTTGCGCATGGCGGGGGCAGTGCTCCTCAGTCGGCAGTCGCGCCGGAGACGCGGACCACCTCGGCCCATTTCGCGACCTCAGCGCGGAGGAAGGCGGCGAAGTCGGTGCGGGAGCGCGGATCGGGCGCGAAGCCCGCGGCATCCAGGCGCTGGCGCACCTCGGGCGCGGACAGCGCACGATTGACCTCGGCATTCATGCGGTCGGCGATCGGTGCGGGCGTGCCAGCCGGGGCCACCAGGGCGAACCAGGTCAGCGCCTCGAAGCCCGCGAAGCCCTGCTCGGCGACGGTCGGCACATCGGGCAGGCCGGGGTCGCGCCGGGCGCTGGTGACCGCGACGGCACGCAGCCGGCCCTCGCGCACCATCGGCAGGGCGGGCGGCAGCGAGGTGCTGCCGATCGGCACCTGCCCGCCCACCACGGCGGTGATCGCCTGCGCGGGGCCGAAGGGCACGTGCTGCACCTCCACCCGCGCGAGGCTGCGGAACAGCAGCTCCATCCCGAGATGCGTCGTCGTCCCGGTGCCGGAGGAGCCGTAGTCGAGCGGGCGCGTGCGCGCGGCCGCGATCAGCTCCGGCAGGGTGCGGATATCGAGCTTCTCGGGGTTCACCGTGATGATGTTCGGCGTGCTGGCCAGCAGCGCGACGGGCTCGAGATCGGTCAGCGCGTCGTAGCCAGCATTGCGGTAGAGGCTCGGGTTGACCGCATAGGCGACGGAATGCGCCAGGAAGGTGAGGCCATCTGGCGCGGAGCGCCGCACCGCGACGGTGGCGATGTTGCCGCCCGCGCCGGGGCGGTTCTCCACCACCACGGGCTGGCCGAGCGCGGGCGCCAGCGCATTGGCCAGCGCGCGCGCCAGCACATCCGTCGCCGCCCCGGGCGGGAAGGCGACGACGATGCGGACCGGCCGGTCCGGCCATTGCGCGCGCGCCAGGCGCGGTGCCGCGAGCAGCGCGCCGGCGCCGAGAAGCGCGGCGCGGCGGGTTGTGGCGATGTTCATTCTCGTTCCCTCCCTGCGCGCCGCTGTGGTGGCGCTAGCTGGTAAAGGCCGGATCGTCGGCGATGCTGTTGCGCAGCACGCCGATGCCCTCGACCTCGATCTCCATCGTCATGCCCGGTGCGAGGAACAGAGGATCCGGCTTGCGGGCATAGCCAACGCCCGACGGCGTGCCGGTGGCGATCACATCGCCGGGCTCGAGCGTCATCACCTCCGACAGGATCGCGATGCAACGCGCGACGGAGAAGATCATGTCGCCCGTGGTGCTGTCCTGCACCGTCATGCCGTTGACGCGCGCGCTGATGCGCAGCGGCGCGGCGCCAGCCGGCAGTTCGTCGGGCGTCACCAGCTCCGGCCCGAAGGCGCCGGTCGCGTCGAAGTTCTTGCCCATCGTCCACTGCGTGGATTTGCGCTGGTAATCACGAATCGAGCCGTCGTTGAACAGCGAATAGGCGCCGACATGGGCCAGCGCATCGGCTTCCTTCACGCAGCGCGCGGTGCTGCCGATCACCACGGCCAGCTCCGCCTCATAGTCGAACTTGGTCGAGCAGCCCGGGCGCAGCATCGGCGCATCGGGCCCGACGAGCGAGGATTGCACGCGCAGGAATACCGCGGGGTAGTCGGGGATCGGGTTACCGCCTTCCTTGGCGTGCAGCGCGTAATTCAGCCCGATGCAGATCACCTTGCCGGGCCGCGCGATCGGCATCAGCAGCTTCAGCCCCGCCAGCGGCCGGCGCGCCGAGGAGGCAGACGCGGCGGCGGCGACCTTCGCCTGTAGCGCCGCGCCGCCGGCGAGGATTGCGACGGGATCGTCAGGGACGCCCTGAAGTGCCGCAAGCGGCACCACCGCATCGCCGATCCGCACGCCCGCGGCCGCGCGGCCGCCATCCTCAAATCGCAGAAGCCGCATGATCCCGTATCCTCCGGAAGATTGCTTCCCGCGAGCCTATCGCCGCGGGCGCATGCTTCCAAGACGGGCGGGCGTCTATTCCGCGGCGATCGACAGGCTGCCCGGCAGGCGCCAGCCATACTGCCGGTCGAGGCCGAGCTTCCGCACGATCTCCACACCCCGCGCCAGATGATCGGGCTTCAGCCCCGACAGCGGCCGGCGCAGATCGCCCGCCGGCAGGCCGACCGCCTTCATCAGCGACTTCACGGCGACCGGGTTGATCGCGCTGTAGGTGAAGTGCAGCAGCGGCAGCATCCGCAGATAGGTCTCGCGGAAGACCACCGACTGCGCTGGATCGGCCCAGGGCTTCGAGAGCTGCGCCATGCCGGCAGGGTCGAGGTTCCCCGTCATATTCGCCGTGCCATGCCCGCCGAGCGACATGGTGGGGACCACCAGGCCGAGGTTCGGGCTGTCGCAGCACATGATGGTCGCATCCGGCTGCGCGGCGCAGACCTGCGCCACCTGGCCGACGCGCGTGGTGCTTTCCTTCAGCACGACGATGTTCGGATGCTTCAGCAGGCGCAGCAGGTGGTCCCAATGCAGGTCGGACTTCACGCGCGGCGGGTTGTTGTAGATGCCGATCGGCAGCTCCACCGCATCGGCGCATTCGGCGAAATAGGCCTCGATGTCGTCCTCGGGCGCGCAGATATACGCCGGCGCGGCCAGGATCGCGCCATCGGCGCCGCTGGCCTTGGCATGCTGCAAGTACTTGATCGTCGCAGCTGTCGAGGTCCCGGTGCAGCCATAGAAGAACTTCATGCCCGCGGTGGAGCCGCCCTTCATCGCGGCCGTCTTCTCGACGATCTCGCGCCGTTCCTCGGGCGTCAGCATCGAAACCTCGCCGGTCGAGCCCATGATGAGCACGGCGGAGGTGCCGTTGGCTGCATGCCAGTCGAGCAGCGTTCGGAAGGCGCCGAAATCGACGCTGCCATCGGCGTTGAAGGGGGTGATGAGGGCGACGAAGGACCCCTCGATCCGCATCTTGGCCATGCGACGCTCCCGCGGGCTGAGGAGGGTAGCGTAACAGGCCACCCCGGCCATGGACAGCGTGGCAGGCGGCGATACCAATTCGTGTGATCTCAGGCGTTTGGCACAAACCCACCCGCGCCGGCGGTACCTCCGGCCGTCTCCCGGCCCGGGCCAGGATGCCTGTCCCGCGCCGCCGCCCCCCTTCCGGAACGGCCCTGCCGCGGGCACATCTGCCACCGACTACCGGAGGACCGATCCATGCCGACCTCGCGCCGCACCCTGCTGGCCGCCAGCGCCACGCTCGCGCTGCCCCTGCCCGCCGTCGCACAGGGTTGGCCAAACCGGCCGATCTCCATCGTCGTCCCCTTCCCGCCCGGCGGGTCGAACGACCTGCTGGCCCGGCCGCTGGCACTGAAGCTGCAGCAGGCGCTCGGCGGGAACCCCGTTGTCGTGGACAACCGCGGCGGCGCCGGCGGTACGGTCGGGGCTGCGCATGTCGCGCGCAGCGCACCGGATGGGCACACGCTGCTCTGGGGCCATGTCGGCACGCTGGCGGTGAACCCCTGGCTCTATCCGAACATCCCCTATGATTCGCTCCGCGACTTCGCGCCCGTCGCTCTGGTGGCCACGCTTCCGGGGGTGCTGGTGGTGCATCCCTCCGTCCCCGCCCGCACGACAGAGGAATTCGTCGCCCTGGTCCGCCGCCAGCCGGGCGCGCTGGAATATGGCAGCGCCGGCAATGGCTCGGCGTCCCACATCACCATGGCGGCCTTCGCGGATGCGGCGGGGCTCGACCTCGTGCATGTGCCCTATCGCGGCAATGGCCCGATGCTGGCCGACCTGCTGGCGGGCCGCGTGAAGTGCAGCTTCGCGGGGTCGCCCGTGGTGCTGCCCGCCGCGCGCGACAACCGGCTCATCGCGCTCGCTGTCAGCTCACCGCAGCCTTCCGCACTCGTCCCCGGCGTGCCGCCCGCGGGGCGTGCCGTGCCGGGCTATGAGATGCTGCAATGGCACAGCCTGGTCGCGCCGGCCGCAACGCCGCCCGAGCTGGTTGCGCGCATCAACGGCGCCATCAACGGCTTCCTGTCGGACCCGGAGATGGTGCAGCGCCTGGCCGTGGAAGGCGCCGAGCCCGCCCCGCGCAGCCCGGCCGAGCTGCGCGCGCTGATCGCCGCCGAGCTCGAGCGTTTTCGGGTGCTGGTCGCGCGCGCCAATATCCGGGCCGATTGAGCGTGCTGACGCTGACGCTCGCCTGCGGCGACTACGACCGCGTCCGCCCGATCTTCGACGGGCGCGTGCGCGTGGAGGGCGTGAAGCTCGCCGCGGTGAAGCTGCCTTCGGAGCAGACCTTTCCCCGCGCCGTGACGCGGGCGGAGTTCGATGTCACGGAACTCTCGCTCGCCTCGCAGCTCACGCTGGTTGCGCGCGGGCAGGCCGCGTACGTCGCGCTGCCCGTTCCGATCTCGCGCGCCTTCCGCCATGGCTGCATCTATCTTCGCGCCGATGCCGGGATCGCGACGCCGAAGGATCTGGAAGGGCGGCGCGTCGGCATCCCCGAATACGGCATGACGATGGGGCTCTGGCTGCGCGGGATTCTCGCCGATGCGCATGGGGTGGATGTGAACGGCATCGCCTGGCGCACGGCCGGGACCAATGTTGCGGGCCGCAAGGAACGCCTGCCGCTCGACCTGCCGACGGCGATGGATGTGCAACCGTTGGCCGAGGGCGCGACGCTGAACGCCGCGCTGCTGGCGGGGGAGTTGGACGCCGTGCTCTCCCCCACGCCGCCCGCCGCCTTCGCCGCCGGCGACCCGCGCATCACGCGGCTTTTCCCCGACCCGCGCGGGGCCGCCGAGGCGTGGCACCGCATCACCGGCTTCTTCCCGACCATGCACCTGATCGGCATCCGCCGCGACGTGCTGGCCCGCGCGCCGCAACTCGCTCGCGCGCTGTTCGACGCCTTCGCCGAGGCCAAGCGCGTGGCGGAAGCGGAGTGGGAGGCGGCGCTCGCCTCCTCCTCCCCCGCGACCCTGTTCCCCTTCCTGGCGGAGGAATGGGCGGCGATGCGCGCGCTGCTCGGCCCCGATCCCTGGCGCTACGGCTTCGGCGCGAACCGGGCGGAGTTCGCCGCGCTGACGCGCTGGGCCGAGGCGCAGCATCTGACGCGCGGGCGCCTTGCGCCGGAAGCGATGTTCGACGGCGCGACGCTCAACACCTGACCCGTCTTGCGCGGTACGCGCCGCTGCGCGAGGCTTCGCCCGCTGAATTCCGGGAGGACAACGACATGCTCACACGCCGCACCCTGGGGCGCGCCGCCGCGGCGCTGGCCGCAGCCCCCGCCCTGCCCGCCATCGCCCGCGCCCAGGGACAATGGCCCGACCGCACCGTCACCCTCGTGGTGCCCTGGGCGGCGGGTGGCTCGACGGATGCGGTGGCGCGCATCCTGGCGCAGCGCCTGAGCCAGGACACCGGGCGCAGCTTCGTGGTGGACAACCGAACCGGCGCCAATGGCACGATCGGCTTCAACAGCGTGGCGCGCGCGCGGCCCGATGGCACGACGCTGCTGGTCTCGACCGTCAGCACCTATGCGATGGCGCCCTGGCTGCTGCCGCTTCCTTACGACAATGAACGCGACTTCGTCGGCATCGGCCGCGTCGCGACCATGCCGATCATCATGGTGGTGAACCCTGCCTTCCCCGCGCGGAACGTGCAGGAATTCGTCGCCGCCGCGCGGCAGCCGAACCACCGCATCACCTACGCCAATTCCGGCACGGGCAGCTCCACCCACCTGGCGACCGAGCTGTTCCTGCAGGAAGCCGGCCTGACCATCCCCGATGTCGGCTATCGCGGCGGCGGGCCGGCGGTGCAGGCGGTGCTGGCGAATGAGACGCCGATGGTCTTCCAGGCCGCGTCGGGCATCCTGCCGCAGATCCAGGCCGGCACGCTGCGCGCGCTTGGCATCGCCAGCGCCGAGCGCAGCCCGCTCGCGCCCGAAATCCCGACCTTCGCCGAACAAGGGTTCCGCGGCGTGATTGTGGAGGAGCATATCGCGCTGCAAGGCCCCGCGGGCCTGCCGGCGGAGATCATCCAGCGCGCGAACCAGCTGTTCAAGGCGGCGGCGGAGGCGGCCGAGACGCGCCAGCGCCTGGCCGCTCTCGCCGTGGTGCCGACGGTGACGACGCCCGAGAGCTGGCCGGCCTATTTCGCTGCCGAGAACGCGAAGTGGCGCGACATGATCAGGGCGCGCAACATCCGCGTGCAGTGAAGCAAAGGGAGTCCGGGGGCATGCCGGCGGTCATCGACTATTACGTCTCGCTGAACAGCCCCTGGACGCATCTGGGCGCGGCGCGAATCGAGGCGATCGCGGCGCGCCATGGTGCCACGCTGCGGGTGTTTCCCGTGGACTTCCGGGATGTGATCTTCCCGGCCTCGGGCGGGCTGCCGCTGCCGAAGCGCAGCCCGCAACGCCAAGCTTATCGCATGCAGGAGCTGCGGCGCTGGCGCGATCATCTCGGCGTGCCGATCGTGCCGACGCCGAAGCACTCGCCCTTCGACGAGAGCTTCGCCGCCAGCTGTGTGATCGCCACGCGGGAGACGGCGGGCAACGCGCCGGCTGTCGTGCTCGCGCATCGCATCCTGAAGGCGCTGTGGGAGGAGGAACAGGACCCCGGCGACCGCACGACGCTCGCACGGTTGATCACCGAGGCCGGGCTTGAGGCGCCCGCGCTGATGCTGCTGGCGGAGGAGCCACGCTGGGTGGCGCAGCGCCGCGCCGACAGCGAAGCCGCGCTCGCCCGCGGCGTCTTCGGCGCGCCGAGCTACGTCATCGGTGACGAGATTTTGTGGGGCCAGGACCGGCTGGAGTTCGTGGACCGCCACCTCGCGCGCGGCGCCTAGGCCGCGTCGCCGTCAGGCGGGCTGGGCGCCCGCCTTCTCCAGCATGCGCAACGCGATCTCGCGCTCGCCGAGCACGGTCGTTGTGGCGCCGTGGCTTTCGAGATGCGCGACCGCCTCATCCGAATGGGCGCGC
Source organism: Pseudomonadota bacterium (assembly GCA_046052145.1). Lineage (GTDB taxonomy): Bacteria > Pseudomonadota > Alphaproteobacteria > Acetobacterales > Acetobacteraceae > Falsiroseomonas. Next base: position 12,302 of record JBJOMW010000002.1, read on the forward strand.
GCCATGATCTCGAGCCGCGGATTGGCCGCGCGTGCCTGCTCCACCACCTGCCCGGCCTCGAACACCTCCGGCAGCGTGCAGAACAGGCGGCGCGCGGCGGGGAGGTTGGCGGCGGCCAGCACCTCGGGGTCGGCGGCGTTGCCGACCACGACCTCCGCACCCGCGGCGCGCGCGGCCTCGACGCCGGCATCGTCATCCGTCACCACCAGTAGCGGCCGGCCAGCCGCCAGCAGGCCCGGGCCGATCAGCGACCCGACGCGGCCATAGCCGACCAGCACGTCGTGATCCGTGAGCGTGGTGACCGCGGGGGCCTCGGCTTCGGGGGGGGCTTCGGGCACGGCAGGCAACGGCGCGGGCGGCGCGGCGGCGGATGCGACCGGCGCAGGCTGGGGCGGCGGCGCGGCATCGGCGGTGAAGCGAATGCGCGTCAACAGCTTCGTCCGCCCGCGCTCGACGGCGGCGAAGATGAAGGGGTTCACCAGGATCGAGAGGATAGCGCCGGCCAACACCAAGTCGCGCCCTTCCTCCGGCAGCAGCGATAGCGCGACGCCAAGCCCGACCAGGATGAAGGAGAATTCGCCGATCTGCGCCAGTGCCGCCGAGACGGTGAGCGCCGTGCCCACCGGATGGCCGAAGGCGCGCACAATGACGAAGGCCGCGACCGACTTGCCGACGATGATGATCAGCACCGTCGCCAGCACCGCCAGCGGCTGCTCGACCAGCACCGCCGGATTGAACAGCATGCCGACCGAGACGAAGAACAGCACCGCAAAGGCGTCGCGGAGCGGCAGCGCCTCATCCGCCGCGCGCTGCGACAGGCGGCTTTCACCCATCATCATGCCGGCGAAGAAGGCACCCAGCGCGAAGGAGACGTCGAAGAGCTTCGCCGCGCCGAAGGCGACCCCTAGCGCGATCGCATAGACCGCGAGGCGGAACAGCTCGCGCGAGCCGGTATGGGCGGCGTGGTGCATGATCCCGGGGATGATGCGCCGCCCCGCCACCACCATCACGCCGATGAAGGCCGCGACCTTGAGCAGGGTGAGGCCGATGGTCGCCGCGATCTCCCCGGCCGGCAGGCGCGTATCGGCGACAAGCGCAGGCGCGAGCGCGGGCAGCAGCACCAGCGCGAGGACCATCACCAGATCCTCCACGATCAGCCAGCCGATCGCGATCTTCCCGCGCTCAGAGTCGAGGATCTTGCGTTCCTGCAAGGCGCGGACGAGCACTACGGTGGAAGCGACGGAGAGCGCGAGCCCGAAGACCAGCCCCGCCCCGAGCCCCCAGCCGAGCGCTGCGGCGAGCCCCATGCCGAGCAGCGTCGCGACACCGATCTGCACCACCGCACCGGGCAGGGCGATGCGGCGCACTGCCATCAAGTCGGCGAGCGAGAAATGCAGCCCGACGCCGAACATCAGTAGGATGACGCCAATCTCGGCCAGTTCCTGCGCGAGCTTGGCATCCGCGACGAAACCCGGCGTGAAGGGCCCGACGACAATGCCGGCGGCGAGATAGCCGACCAGCGGCGAGAGCCGCAGCCGGTGCGCGAGCATGCCGAACAGGAAGGCGAGCATGAAGCCGGCGGCGATCGTCGCGATCAGCGGCGTGTCGTGGCCCGGCATTCCCGTCTCCCCGCGCTCGGCTTCTTACGTATTGCGAGCGCGAGGCATTTCAACCGGAATCCTTGCGGAAATTCGGCAAATTGAGGCGAAAATCCGGCGCCCCCCCTCAAGTCAGCGCATAGCGCGACAGCGCCAGATCGTCATGCGCGATCTCCGGCCGTCGGCCCGTGACCAGATCCGCCAGCAACCGGCCCGAGCCGCAGGCCATGGTCCAGCCCAGCGTGCCATGGCCGGTGTTGAGGAACAGGTTCGCGTAGCGCGTCGGGCCGACCACCGGCGTGCCGTCCGGCGTCATCGGGCGGAGCCCCGTCCAGAAGCTGGCCGCGGCCAGGTCGCCGCCGCGCGGGAAAAGATCGGCGACGGAATGGGCCAGCGTCTCCTGCCGCGGCTTGCGCAGCCGCAGCGAGAAGCCCGCGAGCTCCGCCGTGCCGCCGACGCGGATGCGGTCGCCGAGCCGCGTGATGGCAACTTTGTAGGTCTCGTCCATCACGGTGGAGACCGGGGCGGCCGCGGCATCGGTGACGGGCAGCGTCAGCGAATAGCCCTTCACCGGATAGACCGGCACATGCACGTTCAGCGGGGCCAGCAGCGCGGGCGTGTAGCTGCCCATCGCCACCACATAGCGGTCGGCGGTGACGCGGCCTTCGCTGGTCTCGACGCCCGTGACGGCACCAGCCTCGGTCGTCAGGGCCTTGATCGTGACGCCGTGGCGGAAGGTGACGCCGGCCGCGGCGGCCAGCCCGGCCAGGCGCTGCGTGAACAGGAAGGCGTCGCCCGTCTCGTCGCCCGGCAGTTGCAGCCCGCCGACATACTTGCCCGGCACGAGACCGAGCGCAGGCTCGGCCGCGACGCAGCCCCCCGCATCGAGCAGCCCGTGGCGCACGCCGAAGGCCTTGAGCACCGCGATATCGGCGCCGACCGCATCCAGCTGCTTCTGCGTGCGGAACAGCTGCAGCGTGCCCTTCGTCCGCTCGTCATAGGCGATGCCCGTCTCGGCGCGCAGGTCGCGCAGGCAGTCGCGCGAGTATTCCGCCAGCCGCACCATGCGCGCCTTGTTGGCGCCATAGGCGGCCTCGGTGCAGTTCGCGAGCATCTTCGCCAGCCACGCATAGAGCCCGCCATCAAGCCGCGGCCACAGCACCAGCGGGCGATGGCGCATCATTAGCCACTTCATGGCCTTGATCGGGATGCCGGGCGCGGCCCAGGGGGCGGAATAGCCGGGCGAGACCTGGCCGGCATTGGCGAAGCTGGTCTCCATCCCAGGGGCGGGCTGGCGGTCCAGCACCGTCACCTCATGGCCCGCCCGGGCCAGGTACCAGGCGCTTGCCACGCCGACGACGCCAGAGCCGAGAACCAGGACGCGCATCGCTGCCTCCGTCACCACAGGCCATGAGGATAGGCGGGGGGATCGGCGAATTTCCCGCGCAAGCAGCGCAGGGAATGATGCAATCTGGCATTTATTCGCATAATATTGCGCAATTTCGCAGGATATGCCGAATGGACGAGATCGACCGGGCGATCATCCGCGCGCTGCGCAGCGACGGGCGGATGCCCAATGCGGCATTGGCCGAGGCGGTGGGGCTTTCGCCCTCCGCCTGCCTGCGGCGGCTGCGGCTGCTCGAGCGCAACGGCACCATCCGCGGCTACACCGTGGTGGTGGAGGACGCGCCCGCCCGCGATGCCGTCACCGTCATCGTGCAGATCACGCTGGAACGGCAGACGGACGAGCATCTGCGCCGCTTCGAGGATGCGGTGCGCAAATGCCCCGAGGTGCGCGAATGCCACCTGATGACCGGCATGTCCGACTACCTGCTGCGCGTCGAGGCGCGCGATGCGGCGGATTACGAGCGCATCCACAAGGACGGGCTGTCCCGCATGCCCGGCGTCGCGCGCATCCAGTCGAGCTTCGCGATCCGCACGGTGATCCGCAGTTGACGCCTCGTCCGCGCACGGCAGTTGCGCCCTACCCCTCCCTGCGTGAGACTGCCCGCAACGCAGGGAGACGAAGATGACAATCACCTCGACCCGCCGTGGCCTCCTGGCCGCCGCCGCTTTGCTGCCGCTGCCGGCACTCGCCCAAGGCTCGCCCGGCGCCTGGCCCGACCGGCCGATCCGGCTGATCATGCCCTTCCCCGCCGGCGGCTCCTCCGACACGCATGCGCGGGCCTTCGCCGATGCGATGAGCCGCGAGCTGCCCCAGCGCATTGTGGTGGACAACCGATCGGGCGCGGGCGGGAATATCGGCGTGGATGCGGCGGCGAAGAGCGCGGCGGATGGCTACACGCTGCTGGCCACAGGCCCGAACATCATCAACACGCGCTTCCTGATCCGCGACACGCCCTTCCGCTGGGAACGCGATTTCGAGCCGCTCGGGCTGATGTTCTCCGCGCCCAATGTTCTGGTCGTGCACCCCTCCGTCCCGGCGCGGAACGTGACGGAGTTCATCGCCCATGTGCGCGCCAATCCGGGGCGGCTCAACTTCGGCTCCGCGGGGGCTGGTGGCTCGATCCATCTCTCGGCCGAGATGTTCATGAACATGACGGGCACCGAGATGGTGCACGTTCCCTATCGCGGCGACGCCTTGCTGCGCACCGACCTGACGGTCGGCGCGATCCAGGTGTTGTTCGGCGGCGTCACCACGGCGCTGGAGCCGATCCGCGCGGGGCAGTGGCGCGCGCTTGGCGTGACGGGGCTCACGCGCTGGCCGGCGCTGCCCGACCTGCCGACGATCGCCGAGACGGTGCCGGGCTTCGATGTGACCAGCTGGATGGGGCTCTTCGCGCCGAAGGGCATCCCCGCCCCGGCGGTCGCGCGGCTGCGGGAGGCCTTCGACAAGGTGATGGCCAATCCGCAGAACCGCGCGGCCTTCGAGCAGCTCGGCGTGCAGGTCACGCCCTCCTCGGCCGCAGACCACCTGGCCTTCATGCAGAACGAACAGCGGCGCTGGGAGCCCATCCTCTCGCGCTTCGAGCCGCAATAACCCTTTCCACCCCACGCGCCTCTCCCGGAACCGGGGGAGGCCGCACATCCCGAGAGACAGGCCTTGCGCCATCTGCGCCTGGCGGCCGAGACCTGCCGCTTCCTGCCCCCCGCCCGCGTCAGCGACGCCTGCGCCACCCTGACCCTGCAGGCGCTGGTCTTCGAGCCGCTGCTGCGCTGGACCGATGGCGGGCGCGTGGTGCCGGCCCTGTTCTCAGATTGGCAGATGGAGGATGGCGGCCGGCGCTGGACCTTCCGCATCCGCGACGGCGCGCGATTCCATGACGGCGTCGCGGTCGAGGCCGCGCATGTGCTGGCGACGATCGAGGGCATCCTCGGCTCGCTCGACATGTTCGGGATGAAGTGGTCCTACAGCCGCTACCTGCGCGACGCCCGCATCACCGCGCCGACCCGCACGACCATCCGCGTCGAGAACCCGGAACCCTTCGCCGACATCCTGGATGTCTTCGCCGAATTTACCCTGGTGCGGGAGGATGCGGCCGGCGCGCCGATCCTCGGCACGGGGCCCTATCGGGTGGAGTCCTTTATCCCCGAAACCTCGGCCGAGCTGCGCCGCGTGGCCGACACGCCGGGGCCGGAGCGCATCACCTTCCTGGCGATCCAGGGTGCCGAGGCGCGGATCGCCGCGCTGATGGAAGGCCGCGCCGATTGCGCCATGCAGCTGGAACGCGAAGCGGCGGATGCGCGCGAAGCGGCCACGCTGGAATGGCATCGCGGACTGAACGGCCTGTCGGCGATGCACTACCTCAACGCCTTCGAGGGCGCCTTCACCCACCCCGCCGCGCGCTTGGCCATCAACCTGGCGGTGGACCGCAGCGCCATCGTGCAGGAGCTGTTCCACGGCCTCGGCCTGCTCTCCGCCAGTGTCGTCAGCCCGGTGCATATGGGGTTTCGCGCCGCCGGCGTGGCCCCGATCCCGCACGATCCCGCCCGCGCGCAGCGCCTTTTCGAGGAGGCGTGCGTCAGCGGCCCGCTGCTGCTGCGCACGCCGCGCACCCTGCCGGAGAAGGCGCTGGAGGTGACGCAGGCAGTCGCCGCCGACCTCGCGCGCTGCGGCGTCGCGACCCGCATCGAGATCGAGGAAGACCGGCCCGACTATGCGCGGCAGGTCGGGCGGAAGGAAATCGGCGATGTCGCGATCTTCGACAGCTCGCCGCGTTCGACCTTCCGCGTGCTGGACGACAAGGTGTCCTCCGCCAACCGCGCCGTGTGGTGGCAGGGTTTCCACGACGACGAGACCCAGCGCCTGATCCAGGCCGCGAACCGCACCATCGGCGACGAGGCACGGGAGGTGGCCTATGGCGCCGTGCTGCGGCGGCTGAACGCGGCGCCGCCCTGGCTCTATCTGTTCCATCCCGTAGAGGTCTTCGCGCATCGCCCCGGCGCGGGCCGTTTCGCGCTGGAGGGGACTGGGATTCTCCGCGTCCTGGGCTGACAGCGCGCCCCGGCTTGGGCAGGCTCCATCCCGCACAAGGGAGAACCCGCCATGTCCGTCGAAGCTCGCCTCAAGGAACTCGGCCTCACGCTGCCGCCGCCGCCCGCGCCTTCGGCGAATTACGTGCCCTGGCGCATCGGCGGCGGGCTGCTGTTCCTCTCCGGCGTCGGGCCGAACCAGCCGGATGGCACCTCCATCATCGGCACGCTCGGCAGCGAGCTTTCAGTCGAGCAGGGCTATGAGGCGGCGCGGATCTGCGGCCTTAACCTGCTGGCGAATATGCGCGCGGCACTCGGCTCGCTCGATCGCGTGGACACGGTGCTGAAGGTGCTCGGCATGGTGCGCGGCGCGCCGGATTTCGGCCGGCACCCGGAGGTGATCAACGGCTGCACCGACCTCTTCGTGCAGGTCTTCGGCGATGCAGGCCGCCCCGCGCGCTCGGCCGTCGGCATGGGCAGCCTCCCCCGCGGCATCGCCGTGGAGGTCGAGGCCGTGGTGCTGATCAGGGGCTGAGTTTCAGCGCCCCCTGGTCCGGCGCCGCCGCCCAGGCCCGAAAAGCGTCGGAGGCCGGCACGCGCCCGGCGCGGATCAGGCCGAGCCAGCATTCCGCCGCGCGGACGAAGGGGTTCACGCCCCGCGGCCAGATGGTGAGCGACAGCGCCTCGGCCAACTCCGCCTCCGCCACACCGAGCGCGAGCGCGGCCTCGATCTCCGCGGCCAGCCCCCAGGGCTGGTCGCAGGCAGTGTAGATGGCGGCAAGGCAGATGCGCCCAAGCGGCTCCGGCAGCGCGCCATCGGCCAGCAGCGCGCGGGCGCCGCCCAGATAGGCATCGCGCAAGGGCGCCGCGGGAAAATGACCGCCCCAGGCCGCATCCAGCGTCGCATAGCGCGAAGCGCCCCCGGCCCAGGCGGCCAGGCGAAAAATCGCAAGCGCCTGCGCATCCGTCCCGCCGGCGGCGCGGAATTTCTGCAAATGATGCGTGCCGACAGGCTCCTCGCAGGCAGAGAGGATCGCGAGCCACACGCTCTCCCGCGCCAGCGGCGCCAGGTGGCGCGGGTCGAGCGTCAGCGCGCGGTACATCGCCTCATAGGTTGCGTGCAGCTCAGGCAGAGCCGCGGCCATCAGCCCGTGATGCGGCAGCACATAGCCGCGCGCGGCGCGGATCGCCTCAAGGCGGGCGCGGACCTCGTCGGGGGCGGGAGCGGTCATGGGGGCAGACAAGCGGGCGCACGGAAGCGCGTCAACACGGGCTTCCCGTCCCCGCGCCATGTGCGACAATGCGCGCAACGACGCTTTCGGGGAGAACGACCATGCGCCGCCGCCACGCCCTGACGCTGCTGACCGCGCCGCTGCTGCTGCCCGCCATTGCGCGCGCGCAAAGCGCCGGTGCCTGGGCGCCGAACCGCCCAGTGTCGCTGGTCGTGCCCTTCCCGCCGGGCGGTCCGACCGACCTGGCCGCGCGGGTGATGCAGGCCGGCATGCAGGCCGCGCTGGGCCAGCCAGTGGTGGTGGACAACCGCCCGGGCGCGACGGGCGCCATCGGCTCGCGCTACGTCGCGCAATCGGCGCCGGACGGGCACACGTTGCTGGTCGCGGCCAGCGGCACGCTCACCATCAACGAGGTGGTGATGCGCAGCGCCGGCTATGCCTCGGAGCGCGATTTCGCCCCCATCACCCTGGTGATGAGCGTGCCGAACATGCTGGTCGTCCACCCCTCCATCCCCGCGCGCACCGTGCCGGAGGTGGTGGCCTGGATGCGGGCGCAGCGCGGGGGGGTGAACTATGCCTCCTCCGGTGTTGGCTCCTCCGAACAGCTCGGGATGGAGCTGTTCCGCCTGCGCACCCAGACCGAGGCGCAGGCCGTGCCGTTTGCGGGCGGGCCGGCGGCGATGCAGGCGGTGATGCAGAACCAGGCGCCGATCGCGATCCTCAACGCCGCGACGGCCGGGCCGCAGGTGCTGGCCGGCGCGCTGCGCGGCATCGCGGTCGCCGGTCCCCGCCGGATGGCGACGCTCCCCGACGTGCCGACCATGGCCGAGCAGGGCATGCCCGACATCGTCAGCGGCAGCTGGACCGCCGTCGTCGCCCCGGCCGCGACGCCGGCCCCGATCCTGGATCGGCTGAACGAGGTGATGGTGGCCGCGCTGCGCACGACGGATGTGCAGGAGCGCCTCGGCCGCGTCGGCTTCAGCGTGGATGCATCGAGCCGCGCCGACCTCGCCCGCCTGATCGCGAGCGACCTGGCGCGCTGGCGCGACGTGGTGCGGGATGCGCGGATCGAGCTGATCTGAGGCTCCGCCCGCCCCTTCCCGGGGGGCTGAAAAGACCCCCCTGGACCTCTGGCGCGCGCGCTGGAAGGATACCCCCATAACAAGGGAGACAGGGACGGATCATGGCTGAGATGGAAATGTCCCGCCGCGGCGTTCTGGCCGCAGGCGGTGGGCTGGCGGCGGCGTCGCTGATCGGGCTGCGGGCGCCGCGCGCGCAAGGCGCGCCGGTCCGCATCGGGGAGCTGAATTCCTACAGCCGCATGGCGGCCTTCTCCGTGCCCTACCGCAACGCGATGATCCAGGCCGCGGACGCCATCAACCGCGCCGGCGGCGTGATGGGCGGCCGGCCGCTGGAATTCGTCTTCCGCGACGATGGCGCCACCCCGGGCGATGCGGTGCGCGTCGCCGAGGATTTGCTGACGCGCGAGAATTGCGCCTTCATCGCCGGCACCTTCCTGTCGAATGTCGGGCTGGCGGTCGCGGACCTCGCGAACCAGCGTAGGCGGCTGTTCTTCGCGACCGAGCCGCTGTCGGATGCGATCACCATGGCGCAGGGGAATCGCTACACCTGGCGGCTGCGCCCCAACACCTACATGCAGACGCGCATGCTGACCGAGGCCGCGCGCGGCCGCACGGCGCGGCGCTGGGCGATCGTCGCGCCGAACTACGAATACGGCCAGTCGGCGGCGGCGAACTTCAAGCGGCTCATCACTGCCTCCATCCCGAATGCCGAGATCGTGGTGGAGCAGTATCCCGCGCTCGGCCGCGTGGATGCAGGTGCGACGGTCGGCGCGCTGGCCCAGGCGCGGCCGGATGCGATCTTCAACGTCCTGTTCGGCCCGGACCTGACAGCCTTCGTGCGCGAGGGCAACACGCGCGGCCTGTTCGAACGCCGCCTGGTGCTGAGCCTGCTGACAGGCGAGCCCGAATACATGATCCCGCTCGGCGATGAATGCCCGGAAGGCTGGATCGTGACCGGCTACCCGTGGGAGCAGGTGGAATGGCCGCGGCATCGCGCCTTCGCCGAGGCTTATCGCGCGCGCTTCAACGACACGCCCCGCAAGGGAAGCCTGCTCGGCTACGTCACGGTGGAGGTTCTGGCGAACCTGCTGAACCGCGCCAATAGCCTCGACAACGAGGCGCTGATCGAGGCGCTGCGGGATCTCCGCACCGACACGGTCACCGGCCCCGTCACCATGCGCGGCCTGGACCAGCAGGGCACGATGGGCACCTGGGTGGGCGAGACGGTGCTGCGCGGCCGCCAGGGCACGATGCGGAACATCCGCTACGTGGACGGCGCCGAGGTGATGTTCCCCGAAGCCGAGGTGCGCGCCGCGCGGCGGTCTTGATCGTGCCCTCAGGCGCCGGGCGCCTCAACCGATCTGCCTGGGTGATCTGAGTGGAAGCCGGGTTCATCGTCGTCCAGGCCCTGTCGGGCCTGGCCAGCGCGTCGTCGCTGTTCATCATCGCCTCCGGGCTGACGCTGGTCTTCGGCGTCACCCGGATCGTCAACTTCGCGCATGGCTCCTTCTATATGCTCGGGGCCTATATGGCGGTGACGATCGTGCCCTGGCTGCTCGAGATCGAGCGCAGCCCCTGGCTGTTCTTCACGGGCGTGCTGATCAGCGCGGCCGTGGTGGGCGTGCTAGGCGTGGCAATGGAACTGCTTCTGCTGCGCCGCATCTACAAGGTGCCGGAGCTGTTCCAGCTGCTGGCGACCTTCGGCGTGGTGCTGATGGTGCAAGATGCGGTGCTGAAGATCTGGGGCCCGGTGGACATCACGGGACCGCGCGCACCCGGCCTGCGGCATGGCATCGAGATCATGGGCCAGCGCTTCCCGGCCTATGAGCTGTTCCTGATCTTCATCGGCCCCGCGGTGCTCGGGCTGCTGTGGCTGCTGATGCATCGCACGCGCTTCGGCATCCTGATCCGCGCCGCGACGCGTGATCGGGAGATGGTGGGCGCGCTCGGCGTGAACCAGGCGATGCTGTTCACGGGCACGCTGTTCCTGGGCGCCTTCCTGGCCGGGCTCGGCGGCGCCTTGCAGATTCCGCGCGTCTCCGCTTCCGCGCAGATGGACCTTTCCATCATAACGGAGGTCTTCGTCGTCACGGTTATCGGCGGCATGGGCAGCGTGACGGGCGCCTTCCTCGCCGCGGTGCTGATCGGCCAGTTGCAGGCCTTCGGCGTGCTGGTCTTCCCGAAGATCACGCTGGTGCTGGTCTTCCTGCTGATGGCGGTGGTGCTGGTGGTGAAGCCCTGGGGGCTGCTCGGCAAGCCCGAGCCCGCTGCGGGCCGCGCCGCGCTGCCCGAGGGCATCCTGCATCCGCGGGGCTTCGGCGCGCTGGAGAAGGCGCTGCTCGTGGCTGCCATCGGCGCGGCGCTGGCGCTGCCGGTGTTCGGCGACGCCTATGCGGTGAAGGTCGCAACCGAAGTGCTAGTGTTCGCGCTCGCTGCCTTCTCGCTGAACTTCCTGGTCGGCAATGGCGGCATCGTGAGCTTCGGCCATGCTGCCTATTTCGGGCTCGGCGCTTATGCGGCGGGGCTGCTGGTGACCAAGGGCGGCGTGCCGATGGAGCCCGCACTGATCGCCGCCCCCCTCGCCGGCGGGCTGTTTGCCGCGCTGTTCGGCTTCTTCGTCGTGCGGCTCACAGGCATCTACCTGGCGATGCTGACACTGGCCTTTGCGCAGATCGCCTATGCGGTCTGCTTCCAATGGGTCGAGTTCACCGGCGGCGACAATGGCGTCGTCGGCGTCTGGCCCAGCGCCTGGGCGGCGTCGCGGCATGTCTATTTCTATGTCGTCGCGGCCTGCACCATCGCGGCGATCCTGGCGCTGCGCCACGTCATCTACGCGCCCTTCGGCGCGACGCTGCGCGCAGCGCGCGATTCCGAACAGCGCGCGGATGCAATCGGCGTGGATGTGCGCACCCATCGCTGGCTCGGCTTCACGCTGGCCGGCAGCGCGGCAGGGCTCGCGGGCGGTCTCTATGCCTTCTCCAAGGGTTCGATCGACCCGACCATGCTCTCCATCCCGATGTCGGTGGATTTCCTGGCGATGATCCTGCTCGGCGGGCTGCAGACCGTGATGGGCGCGGTAGTGGGTGCGGCGGCGTTCCATGCCATCAAGGACGTCTTCATGCCGCTGACTGATTTCTGGCGCTTCTTCCTCGGCGCCTCGATCATCGCGCTGGTGCTGATCTTCCCGCGCGGCCTCGCCGGCGCCTATGCCCGGTTGCGTGGTAGCGCGGAGGTCACACGCGCATGACGCTGCTGGCGGCAGAGGGTCTGAACAAGCGCTTCGGCGGCGTCGTCGCCGCGAAGGACGTCACCTTCGCGCTGGCCGCCGGCGAGATGCTGGCGATCATCGGCCCGAATGGCGCGGGCAAATCCACCACCTTCAACATGGTGGGCGGCCAGCTGCGCCCCGATACCGGCCGCGTGACGCTCGGCGGGCAGGACATCACCGGCCTGCCACCGCGCGCCGTTTGCCGCATGGGGGTGGGGCGCACCTTCCAGGTGGCGCAGACCTTCCTCTCTATGTCGGTCGTCGAGAATGTGCAGATGGCGCTGATCGCCCATGCAGGGCGCACGCGCGATGTCGTGGCGCGGACCAGCACGCTCTATCGGCCAGAGGCCGTTGTACTGCTCGACAAAGTCGGCATGGCCGCCGAGGCCGATCGCCCGATCGGCGAGCTCGCCTATGGCGACGTGAAGCGCGTGGAGCTCGCCATCGCGCTTGCAGCCTCGCCGCGCCTGCTGCTGATGGATGAGCCGACGGCCGGCATGGCCCCGCGCGAACGCGCAGCCCTGATGGGCCTCACGGCCAACATCGCGCGCGAGGACGGGATCGGCGTTTTGTTCACGGAACACGACATGGACGCCGTCTTCGCCCATGCCGACCGCATCCTGGTGCTCGTCCGCGGCGAGATCATCGCGCAAGGCACGCCCGAGGAAGTGCGCGCGGATGAACAGGTGAAGCGCGTCTATCTCGGCACCACCGGCCACAAGGCGGCGCTCCGCGCCCGAAAGGCCGCCCATGGCTGAGACGGTGCTGCAGGTCGAGGATCTGCACGCCGGCTATGGCCCGGCGGAGGTCCTGTTCGGCGTCTCTCTCACGCTGCAACGCGGCGAGGTGGCGGCGCTGATGGGGCGCAACGGCGCGGGCAAATCCACCACGCTCAAGGCCATCATGGGGCTGCTGCCGCCGCGCAAGGGCAGCGTGCGTTTTCGGGGGCAGGAGATCGCGGGCGCTGCGCCCTTCCGTATCGCGCGCCTCGGTCTGGGTTACGTTCCGGAGGAACGGCGGATCTTCACGGATCTGACGGTGTTCGAGAATCTGGAGGTCGGCCGCCGGCCTGCCGCCAGGGGCCGGGAGGCCTGGACGCCGGAGCGCCTCTTTGCCGTCTTCCCGAACCTCGCCGAGATGCGCAACCGCCGGGCGAGCGCGATGTCGGGCGGCGAGCAGCAGATGCTGACCATCGCGCGCACGCTGATGGGCAACCCCGACGCCGTGCTGCTGGACGAGCCCTCCGAAGGCCTAGCGCCAGTGATCGTGGAGCAGATGGCGGAAGCCGTGCTGCGCATGAAGGCCGAGGGCATCGCCGTTCTGTTGTCCGAGCAGAATCTGGATTTCGCCGCCGCTGTCTCCGATCGCGCCTATGTCATCGAGAAGGGCAGCATCCGCTACCAGGGCACGATGGAGGCGCTCGAGAATGACGAGCGCATCCGCGAAGCCTATCTGACGGTGTAACTCATGATGTCGGTGCAAGCACGTCACGACATGCGGCGGCCAGGGGCCGCCGAGGCCGCGAATGCGGCCCGCCGCGAGTGCGGCGAGCCAAGCCGCCGGACGGCGGCGCCGGCACCTGAGGGCGGCGCGCGCCAGCGCGCCGCAGGATGAAGATGCGACGTGTAGCGGGCATCGATGTGGGCGGCACCTTCACCGACCTGCTGCTGCAGGATGCGGATGGCAGCGTGCGCATCGCCAAGGTGCCGACCACCACGCCGAACCAGGCCGATGGCGTGCTGGCGGCGATTGCGGCCGCCGGCAGCGAGCCCGCGGCGCTCGATCTCATCATCCATGGCACCACGGCGACGACCAATGCGGTACTGGAGCGCAAGCTCGCCAAGGTCGGCCTGATCACCACGGAAGGCTTCCGGGACGTGCTGGAGCTCGGCCGTCGCACGCGGCCGCAGCCCTATGGCATGACCGGCAGCTTCGAACCGCTGGTCCCGCGCGAGCTGCGCCGCGAGGTGCCGGAACGGATGGATGTGCGCGGCCAGGTCGTGACACCGCTCGACGAGGGCGCCGTGGAACGTGAGGCACGCGCGCTGCTGGCCGCGGGCTGCGAGGCGGTGGTGATCCACTTCCTGCACGCCTATGCCAACCCCGCGCATGAGAAGCGCGCCGGCGAGATTGTGCGCGCGCTCTGGCCCAACGCCTATGTCACGCTGGGGCACGAGCTGCTGTCGGAGTTCCGCGAATATGAACGCGGCACGACAGCCAGCGTGAACGCCGCCGTGCAGCCCGTACTGGACCGCTACCTCCATCGCCTGCAGGACCAGCTGGCCGCGCAAGGGCACAAGCGCGACCTGCTGGTGATGAATGGCAATGGCGGCACGGTGCCGGCGCGCCTTGTCGCACAGGAAGCCGCCAAGACCGTGATGTCGGGCCCTGCGTCCGGCGTCATGGCCGCAGCGGCGACGCTCACGCAGAGCGGGCTCACCAACGCCATCACCTATGACATGGGCGGCACTTCCACTGATGTCGCGCTGATCGCCGGCGGCGTGCCGGAGGTCTCGGCGGAACTGTCCATCGCCTATGGCCTGCCGATCCACCTGCCGATGGTGGATGTGCGCACCGTCGGCGCGGGCGGCGGGTCCATCGCGGGGCTGGATCGCGCGGGCATGCTGCGCGTTGGGCCGGAAAGCGCGGGCAGCCAGCCGGGACCAATCTGTTATGGCCGCGGCGGCACGCGCCCGACCATCACCGATGCCAACATCGTCCTCGGCCGGCTCGACCCCGAGCGGCTGCTGGCGGTCCGCGACCCCGTGCCGGTCGCGCGCATTCGCGACGCCTTTGCTAGGGATATCGGTGACCCACTCGGCTTGTCCGTCGAGCAGGCGGCGGAAGCGGCGATCCGCCTCGCCAATGTCCATATGACCGGCGCGATCCGCATGGTCTCGCTCTCCAAGGGGCATGACCCGCGCGATTTCGTACTGTTTGCCTTCGGCGGCGCGGGGCCACTGCATGCGGTGGCGCTCGCGCGCGAGATCGGCATCCCCGAAGTGCTGGTGCCCGCGCGGCCGGGGCTGACCAACGCGCTTGGCTGCCTGGTGGCCGATCTGCGGCAGGATCTGGTGAACACGCTGAACCGCGGCCTGGATGACATCCTGGAGGAGGAGATCGCGGCGACGCTCACGGCTCAGCGCGAACGGGGGCTTGCCACTGTCCTTGCCGAGAAGGGCGAGGTCGAGGAAGCGGTGGTGCTGCATTCCGCGGAGATGCAGTTCCGCGGCCAGACGCATCTGATCCGCGTCGCCCTCCCCTCCCCCGCCGTCACGCGCGCCGAGGTCCAGGCCGCCTTCGAGGCCGCATACTTCGCCCGATTCCAGGTGCGGCTACCGGAAATCCGCGCCGTGCTGGTCAACCTCAACACCTCGGTGATCGGCAAGCGGCGTCCCTTCGACCTGCGCGCCCTGCTGCCGCCGGGCGAAGGCGAGGCGCTGGTCGGTGAGCGCCAGCTCTATGCCGATGGCGCCTGGCATGTCGCGAAGGTCTGGCAGCGCGAGCGTCTCGCGCCCGGCGCGCGCATCGCCGGCCCCGCCATCATCCAGCAGGCGGATGCGACGACCGTGCTGGAACCGGGGAGCGCTGCGGTTGTGGACGCGCTCGGCAACCTTCGCATCCGGGTGAGCGCATGACCGATCCCCTGACGCTGGCGGTCATCCAGGCGGGGCTGCAGCAGGTCTGCAACGAGATGGACATCGCCTTCTCGCGCGCTGCCTTCTCGCCCGTGATCGCGGAGGCCAATGATCGCTCCGACGGCATCTACGGCGCGGATGACGGCGCACTGATCGCGCAAGGCGAGCTCGGCCTGCCGGTCTTCGTCGGCACCATGGCGCATTCCGCCGCGCACATCGCGCGGCTGATCCGCGAAGGCGCGGTGGCGCCGCCCGAGCCAGGCGACATCTACATCGTCAACGATCCCTATCTGGGCGGCACGCATCTGATGGATGTGCGCTTCGCCAAGCCGGTGTTCGTGGACGGCCAGCTGTTCTGCTGGCTTCAGAACACCGGCCACTGGCCGGATATCGGCGGCATGGTGCCCGGCGGCTTCTCGGCTCATGCGACGGAGGTGGAGCAGGAAGGGCTGCGCCTGCCGCCGGTGAAACTGTTCAAGAAGGGCGAGCTGGACCGCGAGATTCTCTCGATCATCCAGTCCAATATCCGCGTCGCGGAGCAGCGCATCGGCGACATCAAGGCGCAGGCGGCCGCGCTGCTGGTGGGTGAGACGCGGCTGAAGGAGATGATCGCACGCTACGGCGCCGCGGGGCTGGCGGACGCCATCGCCGGCATCCGCGCCCGCGCGGCGGAGCGCATGCGCGCCGAGATCCGCCGCATCCCGGATGGCGTCTACCGCTCGGAAGCCTTCGTCGATTCCGACGGCGTCGTAAACCAGCCGCTGCGCATCGCACTGACGCTGACCAAGCGCGACGATAAGCTGATCTTCGACCTGTCCGAGAGTTCGCCGCCCTGCCAGGGGCCGATGAATTCCGTCTGGGCGACGACCTGCTCGGCCGTCTATCTCGGCGTGAAGCATGTCTTCCCGGATGTGCCGATCAATGCCGGCACCTTCGAACCGCTGGAGGTGATCCGGCCGGAAGGCACCTTCCTCGATGCGCGCTATCCGCGACCCGTCTCCGGCTGCGCGGCGGAGGTAAGCCAGCGCGTCGCGGAAGCAGTATTCCTCGCGCTCGCTCAGGCAATCCCGGAAGAGTTGTGGGCGGCACCGGCCGGCACCTCGGGCAATTTCGCGCTGGGTGGCTTCGATCCGGCGCGCAACGCCGGCTATGTGATGTACCAGATCACCGGCGGCGGCCATGGCGGCAATGCGCATGAGGACGGGCTGACCAATGCCTGCTCCACCATCGGCATCAGCAAGACCCCGCCGGTGGAGGTGATGGAGCAGTATTTCCCCATCCTGTTCCGCCGCTTCGCCATCCATGAAGGCTCGGGCGGCGCGGGGATGCGCCGCGGCGGCTTCGGCGTGCATTACGAGATCGAGCTGCTGCGCGGCGAAGCGCGCGCGAGCTTCGTGATGGATCATGGCCGTTTCGGCCCGCCTGGCGTGCAGGGCGGCGAGCCAGGCGCGCCCAACGTCGTCCGGCTGCATCGCGGCGGGGCCACGACCACGCCGGAGCATCTCTCGAAGGACCAGGGGTTGCGGCTGGCGGCCGGCGACCGTGTGGAGGTGATGACGCCGGGCGGCGGCGGCTATGGCGACCCGCGCACCCGCGACCGGGCGCTGGTCGCGCGCGACGTCGCGCGCGGCTACTACACGGCCGAGCAGGCCGAACGCCTGTTCGGCCCCTTCGCATGACCGCGTATCTCCGCCCGCGTAGCCTAGAGGAGGCGGTCGCGATACGCGCCGCGCGCGATGTCGCGGTGATCGCGGGCGGGACAGACATCTACCCCGCCCAAACCGCGCGCCGCGCCTGGGGCGAGCCGACGCACAAGGATGTGCTGGACATCACCGCCATCCCCGGGCTGCGCACGATCGAGGAAACGGCGGCGGGCTGGCGCATCGGCTGCCTCGTCACCTGGTCCGCACTGGCCGAGGCGCCACTGCCGGCGCTGTTCGACGGGCTGAAGCGCGCTGCGCGCGACGTGGGCGGGCGGCAGGTGCAGAACCGCGCAACGCTCGTCGGCAATCTCTGCACCGCCTCGCCCGCCGGCGACGGGATCCCGAACCTGCTGGCGCTGGACGCCAGTGTGGAAGTTGCGGGGCCGCAGGGGCGGCGCGTGGTGCCACTGCCTGATTTTCTCACCGGCTATCGCGCGACCGCCTTGCACGCGGAGGAAATCGTGACCGCGCTACATGTTCCGCGGCTCGATGGCGCGCGCAGCGGCTTCGAGAAGCTGGGCGCGCGGCGCTACCTGGTGATCTCCATCGCCATGGCCGCCGGCGTCGTTGCGACAGATGCGGCGGGGCGCATCACATGTGCGCGGATCGCGGTTGGCGCCTGTTCCGCCGTGGCGCAGCGCCTGCCAGGGCTCGAGGCCGCGCTGCGGGGCGTGCCGCTGGCCGAGGCCGCGCAGGTGCCGCAGTCGGCGCATCTCGCGGCACTCTCACCCATCGACGATGTCCGCGCCTCCGCTGCCTATCGGCGCGAGGCGGCGCTGACGCTGCTGCGCGACCTGCTGCGGGGGCTGGCATGATCGCCTTCACGCTGAATGGCGCGCGGGTGGAGACGGAGGCTGCCCCCTTCGCTCCCCTGTCGGACACGCTGCGCGAGGAACTGGGACTCACGGGCACCAAGGTCGGTTGCGAGGCCGGCGATTGCGGCGCCTGCACCGTGCTGGTGGATGGCGCGCAGGCCTGCGCCTGCCTGATCCCGACCGCGCAGGTCCAGGATGCCGAGGTCACGACGATCGAGGCCGCGCATCCCGTGCTGGACCGGCTGCGCGCCGCCTTCCTCGCGCATGGCGCGGCGCAATGCGGCATCTGCACGCCCGGCATGATCATGGCGGCCACCGATCTGCTGCTGCGCAACGCTGCGCCGACGCGAGAGGAGGCAGCAGATGCCATTGGCGGCGTGCTCTGCCGCTGCACGGGCTACGCAAAGATCCTGGATGCGGTGCTGGATGCGGCGCCCTGTGCCGTGCCGATGCCAGCCGCTGGCGAGGCGGTCGGCGCGGCCATCGCGCGGCTGGATGGCGCGCCGAAGGTGCTGGGCACGGACCGCTTCGGCGCCGATGCCGCGCCGGTGGATGCGCTATGGCTGCGCGTGGTGCGGTCGCCGCATGCCCGCGCGCGGTTCCGGCTCGGCGATCTCGAGGCGGCGCGCATGGCGCTCGGCCTCGACGCCATCCTGACGCATCGCGACGTGCCGGGCCTCAACGGCTTCGGCATCATGCCGAACCTCAAGGACCAGCCGGTGCTGGCCGATGGTGAGGTGCGGTTCCGAGGCGAGGCGGTGCTGGCGCTGGTCGGCACGCGCGAAGCGGTGGAGGCCGTGCGCGACGCCGACCTGCCCATCGCTTGGGAGCCCCTGCCCGCGCTGCACGGCGTGGACGCGGCAAGCGCGCCCGATGCGCCGCAACTCCACGCCCATGCGCCGGGCAATGTGCTGGTCCGCGGGCGGCTGGTGCGCGGCGATGTGGCCACGCCGCCTGCCGCCGTGCGAGCGGAAGGCAGCTTCGAGACCGCCTTCGTCGAACACGCCTATATCGAGCCCGAAGCCGGCTATGCCGTCCCAGACGAGGGCGGCATGACCGTCGTTGCCTGCACCCAGGCACCCTATATGGACCGCGAGGAAACGGCGCGCGTCCTTGGCGTGCGGGAAGATGCGGTGCGCATCATCCCAACCGCCTGCGGCGGTGGCTTCGGTGGCAAGCTCGATGTCTCGATCCAGCCGCTGCTCGCCATCGCGGCACGCAAGGTGAACCGGCCCGTGCGTGTGATCTATTCGCGCACCGAGAGCATGGCGAGCACCACGAAGCGCCACCCCGCGCGCATCGCGGCACAGATGGCCGCCGATGCCGATGGGTGCTTCACGGCCTTCGGCATGACGGCGCGTTTCAACACCGGCGCCTATGCGTCCTGGGGCCCCACAGTCGCGAACCGCGTACCGGTGCATGCCTCCGGCCCCTATCGCGTGCCGAACGTCGCGAACCATTCGGCGGCGATCTACACCAACGACACGCCCGCCGGCGCCTTCCGGGGCTTCGGTGTGCCGCAGGCGGCGATCGCCACAGAATGCCTGGTGGATGATCTGGCCGAACAGCTCGGCCTGGATCGCTGGGACATCCGGCGGCGCAACGCCATCGGGCATGGCGACATGACACCCTCCGGCCAGGTGCTGCATGCCTCCGCCGGCCTGCCGCAATGTCTCGACGCGCTGAAGCCGGAATGGGAGGCGATGCTCGCCCGTGTCGCAGCCCACAACGCCGCGACCACGCGCCACCGCCTAGGCGCCGGCATCGCCTGCATGTGGTATGGCTGCGGCAATACCTCGATGTCGAACCCGTCGCGGATGCGCGTCGTGCTGGGCCGAGATGGCACGCTCACGCTGTTCAACGGCGCGGTGGATATCGGCCAGGGCAGCACCACTGTCATCGCCCAGATCTGCGCCGATGCGCTCGGCCTGCCGCTCGATGCCTTCCGCTTCGTGCTCGGCGACACGGCGCTGACCTATGACGCCGGCAAGACCTCCGCCTCCCGCCAGACTTTCGTGAGTGGCCGCGCCGCGCTGGAAGCCGGGCGCGACTTGCGACGGAAGCTGCTGGCACTGGCCAATGCGGGGGAGGATGCGACGCTCGCGCTCGACGGCACGCGGCTCACCGTCACGGATCGCGCCGGCGCCTCCCGCACGCTCGACCTCACGGCGCTGACCGCCGATCTTGAGGGCGATGGGCGGTACGACCCGCCAACCACCGCGCTCGACGCCAATGGCCAGGGCACTCCCTATGCCACCTATGGCTTCGCCGCGCAGATCGCGCTGGTGCGCGTGGACACCCATCTCGGCACGGTGAAGGTCGAGGAGATCGTGGCCGCGCAGGATGTCGGCCGCGCGGTGAACCCAGACCTCGTCATCGGCCAGATTCATGGCGGCATCGCGCAGGGGCTCGGCCTCGCGCTGATGGAGGAATTCATCCCCGGCCGCACCGAGAATTTGCACGACTACCTGATCCCAACAGCGGGCGACGTGCCGCCGATCCGCGTGCATCTGATCGAGGACCCGGAGCCCGAAGGCCCCTTCGGCGCCAAGGGCGTGGGCGAGCCCGCCCTCGTCCCGACAGCGCCCGCCATCCTCGGCGCAATCCGCCACGCGACGGGCGTGCGCATCACCCGCGTGCCCGTCCTGCCGCACCGCCTGTGGGAGGCGCTGCATGGACGATAAGGGCTTCGACGCCGCGGCGCGCTCGGAGAAATTCGGCCAGGCGGAGGGCGAGGGCATCATCCGCTGCGATGCCTGCCCCGTGCTATGCCGCATCCGCCCCGGCCGTGCCGGCGCCTGCAGCCGCTACGCGAATGAGAACGGCCAGCTCATCCGCACCGATCCCGCCATCGCGCTGGCGCACGCGGTCGAAGCCGGCGGGCCGGTCGTCGCCTTCGCGGATGGCGCCTGGGATGGCGCGTTGCTGGATCCCTCCCGCGCCTTCGTCACCGGCATCGGCGCTGGCACGACCTATCCGGACTACAAGCCCGCGCCCTTCATCGTCGGCGCAACGCATGCGGGCGTGGACACTGTCACTGTCGTGACGGAGGGAATCTTCAGCTATTGCGGCGTGAAAGTGAAGATCGACACCGACCGCCATCTCGGCCCCGAGGCCGCGCCAGTGCGCGCGAAGGGCGAGCAGGTTGGGCATGTCACCACCGCCGAATATGGCAGCCAGATGCTGAGCCTCGGCGGCGTGCGGCACCTGACGGGCGGCAGCAAGAAGGAAGGCACCGTCACCTGCGAGACGCTGCTCGCGCTCTGCGCCGGTGAGGCGGTGGAGCTCACCATCGATGGCGGCCATGCGGTGGTGGTGCAAGCCGGCAAGGCGCCCATCGTGGACGGCACGCCGGAGCGGCGCATGCGCGTCGGCTGCGGCAGCGCCACCATCGGCATCTTCGCGCAGCAATGGCTGGGCCATGCGGATGAGGTGATCGTGGTGGACGACCACATCACCGGGGTCCTCAGCGAACACCAGGCCGGCAAAGTTCTGGGCATGCGCGCGACGGGCATCCGCGTCCGCGGCCGCCGCTCCACCCCTGGGCGCTATTTCCAGGTGGCGAATCCCGGCCTTGGCTGGGGCGGCACGGACATCACCGACCCGCTTGCGATTATCGAGAGCATCGACCCGAAGACCGCTTGGCCCGGGCTGCGCCTGCTGCTCACCTCCACCACCGGCGAGGACGCACTGTGGTGCGTGCTGGACGACCAGCTGCGCCCCACGCCCGCCGAGATGCCGCAGCCCGTCCGCCAGGTGGTTGAGCGCATCGGGGAGAATTGCGAGCCCTCGCTCTGCACCGTGCTGTTCATGGCCGGCGCCGGCGGCTCCCTGCGCGCGGGCGTGACGGAAAATCCTGTGCTGCTGACGCGCGCGGTGGCCGCCGGCGATGTGCGCGTCACCATGGGCGGCGCGCCCTGCTATCTCTGGCCCGGCGGTGGCATCACCGTGATGGCGGATGTGCTGCGCCTGCCGCGCAACGCCTTCGGCCATGTGCCGACGCCAGCGCTTGTCGCGCCGATCGAATTCACCCTGCCACGCGAGCTTTATGCGCGCCTTGGCGGCCACATGGACGAGATCGTGCCGGTCGCCGAGCTGCTGCGGGGCCTCGGCGATCAGCTCCGCGTCGAGGATTGGATCCCGGGCAATCCCTGGCCTTTCGCGAAGCCATGACCGGGCCGGTCGCGCAGCGCCTTCCGGGCGAGCGGCTCCATCTCAGCCACGGGCCGATCGAGGTGGTGCTGCGCGGCTTCGGACCGCCCGATGCCGTCGCCGCCGCCGAAGCCGCCGCAGCGCAGCGATTTCGCACGATCCTCGACGAGCTGGTCGCGGAACTGCCGATGCTGCGCCAGCCTGTCGCAGCGGATCGCATCCCGGATGGCGCCGTCGCGCGCCGCATGCACGCGGCCTGCGCGCCCTTCGCCGCCGAGGGCATCTTCGTCACGGCCATGGCCGCCGTCGCCGGCGCCGTCGCGGATGAGTTGCTGGCCGCGATGCGCGCTGCCGCGCCCGACCTCACGCGCGCCTATGTGAATGATGGCGGCGACATCGCGGTCTTCGTGGCATCAGGTCAGCGCCTGGCCATCGGCCTCGCCGCCGAGCCCTTCCCCGGCACCATCTTCGACGGCGCTCTGTCCATCGAGGCCCAGGACGGCATCGGCGGGGTTGCGACCTCCGGCCGGCAGGGCCGGTCCTTCTCGCTCGGCATCGCCGATGCGGTGACGGTGCTGGCGCGCGATGCCGCCACCGCGGATGCTGCCGCGACGCTCATCGCCAATGAAGTGAACATCGAAAGCCCCGCCATCGCCCGACGCCCGGCACGCGACCTCGACCCGGATAGCGATCTGGGTGACCGGCCCGTCACCGTCGCCGTCGGCCCGCTCGCCGCGGCCGAGATCGCTGCGGCGCTCGCGGCCGGCGCCGCGCGCGCCGAGGCGTGGTGCCAGGCCGGCCTGATACGCGGTGCCGCGCTGCGCCTTGCCGGTCAGGCGCGTCTCGCCGGAACCCCCTTCCCCGCCCTTTCGGAGCACGCCCCATGAGCCAGGACATCGCCATCCGAAAAACTGTCCTGCATGTCGAGGAGGTGCGCCACGATGGCGGGCCGCCGCGCGACATCCCCGTGCTGAAGGGCTGGTGCGCCGTGGTGCTGCGCAACCCCTTCGCCGGCCGCTACGAGCCAGAGCTGATGTGGATGATGGAGGCGATGAAGCCCATCGGGCTGATGGTCGCGCAGAAGCTGCTGCAAGGGCTCGGCGGCGATCCCGCGCGGATCGAGGCCTATGGCAAGGGCGGCCTCGTTGGCAGCGCGGGCGAGTTGGAGCACGGCGCGCTGTGGCATGTCGCGGGCGGCTATGCGATGCGCGGGCTGCTCGGCCAGGCGCTGGCCATCGTGCCCTCCATGACCAAGGTCGGGCCGATGGGGGCGGTGCTAGACCTGCCGATCCACCATCGCAACGCCGCCTATGTCCGCAGCCATTTTGACGGCATCACCTGCGTCGTCCCCGATGCGCCGCGCGCCGACGAAATCCTCTTCGCACTGGCCATGACCACCGGGCCCCGGCCCCACGCCCGCGTCGGCGGCCTGACGCAGGACGGGATCGCCGCCTGGGATGGGCAACGCTGAGCGGACGCTTCCCGTTCGGCCCGGAAACCCCCATACATCGGCCATGCCCATCCGTTCCGTCGCGATCATCGGGGCCGGCCTCGCCGGTCTCGCTTGCGCCAAGACGCTCGCCGCGCATGGCCTTGCCGCGCGGCTCTTCGACAAGGGCCGCGCCCCCGGCGGCCGGCTGGCCACGCGCCGTGCCGAGGCGGCGGGACGAGAGATCAGCTTCGACCATGGCGCCCAGTACCTAACCGCAAGCGGCAGCGCCTTCCGCGCCATGCTTGACGAGCTGGAGACCCGCCCCTGGCTCGATGAGGAGACGCGGGTCGGCGTGCCGCGCATCTCCGCCCTCCCCCGCGCGCTCGCCGGCGGGCTCGATGTCACGGTCGGGCGGGAAGTGGTCGAGATCGCTGGCCAGCCCGGGGCCTGGATGCTGCGCCACGCCACCCCGCGCCGCCCCGGTGGCGCGCCCGGGGCAGACCTCACCGAGGCCGGCCCTTTCGACGCTGTGCTCGTCACCGCACCGGCGCCGCAGGCCGCGGCCCTGCTCGCCCAACCCGCCCCGCATCTGCGGCAGACGGTGGAGCAGGCGCGCATGGCCCCGTGCTGGACGCTGATGGCCGCCTTCGCCGAGCGGCTGGACCTGCCCGACCGCATCCGATCGGAGACGGGCGAGATCGCCTCCGCCGTGCGCGACAGCTCGAAGCCCGGCCGCGACCCGGCGACCGAGTGCTGGGTGGTGCAGGCCGGCCCGGCCTGGACGCGCGCACATCTGGAACTGGACGAAGCGGCCGCGCGTGCGGCGCTGCTCGCGGCCTTTGCGCGCCTGGCGGGGCGCGACCTGCCGGCGCCGCTGTATGCCTCCGCGCATCGCTGGCGCTACGCGCTGGTCGAGACGCCGCTGGGGACACCCTGCCTCTGGGATGCGGCGCTCGGCCTCGGCGCAGCCGGGGATTGGTGCCTCGGTGCCCGCGCGGAGGCCGCCGCGGAGAGCGGCATGGCGCTCGCGGCGGTTCTGGCCAGCGCGGCCGCCGCATGATCCTGGCCGAGACCCTGGAGGATTGCCGCGCGGAGGCGTTTCGGCGCCTCGCCCGCGGCGTCGCGGATAGGCGCTGTCCCTTCCACACGCCAACCCTGGCCACCATCGGCGCCGATGGCGCGCCGGAATTGCGCACGCTGGTGCTGCGCGGCTTCGATCCCGCGACGCGCACGCTGCGCCTGCACACCGATGCGCGCTCGGGCAAGGTAGCGGAGCTCGCGCGCGATCCGCGCTGCGCGCTGCATCTCTACGACCCCGCGGCCAAGCTGCAGCTGCGCCTCGCCGGGCGGGCGGCCGTGCATGGCGAGGATGCGATCGCCGACGCCGCCTGGGCCGCGAGCCGCGACTTCTCCCGCATGTGCTACGCCATCACGCCCGCGCCGGGGACGAAGGTGGACGCGCCGCCCCCTGCCCCACGCGATGCCGAGGCCGGCCGCGGCGCCTTCCGCGTGATCCTGCTGCGCTTCGATCGGCTGGAATGGCTGGAGCTCGCCGCCGAGGGCCATCGCCGCGCGCGCTTCGCGTGGAACGGCGACGGCGCCCTGGAATCCTGCTGGCTGGTGCCCTGACAGATGCCAAACACAGACGCCATCGCCGACGAGATCCTGCGCCAGACCGCAGCGCGCGGCGCGGACAAATCCATCTGCCCGAGCGAGGTCGCCCGCGCCCTCGCGCCCGATGACGACGCCTGGCGGCGCCTGATGGGCGCGGTGCGCGCCACCGCCATCCGCCTCGCGCGCGAGGGTCAGGTGGAGGTGCTGCGCAAGGGCAAGCCGGTGGACCCGGCGGCCGAGATCCGCGGCGTAATCCGGCTGCGAATCGTCGCTTCGGAATCGTAATGGGCTAGCATGGGTCCGGGGCCTCGCCCGGTGGCGGGCGAGGCGGATAAAGGACATAGCGGATGCGCCGTCTTGGCTCCTTCCTCGGCGATGCCTGGGCACTGACGCGCCCCTATTGGACCAGTGCGGAGCGCGGGCGCGCGCTGCTGCTACTCGGCACGGTCATCGTGCTGAACCTCTCGCTGGTCGCGATGACGGTGGTGCTCACCTACTGGCAGCGCGCCTTCTACAACGCGCTGGAGCAAAAGGACGCCGCCACCTTCTGGTCCCTGCTGCTGCTGGGCGGAGAGGCAGAGGGCATCTGGTTCCCAGGCTTCTGCCTGGTCGCGGCCGCCTACATCCTGATCGCGGTCTATCAGCTCTATCTGCGCCAGGCGCTCGAGATCCGCTGGCGGCGCTGGCTGACGCAGGACTACCTCGATCGCTGGCTGTCCGACCGCGCCTATTACCGCATCGCGCTGACCGACCCGGCCACCGACAACCCCGACCAGCGCATCGCCGACGATATCCGCCTGTTCGTGGATGACACGCTCTCCCTCTCCCTTGGGCTGATGACCAGCGTCGTCACGCTGTTCTCCTTCGTCTTCGTGCTGTGGTCGCTCTCGGGCCCGCTGGAGGTGCTGGGCATCTCCATCCCCGGCTACATGGTCTGGGTGGCGATCCTCTACTCGCTGCTCGGCAGCTGGATCGCGCATCTGATCGGGCGGCCGCTGATCCGGCTGAATTTTCTGCAGCAGCGCGTCGAGGCTGATTTCCGCTACGCGCTGGTGCGCATGCGCGACAACGTCGAAGGGGTAGCGCTGCATGGCGGCGAGGCCGATGAGAAACGCGGCCTAACGGACCGCTTCAAGGCGCTGATGGAGAATTGGTGGGGCATCATGGTCGCGACCAAGCGGCTCACCTTCTTCACCGCCGGCTTCACCCAGGTGGCCAGCATCTTCCCCATCATCGTCGCCGCCCCCGCCTATTTCGCGGGCCGCATCCCGCTGGGCGGGCTGATGCAGACCGCCTCCGCCTTTGGCCAGGTGCAGGGCGCGCTGTCCTGGTTCGTGGACAATTACGCGCGCCTGACCGAATGGCGCGCGACAGTGGAGCGCCTCACGGGCTTCACCCGCGCCATCGCCGCCGCACGCGCGGCCGATGATGGCGTGCGCGCCGCGCCCGGCGCCGATCCGGCGCTGGCGATGATGGGCGTCAGCCTCTCGCTCCGCGATGGCCGCGTGCTGATGACGGATGCCGCGATGCGCCTGGAGAAGGGTGAGGCGGTGCTGCTGACCGGTGCCTCTGGCAGCGGAAAATCCACGCTGTTCCGCGCCATTGCAGGCATCTGGCCCTTCGGCCGCGGCACGGTGTCCATCCCCGCCGGCAGCCGGCTGCTATTCCTGCCCCAGCGCCCCTATTTGCCGCTCGGCACGCTCCGTCGCGTGGTGTGCTACCCGCTGGATGCGACGCAGGTGCCGGAGGCGGAGATCCGCGCGACGCTCGCCGCCGTCGGCCTGCCGCAGCTGGCCGAGCGGCTCGACGAGGAGGATGCCTGGGACCGGCGCCTGTCGGGCGGTGAGCAACAGCGCCTGGCCTTTGCGCGCGCTTTGCTGGTGCGGCCCGACTTCCTGTTCCTCGACGAGGCGACAGCGAGCCTCGACCCGCCGGCGGAAGCCGCGCTCTATGGGATGCTGCGCGAAAGGCTGCCAGGCACGGCGATCCTGTCCATCGCGCATCGCGACGCGGTAGCGCGCTTCCACGACCGCAGGCTGCGTCTGGAGGACGGGCGCCTGAAGGATGGAAGGCCGGCGGCGGCCGGGTGATGCGCGTGCTGTTGAACTGGATCGCCCTTGGCCTTCTCGCAGCGCTCGCCGCGGCGCTGTGGTGGCTCTGGACGCCCGATGCGGATCGCACGGCGCTGGAAGCGCGCCACGCTGCGCCGCCCAGCAGCTTCGTCACGGTGGAGGGCGTGCGCCTGCATATCCGCGACACCGGGCGGGGAGAGGCCACGCCCGTGCTGCTGCTGCACGGCTTCGGCTCCTCCCTCCATACCTGGGAGGAATGGGCGCGGCTGATGGAGCCCGAGCGGCGCGTGATCCGCCTCGACCTACCGGGCTTCGGCCTGACCGGCTCGGACCCGACCGGCGATTATTCGGACCTGCGCGCGGTGGCCCTGCTGGATGCGCTGCTCGGCCAGCTTGGCGTCGCGCAGGTGGATGTTGTCGGCAGTTCGATGGGCGGGCGCATCGCCTGGCGCTTCGCCGCCGAGCGGCCCGAGCGTGTGCGGCGCCTGGTGCTGATGGCGCCGGATGGCTTCGCGAGTGCGGGCTTTACCTATGACAAGCCGGCGGGCGTGCCGCTGATGATGCGCGCCCTGCCTTACACCCTGCCCACGCCGCTGCTACGCGGCGGCATCGCGCCCGCCTATGCAGATCCGCGTGCCCTGACGCCCGAGGCGCTGGAACGCTACCGCGACATGATGCTCGCCCCCGGCGTACGACGCGCGATCCTCGACCGGATGGCGACCCATGTGCTGGTCCCGCCGGAGCCGATCCTGGCGCGCATCGCGGCACCCGTGCTGCTGCTCTGGGGCGAAGCGGACCGGATGGTGCCCGCGCCGCATGCCGCCGATTACGCGCGCG
The DNA here is from genome assembly GCA_046052145.1 of Pseudomonadota bacterium. GTDB lineage: Bacteria > Pseudomonadota > Alphaproteobacteria > Acetobacterales > Acetobacteraceae > Falsiroseomonas. Next base: position 40,179 of record JBJOMW010000002.1, read on the forward strand.
TGCTGCGCGAGAGCCGCACCGTGGTGCTACCCGGCCTCGGCCATGTGCCAATGGAAGAAGACCCGGCGCGGTCGCTTGCGCCGGTGCTCGAGTTCCTCAGCGCGGAATGACCGGCGCGTCCACCGGCGTCAGCGCGCGCCCCGGGCCGAGCGCCCATTCGGCAATCTCGTCGCGGCGCGCGAACCACACGCCCGGATGCCCCGCCGCCCAGCGCAGGAACCGCTCGACGGAGGGCACCACCGCGGGCCGGCCAGCGACGAAATCATGCAGCGGCACGCTCATCATCCGCCGGCGCGTGGCCCCTTCCTCGTACAGCACCTCGAATTCCTGGCGCAGCATCTGCTCGTAATCCGACAGGCTGCGCTGCTGGTTCTGGAAGAAGTTCAGGTCGTTGACATGGCCCATATAGGGCACGAGGCAGAAATCGCGGTCGCCATTGACCTTCTGGATCCAGGGCTCGTCGCGCGTGCGGTCGTCGATCGAATAGATCAGGCCGAGTTCCTGCAGCAGGTCGTTGGTATTCACGCTGCCCTGCAGCCCCTGCGCGTTGAAGCCCTTCGGCCAGAGCCCCGTCGCAGCCTGCAGCGCCGCGAAGCCTTCGCGCAGGAACTCGCGCTCGGCGTCCTTCGGTAGATGGAATTGCGGCGCGTGGCGGATGGCGCGCCCGCCCGCCTCATGCCCGCGCGCCACGATCTCCCGCGCGAGGTCGGGATAGCGCTGGATGCTCTCCCCGATCATGAAGGAGGAGACGCGGCAATTCACGCGATCCAGCATGTCGAGCAGGCGCGGGATGCCTTCCTTCGCGCCATAGGTCCGGCCCTGGATCATAGGCAGATTCGGGAAGCGCTGGGTGGCCTGGGGCGTGCCCGCCGGGCCGTTCTGCCACATGGCGGGCTGGCCACCATCGGCCTCGAACATCAGGCAGACGCCGACCGCAAGCCGCGCGCCGCCGGGCCAGAAGGGCCCGCGCGGCCGCGCCGGCTGCGCACCGGCCACCGCGGGCGCCGCAAGCAGGCCCATCCCCGCCCCCATCACCGCTCGCCGTCCGATCATGCCCATGCTCCCCGCCAATCGGATGGGGAGCGTCGGGCCCACGACGGGGCAGGTCAACCGCCGCGTCGTGCCAGCGAAACCGGCGCTGGCACGGCGCTGGCAAGGCACGAGTAAGCCGAAGGCCGGCGCTGGGATTCTGCCTAGCGATCAGGCACATTCGGCCGATAACCGCTGCCGGAATGATCAAATGAACCGCCGTCGCCTGCTGGCCTCTGCCACCGCCCTGGCCCTGCCCACCCTTCTGCCCGCGGGGGTGCTGGCCCAGGGCAGCTTCCCCAACAGGCCGATCCGCATCGTCAGCCCCTTCTCCCCGGGCGGCACCTCGGATGGCGTGGTGCGGCTGCTGAGCCCGACGCTGGAACGGATGCTCGGCCAGCCGGTCGTCCTCGACAACCGGCCGGGCGCGGGCGGCACGGTGGGCACCGCTCATATCGCCGCCGAGCGGCCGGATGGCTATTCGCTGGTGCTGGCCAATGCCGGGCCGATGGCGATCGCGCAAACGCTGTTCCCGAACCTGCCCTATGACGTCCGCCGCAGCTTCTCCTACGTCATGATGGTGGGCGGGGCGCCGATGGTGGTGGGCGTTCGCCCGAACAACCCCATCCGCAGCATGGCCGAATACCTCGCCGCTGCTCGCGCGGCACCGGAAGCGGTGAGCTACGGCTCCGCCGGCATCGGCTCGGTCGGGCATCTGGCTGGCATGCTCTGGGCGCGGGAGACAGGGGTGCAGCTTCTGCATGTGCCCTTCCGCGGCGGCGGCGAGGCAGAACAGCAGGTGCTGGGCGGCAGCCTGGCGTCGCTGTGGAACACGCTCGGCGCACATGCGGGCAGCGTGCGCGGCGGCACGCTGCGGGCGCTGGCCATCACCAGCGGCGAACGCATGTCCACCTTCCCCGACGTGCCGACCATCGTGGAGGCCGGCTTCCCCGGCGCGACCGCGATCAACTGGTTCGTGCTCGCCGGCCCGCTCGGCATGCCCGAGCCCATCGTGAACCGCATCCGCGAGGCCTTCACCGTCGCGATCAATGAGCCTGGGATGAAGGAGCGCATCGCCGGCCTCGGCGTGCTCACCATGACGGATAATGGCCCGGCCGATGTGCAGGCCTTCGTGAACCGCGAGGTGGATCGCTGGGCGCCGATCGTGCGCGCCAGCGGCGCGACCCCGAGCTAACGCGCAGCCAGCGGGACGCCGGGCAGTTCAGCGCTGTCCGGCGACCAGCTGCAGCACTTCTGCCCCGTAGCGCTCGAGCTTGGTGCGCCCGACGCCCGGGATGGCGCCGAGCTGGTCCAGCGTGCGCGGCCGTGCGGCGGCAATCTCGGCCAGCGTCTTGTCCTGGAAGATGACATAGGCCGGCACGGCCTGGGCCTGCGCTTCGCCCCGGCGCCAGTCGCGCAGCGCATCGAACAGCGCATCGCCCACCGGCGCCGCACCCGGCGCGCGGGGGCTGCGCGTAGCTGCACCCGGGCGGGCCACCTCCTCGCGCAGCAGCACCTTTTCCTCGCCCTTCAGAATCGGGCGCGCAGCATCCGTCGGCACCAGCTCGCCATGGTTCTCCACCACGACATCGAGCGCGCCGCGCGCGACCAGCTGCCGCGCGACGGACCGCCAGGTGGCATCGGGTAGATCCTTGCCGACGCCGAAGGTCGGCAGCTGGTCATGCGCGAATTGCGCGACCTTCTCTGTCATGCGCCCGCGCAGCACATCCACCACATGCGCAACCCCGAAGCGCCGCCCCGTGCGCAGCACGGCGGAGAGCAGCTTCTGCGCCGGCACTGTGCCGTCGAAGAGCTTTGGCGGCGCCAGGCACACATCGCAGTTGCCGCAATCCTCCGCCGGCGTGTCTTCCCCGAAGCAGCGCAGCAGCAGCTTGCGGCGGCAGGTGGCGGCCTCGGCGATCGCGACCATCGCATCCAGCCGCTGGCGCTCGATGCGCTTCTGCTCCTCGCCGGCCGGGCTTTCGGCGATGCGATGGCGGGCGAGCGCGATGTCGCCCGCGCCGTACAGGAGCAAGGCGCGCGCAGGCAGCGCATCGCGCCCCGCACGGCCGATCTCCTGGTACCAGCTCTCGGGCGAGCGCGGCAGATCGAGATGGCAGACCCAGCGCACATCAGGCCGGTCGATGCCCATGCCGAAGGCGATGGTCGCGCACATCACCACGGCATCGCCGCGGGAGAAGCGGCGATGCGCCTCCTTCTTGGCAGACGCGTCCATGCCGGCATGGAAAGCCAGCGCGTCATGCCCATCGGCGCGGAGCCATTCTGCCGTCTGCTCGGTCTTGGCGCGGCTGCCGCAATAGACGATGCCCGCGCCGGCCGTGCCCGCATGCTCCTTCAGCAGGGCACGCAACTGCGTGCGTTCGCTCTCCCGCGGCGCGGCCTCGATACGGATGTTCGGGCGGTCGAAGCCGCCGCGGAAGACAGGGTCGTCCTGCAGGCCGAGCTGGGCGCGGATATCCTCGACCGTCCGCGGATCGGCGGTCGCGGTCAGCGCCAGCCGCGGCGTGCGCGCGAAGCGCTGCGACAGCACGCCAAGGCCCCGGTACTCGGGCCGGAAGTGATGCCCCCACTGGCTGACGCAATGCGCCTCATCCACCGCGAATAGCGCGACGGGCAGCTGCTCCAGCCGGCTCAGCATCCCTTCCAGCACCAGCCGCTCCGGCGAGACGTAGAGCAGCTTCAGCGTGCCGTCATGCAGGTCGCGGAAGATGCCGCGCGCCTCGCCCTCCGGCAGGTCGGAATGCAGCGCCGCAGCGGCCACGCCCTGCTGGCGAAGGGCCGCGACCTGGTCTTCCATCAACGCGATCAGCGGGGAGACGACGACGCCCACCCCTTCGCGGCACAACGCGGGCACCTGGTAGCAAAGCGACTTGCCCCCGCCCGTCGGCATGAGCACGAGGCCCGAGCCGCCATCCGCGACATGGCGGACGATCTCCTCCTGGCGGCCGCGGAAGCCGGGATGGCCGAAGACGCGGTCGAGGACCTGCAGCGGATCGCCGACGAATCGGCCGTCATAAGGCATATCGCCGGATGCCACGGCCAGCGCCCCACGTCAGCCCAGCTTGCGCCGCCGGAACGCCGCGGCTGGCCGGGGCGGGCAGCAATGCCGCCACCCGCCACCCGGGGGCATCTCAGTTCGATCCGATATGGATCTCGACCCGCCGCGCCTCGACCGCGGCCTCGGCAACCGGGGCCTCTCCGCGGCCGAGCACCTGGATGCGATCCGCCGGGATACCGAGGTGCAGGAGCTCGGCCACGACGCGGTCGGCCCGCCGGCGCGACAGCAGGCGCGCCTGCAGGACCGTGGGGGCATCCTGCGGATCGGGGGCGATGAAGCCCAGCACGCGGATGGGGGCCTGCGGGTTCGCGCGCGCAGCACGGGCCGCGTCCTGGATCACATCCATCGCCGCCGGCGGGACCGTCAGGCTGTCATCCTCGAAGAAGACGAGGCGCACCGGCTGCGACGGCCGCCCGCCGGCGGTAGGCCGCTCGGCAGTGCAGCCGGCCAGCACCATGGCCGGCAGCGCGGCAAGGCCGGCCAGCGCCGCGCGGCGCCGGATGGGGAACAAGGATGCAGCATGGGGCATCGGATTCGCTCCGGAAAAGCAACGGAACATAGCTCGCCCGACAGGGCAGGTGGCGTCAATCCGAACCGGCAATGACGCGGCGTCCAACCTGTCTGAGAGCGGCGCAAGGCGGTCTTGTGGGGAGTTCTTAACCCGTCACCGTCCAGTGTCGCGCCGTGACCAGCCGCGCAGCCAATCACGATCCTGGCGCCTTCATGGCGCCTGCCAGCGCCGAAAGGCTGCCGGACCCGCGCCGCTTCGACCCGGTGCGCTTCCCCGGCGTGCCGGCCGACGAGGCCTGGCCTCCGCCCCGCTTCGACTTCGCCGCCGCCTGGATGCGCGAGCCGGGCCTCGCCTTCGAGCGGGATGCCGGCGGCGGCATCGGCGTTGTCCGCGCCTTCGCCCATCTGCGCATGGTGGTGGACATCGAGAGCGCGCATCTGCTGTTCGACATCGCGCCCGGCACGCGCGACTTCCGGCTACTGCGGCTGATCCCGGCGGCGCTGCGCTGCGTGGACCGGATCGAGCCGGGCGATCCCGTTCCCGGGGCGCTGCTCGGGAATGACAGCGAGTTGCCGGAGGACCACCACCTCTTTGCCGCCACCAGCGCGCTGGTGGAGCGGCTGGCCGAGACCGCCGGGGATGAAGGCCTTGCCCTGGCCGAGGCGATGCGCCGCGTGCCGCCCGGGCCCGGCATGTTCGAACAGGCCGTGGCGCGTTGCATCACCCTGGATGGCTTCGCCATCGGCACCATGGCGCCGCTGGCGCGGCGGCTGCAGCGGCTGGCGAATGCGCATGCCCGCGTGCTGGCCACCGCTGCGGCGCAGCCCGACTATGCGGCCATGGAGCGGATGCTGCGCCGCACGAGAGAGGCGCTCGGCACCGATCGTCGCTGGGCCGGCGACCTGCTCACCTGCGCGCTGGACACGTTGCAGCCGCAGATCGCGCGCCCGCGCCGCACCGCCGAGACACTCCTGGCCCAGGCCGAGGCGGCCATGCGCCGCCAGAACCCGATCGAGGCGCCGACGCGGCTGATCCATGAGCAGGATCGCTACCGCGACCGGCTGCTGGACCTGGCCGTGTTCTGGCGCCGCCTGACCGCGGCCTGGATGGCCGTGGACCCCGACACCACCGACCGGCGGGAGATCGAGGCGCTAGCGCGGAACGCGTTGCAGCGCCTCGGCCTCACGCAACTTTACCAGCCGGAGGAGCCGGCTCGCTGAGCGGCCATTACTGCTCGACGTCGAGTGCGTAGCCGGCGGAACGGACGGTGCGGATCACATCCACCTCCCCCTCGCCATTCACGGCCTTGCGCAGGCGGCGGATATGGACGTCCACCGTGCGCGGCTCGACATGGATGTCGCGGCCCCAGACCGCGTCCAGCACCTGCTCGCGCGAGAAGACGCGGCCGGGGTGCTGGAGGAAGAACTCCAGCAGCCGGTATTCGGTCGGGCCAAGATGCAGCGAGCGACCGGCGCGGGTCACGCGATGCGCATCCTGGTCCATGACGATATCCTGCCAGGTGAGCCGCCCCTTCACCGGCGCAGCGCCGGAGCGGCGCAGCAGGGCCCGGATCCGCGCCAGCAGCGCATCCATCGCGAAGGGCTTGGCGATGTAGTCATCCGCCCCGATGTCGAGCGCACGCACCGCGTCCTGGTCCTCAGTGCGGGCGGTGACCATGATGATCGGCAGGTCGCGCGTGGCTGGACGGCGGCGGATCTGGCGGCAGACCTCGATCCCAGAAAGGCTGGGCAGCATCCAGTCCAGCAGGATCAGATCGGGCTTGGTTTCCGCGACGCGGAGCAGGGCTTCCTGCCCGTCGGCCGCCTCCTCCACCCGGAAGCCCTGCTTTTCCAGATTGTAGCGCAGCAGCGTCAGCAGCGACGCCTCGTCTTCGACGACGAGGATCACCGGCTTGGCGAGGTTGCCCGTGCGGTCCGACATGGCGTGCCTTGCCTCACCCAGGCGGCTGCGCGACAGCGGAGGCAGAGGCATCCGCCTTCGGGCGGTCCTCCGGCAGCGCCGCCCCACGGACGGCGAAATGCACGGTCTCGGCGATATTGGTCGCGTGGTCGCCGATGCGCTCCAGGTTCTTGGCGATGAACAGCAGATGGGTCGCCGCGGTGATGTTGCGCGGATCCTCCATCATGTGGGTCAGCATCTCGCGGAAGATGCCGTTGTAGATGTCATCCACCGGCTCATCCGCCGCCCAGACGCGCTCCGCCGCCTCAGCATCGTCGCCGGCCAGCGCGTCGATGGCGAGCTTCAGATTTTCCTGCACCAACTGGGACATCCGCAGGAAGCCGTTCAGGCTGCCCATCTGCGGCTGCTGCGCGACGACGATGCTGCGCTTCGCGCCATTCCGGGCGTAGTCGCCGATCCGCTCCAGGTCGTGACTGACCTTCATCGCCGCCACGATGAAGCGCAGATCGCCGGCCATGGGCTGGCGGGTGGCCAGGATGCGGATGCAGAAGGTCTCGATCTCGCGCTCCAGCGCGTCGAGCGCGGCGTCGCGCGCGACGACCTGGGCCGCGAGTTGGACATCGCGCCGCACCAGGGCGGAGGTCGCGTCATGCACCTGGCGTTCCGCGAGCCCGCCCATGCGCGCGACCATCTCGCGCAACTTGCGCAGCTGCTCGTCGTAGGAGCGGACAATGTGCTCGGGCTGGTCCTGCGGCATGATCTTCCTCATTTTCGGTTGCGGGCCGATTCAGACCTCCGGGCCGACCGGCCCTCCGGTCATCGGACCGCGTCAACCAAACCGGCCAGTGATGTATTCCTGGGTGCGCTTCTCGCGCGGGGCGGTGAACATCTGCGCGGCTGGCGCGACCTCCACCAACTCGCCCAGGTAGAAGAACGCCACCTGGTCGGCGCAGCGGGCCGCCTGCTGCATGTTGTGCGTGACGATGCAGATGGTGAAGTCGCGCTTCAGCTCGTCGATCAGCTCCTCGATCTTCAGCGTGCTGATCGGGTCGAGCGCCGAGGTCGGCTCGTCGAACAGGATCACCTCCGGCCGCACCGCGATGGTGCGCGCGATGCACAGCCGCTGCTGCTGCCCGCCCGAGAGACCGAGTGCGGAGCTGTTCAGCCGGTCCTTCACCTCGCCCCAGATGGCCGCGCGCGAGAGCGCCCATTCCACCCGGTCGTCCATCTGCGCCTTGGAGAGCTTCTCATGCAGGCGCACGCCGAAGGCGATGTTCTCGTAGATCGTCATCGGGAAGGGGGTCGGCTTCTGGAACACCATCCCGACCTTCGCGCGCAGCTCGTTCAGGTCCACGTCGGGGTCGAGCATGTTGCGCCCGTCCATGATCACCTCCCCCTCGGCGCGCTGGCCGGGATAGAGGCTGTACATGCGGTTCAGCACGCGCAGCAGCGTGGACTTGCCGCAGCCAGACGGGCCGATCATGCCGGTCACCTGCCGGTCCGGCAGCTCCAGCTTGATCCCCTTCAGCGCCTTGGCCTCGCCGTAGAAGAAATCGAGGTTGCGGACGGAGATGCGCGAGGTCGCGTTGATCTCCGCCGCCGAGCGCGCCTGCACGCCGCCGAAGGAGGCGCCCTCGGCGGGGGCGGGGGCGGGGGTCTCGGTGATGGACATGGCTCGCGGTCCCCCTGCGTCAGGTCTTCGTGCGCAGCAGGACGCGCGCGACGATGTTGATGGCCAGCACGCCCACCGTGATCAGCAGCGCGCCCGCCCAGGCGATCGCGATCAGATCGGGGAAGCCGGAATTGGCCTGCTGGTAGATGGCGATCGGCAGGCTCGCCATCGCCTTGGTCAGGTCGAGGCTGGTGACGTTGTTCCCGAAGGAGGTCAGCAGCAGCGGCGCCGTCTCGCCGGCGATGCGCGCCACCGCCAGCAGGATGCCCGTGACGATGCCCGACAGCGCGGCCTTGTAGCAGACCAGCGTGATCATCTTCCATTTCGGCGCGCCGAGGCCGATCACCGCCTCCCGCAGCGTGTTCGGGATCAGCTGCAGCATGTCCTCCGTCGTGCGGACGACGACGGGGATGACGATGATGGCCAGCGCCAGCGCGCCCGCGATGCCCGAGAAGGCGCCCATCGGCAACACGACCAGCTGGTAGATGAACAGTCCGATCAGGATCGAGGGCGCCGAGAGCAGGATGTCGGAGACGAAGCGCACCGCATGTCCCATGGGCGAGTTGCGCGCATATTCGGCGAGGTAGGTGCCGACCAGCAGCCCGATCGGCGTGCCGATCCCTGTCGCGATCGCCACCTGCACCAGGCTGCCGATGATGGCATGCAGCAGGCCGCCCTTCGGCAGGCTGTCATCGCCGTAGCGCGTCGGGCGGAATTCGGTGGTGAAGATGATCAGGTCCATCGACTCCAGCCCGCGCCAGAGCAGCGTGAACATGATGGAGGCCAGGAAGAAGAGCCCGACCGCGGTCGCGCCGATGCAGAGCCAGCGGACAAGGCTGTCCTTCAGCCGGCGCCGGCGGCCAAGCGCGCGCGCTGCCGCCATGTCCTTGGCCGGGGTCGCCTGGGGATGGGCGCCGAGGATGGTGCTGCTCATCGCGCCGCTCCTACTTCAGCCGAGACCGCAGCAGCCAGCGGGACGCCGCCAGCACCACGAAGGAGATCACGAAGAGCAGGAAGCCCAGCGCGAACAGCGAGGATTGCTTCAGGCTGCCGGCGAGGCTTTCCGGGAATTCCATCGCGACGACGGAGGCGATGGTGGTGGAGGCGTCAAAGATCGAGCCCGGCATGCGGTTCGCGTTGCCGATCACGAAGGTGACCGCCATCGTCTCCCCGAGCGCACGGCCAAGGCCGAGCATGATGCCGCCCGCGACCGAGATGCGCGTGTAGGGAATGACGACGCCGGAGACGACCTCCCACCGCGTCGCGCCGACGCCATAGGCGCTTTCCTTATAGACGGGCGGCACCTGCTCGAACACGTCGCGCATGGTCGCGGCGATGAAGGGCAGGATCATGATGGCCAGCACGAGGGCGGCAGTGAACAGGCTGGTCCCGGCGAAATTCGTCGTCTCGAAGATGAAGCCGATCAGCGGCAGCGCGGCCAGAATGTCGCCGAAGGCCAGCTGGATGTGCATCTGCACGAAGGGCACCACGACGAACAGGCCCCACATGCCGTAGATGATGGAGGGCACGGCGGCCAGCAGTTCGATCGCAGTGCCAACGGGGCGCTTCAGCCAGGCCGGCGCCAGTTCCGTCAGGTAGAAGGCGATGCCGAAGGCGACCGGCACGGCGAAGATGATGGCCAGGATCGCGCTGACAACGGTGCCGAAGATCGCAACCGCACCACCATAGGCCTCGCGGTGATCCTCCACCGGGTTCCACTCGGTGGACCAGATGAAGCCGACGCCGTAGCGCTCAAAGGCCGGCAGAGCGCCGAGGAACAGGGTGAGGATGATCGCGCCGAGCGTGACGAGCACCAGCCCGCCGGCGCCCTTGCACAGCCACTCAAAGATTCTGTCGCCGAGGCTGCTGGCCTTGATACGCTCGCCGGTCGGCGGCGGAACAGCGGTGGTGGCGGCGACGGTCTGCTGCAACGCCGTGATCCCAGGCCAGGAGAAGCGGAAGGGAGGCGCGCCGACCGGCGCGCCCCCTTTGAAGTTCAGCCAGCAACCGGCCAGAGGCGCTCGCCAGCCGGGCCGCGGACCTGTGCGGTCCAGGCCGTGCGAACTGCGTCATGCACCGAGGCCGGCACCGGGATGTATTCCAGGCTGGCCGCGGCCTGCGCGCCCGAGCGGAAGGCCCAGTCGAAGAAGCGCATCGTGTTGCGGCTGCCCGCCATGCGATCCGCCGCCGGATTGGTCGGCAGCAGGATGAAGGTCGGCGCGACGATCGGCCAAGTGTTCTCACCATTCAGGTCGATCAGGTCGGCGGCAAAGCCGGGGCGGCTCCAGTCGGCCTGCGCGGCCGCGGCCTGGAAGGTCGCCATCACCGGCTGCACGAAGCGGCCGGACTTGTTGCGCAGCTGCGTGGTGATCAGCCGGTTCACCGTCGCATAGGCGTTCTCGGTGTAGGCGATCGCACCCGGCGTGTTGCGCACGGCGTTCGACACGCCCTCATTGCCGCGGGCGCCATTGCCGACCGGCCAGCGGACCGAGGTGCCGGCACCCGGGCCAGCCTGCCATTCGGCCGAGACGCGCGAGAGGTAGGTGGTGAAGACCGAGGTCGTGCCCGAGGCATCGGCCCGGTACGCCACGCTGATCGGCAGGTTCGGGATGCGGATATCGCGGTTCGTCTCGGCGATCCGCGCATCGTTCCAGCGCGTGATCTTGCCGAGGAAGATGTCCGCGACCAGCTCCGGCGTCAGGCGCAGCGCGTTGTCGGCCACACCCGGGAGGTTCACGATCAGCACGACCGAGCCCATCACCGTCGGGAACTGCAGCAGGTTCCGCTCACGCATCTGAGCCTCGGTGAGCGACGCGTCGGTCGCACCGAAATCCACCGTGCGGTTGGTGATCTGGTTAATGCCACCGCCGGAGCCGATGGACTGGTAGTTCAGCTGGATGCCCGTGGCCTCGCGCGCCTGCGTGCCCCAGCGCTCATAGACCGGGCGGGGGAAGGTGGCGCCGGCACCGGTGATCGTTGCCTGCTGCGCGAAGGCCGACCGGGAGGGGAGCATGAGGGGGGCGGCCAGCGCCGCGCCCGCGCCGAGCAAAAGGGTGCGCCTGTTCATCGCGTCTCTCCGGTAAGCTTGAACCATCACGCAGCCGCCGGACTCGCCCGGCCGCCGCGCTGCGCGGCTTCTAGGCTCGCCGGGCGACCAGACGATTGCAATTAAATGACAGTTGGATGACATCGGCTCGGACGACCCAGGGTAGTTGTCGAGGCCGCGCACACGGCAGCCCTCGGGCGAACGTCGGTTGTCCGCATGATGGTCGAACCAGCCCCGCGACCCAGCGTCTCGGCGCGCTACATCACAATCAGGTCATCGGGTGACGCGGCCCGGATGGGTCCGAAACCTGTGGCACCTTGACGCGCTCAGCCGACCAACGGGCCAGCGGGCGACGGTCCCGGCCCCTCGCGCCTCCTCAACTCCGCCTCCAGCGCGGTCCTTACCCGCTCCACGACCTCCGCCCAGTCGCCAGGACGCGCCTGCCGGAAGAGGCGCACTGAGGGGTACCAGGCCGAGTCCTCGCCCTCATCGCCCCAGCGCCAGTCACTGGGGCGCGCCAGCACCACCCAGCTCGGCACGCCGAGCGCCCCCGCGAGATGCACCACCGCGGTGTCGACCGAGATCACCAGATCCAAGCGCGCCAGTAGCGCGGCCGTATCCGCAAAGTGCCGGAGGTAGGGCCCCGCCAGGAACAGCGGCGCCGGTCCCGCCCACCCCAGCGCCTCGGCCTCCGACGCCCCTTTTTGCAGCGACACATAGGTCAGGCCCGGCAGGGCCATGATCGGCGCCAACGCCCGCAGGTCCAAGGAGCGGCGGCGGTCATCCTGATGGGTCGGCCGGCCCGCCCAGACCAGCCCGACCTTCAGCCCCGCCGCTGGCCCCTGCAGTCCGCCGAGGGTCAGCAGCCGCTCCGCACGCTCCCGCGCGGCGTCCGGCACGGACAGATAGGGCGCCGACATCCCAATCTCGGCGCCGCCCACGCAGAGGCCGAGGCTGGTCATGGGCACCTGCGCCGCATGCGCAGGGACCTCGTCCCAACCGGTGAAGGCGGCATCCACCGCCGGATGCTCCTGGAGCAGCGGCCGCAGCTCGGCGCTGACCCCCAGCACCAGGCGCCCAACCCGCGCCCGCGCCCGCTCGAGGAAGCGCGCGAATTGCAGCGTGTCGCCGAAACCCTGCTCGCCGTAGACGAGCAGCGTCTCGCCCGGAAGGGCGCGTCCATCCCAGCGCGGCGCCCGGAATTGCGGCAGCAATCCCTGCGTATGAGCCATGCGGTAGCGCGCTTCATAGGCTCGCCATCCCTCCGACCATCGTCCCTGGCGGAGCAGCACCTCGCTCAGCTCGAACTCCGCTTCCGCATCGCCGGGCTGTTCCGCGATCAGCTCGCGCAGCAATCGCTCCGTCTCGGCCAGCTCGCCCGCATCCGCCAAAGCAAGGGCGAGGTTGTAACGCGCCGCCCGATCTCGCGGTGCCAGCTCCACCGCCCGGCGCCCATGGGCGACCGCGGCCTCCAGCCGGTCCAGTCTGCGGCACGCCTCCGCCAGGTTCGACCACGCCACGGTATGGGACGGCGCCCGTTCCACCACGCGGGTGAAGGCAGCCACGGCCTCCTCATACCGCCCGGCCCGGTGCAGCGCCGCGCCCTGGCCCAGATGCAGCTGCGCCTCCGCCGGCGCCAGCGCCACGGCCCGCTCCCAATGCGCCAGCCCATCCGCCTCCCGGCCCAGGCTTGCCAGCGCCTCCGCGGCTGTGGCGTGCAGCCGGGCCTCGCCGGGCGCCAGCCGGAGCGCGAGGTCGAGGCGCGCCAGGGCCTGATCCCGCCGGCCCGAGGCCAGCTCCACCACCGCCAGCAGATGCAGCCCCGCCAGGTGATGCGGCAGCACGGTGAGGGCGGCGCCGCACAACGCCTCGGCCTGGCCGGCATCGCCGCGGCGCCAAGCAGCCTCTGCCTGGCGCACCAGCCGGTCCGCGGATGCCAAAGGATCCTCGGTGGGGCTTCGATGCCGCATGCGTCCTGTCCTCCCGCCATGCCCGATACCGCCTGGCCCTGCCACCGGCCGGCACGCTGGCAGAGGCCGGACCCCGACCGAGCGGCCACGCCCAGAACGGCGCGGTGCGGTGCGGTGACCGCGGCTGGGTGCGGATGATCGGCAACCCATAATTGATGTATCGGAATGCGATCAAGCCTTCGGCGGGCCAGTCATCCGACCATGCATCGGCGCCGAAAACATTAATTGAAATGACGTTAACACGGGCGCGCGCTGGCCGCACCACGCATGCACATGAAAGAAACCCATGGTTGACAGTTGGGATGGCACCATTATCGATCATTTCGATATCGGCCGCGCCCTGACCCGGCGTCGGCCGCTCGACCGCACCTGATGAGGACCCGCCGCATGCGCATGTCTGCCGCCCTTTTGTCAGCGATCCTTGCGCTCGGGGTCCCAGCCAGCACGGCCATCGCACAGGCGCAGGCCCCGCGGCCACAAGCCCAGCCCGCCCCAGCGCAGCGCGCACCGGCTGCGCCTGCGCAGGCCGCCCCCGAAGCGGCGCCAGGCCCCGCGGCGCCCGCATCTGTCTCCCCGGATCCCGACCGGACGACGGCCAGCTTTGGCGACTGGCTGCTGCGCTGCGAGCGTGTGGCAGAGGCGGAGCGCAGCTGCGAAGTCGCCCAGGTTATTGCCGCGCAGGGCTCGCAGCAGCCGATCGCCCAGATCGCGCTGGGGCGCACCGCGCGCACGCAGACCGCGCTGACCCTGCTGGTGCAGGTTCCGGTGAATGTGGAACTCGGCACGCCACTCCGTCTGATCGGCGACGACCGCGACCCGCTGATCATCGAGACCAACTGGCGGCGCTGCTTGCCTGCCGGCTGCTTCGCGGGCGTGGAACTGCGGGAAGAGGTGGTGGTGCGGCGACTGCGCGATCGGCCCGAGCCTATGCGGATCGAGTTCCGCGACAGTGCCGGGCGTGACCTGCGGCTCGCCTTCTCCGTCCGCGGCCTCGGCCCCGCGCTGGACGCGCTGGCGCGCGAGTGACCGCTGGTCAGCCGAGGCGGCGCCCGGCCTCTGCCGCAAGCGCGCCGGCGGTCGCGATATGCACGCCCTTGCGCGAAGCCAGGTCCTGCAGGCTCTCGCGCAGGTAGCGGATGCGGTGCGGCGCGCCGAGCATCCAGGGATGGATGCCGATGCCGAGCACGCGCCCCCCGCGCGGTTCCGTCAGCAGCCGGTCCAGCGCATCGCGCAGCAGCCCCGGCCAGCGCGCGACGGGCACGCGGCGCAGCCAGAGCGTCTGGACGTCGTCATGCTCGGCCGGCGGCGGCAGGGCGAGGAGGCCGGCGGCGTGGCGATAGGGCTCGTCGTCATTCGCCCAATCGAGCGAGTAGGCGAAGCCGGCCTCTGCCAGCAGGCTGGTCGTGCGCGCGGTTGCGCCATGGTCCTGGCCGAGCCAGCCCGTCGCGCCCGGCCATATCTTTGCCAGTTCGTCGCGCGCTTCGGTGATCTGGGCGCGTTCCTCCGCCTCCGTCATGCGGGGCGTGACCATGCGGCTGGCGGAGATGCCATGCGCCACAGGCTCGATGCCACGCGCAGAGCAGGCGGCGATCAGCTCGGGGTGGCGGCGCGCGGCCAGCGTGTTGACGGCGACACTCGCCGGCAGTTGCAGCGCATCCAGCAGGTCGAGGATGCGCCAGGCGCCAATGCGGTTGCCGTAGTCGCGGTAGGACCAGCCATGCCAATCCGGCGTGCCGGTGAAGAAGGCGCCCCGAAACCGCGGGTCGCGATGGGCGTCGGCGGGCGGCTCGATCTCGGTGTGCTCGATGTGGAGCAAGAGATAGACGGCCACCCTCGCACCGCCGGGCCAGCGAAAATCCGGCCGTTGCGGCTCCGGCGACCAGGGGTGGATCGCGTGGTCGGGGCCGCGGGCGGGGATCATCGCGCTGCCGCGGCCACCGCCGCGTCGTAATGCTGCGCGAGGTACCAATCCGCCATCTCGGCCCCCGTCGCGAACCAGACGCCGTCATGGCGACGCATGTAGGACAGGATCGCGTCCAGATACCGTACGCGATGTGGGCGGCCCATAATGTAGGGATGCAGCGCCACGCACATCACGCGCGGCTGCGTTTCTCCTTCCGCGTAGAGCGTGTCGAACATGTCGCGCGCACAGTGGAGAAAATCCTCGCCATCCCCGGCACCGGCGGCGATCATCACCGCGTCATTCAGATCCATCTGGTAGGGCAGTGAGACCAAGCGGCCGCTGCGCACGCGGATCGGCGTCGGCTGATCGTCATGGTAGAAATCGCAGATGTAGGAGATGCCGGCCTCCGCCACGAGGTCGGGCGTCGCCAGCGTGTTCGACCCCGCCGGCGAGAACCAGCCGCGCAGCTGCCGTCCCGTCATGCGCCGCCAGGCCTCCACGCTCGCCGCGATCTCCGCGCGTTCGGCGTCTTCGCTCAAGCCCCAATGGTAGCGTGTGTTGAAGAGGCCATGGCTGAACACGTCCCAATCGCGGGACAGCATGGCGTCGAGAATTTCCGGGAACATCTCGCCGACCGCCATGCTGAAGGAGACGGAGCCGCGGATGCCATGCGCATCCATCACCTCCATCATTCGCCACACGCCGGCGCGGTTGCCGTAATCCTTGAGCGAATAGGACAGGATGTCGGGGTGCGGCGTGCGCGGCCAGGGATCGCGCTGGCGGATGGCGGCGGGGAGGAATTCGTAATGCTCGATGTTCGGGCAGACCCAGACCGCCAGCCGCGCTCCGCCCGGCCAGGTCAGCTTCGGCCGGAAGGGCAGCGGCGCGTGGAGCAGGCGATCCTCGGGCTGGATCAATCGACGATGGCCTCGGCTTCGATCTCGACCAGATAATCGCCGACCAGACGGCCGACTTCCACCAGCGTGTTGGCCGGCCGGGCAGTGGCGAAGACACGGCCATGCACGCGCCCGACGGGTTCCCACTGGCCGGCATCGCGCAGCCAGATGCGGGTCTGCACCACATCGTCCATCGTGCCGCCCAGCGCCTCGATCGCCGCGGCGATCTTGTCGAGGATATAGACCGCCTGCCCGCCCGGATCGCCAGGGCAGACGACGCTGCCATCGGTGTGCGTCGCGGTGGTGCCGGAGACCAGGATGCGCTTGCCGACGCGCACCGCGCGCGAATAGCCGCAGGCCCCTTCCCACACACTGCCGCTGTCCACGCGCAGCCGCCCGGGGCGGAACTCGGTGGCGGCATAGATCTTCGGTAGGCTGTCGAGGTGATGGCTG
Source organism: Pseudomonadota bacterium (assembly GCA_046052145.1). Classification (GTDB taxonomy): domain Bacteria; phylum Pseudomonadota; class Alphaproteobacteria; order Acetobacterales; family Acetobacteraceae; genus Falsiroseomonas. Next base: position 56,658 of record JBJOMW010000002.1, read on the forward strand.
AGATCGCCCGCCGCCGTCAGATAGGGCGGCTTGCGGTACTCGTCGCCGCAATCGCCGGGGATGGGCTGCGCGGCGGCGAAAGCGTGGTCGAGCCGCGCGAGATCCTCGGCATCGAGGGCGAAGGAAAACAGGCGGAGATTATCCTCCCGGTGCTGCGCTTCCGTCAGCCGCGCGCCGACGATGACCGCGCCCACCGCCGGATGCTGCAACACCCAGCGCGTCGCGACGTTGGACACCGAAACGCCATGCCGCCGCGCGATCGTCTGGGCTTCGCGCAGCACGCGCTGGAAGGCCGCCCAGCCGCCCATGGCCTGGATGAAGCGGCGATACTTCATCTTCGACCAGTCGCCGATATCGGCCTCGGCCGGTTCCTCGCGCCCGACCCAGCGATCCGACAGGAAGCCACCGCCCAGCGTGCCATAGGCCAGCAGCTTCACGCCATGGGCCAGGCAGAAGGCCGACATCTCGCCCGCCGCGCGGCGATCGAGCAGCGAGAAGGAGAGCTGGTTCGTCACAACCGGCACGCCGTTCTTCACCGCAACGCGGAGATGGTCGGTGTCGAAATTCGTGACACCGATATGGTTCAGCGCGCCTTCTGCGCGCATCGCCGCCATTTCCTTCAGCGCGTCGAGCCAGGCCGGATGCCGGAAGCTCCACCAATGGAACTGCATCAGCTCCGGCGCGCCGCCGAGCCGCGCGAGGCTACGGCCGACGCCTTCGCGCACCACCTCGCGCGTCATCGGGCCCGGCGTCGGGACCCATTTGGTGAAGACGCGCCCCTGGCCACCACGCTGGCGGAACAGGCCGGCAATGTCCTCGGCGCCGCCATAATGGTCGGCCATGTCGAAGGAATCGAACCCGGCGGCGGCATATTCGGCCAGCGCAGCCGCGGCGGCCGCGTGGTCGAAGGCGCGCCCTTCCCGCTCCTGGTCGGCGACCTGCCAGAGGCCGGTGACGATGCGCGAGCAATCGAGGCCGGGTGCGAGAAGGGTGCGGGGCGGGCGGGCAGGACTTGTCACAACATCACCCCTGAGGTGCTGGCGGCGCGCAACGCGCGCCGAGCGGCCGAATGGCCGCCGCGCACAAACCGACAGTGACGCCGGGCACAACAGCGGCCTGCGCGAAAGCCAAGCGGCCGGAGGCCGCGCCCGGCGTCTGAGGGCAAACTAACGCGGCGGCAATTGCCGCTGGACCGCCTGCACTTCCTCTGTGGTCATCTGCCCCACCGTGGTGATCTCGCCATTCTGGATGCGCCATTTGCGGAACGGCCCGGTGATGTCGCCATTCGCGTCGAACTCGACCGGGCCGATCACGCCGACATAGCGGATGGGCTGGCCCGCGCGGATCAGCTCCAGCGCGCGCCGGAACCCTTCGGGGCCGGCATGCACCACTTCCCCACCCGCGCCCGTCACCTGGCGGATCGCGTCGCGGATCGGGCCCGCTTCGAAGCGGCCGGCGCGGGCGATGGCGAGGCCGAGGATCGCCGCCGCGTCGAAAGCGCGGTCAGCCGCCGGCGCGCCGGCGCCGAAGCCGCCCGACATCGCCGGATAGGCGCGACCGAAATACTCGGTGGACGGCGTCGTCACCGTGCCGGAGGACGTGCCGAAGGCGTTGTTCAGGAAGCGCGGCCCGACGTCGCGGATGAAGTCCGCGCTGTTCATGCCGTCATTCAGCAGGAAGGTCTGCGCGCCGCCTTGCTGGATCCAGGTGCGCGCAATGCTGGTGCCGTCACCCGGATAGCTGACGAGATACAGCGCCGGCGGATCGCCACGCATCGCCTGCGTGACTTCCGGCGCGTAGCTCGCCTGGCCCTGGTTGTAGGGCACGGTGTTCACGATCTGCCCGCCGAGCGCGAGATAGGCGCGGCGGAACTCGGCCACCATGTTCACGCCGAAATCGTTGTTGACGTGGATGATCGCGAGCCTGCGCAGCCCCTGGTCCATCGCGTAGCGCGCGGCGGCCGTGCCCTGCAGCGCGTCAGATGTGATGGTGCGGAAGAACCAGCCGCGCGTCTGGCCCTCGGCGGCCATGCGCGTCAGCGTCGGCGAGGACGATGCCGGGCTGATCTGCACGACGCCCGCCGGCCCCGTCACGCTGGTTACGATCGGGATGGAAACGCTGCTGATGATGCCGCCGATGATCGCCGGCACGCGGCGAAGATCCACCAGCTGCCGCGCCTGATCCACCGCGACGCTGCCCTGGGACTGCGCGTCGCGCAGGTCGAAGGCGAGCCGCCCGCCTGCGATGCCCTGCGCGCCCGCAGCCGCGTTCAGCTCGTTGAAGGCGAGCTCGACCGACTTCGCCGCGGCCTGGCCGAAGCGCCCCGCGGGACCGGTCAGCGAGACCACCATGCCGACGGTGTGGGTGGCGAGCTGCACCTGCGCGAAGGCAGGCCCCGCCAGGGGCACCGCCAGCGTGCCGAGGCCGGCGCCAAGCGCCGTGCGTCGCGTGATCCTCATCCTGGTGTCCCCGTTCCCGAAAGGTGATGGATTTTCGCCACTCTCGCCTTGCGCGTGGGGCTTGTAAACGGGGTTCACGCCGGCGGCGGGCTGATCCATGTTTCCTGCACGAACAGCCAGCGCGGCGCTGGCCCTGCGAGATCGAACAGCGCCACCGCGCGGCGGGCCGTCTCGATGCCGCCGGCCAGCCATTGCCGCTCCACATAGTGCATCAGCATCAGCGGCGCGGCGGCGTGCAGGACCGCGACGTCCTCGATCGCGATCCGGAAGCCTTCGCCTCGGACGCCGCGCGCGCCGTGCAGGAAGGCCAGCACCTCCGCACGGTCCAGCCGGCGACCGTTCGGCATGACCATGACGAAGCCGGGCGCGAAGGCGGCCTCGAAGCGGTCGGTCCCGTCCTCACCGGGCGCGCCGAGCACAGCCTCGAAGACGCGGTGCAGGGCGACGATCTCCTCGGCGCAGGCGGTGGCGGGATCAGTCACGGTTCAGCTCGTACTTCATGATGCGCCCATGCGGACCGGTGCGGTCGCGCTCCAGCGTATAGAAATCCCCCTGCGGGCCGGGATGCTGCGCCAGCAACGCGCCGATCGCGGCGCGGTCCGCCGCATCCAGCGCGAAGCGGAAGACGGCGAGGTTGTCCGGCAGATGCTCGGCATAGCGCGCGCCGACGATAGCGCCGGCGACATGCGGCTGGTCCAGGACCCAGCGTGTGGCGACCGCGGTGGTCGAAACGCCATGCTTGCGCGCGATGCCATCCAGCAGCCGCAGCAACGCCTGGAACGCGTCCCAGCCGCCGAATTCCTCGATGATCAGCCGGTATTTCACCAGGCTCCGGTTCGCCAGTGGCTCCGCCGGATCGGGCTGGCCAAGCCAGTGGGCAGACAGGAACCCGCCCGCGACGGTGCCGTAGCAGAGGAATTTCATGCCGGTTTCGGCGCAGAGCGCGCTCATCGCACCCGCCACGCGCCGGTCCAGCAGCGAATACTGCACCTGCATGGACACCAGGGGCACGCCGGCCTCGATCATCGCCCTGGCGCGGGGCGTGTCGAAATTGGTGCCCGCGACATTGCGGATCTTCCCCCGCTCCTTCAGCCGCGCCAGATGCTGCGCCGCCTCGACCCAGCCGGGGATCGCGTAGTCCCACCAATGGAACTGCACGAGGTCGAGCACCTCCGCACGCAGGCGCTGCAAGGACCGGTCGATGATCCGCTCGACATCCGCGGCACTGAGCGTGGCCAGCGCCGAGAGGTCCGGCACAAATTTGGTGTGTACCCTGAGCCGCGCGCGCGCCTCTGCCGGCAGGGTGTCGCGGAAGGCGCCGATCATCTCCTCGACGCCGGTGTAGATGTCGGCGCAGTCGAAGGTGGTGATGCCGGCATCCAGAAAGGCCCGCATATCGGCGATGGCGCGGTCGCGCTCGATCGCGCCATGCCCGCCGGCCAACTGCCAGCCGCCGCGGATCAGGCGGGAGATCGTGTGGCCGGGCGCGAGGTCAGTGGTCTCGACCATCATGGCCATGCGATTCACGTCTCCGGTGCTCGGCCCATCCGGGCCTCCGCCCTGCGCCGATCGCATGGCGGTCATGGCAGCTTCGTCGCCGTGGTGTCGCTGCGCCGGAAGCCGCGGAGCTGGGTGCGGGTGATGCGGAAGCGGGTCGGGCAGTTCGGATCGGGGCAGGCCACCTCGGCATCCGAGGTCATCCAATCATTCGGATGCGTCGGCCGCTGCTTGGCCGCCAGCAGCGGCAGCACGGCGGCCAGCGAATAGATCGAGAAGCCCTGCCCGGGCGGGAGGTGCAGCATCTCGCCACGCAGTTCGAAGAAATCGCCGGGCTGCGCGTTGCACCAGATGTCGGCGCCTTCCGGCGCCACGACCTCGACCTTCAGGTCCCAGAGCTCGAACGCGTCCTCGTCCATGGCCTGTCTCCCTAGCCGTCCTTGTCGGCCGGCACGGCGAGCCGCGCAAGGCAGGGGCTTGACGGGACCGCCAGCGCGCGGCCTTTCGGCATTGGGGAAACGGGGACCGCAATCGTGCTGGTGGCGGAGGGACTGACCAAGGCGTTCGGGGGGCCGCCGGTGGTGAACGGCGTGTCCTTCACCCTCGCGCGCGGCACCATCACCGGGCTGATCGGGCCGAATGGCGCCGGCAAGACCACGCTGTTCAACCTGATTGCCGCGAGCCTTGCACCCGATTCCGGGACCATCACGCTGGATGGCGCGCGCATCGAGGGGCTCCGCCCCGACCAGGTTTTTGGGCGCGGACTGGGACGGACCTTCCAGATCCCCCGCCCCTTCCCCGCCATGACCGTGCTGGAAAACGTCATGCTCGCCCCCCAAGGGCAGCAGGGCGAGCGCTTCTGGGCCAACTGGCTGAAGCCCGGCGCGGTGGAGGCGGAAGAAAAACGCAACCGCGAGCGCGCGATGCACTGGCTCGATTTCGTGGGCCTTGCGCGGCTGGCCCAGCAGCCCGCCAGCGTGCTGTCGGGCGGTCAGCGCAAGCTGCTGGAACTCGCTCGCGTGCTGGTGGCGGAACCGAAGCTGATCCTGCTGGATGAGCCCGGGGCAGGCGTCGCGCCGCCACTGCTCGCGATCATCATGGAAAAGATTGCCGAACTGAACGCGCGCGGCATCACCTTCCTCATCATCGAGCACAACATGGATCTGGTGATGACGCTCTGCCGGCCGGTGATGGTCCTTGCGCAAGGTCGCAAGCTGCTGGAAGGCCCGCCCGAGCAGGTGAAGTCCGACCCGCGCGTGATCGAGGCTTATCTCGGATGACCGCGGCACTCGCCATTGAAGCGGTCGAAGGCGGCTACGAGCCCGGCCTGCCGATCCTGCGCGGCGCCTCCGTCACCGTCGCACCGGGGGAGATCGTGGCGCTGCTAGGCCCGAACGGCGCGGGCAAATCCACGCTGGTCAAGGCCGCGGCGGGGCTCGTGCCCATCTGGTCGGGACGCGTGCTGCTCGATGGCCGCGACATCACCCCCGTGCCTGCGCACCGCATGGTGCATGAGGGTCTAGGCTTCGTACCGCAGACAGAGAACGTCTTCGCCAACCTCACCGTGCTTGAGAACCTGCAGCTCGCCGCTGCCCTCATCGCCAAAACGAGGCGGCGCGACATTGGGGAGATGTTTGCGCTGTTTCCCGATCTCGACCGGCAGCGGAAGCTGGCGGCGGGGCGGCTTTCGGGCGGGCAGCGGCAGATGCTGGCGGTGGCCCGCGCGCTAGTCGCCTCGCCCTCCGTCCTGATGCTGGACGAGCCCTCGGCCGGCCTCTCGCCCAAGCTGGTCGGCGTGGTGTTCGAACGGCTGAAGGCCGTGCGCGACACCGGCGTGACCATCCTGCTGGTCGAGCAGAATGTGAAGGCCGCACTCGCCATCGCTGACCGCGCGGTTGTGCTGGTGGAAGGGCGCGAGAGGCTGGCAGGGCGCGCGTCGGATCTCGCCGACGACAAGCGCATGGCCGCGCTTTATCTTGGCGCGGCAGCGGAGGCGCATTGATGCTGCAACTGGTCGCCGACGGGCTGGTGGTGGGCAGCGTGATCGCGCTCAGCGCGGTCGGGCTGACGCTCACCTATTCCATCCTGCGCTTCGCCAATTTCGGCCAGGGCGAGTTCATGACCTGGGGCGCCTATCTGGCCGTCTCGGCGCTCGCCTTCGTGCTGGCAGTCACGGGGGGCGGCGTGATGGAGCCGCTCGGGCCCTTCAGCTTCGGCTGGCAGCTCATCCTGGCGATGATCCTGGCGGCAGTGCTGACCGGCGCACTCGCCCTGGTGGTGGACTGGCTGCTGTTCCGGCACCTGCGCCGCGGCAACGCCATCACGCTGGTGATCGCAAGCTTCGGCGCGGCGTTGGCGCTGCGCAACCTGGTGCAGTTCCTCTACGGCACGCTGCCCGAATACTACACGCGCGAGATCCAGATCGCGATCCGCCTCGTCCCGCGCGACGTGCTCGGCGGCTTGCGCATCACGCCCGACCAGATGCTGGTGATCGGGCTGACCATCGGGCTGATGGTCGCGCTGCAATTGCTGCTGACGCGCACCACCCTCGGCCGCGCGATGCGCGCCACCGCGATGAACCCGGCACTCGCCCGCGTTGCCGGCGTGGACACAGATGCGGTGATCCGCGCGACCTGGGTGATTGGCGCGGCGCTCGCGGCGATCGCGGGCGTCTTCGCCGGCATTGTCGGCCAGATCCGGCCGATGCTGGGCTTCGACCTGCTGCTGCCGCTCTTCGCCGCGGCAATCCTGGGCGGGATCGGGTCCGTGCGGGGCGCGGTCGCGGGGGGCTACATCGTGGGGCTGGCGGAGAGCATCTCCGTCCCGCTGGTCGGCGCCGAATACCGCGCCGCCACCGCCTTCGCCGTGCTGATCGGCATCCTGCTGGTGAAGCCGACCGGGCTTTTCGGGGAGCGCGCGTGATGGAGCTTCTGCCCGCGCTCAACTACCTCGCCTTCTTCCTCGTCTTCGCCGGCATCTTCGCGGTGATGGCGCTCGGGCTGAACCTGCAATGGGGCTTCTGCGGCCTGTTCAATGTGGGCGTCGCGGGGTTCGTGGCCGTCGGCGCCTATGCCTCCGCGCTGCTCACCGGCCCGCCGGAGCCCGGGCGCTTCGGCGGCTTCGGCCTGCCCGTGATCATAGGCTGGCTCGGCGCGATGGCCGCCTCGGGGTTCGCCGCCTTCATCGTCGGCATCGCGGCGCTGCGCCTGCGCGAGGACTACCTCGCCATCACCACCTTCGGCGTCGCCGTCGTCATCCAACTGGTCGCGTTGAACGCGCAGGCGCTGACGGGCGGTCCCTTCGGCATCCAGTCCATCCCGAAGCCGCTCTCCGGGCTGATGGGCACCGGCTTCACCTGGAATCTTGCCTATCTCGGCATCGTGCTGGCGCTGCTGGCGCTGGCCTTCTGGGCGCTGCAGCGCCTGGTCGCGAGCCCCTGGGGCCGCGTGCTGCGCGCGATCCGGGAGGATGAGCTGGCAGCGGCCAGCCTTGGCAAGCGCGCGGCCGCCTTCCGGCTGCAGAGCTTCGTCCTCGGCTGCATGCTGATGGGGCTGGCGGGCGCGCTCTATGCGCATTTCGTCGGCTACATCGCGCCCGAGGATTTCCTGCCCGTCCTTACCTTCCAGATCTGGGCGATGCTGATCGTCGGTGGCTCCGGCAACAATGCCGGCGCCGTGCTCGGCGCCGTCGTGGTCTGGGCGATCTGGTCCGTCTCGGGTGGCCTGATCCGCGAGGTTCTGCCCGCGGCCGAGCAGGCGCGCGGGGCTGCGCTGCAGGTGGTGCTGATCGGCGTGATGATCGCGGCCATCCTGGTGCTGCGCCCGCGCGGGATATTGGGCGAGCGCGCCACCGTCTCACGTCATGCGGGGGATTAGAGCAGATCGCGGGAGGGCGTGAACGCCCGGAGGCGTGAATCTGCTCTGCCAGCCGCTCTAGCCGAGCTGATCCTTCACGAAGCGCCCGCCGAGCATGATGGCCGCCAGGTGCCTCCCCTGCCCGGTCAGCAGCGCTAGGTCCTGCAGCGGGTCGCCCTCCACCACGATCAGGTCGGCGAAGGCGCCGGGCGCCACAACGCCGACCTTCCCTTCCATGCGCAGCAGCGTCGCCGCGTTGATGGTCGTGGAGCGGATCACCTCGATCGCCGGCAGCACGCGGCCGCGGATAACGAATTCCTCCGACTGGTGGCGATGCATCTCGCCCAGCAGGTCGGTGCCGAAGGCCATCATCAGGCCGGCGCGGCGCATCTTCTCGAGGCTCTCGAGCCCGGCCAGCCGCACCGTGTCGATCTTGGCGACGCTTTCCGCCGGCAGGCCAAGGCTCGCGCCCTCATCCTTCAGCGCCTGGTAGGTGACGAGCGTCGGGCAGGCGATGGCGCCTGCCACCGCGGCTTTTCGGGCCGTCGCTTCCTCGATGAGGTTGCAGTGTTCCAGGCTGCGCACGCCGCACTCGACGGCGCGCCCGATCGCCTCGTCGGTGTAGAGATGGGCTGCGACATAGGTCTGCGCCATCTCCGCTTCCTCGACCGCCGCGCGGATCTCATCCTTCGAATAGCCGAGGAAGGCGATGGGATCGGTTGGGGAGGCGACGCCGCCATTGGCCATGATCTTGATGTAGTCGGCGCCGCCCTTGATCTCCTCGCGGCAGGCGCGGCGCACGGCGTCCACCCCATCCGCAATGCGCCCGAGCGCGCCGAGGCGCTGTTCCGCCCAATGGTTGTCGCGGTTGTCCCAGCGGCCGCGCCCGTCGGAATGTCCGCCGGTCGAGGAGATGGCCTTGCCGCAGAGCACCATCCGCGGTGCATCGAAATGCCCTTCCTCGCGCGCGGCGCGCAGGCCCTGGGTTGCGCCGCCGAGGTCGCGGATGGTGGTGAAGCCGCGCATCAGCATGCCGTGCATGATCTTCGCCGCCCTGAAGGCCACCAGCGCATCGGGCAGCAGCGCGTGCCGCGCCAGGTTCACCTCGGAGGCGATGACATGCACATGCGCGTCGATCAGCCCGGGCATCAGCGTCCGCCCGCGGAGGTCCACGCGGCGGGCCGAGGCGGCCGCAATCGGCTTGTCGGAGACCTCGGCGATCACGCCGTTCTCCACCAGCACATGGCCCTCCACCGCATGATCGGCGGTGCCGTCCAGGATGCGGGCGTTGGCGAACAACGTGGCGGTCATGGCGAGGCTCCTTGCGGCGCGGACGCTAGAACGCCACGCCTTGATCTGCCAGACGCTCCTTCACCAGCGTCTTCGGCACCTTGCCATAGCCCGATTTCGGCAGCGCATCCCACACCACCACGCGCAGCGGCTGCTTGTAGCGCGCGATGCGGTCCTTCAGATGCGCCAGCACCTCGGCCTCATCCACCCGCATGCCGTCCCGCGGCACGACGCAGGCAATCCCCGCCTCGCCCCATTTCGGATGCAGGATGCCAACCACAGCGACCTCCGCCACCGCAGGATGCGTCAGGATCGCTTCCTCCGCCTCGCGCGGATACACGTTGGAGCCGCCGGAGATGTACATGTCCGACGCGCGCCCGGTGATCCACAGGTATCCGCGCGCATCCAGCCGCCCGAGATCGCCGGTGTGGAACCAGCCGCCCGCGAAGGCTTTGCGGTTCGCCTCCTCATTCTCGAAGTAGCCCGCAAAGACGGCGGGGCCCTTCACGCAAATCTCGCCGATCGCATCGGGCGGCAGGCGGGTGCCGTCCTCGGCCAGGATCGCAACCTCCATGCCTGTGCGCGGCACGCCGCAGCTGCCGGCATTCTCAGGTGTGTGCATATCGGGGCGCAGCACGGTGATGTTCCCCGTCACCTCACCCAGGCCGAAATACTGCACAAGACAGGGCCCGAGTTTTGCCAGCGCTTCCGCCTGGTCGGCCTCATACATCGGCGCGCCGGCATAAATCACGTGACGCAGGCTGGCATGGTCATGCGCATCCACCGCTGGGTGGCGCACCAACGCAGTCAGGATGGTCGGCACGGTGAACATGTTGCTCACGCGATGCGCCGCCACCAGCGCCCAGGCTTCCTCGGGGTCGAGCTTCTCGCCCGCGGTCAGGATGGTCGCCGCGCCGCGCGCGACCTGCGCCAGCTGGTGGATGCCCGCGCCATGCGAGAGCGGCGCGACCACCAGCGAAGCATCGCGCTCCGTCGTGCCGGGCATGAGGTCCGCCAGGTGGTTCGTCACCACGAAGGACATCTGCCCATGCGTCAGCACCGCCGCCTTGGGCCGACCCGTGGTGCCGGAGGTGTAGAAGAACCAGCAGGGATCGTCGTAGCCGACATCGGCCTCATGGTCCGCAGGCGGCGGCGCCTGCGCGGCCAGCAGCGTCTCGTAATCCAGCTCATCGCCCGCCGCATCGCCGACAGCGATGACCTGGCGCAGATGCGGCGAGGCCGCGCGCACCGCCGCCGCATGGCCGCCGAACCCCGAATCGCGCAGCATAACCACCGCGCGGGAGGAACTGCCGAGATAGGCGACCTCCGCCGGCGTCAGGCGGAAATTGGTCGGCACCCAGACGGCGCCCGCCTTGAAGCAGGCCCATAGGCTCTCGAACATCGCGTTCGAGTTGCGCGAATGCACCAGCACGCGATCGCCCTTGCCGACACCGAGGCTACGCAGCGCCGCCACCAGCCGATCCACGCGGGCATCAAGTTCCGCAAAGCTCCAGGCCCGGCCGCGCCAGACCAGCGCTGGCGCATCGGGGATGCGCCGCGCCGTCTGGGTCAGCAGCCGGCCAAGATTGGAGGCGGTGGCGGGGCCTGGCATCAGACGGGCCTGTCCCCCTTCTGCACCTTGAGCGTGCGGTTATCCGCGGCCGGCAGCATCCGTGCCGGGTCGCGCGTGACGACGATGTCGAGCACGGTCGGCGTGTCGGTGTTCTCCAGCCCCTCGCGCAGCGCCGCGCCGAGCTTCTCCGGGTCGGTCACGCGGATACCGTGGCAGCCCATGGCGCGCGTCACCGCCGCATAATCCATCTCGACCAGGTCGGAGGATTGGTAGTTGCCCGGCCCATACACCGCATGCTGCAGCGCCTTCACATAGCCGCTGGCGGCGTTGTTGAAGATGCAGCAGACGAAGGGCGCGCCGGCGCGCCGCGCCGTCTCGAGCTCACCCATCGACATGTTGAAGCCGCCATCGCCGGTGAGCGACACGACCCGCCGCCCCTTGCCCACGCCCAGCTGCGCGCCGATCCCGCCCGGCACGCCATAGCCGATGGAGGCGAAGCCGCGATCCGCAACGAAGCCGCGCCCGGCGCGCTTGGTGTCGTAGAACAGCGCGCCCCAATGCGCCGCGAAGCCGCCATCGGCGACCAGCACCGCGTCCTCCGGCATCACCTTGTTCAGCTCGCCCAGCAGGCGGCCGACATTGATCGGGCTCTCGACGCTTTCCAGCCGCTCACGCGCGCCGTCCCGCCAGATGGCCATGCGCTTCGGTACCTCCGCGCACCAGCCGGCGCGCGTGGCCGCACGCTTCCCGCCATCGGCCAGCGCCGCCGCAAGGTCATCGAGCGCCGCGCGCGCATCGCCCACCAGCGCGACATCGGTGCGCGTGGTGCGCCCGATCTCCTCCGGCAACACGTCCACATGGATCAGCGGCACGCCCTGCGGCATCAGGGTGAAGCGCTTCGTCGCAATCTCGCCCAGCTTGCAGCCAACCACCAGCAGGCAATCCGCCATCGCCACCAGGTCGTTGGCGATGCGCGAATAGCGCCCGAAGACACCGGCTGAGAGCGCATGGGTGCAGGCGATCGCGCCCTTGCCCGACATGGTGTGCGCGACGGGGATGCCCTGCTCTTCCGCGAAGCGGGTCAGGGCGGCCTGCGCCTCGCTGATATGCACGCCGCCGCCGGCCAGGATCAGCGGCCGCTCGGCCTTGGCCAGCAGCCGCGCGGCGGCGGCGAGGTCCTGCGCATCGGGGCGCATGCGGCGCGCCTGGGCGCGCAGCGTGCCGGGATCCACCCAGAAATCGCCGGCGTCGAAATCATGCTCGCCATGGGCGATGTCCTCCGGCACGGCGATCAGCACCGGGCCCGGGCGGCCGCTGGTTGCCACCGCGAAGGCGCGGCGCAGCAATTCGGGGATGCGGGAGATGACCTCGACGCGGATCGCCTCCTTCACCAGCGGGCGCAGCACATCGAATTGCCGCGCCTCCTGCGTCATGTTCTTCCAGGCGTGCTGGCGGTTGGCGTCGCCGATGATGGCGATCATCGGCATGCCCGCGTTGAACGCCTCGGCCAGGCCCGTGGCCAGGTTCGTCGCCCCCGGCCCGAGCGTGCCGTCCACGAGGCCAGGCTTATTCGTGACGCGGGCATAGGCATCCGCCGCGAAGGCGCCGCAGCGCTCATCGTTGATCAGCATGTGCTGCACGCCGAGCGCGCGGCAGGCCTCATAGAAGGGTAGCAGTTGGAAGCCGCCCATGCCGAACATCGGCCCGGTCTCATGCAGCTTCAGCATCTCGGCGAGCGCCTGGCCGCCGGTCATCCGGCGGGTCGTATTGGACGACATCTATACATGCTCCAGCAGGGCCGCGACGAAGTCGCGCGCCGATTGGCCGATCCGTCCGCCGCGCGAAGCGGCCAGCGGGTTGAGGGCGGAGATCACCCCGTCATTCCAGGTGCTCATCGCATCGCCGATGCGCGCACTCTCCGCGGCGACGCAGCCACCCGCGATGCCGCGCGCGTCCAGCGCCGGCAGGCGCGAGATGCCAGCCCCGTCCACGCCGATCCCGGCATCATTGTAGAGCGCGGCCAGCACCGGCGCCTTCACCGCAGTCTCCGGCCTGCCGCCCAAAAGCCCGCCATGAGACCCGGTGACGACGACATGGCCCGCATCGTCCGGGCCGACCAGCCCGTTCGAATCCAGCGCGAAGACGCGCACGCCGGCGCGGCCCACGCCCGGAATCTCGCGTCGCGCCTCGTCCATATCCTCCGTGGCCGCAGCCGGCGGCAGCCCGGCGGCCGCGAGCAGCGCCAGCGCCTCCTCTGCCATCATGCCGGGCCCAAGGCCGAGCGCCGCAGCGGGCGCGTTGACGCAGCTCAGCCGCCCGCGCGCCAGCATATCCGCGCCATCGCCGATCCGGGCGCTGCGATGCCCGACACAGGCCCCCGGCACGCCGCGCGCGGCCAGCCAGTCGAGCCCGCCCACCCCGGCGCGATCCCGGCCCACCCCGGCATCGTGCAGGATCATGGCCGCCAGGCCCCGGCGGGCGGCGTACCAGGCGGCATAGATGCCACCATGGCTGGCGCAGAGCGCAACACGCCCGCCGGCCGCAGCCGGCAGATGCGTCACGCTGTCCAGCACCAAGGGGGCCGCCGCCGTCATCCCGTTCCTCCCAGGGGTTGATTCCTTCGCCCGCTGCCGCATGCTCCGCAAGCCCCCGGCCAAGAGGGGCGGTTGGGGAGAGTGGTCCAAGATGACCTCAGGCGGTGACAACCGCGCGCGGCTGCTGGCGCTCTACGCCACCATGTGGCGCATCCGCGCCTTCGAGGAGACGGCGCTCGCCGCCCATCGCGCCGGCGAGATCCCGGGCCCGCTGCATGTCTCGATCGGGCAGGAAGCGGTCGCGGCCGGCATCTGCCTGAACCTCCGCCAGGACGACCGCATCACGTCGAATCACCGCGGCCATGGCCATGCATTGGCCAAGGGGGCCGGCGTACAGGGGATGATGGAGGAGCTGCTCGGCCGCGCCGGCGGGCATTGCCGCGGCAAGGGCGGCTCCATGCATATCGCGGATTTCTCGGTCGGCATGCTGGGTGCCAATGGCGTCGTCGCAGGCGGCATCCCGATCGCGGTTGGCGCGGCGCAGGGGCTCAGGCTGCTCGGCGCTTCCTCCATCGTCTGCTGTTTCTTCGGCGATGGCGCGATCAACCGCGGCCCCTTCCTGGAAGGTCTGAACTGGGCGGCGCTGTTCCAGCTGCCCGTGCTGTTCGTCTGCGAGGATAATGGCGTCGCCGCCTTCACCCGCGCCGACTCGGTCACCGCCGGCCCCGGCGTCGCGGCGCGGGCGGAGGCGCTTGGCGTGCCGGCCTTCAGCGTGGACGGCAACGACGCGGCGGCGGTGGACATGTTGGCCGCGCGGCTGGTGGCGGAGGTGCGCGGCGGCGCCGGCCCGCGTCTGCTGCACGCCACCACCTTCCGCCTGATGGGCCACACCAGCACCGACCCCGCCGCCTGGCGCGAGCCGGGCGAGGTGGAGGCCGCGCGCGCGGCGGAGCCGTTGCTGCGTCTCAAGGCGCGGCTGCTGGCCGAAGGCGTCGCACAGAAGGCGCTGGAGGCGATCGAGGGCGAGGCGCGGGCGGAGATGTCGCTGGCCCGCGCCGCGGCGCTAGCCGCCCCCTGGCCCGATCCCGCCATCGCCTGGGAGGATGTGCAGGATAGCGGCGCCGTGCGGGAGACCACACCATGACGGAGGTGACGCTGGCCGAGGCCGCGCGCCTCGCCGCCTTGCAGGAGATGCGCCGCGATCCGCGGGTCTGGGTGATGGGCGAGGATGTCGCGCGCGGCGGGCTGTTCGGCCAGTATCGCGGCTTCGTCGAGGAGTTCGGCGCGGCGCGCGTCGTCTCCACACCGATCTCGGAAAGCACGATCATGGGCGCGGGGCTCGGCGCCGCGCTGGTCGGCACGCGCCCAATCATCGAGATGCGCATCTTCGACTTCGTGATGTGCGCGATGGACGAGCTGGTGAACCAGATCGCCAAGATCCGCTACATGTTCGGCGGCCAGGCGCGGCCAGCCGTGGTGGTGCGCATGCCGCACGGCATCTGGCGCAATTCCGCCGCGCAGCATTCCCAGACGCTGGAAGGCTGGTTCACCCACATCCCGGGCCTCGTCGTCGTCACACCCTCAACCCCGGCGGACACGGCGGGGCTGCTGGTCTCGGCCATCCGCAGCGACGATCCGGTGCTGTTCTTCGACCCGAAGAACCTCTTCCCGCTGAAGGGCGAGGTGGCGGAGACGATCGCACCCATCCCCTTCGGCCAGGCGCGGCAGCTGCGGCAGGGGAGCGACCTCACCATCGTCACCTGGTCGGCCATCACGCCCGCGGTGGCCGAAGCGGCGGAGATGCTGGCCGCGCGCGGCATCTCGGCCGATGTGCTCGACCTCCGCACGCTCTGGCCCTGGGACGAGGACGCGGTCTGCGCCTCCGTCACGCGCACGCGGCGGCTGCTGGTGGTGCATGAGGCGGTGACAACCGGCGGCTTCGGCGCGGAAGTGCTGGCGCGCGTCGTCGAACGGCTCGGCCCCGGCGCGGTCCTGGCCGCCGCGCGGCTCGGCCAGCCACGTGTGCCCGTGCCCTTCGCACCCGCGCTGGAGGACGCGCTGAAGCCGGATGCGGACAAGGTGGCAGACGCCGCGGAGAAGCTGGTGCGCGGCTGACCGCGCACCAGCGCCCACGTTTTCGCGCGGACTACAGCTTCGCGTTCATCGCCGCGACATAGCTGCGGTTCCAGGCCGGGTTGATCCAGACCTCGTTCAGCACGACATGCGGCGGCAGGCAGGCGACATAGCGGATCAGGTCGCCGACATCCTCGCTCTGCACCATCCGCGCGCGTTCCTCGGCGCTCACCGGATGCGGGCGCTTGTCGAGGATGGGCGTCGCGACCTCGCCGGGGCAGACGACACAGCTGCGGATGCCGTTCGCGCCTTCCTCCATGTTGAGGGTGTGGCTCATCGCCACCACCCCGTGCTTCGCCGCCGTATAGCCCGCCCCGCTGAGCGGCGAGATGACGCGCCCGGCCATGCTGGAGGTGTGGATCAGCACACCATCCTTCTGTGCGCGCATCAGCGGCAACGCGACGGCCACGCAATACATCGCGCTCGAAAGATTGCCGCGGACCAGTTCGTCCACGCCATCCACATCCAGCACCGACCAGCGCCGCGCGGTGATGTTGAGCCCCGCATTGTTCACCAGGATGTCGAGCCGCCCGAAGCGGCCGGCGATGAAGGCGCCGATGGCCTTCACCGCGTCCTTGTCCATCAGATCGGCGGGCTGCACCTCCGCCGTGCCGCCGGCGGCGCGGATGCACGCGGCGACAGCCTCGAGCGGCGCGGCGCGACGGCCGGTCAGCACCAGCGCGGCCCCTTCCTCTGCCAGCTTCAGCGCCGCGGCCTCGCCGATGCCGCTGCCTGCGCCCGTCACCCAGGCGATCTTCCCCGCGAGGCGTTGCATCGTCATGACCTCCCCATGGCCCTCCCCTTGTCCGGGGGGCGAGCCTAGAGCAACGTCCCGGCGCTGCAAGCGATGGGGGAAACAATGGCGGGTCCGAGGATCCTGACGCCGGCGATGCCGGCCTTCACCAAGGGCGCGGGCTACGGCTTCGAGATGGAGGCGCTGGAGCGCCTCGGCGCCGAGATCGTCGAATGCCCCGCCAATGAAGACGCCTTCTGCGCCGCGGCGGCCGAGGCCGATGCGATCTACATGAAGGGCATGAAGCTGACGGCGCGCATGATCGCCGCGGCATCGAAGGCCAAGATCATCTGCTGCCCGACGGTCGGCGTGGATTATGTGGATGTGGGCGCGGCCACCGCGCGCGGCATTCCCGTGACGAACTGCCCTGATACCTTCATCGAGGAGGTGGCGGACCACGCCGTGATGCTGCTGCTGGCCACCCATCGCCGCTGCATCGAACAGGACCGCATGGTGCGCGAGGGCCGCTGGGCGGAAGGCCGGCCCCAGCTGAACCAGATCCCCCGCCTGATGGGCATGACGCTCGGCTTCGTCGCCTTCGGCCGCGTCGCGCGCCAGGTTGCCAAGCGCGCTGCCCCCTTCGGCCTGCGCATGATGGCCTATGACCCCTATGTGGACGAGCTGACCATGTCCGCGCATGGCGTCGTGCCGGCGAGCCTCGATGAGGTGCTGGCGCAATCCGACTTCGTCTCCATGCATGCGCCCGACCGGGCGGAGACGAAGGCGATGCTCACCACGCGGCACTTCGCGCAGATGAAGAAGACCGCGATTTTCATCAATACTGGCCGCGGCCCGACGGTGGACGAGGCGGCGCTGATCGCGGCCCTGCAATCGGGCCAGATCGCCGGCGCCGGCCTTGATGTGTTCGAGGTGGAGCCCGCCAAGCGCGACAATCCGCTACTGGCGATGCCGCATGTGATCCTCTCGCCGCACAACGCCTCGGCGTCGGCCCGATTCGACCCGGCGCGGCGCCGGCGGGCGGGGCAGGAGATGGCGCTGGTGCTGGCCGGCCGCTGGCCGATGAGCTGCGTCAACCCCACCGTTCTGCCGGGCTCGGGGCTTTCGCGCTGGCAGCCCTATGCGATGGAGCGCGGGCCGAACAGCTGAACCCTAGACAGTTCCCACCACGGCCCGGGCGTCCTAGGTTTCGCTCACCGCCAGGAGGACACCAGAATGTACCAAGATACGCAGCTCTTCATCGCCGGCACGTGGCGCGCCGCGCGCTCCGGCCGGACCGACCCCGTGCTCAACCCGGCGACCGAGGAGGTGATCGGCCAGGTCGCGCACGCCTCCAAGGCCGATCTCGACGAGGCGCTGGAGGCCGCCGAGAAGGGCTTCGCGGTGTGGCGCAAGGTCTCCGCCTATGACCGCGCCAAGCTGATGCGCAAGGCCGCCGACATCCTCCGCTCCCGTGTCGAGGAAACGGCGCGGCTGATGACGCTCGAACAGGGCAAGCCGCTGCCGGAGGCGAAGATCGAGGTGATGTCGGCCGCCGACATCATCGACTGGTTCGCCGAGGAAGCCCGCCGCGCCTATGGCCGCGTCGTGCCGGCGCGTGCCGAGGGCGTCTATCAGCTGGTGATCAAGGAGCCGGTCGGCCCCGTCGCCGCCTTCACGCCGTGGAACTTCCCGATCAACCAGGTGGTGCGCAAGCTCTCGGCCGCGGTTGCCACCGGCTGCTCGATCATCGTCAAGGCGCCGGAGGAAACGCCCGCCTCTCCGGCCGCGCTGATCCGCGCCTTCGCGGATGCCGGCCTGCCCGCGGGCGTGGCGAACCTCGTCTTCGGCGTGCCGGCCGAGATCAGCGAATACCTCGTGCCGCATCCGGTAATCCGGAAGGTGACCTTCACCGGCTCCACCCCCGTGGGCAAGCATCTGGCGGCGCTGGCGGGCGCGCATATGAAGCGCGTGACAATGGAGCTTGGTGGCCATGCGCCGGCGATCGTCTTCGACGATGCCGACCTCGAGCATGCGGCGAAGACTCTGGCGGCGGCGAAGTTCCGCAATGCCGGCCAGGTCTGCGTCTCGCCCACGCGCTTTCTGGTGCAGGAAAAGCTCTACGCGCCCTTCGTCGAGAAGTTCGTCGCCATCGCCAAGAGCCTGAAGGTCGGCGCGGGCATGGACGAAAGCACGCAGATGGGCCCGCTGGCGCATGAGCGGCGCATCCCCTGGGTCGAGGGGCTGGTGCATGACGCCAAGTCCCGCGGCGCGGAGGTGCACACCGGCGGCGAGCGCATCGGCAACAAGGGCTATTTCTACCAGCCGACGGTGATGACGGGCGTCTCGAAGGAGGCGCGGATGATGAATGACGAGCCCTTCGGCCCCGTCGCCATGATCGCGCCCTTCAAGGATCTGGAGGAGGTGGTCGAGGAATCGAACCGCCTGCCCTTCGGCCTGGCGGCCTATGCCTTCACCCGAAGCGCCAAGACGGCGAATGCGATCGCGTCCAAGGTCGAGACGGGCATGATGACCATCAACCACCTGGGCCTCGCTCTGCCCGAGGTGCCCTTCGGCGGCGTCAAGGATTCCGGCTACGGCTCCGAGGGCGGCTCCGAGGCGATCGAGGCGTATCTGAACACGAAGTTCGTGACCCAGGCCGGGCTGTAACGACTTGCCCTCTCTCCCTCCCCCGCCTTGCGGGGGAGGGAGATATGGTTGGCGCCCAAAACCCTACTCCGCCGCCACTTTCACCTCGGCGGCCAGGCGCTGTTCCAGCACCAGCAGCATCTTCCGCATCAGCACGCCGGGCCGGTCGCTCGGCATGTTCATCTCGATGCCCGCCTGGTCGAGCGGCACGTCGAAATCCGTGCTCTCCAGGATGTCCCGATCCTCCTCCGTCACCAGTCGGTCGAAGGCAATGATGTCGGCGGCCTTGGCGTCTTCCTCGGTGTCGTTGCGATAGACGAATTGCACGATCTGGCAGAACCGGTCGTCGATCGGCGTCGCGCCGGTGATGATCGAATGCGACAGCCCGTTCGGGTACCGGATACGCAGCTTCCGCAGGAACGGCATGTACCAGCGGCCGCGCATGTGGCGCACCGTGGTGTCGCTCTCCATCCGCAGAACCTTCTTCTGGATCTCCGGGTTGCGCACCGGCACATCGGTGATGAAGAGGAAGCCGTCGGCATACTCCTCCACCTCGATCTTCGCCGGCTCCGGATGGCCCTGGTCGCCGAAGCTCGCGCGGTGGACGAAGGCGAAATGCGCGTTGTCGAAGCTGTTCTCCATCACGCGCAACCCGGCGCAGTTCCACACCTCGTAGAACTCATCGATGCGCCGGCAGCCTTCCGCCTCCTCCTCGAAATCGGGGATGTCGAAGATCGGCTCCTCCAGCGCGACCCAGACATAGCCGTACCGCGCCTCCGCCCGATAGGACGGCACGCGCATGTTGGTCGCACCCTGCTTGTCCACCGGGCGCTGCGGCACGCGCATCACGCGGCCATCGGCGCCGAATTCCCAGCCATGATAGCCACAGGCCAGCCAGCCATTGCTGTAGAAGCCCTTGGAGAGCTTCGCGGTGCGGTGGCAGCAGCGGTCATCCATCGCCGCCGGCTTCCCGTCCCCATCCACCCAGAGGACGATGTCCTGGCCGAGCAGCCGGAAGGGCTTCGGCCCGTCCTGCAGCTGCGCGAGCGGGATGACGGGATACCAGAAGCGCCGCAGCATCGGGGTGGCGGTCTGCAGCATGGCGGGTCTCTCCTTCCGCGCGATGCGCCCGCGCCCCTGGGGGCAAGCGCGACCCTAGTCCGTGCAAGCGCCGGACCACCGCGAGCCGCCAAGGCCGGATGCCACCGATGCGATCACTCGACAGCCTGATACTTGTGCATTTTGCCTCACATACGATCATATCCTGGTAGGGCGCCACGCAGGAGCGCGGGCCGGCGCGATGGTCCGCGCCTTGCTAGCCCACGGGACCGATCACGCTCATGGGAGAGCCAGACATGCGCCGCCGCCACGCCCTTGCCCTGTTCGGAGCCACTGCCGCCGGCCTCGCCGCCCCGGCTGTTCATGCCCAATCGCTGCTGGATGTGCGCTTCAGCCTGGACTGGGCCTTCCAGGGCCCGCAGGCCGCCTTCCTGCTAGCCCTCGACAAGGGCTATTTCCGCGAGGCCGGGCTCAACGTCACCATGGACCGCGGCTTCGGCTCGGGCGACGTGCCGGTGAAGATCTCCTCCGGCGCCTATGATGTCGGCGTCGCGGACCTGAACCCCACCATCCGCATGCGGCTCGAACGGCCTGATGTGGACCTGTTCAGCCCCTTCATCATCTATGACGCCACCGCGCTGGCCGTGATGACGCTGCGGCGCGAAAACATCCGCACGCCGAAGGACCTGGAAGGCAAGACCATCGCCTCGCCTGAGAGCGATGCGGGCCGCCAACTCTTCCCCGCCTTCGCCAAGGCCGCCGGCATCAACGCTGCCTCCGTCCGCTGGCAGACCGTAACGCCCCAGCTGCGGGAGCCGATGCTGGCGCAGGGCCGCGCCAATGCCATCACGGGCTTCATCACCTCCGGCATCTTCTCGCTGCGGGGGCTTGGCGTGTCGGACCAGGACATCGTGACGATGCTGTTCAGCGATGTCGGCGCCGATTTCTACTCGACCTCGATGATCACCACGCGGCGCTGGGCGCAGGCCAATCCGCGCGCCGTCACCGGGCTCATCCGCGGCCTGATCCGCGCGCAATACGACAGCCTGGCCGATATGCCCGCCGCCATTGCGGGCCTCCGCCGGCGCGAGCCGCTGACCGATGTCGCGCTGGAGACGGAACGGCTGCGCATGTCGCTGGAACGCCTGACCTTCACCCCGCATGTCCGCCAGAACGGCTTCGGGCGCGTGGACATGACAAGGCTGCAACGCTCGGTCGATTCCGTGCGGGAGGCCTTCGGCATCTCGCGCCCGATGGCGGCATCCGATATCTACGACCCCTCCTTCCTCCCCCCCGCCTCGGAGCTGAAGCTGGCCTGAGGCGATCTCCGAGGTGCCGATGCTCCCCACCCGCTACTGGCAGGACCTGCCCTGGCCTGCCTTCCGTGACCTGCCCTCCAACACGGTCGCGGTGCTGCCGGTGGCGAGCATCGAGCAGCACGGGCCGCATCTGCCCGTCTCGGTGGACACCACGATCAACCAGGGGGTCGTGGCGCGCACGCTTTCGGTGATCCCGCAGGATCTGCCGGTGCTGGTGCTGCCGACGCAATCCGTCGCGCTCTCGGTCGAGCATCTGCGCTATCCGGGCACCATCACCACCAGCGCCGAGACACTCATCGCGCTGGTGACCGATATCGGCGCCTCGGTCGCGCGCGCCGGCGTGAAGCGGCTCGTGATGGTGAACAGCCATGGCGGCAATGTCGCAGCACTCGACATCGCCGCGCGGCGCATCCGCATCCAGTCGAACCTGTTCGTCGTGAATGCGATGTGGGCGCGGATGGGCAAGCCCGAGAGCCAGAAGGACCCGATCGAGGGCACCTTCGGCATCCATGCCGGCCGCGACGAGACCGCCGTGATGCTGGCGCTGACGCCGCAGCTGGTGAACATGGCGAAGGCCAAGAACTTCGTCAGCCGCTGGCAGGGCGCGAGCAACGCCGCCCCGCGCATGGCCCCGCCCGCCGGCGCGCCGCTGGCCTGGCAAGCGCATGACCTCAACGCCGCCGGCGCGGTCGGCGATGCGTCGCGCGCCACCGCCGCGCAGGGGGAGGAGATCCTGGATTTCGCCGCCGCCCGCATGAGCGAGCTGTGGCAACAGGTCGCCGCCTTCGACGTGGACAGCTGGCTGTCGAACGAGCCCAACGCCGATGCATGACATTGCTGCCCTGGCCGCCGAGCTCGATGGTATCGAGCTCGCGACCGACCGCGCCCTGCTGCGCCAGAAAAGCCGCGACTTCTATTGGTACAGCCCGATCCTGAAGCAGCGCCTGGACGGCAAATCGGCCGAATTGCTGGCACGGCCGAAGAATGAGGATGAGGTGCTGCGCATCCTGACGGCCTGCCGCGCGCGGCGCGTGCCCGTCACAGTGCGCGGCGGCGGCACCGGCAATTACGGGCAATGCGTGCCGCTGGATGGCGGCGTCGTGCTCGACATGACGGCGATGAACGCTCCAATCGCGCTCAATGACGGCGTGGTGGAGGTCGAGACCGGGGCGAAGATGATCGACCTAGACCTCTGGTGCCGTGAGCGCGGCTGGGAATTGAAGCTCTGGCCCAGCACCAAGCGCACCGCGACGATCGGCGGCTTCGTCGCCGGCGGCGGCGCGGGGGTGGGCGGCATCAGCCACGGCACGATGCGCGAGCGCGGCAACCTGATCGGCGCGCGCGTCGCCACGATGCAGGACCCGCCGCGCGTGCTGGACCTGGAAGGCCTCGCGGCGAACCCGGTCAACCGCACCTATGGCACGACGGGCGTGCTGACGCGCATCCGCGTGCCGCTGGCGCCAGCGCAGGCTTGGCGGGACGTGGCGATCGCCTTCCCGGATTTCGTCCCGGCGTCGCGCTTCGCTCTGGACCTGTCCTTCTCCGACGGCATCGCGAAGAAGATGTGCGCTGTCTTCGACAGCCAGCTGCCGCCCTTCTTCAAGGGCCTGGCCGATGCCGTGCCGGCCGGCCATGCGCTGGTGCTGGCGATGGTAACGCCCGCTGGCCTTGGCCCACTGGCGGAACTCGCCGCCGAACATGGCGGGCGGATCGTCGCCGAGCAGGATGCGGTGGCCGCCGAACGCGACCCAGACGCCACGCCCTTCTACGAGTATTGCTGGAACCACACCACGCTGCAGGTGCTGAAGAAGGATCGCGGCGTCAGCTACCTGCAATGCCGCTTCCCCTTCGAGGACACGCTGAAGGCCGTGGAGGCCGTGCGCATCCCCTTCCGCGACGAGGTGTGGATGCACACTGAATGCGTCCGCTTCGGCGGGCGGCTCACCATGTCGGCGCTACCCGTCATCCGCTGGACCAGCGCCGAGCGTCTCTATGAGATCATCGCCGCCTTCGAAGCCGCGGGTATCGGCATCGCCAATCCGCATGTGCTGACCATCGAGGAAGGCAGCGGCTATCGCCGCGTGCCGGGCGACCAGCTGGGCTTCAAGCGCATGGCCGACCCCCTCGGCCTGCTCAACCCCGGCAAGATGCGCGACTTCACCATCGAGGACGCCGCCGCATGAGCGTGAACGCCGTGATGGAGGCCCTGCCCGGCCTCGCCTGGACGACCGACCCCGCCCTGGTGCGCCAGAAGTCGCGCGACTTCTTCTGGTATTCGCCCGTGCTGAAGCGTCAGCTCAACAAGGTGACCGGCGAGGCGCTGGTGACGCCGCGCAACGAGGCGGAGCTGCGCGCGCTGCTCGCCGCGGCCTATGCGCATGGCGTGCCCGTCACGCCGCGTGGCGCGGGCACGGGCAATTACGGCCAGGCGATGCCGCTGCGTGGTGGCATCGTGCTGGAGATGACGGAGTTCAACCGCGTGCTCTGGGCGAAGCCCGGCGTGGTGCGCGCGGAAGCCGGCGTCAAGCTGATCGACCTTGACGCGCATCTGAAGACCGCGGTGGGCGGTGAGCTGCGCTTCCACCCCTCCACCAAGCGCACCGCGACTCTCGGCGGCTTCATCGCCGGCGGGTCGTCGGGCATCGGCAGCACCACCTTCGGCATATTGCGGGAGCCGGGGAATATCCTCGGCCTCAAGGTCATGACGATGGAAGCCGAGCCGCGCGTGCTGGAGCTGCGCGGGCCCGAGCTGCAGAAGGTCAACCACGCCTATGGCACCAACGGCATCATCACCGAGCTCGAGATGCCGCTCGCGCCCGCCTGGGATTGGGTGGACGTGGTCGTCGCCTTCCCGACGCTGATGGGTGCCGCGCGCTTCGCCGACAGTTTCTGCCGCATGGATGGCGTGGCGAAGAAGCTGGCCTGCGTCGTGCCCGCGCCGCTGCCGCAGGACCATTTTCGTTCGTGGGGCGCGAAGGTGCCGCCCGGACATTCTGTGGCTTGTCTGATGGTCGCGCCGCCCTTCCTCGACATCCTGCCCGCGCTGATCGCCTCCCATGGCGGCGCCGAGATCCTGCGCGAGGCGTCGGATGCGGCGGAGGTGCCGCTCTATGAGCATAGCTGGAACCACACCACGCTGCAGGTGCTGAAGACCGACAAGCAGATCACCTATCTCCAGACCCTGTTCCCCGCGCCGCACCACCTCGACCTCATCGCGAAGCTCGAGAAAATGTTCGGGGACGAGGTGCTGCTGCACCTCGAATTCGTGCGCTTCGGCGGCACGGTCTGCGCCTTCGGCCTGCAGGTGGTGCGCTTCACCACGGAAGAGCGCCTAGCCGAGATCATCCGCCTGCACGAAGACGCCGGCGCGCCGATCTTCAACCCGCACACCTTCACGCTGGAGGATGGCGGGATGAAGCGCGTGGACCAGGACCAGTTGAACTTCAAGCGCCTGGCCGATCCGAAGGGGCTGCTGAACCCCGGCAAGATGGCAGCCTGGGACGACCCCGACTGGAAGCCGGGCAAGTCGCAGTCGGTGCATCTGTACGAGACGGATTACGAGGCGCCGGCGGAGATGTTGGAGTAGAAGGGAGCCGCTTCCCCGCCCGGAACTTCCCTCCCCCGCTAGCGGGGGAGGGAGAAGAAGAGCTTGAGGGCAACAGCCCTCAGCCGTTCAGGTACAGCGCCTGAATGGCGTTCCCGAGTTCGATGTTGCGGTCGATCTGCGCGGTCAGCCAGTCGTGCAGGCCATGCGCCATCACATCCTCGATGCGGCCCTTCGCCAGGCGGTCGTGGATCTCGGCCGCGATGCGCTGCGGCTCGCCGCGGCGGCCGCCAGTGGCCTCCGCAATACCTTCCAGCGCGTGCCGCAAGCGGCTGTGGCAGGAGACGAGGCTCCGCGGCAATTCCTGACGGAACAGCAGCAGGTCGGCCACCAGATCGGGCTGCAGCCGCGCGTGATGCACCCATTGGAAGGCCCGGAGCGCGGAGACGCTGCGCAGCAGCGCCTGCCATTCGGCATAGGCCACCGCCCCCTCGGCCCGCGGCCCGGACAGCGCCGGGTGCTTGGCATCCAGCAGCCGCGCCGTGTTGTCCGCGCGTTCCAGCATCACGCCGAGATGGACGAACAGCCAGCCCTCGTTGCGCAGCATCGTGTCGGCGGCGGCGCCGTTGAACAGCAGCGTCCGCGCCCGCACCCAATCGAGGAAACCCGGCAGCGCGTCCTGCTCGGCGGCGGAACCGGCGCGCGCGCGCATCTCCCGCCAGGTGTCGTTCAGCGCTTCCCACATATCCACGGTCAGCGCGGTGCGCACCGCGCGCCCGTTGCGCCGCGCCGCCTCGATGCAATTGGCGATGGAGGACGGGTTCTCGGCGTCGAGCGCGAGCCAGCGGATCACCGCCTCTGCCGTCACCGCGCGGCCAGTGGCCCGGAAACCAGGCTCGGCACCGGCCGAGACCAGCAGGCCGCGCCATTCATCCTGCGCGCCGCCGAGGCTGCCGGCGAGGCCCGCCATGCGCAGCGCCACCTGCATGCCGCGCGCGATATTGCCCGCGCGTTCGGTGTAGCGGCCCATCCAGAACAGGCTGTCCGCGGTGCGGGAGAGCATCGCCTCAGCCCCCCTGCCGCTGCGACTGAGCCGGGCTGTCGTCAACGACCCAGGTATCCTTCGTGCCGCCACCTTGGGAGGAATTCACCACCAGCGATCCCTCCCGCAGCGCCACGCGCGTGAGCCCGCCCGGCACGATCCGCACCTCCTTGCCCATCAGCACATAGGGGCGGAGATCCACATGGCGCGGTGCAATGCCCGCCTCGGCCAGCGTCGGCACGGTGGAGAGCGCGAGTGTGGGCTGCGCGATGTAGTCCTGCGGCTTCGCCTTGATACGCGCGGCGAACTCCGCGCGCTGCGCGGCGGTCGCATGCGGCCCGACCAGCATCCCATAGCCGCCCGAGCCCCGCGCCAGCTTCACCACCAGCTTGTCGAGATTGTCGAGGACGTAGCCCCGGTCCTCCTCCCGCTCGCAGAGGAAGGTCGGCACGTTCTGCAGCAGCGGCTCCTCGCCAAGGTAGAAGCGGATCATCTCCGGCACGAAGGGATAGATCGCCTTGTCATCCGCGATCCCCGCCCCCGGCGCATTCGCCAGCGTCACATTCCCCGCGCGATAGGCGGCGAAGATGCCGGGCACGCCCAGCATGCTCTCGGGCTTGAAGACGCGCGGGTCCAGGTAGTCGTCATCCACGCGGCGATACAGCACATCCACCCGCTTCGGCCCGGCGGTGGTGCGCATGAAGACGATGTCGTTCTCGACGAAGAGGTCGGCGCCCTCCACCACCTCCACGCCCATCTCATCGGCCAGGAAGCAGTGCTCGTAATAGGCGCTGTTGAAATGCCCGGGCGTGAGGATCGCGACACAGGGCGCGCCCTTGCAGTTCGGGGGAGCGGCTTCCTTCAGCGTCTCCAGCAGCTCTTCCGGATAATGCCCGACCGGCGCGAGGCGATGGTCGGAACAGAGCCGCGGGAACAGCCGCAGCATCGCCTCCCGGTTCTCCAGCATGTAGGAGACGCCGGACGGCGTGCGGCAGTTATCCTCGAGCACGTAGAAGTCGTCGGCACCCGTGCGTACCAGATCGATGCCGGAGATATGGGTGAAGACCCCGGCGGGCGGCCGGAAGCCTTCCATCGGGCGGCAATAGGCCTCGTTCTCCGCGACCAGGGCCGCGGGCACGCGGCCAGCGCGCACGATCTCCTGCCCGGCATAGACATCGCCGATAAAGGCGTTCAGCGCCTTCACACGCTGCGTCAGGCCGCGCGCCAGGCGGTCCCATTCGCTTTTCGCCAGGATGCGCGGGATGACGTCGAAGGGGATCAGCCGTTCCGGATCGCCGCCCTCGCCATAGACGGCGAAGGTGATGCCGACGCGGCGGAACAGCGCCTCAGCCTCCGTCCGCTTGGCGGCCAGCGCGGCAAGCCCATGGCGCTCGATCCAGGCGGCGATGCCCTGATAGGCAGGGCGGACGCCGGCCGCGGCATGCATCTCGTCGAAGGCACGGAAGGTGTCGCGCGGCTCTGTCACGTCGGCAATCCGGCTCTCCTGCTTTGATCCCTTGTCGCGGAAACGCCTGGCCAAGAAAAGGGGAAGACGGCACGTGCTGGCCAAACCCTTTCGGCGGCGTGCCTAATTCCTGGGCAGCGCGCGCCGGGCCGGCGGGCAGGCTAAGAGACCGTTTGAGAATGCCGGCGGCTGAGGATGCGCAGGGGATTTTTCGTCCTGGCTAGGCGCCGGACGCCGCCGATGCTTGTTGCATCGGCAAGGCCGGCAACGACGCCAGGGCGGAAAAGACCCGCGGAGCCGACCCGTCCGGTGTTCTCAAACGGTCTCTCAGCCCCGCACCGGCCCGGGAAGGCCCGCGATCTCCCGGATCAGCTTGGCGCGCATGGCCCGGGCGAAGTCGCGCCGGTCCTCCGCGCGCAGCACGAAGGCGCCGGGGCCGCCGATCACGTCGCGCTCGAACAGCGCCGCCAGCCGCCCATCGCGCCAGTTGGAGGAGGCCTCGATCGCCAGCCCGTTGATGACGACGCCAGCCGCCACCAGCACATCCCGCGCCGCCGGCGCCGGCATGTGGGAGCGCATGTCCGGCCCATCGCCCGAGACATCGATGGTCCGTTCCGCCGCCGGCCAGGGCGCGGCCGCCAGCAGCGCACCGGCATGCACCAGCGCATCGCCGATGGCGTTGAAGGATTGGCGGGACCGCGGCCCGTCCCGGATCTCCGCGGCCACCGCCTCGGCCGAGGCCGCATCGGCAATGCGGCGCCAGTCCACCACCGTCTCCGCCCCGCCTGGGGAACCCCATTCGACCATGGCCACCCCGATCGCCGCGCGGGGCTTCGATCGGATCGCGCCGAGCACCGCCGCATGGGCCAGCGCCTCGGCGATGCCCTCTCGCTGCAGGGCGAATTCATCGGCATCGATGGAGCCCGAGGCATCCACCGCCAGCACCAGCAGCAGGTCCACCGCGCCGGCCTGGGCGCTGGCGGCGGGTGCAGCGAGCAGCGCCGGCGCGGCCAGCAGCGCGCGGCGCCGGACCCGACTGCCCTTCCTGGTCTCGCCCATCGCCTGCCTCCGGCCCCGGTCTCGCGCCTGTCTCGGCGGTCCCGGGCCATGCCGTCAACGGCTGCGTGCGAGCGCCTGCACGCAGGCCTCGAAGGCCCCAAGGTCGCTCCAGCGCGCATCTTCGGGCACGTCGCGGCGGATGAAGGTGAAACCGGCCTCATGGATGCCGCCATCGATCATCAGATTGTCAGCGAGGCCGAAATCCTCGACCGACATCGCCGCCGCATCACGCCAGCGGCACTCCCCGTCGCGCTGCGCGGCGGCGCCAAGGAAGCCCAGCGTCCGCGGCAGGAAGCCGGCCGCGACATTGGAATAGCCCAGCACCTTCTTCCCCAGCGCCCGCATGAAGCCGAGTTCGTAGACCGTGCCCGCATCCGCCGAAGGGCCGCGGAAGGGGGTGAGGTTGGCGATCACCGCGTCGGCATCGCGCATATGCGCCTCGTTCCGGCGGTAGATCCACAGCCAGAAGGGCGTGTCCGTCGCCTGCTGATGCAGGGGGTGGTTGTCCACGGGGAAGATGCCGGTCAGCCCATGCGCGGCGCAGATCGCGCGCTTGCGCTCGGCCATAGCGAGCGCGTCGGGCAGGAAGACATCGGGACCGGCGAGATAGACCTTCATCGGGCCTTCCTGCCCGGTCGGGGCGGATTGCGAAAGCCGGGGGCTTGCCGCAACCGGGCCGGGCGCGTGCAATGGCCGCCATGGACCTCGAGCTTGAGTACAACAACCGTGCCCGCGTGCCGGGCCACCCGGCGCATATCGCCGGCTGGCAGCGCGACGCCGCCGCCTGGCGCGCCGCCTGCCCGCGGACCGAGCTGGACCTGGCCTACGGCCCGGGCGAGCGCGAAAAGCTCGACCTGTTCCATCCCGGCGCCGAGCAGGACGCGCCGCTCGCGCTGTTCATCCATGGCGGCTACTGGAAGGCGCTGGACCGCGGCTTCGCCAGCCATTGCGCGCGGGGGCTGAACCTGCGCGGCGTCGCAGTCGCCGTCCCCTCCTACGACCTCTGCCCCGCCGTCCCGATCGGGTGGATCGTCGCCCAGATGCGCGCGGCGGCCGCCTTCCTGTGGCGGCGGCACCGGCGCCCGATCCTCGCTGCGGGCCATTCGGCCGGGGGACAGCTGGCGGCGATGCTGCTGGCAACCGACTGGCCTGCCCTCGACCCCACCCTGCCGGCCGGCCTGGTGCACGCCGCCCTGCCGATCTCCGGCGTCTTCGAGTTGGAGCCCCTGCTGGCGACCAGCGTGGCGGAGGGGCTGAACCTGACACAAACGGAGGCCCGCGCCCTGTCGCCGCGTTTCCTCCCCTGCCCCGGCAGGCCGATCCATTGCGTCGTCGGCGGCGCCGAGAGCAGCGAGTACATCCGCCAGAGCCGCGACATGGCCGCCGCCTGGGGCGGCCGCTTCTATGCCCTGGCGGGTGCGGACCATTTCACCGTTATCGCCCCGCTGGCAGAGGCCGAAAGCCCCCTGGTTGCCCAAGCCGACCGACTTGCGCGGGCGTGACGGTTCAAGCTTAAAGCACCAACGGGAGACGGAGGATCACGCCATGAACATCAACGAAACGGGTTTCGGCCGCCGCACGCTGCTCGGCGCCTCGGCGCTTGGCGCCACCGCGCTCGCCCTGCCGGGGATCGCCCGCGCCCAGGCGCAGCCGGTCAAGATCGGCTTGGTCGCGGTGCTGACCGGCCCGCAGGCCGCACTCGGCACGCATCTGCGCGACGGCTTCCAGCTCGGCATGCGCCACCTGGAGAACCGCCTCGGCGGCCGCGCGGCGGAAGTGCTGGTGATCGACGACGAGCTCCGCCCCGATGCCGCCGTGACCAAGGTGCGCGCCGCGCTGGAACGCGACCGCTGCGACTTCATCGTGGGCGTCGTCTTCTCCAACATCCTGGCCGCGATCATGCGCCCGGTGACGGAGACGCAGACCTTCCTGATCAGCACCAATGCCGGCCCGAGCCCGATCGCCGGCCGCGGCTGCAGCCCCTTCTTCTTCGCCACCTCCTACGTCAACGACCAGAACCACGCGGTGCTGGGCCAGGCGGCCAATGACGGCGTGGATGTCGGCGGGCAGAATCGTGTGATCCGCCGCGCCATCGTCATCACGCCGAACTACCAGGCCGGCCGCGACGCCGCCGCCGGCTTCAAATCCACCTTCCGCGGCGAGGTAATGGACGAGATCTACGTCCCCCTGACGACGACCGATTTCTCGGCCGAGCTCGCTCGCATCGCGGCCGCGCGGCCGGAGGGCATCTACACCTTCATGCCGGGCGGCCTCGGCGTGCAGTTCGTGCGCCAGTATCGCCAGGCGGGGCTGACCATCCCCGTGCTCTCGGCCTTCACCGTGGACGAGGCGGTGCTGCCCGCGCAGGGCGAGGCAGCGCTTGGCTTCTACACCGGCACGACCTGGACCCCGACGCTGCCGAACGAGCAGAATGCCCGCTTCGTCCGCGACTTTGAGGGCCAGTTCAATTACATCCCTGCCAGCTACGCCGCGCATGCCTATGACAGCGCCTTCCTGCTGGACAGCGCGATCCGGCGCGTGGGCGGCAACCTGGCCGACAAGGGCGCGCTGCGCACGGCGATCCGCGCGGCCGACTACCGCAGCGTGCGCGGCAATTTCCGCTTCGGCGCGAACCACTTCCCCGTGCAGGATTTCTGGCTCGCGCGCGTCGGGCGCCGGCAGGACGGCAAGTTCCAGACCGAGCACGTCCGCAAGGTGTTCGAGAACGCGGTGGATCCCTTCGCCGCCGAATGCCGGATGCCTGCCGGCTGAATGCCGGGGCCCCGGGATGCCGGGGCCCCTTTCCTCGCCGCCGGGGCGCGCATGACAACCCAGCTTCTGCTGATCCAAGCCCTGAACGGGCTGCAGCTCGGCATCCTGCTGTTCCTGATCGCGGCCGGGCTCACGCTCGTCTTCGGCGTGATGGACTTCATCAACCTCGCCCACGGCGTGCAGTACATGATCGGCGCCTATCTCGCCGCCTGGATCGCGGGCGCGACGGGTAGCTTCTGGCTGGCGCTGCTGCTGGCGCTGCCGCTCGCGCTCGCGCTCGGGCTGCTGCTGGAATTCCTGGTCTTCCGACACCTCTATGACCGCGACCATATGCAGCAGGTGCTGGCGACCTTCGGCGTCATCCTGGTGCTGAACCAGGGCGTGAAATGGGTCTTCGGCGCCGCGCCGCTGCAGGTGCCGATGCCGGAGCTGCTGACCGGCGGCATCCGGCTGATGGACGGGCTGCTCTACCCCACCTACCGGCTCGCGCTGATCGGCGGAGGGCTGGCCGTGGCCGGGCTGCTCTGGTGGCTGGTGGAGCGCACCAAGGTCGGCATGCTGGTGCGCGCGGGCGCCACCAATGCGCCGATGGTTGCGGCCCTCGGTGTCGATATCCGGCGCCTGTTCATGATCGTCTTCGGCTTCGGCGCGATGCTCGCGGGCTTCGCGGGCGTGCTGGCCGCACCGATCCTCTCGGTCGAGCCGGGGATGGGCGACAATTTGCTGATCCTGGCCTTCGTCGTCATCGTCATCGGCGGCATCGGCTCGATCCGCGGCGCCTTCATCGCGGCGATCCTGGTGGGGCTGGTCGAGACACTCGGCCGGTCGCTGGTGCCGGATGTGATGCGCCTCTTCCTCTCGGCGTCCGAGGCGCGGCAAGTGGGTGCGGCCATCGCTTCCATGCTCGTCTACATCGCCATGGCCGCGATCCTGGCCTTCCGGCCGGCGGGGCTGTTCCCGGTGCGGGCGGGCTGATGACCCGCATGCTCCGCGCCGAGGCGCCCGCCCTTCTGCTGTTGCTGGCGCTGGCGGCCGCCCCCTTCATCGGCTTCGGCGATGGCTGGATACTGACACTGCTGGCGCGCGCGATGATCCTGGCCATGGCCGCCGTTGCGCTGTCGCTGCTGGTGGGCGGCGCTGGTCTCGTCTCGATGGGCCATGCGGCGATGCTGGGCTTCGGCGCCTATGCGGTGGTGATCCTGGACAATGCCCGCATCGTGGACGCCGCGATCGTGCTCCCCGCCGCCATCGCCGCCGCAGCCGCCTTCGCGCTGGTGACGGGGGCCATCGCTATCCGCACCTCCGGCGTGCATTTCATCATGATCACGCTCGCCTTCGGCCAGATGGCCTTCTTCACCGCATCGTCCCTTGCGGGCTATGGCGGTGATGATGGCTATACGCTGTATGCGCGCAGCGAAGTGGCCGGCGGCCGCTTCCTGGAGAATCGGCTGAATTTCCACTTCGTCTGTGTCGGCGCGCTGGCCGCCACCTGGCTGCTCTGCCGGCTTTTGCTGGCCTCCCGCTTCGGCCGCGTGCTGCGCGCGGCGAAGGGCAATCCACTGCGCGCACAGGCCCTGGGCTTCGACCCCTACCCTTATCGCCTCGTCGCCTATGTCATCGCGGGCGCCATCGGCGGCGCGGCGGGCTTCCTGTTTGCCAACGCCACGGAATTCGTCGCTCCCGCCTATTTCTCCTGGCAGCGCTCGGGCGAATTGCTGTTCATGGTCATCCTCGGCGGGCTCACCGGGCTGCATGGCGCATTGATCGGCGCGCTCGGCTTCGTGCTGCTGGAAGAATGGCTGAGCCACCAATGGGAGCATTGGCGC
The DNA here is from genome assembly GCA_046052145.1 of Pseudomonadota bacterium. Taxonomy (GTDB): domain Bacteria; phylum Pseudomonadota; class Alphaproteobacteria; order Acetobacterales; family Acetobacteraceae; genus Falsiroseomonas. Next base: position 89,463 of record JBJOMW010000002.1, read on the forward strand.
ATCCTGTTCGGCGTACTGCTGATCCTCGCCGTGCTGTTCCTGCCGAACGGGCTGTCCGGCATCCCGGCGCAGATCGCGAAGGCCGCTCGTCGCGGCCCAGGCCGCGCGGGAGGCCCGCATGAGTGACGCGCTTCTCTCCCTGCGCAACCTCCGCAAGCGCTTCGGCGGGCTCGCCGTCACGGACGACGTCTCGCTCGACGTCACGCCGGGCGAGATCCACGCCGTCATCGGCCCGAACGGCGCAGGCAAGACCACGCTGATCAACGAGATCAGCGGCGTGCTGCCGGTCGATTCCGGCCAGGTGATCTTCGACGGCCGCGACATCACGCAGCTTGCCATGCACCGCCGCGCGCGGCTCGGCCTCGCGCGGTCCTTCCAGATCACCTCCATCATCCCGGCCTTCACCGCGCTTGAGAATGTGGCGCTGGCGGTGCAGGCGGGCGCGGGGTCCTCCTTCCGCTTCCTCTGGCCTGCGGCGTCCGAAGCGCGGCTGAACGCGCCGGCGATGGAGGCCCTCGCCCAACTCGGCATCGCGGGGCAGGCGCACACCCCGGCCGGCGCGATGAGCCATGGCGAGAAGCGCCAGCTCGAACTCGCCATCGCGCTTGCCACCAAGCCCCGCCTGATGCTGCTGGACGAGCCGCTGGCCGGCGCCGGGCCGGAGGAAACGGACCGCCTGATCGGCATCCTGCGCGGCCTCAAGGGCCGCTACACCATCGTGCTGGTGGAACACGACATGCAGGCCGTCTTCGCCATGGCCGACCGTATCTCCGTCCTCGTCTATGGCCGCCTGATCGCGACCGGCACGCCGGACGAGATCCGCGGCAATGCGGAAGTGCGCGCCGCCTATCTCGGCGAGGACGACATCGCCCTGCCGGAGACGGCATGATGCTGCGCGTGGGTCACCTCTCGGCCGGCTATGGCGGCAGCCAGGTGCTGTTCGATGTCTCGCTCGAGATCGGCCCGGGCGAGGTCGTGACGCTGCTCGGCCGCAACGGCATGGGCAAGACGACGACGGTGCGCGCCATCATGGGGCTGCTGCCCTCCGTCGCCGGTCGCATCTGGGGCGGGGAGGTGCGGCTCGATGGCGCGATCGTCGCCGGCCAGCCGCCGCACCGCATCGCGCAGCGGGGCCTCGGCCTGGTGCCCGAGGGCCGGCAGGTCTTCCCGACACTGAGCGTCGAGGAAAACCTGCTGGCGACCGCCGCGAACCGTAGCGGCAACGCAGCGCCGCGCTGGACGCTCGATGCCGTCTACGATTTCTTCCCGCGCCTGAAGGAACGCCGCACCAACCCCGGCGCCAAGCTCTCGGGCGGGGAGCAGCAGATGGTCGCAATCGGCCGCGCGCTGATGACCAATCCGCGCCTGCTGATCCTCGATGAGGCGACCGAAGGCCTGGCACCGCTGATCCGCGCCGAGATCTGGGCGGTGCTGGCGAAGCTGAAGGCCGAGGGCCAGGCGATCCTGCTGATCGACAAGAACCTCGCCGCGGTGCTGAAGCTCGCCGACCGACACAGCGTGATTGAGAAGGGCCGCACGGTCTGGACTGGGACGAGCGCCGAATTGGAAGCGGCGCCGGACGTGCGGGACAGCTATCTGCACCTGTGAAGCCTTTACGGCCTTACAGGCCGGGCATGTGAAGCCTCAACAGCTTTCGCCCGCCATAGCCACCTTCTCTGTTCCATCCCGGCGGCGCTTGCCACAGATCCTCCGCGACCAGGAGGATCAACATGAGCCCGCTCTCCCGTCGCACTCTGCTGGGTGGTCTTCTCGCCGCCCCCCTCGCCGCCCCGGCCATCGCCGCACCCTGGCGGCCGGAACGCCCGGTCGAGCTCGTCGTCGGCTTCGCGCCGGGCGGCGGCACGGACATCGTGGCCCGCCTCTTTGCCCGCTGCCTTGAGCCGCGGCTCGGCCAGCCGATCACGGTCGTGAACCGCCCCGGCGCGTCGAGCGAGGTGGCGCTCACCTACGTCTCGCGCGCGCGGCCGGACGGGCAGGTGATCGGGCTGACCAACATGCCCTCCTTCGTCACAGTGCCGGTGGAGCGCCGCGCCCAATACAACCTCGACAGCTTCAGCTTCATCGGCAACATCATGACCGACCCGACCGGCATCGTGGTGCGCGCCGACGGACCGATCCGCGACATCTCTGACCTTGTGAACCGCGCGCTCGCCGCGCCGGAGGAGATCACCGTCTCCACCTCCGGCATCGGGACCGACGACCATCTGATGATGGCGCTGATCTCCTCGCTGACAGGCGCGCGCTTCACCATCGTGCATTTCACCGGTGCGCCGATCCAGCGCGCGAATTTGATGGGCGGGCAGGTGCAGGTGAACACCATGTCGATCGGCGAGATCATGCCCGATCCGCGTGGCCTGCGCTTCCTGGCCCATGGCGGCGCCGAGCGGAACCGCTTCGCGCCGGAGACCCCCACCTTCAAGTCGCTCGGCCTCGACTTCGAGATGTCGTCGGAACGCGGCCTCGTCGTGCCGCGCGCGACGCCCGACCGCATCCTCGGCCGCCTGCGGGAAGCCATGCAGGAAACCGCCACCGACCCCGCCACCATCCGCGCCTTCGAACAGCAGTTTATCGAGCCGACGGTGGAGCCCGGGCCGGTCTGGGAAGCGAGGATGCGCGCGACCCAGCAGCAATACGCAGATCTCTGGCGCCGCACGCCTTGGATCAACGCCTGACCGGCGCGCCCTTCCGCTACTCGGCGGCCAGGCCGGTGGTCACCTGAGCAGCAGTATACGGCGGGAACAGCCCTAGAGCGATATGCGTCCAGATGGAACCATCTGGACGCATTTCTTGCTCTAGAATTAACAACTAATAGGGCGAGGTGCGCGGGCGGCTGCGGCGCGATTTCGACACCACCCTGCCATGCTTCGGCCTGATGGCCGCGCTGGATCGTGCGAAGCCCTCCATCGGCGCCGCGCTGACGCCCGATGAGCGTGCATGATCGCCGCCATCATGGGCCAGGTTGCCGCCTATCGCGCGCAGCATCTGAAGGTCGAGGATGCGCTCACCACGATCACGCTGGACCGGCCGGCACGGGCGAACCCGCTCACCTTCGACAGCTATGCCGAGATGGCCGCGATCCTGCCCCCTGACCGGCCAGGAACGCGCAAACGAGTGGCTCTATCTCCGCCTTTGGCTCGGGGGAGAGCGAGGGTCTGGCCTGGGGCTTCTGCAACCGCCTATACGCGCCGAAGGACCTGCAAGTCGCGGCGGCCGCAATCGCGAAGGGGATCGCAGACGGCCCCTCCTTTGCGCATGCCGTGACCAAGCGCATGCTGCAGATGGAACGGGCCATGTCGCTGCACCAGGTGATCGAGGTCGAGGCTGGCGCCCAGACGTTGTGTATGACGATGCAGGATTTCCGGCGTGCCGGCGACGCCTTCGTCGCCAAGCAGCGCCCGGTGTTCAGGGGCGTTTGATGACATCTGACCGTGAAGCACCGCAGGCGGAACCGAGGTTTGCGGCGCCGCCGCTGCGCCGCAAGCTCGAAAGCGTGAAGCGGATGTCCCTCTAATGCCGGACCGCAGCTTCCTCGACTGGCCTTTCTTCGAACAACGCCATCGCGCCTGGGCCGCCGAGGTGGATGCCTGGGCGGCGGCCCATGCCGAAGCCCTGTCGGACGAGCACGACGCAGATGGCAGCGTCATCCGCCTCGCCCGCGCGATGGGTGAGGCCGGGTTGCTCCGCATGCCCTGCCCCGAGGATGGGCGGCTCGATGTGCGTTCGCTGTGCCTGGCGCGCGACATCCTCGCGCGCCATGCGGGGCTCGCGGACTTCGCCTTCGCCATGCAGGGCCTCGGCACCGGGCCCGTCACGCTGTTCGGCACGCCGGCGCAGCGCGACGCGGTGCTGCCGCGCGCCCGGGCGGGCACGGTGCTCGCGGCCTTCGCGCTGTCGGAGCCCGAGGCGGGCAGCGATGTCGCGGCGCTGGCAACCGTCGCAGAGCGCGACGGCAACAGCCATTACCGCCTGACGGGTCGGAAAACCTGGATCAGCAATGGCGGCATCGCCGCCACCTACATCGTCTTTGCCCGCACCGGGGAAGCGCCGGGCGCGAAGGGCCTCTCGGCCTTTCTTGTTCCCGCTGACGCGCCCGGGCTTTCGGTCGAAGCCCGTATCGAAGTCACCGCCCCGCATCCACTGGCGACCCTTGCGCTCGACGCCGTGCGCGTCCCGGCGGAGGCGATGATCGGCAAGCCCGGCGAGGGGTTTCGCGTCGCGATGGGCACGCTCGATGTCTTCCGCGCCAGCGTCGGCGCCGCTGCGCTGGGCTTCGCCCGCCGCGCGCTGGATATGACGCTGGCCCAGGCGACCAGCCGCCAATTGTTCGGCGCGACGCTCTTTGACCAGCAGATGAGCCAGGCCGCCATCGCCGACAGCGCGACCGAGGTCGAGGCCTCCGCACTCCTCGTCTATCGCGCCGCCTGGCTCAAGGATGCCGGCACGCCGCGCGTCACGCGCGAAGCCTCCATGGCCAAGCTGCACGCCACCGAAACGGCGCAACGCTGCGCGGATCGCAATGTGCAGATCCATGGCGGGCTTGGCGTCACCCGCGGCCACAAGGCCGAGGAACTCTACCGCGAGGTCCGGGCGCTGCGTGTTTATGAGGGTGCTTCCGAGATCCAGCGCGTGGTGATCGCGCGCGCGGAGCGGGATCGGCTCAGCGCATGTGCGGGGGACGGCGGCACCTCCAAGGCGTGACGCAGGAGGCAGGGATGGACGGGAAGGGCACGGACCCGATCCGCGGGTGCGGCCCGTGTCACGCCGAAGGATTGCCTCCGGCACGACGCGTCTGAGAGGCACGAAGGTGAAACCTTTGTGCGCCCGCCATAACCGCGCCGCGCGCCGCTCAGGTCAGCGGGGCGTCCGGCATGGGATCGGACGGCGGCAGGTCGTCGGCGCCTTCCTTCCAGCCCTGCCGTTCCTCCCACATGCGCTTGCCGAGAACGGCCGCGCCCGCCAGGCCCGCGCCGAGCGCAACGCCGGCGGCGATGCCGGTGACGAAGACGAGGCCGGCGGCCAGCCCCATGGGGCGGGTCATCATGCCAGTGGCGCAGCGCAGCAGCATCCTGAACTCCTAAGCTTTCGGCCCCTCACTTGGGCGATGCGGGCCGCGGCGCAAGCGGCGCGGAGGCCGGGACCAACGCGCGTTCCGCCGCACAGGAACACACCAGGCTGCCATCGGCCAGCGCGTTCGGCAGCGTCGCCTCCCCGCAATGGGGGCATTCCAGCGCCTCGCGCAGGACCGGACGGGCCGGGCTCATCGGGGCTCCTTCGTTAACAATGCCTCAGGCATCTATGCGCCCCGATAAGGGGGCGGCAAGCCTGCCCCGGGGCAGGCTTGCCGCCGGGGAAGGGGGTTGGCATGTTCCGCCACCCGGTCAGGGTTGCGGCGACCGGGGCGCGTGCTGTGACCGGCCCTGATCCGCCGATGCAACAAGCGCCCCCTGGCACGCCGGCGAGGAAGGCACAAGCAAGGGCCCCCAGGGCTCCAAGAGGATCGGCATGGCCAAGATCAAGGTGAAGACCCCCGTCGTCGAGATGGACGGGGACGAGATGACCCGCATCATCTGGGGGTTCATCAAGGAGAAGCTGATCCTCCCCTACCTCGACATCGACCTGAAGTACTACGACCTCGGCGTCGAGTACCGCGACCAGACCGATGACCAGGTGACCGTGGACGCGGCGAACGCCACGAAGCAGTACGGCGTCGGCGTGAAGTGCGCGACCATCACGCCCGACGAGGCGCGGGTGACCGAGTTCAAGCTGAAGAAGATGTGGCGCAGCCCGAACGGCACGATCCGCAACATCCTCGACGGCACGATCTTCCGCGAGCCGATCATCATCAAGAACGTCCCGCGCCTGGTGCCGCATTGGTCGAAGCCAATCGTCGTCGGCCGCCACGCCTATGGCGACATCTACCGCGCGGTGGAGATGAAGGTGCCGGGCGGTGGCAAGGTGACGATGACCTACACCCCGGATGGCGGCGCACCGCAGGAGATCGGCGAGTTCGCCTTCAAGGGCGGCGGCGTCGCCATGATGATGCACAACCTGAACAGCTCGATCGAGGGTTTCGCGCGCGCCAGCTTCAACTACGGCCTGCAGCGCAACTACTCGGTCTACTTCAGCCACAAGAACACCATCCTCAAGGCCTATGACGGCAACTTCAAGGACATCTTCCGCGCCATCTACGACGCCGAGTTCAAGGCCGAGTACGAGAAGCGCGGCCTGGTCTATGAAGACCGCCTGATCGACGACATGGTCGCCTCCGCGCTGAAGTGGGAAGGCGGCTACATCTGGGCCTGCAAGAACTACGATGGCGACGTGCAGTCCGACATCGTGGCGCAGGGCTTCGGCAGCCTCGGCCTGATGACCTCCGTCCTGCTCAGCCCCGATGGCAACACGGTGGAGTCCGAGGCCGCGCACGGCACGGTGACGCGCCACTACCGCGAGCACCAGAAGGGCCGCGAGACCAGCACCAACCCGATCGCCTCCATCTTCGCCTGGACCCGCGGCCTTGCTTATCGCGGCAAGTTCGACGGCACGCCGGATGTGGTGGACTTCGCCAACGCGCTCGAGCAGGTCTGCATCGAGACGGTGGAAGCCGGCCACATGACCAAGGACCTCGCCATCCTGATCAGCAAGGACCAGCCCTGGCTCAACACCCAGGCCTTCCTGAACAAGCTCGACGAGAACCTGAAGAAGAAGATGGGCTAAAGGCCCTTCCCTCGCCTTGCGTGACGGCGGCCGCCAGCCCTCGGGCTGGCGGCCGTTTCGTTTTGCGGGGTAGCTTCCGCAGATGATGCCCTTCTCCGCGCTCGACTGGATCGCGCTGATCCTGTTTGCCGCCTGCTGGCTGGCCTATTCGCTGGTCGTGGACCGCGTGCCCGCGATCCGCGCCAAAAGCGTGATCGCCGCGATGGACGAGCACCGGCGCCGCTGGATGCTGGCCACGCTGGCGCGGGAAAACCGCATCGCCGACATGGCGGCGATCGGCAACCTGATGAACACCACGGGCTTCCTGGCGACGACCTCGATCCTGATCCTCGGCGGTCTCGTGGCGCTGCTCGGCGCCTCCGACCTCGGCCAGCGGGTGGTCGGCGCCTTGCCCTGGGCCTCGGTGCCAAGCCAGCTGCTATGGGAGATCAAGATCGGCCTGCTGCTGCTGATCTTCGTCAACGCCTTCTTCGAACTCACCTGGGCGCTGCGCCAGTTCAACTACGGCTCCATCCTCGTGGGCGCGATGGCGCCGCAGCGCGGCGACCCAGCCGGCCCCGCCCAGGCCGATGCGGCGGCGCGCGTGCTGAACCGCGCGGCGCGGCATTTCAACACCGGCCTCCGCAGCTACTATTTCGGCCTCGCCGCGCTGTCCTGGATCATCCATCCGGTGGCACTCATCGCCGCCAGCCTCTTCGTGCTGCGCGAATTGCACCGGCGCGAATTCCGCTCCGAGGTGCGCGCCGCGTTGCGCGCGCCGGAATAGCAAACTGGCTAACGCCCGCGCTCGATCCGCTTCAGCACCGCCCAGAACTCCCGGAAGATCCCGGTGCGGAGCGCGCGATCGGGCGCGCTCCGCGGCAGCCGGTCTGGGTGGAAACGCCGCGCGAATTCACGCTTCGCCCGCAGGAAGCGGTCATCCGCGGCCCCGCCCTTCGCCCGCAACAGGCGCAGTTCCACGCGCAGCCGCTGCACCTCCTCGGCCAGCGCCGCCGCCCGCGCGCCTTCGGCCCGCGCCAGGGCGCGCGCCCGGCCCAACCGCCGCGCGCGTAGCGCCAGCCTGCGCGGCACGGACTGGCCCTGACCGCGGCGGAACAGCCGCAAGCCCGCACGCACAAGGCGCATCCCCAGCGCGAGAAGCCCCACCAGCAACAACGCCAGCAGCACCCCAGCCAGGATCGCCAGCAGATCGGGAACACCGCTCGGCATCGCAGCCGAGCCTCTGCCCCGGCCGGATTGAAGGGCGGGTTAACGCCTGGCGGCGATGATCTCCGCCAGTCGGTCCAGCGGCAGGGCGCGGCCGACCGCACGCTTGCCACCGATGCGCGAGTCCACCGCGCTCGCCATGGTCAGCGCGTTCAGCACCGCTTCCTCCGTCGCCTCGATAGCCGCGACGAACAGAGGCGACATGCGGTCATTCGGCCAATCCGCGAAGGCCGCGGCCCCGGCGCGCCTCTCCGGCGTGCGGATCACATCGGGGTGCGTCGCGAAGGCGATCGCATAATCGCCCGACCCGTCCGAGAACGCCGCCCCCGTCCGCGCGATGCCGCCCATGGCGCGCCGCGCCAGGCGCTGCAGATTGCGGTCGGATAGCGGCGCGTCGGTCGCCAGCACCACGACGACCGAGCCATCGGCATCGGCCTGCATCGCCTCGCCAGCGCGCGCCGCAGCGACATGCTCGGCCAGGTAGTACTTGCCCAAGCGCTGGCCGACCGGGATGCCGTCCATCACCAGCGCACCGCCGTAATTCGCCTGCACCAGCGCGCCGACCGTGAAGCCGCCGAGCGCGGCTGGCAGCACGCGCGACGACGTGCCGATGCCGCCCTTCCAGCCAAACGCCATGGTGCCCGTGCCGGCGCCGACGCTGCCCTCCGCCACCGGCCCGCCCACAGCGGAGGCCAGCGCCGCGCGCATATGCTCGGCCGTCACGCCGCGGGCGCGGATGTCGTTCAGCCGGCCGTCATTGGTCTCCCCCACCACGGCATTCACGCTGCGCACGCCCTCATTGCCGGGCAGGGCCAGCGTCCAATCCACCAGCGCCTCCACCGCGCGCCCGACGGCCAGCGTGTTGGTCAGCATGATCGGCGTCTCAAGCTCCCCCAGCTCCTGCAGCTGCGTCACGCCGGCCATCTTGCCGAAGCCGTTGAAGGCGAAGACGCCCGCCGGCACGCGATGGGTGAAGGGGTTCTCGCCATGCGCCAGGATGACGGTGACGCCGGTTCGCGCGCCCTCCCCCTCCATCACCGTCACCTGGCCGACGCGCACGCCCGCGACATCGGTGATGGCGTTCAGAGGCCCGGTCGGCAGCACGCCGGGCGCCAGGCCAAGCTCTCGGGCACGCGGCATGCGGGGGTCTCCCAAGCATCGACATCACGGCGCGACATGGACACGGGCCGCGCGGCTCCCTACCACGCTGGCCAGATGACACCAGGCCGCGGGTTCGAGATCTTCCTGGCCACCCTGCCGGGGCTGGAAGCAACGCTGCAGGCCGAGGCCGGCGGCAAAGGGTTTCGCCGCGTGCGCGCTGTGGCCGGCGGCGTCACGATCGAAGGCGGCTGGCCGGAGGTCTGGCGCGCCAATCTCTGGCTGCGCTGCGCCGGCGCCGTGCTCGCGCGCATTGCCAGTTTCCATGCCAGCCACCTGGCGGAGCTCGACCGTCGGGCCCGCCTGGTGCCCTGGGCCGAGGTGCTGCGCCCCGACATCCCTTTCCGCGTCGAAGCAAACTGTGCCGGATCGCGCATCTACCACAGCGGCGCCGCGGCCGAGCGGATCACCACTGCGATCCGCGCCACGCTGGGCGCGCCCGAATCCCCCGACGCCGAGCTCGTGGTGCGCGCGCGGCTCGAGAACGACATCTGCACCATCAGCCTCGACACATCCGGCGAGCCCTTGCACCGGCGCGGCCATAAGCAGGCGGTGAACGCGGCCCCGCTGCGGGAGACGATGGCCTCCGCCTTCCTCTTCGAGTGCGGCTATGTTGGCACGGAGCCGCTGGTCGACCCCATGTGCGGCTCCGGCACCTTCGTGATCGAGGGTGCCGAGATCGCGGCCCGCCTCAACCCGGGCCGCACGCGGCGCTTCGCCTTCGAAGACCTGGCGACCTTCGACGCCGAGGCCTGGGCGCGGATGCGCGCCGTCGCCAGCCGGCGTGAGCCCGCCGCGCTCTGCCATGGCGCCGACCGCGACGCGGGCGCCATCGCGATGAGCCTGGCGAATGCCAAACGCGCCGGCGTGACCGAGGGCACGCGCTTCCACCAGGCGCCGATCAGCGCGCTGGAACCGCCGCCCGGCCCGCCGGGCCTCGTCATCGTGAACCCGCCCTATGGCGCCCGGATGGGCGATGCGGCGCGGCTGGCCACGCTCTACCAGACGCTCGGCCACCGGCTACGCACGCGCTTCGGCGGCTGGCGCGTCGGGCTGGTGACGGCCGATACGCGGCTGGCGCAGGCCACAGCCCTTCCCTTCCTGCCGCCGGGTCCACCGGTGCCGCATGGCGGGCTGCGGGTGCGGCTGTTCCGGACGGGGGCGCTGTAGGGCAAGGCGGGAGGGCAGAGCCCTCCCCGCTCCCGTCCTCACCGGAAGGGCGGCTCGTCGAAGCTGCGGAGTTTGCGGGAGTGCAGGCCCGCCATGTCGCCGCGCAGGATGTCGAGTGCCTCCAGCCCGATCATCAGATGTTGCGCCACCGCGCGTTCGTAGAAGGCGCTCGCCGCGCCAGGCAGCTTGATCTCGCCATGCAGCGGCCGGTCCGAGACGCAGAGCAGCGTCCCGTAGGGCACGCGGAAGCGGTAGCCCTGCGCGGCCAGCGTGCCGCTTTCCATGTCCACCGCGATGGCGCGGGAGAGGTTGATCGCCCGCCGCTCGCGCGAGAAGCGCAGTTCCCAGTTGCGGTCGTCATAGGTCACGACCGTACCGGTGCGCAGCCGCCGCTTCAGCGCATCGCCGCGCTCCCCAGTGACGCGCGCCGCCGCCTCCTGCAGCGCAACCTGCACCTCGGCCAGCGCGGGCACCGGCACTTCGGGCGGCACCAGCGCATCGAGGATGCGGTCGCGGCGCAAATAGCCATGCGCCAGCACATAATCGCCGATCGCCTGGGACTGCCGCAGCCCCGCGCAATGCCCGACCATCAGCCAGCAATGCGGCCGCAGCACGGCCAGGTGGTCAGTGATGTTTTTCGCATTGGACGGGCCGACGCCGATGTTCACCAGGCTCACCCCGCCCGTCCCGTCGGCGCGCACCAGGTGATAGGCCGGCATCTGGTAGCGGTGCCAGGGCGAGGCGGCGGCCAGAGCCTCGGCCCGGTCGGTTTCGCCGCGGCCAATCATCACGCCGCCCGGCAGCACAAGCCCCGACCAGGGACTGTCCGCGCGCGCCAGCTGCGCGACACCCCAGCGCAGGAACTGGTCCACGTAGCGATGGTAGTTGGTCAGCAGGATCCAGGGCTGGATCGCGCGCCAGTCGGTGCCCGTGTAGTGCACCAGGCGCCGCAGCGAGTAATCCACGCGCGGCGCATCGAACAGGGACAGTGGCAGCGGCTCGCCCGGCGCGTGCCATTCGCCATCCGCGACCTCATCGCCGATCTCGGTCAGCGCCGGGGTTGGGAAGTGGCACGCGAGCAGCGCGCCCGTGCCGTCCGCGGCCGCGGCCGCGACGCCAGCGCCATCCAGAACGTAGGGATAGGGGATTTCGATCGGGCCGGGGCCGACCTCCACCGTCGCGGCGAATTCGGCCATCAGCGGGCGCAGCTGCTCCAGCAGATAGGGGCGGAAGGCGCCGGGCTGGGTGATGGTGGTGGCGTAGATGCCGGGCGACTGGAATTTGGCCCAGGCCCTGCGGATGCGCGGCGGGGCGGCACCTGATGCTGCGGAGGTAACGCGCAGCAACGGATACCGGAAGCGCGCGCGCTCCGTCGCGCTGGGCGGCGCGCCGCCGGCCAGGACGCGATCCAGCGCGCCGCGGAGCGCGGCCACCGCCGCGCCGTGCAGCGCCTCCAGCCGGTCCACCGCGGCTTCGGGGGAGGCGCAGGTCTCGAAGCCGTCCGGAGCGGCACTGTCAGTCTCGTTGCGCATAGGCATTGGATTCCAGGCGCCGGCGATTCGTGTCGAGCCGCATCGCCAGGCACGGCGCGGCCCGCTCAACGTCATGGCGATGCGCGGCGTTGCCGCCTGGACGCCATCCGCCAGGGACGCGGGCGCGAAGACGTGCTGGCGGACCGGCACCGCATGGGGTTACAACGCCTTCATGGCGGAACGCATCGCGACCTATGCGGAGTTCTGGCCCCATTACCTGCGCGAGCATGCGAACCCGCTGACGCGGCTGCTGCATGCGGCGGGCACGGTGGCGGGGCTCGGGGTTCTGGCCTGGGGCCTTCTCCTGGGGCCGCTCTGGATGGCGCTGGCGGCGGTGGTGATCGGCTATGGCTTCGCCTGGGGCTCGCATCTGCTGGTGGAGCGCAACCGGCCGGCCACCTTCCGCTATCCGCTGTGGTCGCTCGGCTCCGATCTGCGCATGGCCTGGCTGCTGCTGACCGGGCGGCTTGGGCCGGAGCTGCGCAAGGCGGGGCTCGAGGGCGCATGAAGCGGGCCGCACTGGCGCTTGGGCCGGCCATGGCCGTCGGCCTGATCCTCGGCCTGGCGGCGCCCGCGCGCGCCGCCCCCGATCCGCTGGAGCCGCTGAACCGGCAGATCCACGCCATGAACGCCGCCGCGCAGGCGCGGGTGCTGTCCCCGCTGGCCGAGGCCTGGCAGCGCCATGTGCCGGAGGATACGCGGCGCGGCCTTGGATCGGCGGTCGGCAATCTTGGCGAGCCCGTCAGCGCGCTCGGCTTCCTTGCCGCGGGCGAGACGCGCACCGCCTGGCATGCCGCGCGGCGCTTCGGGATCAACAGCACCCAAGGCTGGGGCGGCTGGCGGGACGTGGCGGCCGAACGCGGACTGGTTCGGCAGGCGATCACCCCGGGGGAGGCGCTTTGCGCGCTTGGCGTGCCGAGCGGGCCCTACCTGGTGCTGCCGCTGCTCGGCCCGAGCACGCTGCGCGATGCGGCGGCCGGCACGGCCCTTGCCGCACTACTCGCCAAGGGCCTCGGGGCGGAGGCGGTGGCCGGTCTGCAGGGGGCCGAGGCCTTCCTGACCTACGAGCGACTTGCGGCAGAGTTGGGCGCGCTGGAAGCGCGGAGCCTCGACCCCTATGCGGTGCTCCGCAGCGCCCATGCCCAGCGCCGCGCGCAGCGCTGCGCCGCCGACCAGCTGCCCGAGGAAGAGTAAGGCCCCAGGGTCCAAGCCCAGTCGGCCCCGAGGCGAATGGCCGAGGACCGCGGGGCAGGCCGCTAGGAAGGGTGCGCAGCCGATGCTGATTGCATCGGCAAGCGGCCTGACGCCGCGGATGCCGCGCGGGACCGGCCAGGCGCCCGGCAGATGATTGGGTTTGGACCCTAACGCTCCGCCGGGCGCGGCGCGAGGCCGGGGCTGCGCAGCTCGGCCAGCAGCGACCAGACCCGATGTGGGTCCATGCGCGTCTCGGGATCGTTCAACAGCCGGTCGAGTTCGGCCAGCTTGGTCTCGATCTCGCGCTCGGTCATGCCCGTGCCGCTCCGTGCTTCACGCAGCCGCCCGCACGGGGCGTCCGCACCGGTTCAGTGCCAGGACAACGTGGACACAGCGTGGCGGTTGCGCGCCTTGATCATGGCCAAATCGTCGGCCTGATGGAGCGACCTGCGCCCGCCGCAGGCGGGCGAGCGGCCGAACGGCCGCCGCGGCGAGTGCCGCGCAAGCCAAGCCTGCGGAGCAGGCGCCGGCGATTGAGGCCATCGAAAAGCCAGGCCAGCGGTCATTGCAAATGACCGCTGGGATCAATTGGACGACAGGATGGCAGGCGCCAGTGCGGCCGACTTGGCGGCCGGGTGGCTGGGGTTGCGGAAGCGCAGCTCCCCGGCCGGGGCGCCGTCGGGCGGGGCGATGCCGAACAATTCCATGCGCGAGGCGCAGGAGACGGCGACCACCGATCGCGCGGAGGCTTCGGTCATCCAGCGCCGTGTCGCGCCTTCAAGGTCCATCCGCTCGCGCAGGCCGCGCCATTCGGTCCGGTCGAGGTCCTCGAGGAAGACGGCGAGAATGCCCGGCGCCCGGCCCGAAAGTCGGGTCTCGGCGACCTCCGCCATGCGGCGGCAGGCCGCGGCGGCGATCTCGTTCTCCCGCCCTGCGCGGGCGGCCATGACGAAGACCGATCCGCTGCCAGGTGCCGCGGTCACGGCCAGATGCGCCTCCTCCCCGAACTGGGCGCGCAGCTGGGCGGGCAGGCCGCGCGTGGCGGCCTGGGCGCCGGCCAGCACCAGCGGGTCCAGCTTCAGCACGGCGTCGGCGCCCGAATCCTGCCGCTTCTCCTCGGCCAACAGCGTGGAGATGCGCCGGTGCAGCTCGGCCACCTGGGCGTCCGTCGCCATCCCTTCGGGCAGCGTCATCTTCAGCACGTAGCGGCCCGGATGGGCGGCCAGCCAGGTCTGCAGCTCGGGGTTGATGCGGTCCACCAGCGCGCACCATTCGCCGCGATGCACCTGCCGGCCCTCCTCGGCCGAGAGGGTCTCGCAGGCCAGCTCCGCCGTCTCGCCCTCACGCGTCACGGCCAAATCCCAGGGCGTGCCGTCGGCGAGGCCGGTGAAAGCCACCTCGAAGCCGCGGGCGCGATGCAGCGCGGCGGTACGCAACAGGTGGAACAGGGGAACCAGCGTCGCCTCGCCGGTCAGCCCGGCCTCGATCAGGTCGCGCAGGCGCTTGCGGGGGGCGGCGGGCAGGGTCGTGGCCAGTTGCACCGCCTCGCGGGCATAGGCGATGACGCGGCGCTCCGCGGGCGTTGCCTTGGCCAGCGCCGCCGGCTCCGCGAGCCGGGCGAGGGCCAGTTCCAGCGCATGGCGCTGCTGCGCCGCGCGCCCCGCAAGGGAGGCGCCGGCCGCACGGCGACCCAGCTCGGACAGGCGCTTGGCCCACCGGCGATCGCCGCAGAGCGCGCGAAACCGCGCAAGGTCAGCCGGATCCGGCCGGTGGTCGGCGAGAGACATGCGACGACCCATTTGTTGTGAGGTTGGGCCGTTCCTTGCCGGGATCAGGGGCGATGTGTCAAGCCAGCTTGTCAGCGGGCGCCGGATAGCCTCACGCCACGAGGTATCGGCGCAACGGTATTACGCGCGGCGCTACGCCTCGCCGCTGTAATAGAGCATCACCGTATGGGTCGCCTCGGCGAACATCAGCCAGCGCTCCACCAGCATGGCAGCCGAGGCCACCAGCGCGGCCAGCACCAGCAACAGCGCGGCCAGCGCCCCGGAGACAGGTATCGCCAGCAGGGCCAGGATGGTGGCCAGCGCGAAGCCGGCCAGGGTGAGCCGCCGCAGCTTCGCACTGTGCTTGCGCGCCACCCGGAACCCCATCTCCCGAAGCAGCCAGTTCTGCTCCGTATGCGGCGGGTCGAGCGGGCGGGTGCGGCCGATGCGGCCAAGGCCAGTGGCGGATTCGATCGTCGGTGCGTCGGCGGGTGGCGGCGCATCCACCGCCTCCCAATAGGCGCGCTTCAGCGCGATGGCGCCGCCGCCAAGCAGCGCCGTCAACATGGCGGGGATGCGCCCCTCGCCCCAGAGCGCGGCGAGCGCGGCCAGGATCGCCGCGCCGCAGAAGCCGCCGAACACCAGATAGCCCCAGGGCACCGCCCTATGGCGCCATTGCCGCACTGTCTTCAGCGAGCCGTAGATCATGCCCGTGCACCAGATCGTCACGACCGCGCCCACCGCGGCGAGTAGCCCCGCCACATGGGCGAGCCTCGGTGCCTCCGTCAGCAGCGCGTAGCCCATCACGGCGAGCGGGATGTAGGTCGCGACCGCCGCCACGCCTTCGCGCGACAGCCAGGAGGACCGCCATTGCGACAGCGCCCGCCAGGCGCGTTCCGGCCGGCCAAGATGCCTGAGCGAGGACAGCAGCCCCGCGGTGATCAGCGCCGCCGCAAGCAGCAGCGCGAGGAGCGCGAAGCCCGCATCGGCGGGCAGCAGCCCGAGCGGCCGCAGCACGCCAAGCCAAGCCAGCAACCCGTAGCCCGCGCCGGACGCGGTGGTGAAGACAACGATGGAAGGTGCGGGGTTCATCGGGAGAGGGCGCGATCCAGCCAGCGCAGCAGCGGGTTCTTGATGTCCATGGGCGTCGGCGAAGCCTCTTCCAGCGTGCGGGGCTTCATCGCCGGCTTCTCCCGCGGCGGGAGGTATTTGTTGACGGGGTTGTAGCCCATCTCCGGCATCAGGTCGTAGCCGCCGCGCTTCGCGACCAGCTGGCTCACCTTGCTATCCGGATCGCCGAGATCGCCGAAATGCCGCGCGCCGACCGGGCAGGTGATGACACAGGCCGGCTGGCGCTGCGGCTCGGGGATGGTCTCGTTGTAGATGCGGTCCACGCAGAGGGTGCATTTCTTCATCACCCCCTCATCCTCATCCATCTCGCGCGCGCCATAGGGGCAGGCCCAGGCGCACAAGCCGCAGCCGATGCAGCTGTCGGTGTTGACCAGCACGATGCCGTCCTCGGCGCGCTTGTAGCTCGCCCCCGTCGGGCAGACGGTGACGCAGGCCGGCGTCTCGCAATGCAGGCAGGATCGGGGGAAGTGGACGGTGCGCCCGGTATCGCCCGCGCCAGCCTCGTACGAATGGACGCGATTGAACCACACGCCCTCCGCACCGGCGGAATAGGCGTTGAAATCCGGCAGCGGGCCGAGATGCCCGCCCGTGTTCCATTCCTTGCAATTGGTCGCGCAAGCCTGGCAGCCGACGCAGGTGTCGAGGTCGATAACGAGCCCGAGCTTCTTCGCCGAGGCCGGGGGAAGTTCGGTCACTTGCCAGGCTCCTTCACCATGGCGGGCGCCGGCGACAGAGGGGGCTTCAGCGCGTCGGGGTGCGGGTCGGTGACGCCTTCTTCGCCGGCCGCACATTTCACCACGCGCACGCGCAGATCGTACCACGCGGCCTGGCCCGTCACGGGATCGGCATTGGCGAAGCGATGCGCCGCTTCCTGCGCCGGCAGCCATTCGGAGATGACGTGGTTCAGCAGGAAGCCGCGCGTCGCCTCTGGGCTGTCGGGCGAGAGGTTCCAGGCGCCGGCCCGCTTGCCGATGGCGTTCCAGGTCCAGACCGTGTTCGGGTTCACGCCATCCATCAGCGCCAGCTGGCCCTTCACGCGGCCATTGCGGCTTTCGACCCACACCCAGTCATCCTGGGCGAGGCCGAGCGCATTGGCCGTCACATGGTTCATGTACAGCTTGTTCGCGCCCTTGATCTGCCGCAGCCAGGCGTTCTGCGCCCCCCAGGAATGGTAGTGTTCCATCGGCCGCTGAGTGACGGCGGAGAGCGGAAAGCCGGAGGTGTCGTGCTGCTGCTGCTCAAGCGGCGCGTACCAGATGGGCAGCGGGTCGCAATAGGTCGCGATGCGCTCGCGCGTGCGCGCATCGGGCGGCTGCTTCGCGCCATGGCCCTGCGCGGCGAGGCGGAATTTCTGCAGCGGCTCGGAGTAGATTTGCAACACGATCTGGTCGGCCTTGCCGATCAGTCCCATCGCCTTGCTGTCGTCGAGATAGGCCCGGTTGGCGTGCTTGAAGTAGAGCTGTTCGGGCGGCAGGTGGTGCTTCCAGAAACAGCCATTGTCGATGTAGCGCTGCAGCTGGTCGGCGTTCGGTTCGCCGACGCCAGACTTGTCGCCATCCGCGCCCCGGAACCCCGCCAGCGGGCCGACACCCGGCATGCGCTGGTGGTTCACGATGTAGTCCGGATAGTC
Organism: Pseudomonadota bacterium; assembly: GCA_046052145.1. GTDB lineage: Bacteria > Pseudomonadota > Alphaproteobacteria > Acetobacterales > Acetobacteraceae > Falsiroseomonas. The sequence goes on from JBJOMW010000002.1 coordinate 106,985, forward strand.
CCGAAAACGCGGCGAGCCATCCTCCTTCACGAAGGCCGGCAGGCCGAGCCGCGCGCCGAGTTCGATCAGCACGTCCTGGAAGGGGCGCACGTCGCGGTCGGGCTGGATCACCGGCTGGCGGATCGCGTCGCCCGGCCCATGCGCATTGCCGATCGGGCGATCGAGCAGAGAGATGCAGTCCCAGCGCTCGAGATAGGTCGTGTCCGGCAGGATCAGATCGGCATAGGGCACCGTCTCGGAGAAGAAGGCATCCGAGTAGATCACGTGCGGGATGCGGTACTCGCCATCCTCGCGCTTATCCGTCAGGCAGCGGATGACCTCGCCTGGGTTCATCGCGCTGTTCCAGGCCATGTTCGCCATGAACATGAACAGCGTGTCGATCTCATAGGGATCGCCTTGGCCGGCATTGCCGATCACGCTGTGCATCATCCCATGCAGGGCGAGTGGCGCATCCCAGCTGAAGGCCTTGTCCACGCGGATGGGCGAGCCATCGTCATGCACCAGCAGGTCGTCCGGCCCATGCGGAAAGGCGAGGATGTTGCCCGCGAGCGGCGTGTTGGGCTTGGCCCCCTTGCCCGCCGGCCCAGGCCCCGGCGGGATCGGCCGCGGGAAGGGCGATTTGTAGCGCCAGGAGCCCGGCACATCGACCGCACCCAGCATCATCTGCAGCAGATGCAGTGCGCGGCAGGTATGGAAGCCGTTCGAATGCGCGCTGATGCCGCGCATCGCATGGAAGGAGACCGGCCGCCCCACCATCGTCTCGTGCCGCCGGCCGAGCGCATCGGTCCAGGGCACGTCGAGCGTGATGGTGTGGTTGAAGGCGATATCCGCGATCTCCGCGGCCAGGCGCTCGATCGTTGCAGCCGGCACGCCGCAGGTCGCGGCCACCTTCTCCGGCGCATAATCCGGCGAGAGGTAGCGCTCTGCCATGAGCTGGAAGACCGGGACAGCCTTGCGGCCATCGGGCAGCGTGAATTCGCCAACGATGGCGGGCTGCATCTCCGTCTGCGCATCCCGCGGCGCCTGCGCCGCCCGATCCCAGGCGAGCGGCTTGCCATCGGCATCGCGCGCGAACAGCCCGTCATCCGCCGCGCCCGGGTTCCGCACCACCAGCCAATGCGCGTTGGTGTAGCGGACGAGGAAGTCGAGATCGACGCGGTCGGTCCGCAGCAGCTCGTGGATCAGCGCCATCACGAGCAGCCCGTCCGTGCCCGGGCGGATGCCGACCCATTCATCGGCGATCGCCGAATAGCCGGTGCGCACCGGGTTCACGCTGACGAATTTCGCGCCGCGTTCTTTCAGCTTGCCGAGCCCGATCTTGATCGGGTTGCTGTCATGGTCCTCGGCCACGCCGAACATGACGAAGTACTTCGCATGCTCCCAATCCGGCTCGCCGAATTCCCAGAAGCTGCCGCCGATGGTGTAGAGCCCGGCGGCCGCCATGTTCACGGAACAGAAGCCGCCATGGGCCGCGAAATTGGGCGTGCCGAACTGCGCGGCCCAGAACCCCGTCAGGCTCTGCGACTGGTCGCGGCCGGTGAAGAAGGCGAGTTTCCGCGGATCGGTCTCGCGCACATGCTTGAGCCAGCCCGTGGCGATCTCCAGCGCCTCGTCCCAGGAGATCTCGGCGAATTCGCCCGAGCCGCGCGGCCCGACGCGCTTCAGCGGCGCGCGCAGGCGGGACGGCGCATATTGCGTCATGATCCCCGCCGAGCCCTTGCCGCAGAGCACACCGCGGTTCACTGGGTGGTCGGGATTGCCCTCGATATAGCGGACGCGCCCATCCTTCAGGTGCACTTTGATGCCGCAGCGGCAGGCGCACATATAGCAAGTGGTGGTCTTCACCGCGTCGCCGATCGGCGCGGAGGTCTCGACGACCTCTCCATTCCCCGTCATGCGCCGCGGCAATGCCGCGCGGTCGCCGCGGGGAAGATGCGTGTCAGGCATGCCTGCTTGGTCCCGAATCCTCGCGCGGATGAGCGCATGCCGCGCCGCCCCGGACAAGACCCGGGGGCCATCTCAGCGCGCGGCGTAATGGCACAGCCTGGGATCGGTCGGGGGCGCTGCGCCGATGCGACCGGACGCGGCGGGGTGGCGCGCGAGGCTTGGGCGGCTCAGCCGAAGAGCGGCACCGCGCCGGGGCGCAGCTGGCCTTCGCGGAAGACACGCTCGATGCCGTCCTTGGCGCTCCGCGCGCGATAGGTGCGGTCGAGGTCGTCGCCGGGCAGGGCGCGGGTGATGGTGTAGATGCCGCGCGGGGTGTTGCCGTCGAAGGGGCCAGGCTGGAATTCGACATCCTGGCCGACGGTGAATTTATGCGGGGCCATGGGGCCCTCCTTTGCCGAAGGGCGCGACCGGTGCGGCCGCGCCCCCGCCTTCTCAGGCGTTCTGCAGCATCACCGCAGAGCTTTTGCCCTGCTGGCCCTGCTGAACCTCGTCACCAAGCTTCTGGCCCTCGTGCAGGCCGGCACGCTGGACCTCGGAGATATGGACGTAGACGTCTTGGGAGCCGTCATCGGGCTGGATGAAGCCGTAGCCCTTTGTGGCGTTGAACCACGTCGCCGTACCTGACTGGATAGTGGGGGTGTTCGGATAGGCACGGGGCCGCCGCCCGATGATCGCGCGGCACAGCTGCCAGGACGGGCCGCGCGGAAGAGACAGCGTGACGGGGCTGAGATGGGCCCTCTCCCCCCGCCATGCCAGCGAAATCGGGTCACGGCTGCGTGCGGCCCTCCCGTGCTCCCGCCCGGAACTCCGCTTCGCCCGACTCCATCCCGGGCCGTTGTGTGCGCCGCACCCCCTGGCTATCTTGGCCCGGAGAGCGAGAACACAGCATGAACGATCTGTTCGGCCGCACCCGCGCCAAGCCGGGCGCGCCAAGCCCGACCGCGGGCAATGACTACTCGGCCAAGGATATCGAGGTGCTGGAGGGGCTGGAGCCCGTCCGCCGTCGTCCCGGCATGTATATCGGCGGCACCGACGAGAACGCGCTGCATCACCTGGCCGCCGAGATCATCGACAATGCGATGGACGAGGCCGTGGCCGGCCATGCCGACTTCATCGAGGTGACGCTCGAGCCCGACAATTGGCTGACGGTCCGTGACAATGGCCGGGGCATCCCGGTGGACCCGCATCCGAAGTTCCCGAAGCTGTCGGCGCTGGAAGTCATCCTCACCACCCTGCATTCGGGCGGGAAATTCTCCGGCAAGGCCTATGACACCTCGGGCGGCCTGCACGGCGTCGGCTCCTCGGTCGTCAATGCGCTCTCGGCCCGGATGGAGGTGGAGGTCGCGCGCGACCGCACCCTGTTCGCGCATGCCTTCGAACGCGGGAAACCCGCGCAGAAGCTGAAGAACCTCGGGCCCATCCACAACCGGCGCGGCACCACGGTCCGCTTCCAGCCGGACACCGAGATCTTCGGCAAGCTCGCCTTCGCGCCCGCGCGGCTGCACCGGCTGTGCCGCTCCAAGGCGTATCTCTTCAAGGGCGTCGAGATCCGCTGGAAATGCGACCCCTCCCTCGTCGCGGGCACGGACACGCCGGCCGAGGCGGTGCTGCATTTCCCAGGTGGGCTGGCGGATTTCCTTGCCGCCTCGATCGAGGGCCGCGCGCGGGTCGTCGCCGCCCCCTTCGCCGGTGAGCTCCCCTTCCCCGAGTCTGCGAAGGGCCAGTCGGCGGGGCGCTGCGAATTCGCGCTGACCTGGCTCGAACAGGGCGAGGGCTTCCTCAACACCTATGCCAACACCATCCCAACCCCCCAGGGCGGCACGCATGAGGCGGGGCTGCGCGCGGCGCTGGTGAAGGGGCTGCGCGCCTATGGCGAGCTGAAGCGCGACAAGCGCGCGGCGAATGTCACGGCCGACGACCTGTTCGGCGGGCTCGCCGGCATGCTCAGCGTCTTCGTGCGCGATCCCCAATTCCAGGGCCAGACCAAGGACAAGCTGACGAGCCCCGAGGCTGCGCGCCTGGTGGAGACGGCGCTGCGCGACCATTTCGACCATTGGCTCGCGGGCGACCCCGGCACCGCCGACAACCTCCTCGCCTGGGCGGTGGAGCGCGCCGAGGAGCGTATCCGCCGCAAGGAACAGAAGGACACGCCGCGCAAGAGCGCGACGCGCAAGCTCCGCCTGCCCGGCAAGCTCGCCGATTGCGCGCGCGAATCGGCAGAAGGCACGGAGCTGTTCCTGGTCGAAGGCGACAGCGCCGGCGGCAGCGCCAAGCAGGCGCGCGACCGCGAGACCCAGGCGGTGTTGCCGCTGCGCGGCAAGATCCTGAACGTCGCCAGCGCCAGCGCCGACAAGCTCCGCGCCAACCAGGAGCTGAAGGACCTGATCGAGGCGCTTGGCTGCGGGATCGGCGAGCGATTCGACATCGCCCGGCTCCGCTATGGCCGCGTCGTCATCATGACGGATGCCGATGTGGACGGCGCGCATATCGCCGCCCTGCTGATGACCTTCTTCTACCGCGAACTGCCAGAGCTTGTGCGCCAAGGCCGGATCTTCCTGGCGCAGCCCCCGCTCTATCGCCTGCAGGCGAGCGGGAAGACCGTCTACGCCAAGGACGATGCCGACAAGGAGCGGCTGCTGAAGCGCGAGTTCAAGGCGAACCAGAAGGTGGATGTCTCCCGCTTCAAGGGCCTGGGCGAGATGCCGCCGGCCTCCTTGAAGGAGACGACGATGGACCCGAAGCGGCGCACGCTGCTGAAGGTCGTGCTGCTGCCCGAGGACCGCGCCCATACGAGTGAGCGCGTCGAGGAGCTGATGGGCCGCCGTCCGGAACTGCGCTTCCGCTTCATCCAGGAGAACGCCGCGAAGCTCGACCAGGAAGCGGTGGACGCCTAAGTCTTCCCCACGACGTCGCTGCGCGCTGCGACTGGGGCGCGTCGCTCCGCAACACCGCGGGGACCCCGCTGCGCGCCCAGTTCCGTTGGCGCGGCGCCGCAGAAGGGCGAGGCGGGCGGCGCGCCGTGCGCGCCGAGGCCGCGAATGCGGCCCGCGCACATCCGGCCCGCGTGGCCGGCGCAACAGTCGCCTGCGCGCAAGCCAAGCCGCCGGAGGCGGCGCCCGGCGCTTGAGGGCACACAAAAAACCAGCCGCCAGCCGCGCTACGCGCGGCGGGCGGCCTGAGCGATCTCGACGATAAAGGGCATCGGGTCCACCGGGCGCACGGGGCGCGCGGGGCTCGTCACCTGCACCTTCAGGAACCGCCCTGCCGCCGAACCAAGGCAGACGAGGGTGCGCATCTCCTGGCGGCCATAGGTGCCTTCAAGCCGCGCACAGGAGAGCGGCGCGCCGCCGGGGATGGCGACTTCGCTCCGTCCCCGCTCGGCGATCTGCTGGCTGGTGCGCGTGCCAGCCATCGCCACAACCTCTGCCACCGCGGCGGAGAATTCCGCCGCGAGGCGCGGATCCTGGTCGGCGATCGTCCCCTGGCCACGGTCATAGAGGCTGACGGTCGCGACCGCCGCGCGGGATGGCCCAGCATACTCCACCGCCACCCCCTGACCCGGCCGTTCCCGCTCGAGCCAGAACGACGTACCGCGGGTGAAGGCGACCACCTCACCCGGCAGCCGCGCTGCCGCGGCTTCGAGCGTCGGCCGCCCGCCGGCGGCCGAGGTCAGGCCGCCCTCCCGCCCAGCCTGCGGTGGCGCGCAGGCCACCGGCAGGAGAAGGGCGAGCAGCAGGATCGGCCGACGGATCACTCAGCGGTTCCTTCGCAGCACTTGCAGCGTCAGATCCACCACCACGGTCACCGCTGCCGCCAGGAAGATAACCTGGAAAACGGTCGCGAAGAACCATAGCGCGATCGGGAAGGTCGCAGCTCCACCCGGGATCGCCATCCAGCCCAGCGGCAGCAGCAGGTAGCCATAGGCCTGCGGCACATTGTCGGCGATCTGGAAGGTGCCCTCGTAGATCATGGCGATCGCCACGTAGAGGATGACCAACAGCCCGACCCAGGCGATCCAGCGATGCTTGTCGAGCAGCTTGGCGATAAAGGTCGCCGCGACACCCATCAGCACCACCGACACGGCAAGGCCGAAGACCAGGATGTAGGGGTGGTCCTTCGCCGCACCCGCCACCGCGAGCACGTTGTCGAGGCTCATCGAGACGTCGGCCACCAGGATCTGCGTGATTGCCTGGCGCAGCGTCTTCTTGGGTGCACCTGGCTCGCCACCCTCCAGCGCCTCGGCGCCGTCATGCTGGTCGAGCGAATCGGGGTCGTGGCTGCTGCCCTGGCGCAGCTCCCGGTACATCTTCCAGCAGACCCACAGCAGCAGCACGCCGCCGGCCAGCACGATGCCCACGATCGACAGCAGCTGGACGGTGATCGAGGCGAAGCCGATTCGCATGATCGTCGCCGCGGCGATGCCCCAGAAGATCGCCTTTCGCCGCTGCTCCGCCGGCAGGCCGGCCGCGGCCATGCCGACCACGATGGCGTTATCGCCAGCGAGAACAATGTCGATAAACAGTACTTGCCCAAGCGCAACGAGCGCCTCGGAGCTAAATGAAAAGTAATCCATGTTTTTTTCTGCCCGACTTCCAGAAACGCGGAAGATAATCGGCGGCGACAGCGCGGGCTTGTCAACTGCCGAGGATGCAGGCGAAACCCGCGCGCCCCGCTGAGACCCCTTCCGCGGCCCAGGTGACCCGCCTGGTGCCATGTGGCATCGCCTGCCGCATCAGCTTCAGGACCCAGGCATGATCCCGCGCTACAGCCGCCCCGAGATGACGGCCATCTGGTCGCCCGAGAACCGCTTCCGCATCTGGTTCGAGATCGAGGCCCTGGCGGCAGAAGCAATGGCCGAGCTCGGCACCATCCCGAAGGAAGCGGCCGCGGCGATTCGCGAAGGCGGCGCGCGGCGGGTGGCGAACATCAGCCAGGCCGATCTCGACCGAATCGACGCGATCGAGCGCGAGACGCGCCACGACGTCATCGCCTTCCTCACCTGGCTCGGCGAGGGGATCGGCGAATCCGCGCGCTTCATGCACCAGGGCATGACGAGCTCCGACGTGCTCGACACCTGCCTGTCCGTCCAGCTGACCCAGGCCGCGGACCTGCTGATTGCTGATATGGACGCGCTGCTCGACGCGCTGCGGACGCGCGCGATCGAGCATAAGCACACGCCGACCATCGGCCGCAGCCACGGCATCCATGCCGAGCCCACGACCTTCGGCCTCAAGCTGCTCGGCCATTGGGCGGAGTTCCGGCGCGGCCGCGACCGGCTGGTCGCCGCGCGCGCCGAGATCGCGACCTGCGCCGTCTCCGGCCCGGTCGGCACCTTCGCCAGCGTGGACCCGCGGGTCGAGGCGCATGTGGCGAAACATCTCGGCCTCGCGGTCGAGCCGGTCTCGACCCAGGTGATCCCGCGCGACCGCCACGCTGCCTTCTTCGCGGCCCTTGGCGTGGTGGCGTCGAGCCTGGAGCGCCTCGCGGTCGAGGTGCGCCACCTGCAGCGGTCCGAGGTGCGGGAGGCGGAGGAGTTCTTCCACCCGGGCCAGAAGGGCTCCTCCGCGATGCCCCATAAGCGCAACCCGGTGCTGAGCGAGAACCTGACGGGGCTTGCGCGCATCGTGCGCGGCTATGTCGTGCCCGCGATGGAGAACGTCGCTCTCTGGCACGAGCGCGACATCAGCCATTCGAGCGTCGAGCGCATGATCGGGCCGGATGCGACCGTCACCCTCGATTTCGCGCTGATGCGCGCGGCGGGGATGATGGCGAAGCTCACCATCTATCCCGAGCGCATGAAGGCCAATCTCGAATCGCTCGGCGGTGTCGTGCACAGCCAGAAGGTGCTGCTGGCGCTCACCCAGGCGGGCATGAGCCGGGAAGCCGCCTATGCGGCCGTGCAGCGCGCCGCGATGGCAACCTGGCAGGCGCTCGGCACGCCGGGGGCGCGGGACTTCGCCGCCAACCTGCTGGCGGATGCCGAGGTCGCGGCGCGGCTGGATGCGGCGGCGCTAGCCACGGCGATGGACCCCGCCCGCGATTTCGGCCAGGTGGAGGCGATCTTCGCGCGCGTGCTCACGCAGGCGTAGCGCGACCAGCCCTCTCCACACCCTGCGGCGTTGGCGCTTACCAGGCGTAGCGCAGCTGCAGGGCGAAGCGGTGGGCGGTGGTGTCGTTGGAGACAGACGCGTCCCAATCGAGGTCGAGCCCAAGCCCGCCCCCCGCCGCGCCCGCCCGCACCAGCTTCAGCGACGCGCCCAACCCCAGCGCATCCCGGTCCAGCCCCGGCGTACGCCCCGCAAACGGCACCCGCGCGCCATCGAACACGAAGGCGCCCGAGACCGCGGCCGCGTTGTCGCCGAACTCACGCTCCCAGCGGCTGCGCCCCTCCGGCCGTTGGGCAGCGTCGTTTCCGAAATCACGGGGTCCGTCACGACAGACCCGAGGAAGGTGCTGGCCGTTAGGGAACTTCCTGGCCGGGGGACACGGCCACATCCGTGACCGAGGGCCGCCGGCCAGCCAGGCGCTCCCGCTCATTGGCGCGGCGTTCGGTCCGCGGGATCACGTTCCGCCGGCCGAACAGCATTTCACAACTCGCGCCCGCCGCAGGCGTGCCGAGCAACAGCTCCCGGGCGAATTTCCGGCAGGCGGCCTCAAAGAAATCTGCGTCGGAGGTCGAAAGCGGAACCTGGATGAAGCCATCCAAGCCAGGCGGATTGGGCAAGGATGGGTCTTTCGTGATGAGGTTTTGCAGGATGTCCTGGGCAAATGGGGTCAAGGTCGGCTGGGTTGCGATGGCGTTGATGACGTTCACGCCTGCTGCTCGGGTATCATCGCCGGCGTCAAAGACATCCATCCCCGGCGGAGTGGTTGGGAAATCCGCCCCATCCGACACGAGGTTCAGAAACACGCGGGGGCCGCTCGCCCTGGTTGCCGTGATGCCGTTGTTCAGCAAGCCGGTCGGGGTCACCCCGCCTAGGATGCTCGCCGCCTCCAACCTCGCTGTCGTCAGATCGGGACGCGTATTGCCAAACCCTGTCAGGACGACTGCGTCACCAATGGGCGTGCGACCCCCGATGTTGGCGACTGCTCTGCTCGCGTCCACGGCAGCGGCAAACGCCCGCGCGTCAGAGGCCGTCCGGATGGTCTGCCACGTCGTCAACTGACGGACGAGCGTCCTTTCAGCGGTTTCCGTCCCAAACGCAAAAGCCGAGACGGCGAGGGATTGGATGCCCTGCCGCTGCAGGAAGGGCATCAGCCGCGGATCGCGGAACAAGGCCATATGGCCATTCAGCACCCGGTCCAATGTGCCGGAGGTCAGCACCGAGCCGGAGGTGTCGATAAGGATCGCCATCTCGACATCCACGGAGGTCTGCGCCCGGGCCTGTTCGGCCGCGCCCGTGGCTGCGATGGTCAGGCAGGCGAGCGCAATGCGAGACCGAAAGCACGTCGTGATGAGAATTCGAAATATTCCCATATGACAACGATAGGCCCGCTCGCTCCGCAAGGCAAAGGATCTGTCATTATGCTCCGGACAGGTTCTGCGGGCCGCTTGCGGCCGCACGACTGCGGCAAGGGCCCGCCGCGCCGCGATCCGCGGCAACGGCCAGGACAACGCCACGCCACCGCTGCCGCACAGGCCAGCTCCCGCACGCCCCAGGCATCGCGAGAGTCCGCATGTGCACCGTGATCCTGCTGCGCCGCCCCGGCGCCCCCTGGCCGCTGCTGCTGGCCGCCAACCGCGACGAGAGGCTCGACCGCGCCTGGGACCCGCCAGGGCCGCATTGGCCGGACCAGCCGGAGCTGGTGGCCGGGCGCGACCGCAGCGGGGGCGGCAGCTGGATGGGCTTGCGCGGCGGGCTGGTGGCCGCCGTGCTGAACCGCCCGGGCAGCCTCGGCCCCGCACCCGGCAAGCGCTCCCGCGGGGAATTGCCGCTGATCGCCCTGCAGGCGCGGACGGCAGAGGACGCGGCCACGCGCCTCGGCGCGCTCGATGCCAGCGCCTGGCGCCCCTTCAACATGGTCGTGGCCGATGCGCGCGCGGCCTTCTTCCTGCGCGGCCTCGGCACCGGCCGGCCAGAGGCGCTGCCGCTCCCCGACGGCATCAGCATGGTCACCGCGCATGACCCGAATGACCTGACGAGCCCCCGCACGCGCCGCCACCTGCCGCGCTTCCGCGCCGCGCCGCCGCCCGACCCCGCCGCCGGCGACTGGGCCGGGTGGGAAGCGCTGCTGGCCGATGACAGCACCGGCGCGGAGGGGCACGGCGCCGCGCTCAATGTCCCGCCCCGCGATGGCTTCGGCACCGTCTCCGCCAGCCTGGTCGCGCTGGGCGCTGCGGGCGGTCGGGTCTGGCGCTTCAGCGCCGGTCCGCCGGCGCCGGGTGGCTTCGCGGATATCGCCCTCGGCGCATGGCCGCGGGAGGCTGCAACCCCCGGCTGAGTCGCGGCCCGCCAGGGCAGGTCTGCGTGCATGCCCCCCACCCGCCCGCGGCGTGGCGGCGCCGGGCCGGGCCTGCTATAGCGCCCATGGCTGTCTGGGCGCGCGACCGCACCCGCCCGGGCGGCCCGCGCGCCTGCCCGTGCCCAAGCCTGGGCCGGGGTGCGCGGCAGAGACAGGAGTTCCCCCATCCATGGCGCGCCGCCGTCAGGTCTATGAGGGCAAGGCGAAGGTCCTTTTCGAAGGCCCCGAGCCCGGCACCCTCGTGCAGTATTTCAAGGACGACGCCACCGCCGGGAATGGCGCGAAGAAGGGCACGATCACCGGCAAGGGCGTGCTGAACAACCGCATCAGCGAATATCTGATGACGCGCCTGAACGAGATGGGCGTGCCGACCCATTTCATCCGCCGCCTGAACATGCGCGAGCAGCTGATCCGCGAGGTCGAGATCATCCCGCTCGAGGTGGTGGTGCGGAATGTCGCGGCGGGGTCGCTGGCCACGCGGCTCGGCATCCAGGAAGGCACGCGGCTGCCGCGCTCGATCATCGAATTCTATTACAAGAACGACGCGCTGAACGACCCGATGGTGAGCGAGGAGCACATCACCTGCTTCGGCTGGGCGTCCACGCAGGACATCGACGACATCGTGGCGCTGACGCTGCGCGTGAACGATTTCCTCTCCGGCCTGTTCCTCGGCGTCGGCATCACGCTGGTGGATTTCAAGCTGGAGTTCGGGCGCCTCTGGGAGAATGAGGATATGCGCATCGTCCTCGCCGATGAGATCAGCCCGGATAATTGCCGCCTCTGGGACGCCAAGACCGGCGAGAAGATGGACAAGGACCGCTTCCGGCGGGATCTCGGCAAGGTCGAGGAAGGCTACCAGGAAGTGGCCCGCCGCCTCGGCATCCTGCCCGAGGCCGGTGTGCGCGACATGAAGGGGCCGGAGACGGTTCAATGAAGGCCAGGGTTTACGTGATGCCGAAGGCGGGCGTGCTCGACCCGCAGGGCAAGGCGATCGGCCATGCGCTGGAGGGCTTAGGCTTCGCGGGCGTCGGTGAGGTGCGCGCGGGCAAGGTGATCGAGCTGGAACTGGCCGAGGCCGATCCCGCCAAGGCCAAGGCGCAGGCCGAGGAGATGGCTCGCCGTCTGCTGGCCAACACTGTGATCGAGAGCTTCCGGGTCGAGGTCGGCTGACCCGCGATGGTCAAGGCCTCGCTGCTCATCATGGCGGTGCTGACGGTGCTCATCGCCATGGGCCTGAAGTGGCGCGAGCAGCGCGCACCGCAGGTGACGGCGCAGAAGCGGCTCGGCGTCCTCGCGCGCGGCAAGAAGGGGCTCGACCGCTGGGTGACCGCCGCCGCGCTCGCCGCGTTGTTCACGCTGCTCGTCTTCGGCGGGCTGCAATGGCTGAATGTTTGGGTAGGGTGATCCCATGAAGGCCGTCGTGGTCGTCTTCCCTGGCACGAACCGCGAGCGCGACATGGCGATCGCGCTGGAACGTGCGACGGGCCGGAAGCCGGTGATGCTGTTCCACCGCGAGACGGCGCTGCCGGCTGGCACCGACCTGGTCGTGCTGCCGGGCGGCTTTTCCTATGGCGATTACCTCCGCTGCGGCGCGATGGCGGCGCAATCGCCGATCATGCGCGAGGTGGCCGGCTTCGCGGCCAAGGGCGGGCATGTGCTCGGCGTCTGCAACGGCTTCCAGATTCTGTGCGAGACGGGGCTGTTGCCCGGCGCGCTGCTGCGCAATGCGGGGCTCCGGTTTCTCTCCATGGATTGCAACCTCCGCGTCGAGCGCGCGGGCACGCCCTACACAGCGCATTGGCAGCCGGGCGCTGTGTTCCGCGCGCCGATGGCGCATGGCGATGGCAATTTCTTCTGTGACGACGCGACGCATGCGAGGCTGGTGGACCAGAATCTGGTCGCCTTCCGCTACTGCACGCCGGAGGGCGCGGTGACGCCAGCGGCGAACCGCAATGGCGCACGCGACAACATCGCGGGCATCCTCTCACCCAACCTGCGTGTGTGCGGGCTGATGCCGCATCCCGAGGATCTGGTGGACCCGCTGATGGGCGGCGCGGATGGGCTGCCGATGTTCACGAGCATCGTGGAGACCGTGGCAGCGTGACCAAGCCCACTTCCCTCGACGCGGCGCGTGCGCAGCAGCTTTCGGCCGAATTCGGCCTGAAGGCCGATGAATATGACCGCGTACTGACCATCCTTGGTCGCGTGCCTTCGCTGACGGAACTCGGCCTGTTTTCCGTCATGTGGTCGGAGCATTGCTCCTACAAATCCTCCCGCGTCTGGCTGAAGACGCTGCCGACCAAAGCACCTTGGGTCATCCACGGCCCGGGCGAGAATGCCGGCGTGATTGCGATCGGCGACGGGCTCGCCGCCATCTTCAAGATGGAAAGCCACAACCACCCGAGCTTCATCGAGCCCTATCAGGGGGCTGCAACGGGCGTGGGCGGTATTCTCCGCGATGTCTTCACGATGGGCGCGCGACCGATCGCCAACCTGAATGCGCTGCGCTTCGGCAGCCCGGATGCGCCGCGGATGACGCGCATCATCGACGGCGTGGTGCGCGGCATCGGCGGCTACGGCAATTGCGTCGGCGTGCCCACCGTGGGCGGCGAGGTGAATTTCCACCCGGCCTACAATGGCAATCCGCTGGTCAACGCCATGACCGTCGGCATCGCGCCGGCCGACCGCATCTTCCTCAGTGCCGCCGCGGGCATCGGCAATCCCGTGGTCTATGTCGGATCGAAGACCGGCCGCGACGGCATCCATGGCGCGACCATGGCGAGTGCGGAGTTCTCCGCCGACGCCGAGGAAAAGCGCCCGACGGTGCAGATCGGCGACCCCTTCGTCGAGAAGCTGCTGATCGAGGCCTGCCTCGAGCTGATGGCGACCGACATGATCGTCGCCATCCAGGATATGGGCGCGGCGGGGCTCACCAGTTCTTCCGTCGAGATGGCCGGCAAGGGCGGCGTCGGGATCGAGCTCGTGCTCGACACCGTGCCGCAGCGCGAGGCCGGCATGACGGCCTATGAGATGATGCTCTCGGAATCCCAGGAGCGGATGCTGATGATCCTGAAGCCCGGCCGCGAGGCCGAGGCCGAGGCGATTTTTCGGAAGTGGGAGCTGGATTTCGCCGTCATCGGCCACCTCACCGACACCGGCCGCATCGTCATCAAGCACAAAGGCGTGGTGGAAGCCGACATTCCCCTCGCACCGCTGGAATCCGAGGCTCCCCTCTACCGCCGCCCGACGGCCGAGACGCCGAAGCAGCCCGTGCTGGCGGCGCGCGACATCGCCGACCCGGTCGGCGTCACGGCGGCGCTCGAAAAGCTGGTGGGCTCCCTCGACCTCTGCTCGCGCCGCTGGATCTGGGACCAGTATGACAGCACCGTCGGCGGCCAGACCGTGCAGCGCCCGGGCGGGGCCGATGCGGCGGTGGTGAAGCTCGAAGGCCTCGCGCGCGCACTCGCCATGACCACCGATTGCACGCCGCGCTACTGCCTGGCCGACCCCGAGGAGGGCGGCAAGCAAGCCGTCGCGGAAGCCTGGCGCAACCTGACGGCCGTTGGCGCGAAGCCGCTGGCGATCACCGACAACATGAATTTCGGCAACCCCGAGAAGCCGGAGATCATGGGCCAGTTCGCCGCCGCCGTACGCGGCATGGGCGCCGCCTGCGTCGCGCTCGACTTCCCCGTCGTGAGCGGGAATGTCTCCCTCTACAACGAGACGAATGGCCGCGCGATCCTGCCCACGCCCGCGATCGGCGGCGTCGGCGTGCTGGAGGATGCACGCCAGGCCGTCGGCCTCGCGCTGCAGCCCGGGCTTGAGCTGGTGCTGGTCGGCGCAACGGAGGGCTGGCTCGGCCAGTCGCTCTGGCTGCGCGAGATCGCGGGCCGCGAAGAGGGCGCGCCCCCGCCCGTGGACCTCGCGGCCGAGCGTCGCAACGGCGATTTTGTCCGCGCGCAGATTCTGGCCGGCCACGTCGCCGCCTGCCACGACATCGCCGATGGCGGCCTGCTGGTTGCGGTGGCGGAGATGGCGATGGGCCAGGGCGTCGGCGCGACGCTCCATGCCGCGCCCGCGACCATCCCCGCCCACGCCTTCTGGTTCGGCGAGGACCAGGGCCGCTACGTGCTCGCCGTGGCGGATGCCGCCCCGCTGCTGGCCGCCGCCGCCGCTGCCAGGGTGCCGGCCGAGCGGATAGGCCGCAGCGGCGGTGGGGACTTGGTTCTGGACGGCGGCTCGGCCATATCGGTGGCGAGGTTGCGGGACGTCCACGAATCGACCCTGCCCGCGCTCATGGAGGGTTAGGCCGAGATGGCGATGGATGCGGCAGAGATCGAGGCGCTGATCAGGTCCGCCCTGCCGGACGCCCAGGTCACGATCGAGGACCTGGCCGGCGATGGCGACCACTATGCCGCCAAGGTCGTCTCCGCTGCCTTCACGGGGCTGTCGCGCGTGAAGCAGCACCAGTTGGTCTATGCCGCGCTGCAAGGCCGCATGGGCGGGCAGCTGCACGCCCTTGCGCTGCAGACCTCCGCGCCCGAGTGAATGGCCCTAGTGAACGGATTTCGAGAGGAAGAGACGCAGATGACCGATCCGGTCCACGCCAAGATCCAGGCGGACATCAACGATAACCCGGTGGTGCTCTACATGAAGGGCACGCCGGTCTTCCCGCAATGCGGCTTCTCCGCGCGCGTCGTGCAAATCCTCAGCCATGTCGGCGTGCCCTTCAAGGGCGTGAACGTGCTGGAGGACATGGCCGTGCGCGAAGGCATCAAGAGCTTCAGCAACTGGCCGACCATCCCCCAGCTCTATGTGAAGGGCGAGTTCATCGGCGGCTGCGACATCGTGACCGAGATGTTCCAGTCGGGCGAACTGGCCTCCCTGCTCGAGGAGAAGGGCGTCTCGCCGAAGGCGAGCGCCTGATCCCACCCGCCCTCGCGCGGGATTGATTTCGGGCGCCGGCCGGGCCGCCGCACTCTGCGGCCCGTGCCGGCGCTTTCCATTCCCTCCCCCCTTATCTCCATCGTCACCCCCGCCTTCGACGTCGCGCCCTTCGTGGCAGACGCGATCCGCTCCGCACGCGCGCAGCACCTGCCGGAGTGGGAGATGATCCTGGTGGATGACGGCTCCCGCGACGGCACGGCCCGCGCGGCCGAGCATGCCGCGGAAGGCGATCCGCGCATTCGCATCCTCCGCCAGGCCAATGCCGGCGTCTCGGCGGCGCGCAATGCGGGGATCGCGGCGGCGCGCGGCGAGGCGCTGCTGTTCCTCGATGCCGATGACTGGCTGGCGCCGGATGCGCTGCGCCGCCTCGTCACCGCCTTGCGGGCCGCGCCGGATGCCGCGCTCGCCTATGGCCCCTGGGCCGCGGTCGCAGAGGCCGCGCGGCCGGGCGATCTGCCGCTGACCCTCAAGACCGGCCCCTTTCCGGCGGGCGATGTCCTGGAACGGCTGCTGGTGCGCAACCTGCTGGTCAATGGCGGCCATGCGCTGATCCGCCGCGCCGCGCTCGACGCCGCGGGCGGCTTCCGGCCGGGCATCCGCTACGGCGAGGATTGGGAATGCTGGGTGCGGCTCGCGCTCGGCGGGCGCTTCGCGCGCGTGGCGGGCCGCGCGCCGCTGCTCTTCGTCCGGGAGAGGTCTGGCAGCGCCTATCGCCGCATGGCCTGCGATGCGGCCGCCTTCGCCCCGGCCCTGGAGGCGATCTGGAGCAACCCAAACCTCGCCGCCCGACTCGGCCGGCGCCTGCCACGGCTCAGGGCCCGGGCGCTGGCAGAGCGGGATTGGGTGGTCGGGCGTGAATTGGTCCGCCACGGCGCGAGGAGCGAGGGGCTGGCGCGGCTTGGCGCCTCGGTGGGGGCAGCGCCGGGACTCCGGCGGGCGGCGCTGCTGGCGGCGGCGCATCTGCTGCCGCTGCTGCCCGCCCCCCTGCATGGCCCCTTCCGACGCTACCCCGCCTGAGCGGTTTCCATGCGGCGGCGCACGGCCAATCGGGCGGCCGCACCTGAAAAAACATATGTTTCATAGAAACTTAGGTCCATGCAGCGGCAGCGCGCAGCGGTGGCCCTGCATGGCCGCTGCTCAGGCGGCGCGGCGGGCCAAAGCCACCCCCGGAAGATCCGCAATAAAAACCGTCAATAAGACGTGACACACGACACGGGAAAGCGTAAGGTTATCTTGACAGTCGGGCCCAGGGATTACGCCTGACGCCCTGGATCATTCCCGCTGTCGCCTTCCCCGGGTGGACCTGCCGACCACCACGGGGCGATTCCTCCCCAACTATCGACCCGACTGGCGGCAACGCCAGTCGGGTCTTTCTTTGTCTGGCACACCGATTTGCATGGGGCCCCGAAACGCGAAACGCCGGCCCCTTGCGGGACCGGCGTTCCGGCAGGCTCGGCCTGGAACCGGGATCAGCGCGAGTAGAACTCGACCACCAGGTTCGGCTCCATCTGCACCGGGTAGGGCACGTCGGAGAGCTTCGGCGCGCGCAGGATGCGGCCGCGCATCGCGCGGTGATCCACCTCGATGTATTCCGGCACGTCGCGCTCGGCGGACTGCACGGCGTCGAGCAGCGCGGTCATCTGCTTCGACTTCTCCTTCACCTCGATCACATCCGTGTCCTTCACGATGTAGGACGGGATGTTGAGGCGCTTGCCGTTCACCGTGACATGGCCATGGTTCACGAACTGACGCGCCGCGAAGGGCGTCACCGCGAACTTCATGCGGTAGATGATGGTGTCCAGGCGCCGCTCGAGCAGGTCGATCAGGTTCTCAGAGGTGTCGCCCTTACGGCGCACGGCCTCCTCATAGTACTTGCGGAACTGCTTCTCGCCGATGTTGCCGTAGTAGCCCTTGAGCTTCTGCTTGGCCATCAGCTGCACGCCGAAGTCGGTCGGCTTCTGCTTGCGGCGCTGGCCGTGCTGGCCGGGGCCGTATTCGCGCTTGGCGACCGGGGACTTGGCACGGCCCCACAGGTTCACGCCCAGGCGGCGATTGATCTTGTACTTGGATTCGGCGCGCTTCGTCATGCGGCTCGCTCTGCCGGGCCTCTCGGCTCCGGTCCTTCTTCAGATGGGCGCTGAAGCACCCGGTTTGTCCCGGTAGTCCCCAAGGCGCCCCTGCAAGCAGGAACCCAAGGGGCGGGCGCGAGGGATCACCCCTCGTCCACGTTCCCGGAAGGAGCGCGGCGTATAGGCGGCGCGGCGCCGCCTTGTCAAACCGCCGTCCCCTCCCCTACTGGCAGCCCCATGGTAACGCGCGAAGAGATCCTGGTGCTCGGCCTGACGGCGGGCGTGGTCGGCTGCCTGGTGGGCGGGCTGATGTTCGGCATCGGCATGGGGCTGGTTGCAGACGGCATCCATATCGGCTGGCTGCTGGCCCTGCCCGGCGCGCCGGTCGCCGGGCTCACCGGCTACCTGCTGGCGCGCAAGCTGGCGAAGAAGGTCGGCTGAGCCCGGCCTACTCCGCCTGGATGCCGGCGGCTGCGATCAGCCGGCGCTTGTAGTCCAGATCCTCGCGCAGGAAGGCGGCCGTCGCCTCCGGCGTGCGGGCATGCAGGGTGAAGCCGGCATTATCCACGAAGCGCGCGCGCAGCGCGGGCTCGGCGATCGCGGCCGCGATGTCAGCCTGCAAGCGCGCCAGCAGCGCGGGCGGCGTGCCGGCCGGCGCGAAGGCGCCGAACCAGGTGCGCGGGTCGATCTCGGCATAGCCGGCCTCGGCCAGCGTCGGCACATCGGGCAGCTGGGGTGCGCGCGTCTCGCGCCCGATCGCCAGCGCCCGCAGCGTGCCGGCGCGGATATGCTCAGCGCCCGTGGGGATGCCGGTCAGCGTCATCTGCGTCTCCCCCTGCACCGTCGCCAGCACCGCCGGCGGCAGGCCGCGATAGGGGACATGCACCAACTCCAGCCGCTCCCGCGCCGCGAGCGCACCGAAGGCCAGATGCGGCTGGGACGCATTGCCGTAGGAGGCGAAGTTGAGCGCGCCGGGCCGCGCGCGGGCGGCCGCCACCAGCTCCGCCATCGACGTCGCGCCAAGCCGCGCATGCACCACCACCATCTGGTGCACATCCACCAGATGGCTGATCGGCGCCAGGTCGCGCATCGGGTCGAAGGGCATCGAGCGGATCAGATGCGGGTTCGAGGTGATGGAATTGTCCGCGGTGATCAGCAGAGTGTGCCCATCGGGCGCGGCCTTGGCGACGATGTCAGTCCCCGGCACCGTCGCCCCGCCCGGGCGGTTGTCCACCACCACCGGCTGGCGCCAGGCCAGTTGCAGGCGTTCGGCCAGCGCGCGCGCCAGCGCGTCCAGCCCGCCGCCCGCCGGGAAGGGCACGACGATGCGCACCTGGCGGGAGGGATACTCGGATTGCGCCCGCGCGACGGCCGGAATGGCCAGCGCGGCAAGCAGCGTGCGGCGGGCAAGGCGCATGGTCAGCTCCCGAAGAAATGCGTGCGCAGCAGGTCGAGCGTCAGTGCCGGCGATTCCATCTCCGGCAAATGCCCAAGGCCGGGCGGGGAGACGAAGCGGGCCTGCGGAATCGTCTCCGCGATCAGGCGGCCGACATCGGGCGGGTTCACCTGGTCGTCGGCGCCGGTGATGGCGAGCGTCGGGCAGGCGATGCGGGGCGCGAAATCGGCCACGACATCCACCGCATCGGTGCAGCGCGCAGCCTGCATCAGCCCGCGCGGATGCGTCGCCGCGACCACGCCCTGCACCATCGCCAGAACTTCGGGCGGCGCGCTGGGCGAGATCAGCTTCTGCGAGCGCGTCATCGCCAGCGCGACGCCGCCCTCCGCGACCGAGGCCGCGCGCATCGCCAGCATCTGCGCGCGCCCCTCTGGCCCCTTCCAGCGCTGCCCGCGCGAGGTGCCGATCAGCGCGAGCTTCGCCACCCGCCCCGGATGCCGCGCGGCCAGGCACGCACCGAGCATCGAGCCGAAGGACGACCCTGCCACGAAGACCGGCCCCGTCACGCGGAGCGCATCAAGCAGCGCGACCGCCACATCGGCATAGTGCTCGGGCCCGGGCGCCTCGGCCGCGAGATTGTCCGACAGCATGTAGCCCGGCGCATTCCAGGCGATGACGCGCGCGTGTCGGGACAGCGCCGCGAGCGAGAAGCGCCAGCCCATGGAATTCGCGCCGATCCCATGCAGGCAGAGCACGGTCTGCGCCTGGCCCGCACCCGCTTCCATGTAGGACATGCGCGGACCTTCCAGCCCGAGCGCGGCGGCATCGAGCGCGATGAAGCGCAGATCGGGCAGCGGGGGAACCGGCGTCCCGTCCGGATGATTCACGTCGTCTCCTCCCACGGCAGCGGCGGCACTTCGCCCACGAAGCGGCCATGCACCATGCGTCCGCGCGCGAGCTCGGTCACCACGCCATGCAGCGTGCGCAGTTCCTGCTCCGTCACCTCGCCGCGCTGGAACCAGTGGCGCAGGTTGCGCACCATGCCGGGGCGCTTTGGTGGATTGTGCAGAAAGCCCGCGGCATCGAGTTCCGCGACCAGGCGGCCGAGGAAATTCTCAAGCTCGCCCTTCGTCGCCACGCGTGTCTCATTCGTCTGCAGCAGGCGCGGCGGCGTGCGCTCGGCCTGCATCCACCATTCATAGGCGAGGATCATCACCGCCTGGGCGAGGTTCAGCGAATTGTGCTGGGGGTTCAGCGGATAGCGCACCAGCGTGTCGCAATGCGCGAGGTCATCCGCCTCCAGCCCCGCACGCTCCGGCCCGAACAGCACCGCGACGCGCAAGGACCGCCCGTTGATCTCCCGAAAATCGTCGGCCGCGGCGCGAGCGTCGCGGACGGGGATCACCACATGGCGCGGGCGTGGGCAGGTGCCGAAGACGCGGTGGCAATCCGCAACCGCGCTCGCGACATCGGGGAAGAGCTGCGCGTTGTCGATGATCGTATCGGCGCCGGACGCAGCCGCATAAGCGTTGGGCTGCGGCCAGCCGTCGCGGGGGGCGACGATGCGCAGGTGAAAAAGCCCGCCATTGGCCATGGCGCGCGCCGTCGTGCCGATATTCTGCGCCATCTGCGGCCGCACCAGCACGACGATCGGGCTTTCACCCGCCGGCGGCGTCAGCAACGCGCCGCCATCTCCACGCCCGCCGGTCATGCGAGGCCCGGTCTCATCGCGCCGGCGGCGCGCTGCGCGCGAGGAAGGCGCGGAGTTCCGCGATCTCGGCCTGCTGCGTGCGGATGATCTCCTCCGCCAGGCGACGCATCTCGGGGTCGGTGCCGTGGCGCAGCTGGATCTGCGCCATCTCGATCGCACCCTGATGGTGCGGGATCATCGCCGCGGCGAAGTCGCGGTCGGCATTGCCCGTCCAGCGGATCGCCATGTCGCGATGCATGCGGTCATTGGCCTGGCGGAACTCTCGCGTCGAGGCGGGCTCGTTGGTCGCCGGGCGCTGGCTGTGCCCGGCATGCTGCGCAAGGGCGGGCGAGGCGACGGAGAGCGCAAACAGGGCTGCAAGGACAAGGCGAGACATCGCGTATCCTCCTGGGGTCGGGATCGGCGGATTGTCCAGCCCTGCCCCCATGGGAAGGCAAGCAGGTTTCACGCCTGGCGCCAGGTGGTGCCCCCCGCCCCGTCTTCCAGCAGGATGCCCTGGTCGGCCAACTCCTTGCGGATACGATCCGCCTCCGCCCAGTCCTTGGCCTTGCGAGCGGCGAGCCGCGCCGCGATGGCAGCCTCGATCGCCGCAGCATCCAGCGTGACGCCGGCGCGGAACCAGGCCTCCGGCGCCTGCTGCAGGATGCCGAGCAGCGCGCCCGCCTCCAGGATCCGGCCCTTGAGGTGGGGCAGCGCGGCGTCATCGCCAGCGACCAGCGCCTCATTCACCGCCGAGACCAGGTAGTGCAGCGAGGCAAGGGCGAGCGGCGTGTTGAGGTCATCCGCCAGCGCCTGCTCGACCGCCGGCTGCTCCACCGCATGCGGCTCCGCGCCACGCTCGGGCGCGACATCGGCCATCTTGGACAGCGCGCGGTAGAAACGGTCGAGCTCCTTCCGCGCCTCCGCCAGCGCCGCTTCCGTGTAGTCCAGCGCCGCGCGGTAATGCGTCTTCAGCAGCAGCAGCCGAAACGCCTCGCCAGCCCAGGGGCCGAGCTGCAGGATGTCCTGCACGGTCCGAAAATTGCCGAGGGATTTCGACATCTTCTCGCCGTCCACCAGCAGCATGCCATTGTGCATCCAGTAGCGCGCGAAATGGCTGCCCGGCAGCGCGCAGAGGCTCTGCGCCACCTCGTTCTCATGGTGCGGGAACATCAGGTCCGCGCCGCCGCCATGGATGTCGAAATCCGGCCCCAGATGCTTCCACGACATGGCGGAGCATTCGATATGCCAGCCCGGCCGCCCGCGGCCCCAGGGGCTGTCCCAGCCCGGCTGCTCCGGCGTGCTCGGCTTCCACAGCACGAAATCGCCCGGATCGCGCTTGTAGGGCGCGACCTCGACCCGCGCCCCTGCGATCATCTCGTCACGCGACCGCCCGGACAGCGTGCCGTATTGCGCGAAGCTCGCCACCGCGAACAGCACATGCCCCTGCGCTTCATAGGCGTGGCCATTGGCGATCAGGCGCTCGATCAGCGCCACCATCTCCGGGATGGTGCCGGTCGCGCGCGGCTCGACATCCGGCGGCTGCACGCCAAGCGCGTCCATGTCGCGGTGGAAGTCGGCGATGGTGCGCGCGGTGAGTTGCTCGATCCCCTCCCCGCGCTCGCGCGCGCGGTCGATGATCTTGTCCTCGACGTCGGTGATGTTCCGCGCATAGGTCACCTGCGGATAAAGCCGCCGCAGCAGCCGGGCCAGCACGTCGAACACCACATTCGGCCGCGCATTGCCGAGATGCGCCAGGTCATAGACCGTCGGGCCGCAGACATACATCCGCACATGCTGAGCATCGAGCGGGACGAACAGCTCCTTGCGGCGCGTTGCGCTGTTGTGGAGGTGCAGTTCCATCAGGTCTGGCCCAGTGCGGCGTGCTGCAGGCGTTGCAACGCCCGCGCGCGGCCGATCAGCGGAAGGAAGGTCTTGAGATCCGGCCCGTGCTCCTCGCCGGTCAGGGCGCGGCGGAGCGGCATGAACAGCGCCTTGCCCTTGCGCCCCGTTGCGGCGCCGAGCGCGGCTGTCCAGCCGGGCCAAGTGGCCTCATCCCAGGGCTCGACGGGCAGCGTCTCCACCGCCTGCCGCAGAAATTCGGCGTCTGCCGCATCGCCGACCGGAACGATGCCGCCCGCCGCGACCTCCCACCAGTCGCGGCTTTCGCGGAAGAGGTCGAGGTTGCCGCGCACGGCGAGCCAGAACGCCTCGGTCGCGCCCGCCGGCAGCCGGTCCTTCACGGCCTCGAAGGACAGGCTGTGCAGCCATTTCCGGTTCAGCGCCAGAAGCTGCTTCGTGTCGAAGCGCGCTGCCGATTTCGAGACATTCGACAGGTCGTAGCTCGCAGCGAGATCCGCCGGCAGGCCGGGGGTGGGATCCATGCTCGATCCCAGCGCCAGCAAGTAGCCCACCAGCGCCGCCGGCTCGACCCCGTCGCGGCGCAGTTGCCGGAGGCCGACGCTGCCGGTCCGCTTCGACAAAGGCCCGCCATCGGCATCCGTCAGCAGCGGCAGATGGGCAAACCGCATCCCGCGCGGATGCCCGCCGAGCGCGTGCAGGATATCCAGCTGGATCGCCGTGTTGGTCACATGGTCCTCACCGCGGATTACGTCGGTGATCCGGGTCTCGAGGTCGTCCACGACCGAGGTGAAGGTATAGAGGAAGCTACCATCAGCGCGGATCAGCACCGGGTCCGACAGGCTCGACAGCTTCACCTTGCGCGGCCCGAGCACACCGTCGCGCCATTCCATCGAATCATTCGACAGCAGGAAGCGCCAATGCGGCGTCTTGCCGTTGGCGATGGCGCGGTCGAGCTGCTCCTTCGTCATCTTCAGCGCGGCGCGGTCATAGATCGGCGCCTTGCCCTGGCGTCGGCGCTGCTCGCGCTTGAACTCCAGCTCCTCCTCGGTCTCGAGGCAGGGATAGAGGCGGCCGGCCGCCTTCAGCTTCTCGGCCGCGGCGGCGTAGCTGGCGATCCGGTCGGACTGCGCGAGCTTCTCGTCCCAGTCGAGGCCGAGCCAGCGCAGATCCTCCTCGATCGCGGTGGCGTATTCCGCCTTCGATCGCTCGGTGTCGGTGTCGTCGAGGCGCAGCAGGAATATGCCGCCGGCGCGTCGCGCCAGACACCAATTGGCCAGCGCGATGCGCGCATTGCCGACATGCAGGAGCCCCGTGGGAGAGGGCGCGAAACGGACCTTCATCGCGGCCACAGGAACGCCAGACGCGCGGGGAAGGCAAGGCGCCCCGTGCAGATCGCCATCATCTCGGCGCAATCGAGGGGTTTAGTATACGCCGTTCTGGGCAGTAGGGGCCACGCCATGCGGTCGAAAACCCACCCGATGCTTCTCGCCGCGGCACTGTTGGCGGGGGGCCTTGCCCTGCCGACCACGGCCGAGGCCGAGGGCTGGCGAGGCCGCGGCCATGGCTGGGGCCCGCCGCCAAGGGCCTATCACCACAACCACAATGGCTGGCGCGCGGGAGAAGCGGCGCTCGGAGCCGTCTTGGGGCTCGGTGCGGGTGTGGTCATCGGCTCGGCGCTCGCCCCCCCGCCCCCGCCGCCCATCTACTACGCGCCGCCGCCGCCGCCGGTGGTGATCTACAAGCAGCCGCCGGTGGTCTATGCGCCGCCGCCGGGCCACTGGGTGCAGCCGCCGCCCTACTGGGTGCCGAGGTAAGGGCGCGCGCGGCCAAGGGCCGCGCTCACTCCTCTTCCTCTTCCCCATCCTCGTCACGGCGAGGGTCGAGGACGCGCCAGTTCCGCTCCTCGGCATCGGCCGGGCGCGCCGCGGCGAAGTCCTTCAGCTCGCGCGCGCTGGCCCAGGCGTCGTCGCCGGCCCCCGCCACCTCGGCATCCTCGCCATAGGCGAACCAGGCCTCCAGCACCGCCTCGGCCGCCATGCCGCGGGTGCGGCAGCGCTCCAGGCTGTCGCGCACATAGCGGCGGGCGAAAGCATTGGCATGCGCGACCGACAGGAAGCCGCGCACCACCTCCACCGGGTCAGAACCATTGGCGCCGGACAAATCCAGGATGCGCACCGCGAGCCCCGGCGGGGCGGAGAGGGCCGCGTCGAAAATCGGGTCGTCCGGGGTGTCGTCGTCGTCGGTCATGCGATCTGGTCCACGAAAGCCTGGGTGAGCGGGAGGTGGGGCAACCGCCCGCCGAGTTGGATGGAGGGCGGCGCGCGGCGCCTTGCGGCCTCGGACCGCGCCAGGCGCCGCCAGGCGGCGAGCACCGCAGCGCGGGCGAGGCCCTGCGCCGCCAGGCTCTCCACCGTGCCGCCGTAGGCGAAGCCGTCGAGGATCGGGTCCTCGGGGTCCGCTGCCAGCGAAGCGCCCAGCCGGTTCAACGCACTGGGCCCGAGATCGAGGAAGGGCGCGAACTCGGCCTCGGCCGGCACGGCGCCATCCAGCAGCGTCCCGCGATGGGCGGCGGTCAGGCGGAGGGCGCCGGCCACGCCGATGCGCTCGGCCCCAACCGCCTCAGCCGCGAGGCGCGCGAGCAGGGCAGCGGCCGGCTCCTCCGGCCAGGGCAGTGCGACGCCCGGCGCGCCGGATTTCCGGACCTGATCGGCCAGCCCCAGCACCAAGGCCTGCCAGATGGCCGCGTCCGGGCTCGGGAGCCGCGCCGGCGGCTGCGGTGCCGTGGCCAGCCCCTGATCCGAATCCGCCCAATCTGCGATGGCGAGGGCGGGGGTGAACAACGGCAGCTGAAGCGCCAGCGACCGATCGGGGTTCAGCGCGAAGCTCCCGCCATCCTGCACCACCCCATCCTCCGCGCCCGCCAGGCCGAGGAAAACGAAGCCGAGCCCCGTGCCCACCACCGCCGCAACCGCCTCGCCCATGCGCCGATCCGCACCGTCCGGCGTGAAGGGCAAGGCAGCCAACGCGACCAGCAGCTCCGCCCCGGTCTCGGCGAGCGTTTCGGGCACCGCCTCAGCCCGAAAGGCCTCCGCGCCGCACATCAGGCCCAGCCGGGCGCCACGCAGCGCGACCGGACCGGGCGCGGGGCCAGGGGCGAAGGGCTCCTCGCCCGCAACCTCATGCCGGGCACGACGGGTCAGGATGCGCCCGCCATCCAGGACAAAGATCCCGTCATGCAGCTGCCCCGCCTCCTCGAACAGCGCGCCGAGCACCAAAGCGGGGCCGCCATCGGCGGTCTCACCGGCGAGGGCCGCGATCTGGTCGGCGCAGGCGGCGCGAAACGCCCCTTCCCGCGCCAAGTCGCCGAGCGGCCAGCCAGAGAGCGAGCCCTGCGGGGTGAGCAGCACATCCGCCCCCGCCGCCGCGGCCTCGGCGCGGAGCGCGCGGAGCAGCGCCGCATTGCCGGCGGGGTCGCCGGCGCGGGGGTTCATCTGGGCCAGCGCGAGGCGAAGGCGCGTCATGGCGCGCTTGTGCCGCCGCTGGGGCGCGGGATCAACGCGCCCGCGCCTGCAGGACGCCGAGCACCATCCCCGCCGAGACCAGCGCCACCCCGACAAGCCCCCAAAGCCCCAGCGGCTCGCCCAGTAGCGGCCAGGCGGCGAGCGCCGCGATCGCCGGCACCAGGGAGGTGATGGTGGTGGTGCGCGGCGCGCCGATCGCATTGACCGCCCGTGTGAACAGGAAACCCGCGACCAGCACCGCAAAGACGCCCTGGTAGACGAACTGCCAGGCGATCGCGCCCATCGGCACCGCGCCGAGGTTGGAGGGCAGGATAAGCCACCAGACCGGCAGATAGACCGGCGCCGCCCAGAGCGCGACGGCAAGCGTGGCGCCGACCGCCGAAACACCCCAGAGCCGCACCAGCACTGTGTAGACCGCCCAGCAGCAGGACCCCGCCAGGAACAGGAGGTCGCCCCGCCAGGCGCCGGGATGCGCGCCGAAGGTGTCAGTCGCCAGCAGCAGGATGCCGGTGGCCACGACCGCGAGCGAGACAACGCGCCGCCGCGTCCAGGCCTCGGCCAGCAGCACGGCGCCGAGCGCCGCAGTCAGGAAGGGCAGCGTGCCGGGGAGCATCACCCCGCCATGCGCGGCCGGCGCGAAGCTGAAGCCGTGATAGGCGAACAGCGGAAAACCGAAGGCCGCGGTGGCGACGACGGCCATGGTGCGGAGCGGCGGCAAGCGCGGCAGGCCGAGCCAGGCGACAAAAGGTAGGGCTGCGACGAAAGCCCCCGCATAGCGCAGCGCCGCCACATCCCACGGCGTGAAGGCCTGTTGCTGCGACAGCCGCGAGGACAGCAGGAAGCCCGCCCAGACGAACAACACGGCGAAGGCGCAGAGGTATCCTGTACGGCGCTCCCGCGCCGTGGAGCCCTCGGGGCTCAGCCGGCGGCTCCGCCGTTCTTCCGGCGTGGGTCGGTTCGCAGCAGGAATTCGCGGCCGACCTTCACACGCTTCTGGCCATCGTAATCCACGATGTCGGCGGTGGCGTAGGTCTCGGACCAGGCCTCGGGGATGAAGCTGCCGGTGCCGACAATGTCGATCGGGGCCTTCGCCTCTGCCATCACCCGGCACTTGCCGACGCCGAAGCCGGAGGAGGCGACGATGCGCACCTTCGGGAAGCCGGCCTGGTCCAGCGCCTCGCGCATGCGCCAGATGGCGGCGGCGGAGACGCCGGTGCCGACCAGGTGGCGCAACTCGGTTTCGCTGCGATAGCGGCGCACGGCATTCGGCGCGTGGCGTTCCAGCACCGCATAGCTCTCGGCCGGGTCGAGCCCCTCCAGGAACCGCCCGCCATGGGTGTCGAGCCGCACCGCCATCCGCCCGGCGGCGGCGAGATCGGGGAAGCGACGGCAGACCTCGAGCCCGTCCGTGACCTCGCGGCCGAAATAGTCGGTCAGCACGGTCAGGTCGGCGTCCGGGAAGGTCGCGTGGAACATCTCCGCCGCGCGGACGGTGGAGCCCGCATAGCCGATCAGCGCATGCGGCATGGTGCCCCGCCCGCGTGCCGCGCCATACCAATGGGCGGTCGCGTCATTGGCGTTCCCGACAAAGCCCTTCGCGCCTTCGCGCCGTGCGGCCGCGCCGCCGACGGAAGCGGCATAGGCCATCATCTCCTGCATCTCGGCGCCCGCGCAGTGCCGCGCTTCCATGGCCAGGAAGGGCACCTCCGGCAGTTCGACGCACATCTGATAGGCGTTGTGCGCGGCAACGCAGGCCGCACCCAGCTTCTGCAGCAGGATCGTCTCGAGATCGACGAGCTCGATGAAGGAGCCGGAGAGGTAGAAGATCGGGTCGCCCGCGCCGACCCAGGCGCCTTCGTCATGCGTCAGCTTGATGTCGAAGGTCGTGCCGCGTTCGCGCGCCACCGCCTGCAGCCATTCGACGGCCAGACGGTGGGCAGAGATCACGGGACGGCGGAGGAAGACCGCATAGGTCACGCGGCAATCGCCGAATTTCTGGACGATCGCCTTGGTGCGGTTGAAGTAGCTGTCGGTGCGGGCGGCGATCGAGGCGTAGTCGATCGCCACCGCGCGCCCGGCAGGGCCCTCGCTCATTGCGCGGCCCGGGCCGGCACCACCGCGCCGGGACGACGCGCCTTCAGCTCCTCCGCGATCAGGAAGGCGAGTTCGAGCGACTGCTCGGCATTGAGCCGCGGGTCGCAGAAGGTCGCGTAATTCGCCGCGAGGTCGGCTTCTGTCAGGCGATGCGCCCCGCCGAGGCACTCCGTGACGTTCTGCCCCGTCATCTCGACATGCACGCCGCCAGGGATGGTGCCTTCAGCCGCGTGACAGTCGAAGAAGCCGCGCACTTCCGACAGGATCGCATCGAAGCTGCGGGTCTTGTAGGCGCCGGCCTTCACGCCGTTGCCATGCATCGGATCGCAGATCCAGACCACGTTACGCCCGGCACGCTTCACCGCGCGCAACAGCGCCGGCAGCTTCGCCTCCACCTTCTCCGCGCCCATACGGGAGATCAGCGTCAGGCGCCCCTTCTCATTCGCCGGGTTCAGGATCTCGGTCAGCTTGACCAGCTCGTCCGGCTCCATGCTCGGCCCGACCTTCATGCCGATCGGGTTGGCGACGCCGCGCAAGAACTCGACATGCGCGCCATCCGGCTGGCGCGTGCGGTCGCCGATCCAGAGGAAATGCGCCGACGTCGCGTACCACTTGCCGGGATGCGTCGAGGGCTGGCGGGTCATCGCCTCCTCGAACGGGAGCAGCAGGGATTCGTGAGAGGTGTAGAACTCCGTCTCGCGCAGCTGCGGGCTATCGCTCATCCCGCAAGCGCCCATGAATCGCAGCGTCTCATCGATGCGCTGGGCGAGGTCCTCGTAGCGGCTGGCCAGCGGGCTGCGCGCGGCAAAGTCGAGGTTCCAGCGGTGCACCTCGTGCAGGTCGGCATAGCCGCCGGTCGAGAAGGCGCGCAGCAGGTTCAGCGTCGCCGCCGACTGCAGATAGGCGAATTCCATCCGGCCCGGATCCGGCGTGCGGGCTTCTGCGGTGAAGTCCGGGCCATTGATGATGTCACCGCGATAGGAGGGCAGCGTCACCCCGTCCAGCGTCTCGGTGTCGGAGGAGCGCGGCTTGGCGAACTGGCCCGCCATGCGGCCGAGCTTCACCACCGGCATGGACGCGCCGAAGGTGAGCACGACGGCCATCTGCAGCAGCACGCGATAGGTGTCGCGGATGGTGTTGGCGTGGAACTCGGCGAAGCTCTCCGCGCAGTCGCCGCCTTGCAGCATGAAGGCCGCACCGTCCCCAGCCTTGGCGAGATGCGCCTTCAGCCGGTCCGCCTCACCTGCAAACACCAAGGGAGGAAATCGGCCGACCTTCGCCTCCATGGCGCGGAGCGCGGCCATGTCGGGGTAGTCGGGCACCTGACGGATCGGCATGGCCCGCCAGCTATCGGGGCTCCACGCACGGATCGGCATATCCTCTCACTCCACGGAAAGTGCGGGCACCATAGCGGGGGGCTGGGGCTTTGGGAAACCGCGGGGACGGCGGGCCGCCCCCTACCCCGCGACCCGCGCCCGGGTGCGCAACGTAACGAATTCCTCGGCCGCCGTCGGGTGGATGCCGATGGTGCGGTCGAAATCCTGCTTGGTGGCGCCCATCACCACGGCGATGCCGATGCCCTGCATGATCTCGGCCGCATCCTCCCCGAGCATATGGGCGCCGAGGATGCGCTGGCTGGCCTGGTCCACGACCAGCTTCATCACGGTCTTCCGCCCTTCCCGCTTGCTGATGGTGTGGCGCATCGGGGTGAAGCGGGTCAGGTAGATATCCACCGGGCCGCGCGCCGCGGCCTCGGCCTCGGTCAGCCCCACCGTGCCGATCGGGGGTGAGGTGAAGACCGCGCTCGGCACATTCGCGTAGCTCGCCTTGCGGGGGCGGTTGCCGAACAGCGTATCTGCCAGGGCATGGCCGGTGGCGGTCGCCATGGGCGTCAGGTTCACCCGGTCCAGCACATCGCCGATGGCGAAGATGTGGGGCTGGCTGGTGGCATGCTCCTCATCCACCACGATCGCACCGGCCGGCGTGGTGGCGACGCCGGCCGCCTCCAGCCCGAGCCCCTTCGTGTAGGGCACGCGGCCGGTGCAGAAGAAGACCGCATCCACCTCCCGCACGAAATTGGTCGAAAGGCCGAGCAGCAATTCATCCCCCGCCCGGGTGATGCGCGTCGGCGCCACATCGGGGTTGAGGCGGATGCCCTGGGCGGTCAGTGCCTCCGCCAGTGCGGCGCGGATATCTTCGTCGAAGCCGCGCAGCGGCAGGCTCGCGCGATAGACGAGGTCCACCTCCGCCCCGAGCCCGCGCAGCAGGCAGGCGAACTCGACCGCGATATAGCCGGAGCCGATCACCGCCACGCGCTTCGGCAGCGATTTCAGCGTGAACAGATCATCCGAGATCAGCCCAAGCTCCGCGCCCGGGATATTGAGTTTCTGGGGGGCGCCACCGACAGCGATGACGATCCGCTCCGCCGTGACACGCTGGCCGCCAACATCGAGCGTGTGGGCGTCAATGAAGGTGGCGCGCGCATCGAAGGTGGTGGCGCCTGCGCCTTTCAGCAGCTTGTCGTAGATGGCCGAAAGGCGGGTGACCTCTGCATCGCGCGCCGCAGCCAGCTTGGCCCAGTCATGGCCGTGGGTCTCGATGGTCCACCCGAAGGCGGCCGCGTCCTCGGCCCATTGGCCGTATTCGGCGGCGTTGACCATGATCTTCTTGGGCACGCAGCCGACATTGACGCAGGTGCCGCCCCAGAAGCGCTCCTCCGCGACGCCGACGCGCGCACCATGCCCCGCCGCGATGCGCGCACAGCGCACGCCGGCGCTACCACCGCCAATGACAAAGAGATCGAAGTCGTAGGTCATGCCACCGCATTCCGCCGAAAGCCCTCTCCACCTGCAGGGGGGAGAGGGTTGGGTCAGGGGGGACAGGGAGAACGAGACACGGCCGTCTGCGCCGGCACATCCCCCTCACCCAACCCTCCCTCCCATAAGTGGGGGAGAGGGCTTTGTCAGTCCAGCGCCGGACCCGACCTACGCGCCGATCCCGCCCAGCGCGAGGTACTTGATCTCGAGGTAATCCTCGATCCCGTACTTCGCACCTTCGCGCCCGAGCCCGCTTTGCTTCACGCCGCCGAAGGGCGCGACCTCGGTGCTGATGATGCCCTCATTGATGCCGATCATCCCGGCCTCGATCGCTTCCGCCACGCGGAAGATGCGGCCCACATCGCGGGCGTAGAAATACGCCGCGAGGCCGAATTCGCTGTCATTCGCCATCGCGACAGCCTCGTCCTCGGTCTTGAAACGGATCAGCGGCGCGACGGGGCCGAAGGTCTCCTCGCGGAACACCATCGCCTGCTGCGGCACGTCCACCAGGATCGTCGGCTCGAAGAAATTGCCGCCCTGCGCGTGGCGCTTCCCGCCGGTCAGCACGCGCGCGCCCTTGGCGGTCGCGTCTGCGATGTGTTCCTCGACCTTTGCAACGGCATCGGCGTTGATCAGCGGCCCCTGCGTCACGCCAGGCTCCATGCCATTGCCGACCTTCAGCGCCTCGACCGCGGCCTTCAGCTTCGCAGCGAAAGCGTCATAGACGCCGTCCTGCACCAGGATACGGTTGGCGCAGACGCAGGTCTGGCCGGTGTTGCGATACTTCGATGCCATTGCGCCCTGCACAGCGGCATCGAGATCCGCATCGTCGAAGACGATGAAGGGGGCGTTGCCGCCCAATTCCATGGAGGTCTTCTTGATGGTGCTGGCGCATTGCGCCAGCAGCTTGCGGCCCACTTCCGTGGACCCGGTGAAGCTGAATTTCCGGATGATCGGGTTGGTGGTGAGTTCCGTCCCCGTCTCCCCGGCCGGCCCGGTGATCACGTTGCACACGCCCGCCGGCATGCCCGCGCGTTCGGCCAGCACGCCGATCGCGAGCGCCGAGAAGGGCGTCTGCGAGGCCGGGCGAATCACGCCGGTGCAGCCCGCGGCCCAGCCCGGGCCTGCCTTGCGGGTGATCATCGCGGCCGGGAAGTTCCAGGGCGTGATGGCGGCGAAGACACCGATCGGCTCCTTCATCACCAGGATGCGGCGGCCCTTGGCGTTCTGCGGGACGGTGTCGCCGTAGATGCGCTTCGCTTCCTCAGCGAACCACTCGATGAAGGACGCGGCATAGGCGACCTCGCCCTTGGCTTCCGCCAGCGGCTTGCCCTGCTCGGCGGTCATGATGGCGGCGAGGTCATCGGCATTGGCCAGCATCAGGTCGTTCAGCCGCCGGAGGATCGCCGCGCGTTCTTTCGCCAGCATCGCGCGCCAGCCCGCGAAGGCGGCCTGCGCCGCTTCGATCGCCTGGCGCGTCTCGGCGGCCGACATGGCGGGGACATGGCCGATGATCTCGCCGGTCGCCGGGTTGCGCACGGCGGTGGTCTTGCCGCTCGCGGCCTGCACCCAGCGCCCGCCGACCAGATTGGCCTGGCGGAACAGGTCGGGGTCCTTCAGCGGAAGCCTGGCGGTAACGTCGAGCATGGCTTGGCCTTCCTTCCCTCGGAGGCCGGAAGATAGGACCGCCCCCTGCCCCTGTCAGCCTTTCGGCTTCTTCCCCTTGAAGCCCCGCCCCGCCTTGGTCGCCTGCCGCCCTCGCGCGACCGCCAACGCGTCGTCCGGCACATCTTCCGTGATCACGCTGCCCGCCCCCACCAGCGCGCGCGCGCCCACGCGCACCGGGGCCACCAGCGCGGTGTCGGAGCCGATGAAGGCCCCCTCCCCGATCACGGTGCGGTGCTTGGCGATACCATCGTAATTGCAGGTGATGGTGCCGGCGCCGATATTCGCACCCGCGCCGATATCGGCATCGCCGAGGTAGCTCAGGTGGTTCGCCTTGGCGCCGGGGCCGAGGACGGCGGCCTTGAGTTCGACGAAATTGCCGACATGCGCGTCGCGCTCCACCACCGTGCCGGGCCGCAGCCGTGCGAAGGGGCCGATGATCGCGCCCCGCTTCACGACGCAGCCTTCCAGATGGCTGAAGGCGCGGATCTCCACTCCATCCTCCACCACGACACCCGGCGCGAAGACGACATTTGGACCGACTGTGACATCCTGCCCGAGCACCGTGTCGTGGCTGAACACCACGGTTTCGGGCTGGATCAACGTCGCGCCACCATCCATCGCGGCACGGCGGAGGCGCCGCTGCATCTCGGCTTCCGCCTCGGCCAGCTCGGCGCGGGAATTGATACCGCGCAGCTCCGCCTCCGGCGCTTCCACGGCCGCGACGCGCACACCCTCCGCGGCGGCGATGGCAACGATGTCAGGCAGGTAGTACTCGCCCTGGCGATTGTCGTTCTTCACTAGCCGGAGCCAGCGGAAGAGCTGCGCAGCCGGGGCGCAGACCACGCCCGCATTGCACAACCCGACGGCGCGCTCGGCCTCCGATGCATCGGCCCATTCGACGACGCGCGTCAGCGCGCCGGATGCATCGGTCAGCACGCGGCCATACTTCGCCGGATCGGCCGGGCGCATCGCCAGCAGCACAAGCCCCGCGGATTGCCGCGCCGCCAGCAGCCGGCGCATCGTCTCCGCCCCGATCAGCGGATTGTCTGCATAGAGAACGGCGACATCGCCGGCGAAGCCCTCCAGCAGCGGCGCGGCCTGCAGCGCCGCATGGCCGGTGCCGAGGCGCTCGGCCTGCACCACGCTCGGATGCGGCGCGACGGCCGCTTCCAACCCCGGCATGTCGGGCCCCACCACGACGACGGCACGCTCGAAAGCCTGCTCGACCGAGGCCAGCAGGTGGCGGATCATCGGTCGCCCCCCGATGGGGTGGAGCGTCTTCGGCAGGGCAGAGCGCATACGCGTGCCGTGCCCGGCGGCAAGCAGGATGGCGGCGGCTGTCATGCATCCCGCGTAATCCGCGCCGCCCGCCCCTGCAAGCGCATCGGTTGCCCGGAGGGCGCGCACGCCCTATCCGGTGCGGCATGACACGTCTGGCCGTCTTCGACCTGGACGGGACGCTGGTGGACAGCGCCCCCGACATCCACGCCGCGCTGAATCGCGTGATGGCCGCCCGGGGCCTCGCCGGCTTCACCCTTGCCGAGGTCACCGCGATGATCGGCGATGGCGCGAAGGTGCTGGTGGAACGCGCGCTGGCCGCGCGCGACCGGCCGTTCGATGCGGGCGCAGTGGCCGAGTTCATGGCCGATCCGGCGGCCGAGGGCGCCGTGGACGCGCGCGCCTTCCCCGGCATTCCCGAAGCGCTGGCCCGGCTGGAGGCCGAAGGCTGGCGGCTTGCGGTCTGCACCAATAAGCCTGTTGCGATGGCGCGCGCGCTGCTCGGCTCGCTCGGGCTGCTTGGGCGCTTCGCGGCCCTTGGGGGCGGCGACAGTTTCCCGACGCGCAAGCCCGATCCCGCCCACCTGCTGGCGACCATCGCCGCGGCAGGCGGCCTCAGGGACGGCGCGGTGATGATCGGCGATCACCACAACGACATCCGCGCCGCGCGCGGCGCCGGCATCCCCGGCCTCTTCGTCAGCTGGGGCTACGGACCGCGAGCCATGGCCGAGGGCGCGCCGATCATCGCCCGGCCCGAGGCGTTACCGGCCGAGCTCGGCGCAGCGCTCGATCGGCTCCGCGCGTAGCAGCACCGCCGTCGCGGTGCCGAACCAGCGCGTGGGTATGTCCACGCGCACCGGCACCGGCGGCGCACCCGCATAAGGCGCTGCGATCCAGGCGGTGCCACGCTGGGGGGTCGCGGCTTCGCGCCCCTCGCCATCACGGCGGAACCCGGCGACCTGCCGCCCCTCGAAATCGCAGCGCAGCGCATCGCCGCTCCAGCCGCCGCGCCAGGGGAGCATGCGCTCCCAGCGCCCGTCGCCGGTGGTGAAATCGCTTCGGCGGCGACCGTCGAAGACCGGCGCCGTCAGCGTACAGCCCTGATGCCGCGCCACCTGACGCGAGAGCGCGGCAAGGGCCGAGAGCGCGTCCACCGTGCCGGTCTTCAGCCCCTCCGGCACGGGTTCCCGCTCCTCCTCATTCGGGGGCAGCAGTTCCAGCACACGCGGCGTCCCGCCTTGCCAATCCAGCGCGATGCGCCGCGGCCGGCCGCGCCAGGTGCCTTCGGAGACATAGTCTGCCGGCTGCGGCGCGGCGCCCGCGAAGCCGCCCGTGACACGGGTGGTCTGCTCGCCCGAGGCGAAGACCGCGGCGATGCCCCGCGTCCGCAGCCGCGTCTCCACCCGGTAGCCGTCCGACGCCAGGTCGAAGCGCGCCTCGAGTTCCATCACCACCATGCCGGCGGCATGCACCTCATAGGTCGCGCGCAGCGCCTGCGCCGCGGCGTGTGCCGGCACCAGAAGCAGAGAGACGAGAAAGGCGGCCGAGAGGTCAGCTAGGCGCGGCATGCCCGGCGCATAGGCCGCGGCTTCCCGACGGGCAAGGCAAAAGGTCGCGGCCCCAGCTTGGCGGATCCGGGACAATGAAGTTTTATGGGATACGCCGTTTAATGCCGAGCGCGCCTCACCCGGGTGCGCAAGGCCGACAAGGCCGGCTGCCCAGCTTCCGCCTATCGCCAACCATGCGCCCCAAACGCAGCTCACCCTACTATTGAAATGATAGGATTATGGATAAATGCGATTAATGCGATTAATGCGATTAAATTGAGATTATTCTTCCCGTCCGGCACGCACCGCGGCCGTGGACGGCCCCGAAGAGGAGGAGAAGGCGAGAATGCGCGCCTGGTCCGCGATAAGGCGTCGTGCGGTTTCGGGGTCGGGGGCGCCATGCTCCGTACCGCCGGCCAGGCGCCAGATCCGCCGCGCCCATCGCGCGACCACCGCCGGCGGCACGGCGGGCTCGGTCGCCTGCATCGCATCCAGCAGGGATGCGAAGAGGCTGCCAAAGAGCTGGTCGAGTTCATCGGCCTGGAACGGGTTGGCCGGTTCGGCCGAGGGCGGCCGGCTGAAGCTATGGGGCGACACATCGGCTGGCGTGGCGCCAAGGGCGACGGACAGCCGCAGAATCGTCTCAGAATCGCGCGGCTGGCTGCGGCCAGTTTCCCAGTCCGCGACCGTTGCTTGCGACACCCCGATCATCCGGCCCAGCGCCCCCTGCGACAGCCTCGCAGTAAGGCGCCGTGCGCGGATCGAGCGCGCCCAGGGCGGCCGCTCG
Organism: Pseudomonadota bacterium; assembly: GCA_046052145.1. Classification (GTDB taxonomy): domain Bacteria; phylum Pseudomonadota; class Alphaproteobacteria; order Acetobacterales; family Acetobacteraceae; genus Falsiroseomonas. The sequence continues at coordinate 143,071 of JBJOMW010000002.1, forward strand.
GTATCGAGAATCGTCCGACGAGGCATGGCGCGTGATCGCACGGAGCGAGCGGCATGAGAAACTTGTTTTTTGGGTATAAATGGTCATGAAACGACAAGGTCGTGGACCAACCCGCCAGAACCACATCACCGATCTCATCGCACGGCTGGGCGGGCAGCACGCGGTCGCCGCCGGACTGGGCCTATCGCAGGCGGCGGTTTCGGGTTGGGCGGTGCGGGGCTTCGTGCCCAGCCACAACATCCCGCGCGTCATCGCCTTCGGCCAACAGCTCGACCCGCCGGTGCGGCTCGCACCCTGCGATTTCTTCGCCATTGCGCCAAGCTGGACCCGTGGCGAAGCCTGCCCCTGCGCAGGGGTTGACCCCTCTCGCCCGACCCCCTAGGACACGCCGCGGATGGGCGCGTAGCTCAGCGGGAGAGCATCGCCTTCACACGGCGGGGGTCGTAGGTTCAATCCCTACCGCGCCCACCATCCACACCCCACCGAACGTTGATGCGCGCCAATACGTGCATGCGCCTGCGCCGGGCCACGCAATACGACAGTCGTCGCGGCGCCGGCCTTACCGGCCAGCGCCGCGATGCCCTCAGTTCGGCTGCGCGCCCGGGGGGCCGCGGCGCTCGCCGCCAGGGCCCATCATCCCAGGACCCATGCCCGGGCCGCGCCGCTCCTGGCGGTCGCCACGGCGCGTAACCTCCTCCCGCGTCAGCGCGCCATCGGCGTTGAGATCGCGGGCGCGGAACATCGCCTCCGCGAAGGGGCGCAACTCCTCGAGCGTCACGCGGGCATCGCCATTGGCGTCGAAGGCGCGGAACATCGCCTGGCCGCGCTGCTCCATGCGGGCCTCGGCCTCGGCGGGCGGCTGACGGTCGCCCATGCGGCTGCGGGCATAGGCCCGCATCTCCTCGAAGGTGACGCCGCCATCGCGGTTCGCATCCACCTCGGCAAAGCGTGCGGCGAGCCAAGCGCGGCCTTCCTCCAGCGTCACGCGGCCGTCATTATTGGCATCTGCCCGCGCGAAGGCTTCGCCGGCGGCGAAGCCGCCTGCGCCGCCGCGGTGGTGGCTGCCCTGCGCCAGGGCGGGATAGGTGAGCGTTGTGGCGCCGGCCACGATCAAGGCGGCCCCGGCGAGCAGGGCGATGCGGGAGGTCTTCATCGGTCTCTCCTTCAGCCGGTCCGATCCGGCGATGGATGCAGCATGGAGCCCCCATGCAACGCGCCGATTGCGCTCCGCGTCTCCGCAGGTGAGGAAAGGTAACGTTACCGGTTACTCATCTGCTAGCTCGCCCTGCGCCCGCCCTTATCCCCGGGGCGGCGTCCCGGGCTCGCCGAGGTCCCACCACAGCCCGGCGAAGGCCGCGATGCCGGCGCGAGCAGTGGATTTGAGCAGGTGCTCATCCGGCCCGTGCTGCTTGCAGCCATTGTAGCTGTGCGGCACCCAGACCAGCGGCACGCCAAGGTGATCCACGAAGACATCGCCCGGCAGCCCGCCCGAGGAATTCGGGATCACCTGCACGCGCTCGCCCAGGCTTTTCTCCATGCTGGCCTGGGCCCAACGCACCCAAGCGTGGTCGGGCGCGGTGCGGCTCGCGGCCATGCGCACCGCGGCGTTCTCAATCGCGACGAAGCCCATGCCCAGCGCATCCAGATACGCGCGCAGCGCCGGCGCGAAGCGGGCGGGGTCGGTGTCCACCGTGTAGCGGATCTGGCAATGCGCACGCGCTTCCGGCGCGACCGCATTCACCGGGTTCTCCGGCCGGCCGGCGACCATCGCCAGCACGATGAAGCTGTTCCAGCCATAGATCTTCTCGGCCGCCGTCAGCCCCGGCTCGCCCCAGCCGGCGTCAATGGTCGCAGCCCCTTCGCCGCCACCGACGGGGCAGCCATCCAGCACGGCACGCACCGGCGCCGGCACGCCGCCTGCGGGCAGCCAATCGCGCACCAGGATGCGCCCGTCCCGGTCGGCGATGGCGGCGATGGCGTGGGACAGCAGGATCGCCGGGTCGCGCGTCAGCCCGCCCCAATGGCCCGAATGCACGCCGCCCTCGCGCAGCTTCACGACAAGGTCGAAATGGAAGGTGCCGCGCGTGCCGGTGGCAATCGTGGCCAGCCCCGGCTCGACGCGCGGCCCGTCGGAGGCGATCAGCGCATCGGCGGCGAGTTCCGCGCGATGCGCCGCCACGAAGGCCGCGAGCCCCTTCGAGCCGCGTTCCTCCGCCATTTCCAGCACCAGCTTGACGTTGGCGCCGAGCTTGCCGCAGCGCTCCGCCAGCACGGCCTCGAGTGCCGCCAGGTTGATGGCGTGCTGGCCCTTATTGTCGGCGGTGCCGCGGCCGTACCAGCGATCCCCCGCATCGGTGACCACCCAGGGCTTGAGGCCCCCATGCCACTGGTCCTCCAACCCGCGCACCGTATCGCCATGGCCATAGAGCAGCGCGGTCGGCAGCGCAGGATCCTCGATGCGGGTCGCGACCAGGATGGGGCCAAAGCCGGGCTCTGGGTTCGGATGAATCCGCGCCTCGAAGCCAAGGCGCGCAAGCCAGGGGCGGATGCCATCTTCAAGATAGCGCGTGAGCGCCGGGGCGCCTTCCGGCTCCTGCGAGGTGGAGGGGATGGCGACAAGCCGCCCCAGCAGGTCCTGGAAGCCGCCCTGGTCGAAGAAAGTCAGGGCGCGCGCGATCGCAGCGTCACGGCTCGGCATGGCAGTCAGCATCCGGTTGCGAGGTCAGAAGGCAAAGGCTGCCCCCCACGCGGCGCGGGGTCCAGCCCCCGTAGCGGAGCGCCTCACCGCCCGAGCATCTGCCGCGCGATGATCAGCCGCATGATCTCATTCGTGCCTTCCAGGATGCGATGGACGCGGAGGTCGCGCACGATCTTCTCCACGCCGTAATCCGCAAGGTAGCCATAGCCGCCGAGCAGCTGCAGCGCCTCATCCGCCACGCGGAAGCCCGTGTCGGTGGCGAAGCGCTTGGCCATGGCGCAGAAGGCGGTGGCGTCGGGCGCCTTCGCATCCAGCTTCGCGCAGGCGCGCCACAGCAGCGTGCGCGCGGCTTCCAGCTCGGTCGCCATGTCGGCGAGGCGAAACTGCGTTGCCTGGAATTTTCCGACGCTCTGCCCGAAGGCTGTTCGCTCCTGCACATAGGCCAGCGCGATCTCGAGCGCGCGCTGCGCGCCGCCGAGCGAGCAGGCGCCGATGTTGAGCCGCCCGCCATCGAGCCCCGCCATGGCGAAGCGAAACCCCTGGCCCTCCTCCCCGAGCAGCGCGGCGGCGTTGACGCGCGCCTCCTCGAAAATCACCTGCCGCGTCGGCTGGGCGTTCCAGCCCATTTTTCGCTCATTCGCGCCGAAGGAGAGGCCCGGCGTGTCCTTCGGCACCAACAGCGCCGAGATGCCGGACGCTCCCGGCCCGCCGGTGCGGACCATGGTCAGATAGAGGTCCGACACGCCCGCACCGCTGATGAACTGTTTCACGCCATTCAGCACATAGCCTTCATTGTCCCGCTCGGCGCGGGTCGAGAGCGCGGCCGCATCGCTGCCCGCGCCAGGCTCGGTCAGGCAGTAGCTGGCGATCTTCTCCATGGAGATCAGGCTCGGCAGCCACGCTGTTCGCTGCGCGTCGGAGCCGAAGCGATCGATCATCCAGGCGACCATGTTGTGGATGGACAGGAAGGCGGAGATGGTCGGGCAGCCCGTCGCCAGCGCCTCGAACACCACCGCCGCGTCGAGCCGCGAGAGCCCGGCCCCACCGCTCTCCTCCCGCACATAGAGCGCGGCCATCCCGAGGCCAGCGGCCTCCCGCAGGACATCCACCGGCAGATGCCGCGCCTCGTCCCATTCCTGGGCGTGGGGCGCGATTTTCTGCCGCGCGAAAGCCAATGCGACATCGCGCAATTCGCGCGTGGCCTCCGGCAGGTCGAAGACGGCCTCGTCGAGCGGCATGGCGGTTCCTCAGGTCTTGGGCAGGCCGGTCGCGCCCCCACCCGCCCTCGCTCCGCTCGCCACCCCTCCCCTGCGATGCGGGAGAGGGGACGAAGGGCGCAACCGGCTCCCTCTCCCGCGCAGCGGGGGAGGGTCGGGGTGGGGGCGCGACAAGCTGCCGGAAGCTGGCGCGCGAAGATTACAGCGCCGCCTCGATCTCCCGCCAGCGCGAGCGGGTGCGCGCGACATTGCGCGCCTTGATCGGGCCGAAGCCCTTGATGCCGGCGGCCGCCTCGGCCCAGTCGCAGAGCGCGGCATGGTTCGTGGCTGTGAGCTGCGGCAAGAACCCCTCGATCGCCGCGCGGTACTCCGCGATCAGCGCGCGTTCCATCCGCCGCTCCTCGGTCCGCCCGAAGGGATCGAGCGGGGTGAAGCGCAGCACCTTGCCATGCCGCAGCCAGCCCATGGCGCGCAGCATCCACGGCCCGAAGCGGCGTTTCGCTGGCAGGCCGGTGTTCGGGTCGGTCTTCGACAGCATTGGCGGGGCGAGGTTCAGCTCGATCCGGGCGACAGAGGAAAAATCGCGCGCCAACTGCGCCTGCCAGTCCGGCAGGCTGTGCAGGCGGGCGACCTCATACTCGTCCTTGAAGGCCATGAGGCGGTGCAACTGCGTCGCCACCGCACGCGTCAGGCGCTCCTCACCGAGCGGCGCTTCCGCTACGCGGACCTGCGCGACGAAGTCGGCATAGGCCCTGGCATAGCGCGCATCCTGGTAATCCGTGAGATCGGCGACGCAGCGCGCAACCTGCTCCTCCAGCGTCTCCGGCCGCGGAGGCTCGGCCTCCCGCCCCTCCAGCGCGGCGCGGCGGCCGAGCGCAAAGGCCGCGAGGTTCCGCTCCACCTGAGCGCCGTTGAGACGGATCGCCTGCTCGATCGCCGCGCCCGCCACGGGGATCAGCCCGCGCTGAAAAGCGAGGCCCAGCAGCCAGATGTTGAGGTGGATCGCATCGCCAATCGCCTGCATCACCTCTGCGGAGGCATGGACGGGATGCAGCTCCCGGCACGCGGTGCGAAGGCTCGTCAGCATCGCTGCGGTGTCGTAGCGCATCGCCGTGTCGCGCACGAAGGCGGCGGTGGGCGCCAGATCGGCATTGACGATCGCAGCGCTGCGCCGAGCACCTAGCAGCGGCCGCGCATTGCGCCCATGCGCGACGACCATGTCGGAGGCGATCAGCACATCCGCCTGGCCCGCACCGATGCGCGGATTGGGGATCGTCGCCTCCTCCGTGCCCTGGCGGCCGATGCGCAGCTGCACATAGACGCCGCCGCCCTTCTGCGCGAAGCCGAGCGTGTCCACGGACCGGCTCGGGCGGCCATCGATATGCGCAGCCATGGCCAGGATCGCACCGAGCGCCGTCACCCCTTGCCCGCCAATGCCGGCGACGAGGATGTTCCACGCTCGCCCATCCACCGGCTCTGGCAGGACGGGATCGGGCAAGCTGCCATCGGGCGCCACCACACCCTTGGGCTTCGTCGGCTCCGCCCCCAGCAGCGTGACGAAGGACGGGCAGAAACCCTGCACGCAGGACAGATCCTGGTTGCAGGCGGATTGCTCGATCTTCCGCTTGCGGCCCCAGGGCGTGGCCAGCGGCTCCACCGCGATGCAGTTGGAGACGCGAGAGCATTCGCCGCAATCCTCGCAGACGCGCGGGTTGATCACAGCGCGGCGCTCAGCCTGCGCCGCCGTGCCGCGCTTGCGCTTGCGCCGGCGTTCGGTGGCGCATTCCTGGTCATAGATCAGCGCGCTGACGCCCGGCGCCTCGCGCAGCGTTCGCTGCACCGCATCGAGCTCCGCGCGCGGATGGAAGGTGACGCCGCCGGGCACCAGCGGGTCATCGCGATGCCGGTCGGGGTCGTCCCCGACGATGGCGATACGGTCGACACCCTCGGCCCGGATCTGGGCGGCGATGCGCACGACGCCCGGATCGCCTTCCACCGCCTGGCCGCCGGTCATCGCGACGGCCGAGTTCACCAGCACCTTGTAGGTGACATTCGCCTTGGCCGCGACGGCCGCGCGCAGCGCCAGGCTGCCCGAATGCGCCCAGGTGCCGTCGCCGATATTGACGAAGACGTGCTTCTCGTCGGTGAAGGGCGCGATGCCGAGCCAGGACGCGCCCTCCCCGCCCATCTGGGTGAAGGCGGTGCTGTTGCGCTCTGGCATCTTGGTCACGAGCCAGTGGCAGCCGATGCCAGCCATGCCGCGCGAGCCCTCCGGCACGCGCGTGCTCGTGTTGTGCGGGCAGCCCGGGCAGTAGAAGGGATCGCGCGCGACCAGCGGCTCGGCGGCAGCGGCGTCCAGCGCCTCCAGCTCCTGCAGTCGGGCCGACAGCGCCTCCGTGCGTAGCGCGGCGGGCAGGCGGCGCGCGAGCGCGCGCAGGATCTGCCCGGAGTCCAACTCGCCGAGTTCGGACAGCAGCGGCGCGCCGCGCTCATCCCGCTTGCCCGTGATACGCGGGCGATCGGCCAGCGGGTACAGCGCGTCCTTCAGCTGCGGCTCCAGGAAGGCGCGGCGATCCTCGACGACCAGCACCTCCTCAAGCCCCTCTGCGAAAGCACGTGCGCCTTCGGCATCCAGCGGCCAGGCCAGCCCCACCTTCCAGATGCGCATGCCATTGTCGCGCGCGAAGTCGGGCGAGATGCCGGCATCGGCCAGCGCCTGGCGCAGCGTCGCGAAGGCCTTGCCCCGCACCGCAATGCCGAAGCGCGCTTGCGGCGCATCCACCACCAGCCGATCCAGGCCATTGGCGCGCGCGAAGGCGATGGCGGCCGGCAGCTTCACCTGGCGCAGCCGCTTCTCCTGCGCCACCGCGGTGTCGGGGATGCGCAGATGCACCCCTTCCTGCGGCATGTCGAAGCGCGGCGCGACGGTCGCATAGGCCGCCATGTCCACGCTGAGCGTCGCGGAGGCGTCCATCGTCTCCGCGATGCATTTCATCGCCGCCCAGGTGCCGGCAAAGCGGCTGAGGGCCAGGCCCTTCACGCCGTACTCCAACACCTCCGCCACCTCGGCCGGGTCCAGCAGCGGAATCTCGAGGTCCTGGAAGCTGACCTCGCAGCCGGAGGTGATGGTGGAGGATTTGGCCGCCGGGTCATCACCCGACAGCGCCAGCACGCCACCCTTGGGCGAGCTGCCGGCGGAGTTGGCGTGGCGCAGCACGTCGCCGCTGCGATCCGTACCCGGCCCCTTGCCGTACCAAATGCCGAAGACGCCCTCATGCCGCGCGCCGGGCGAAAGCGGCACCTGCTGCGTGCCCCACACCGCCGTCGCGGCCAGATCCTCGTTCAGACCGGGGCGGAAGACGATATCGGCCGCCGTCAGCCGCGCGGCTTCCTTCAGCAGCAGCTGGTCGTAGCCGCCGATGGGCGAGCCACGATAGCCGCTGATGAAGCCGGCCGTATTCCAGCCGAGCGCCGCATCCAGCTGCCGCCGCAGCAGCGGCAGGCGCACCAGCGCCTGGATGCCGGAAAGCACCACCGGCGCACCGGCGGCATCCCACTTGTCCTCGAGCGAGGCTGCGGGCCGCTGCAGGCTGCCCATCCGACGTCTCCCGGAATCACTTCCCCGACTATGCGAAGGATGCGCTGGCCTGGCCAGAGGATGCTTCCGTAATCTGTTGTGCAGCGCCGAAAGAACGGAAGGGGATTCCGCCATGGACGCGATCGACAAGAAGATCCTGCGGGCCCTGTCGCACCAGGGCCGCCTGACCAATGCGGAACTGGCCGAGCAGGTCGGCCTGTCGCCCTCTCCCTGCTGGACGCGGGTGAAGCGGCTGGAGCAGGGGGGCATCATCAAGGGCTATGCCGCGGTGCTGGACCAGGCGGCCCTCGGGTTGCCCGACACCGTCTTCATCGAGGTGATGATGGAGCGCCACGACGAGGCGCAGTTGCAGCGCTTCGAGGCAGCCGTGAAGGACATCCCCGAGATCCTGGAATGCCACCTCGTCACCGGCGAATACGATTATGTGATCAAGGCCGCGGTCGGCGGCACGGCGGGCTATGAGCGGCTGCTGCGCGACAGGCTCTATCGCCTACCCGGCGTGCGCCATACCCGCACGAGCTTCGCGCTGCGCAGCCTGAAGCAGGAGATCTCCCCGGTGCCCGAGTGAGCCACTGCCCTTTCTGGCGCCGCGGCGGACCGCGGCGCCATCGCGCAGGGTCAGCCTGGCGGCAGGACGCGCAGCGACACCGTCTCGACGAACACCACATCCACGAGGTTGCCGGGCGAGAGCGTGCGCATGAACTGGCGCATGCGCGGGTCCTGCACCCGCACCGTGCGGCGCTCATTCTCCGGCGTGGTGAAGGTGACGGTGTTGAGACCGAGGTCGATCCCCTCGATGCGAACACGGACGCGCTTCGCCTCGCCGAAGCTGACGCCCGGCCGCGCGCCTTCCGGCGCCCGGGCCGCGACCACCGCGGTGCCCTCTGCCGCCGCGCCGTCATCGGCCCGGGCGAAGGATGCCGCGATTGCATCGGTGACTGAGATCACGACCCGGTCGCCCGGGCGGATCTGGCCGAGGTTACGCACCTCCGGCCCGACGCGGACCGTGGCGAGGACGCCGCTCTGCGCGCCCGCATCACCGCGCAGCAGGACCGAGCGTTCGGTCATGTTCACCGTCTCGACAATCGCGGTGCGCTCGGTGGTCGTGGCGACAACGGCAGGCTGCTGCGCGACGGCAAGGCCGGGCGCGAGACAGGCGGCGACGAGAAGGAGGCGGTAGGGGCGCATGGCGGTCTCCGGTTCTGGTTATGGGCTGAAAGCGTCACAGCCCCATGCGCGCAACGCAACGCACACGGGACGCACCGCACAAGCGCGGGACGTCCCGGCCAATGCAGCCTCAGGGCCGGGCGATGCCATCCACATGGTCGAAGTGGCGCTTCACCAGGAACAGCGCGAACAGCACGCCGAAGCCGAACAGGCCATAGCCGAACAGCATCAGCCCGATTTCCTCAGCAACCGAAATCGCCGCGAGGCCGATGATCGCAAGGATCGCGCCAAAGAGAGTGAAATAGATCATGGCTTGCCTTCCTGTCGTGGCGGTTGGGGGGGCAGATCGTCGAAGAGGATGCGGCTCGCCGCCCCCTCCAGGTCATCGTACTGGCGCGATCGCAGCGTCCAGAGGAACAGTGCGAGGCCCAGCAGGCCAAGGCCCAGTGCCGCCGGCACGAGGAACACCAGCGCGTTCATGCCTCGGCCTCCTGGCCTGCGCGCAGCGCGTTCAGGATCACGACGATCGAGGAGCTGGCCATCACCAGCGCCGCGATCAGCGGCGTGACGAAGCCGAGCACGGCCATCGGCACGGCGACGACATTGTAGATCAGGCTGAAGGCAATGTTCTGCCGCGCCAGCGTCTGCGCCCGCCGCGCGACGCGCACCGCCAGCGGCAGCGCCGTCAGCGCCTCCGCGCGCAGCACGATGTCAGACGCCGCCTGCGCCAGATCCGTGCCCGAGCCTGGGCTGACAGAAACATGCGCCAGGCTGAGCGCGGCGGCGTCGTTGATGCCATCGCCCACCATCAGCGGATGCCGCCCCGCGGCGCGCAGCACCTCGACCCGCGCGGCCTTCTCGGCCGGGGTCGCGCGCGCCTGCCAGGGCCCGATCCCCGTTGCCGCCGCCGCAGCCTCGACCGCGCCCGCCCCGTCACCCGAGAGCAGCTCCGTGCCGAGGCCGAGGCTGTGCAACTGCGCGACCGCCTGCCTGGCATCTGCGCGGAGCCGATCCGCGAAGCGGAAGATCACGGGCGGTTCGTCGGCGACACAGAAGGCCAGCACCATGCCGAAGCCCGGATCCTCGGCCACGCCGCAGAAGGCAGGGCTACCGAGGCGGAGCGCGCCGCGCACCAGCCCCCTGCCCGGGATTTCCTGTACGCCGTCCAGCACCGGCGCATCCGGGCAGGCGCGCACCAGCGCCTGTGCCAGCGGGTGGCGGCTGGCGCGCGCCATCGCCGCGGCCTCGCGCAGGATTTCGGGGTCGAGGGTCTCGTCCCCGATCAACTCCGGCCGGCCTTCGGTCAGCGTACCGGTCTTGTCGAGCAGGGCGTGATCGGCACTCGCCAAGCGCTCCAGCGCGGTCGATGAGGCGACCAGCACGCCCTTGCGGAACAGCGCGCCAACAGCCGCAACCTGCACGGCGGGCACGGCGATCGCCAGGCCGCAGGGGCAGGTGACGATCAACGCCGCGACCGCCGGCAACAGCGCCGCCTGCCACGCCACCCCCACCCAGAGCCACCAGCCGAGGAAGGTCGCCGCCGCGACGACCAGCACGACCGGCACATAGGCCCGTGCCGCCTTATCGGCCACGGAGACGAAGCGACCGCGCCCCTGCTCCGCCTTTTCCAGCAGCCGCGCCAGCTGCGCGAGGGAGCCGTCGCGCGCGGCAGCCGTGACACGCATCACGAAGGGCTGGCCCATATTCACGGCGCCAGCCAGCAGCGCCTCGCCCGGCGTCAGCTCGCGCGGCAGGCTTTCGCCCGTGGTCGCGGAGGTGTCGAGCAGCACCGCCTCCTCCGCGATGCCGTCAAGGCGCAGCCTTTCGCCGGCGGCAACCAGCACATGATCGCCAGCCTTGACGTTCTCCGCTGGCACCTGACGTGTCGTGCCATCGGGCAGGCGGAGCGCCACAGTGCCCTCCTGCAGCGCCAGCAGCTCCGCCACCGCCTGCCGCGCGCGCCGGCGCATCGCGCGGTCCAGCACGCGGCCCGCGAGCAGCAGCGCAAGCAGCGATGTCGCGCCGTCGAACCAGGTGTAGTCGCCGTTCCGCAGCGTCTCCGACAGCGACATCAACGTGGTCATCAGCACGCCGATAGAGATGGCGAGGTCCATGTTGACCCGCCCCGCGCGGATCGCCGCCCAGGCCGAGCGATAGAAGGGCATCCCCGCCACCAGCACCGTCGGCAGGCCGATCAGCGCCGCCAGCCAGTGCATCATGTGCCGTGTCGCCGGGTCCATGTCCGTGCCGACCCAGACGGCGATCGAGACCAGCATCACATTCATCGAGCCGAAGGCGGCGATACCAAGCGAGCGGATCAATGCGCGGCCTTCCGCATCCTCGGTCGCGCGCAGGCAGGCGGGCGACCAGGGCGCGACGCGAAAACCGAGCCGCGCGATCAGCCCCGCCAGGTCGCGTGCCCGCGCCGCATCGCCGCGCCAGGCGATGGAGAGCCGTCGTGAGGAAAGGCTCGCCCGCGCGCGCACCACATCGGGCTCGGCCGCCAGCGCCTGTTCCACCAGCCAGATACAGGCGCCGCAGGTGAGGCCGGAGACGATCAGGTCGAGCTCCATCGTCCCGCGTCCCGCCGCGCGCGCATGCGGGGCGAAGTCGGTCGTCACCACCTCCGGCGGGCGCAGCGTGCCGGAAGCGGTTGCCTGACGGCGATAGAAGGCATCGAGCCCGAGCCCGCGCACCAGCGCATGCGCGCCGGCACAGCCCGTGCAGCAGAACTCGCCCTGGCCCGGCGCCAGCGCCGCGCCGCAATGGGCACAGGCGGCACGCGAGAGCGCCGGCGTGCCCGGTGCCAGACCATCGGGAAAGCCGGCGGTGATGGTCATGGCACAACCAGGCGCTGGCGGATGTCGAGGCGCTGATCGCGCGCGCCGGTCAGCGTCAGCCGCGCCTCCCATTGCCCGGCGGCGGGAAGGTCGGCGAAGGCGATGAAGCGGCCCGGCCCGGCAGCGGCGAAATCGAGCCGCAACTCCGCCCCTTCCAGCGGGCGCAGCAGCAAGCCCTCGATCCGTCCGCCGAGCGGCAGACCATCGCGGTCGCGAACGGTGACCGTCAGCACCCGGCCATCCAGCGTGACCTGCGCAGCCCAGCCCAGCGCGTCCTGGCGCGCGGCCTCGGTCAGGACCTGATTGTAGCTGCGGCCGCGGTCATAGGATTGGCCGGTGGTCACGCCGGTGAAGGTCGAGAGCGCCGCATAGACCAGCACCAGATTGACCAGCACGACGAGCGCCATGCCACCGACGAAGACCCAGGGGATCCAGGTGCTGCGCTGCGGATCGAAATCGGCGCGGCGCGGAAGGCGGGTCTCGCTCATGTCAGTGCGGCCCCAGGAAGACGCTGTCGCTGCGCGCGACCGTACGGCCACGCGCATCGAGCAGGCGGAAGGTGACAGGTGTGGATTCGCGTGTTGGCTGGCCGGGCGGCAGGGTCGCCAAGGCGCGCCACTGCGTGATGCCATCGCTGCGCGTCGTCACGCGGTAGCGGTTCGGGCCGATCGCCTCGGCCTCCTGGATCGTCAGCGTCAGCGGTGCGCGACTTTCGAGCAGCAGCGTCAGCGCGCCCGCCTCACGCGTCTTGTTGGCGATCTTCAGCGTATAGGCATTGCGGATGCCGCCATCCGAGAGTTCGACAAACATTGGCGCGCGGTCACGCAGGATGGCGAGCGTCACTTCCTGCCGCAGCAGCCAGGCGCCGAGCATCACCGCCATCACCGCAGCTAGCACGCCGCCATAGATGAGGGTCCGAGGACGGACGAAGCGCGGCGTGCTGCGCGCGGCCATGCCCGCCGTGGTGCGCGCGGCGCAGGGCGTCATCGCCTTGGTCGTATCCTCGGCGGCGGCGATGTTCTTCAGCGTCTCGAAGGCGATCAGGCCCTGCGGCTTGCCGAGCTTCGCCATGATGTCGTCGCAGGCATCGATGCAGAGCCCGCAGCCGATGCATTCCAGCTGCTGGCCGTCACGGATGTCGATCCCTGTCGGGCAGACATGGACGCAGGCGTTGCAGTCCACGCAATCGCCATGGCCGGCTTCCTTCAGCTTGCCCCGCGGCTCCCCGCGCCAGGCGCGGTAGGAGACGACGAGCGAGCTTTCATCCAGCATCGCGGCCTGGAAGCGCGGCCAGGGGCACATATAGGTGCAGACCTGCTCACGCGCCCAACCGGCCAGGAGGTAGGTGGAGAAGGTGAAGAGGCCGAAGAAGACATAGACCTCAAGGCTCGCCGCGCCGGTGAACAGCTCGACCAGGACCGTCGGTGCATCCTGGAAATACATGATCCAGGCACCGCCCGTCGCTGCGGCGATCACGACCCAGGCGGCATGCGTCAGCGCCTTCTTGCGCCACTTCGCGGCACTCCAGGGCGCCTTGTCGAGCTTGATCCGCTCATTGCGGTCGCCCTGGATCAGGCGTTCCACCCACATGAACAGATCGGTCCAGACCGTCTGCGGGCAGGCAAAGCCGCACCAGACGCGGCCGAACAGGCTGGTCGCCGCGAAGAGCCCGATGGCGCCGAGCACCAGCAGGCCGGTCAGGAAGTAGACCTCCTGCGGCCAGATCTCGAAGAAGAAGAAATACAGCCGGCCATTGGCGATATCGACGAGCACGGCCTGCGAAGGATGGTCAGGCCCGCGATCCCAGCGGATCCAGGGCACGAGGTAGTAGAGCGCAAGGCAGAGGATCAGCACCGCCCATTTGGTGCGCCGAACCGTGCCGGACACTGCCTTCGGATAGACCTTCTGGCGGTTCGCATAAAGCGGCTGGTCAGCCGCGGGAACGCCGGCGCCCATGGGCTTCAGCCTCTCCTTCGCGGTGACCTGGTTCATCTGCGCGGTCTCCCCAGACCGATGCGGTCATGCGGGAAGGAGATGCCTCCACCCCACAACGCCCGTCAGTTCTCACCGCCGCCCAGGGCGTGGACGTAGACGGTCAGCATGTTGACGGTGGCTGGGTCGAGGCGACCGCCCCAGGACGGCATCACGCCCAGCCGCGGATTGGCGATGTAGCGCGCGATGGACGCCCGGTCGGACGCATGCAGCCAGACCCGGTCGTTCAGCCGCGGTGCGCCGACATCGCGGTTCCCCTCCCCGGCATCGCCGTGGCAGGAGGCGCAGTTCTCCGCATAAAGCGGCTTGCCGCGCTCCACCGCGGCGGCATCGGTGGCGCGGCCCGAGAGGGACAGCACGAACTCCGCGGCGTCGGAGGCCTGTGCGAGTGTCAGCACGCCGTCGGCGACGAAGCGCGGCATGATGGTGGTGCGCTCCTCGTCGCTCTCTCCCGCGCGGATGCCATGTTGGATGGTGGCGCGGATCGCGTCATGCGTGCCGCCCCAGATCCAGTCGTCATCCACCAGGCTCGGGAAGCCACCCGGCGCGCCCTGCCCGCCCGCGCCGTGGCAGCCAGCGCAGTTGTTGGCGAAGGCGATGCGCCCGCCGGCCATGGCGAAGGCGCGCAACTGCGCATCTGCTGCAATGTCCTGCGGCGTTGCCTCTCGGATGCGGTTCATCATCGGCGCCATGCGGGCATTCGCCGCAGCGACATCCTGCACCACCGCCTCCCGCGCAACCCAACCCGTGAGGCCGGTCCAACCCTTGAAGGGGAAGGCCGGGTAGAGCACGACCCAGACCGCCGAGAAGGCAATAGTCGCGTAAAGGAGATAGAGCCACCACTTCGGCAGTGGCGTGTTCAGCTCCTTCAGCCCGTCCCATTCATGGCCGGTGGTATCGGTGCCGGTAAGGCTGTCTTTCTCGATCTTGGTCGGCATCGGTGCTGCTCCTCAGCGCCGGCCAGAAGCCGGGGGCTCGTCACGCAGCGGGATGTCGCCCGCCTGCTCGTAGCCGCGCTTCCGCCAGGGGGACATCACGTAGAGGATGATCCCGGTGAACAGGACGAAGAACCACACCACCCACAGCGTGGAGAGCGTGGATTGCAGGGAGGCCAGCGTGTCGATCATCGCCGCCCTCATTGCTGGCGCAGCTGCGCAGGCGTCACGTCGCGGAAGTCCACGAGCGTGCCGAGCATCTGCATATAGGCGACCAGCGCATCCATCTCCGTGATCCGGTCCGGGTCACCGTCGAAGGCCGCCTGGCGAGCGCGGGCATAGCGGCCCTGGAAGGCGCCGGCGTCACGCTCGGGGCGCGCCTGCGCCTCGAGGTCCGCGCGGGCATGGGCGATCATTTCGTCCGTGTAGGGAACGCCGATGGCCCGTTGGGCGCGCAGGTGCTGCTCGATGTCGCGGTAGTTCAGCGGACGATCGAGGAAGGCGTAGGGTGGCATGATGCTGTCCGGCACCACCGCACGCGGGGAGCGCAGATGCGCCGCGTGCCAGTCATCCGAATAACGGCCGCCGACGCGCGCAAGGTCGGGGCCCGTGCGCTTCGATCCCCATTGGAAGGGATGGTCGTACATGCTCTCCGCCGCCAGGCTGAAATGGCCGTAGCGTTCCAACTCGTCGCGGAAGGGGCGCACCATCTGGCTGTGGCAGGTGTAGCAGCCCTCCCGGATGTAGATGTTGCGTCCGGCGAGCTCGAGTGGCGTGTAAGGACGGATGCCCTGCACGCGCTCGATGGTGGACGCCACCGTGAACAGCGGGACGATCTGCGCAAGGCCACCGATCGAGACCGTGATGAGCGTCAGCACGCCCATCAGGATCAGGTTCCGCTCGATCAGGCCGTGATTGAACCACTTCATCGCGCTGCCCTCCTCACTCGGCCGGGGCCGGCACGGCGCTGGCGGGGACAGGCGTTACGACCGCCTCCGCCTGCTCGCCGCGGTTGACGGTCATCCACACATTCCAGACCATGAGCAGCGCGCCAGCCAGGTAGAGCAGGCCGCCCATCACGCGGATCACGTAATAGGGGTACATGGCGGCGACGGTCTCGATGAAGGCGTATTGCAGGAAGCCGTTCTCGTCGTAGGCGCGCCACATCAGGCCCTGCAGGATGCCCGACACCCACATCGCGGTGATGTAGAGAACGATGCCGAGCGTCGCGATCCAGAAATGCCAGGAGATCAGCCGCTCGCTGTACATCCCCTTCTTCGCCCAGAGCTTCGGGATCAGCCAGTAGAGCGCGCCGAAGGTGACGAAGCCGACCCAGCCCATCGCGCCTGAATGTACATGGCCGATCGTCCAGTCGGTGTAGTGGCTGAGGGAATTGACCGCCTTGATGGACATCACCGGCCCCTCGAAGGTCGACATCCCGTAGAAGCCGAGCGAGGTGACGGAGAAGCGCAGGCCTGGATTGGTGCGCAGCTTGTCCCACGCACCCGACAGCGTCATCACGCCGTTGATCATCCCGCCCCAGGACGGCATCCACAGCATGATCGAAAACACCATGCCGAGCGTCTGCGCCCAGTCCGGCAGCGCGGTGTAGTGCAGGTGGTGCGGACCCGCCCAGATGTAGAGGAAGATCAGCGACCAGAAATGCACGATGGACAGGCGGTAGGAGTAGATCGGCCGCTCCGCCTGCTTCGGGATGAAGTAGTACATCATCCCAAGGAAGCCTGCGGTCAGGAAGAAGCCCACCGCATTGTGGCCGTACCACCACTGGATCATCGCATCCTGCACGCCCGATGCCAGGCCGTAGCTTTTGGAATGACCGAGCGTGATCGGCAGCGCCAGGTTATTGCCGATATGCAGCATGGCGACCGTCACGATGAAGGCCAGGAAAAACCAGTTCGCGACGTAGATATGTGGCTCCTCTCGGCGGAGGATCGTACCGCCGAAGGCGACCAGGTAGTGCACCCACACCACGGTCAGCCACAGATCCACATACCACTCAGGCTCGGCGTATTCCTTGCCCTGCGTGACACCGAGCACATAGCCAAGCGCCGCCGAGACGATGACGAACTGGTAGCCCCAGAACAGGAACCAGCCCATCGGCTCGCCGCCGAACAGCCGCGCGCGGCAGGTGCGCTGGACGATGTAGAGGCTGGTGCAGAACAGCGCGTTGCCGCCAAAGGCGAAGATCACCGCGCTGGTGTGCACAGGGCGCAGCCGCCCGAAGGTGGTCCATTCGAGATCAAGGTTGAGCAGCGGCCAGGCCAGCTGCGAGGCGATCAGCACGCCCATCAGGAAGCCAACCACGCCCCAGAAGACAGTGGCGATGGCGAAGGCGCGGATCGGCGCCTCCACATATACGTCGCTCCGCACGGCGCTGCGCGAATCCACGGCGGATCCCACCAGGCCTGCGGCAAAGCTGGTTGCAGACATCAGGTCGGCTCTCCCCTCCGCGCGCCCGAGGTCGCGAACCAACCGGCACGTGCGAACAGGAAACCCTCCCAAACGGGAACCGTCCTTGATGGAGATCAAGTCGCGCTGCGGCGCGCTGCCCCTAGTCTGCGCAGGCGGGCTGCGCGCCAAGGGAGGGTGTTCGCCACATGCGTGAAACGACAGAAACTGCGCCACACGCCAACGCGATCCGCATCGAGCTGGTGCCGAATGACCGCCCCTGGCGCTGGCTTGAAAGCGGCTGGCGCGATTTGATGGCAACGCCGCATATCGGCTTCTTCTACGGTGGCGCCGTCGTCGCCGCAGGCTGGGCGCTGGTGCTGCTGCTGTTCATGCTGAACGCGGCCTGGGCGGTGCTGCCAGCGGTCGCGGGCTTCTTCCTGGTCGCACCGGTCATTGCTGCGGGACTCTACGAAACCAGCCGTCGGCGCGAGGCTGGTGAGGCGGTTTCCCTGCCGCTCGCCTTCGCCGCCTTCAGGCGCAACGCGCCGCAACTGGCGCTGATGGGGGCGGTGCTGCTGATCATCAACCTTTTCTGGGTGCGCATGGCCGGGCTGCTCTTCGCGCTCTTCTTCGGCATGGGCTTCTCGCCTTCGATCGAGCAACTGCCGTCGGCGCTGATGCGCTCAGACCAGTTGCTACCCTTCCTGATCATCGGGACCGGCATTGGCCTTGCGCTGGCCACGGTCGCCTTCGCCGTCTCCGCGGTCTCCATCCCGATGCTGGTGGACCGCGACATCTCCGCAATCGAGGCGATCGTCATCTCGATCCGCGCGGTGTCCGAGAACTGGCGCGCGATGGCCTTCTGGGCGGGGCTGATCGTGGTCTTTACCGCGATGGCGCTGGTGCCCTTCTTCCTCGGCCTCGCGCTGGTGCTGCCGCTGGTCGGCCACGCCACCTGGCACGCCTATCGCGACATCGTGCGGTAGCGACGCGGCGGATCGCCGGCCGGATCAGACGGGTCAGGCCACCAGTCGCCAGGCCATGCCCGCCAGCACGACACTGTTCAGCGCAAAGAGTGCTGCCCCCACGAGGCGCAGCCCCGCCCCGGCGCCGCGCAGGAACAGCCGGCCCATCAGCGCCACGCCGAGCAGCGCCGGGACGGTGCCGGCGACGAAGGCGGCCATGGCGATAGCGCCTGCCAAGGCCGAGCCCGTCGCTGCCGCCCCGGCCAGCGCCGCGTAGAGCAAGCCGCAAGGCAGCGCGGAGAGCGCAAGCCCAAGCCCGACGCCGCGCCAGCCGCGCGGCTCGGCCATCAGCCCCGCGACCAACGCCGCCAGCCGCACCCCAGGG
This sequence comes from Pseudomonadota bacterium, assembly GCA_046052145.1. Taxonomy (GTDB): domain Bacteria; phylum Pseudomonadota; class Alphaproteobacteria; order Acetobacterales; family Acetobacteraceae; genus Falsiroseomonas. The sequence continues at coordinate 161,280 of JBJOMW010000002.1, forward strand.
CCGGGCAAGGCGGGCAGGCCCAATCGGAAGGCCGGGCGCCAGCCAGCGGGTAGCCGGGCGGAGGCCTGGGCCGCCATCAGCACCGCGGCGGCCAGCAGCAGCGCCGCCAGCAGCCAGCGCAGCCCGCTCGCCTGGGTGACCAACCCGGCCATGCCGCCAGCCAGCGCGCCCAGCATCGCGTAGCCCAGCATCCGGCCGAGGTGATAGGGCAGCAGCGCCGCGCCGGAGAGACGGGACAGCGTTCCCCGCCCGCCGCGGGCCGCGGCGGCGCTCGCCTGGGCCAGGACGAAGGGGGCGCACATCCCCGCGCAATGGGTGAACCCGCCCGCAAGCCCCGCAAGGAACAGCGCCGCGGCCACGGCCGGCACGCCACCAGGGCCGATCGCCGTCAGGTCGTGCAGGCAGGTGGCGAGGCCCTCAAGCATCCATGGCAGGACAGCATGGGGAGGTCCTGCCGTCCTTGCTCTGGATCAAGCGAAGGCGAGGGGGCGTCAGAAGGGCGCACGACAGTCATGGCGACGAAACACGATACTTGCAGGCCCCGACGCGATCGACGTTGAGGTCTTTTCCATTGAAGTCCTCACAAATAAATCAATTAAGACCACCACGATGCGGCATCGAATTTTTCCAATACTCAGCTCTTCGAGCGCGGAACGGGCTTCGTCCGAGCGGCAATGAGGCCGATTCATGGCGCCTCGACAAAAAGGCTTGCCATTTCGATCTCATCCATTATTGGGGCCTCCGATGATTGCGAACCAAACCAGACGGGCCCTCCTACCCGCTATCCTGGCACTGGCTGGCGTCTTGCCGTCTCGCGCCGAAGCCTTCGATGTCCAGCGGGGCGTGGCGGCTGTCTACGATGCCGAGTTCTTTGCCGGTCGCCCCATGGCCAATGGGCGGCCCTTCAACCCGGGCGCGCCCACGGCAGCGCACCGGCATCTCCCGCTCGGCACGCAGGCCGTGGTGACGAACCTGCGCAACGGCCAAACCACGACCGTGACGATCACCGATCGCGGCCCCTTCACGCCGGGACGCATCCTGGACCTGTCGCCGCACAGCGCCCGGCAGATCGGGATGAATGGCGGCCTCGCACGGGTCGAGATCCGCCCGCTTGAGCCGCAACGCGACATTCCCTGAACAGGGCACCAGACGCACCCGCAGGCAAATACGTGCCTATTTTTAGACATGTGCGTCATTTACGGTCGCAAGAGTGGGCGATAGCGCTCCATTCTTGATCCGACCACCGGCACGCCCGGCGGCCGTGATGCCGATCCTGGGATCCGTGCAACATGACGTCGTTCCGCAGCGTGACGAATTGGACCGCGGCCCGAGGCAAGGGTGACTGGCAGCCCCTCGGCACCGAAGACAACGAGGCAGCGCAGACTGGCAGCGCCCCAACCCTGGCCAATTTGCCCACGTCGGCGCTGCCCGACTTGGCCATCCACATGCCGCTGCTGGTGCAGTTCGACGCCGGCGTGCCCACGCCCCGACAGGCCGAATTGATCGCGGCGGCCGGCGGCCAGGCGGCCGAACTGCTGCGCACGCATGGGGGGCCAGACGGTGACATCGGGGCGCTTCTGCGCGTCACGCTCGCACCCGGCGCGGAGCCGCAGGGGGCGATCGATCTCCTCGAGCAGAGCGCCGAGGTCGCCTTCGCCGAAGAAGACTGGACCGTCGGCATCCAGGCCATCAGCAATGACAGCGCCTATACCAGTGGCGGCCTCTGGGGGATGTATGGCGATGCGACCGGGCCGATCAACGCCTTTGGCAGCCAGGCGAGTGAAGCCTGGGCAGCCGGCTTCACCGGCTCGACGAACGTCGTCGTCGGCGTCATCGACACCGGCATCGATTACCGTCACGCCGATCTCTACCTGAATGTCTGGCTGAATCAGCGCGAGATCCCGACGACGCTGCGCGCCCTGCTTGCCGACACGGACCTCGACGGGCTGATCACTTTCCGCGACCTGAACGGCACGGCCAATGCCGCCTTCGTCTCCGACCTCAATGCCAATGGGCGGATCGACGCCGGCGACCTGCTGGCCGATACCCGGTGGGAGAATGGTCTCGACGAGGACCGCAACGGCTACCGCGACGACCTGGTGGGCTGGGACTGGGTCAACAACGACAATGACCCGCTCGACGACCACAACCACGGCACGCATGTCGCCGGTACGATCGGCGGGATGGGCGGCAACGGCGTTGGCGTGGCGGGGGTCAACTGGTCTGTTCAGATGGCGGGGCTGAAGTTCCTGTCCAAGAACGGCTCGGGCTCGGTCTCGAACGCGATCAAGGCGGTGGACTATTTCACCGCGCTCGGCGCTGCGGGCGGGCCGCAGGATTTCGTCGCCACCAACAATTCCTGGGGCGGCGGCAGCTATTCGAAGGCCATGCAGGACGCCATCGCGCGGGCTGCGAATCAGGGCCAGCTCTTCATTGCCGCGGCAGGCAATGGCGGGCGGGACGGGATCGGCGACGACAACGACCTGCTCGGTTACTACCCAACCAATTACAGCACGGTTGCCACGGCCGGCTACGAGGCGGTGGTTGCGGTCGCCGCCACCACCAGCTCCGGCGAGCTGACCAGATTCTCCAACTATGGCGACGTCACGGTCGATCTGGGTGCGCCCGGGCAGCTTATCACCTCGACGCTGACCAATGGCCGCTATGGTGCCATGTCCGGCACCTCGATGGCCGCGCCGCATGTGACCGGCGCCGTCGCGCTCTACGCCGCCGCCAACCCGGACGCCACCGCCGCCGAGATCCGCGCCGCGCTGCTCGGCAGTGCTGCGCCGACCGCCTCCCTGGATGGGAAAACGGTGACCGGTGGCCGGCTCGATGTCAGCGCGATGCTCGCCCCCGATGTGGGCGCCGCGCCGCCAACGGTCGCCGCCATCACGCTGAGCGACACCGACCTCGTCTCCGGCGAGACGGCGCGGGTCGTCATCACCTTCTCGAAGCAGGTGCAAGGCTTCGACCTAGCCGATCTGTGGACCGATGTGGCGGGCCGTTTCGGCGCGCTCTCCAGCGCGGATGGCGGCCGTACCTGGATCACAGCCTTCGCCCCGGATGGCGGCGTGCTGGACGCGACCAACCGGATCGGCGTGCTGGCCGATGGCTACACGGATGTGGCCGGTACGGTCGGCGGCGAAGGCATGTCGGGCAACTTCACCGTGGATACGGTCACGGGGCAGGTCATCTACGGCACCAACGGCAGCGATACGCTGCGGGGCGGCGCCGGCGACGACACGCTCAGCGGCGTGCCGCTGGCCCTGATCGGCATGCCAGGCCGCGGCACGATAGACACGCTGATCGGCGGGGATGGGGCGGACACCTTCGTGCTCGGCACCGCCCGGCAACGCTTCTACGATGACGGCAACAGCCGCAACGCGGGCTATGCGGACTATGCGGTGATCGCCGACTTCGTGGACGGCACGGACCGCGTCCAGCTCACCAAGGGCACCTATTTCACAGCGGACGTCACGGTCGGCGGGGTCAGCGGCGCAGGCATTTTCTTCGACAACAATGCCAACCGGGTCCTCGACAGCCTCGATGAGCTGTTCGGCCTGGTCGCGAACGTCTCGGCCGCCTCCATCACCTTCACGGCCGGGCGCGATCTCGTCTGGGCGACCTGAGCGCCGCGTGGCGCACGCGGTCCGGAGCCGGTAGGCCAATAACATCCCTCGAACGCTGACGAGCTCGGCGAAGAAACGCTTCTCCAGCACGGTGCGCAGATAGGCCACGCCTGCACGGCCACCCGTGCCACGCGCCCACCGATGAGCGGGTGCACCGCCACCAAGATGCTCAGCGCCCATCTAGGCGGGCGGGCGGCGACTTCACATATCCGAACCATGCTGGATCTGCGCGCGCATTTCTCCCGCTTCCTCTCGGCCGAGCCCGGCCGGCTGCACTTCGCCGCCCATAGCCACCATCCCTGGCCTGATGCGACGCGCGCGGCGCAGCTCGCCGCCTGGGACACGGCCGCACGGCTGCAGGACGGCAAATGGGCGGAGATCCTGGGGCCCGTGCTGGCCGATCTCCGCGCGAAGGTTGCGCGGCAATTGCGGCTGCCCGACCCAGACACGCTGGTCTTCGCCCCCAACACGCATGACTTCATCCTGCGGATCCTATCGGGCCTGCCCGCGCACCGCCCGCCGCGCATCCTGACCACGGATGCCGAATTCCATTCCCTGACCCGCCAGCTCGCCCGGCTGGAGGAGGAAGGGCTCGTCGCGGTGACACGCGTCCCCGCCGCACCGCACGCCACCTGCCTCGACCGCCTGGTGGAGGCAGCGGGCGCAGGCTTCGACCTCATCTGGGTGTCGGAGGTCTTCTTCAGTTCCGGCTACGCGCCGGGGAACGGTGCCGCCGGGCTTGCCCCGCTCGCGGCTGCCGCGGGCGACGCCGTGCTGGTGGTGGACGGCTATCACGGCTTCATGGCGCGGCCGGTGGATCTGTCGGCGATCGCGGACCGGGTCTTCTACACTTCGGGCGGCTACAAATACGCGATGGCCGGCGAAGGGTGCTGCTTCCTGCATTGCCCACCCGGCTGGATCAGCCGCCCGCGTGCGACAGGCTGGTACGCCGCCTTCGGCACGCTGGCGGGGCCGCAAGGCGAGGTCGGCTATGCCGCCGATGGCTGGCGCTTCATGGGCGCGACCTTCGACCCCTCGGGCCTCTATCGCCTCGCCGCCGCGCTCGGCTGGTTCGAGGCGGAAGGGCTGACCACCACAATGGTGCGCGACCATGCCCATGCGCTGCAGGCGCGCTTCGTCGCCGGCCTTGCCGGCACCGGGCTCGATCCCGCGGAACTCGTCGTCCCGCTGGAAGAACCGCGGCGCGGCAATTTCCTCACCTTCGACCTGCCCGATGCCGAGGGCTGGCAGGGGCGGCTCGACGCGGCGGGCATTGTCACCGACCGCCGCGCCACGCGGCTGCGCTTCGGCTTCGGCATCTACCAGACGGAAGCCGAGGTGGATGCGCTGCTCGCCCGCCTCCGCCACATGGCTCCCTGACCGGCCTGGCGGTTGCGCCGCCGCGGTGGCTGGAGGAAAGGGTGGTTATGGACGTCGCAGTCCCCCCCCTTGCGCTCACCATGGGCGAGCCCGCCGGCATCGGGCCTGATATCACGCTCGCCGCCTGGCGGGCGATGCGCGCGGCTGGCCCGGCCTTCTTCCTCATCGGCGACCCCGCCCTGCTGCCGGGCGCGCCGCTCGCCGAGATCGCCGCGCCCGAACAGGCCATCGCAGCCTTCCCCCATGCCCTCCCGGTGCTGCCCCTCAAGCTCGCCGCGCCCGCGGTGCCGGGGCGGCTCGACCCGGCCAATGCGCCGGCCGTCATCGCCGCGATCGAGCAGGCGGTGGGCTTCGCGAAGGCCGGCCGCGCCGGGGGCGTGGTCACCAACCCGATCCAGAAATCAGTGCTGACCGCCGCCGGCTTCCCGCATCCGGGCCATACGGAGTTCCTGGGCGAGTTGGCCGGCACCGGCACGCCACCGGTGATGATGCTCGCCTGCCCGGGGCTTCGCGTCGTGCCGGTGACGATCCATCTGTCGCTGAAGCGCGCCGCGGCGGAGCTGACGACGGAGGCCATCGTCACCCAGGGCCGCGTTGTCGCCGCCGCGCTGGCGCGGGATTTCGGCATCGCCGCGCCGCGGCTGGTCATCGCCGGCCTCAACCCGCATGCCGGGGAGGACGGGACGATGGGCCGCGAGGACATCGAGGTCGTGGCCCCCGCCGTCGCCGCGCTCCACGCGATGGGGATCGCCGCGCGCGGCCCGTTGCCAGCGGACACCCTGTTCACGCCGCGCGCCCGCGCCACCTATGACTGCGCGCTCTGCATGTATCACGATCAGGCGCTGATCCCGGTGAAGACGCTCGACATGGATGGCGGAGTGAATGTGACGCTGGGCCTCTCGATCGTGCGCACCAGCCCGGACCATGGCACCGCGCTCGACATTGCGGGCCGGGGGATCGCCGATCCGGGCAGTCTGGTCGCCGCGCTCCGCATGGCGGGCGACATTGCCAGAAACCGCGCGAAGGGGCTTGCCGCATGACGCCGCTGCGTCTCTCGATCAACATCGATCACGTGGCCACGCTGCGGAACGCACGCGGCGGCACGCACCCGGACCCGCTGGCCGCCGCGCGGGCGGTGCTGGACGCCGGAGCGGACGGCATCACGCTGCATCTGCGCGAGGATCGCCGCCACATCCGCGACCATGACGTCACGCGCATCCGGCCCGCCATCGCCCCCGCGCCGTTGAATTTCGAAATGGCTGCGACCGAGGAGATGGTGGCCTTCGCCGAACGCCTGCGCCCGGCCGATTGCTGCGTCGTCCCCGAGAAGCGGGAGGAGCTGACCACCGAAGGCGGGCTCGATGTGCTGCGCGCCGGCCCCTTCCTGGCCGAGGCCATCGGAAGGATGAACGCCGCCGGCATCCGCACCTCGATCTTCGTCGAGCCCGATGCGGCGCAGATCGCGGCCGCCGCGCGGCTCGGCGCGAAGGCGATCGAACTGCACACCGGCGCCTATGCCGATGCCCCCGCCGCCGCGCGCCCGGCGCTTCTGGCGCGCCTAGCCGAAGGTGCGCGCGCGGCCGCCGCGCATGGCCTTGCGGTCCATGCCGGTCACGGCTTGTCTTATGAGACGATCGGGGGCATCGCCCGGATCCCGGAAGTGTCCGAGGTGTCGATCGGACACTTCCTGGTCGGCCAGGCCGTGTTCGATAGCCTGCCCGGCGCAGTGCGGAAGATGAAGACGCTGATCGCAGAAGCGCGCGGCGGCTGAACGCCGCCCAGGCGCGCGGGCGGTCAGGCCGCCCGGCGCGTCTCCTGCGCGGCGTCGCGAACGGACGCGGCCCAGCGCGGCGCAGCGGCCAAGAAGGCGTCGAGCTCGGTCGGTGCCAGATGCTCGACATGCTCGCCAGCCGTCGTCGCGGCCGAGTCCCAGCCGCGGGCGACACGAAGCACGACGGCCGAAGCAGCCCCTGCCGCAGCCTCCCGCGGGGCAATCGCGAGCATCCGGCGCGCCGTGAGCAACACGCGCGTCGCTGCATCCAGGCGCATGCGTTCCGAAAGGCCGAAATCAGCCATCTCGGCCACTGCCGCCATCACCCGGCCCCGCTCGAACTGGGGCACATGCTGCGCCACCCTATCCGGCATACAACGCATCTCCTGTCGCAGATCCCGTTGCCCAAGACCGGACACGCAAGGCGCCCCGCCAAAGCCCAAGGACCGCCGTCATGCCCCCCTATCGGATGGGGATTCGCGGGACGCGGTACAAGTGGAGACCTCACGAGATTTCAATATTTCTGTCATCCGCTTCACTTGTAGATGCGCAAGCCACGGCATGGGACGCTTCCCGCCGGACGAAGGAATTCAGCGGAGCACTTCCCAGAAGCCGCTCTCCTCATTGAGGCGGGCATGCTCCATGGCCCGGAAATCCCAGCGCGAGACGATGCCGACCAGCTCCCCGTCCCGCACCAGCGGCACATGGCGGAAGCCGCCATCCTGCATCAGGCGCAGCGCCTCCATCGCAGTGGCACCAGGCGGCAGGGTCTGGGGATGGCGCGTCATCGCCTGCCCGAGCGGCGTCGTGGCCATGTCGCGGCACTCGGCACCGAGCCGCACCGCATCCCGGCCGGTGAAGATGCCGAGCAACTGCCTGGCCGGGTCGGTCACCAGGACGCAGCCGACACGCCGCGCGCGCATGGTGCGGCACGCCTCCTGCGCCGAAGCCTCGGGCGGCAGGGTGACCGGGTTCGGATGCGTGACCAGGTCGGACAGGGGGCGATTGCGCATCGTATCCTCCTCTGGCGGCCGCCGGCCAGATGGCCGGGGGACGGCCGGGAGATGATGCGGCCGGCCCGGGAAGCGGGGCAAGTTCCGAGCGCGTCAACGGCCCCGTTGACCGCATCCGCAGCGGGCCGCAGCCTTCACGAAGCCGGGAGTTCGCCGAACGTGCCAGACACCACCACCACGCCCGATCCCGCCGCGCAGATCCATGCGGCGACGCTCACCCTCGACACGCATGTGGACATCCCATGGCCCGACACGCCTGACCCCTCGGGTGAGACGAACCGGCGCGTGGATTTTCCGAAGATGCGCCGCGGCGGCCTCGGCGCCGTGGTCTTCATTGCCTATCTCCCGCAGGGCAAGCTGACCGCCGACGGCCATGCCGAGGCCGCGGCGCGCGCCGAGGCGATGCTGCGCTACATCGCCGGCACCGCCGATGGGGTGGAGCGCGCCTTCTGCGCCGATGCGGACGCTATGGAAGCCGCGAAAGCGCGCGGGCAGCTGGCGGTGCTGGCCGCGGTCGAGAACGGCTATGCGATGGGCGACGACCTTTCCCGCCTGGCGCACTGGAAGAAGCTTGGGGCGATCTACGTCACGCTCACCCATAACGGTCACAACCTGCTGTCCGACAGCGCGATCCCGCGCCCCGATCTTGGCGACGGGCCGACGCTGCATGGCGGGCTTTCGTCGCTCGGCCGCGCGGCGATCGCGGAGATGAATCGCGTCGGGCTGCTGGTGGATGTCTCCCACGCTTCGCGCGATGCGATGCTACAGGCGGCCGAGGTGTCGCGCACGCCGATCGTCGCAACCCATGCCTGCTGCCGCGCGCTGCGCGACCATGCGCGGAACCTGGATGACGCGCAGCTCGATGCGCTGAAGGCGGTGGGCGGCCTCGTGCAGATCACGGCCGTGCCGGCCTTCCTCCGCGACCCGCCCGCAGGTGGCGGCAGCACGCAAGCGAGTGTTGCCGATTACGTGGACCATGTGGATTACGCCGTGCGGCGCATCGGCCTCGATCATGTCGGGATGTCGTCGGATTTCGACGGTGGCGGCTGGCTCACCGACTGGCCCGATGCCGCACGCTCTCGCGCTTTGACGGCGGAGTTGCACCGGCGCGGCTACACGGCGCGCGAGATCGGCCTGCTCTGGAGCGGAAATTTTCTTCGGTTGATGCGGGTCGCGGCTAAGGCCGCGCGGTAGTCATTACGGCGCAAGCCGCGCGATAAGGCCAGGGCGCGCCATGCGCGGCGCGCCCTGCCCGCCCTACGCCGCCGGGTTCAGCACGCCGCGGCGGATCTGATCGAGTTCGATGCTCTCGAACAGGGCGCGGAAATTGCCCTCGCCGAAGCCCTGATCGCCCTGGCGCTGGATCAACTCGAAGAAGATCGGGCCGATCACCGTGCCGGTGAAAATCTGCAAGAGCCGCCCGCCCTCTGGCGTCGGCGCCCCATCGGTCAGGATGCGGTTTTTCGCGAGCCGCGCGATCTCGCCGTCCGTCAGGTCCAGCATCCGCTGGCGCAGCAGCTCGTAATAGGTGTCGGGCGTGTCCATGAACTGCACGCCCCGCGCGCGCATACCTTCGACGCTGCCGAAGATATCGGTGGTGCCGAGCGCGACATGCTGGATGCCCTCCCCGCCATAGGCGCGGAGATATTCCTCGATCTGGCTCTTGTCGTCGCTGCTCTCATTGATCGGGATACGGATCTGCCCGCAGGGCGAGGTCAGCGCGCGGGACTTTAGCCCGGTCAGCTTGCCCTCGATATCGAAGTAGCGAATTTCGCGGAAGTTGAAGAGCTTCTCGTAGAACTGCCACCACACATCCATCCGGCCACGATGGACGTTGTGCGTCAGGTGGTCGATCACCGTGAGCCCGTTGCCCGCGGGCTTCGGGTCACGCTCGCCCAGCCAGCGGAAATCCACGTCATAGATCGAGCCGTGCTCGCCATAGCGGTCCACGAAGTAGAGCAAGGACCCACCGATGCCCTCGATCGCCGGGATGTTCAGCTCCATCGGACCGACCTTGGCCGTGACGGGCTTGGCACCGAGCGCGATGGCCCGCGCATAGGCCTGCGCCGCATCCGCCACGCGGAAGGCCATCGCACAGGCAGACGGGCCGTGCACCTTCTGGAAGGACTGCGCAAAGCTCTCGGGCTCGGCGTTGACGATGAAGTTGATGTCGCCCTGCCGCCACAGCGTCACCTGCTTCGAGCGGTGCCGGGCGACGGGAACAAAGCCAAGAGAGGCGAAGGTCGCTTCCAGATGCGCGATGTCCGGCCCGGTGAATTCGACGAATTCGAAGCCGTCGGTGCCCATCGGGTTGATGTCACTGACCTGGCCGGCGACGGCGGTGCGATCGGGCGGGATATCCATGGCGCGTTTCCTTCCATTCCTGGGAAGGAGGGATAGCGCAGGCCGCCAGGCGAAAAGCAGCGAACGACGATCCAAACCTGGCATTCATCGCTATGATTCGCTATGAAAAGCCATGTCCAAGGCGAAATCCACTATAGAGCTCGATGCGGCCGATCGGCGCATCCTGCGCGTGCTGCAGCGTGACGGGCGCATCGCCGTCACCGCACTGGCGGAGGAGGTCGGCCTGTCCGCCACCCCCTGCCTGCGCCGCATCAAGCGGCTGGAGGAAGCGGGCGTGATCGCGCGCTATGCCGCGCTCGTGGACCCGAAGCGCGTCGGCTTCCCGATCCAGGCCTTCGTGCAGGTCGCGCTGTCCTCCCATGCCGAGGAAGTCGCGGCCGCCTTCCACAAGGCGCTCGCATCGCGCGAGGAAGTGCTGGCCGCCTGGGCCATGAGCGGCGACATGGACTACATGCTGCATGTCGTCGCCGAGGATTTCGACGCCTATGCCGAATTCGCGCTGAAGGCGCTGCTGCGCATGCCCGGCGTGAAGGAAACGCGCAGTTCCTTCGTGCTCACCGCGCTGAAGCCGGCGGGGGCCGTGCCAGTTTAGCGGCGCGCCAGCACGCCCTTCGCCGCCGCGACGCCGGTTGCGAAGCAGCCCTGTAGCAGGTAGCCGCCGGTCGGCGCTTCCCAGTCCAGCATCTCGCCACAGGCAAAGATGCCGGGATGCGCGCGCAGCATGAAGCGCTCATCCAGCGCCTCCCAGCCTATCCCGCCGGCCGAGGAAATCGCGCGCGCCATGCCCTGCGGCGCGCGCGTCGTCAGCGGCAGCGCCTTCACCAGCGCGGCAAGCTCGCCACCCGCGCCCGCATGCCTCACTTCCTGCACCAGCGCGATCGCCGCCGGCGGCAGCGCCAGCGCCTTGCGCAGCATGGTGCTGACGGTCTCGCTCTTGCCGCGCACCGCCAGACGCCGCGCCACCTCGGCGGCATCCATGTCGGGGCGAAGATCGAGCGTAAAGGTCGCGGAGCCGTCCCGCGCGATCGCGTCGCGGATCAGCGCCGACAGTGCATAGACCGCGCCACCCTCGATCCCCGCCGCGGTCAGCATCGCCTCGCCACGCTGGGTCACACCGCCGAAGGTGATGGCGATGCGCTTCAGCGGTGTGCCCGCATGCCGCGCCAGATGCGCCGACCAGGACAACACGAAACCCATATTGGAGGGCGCGAAGGGTGTGAGCGGAACGCCCGGCAACAGCCCCGCCCAGCCCCCATCCGAGCCCAGCCGCGGCCAAGACGCGCCACCGAGCGCCAGCACCACCGCATCCGCCTCGACAGTCACCTCGCCCTCCGGCGTCGCGAAACGTAGCGCAGTGCCCTCCAGGCCGATCCAGCGATGCCGCGTCCGCAGTTCCACACCCAAGCCACCAAGCCGCCCCATCCAGGCGCGCAGCAAAGGCGAGGCCTTCAGCGTCTTCGGAAAGACGCGCCCCGAACTACCAACGAAGGTCTCGATGCCCAGCCCCTCGCACCAGGCGATCAGCGCCGCGGGCGGAAAGTCGCGCACGGCGTCCAGCAGCATCGGCGCCTGCGGCCGGTAGCGCGCCAGAAAGGCATCAAACGGCTCGGCATGCGTCAGGTTCAGCCCGCCGCGCCCGGCCATCAGGAATTTCCGGGCCAGCGAGGGCATTTGGTCGAAGACCGTAACCGCGGCCCCCGCCTGGGCGAGCGTCTCCGCCGCGATCAGCCCCGCCGGGCCCGCCCCGATCACCGCCACTTTCATCATGGCCGCTTTCTGCGCCTGTCGCGGCGGGATATCCAGGCCAGATGGATGCAATCCTCGTCACCGGCGGCGCCGGCTTCGTCGGCCTCAACCTGGTCGAGGCGCTGCTCGCGCGCGGCGAGCATGTGGTGGTCTTCGGCCGCGAGGCCGCCCTGCCCGCCCCGGCGCCCACGATCTTCGCCACGCTCCCCGGCCGCATCGAGGTGATCCAGGGCGATGTGCAGGACGAGGCCGCGCTCCGCGCCCTGTTCCGCGACCGCCGCATCGGCGCCGTCTTCCCCTTCGCCGCCGTCACGGCAGGCCCGCAGCGGGAAGCCGCGGACCCGGCCTTCATCCTCGACGTGAACCTCAAGGGCGTGATCGCCACACTCGCCGCGGCGCGCGATGCGGGCACCGTACGGCGCGTCATCCTGCCCTCTTCGGCCGCCGTCTATGGCGAAAGCGCCTATGCCCATGCCCTCCTCGACGAGACGGCGACCCCACCCGTGCCGATCACCCTCTACGGCGTGACGAAATACGCGGTGGAGCGGGCGGGGCTCCGGCTGGCCGGGCAATGGGGGCTCGATGCCGTCGCCGCCCGAATCGGCGCCACCTTCGGTCCGTGGGAACGCGACACGGGGCTGCGCGACACGCTCAGCCTGCACCTAGCCCTGGCCGAGGCAGCGCGGCGGGGGGTAAGCGTCACGATCCCCGCAACCCCGCCCGCCTATGACTGGGTCTATGCCCGCGACCTGGCGGCGGGGCTGCTGGCGCTGCTGGATGCGCGCGATCCGCCGCACCGGGTGGTGAACCTGGCCTCGGGCCTGGATTGGGCGCCGCACTACCCCGCCTGCCTCGATGCCCTGGCCCGCGCCTTCCCTGGCTTCCGCTGGCGCCATGCCGCGCCCGGGGAAGCGCCGACGATCCGCTGGAACGAGACCCGCAACCGTGGGGTGATGTCGAACGCCCGCGCACGCGACTTCGGCTGGCACCCGCGCCACAGCCCAGCCGAAGCGATGGCAGATTATGCCGCCTGGCTGTTGGCAAGCGCGAATCAGGGCTTACCGTAGGAAAGATAAGAACCCCCTCACCGACCCGCCCGCCCCGGCGGGGCCGCGAACCATCCAGGACTACCCATGCCCGATACCCTGCCGCCTCTCGCCTCGATGGATCCCACGCGCCTGAAGTTCGGCATCGGCCAGCCCGTGCCCCGCGCCGAGGACCCGACACTGCTGACCGGCCGGGGCCGCTACACGGATGACATCGCCCTGCCCGGCCAGGCCTATGCCGTGATGGTCCGCAGCCCCTATGCCCATGGGATCATCCGCGGCATCGGGACCGACGCCGCGCGCGCCATGCCGGGCGTGCTCGGCGTCTTCACCGCCGCTGACCTCGGCCACGTCAAGCCGATGGTCTGCGCCATGCCGCTCAAGAATGCCGATGGATCGGCGCTCACCACCACGAAGCGGCCGCCGCTGGCCGCCGACCGTGTGCGCCATGTCGGCGATGCGGTCGCTTTCGTCGTGGCCGAGACCAAGGCCCAGGCGAAGGACGCGGCCGAGGCGGTCGAAATCGACATCGAGGCGCTCGACGCCGTCACGGAGGCCTCCGCCGCCGCCGCCCCCGGCGCGCCGCAGCTCTATGCCGAGCTGCCCGGCAACCTCGTGCTGGATTTCGTCGCCGGCGATACGACGAAGGTCGCCGAGGGCTTCGCCCGCGCCGCGCATGTCACGCGGCTTTCGCTGCGCAACAACCGCGTCGTCGTCGCCGCGATGGAGCCCCGCTCCGCCATCGGCAGCTTCGAGGATGGCCGCTACGTGCTGCGCGTCGGCTGCCAGGGCGTCTTCGGGCTGCGCGCGCAAATGGCGCAGCTGATGGGCGTGGAGGCGAAGCAGCTTCGCGTGCTGACCGGCAATGTCGGCGGCAGCTTCGGCATGAAGGCCGCCGCCTATCCCGAATATCCCTGCCTGCTGCACGCCGCGAAGCTGCTCGGCCGCCCGGTGAAGTGGACGGATGAGCGCAGCGGCTCCTTCCTGTCCGACGCGCATGGCCGTGACCATGAGGTGGAGGCGGAACTCGCCCTCGATGCCGAAGGCCGCTTCCTCGCGGTGCGGCTCGTCAGCTTCGCCAATATGGGCGCTTGGCTCAGCACCGTCGCGCCGCTGATGGGCACGGGCAATTTCTTCAAGAACGTGCAGTCCAACTACGCGACGCCGGCGATCGAGGTGCGGACGAAGTGCCTGGTGACCAACACCACGCCCGTCTCCGCCTATCGCGGCGCGGGCCGGCCCGAAGGCAACTACTTCATGGAACGCCTGATCGAGCAGGCCGCGATCGAGATGAAGCTCGACCCGGTCGAGATCCGGCGTCGCAACCACATCCGCCCCGAGCAATTCCCCTTCGCCGCGCCGTCGGGCAGCGTCTATGACGGCGGCGCCTTCACCGCGCTGCTCGAGACGACGCTGGCGGCGAGCGACCCCGAGGGCTATCCGGCGCGCGTCGCGGCCAGCAAGGCCCAGGGCCTGCTGCGTGGCCGCGGCATCGGCAATTTCCTCGAATGCACCGCCCCGCCCGCCAAGGAACAGGGCGGCATCCGCTTCGAGAAGGACGGCACGGTGACGATCATCACCGGCACGCTCGACTACGGGCAGGGCCATTGGTCCGCCTTCGCGCAGGTGCTGCACACCGCCCTCGGCATTCCCTTCGCACAGGTGCGTCTGCTGCAGGGCGATTCCGACGAGCTGATCGCGGGCGGCGGCACAGGCGGGTCGAAATCGCTCATGGCCTCCGGCGCCGCGATCCTGGAAGCGAGCGAGAAGGTGATCGAGAAGGGCCGCGCCGCCGCCGCCTGGGCGCTGGAAGCGGCCGCCGCCGACATCGAGTTCGAGCCGCATGCCGGCAGCGACGACACCGGCCGCTTCGTCATCGCCGGCACCGACCGCGGGATCGGGCTGATGGACTTGGCGGCGAGACTGCATGTGACGCCCGCGAAGCCCGAGGGCGTGCCCGAGAACCTCGACGTCACGCATGTCTTCGACCAGGCGCCGATGGCCTTCCCGAATGGCTGCCACGTCTGCGAAGTGGAAGTGGATCCGGAGACCGGCGTGGTGCGGCTCGACCGCTACCTCGCGGTCAATGATTTCGGCGTGCAGGTGAACCCGCTGCTGGTCGCGGGCCAGGCGCATGGCGGCATTGCCCAAGGGGTTGGCCAGGCGCTGATGGAGAATGTCGCCTACACCGAGGATGGGCAGCTGCTGTCGGGCAGCTACATGGACTATGCCCTGCCGCGCGCCGGCGACCTGCCGGCGATCGAGACCGGCAGCCATTCCGTCCCCTGCACCACCAACCCGCTCGGCGCCAAGGGCTGCGGCGAGGCGGGCTGCGCAGGCTCGCTGCCGGCGGTGATGAACGCGATCGTGGACGCGCTCCGCCCGCTCGGTATCAGCCATGTGGACATGCCGGCGACGCCAGAACGCGTCTGGGCGGCGATCCAGTCGGCGCGGTAGCGCGTCCAGGCCAAGTGGAATCGCTTGGCGACTCGGGGCATGCGGCACGGCAAGCGACAAGGCTTCTCAGGCCCGTTGCGAACAAGCGCCCGGCGAAGCTGCCGGCCCCCGATCGCGCGGGGCCGGCGCGCGGCATCGCCGATCGGCGCGACGGTGATGGCCGCGACAATTTGACCTCCGGGCCAAACTACTTGATCTTATATTGCGTTGAATCAGACTCGATTGCAGCGTCACCCTTCAACCTGATCCGGTTAATCCCTGGCTCA
Source organism: Pseudomonadota bacterium (assembly GCA_046052145.1). Classification (GTDB taxonomy): domain Bacteria; phylum Pseudomonadota; class Alphaproteobacteria; order Acetobacterales; family Acetobacteraceae; genus Falsiroseomonas. The sequence goes on from JBJOMW010000002.1 coordinate 176,955, forward strand.
CCTGCCGGCCGTCACCATGGCGTGGCAGGACTTCGTCATCCGAGCCTCAACCCACTGATGTATTTGGAAACCCATGTCGGATATTGATCGCGTCTTCGCGCAGCTGGGCGGCAAGCGCAGCTCTGACGGCGACCAGCGCGAACTGCGGCGAATCCCGCGCAAGGGCAACGCGGCCGGCACTCGGGTTGTCGAAGTGGTGCGCCTTCCTGCCAAGGGCGCAGCCAGCCCCGGCGGCGCTTCGCGCCAGACCGATTATCGGCTGCGTGCCGCGACCTGGGACGATGGCTTCCCGGCGAAATCCGCGCCAACGCCCTCCGTGTTTGCGCCGCCGCCTGCCGCAGACGCGCTCCCACCGGTCGTCCCCCCGGCCGCCCCCCCGGTCGTCCATGTGATGCCCGGCTGGGCCCCCAGTTCGGTGGAGCCCCAGATCAGGCCGGCGCCAGCCGCCGATGCGACGCCGCGCGCTGCGCGAACCCGCCGGACGGCGCCAGCCGTCAGCCGGCGCGTCGCCGACCCCTTCGATGCCGCGGACGATGTCGCCAATTGCCTGCGCTGCGGCTACGTCGTCGAACCGGCGCGCGAGCACCGCGGCCTCATGACCTGCGCGGCCTGCGGCTGACCACGGCGTAGCACCAGGCTCCCGCTCCGCCCCACGCCGCCCAACGAGATGGCCGATGGCCCGCTTCCCTTGGGGGCGGCCCGTGGTGCAGGATTGCACATCGACAATGATGGCCGCTTCAACGGCCGGATCCACCGCACAGGGAGGCGGATATGAGCATCACACGTCGGGCGCTGCTGGGCAGCGCGCTGGCCGCGCCCTTCATCGGCACGCAGGCCTTCGGTCAAGGCTTCCCGAGCCGTCCGCTCACCATCCTGATCCCCTTCGCGGCTGGCGGGCCAACGGACATGATCGGCCGCCTGCTGGCCGAGGGCATGTCGCGCGAACTCGGCCAGCCGGTGGCCGCCGAGAACGCGACCGGCGCGGGGGGTACCATCGCGGCCGCGCGGCTCGCACAGTCGCGCCCCGACGGGCACACGCTGATGATCCACCATATCGGCCTGGCCGCGGCGGCGACGCTCTACCGGCAACTGCCGTTCAACATCGAGCGCGGCTTCGCGCCGCTCGGCGTCGTGTCCCACACCGGGATGGCACTGGTGGCACGACCGGATTTCCCGGCGCGCGACCTGCCCGGCTACATCGCCGTGCTGCGCGAGCAGGGCGACCGGCTGAACCTCGGCCATGCCGGGCTCGGCGGCTCGAACCAGCTGTGCGGCATGCTGCTGCAGCATGCGGCCGGCCGCGCCGCCACCTCCATCGTCTTCCGCGGCAGCGCGCCGGCGATGACGGAGATGATGGCCGGGCGGCTCGACCTGTCGTGTGAGCAGGCGACGGTCGTGGCCCCCCTGGTGCGCGACGGGCGCATCAAGGCCTTCGGCGTGACGCTGCCCGAGCGCATCCCGGGCTTCGATGTGCCGACAGCGCGCGAGCAGGGCGTGGACCTCATCATGTCCGCCTGGCACGGGCTCTATGCCGTGGCCGGCACGCCGCCCGAGATCCAGCAGCGCCTGGCCACGGCCATGCGCGCGGCGCTGCGCGACGAAAGGCTGCGCCAGCGCTTCGCCGAAACGCTGACGACAGTCGCCACCGAAGCCGAGGCGACGCCCGCCCATCATGCGCAGTTCCTCGCGAGCGAGATCACGCGGTTGCGGCCGCTGATCCTGGCGGCTGGCCAGTTCGCCGACTGAACGCTGCCCCGGCAGGTCCGCTGCCCCCGCGGCGGGCCTGCCATCGGCGGAGCATGCGCGGATGAAACCCTGGGACGACGTCATCCCCGAGGAGGAGCGGCAGCTCTATCGCGCCGCCGGCTTCGGGCGCCGCGCCGGGCTTGGCACGAAGCCGGCGCTGCTCGTCATCGATGTGCAGTACCGGACCGTCGGAACCCACCCGCGCCCGCTGCGGGACGCGATCGCAGAATTCCCGACCTCCTGCGGCGAGCGGGGCTGGGCCGCCGTCGCGCAGATCGCCAGGCTACTCACCCTGTTCCGGGAGAAGCGCTGGCCGGTGCTCTACCCGCATGTCGCGCCGAAGCAGGGCCACGATGCCGGCCGCCTGGCGGAGAAGGTGCCGGCCATGTTCGCGGTGCCGCCGCATGGCTACGACTTCGTCGCCGAGGTGGCGCCGGAGCCCGACGACATCCTGCTGCCCAAAAAGCATCCGAGCGCCTTCTTCGGCACGCCGTTGGCAAGCCATCTGGTGGATCTCGGCACCGACACGCTGGTCGTGGCGGGCTGCACCACCAGCGGCTGCGTGCGCGCCTCCGTCGTGGATGCCTTCTCCTACAATTTCCGCGTCATGGTGCCGAGCGATGCGGTCTATGACCGCGGCGCCACCTCGCATGCCGTGAACCTGTTCGACATGGCCGAGAAATATGCGGATGTGATGACGACCGAGGCCTGCGAGGCAGCGCTGCGCGGCCTTCCGGCCTAGAGCAATATGCGTTCAGATGGAAACATCTGAACGCATTTCTTGCTCTAGATTCAATGACTTCTAGAGCACGAGCTGCGTTCAAGTGAACGCAGCGTGCTCTAGGCTGGCGTCCTGCGCGGCGCGGGCCGAAGGCGGCCGCGCCGGGTCTCAGCGATGCGCGAGGTAATGCGCGATCGCGCGGATATCGTCATCCGACATGCCGAACATCACGGCATTCATCTGCGTGTCGGTGCCGACGCGCTGATTGTCGCGATACTCGATCAGCGTGTGGACCAGGAAATCCTCGCGCTGATGGTTGATGCGCGGCACCTGGGCACGGCCGGCATAGCTCGGCAGGTGGCAGACATTGCAGTTGCGCTGCACCGAAATCTGCGCGCCACGCGCCGCCAGCGCCGCATCATGCGCGCCGCGCTCCGGATCGGGCGCCGACGGATAGGCCGCGAAATAGGCAGCGATGTCCTCCACTTGCTGATCCGTCAGGCCCCGCACCGGCTCGGCCATCGCGGGCACCGGGCGCAGCCCTTCGCGGAACAGGATCAGCTGCAGGGTCAGGAAATGCGGCTGCTGCCCGGCGAGGGACGGCATCAGCGGCACGCCAGAGACGCCGCGCTCGCCATGGCAGGCGGCGCAGTTCCGCTCCTCGGCCAGCGCTGCGCCGCGGCGTGCATCCTGCGCGGAAGCGGGTGCAGCGGTGGACACGAAAAAGGCGGCGGCCATCACGGCCGCCGCCAGGGTCACACGCAGTCGCATCACCGGCGGGCGGTGACGCGGTAGATCGCGCCGTTCTCCTCGTCGGAGATCAGCAGCGCGCCATCCGGCATGGTCAGCAGCCCCGCGGGGCGGCCGAGGAAGCGCTGGTTGGCGTCGTCGCGCAGCCCGGTCAGGAAGGGCTCCTTCACCAGGCGCCCGCCCTCGTCGCGCACGACGACGACCTCGAAGCCCGACAGGCGCGGGCGGTTCCAGGACCCGCGCAGCGCGATGAACATCGCGTTGCGGTAGCGCTCGGGGAAGGCCGTGCCGGTGTAGAAATGCGTGCCGATCGGTGCGACATGCGGGCCGAGCAGCATCGCCGGCGGCGGGAATTCGCTGCACTGGCGCCCATTCACCGCCGGATCCTGGAAGCCGCCATGGCACCAGGGGAAGCCGTGATGCTCGCCGCGGCGGATATTCACATGCAGCGTGTCAGAGGGCATGTCGCCGCCAGCCCAGTCACGCGCATGGTTGGTGAACCACAGCTGGCGGGTGGTGGGATGGAAGTCGAAGCCCACCGAGTTGCGCACGCCGCGCGCCTCGATGCGGCGGTCGGAGCCGTCGGGGTTGAAGCTCGCGATCAGCGCATAGCGCTCGCCATCGGTGTCGCAGATGTTGCAGGGCACGCCGCGCGGCACATAGAGCCGCCCGTCGGGGCCGAACTGGATATGCGTCCAGCCATGATGCGGCGCTTCCGGCAGGTTGAAGGCCGCCGTCATGTCCACGGGCTGCGGGTTCGTCAGGTTCGCCTCGACATTGTCGATGCGCAGCATGCGGTTGATGGCAGAGATGTAGAGCGAGCCGTCCCGCATCGCGAGGCCGGAGGGCTGGCTCAGCCCCTGCATCAGCGTGCTGACCTGGCGCTCCGTGCCGGTGTCGCGCACGGCATAGACGCGCCCGATGCCGCGGGTGCCGACGAAGATCGTGCCATTCGGGCCGCGCACCATGACGCGCGCGCCAGGCAGGCCATGCGCCCAGAGCTCCACCTGGAAGCCTTCCGGCACGCGGAGCGCGGAGACCGGGATGCGGTCCACAGGCGTCGCCGTCAGGCGCGGCGGATGCGGGGCGAGCGGGGAATTGGCCATCTCGGCCGGGCGGCCCTGCGCCCAGGCGGGCGGAGCCGGCGGGGCGCCTTGCGCGAGGGCAAGGCCGGGAAAGGCGGCCAGGGCCGCGGCGATGATATGGCGACGAAACACGGACGCTGTTCTCCCGGGTTGTTGATTTCCCCGGATTGAAAGATGACGCCGTGATTTCGGCAAGATGGGTGGCGTGTTATTTTTCGCGGCCTTGCCCCAAATCGGCGGCCGACACGCCGCCCCTTCAGTCGAAAGCGCGGTACCGGAACGCCGTCGTGCCGGCCTCGGCCACCGCGGCCGCCAGCATTCCGTGATGGGGCGAAAGAGCGCAGGCCGGATCGGTGCTCGCCGCATCGCCGGTCAGCGCGAAGGCCTGGCAACGACAGCCGCCCCAATCCTTCTCCGCATGCGCGCAGCCCTGGCAGGGCGCGGGCATCCAGCCGGTGCCGCGGAAGCGGTTGAACGCCTCCGCATGGTGCCAGGCATCGTGCAGCGACACGTCCCGCACATTCGGGAACTCCATCCCAGCGATCGATTCGGCCGCGTGGCAGGGCAGCACGCGCCCGGCCGGGGACACGGCCAGGAAGCGGCTGCCCCAACCGCCCATGCAGGCCTTCGGCCGCGCCGCGTGGTAGTCGGGCACGACATAGTCGATGACCAGCCGCCCGCGATGCGCGGTGCGTGCGGTGTCCACCACTTGCGTCGCCGTCTCCAGCTGCGCGCGCGTCGGCAGCAGCGCGTCGCGATTCGCCAACGCCCAGCCATAATACTGGACATGCGCGACCTCGATCCGCTCCGCCCCCCAGGCGAGGGCGAGTTCGATCAGGGCGGGCAGATTGTGCAGGTTCTGGCGATGCACGACGGCGTTCAGAGTCAGCGGCAGCCCGGCCTCGCGCACCAGCCGCGCGGCCTCCGCCTTGCGGGCCTGGGCGCCCTTCATGCCGCCGATCCGCTCCGCCCCGGCTTCCTCGGCGTCCTGCACGGAGAGCTGGACGTGATCGAGACCCGCGGCCACGAGACGCGCCATCAGCGCGGCATCCAGAAGCACGCCAGCGGTGATGAGGTTGGTGTAGAGCCCGGCCTCATGCGCCGCCGCGACAATCTCCACGATGTCGCGCCGCGCCGTCGGCTCTCCGCCCGAGAGGTGGAGCTGCAGGCAACCGAGTGCGGCGGCTTCGCGGAACACACGCGCCCATTCGGCGGTGGAGAGTTCCGCACTCGCCCGCGACAGCTCGACCGGGTTGGAGCAATAGGGGCAGCGCAGCGGGCAGCGATGCGTGAGTTCGGCCAGCAGGGCGAGCGGCGCGTTCACCACGCGAGTGCGCCTTTGGCGACGAGATCTTCGAGCATCGGGCGAACGTCGGCCGCGATCTCCTCGCGCGGGGCGTCGAACTTCGCCGCCAGCGCATCTAGAATCGCCTCCACATCGCGCGCGCCGTCCACCAGCCGCAGGACCTCGAGCGCGGTTTCGTCGGGCACGAACATGCGCTCCGGCGCCATCACCACCCAGCGGCCGCGCGCCTTGTCCTCATGCAGGCGCACACCGCGGGCGAAGCGCGGAATCATCGCGCGTGCCCTTCCGGAATGAAGGCGCCGGGCGGCGGCAGGCCAGGCGCGACATAGGCGAAGTGCAGCGCATCAAGCTGCGCCCAGAGTAGGTTGCACTTGAAGCGCAGCGCAGCCAGCACCGCTTCCTGCTTCTCCGCCGTGTCGGCGTAGCGCTTCACATAATCCAGCGCGAAGGCGACATCCTGCGGCGCCTGGGTCAGGCGCGGCTTGAAATAGGCCAGCGTCGCCTCGGTGACGAAGTCGTAGTTGCGCAGCATCCCCGACACGCGCTGGGAGATGATGTTGGGCGAGAACATCTCCGTCAGCGAGGACGCGATCGCCTCCAGCAGCGACTGCTCCCGCACGAAGCGCACATAGGCATCCACCGCGAAGCGCGTGGCCGGCAGCAGCCCGCGCAGAGAAACGACGTAGTCGCGATCAAGGCCAAGCCCGTCGGTGAGCGCCAGCCAGCGCTCGATGCCGCCCGGATGCACGCCGTCGCCGTCATGGTCCTCGAGCCGCCGGCGCCATTCGCGGCGCAGCTCCGGCGTCGGCAGGCGCGCGAGCAGGGACGCATCCTTCGCCGGGATCGAAGCCTGGTAGTAGTAGCGGTTGAGCGCCCAGGCCTGGACCTGGCCCTTGGTCAGCTTCCCGCCATGCAGCAGGTGATGGAACGGGTGGTGGATGTGGTAGCGCTCGGCACCAATCGCCTGCAGCGCAGCTTCCAACTCGTCGGGGGTCATCAGGGCGGTCACAGGACCAGCTCCATTCCATCCTCCCCCACCTCCCACCCGGAAGCGGCGAGGTGCGCGCGCTCCGGGCTGTCGGCTAGCAGGGCAGGGTTCGTGTTGTTGATATGGACGAAGATGCGCCGCTGCGCGGCGATCTGCGCGAATTCCTCCAGCGTGCCGCCAGGCCCGGTCATCGGCATGTGGCCCATCCGCCGCCCGGTCTTCGGCCCGGCGCCGAGGCGGATCATCTCCTCGTCATCGAAGAGCGTGCCGTCGAACATCACGCAATCCGCCCCCTGCAGCCGACTACGAAGGTCGTCGGTCATGCGCGCGCAGCCGGGGATGTAGTGCAGCACCCCGCCACCGGCCGAGAGCGCGAGGCCCAGCGCCTCCCCATCCTCGGCCAGGCCCGGATCGCCCCCCTGCTCGGCAAAGAGCGGCACCTTGCCGGGTACCGCATAGGCGGTGACGCTGACGCCGCAGACCTCGAACGGGACATCGGCGGGCATGGCCTGCCGCCGCACGGCATCGGGCGCCAGCACACGGAAGATCGGATTGCTGTCGAGCACATCGAGCGTCGGCGCCGCCGCATGCAACGAGAAGCCGTGCCGTTCGCGGAGATGAAGCAAGCCCATCACCGCATCCACCTCGGCGCCAGTGAGAACAACGGCTGCAATGGGCGAGTTGCGCAACCTGTCGGGCCGGGGGTGCAGCGCCGGGGTCGCGGCAATCTGCTGGCGGAGATCAGGGCTGGCATTCACCAGCACCCAGCGCTCCCCATCGGCGGAGACGGCGAGGCTCGCCTGGGTCCGCGGGGGTGCTGCCGGATCACCGGCGCGGGCCCTGCGGCAACCGGCGCCGGCCGAGTTCCATTGCGGGAACCCGCCACCGGCACCAGCGCCGAGAATGATCGCCCGGAGCATGGAGTCCGGCCCCGGGCAGGCGCTTCAGCCGATCTCGGCCGAGGCGTAGGAGTTGATCTCGAGCGCGAGGGAGACCTCGACAAGCTTCGGCTTCTTCCAGGACATGCTTCGTTCCTCCGACATGGCCGGCCAAGCGCCGACCCCACAAACATGATGAATGCCGCGCAATCCATCAAGCCGGCTTCGCCATCAATCGGCATGACCATCCGCGCCTGACGGCAATGTGCCGAAATCCTTGGGGCGGCGTAGCTTTATGACAATCTGGGGCGGAAGGGGCTACGCCCCTCCCGCTAAGCCTCAGCCGCCGAGCGCGCCCCGCACCGCGGCCAGCGCCTCGGCCACCTTGTCGGCATCCGGCCCGCCGGCCTGGGCCATGTCCGGCCGCCCGCCGCCGCCCTTGCCGCCGACGGCCGCCGCCGCGGCGCGCACCAGCGCAACCGCATCCGCCTTGCCCTTCGCGGCCTCGCCGAGGCCGGCCACGATGCTCGCCTTGCCGCCTTCGGTGCTGACCAGCACCGCGACATCGGCAGCACCCCCCTGCAGGATCGCCTCGGCAAGCCCCTTCAGGTCGCGGCCCGGCACTTCGCCCACATCGCGGAGCGCCACGCGCAGCCCGCCGATCGTCTCGACCTCTGCCCCGGCGCCACCAGTGGCCAGCTTCTTCCGCAGATCCGCCACGTCGCGTTCCAGCTTGCGGCGTTCCTCAACCAGGGCGGTCAGCCGCTCCGCCAGCTCGCTCGGTCGCACCTTGAGCAGCGCGGCCGCCTCATTCAGCTGGCGGTCGCGTTCCTCGATGACCTTCAGCGCGGCCTGGCCGGTCACCGCTTCCACGCGGCGCACGCCGGCGCTGACGGCACCCTCGGCGACGATTCGGAACAGGCCGATATCGCCGGTCCGGCGCACATGCGTGCCGCCGCAGAGTTCCAGTGAATAGACGCCGTGCTTCTCGGTCGCAGCCGCGTCATGGCCCATGCCGACGACGCGCACCTCCTCGCCATACTTCTCGCCGAACAGCGCCATGGCGCCGGCCGCCACCGCTTGCTCAGGCGTCATCAGGCGGGTCACCACCTCGGCATTCTCGCGGATTCGGGCATTCACCTCGGCCTCGACCCAGGCGAGTTCCTCATCCGACATCGGCGCATTGTGAGAGACGTCGAAGCGCAGCCGGTCCGGCGCGTTCAGCGAGCCCTTCTGGGCGACATGCGTCCCCAGGCGGCGACGCAGCGCTTCATGCAGCAGGTGCGTCGCGGAGTGATGCGCGCGGATCGCGCCGCGGCGACTGTGGTCCACCTCCGCCTGCACCGCGAGCCCGACCTTCGCCTCGCCATGCACGACCGTGCCGAAATGGACGAACAACTCGCCGAGCTTCTTCTGCGTGTCGCGGATCTCGATCCGGCAGGCATCGCCGGCCGAAATCACGCCCGTATCGCCCACCTGACCGCCGGATTCGGCGTAGAAGGGCGTCTGGTTCAGCACCACCGCGACCTCGGCGCCGACCGGCGCGCTGTCCACCACCGCGCCATCGCGGACGATCGCGACAATCGCGCCCTCCGCGGTCTCGGTCGAGTAGCCCAGGAACTCGCTGGCGCCGACCTTCTCCTTCAGGTCGAACCAGAGGGTTTCCGTCGCCGCCTCGCCACTGCCGGCCCAGGCAGCGCGGGCGCGCTTCTTCTGCTCGGCCATCGCGGCTTCGAAGCCGGCGGTGTCCACCGTCTTACCCTCGCCACGCAGCGCGTCCTGCGTCAGGTCCAGCGGGAAGCCGTAGGTGTCGTAGAGGCGGAAGGCGACATCGCCGGGCAGCACGCCACGCTCGCCGAGCTTGCCCGTCTCCTCCGCCAGCAGGCCGAGGCCGCGCTCCAGCAGGTTGCGGAACTTCGTCTCCTCTAGCCGCAGCGTCTCCACCACCAGCGCCTCGGCACGCAGGATCTCGGGATAGGCCGCGCCCATCTGGCGGGTGAGCGCGGGCACCAAGCGGTGCAGCAGCGGCTCGCGCGCGCCCATCATATGGGCGTGGCGCATGGCGCGACGCAGGATACGGCGCAGCACATAGCCGCGGCCCTCGTTCGACGGCAGCACGCCATCGGCCATCAGGAAGGTGCCGGCGCGCAGATGGTCGGCGACAACGCGGTGGCTGGCGCGGAAGGGCCCGTCCGGATCCTGGCCGGTGGCTTCCGCGCTCGCCAGGATCAGCGCGCGCATCGTGTCCGTGTCGTAGTTGTCGTGCTTGCCCTGCAGGATGGCGGCGAAGCGCTCGAGCCCCATGCCGGTGTCGATGGACGGCCGCGGCAGGGCCACGCGGGTGCCGGGCGGGCCTTCCTCATACTGCATGAAGACCAGGTTCCAGATCTCGATGAACCGGTCGCCATCCTGGTCTTCGGAGCCCGGCGGGCCGCCCGCGACCTTGTCGCCATGGTCGAAGAAGATCTCGGAACAGGGGCCGCAGGGGCCGGTGTCGCCCATGCGCCAGAAATTGTCGCTGGTCGGGATGCGGATGATGCGGCTGTCGGGGATGCCGGCGACCTTCTTCCAGAAGACCGGTGCTTCCTCATCCTCGGAATAGACGGTGACCAGCAGGCGGTCCTTCGGCAGGCCGAAATCCTTGGTCAGCAGCTCCCAGGCATGAGCGATGGCCTGATCCTTGAAGTAGTCGCCGAAGCTGAAATTCCCCAGCATCTCGAAGAAGGTGTGGTGGCGCGCGGTGTAGCCGACATTGTCGAGGTCGTTGTGCTTGCCGCCCGCGCGGACACACTTCTGCGCCGTGGTGGCGCGGACATAGCCGCGCTTCTCCTGGCCGGTGAAGACGTTCTTGAACTGCACCATGCCGGAATTGGCAAACATCAGCGTCGGGTCGTTGCGGGGGACCAGCGGCGAGCTTTCGACCACCTCATGCCCGTTGCGGCGGAAGTAATCGAGGAAGGTCGCGCGGATGTCGTTGCTGCTGGTCATGGCCTGCTATGCCGTTGGTCTTGCCCGGGGAAAAAGCCGCCTGCTCTAGCGCGAGGACCCCGCCCCGTCGAGGGCCACCCGGCCACCCCCTGCCCCGGAACCCGCCTCCCCCGGGACCGTTGGCTGCCGGAGGCCGCGGCCTTGCCGTGGCCCGGGACCACCCGAGCGGACCACCCAGCGGAAGGGACTGCCAGCATGGCCGAGGACTTCAAGTCGCTGATGGGCGAGCTGATCCAGGACGCCTACAGCGCCGAGACCCAATTGCTCGAGGCGCTGCCAGATATGGCTGACGCCGCCACCACGCCCGCCCTGAAACAGGCCTTCCAGGAGCACCTCCAGGTCACCCAACGCCAGGTCGAGCGGCTGGAGCGCGTGGCCGAGATGGTGGGCTGCGACCCGGATGGCGAGGATTGCGAGGCCATGGAGGGCCTGGTCGCCGAAGCGGAGGAGATCGTTGACGAGCATGAGGAAGGCCCGGTGCGCGACGCCGCGCTGATCTCTGCCGCCCAGAAGGTCGAGCATTACGAGATCGCGACCTACGGCACGCTCGCCGCCATGGCCAAGGCCTGTGGGCTGCAAGACGCCGCCCACCTGCTCGTCCAATCCCTCAAGGAGGAGAAGGATACGGACGCGTTGCTGACCGAGGTCGCTGAGCAGCAGGTGAACCCGGCCGCGCTGCGAGCCGCCGCCGCCAACGACCCCAAGGCCCAGAAGAAGGGTAGCGCCGCCTGAAACGCCTCTCCCCGGCCCAAGAATGGCCGGCCGATCGGATCAGAACCGCCCGGGCGGCGGGCTGCGCCTGCCGGCAGCGGTCCCGGCCGCGTCGTCAATCGCACGCTGCTCCGCGGCGCGGCGCGTGCGGCGGATGGCATCGCGCCGCGCACGCAGCAGCGCCTCCAGCGCCTCAGCCTCTGCGCCCGCAGCGGCAAGAGCGGCGCGCGCGACCTCGGTGGCCGCCTCGGCCCTGCGGACCCCATCCGTGGCCTCCGCCCGCGCGGCCTGCGCGGCCGGCAACCAGGCGGCGTAGTCGGCCGGCAGAGCTGCCATTTCCGCATCGAGCGCCGCCTCTGTCCGCGCCGCGCGCTCAGCCGCTACGGCACGGCTCGCCTCGGCCCCGGCAAAGGCCAGCCGCGCCTGGTCGGTTTCGAACGCCCGGAGCCGGGCCAGAGCGAGAAGCGGATCACGCCGGGGCATCGAGCACCTCTGCCAGCGCGGCAAAAGCCTCATCGAGCGGCGTGGCCTCTCCCTTGCCCTGCGCCAGCAGCGCCTCGATCCGCGGTCCGAGGCGCAGCGCCGCATCCACCTCCCGGTCGGTGCCGGGCCGATAGGCGCCAAGCCGCACCAGCTCCGCCATCTCCGCCTGCAGCGCCAGGACCCGGCGCGCGCGCAAGGCCAGCTCCCGCTGCGGCGGATCGAGCACACCGGGCACGGTGCGCGACAGGCTGCGCAGCACATCGACGGCCGGAAAGCGGCCCCGCTCGGCGATGGCCCGATCCAGCACGACATGCCCGTCCAGCACGCCGCGCACCGCATCCGCCACGGGCTCGTCATGGTCATCCCCCTCGACCAGCACGGTCGCAACCAGGGTGATGGAGCCGCCACACTCCTCCGCCCCCGGCCCCGCGCGTTCCAGCAGCCGCGGCAGCTCGGCGAACACCGAGGGCGGGTGGCCGCGGGTGGCCGGCGGCTCCCCGGCCGCCAGGCCGATCTCGCGGCAAGCGAGCGCGAAGCGCGTGACGGAATCGAGCAGCAACAGCACGCGCTGCCCGGCATCGCGGAAGGCCTCGGCGACCGTCATGGCCGCCAGCGCTGCCTCCCGCCGGAGCGGCGCCGGCGCATCGGAGGTGGCGCAAACGACGACGCTGCGCCCGAGGCGCTCGGGGCCGAGATCATCCTCGACGAATTCGCGCAGCTCCCGCCCCCGCTCACCGATGAGGCCGAGGACCGCGACATCGAAGCCCGGCGCCCCGGCGAGCATCGCCAGCAGCGTGGACTTGCCGACGCCCGACCCGGCGAAGAGACCGATGCGCTGGCCTTCGCGCAGCGTGCAGAACAGGTCGAGCGCCCGCACACCCAGGCCGATGCGGGGTCCAAGACGGGCGCGGCGCCCGGCCTCCGGCGGGTCGGCCAGCACAGGCCGGGCGGGCGCGGCAGGCGGGATGGGCCCAAGCCCATCGAGGGGCGCGCCAAGCGGGTCCACCACGCGGCCGAGCCAGGCGGGCCCCGGAGCCAGCCGCGCCGGCCCGATCAGGCTGAGCGGCGCACCGGCCCGCAAGCCAGGCGTGCGGTTGAGCGCCAGGGCGCGGGCGGAGTCGGGCCCGACGGCCACCACCTCCGCCAGCCCGTCGGCGGCAGCGACGCGATCGCCGATGGCCGGCGGGGGGCGCAGCCCCTCGATCTCAAGTCCCAAGGGTCCGGCGCTTCGGATTCTACCCTCTGAGACGCATAATCTCACATTATCGTACAATCTTTGCGCTACCTGGATACGGCCCATGAGGTGTGCCGTTAAGCTTTTTGCAACCAATGTCTCCCGATTGAGATTTGTTAACTCCTTCATACGAATTTTCTCATGAAAAAAGGCTTTCATTCGGTACAGGAAATGATATCTCTGCACGCACAGGATGTGGGAGTGCCAGAAATGCGTATCCTTTTGGTTGAAGACGACAAGATTGTCGCCCGCGGTATCACTCTCGCGCTCAAAGCCGCGGCAATGATCGTCGACACATCCGATACGGGTGAGGAAGCGCTGGAGCTGGCTCGCCTCTACGATTACGACATCGTGGTGCTCGATCTGATGCTCCCCGACATGGAGGGCTACGAGGTCGTCCGCCGGCTCCGTGCCGCCCGGATCGAGACGCCGGTGCTGATCCTCTCTGGCGTGAACCGCCCGCAGGCCAAGGTCCGCGGCTTCGGCATGGGCGCGGATGACTACATCACCAAGCCCTTCGACCAGAGCGAGCTGGTGGCGCGCATCCAGGCCATCGTCCGCCGCGCCAAGGGCTTCAGCCAGCCCACCCTGACGGTCGGCCCGCTCACCCTCAACCTCGGCTCGCGCGAAGTGCTGGTCGAAGGGCGGAACGTCCACCTGACCGGCAAGGAATATGCCGTGCTGGAACTGCTGACGCTGCGGAAGGGCGTGGTCCTCACCAAGGAGGCCTTCCTGAACCACCTTTACGGCGGCATGGATGAGCCGGAGGTGAAGATCATCGACGTCTTCATCTGCAAGCTGCGCAAGAAGCTCGCCCAGGCCGGGGCTGCCGACGTCATCGGCACCGTTTGGGGCCGCGGCTATGTGCTGCGCGACCCGATGGCCGGCGCACGCATCAGCCTGCCCGCGGAAGCCGCCCGCGCCGTCGCCTGACCGCGCGGCGCCCGCCCGGAAGCTACGGCGCTGGTCTCGGAGACCGTTTGAGAATGCCGGCGGCTGAGGGTCCGCAAGGGATTTTCAGTCCTGGCTAGGCGCCGAACGCCGCCGATGCTCGTTGCATCGGCAAGGGCGGCAACGACGCCAGGGCGGAAAAGACCCGCGGAGCCGACCCGTCCGGTGTTCTCAAACGGTCTCTCAGTACAATGTCGTCCGATAGGAGTCGGGAAGTCGCGCATCCAGCGCTTCCCCGCCATGTCGCCCGGCGGTGTGCTCCGCCACCAGCGCCCCGAGCGTCGGCAGGCCGGCAGCCCGGTCCGCCCCGGCCCAAAGCCGTGATCGGATCAGCGCCTTGGCGCATTGCATGAACACGCTCTCCACCCCGATCACCAACAGCGTCGTCGGCTCCTTCCCCTCCGCCGCATGGAACGCGCGCAGCGCGGGGTCGGTGGTGATGCGCGCCTGGCCATGCACGCGCAGCGTCTCGCCGGCACCGGGCACCAGGAACAGCAGCGCCACGCGCGGGTCGTGCAGGATGTCGCGCAGCGCATCCAAGCGGTTGTTGCCGCGCCGGTCGGGCAGCATCAGCGTCTGGTCATCCGCGACCGTCACGAAGCCCGGCGCGTCGCCGCGCGGCGTCACATGGAGCCCACCCGGCCCGCTTGTCGCCAGCAGGCAGAAGGGAGAGGCCGCGATGAAGGCCCGCGTCGCCGCGCCCATCCGCGGACCCGCCTTGTTCTGCGCCACATCGGATGGCTTTCCATAAAGCGCCTCGAGCGCGGCGAGGCTGGTGACGGCATGCGGATCGGTGGCGTGCATGGCGCCGAGGATGCCAGCGCGTCGGCATCGGCGCCATCCGCGCGGCGATCGCCAGCGCGCCGTCAGGCCGCCGCCTTGCGCGCCGCGAGGCCATAGGCGCCCCGCTCGCCCGGGATCGGCGCAAGCCGCTCGGTCAGGCCGATCACCGTCTCGGCGGCACCGAGATAGAGCACGCCGTCGGTGGCAAGCTGCCGGGCCATCATCTCCAGCACACGCGTCTTGGTCGGCGGGTCGAAATAGATCAGCACGTTGCGGCAGAAGATCACGTCGAAACGCCCGAGCGTCGCGCACTCGGCCAGGAGGTTCCGCTCCTCGAAGCGGACCATGGCGCGTAGCGCCGGCTTGATCCGCCAGCGCGTGCCCTCCTGCTGGAAATGCGTCATCAGCGCGCGGATCGGCAGGCCGCGCTGCACCTCGAACTGGCTGAAGCTGCCCTCCTTCGCCCGTCTCACCACATCCGCCGAGATGTCGGTCGCCAGGATATCGAGCCGCTGTGCCGCCGTGCCCAGCGTTTCCGTCGCGAGCATCGCGACCGAATAGGCCTCCTGCCCGGTCGAGCAGGCGGCCGACCAGATCCGGAGCCTATCCCCCGCACCGCGCGCGGCCAGCAGCTTCGGCAGCGCCGCGCGCAGATGCTCGAATGGCTTCCCGTCGCGGAAGAAGCTGCTCTCATGGGTGGTCAGCGCCTCCACCACCGCGCGTTCCAGCGCCTCCTCCGGCAGGGCGCGCAGCTTCGCGCCGAGCGCGCCGAGAGAGGCGAAGCCGAAGCGCGCCAGCACCGGGCCGAGCCGGGTTTCCAGCAGATAGGATTTGTCTTCCGTCAGCACGATGCCGGCACGGCGCCGCACCAGGCCAGCGACTTCGGCGAAGCCCGGCTGCATCACGCAACTCCTTCCGTACAGGCGGCCAGCAGCCGCGCCGCGATTCCCTCTGGCGGCGCCAGTTGCGCGGCGAGCCCCGCCCGCGTCACCGCCCCCGGCATGCCCCAAACAACCGAACTGGCCTCGTCCTGCGCCAGCACCGCGCCGCCGGCCGCCGCCAGCGCCCTGCATCCCGCAAGCCCGTCATGACCCATGCCGGTCAGGATCGCCGCCAGCACGCGCCCGCCATAAGCCGCGACGAGGCTCCGCAGCAGCGGGTCCACCGCGGGGCGACAGAAATTCTCGGGCGGCCCGTCGGAGAGCTGCGCGACCAGCCCCCCCGGCCCGTCCTTCGCCAGCAGATGCCGGTCGCCAGGCGCTAGGTAGAGCCGCCCGGGCAATAGCGCCTCGCCATGGCGCGCCTCCGCGCAGGGCAGCCGGCCAAGCCGGTTCAGATGGTCGGCCAGCAGCGCGGTGAAGCCGGCCGGCATGTGCTGCACCACCAGCACCGGCACGGGCGGGGGGCGCGTCAGCGCGCCGACCAGCTGGGCCAGCGCCTGCGGCCCGCCTGTCGAACTGCCGATGGCAATCACGCGCGGCCGCTGCCGCGGCTCCCGCAGCGTGTTCGCAATGGCAGGTGCAGGCAAAGCAGCTGTCGCCGCCGCGGCAGATGGCCTGCGACGCATGCGCGCCCAGCCCGTCACCTTCGCGCGGAGCTCCTCACCGAAGTGCGGATCGGCCATGCCGCCTTGCGCCGCTGCGGGCTTCGGCACGTAGTCTACCGCTCCCGCGCGCAGCGCCTGCATCGTCGCCGTCGCGCCGCGCTGGCTCAACGCGCTGGCGACGATCACCTGCACGCCAGGTGCCGCGCGCAGCAGCAGCGGCAGCGCTGTCAGCCCGTCCATCACCGGCATCTCAAGGTCGAGCAGCACGACATCCGGCCGCTCCGCCGCCGACATGGCCGAAAGCGCCTCGACCGCGCGGCGGCCATCGCCGGCTTCCGCCACCACCGCGATAGCGCCATCGCGCGCCAGCAGGCGCCGCAGCGCACCGCGTGCCACCGCGCTGTCGTCGCAGAGCATCACGCGGATCGCGGCTTCGGTGGGCCGCGACCCCGCCAGGCCGCTCGTCACGCAGCCTCACGCAGCAGGCCGAGTTGCAGCAGCTTGCCGCCCAGGATCTCCGCGTCGAAGGGCTTCATCACATATTCCTGCGCGCCGGCCTCCAGCGCCTGCAGGATCTTCTCCTGCGTGTTCTCGGTCGTGCAGAGCATGACAAGCGGCTTCGCCTCCCCATGCTCGGCGCGCACTGCACGCAGGAAGGACAGCCCATCCATCACCGGCATGTTCCAGTCGAGCAGGACGAAATCCGGCAAGGCGGTCCGGCAGGCGGTCAGCGCCTCCTGCCCATCGGCCGCCTCCTGCACGCTGAAGCCGAAGCCTTCCAGCACCCGGCGCGCCGCCTTGCGCACCACGCGGCTGTCATCCACCACTAGGCAGTCCGCTCCCTGCCCGTCCGCGAGGCTGAGGCTCATCGCTCGCCCCCGATCGCCAGCAGCCGCTCGACATCGAGCAGGATCAGCAACTGCCCGTCCGACCGGTGCACCCCGCGCGAGACGTCGCGCCACAGCGCATCGAGCGTGGGCGGGTTCGGCGCGCGATCGGCCGCCGCCAGCGGCACCACATCGCCGACCGTATCGGCCAGCATGGAATACAGCTCGCCCCCATGCTCGACGACGATGCTCATGGGCTCAGCCCCGGCCTCGCGCGGCGGCAAGCCAAGCCGCCGGCGCAGATCCACCGCTGTGACGATGCGCCCGCGCAAATTCATCGCCCCCTCGATCTCGACGGGTGCGAGCGGGATCGGCGTGATGGATTGCGTCCCGAGCACGTCACGCACCAGCAGCACCGGCACGCCGCAGGGCTGCCCACCCACGGTGAGCGTCAGCACCAGATCGGCCTCCGCCACCGCATGCTGGATGGATTGGCTGCGCATCCTACCCTCCCGGTCTCAGGCCGCGGCCGGCGCGGCAAGGCAGGCGCGCAGCGAATTCGCCAGCGCCTCTCGATCATATTTCGTGACGAAATCGGTAAAGCCCGCCGCCCGAGCCTCACTGATCGCGCCCGTATCGGAACGGCCCGACAGCGCGACCAGCGGCAGCCCAGCCCAGGGCCCGGCCTCGCGCACCGCGCGTGCAAATGCGAAGCCATCCATGCCCGGCATCTCGATGTCAGAGACGATCGCGTCGAAGGTCGCGCCCTGCTCGCGCAGCGACAGCGCCTCGGCCGGCGCGCCGACCGCAATCGTCTCATAGCCGGCCGCCGACAGCGTCGGCACGACAAGCTCGCGGAAGAAGGCGCTGTCTTCCACCACCAGCACGCGCCGGGCCGCAGCCTGCGCAGCGCGAAACCAGTCCCCGCCCGCCTGGCGCAGCCACCAGGCGGTGTCGATCACATCCGTCACCTTGCCCGCGATCACCGCCGAGCCCAGGAAGCCCGGCCGATCCTGCCCGCCCTCGATCTCGAGCCGCTCCTCCACCACGTCGAGGATGGCATCCACCATCAGGCCGAAGCTGCGCTCCCGCTCGCTGAACACCAGCACGGTCTGCCGTCCGCGGCCGTCCTCCATGCCCCCCGGCTCGCCATGGCCCATCGGCACCAGCGGCATCAGCTGGCCACGATACTGCACCACCGCCTTGCCGCCCGACTGCTCGATGCTGGCGAGCGGCAGGTCGTCGAGCCGCGCGACGAGCCCAAGCGGCACCGCCTTCGGCGTGGCATCGCCCGCGCGGAACAGCAGCAGCGCGGTCTTCTCGGCCGAGCGCTGGCTCGCCGCGGTGACCTCTGCCGCGCGCGTCGCCGTCCCGTCCGCCGCGACGCCAGTGGCGCGCGCGATCCCGTTCGGGTCGAGGATCATGATCACGCTGCCATCGCCGAGGATGGTGTTGCCGCTGAACACGCCGATGTGGCGCAGGATGGGCGGCACCGGCTTCACCACGATCTCCTCCGTGTCGTGCAGCCGGTCCACGATGATGCCGAACAACGAAGGCCCGACCTGCGTCACCACCACAAAGCCGACATCCTGCTGCCCGGTCTCCGCCCGCTCCTTGAAGCCGAGCACACCGGCCAGGCTCACCAGCGGCAGCAGCCGGTCGCGCAGGCGCAGCACCGGCGCCTGGTTGATCCGCTCCACCTGCGCGCCCGATGCGCCGCCGACACGCACCAGCTCCTGCACGCCGATCTGCGGGATGGCGAAGCGCTCGCCGGCCACTTCCACGATCAGCGCGGAGACAATCGCCAGCGTGAGCGGAATCTTGATGGTGAAGCTGGTGCCGCGGCCGGCAGCGGACGCAACGTCGATCGTGCCGCCGATGCGCTCGACATTCGTCTTGACGACATCCATCCCGACGCCGCGGCCCGAGACAGCGGTCACGGCGGCAGCGGTCGAGAAGCCGGCGCGGAAGATGAAGCGGTGAATCTCCCGGTCGGGCATGGCGGCCAGTTCGGCCTCGCTGGCCAGGCCCTGTGCGATCGCCTTCTCCCGAATGCGGGCGGTGTTGAGACCCTTCCCGTCATCGGCGATCTCGATGAGGATGTGGCCACCCTCGTGATAGGCATTCAGCGTGATCCGCCCGGTCTCGGACTTGCCCGCCTGGCGTCGCTCCTCCGTACTTTCCAGCCCGTGATCGCCGCTGTTGCGCACCATATGCGTCAGCGGATCCTTGATCAGTTCCAGCACCTGGCGATCGAGCTCGGTCTCGGCGCCGCGCATGTCGAGTTCGATCTTCTTCCCCAACTCGCGCGCGAGGTCGCGCACCAGCCGCGGCAGCTTCGCCCAGGCATTGCCGATCGGCTGCATGCGCGTCTTCATCACCCCGTCCTGCAGGTCGGAGGTGATGTGCGACAGCCGCTGCAGCGGCACCGAAAACGCCTGGTCGTTCCGTGCGCGCGCGGTCTGCATCAGCTGGTTGCGCGTCAGCACAAGCTCGCTGACCAGCGTCATCAGGTCCTCGAGCACATCCACGCTGACGCGGATGGATTGGGGCGCGACACCGCCGCCGGCTTCCGCTGCGGCGGGTTCGACGGGCGTTGGCTCGGCCGCAGGCGTGCGGGCGGGCGGCTGCGTGGCTTGCGGAGCAACGGCGAGCGGCTCGGCGGGCGCTTCGGCTGGCGGCGCGGCCTCAGGCAGCCTGCCTTCCGCGGCGGCGTCGAGGGCGGCGATCACCGCGCTGTCATCCCCCGCCGGTTCCGCCCCCGCCCGCTCAAGGCCCGACACGATCTCCTTGATGCAATCGAGCGCCTGCAGGATCAGCGTGATGCCATCCGGCGTGACCGGCAGTTCCCCGTCGCGGTAGCGACCGAGCACATTCTCGGCCGCATGCGCCACTGCCTCCAGCCGGGCGAGGCCAAGGAAGCCGCAGGTGCCCTTGATGGTGTGGATGACCCGGAAGATCTCCGACAAGGTCGGTTGGTCCTCCGGCGCCTTTTCGAGCCGCACCAGCGCCACGTCGAGCGCAGCCAGACCCTCATGGGTCTCGGTTAGGAAGTCCGCGATCAGGTCGTCCATGGGCACTCCGTCGGCAGGCCGCTGCCGCACCCTGCACCGGACGAGGCGAAGAAGCGGTAAACGCCACCCGCCCGGCTCGCGCCGCCCGGTCGATCCGGGTAGCGTCACGCTCCCGCTGCCTTGAGAGGAGGCGCGATGCGCATCCCTGCCCTGCTGCGCGACCGCCGGCTCTGGATCGGGCTCGGCCTTCTCGCGCTAGTCGCCGGGCTGCGGCTGGCCGGGGCCGGGGACCAGCTTTCAGTCGAGATGCTGGCGCAGCATCGCGCGGCGCTCGATGCCCTTGTCGCGCGCAACCTGCCGCTCGCCGCGCTCACCTATCTCGGCATCTATGTCGCGGTCGTCGGCCTCTCCCTGCCCGGCGCGGTGGTGCTGACGCTTGCGGGCGGCTTCCTGTTTGGCGCGCTGGCGGGCACGGTGCTCGCGGTGACCGGTGCGACGGTCGGGGCAACGCTCGTCTTCCTGCTAGCACGGCGCCTGTTCGGGGCGGATGCGCTCGACCGCCTCGGGCCGCGCGCGCAAGCGCTCGGCACCGCCATCCGGCGCAATGCGGCCTCCTACCTTCTCGTGCTGCGCCTGGTGCCGCTGTTTCCCTTCGTGCTGGTGAATCTGGTGCCGGCGCTGGTGGGCGTACGGCTCGGCGTGCAGGTCGCGACCACCGCCCTCGGCATCCTACCGGGGACGGCAGTGTTCAGCCTGGCTGGCGCGGGCCTTGGCGAGGTGCTGGCCCGCGGCGAGGCCTTCGATGCGCGGGCCGTGCTGACGCCGCAGATCCTGGCCGCGCTGATCGGCCTCGCGGCCCTGTCGCTCGCCGCCATCCCGCTCAAGGCGCGGTTTACCCAGCGCTGATCGTCGCTTGGCGGCACTGGCCTTCCCAGGCGAAGATGGCAGGCGATGCAAGCCTCACATCCCGCCCCGCTCGATCCCAAGAAGTTCCGCGACCCCGCGCGCACCGCGAAGGGCGAGCGCCGGGCGGAGGTGTCGCTGAGCGGCCTTGCCACGCTCTGGGTCAACACCGGCACGCTCTGCAACATCACCTGCGCCACCTGCTACATCGAGAGCAGCCCGCGCAACGACGCGCTCGCCTACATCACCGCCGCCGAGGCCACGGCGTTTCTGGACGAGGCCGCGCTGCTCGACCTGCCGCTGCGCGAGGTCG
Organism: Pseudomonadota bacterium; assembly: GCA_046052145.1. GTDB lineage: Bacteria > Pseudomonadota > Alphaproteobacteria > Acetobacterales > Acetobacteraceae > Falsiroseomonas. The sequence goes on from JBJOMW010000002.1 coordinate 198,182, forward strand.
GCTTCACCGGCGGCGAGCCCTTCATGAACCCCGACCTTATCCCGATGCTGGACGCGGTGCTGGCGCGGCCCGGCCTGTCAGCCATCGTGCTGACGAACGCGATGCAGCCCATGCGTCGCCATGCGCCGGCGCTTCTCGCGCTGCGTGACCGCCACGGCGCCGCACGGCTGACGATCCGCGTGAGCCTCGACCACCACACGGCCGCCGCGCACGATGCCGAACGCGGCGAGGGGAGCTTCGCCAAGTCGATCGAGGGCCTCGTCTGGCTCTCGCGCGAGGGGTTCCGCATCCATGTCGCCGGCCGCCTAGGCTTCGGCGGCGAGACGGAGGCCGAGATGCGCGCCGGCTTCGCGCGGCTCTTCGCTACGCATGACATCCCCGTGGAGGCGCAGGATCCCGTCGCGCTCATGCTGTTCCCCGCGATGGACGCCACCGCCGACGTGCCGGAAATCACCGAGGCCTGCTGGGGTATCCTGCGCAAATCGCCGGACAGCGTGATGTGCGCTTCCTCCCGCATGGTGGTGAAGCGCAAGGGCGCGGCGCGGCCCGCCGTCGTTGCCTGCACCCTGCTACCCTACGATCCGGGCTTCGAACTGGGCGCGACACTGGCCGAGGCCGCGCGCCCCGTTGCCCTCAACCACCCCCATTGCGCGCGGTTCTGTGTCCTGGGTGGGGCGGCCTGTTCGCGCTGAGGCCGGGGGCAGCCGGCGCGGCGCGACCTTGACGCCGCCGAACGTCTGAGGCCTTGAGCGGGCCTATGTCCTCCTTTGCCTTCATGATCCCGCTGCCGGTGATGTTCTTCGGCCTTGGCCTGGCCGCGGGGCTCGCGCGCTCCGACCTCGCCGTGCCGGATTCGGTCGCCAAAGGCCTGTCGCTCTACCTGATGCTTGCCATCGGGCTGAAGGGCGGCATGGCGCTGGCCACCCCGGGCGCCTCCGAAGGGCTGCTGGCCGCGCTTGCGCTCGGCATCGCGCTATCCTTCCTGATGCCGCTGCCGGCCTTCGGGCTGCTGCGTGGCATGACGCGGCTCGACAAGGTCACGGCGGCCGCGGTGGCGGGGCATTACGGCTCCGTCTCCGTCGTCACCTATGCCGCTGCCGCAGGCATGCTCGCCGCCGCAGGAATCGCCGCGGAACCCTTCATGCCTGCCGTGCTGGCCGCGATGGAGACGCCGGCGATCCTGACGGCGCTGCTGCTCGCCCGGAGCGGCCGCACAGGGCCGGTGCGCGGCAAGCGCCATCTGGCGCGGGAGGTGCTGCTGAACGGCTCGGTCGTGCTGCTGCTCGGCTCCTTCCTGATCGGCTGGATCGGCGGTGAGGCGCAACGCGCCCCGCTCGCCCCCTTCGTGGAGGGGCTGTTCCAGGGCGCGCTGTGTCTGTTCCTGCTGGAGATGGGGCTGCTCGCCGCACGGCAGCTGCGCGCCGCGCCCGGGCGGCTCGATGCGCGGCTGGTCGGCTTCGGGCTATTGATGCCGCTGATCGGCGCCGCGGCAGGGCTCGGGGCCGGGCTGCTGGCGGGGCTTTCGCCCGGCGGCGTCGCGCTGATGATGACGCTTGCTGCCTCCGCCTCCTACATCGCCGTGCCGGCCGCGATGCGCCTTGCGCTGCCGGAGGCGGATGCGGGCATCTATGTCACGCTCTCGGTCGCCATCACCTTCCCCTTCAACATCGTGGTGGGCATCCCGCTCTACCTCTGGGTGGCGGGGATGGCGGCGGGATAAGGCGCCCAGAGGCGCCAACAAGAACGGGGAGGAAAAGTCCGATGCTGCATGCCCGCAAGCGGATCGAGATCGTGGTGGAAGCCGTCCATGCGGAGGCGGTGACCGACCTGCTCGACCAGCTCGGCGCCACGGGCTGGACCATCCAGCCAGTGCTGGCCGGCAAGGGCCGCCAGGGGCTGCGACGCGGCGGCGACCCGGGCGGGGTTTTCGACAACGTCCTCGTGCTCTGCATCGCTTCCGAAGCGGTGGCGACCCGCGTGGCCGAGGCGCGGGAGGAGTTGCTCGGCGCGCGGCCCGCAATCGTCGCCATCTCCGATTGCAGCGTGCTGCGCGGAGAGCATTTTTAGGGCCTCAATCGCCGGCTGTTTTTGTTGGCCTCAGGCGCCGGCGCCTGCTCCGCAGGCTTGGCTTGCGCGCGGGCCACTGTTCAGCCCGGCGGTCCTGTCGTTTTGCGCGCGGCGCGCATTCGCGCGCTCGGCCCGCCTTGCGGGCCGCTGTTTTTGGGACTCAGGCGCCGGCGCCGCCTCCGGCGGCTTGGCTTGCGCGCAGGCCACTGGCGCGCACGGCGGCGCTGTCCGTTGGTGCGCGGCGCGCATTCGCGCGCTCGGCCCGCACAGCGGGCCGCCATCGGGACACCACGCGCTTATGCCCGGTCGTCCGCAGACGGGCGGGGAGACGTCATTTCGGCTGAACGCCGCGCGCCGAGGTGCCGGAGGTCGGCTGCGGCACCGCGCCAGGCGCCACGCGCGCCAGGCGCACCCGGTCGCTGCGCGAGATCGCCACACGGTCGCCGTTCTGGAGCCCTTCCTCGTTGGTCTGCACCACCGCGATGTCGCCGCCGCGATCCTCCCGCACCACGAATTCGGTCGCGGTGCCGCCGGTCACGCCACGCTCGATCGCGTTGCCGGCGACGCCGCCGACGATCGCACCGCCAAGGCCCGCGAGAATGTTGGAGCGGGTATCCCCACCGATGAAGCTGCCCGCAGTCGCGCCCGCGGCCGCACCGGCCAGCGTGCCGATACCGGAGCTGCCGGCGACCTGCACGGGGCGGCTGCTGACGATGGTGCCATAGGAGACATAGGCCGGCCGGCCGAGGTCGCGTGCGGCGAAGGTGCTGCCGGTGTTGGCCGGACCGCAGGCCGGCACTGCCAGCAGCAACGTGCAGGCAGCGAACAGCGGGGCGACGGCGCGGAGCTTCGGCATATCGATCGGTCCTTCTCGTCTCGAGCGGGGCGGCCTTGGCCAGCCACGCCGTTCCACAGGCATATCATGCCCTGCCCCACCGCACGGGGCGAGCCGGGCGCTTGCAGCCCGGCCTTGTCCCACCCACCGGGCGGCTGCTCTGCTGGCCGAGCTCATGGCAGATCATTACCCCCGGAAGCGGGCGTAAACGAGGCAAACAGGATGCCAGGGCGGCTCGGCCGGCGGAAGGAACCGACGCATGACCACCACCCCACCCGACGACATGTTTCTGCTGCGCCAGACGCTCGGCATCGCCCGCCAGGCGCGGCAGAACGGCAAGCACCCCTTCGGCGCGCTGCTCGCCGGCCCCGACGGGACGGTGCTGATGGAGCAGGAGAACGGCTTCGACCTGGAAGGCCGGGTCGGCCATGCCGAGACAATCCTTGCGCGCCGCGCCGCCCAGGCCTTCACCGCAGAAGCGCTGCAGGCCACCACGATGTATGCCTCGGCCGAGCCCTGCGCGATGTGCGCGGGGACCATCTACTGGGCCGGGATCGGGCGCGTGGTCTATGCGCTGTCGGAGCACAAGCTGAAGGGCCTGATCGGCCCGCATCCCGACAACCTGACACTGGACCTGCCCTGCCGCGCCGTCTTCGCCGCCGGCCAGCGCGCCATCGAGGTGATCGGCCCATTGGCCGAGGACGACCCCGAGGCCGTCGGCCTGCATGAAGGCGCCTGGACGCACGATTGACCCGCGCAGGCAGAAGGCCGCCGGTCAAAGTCGCATCGGTCGGAAGGGGAATGGTGCCCAGGGCCGGAATCGAACCAGCGACACTGCGATTTTCAGTCGCATGCTCTACCAACTGAGCTACCTGGGCCCATCGCTGCAGCCCCCGTGAGGACCGCCCGGCAGAGGCCGCGGGTGATAGCGGATGGGCCTAGCCCTGTCCACCCACCCCCGTCGGCTCATCGTCATCCAAGGGCGCCTCCTCCACCGGGATCGCGTAGTCGCCCGACAGCCACCGGCCGAGGTCAACCCGCTGGCAGCGCTCGGAACAGAAACGCTGGCCGCTCGCCAGCGGCTTGCGGCAGACCGGGCAGGCGCTTGGGCGCTTTGGGGCAGGCTGGGTCATCGCACCTCGTCGATCTCGGCCCCGCCCGGCGGCAGCACCGCCTCGGGGGCCAGGACCAGCTGCCGGCCGGCACCGGCGGCGAACTCCGCCAGCGCCTCGGGCAGCGCCTGCAACGCGGCGATCAGCGCCGGCGTCGCACGCAGGCGCAACGCGACGCCGGGCCTCGCCGCCGCCTCACGCCCCGCGCGGCGCAGTGCCATCAGGCCCCGGGAGAGTGCCGAAAGCGGGGTGCCCAGCACCTCATGCAAGGGCGGGTGGATGCGCGGGCGCTGAATTTCGAACAGGCCGAGCCGCGTGAGGCCCAAAAGCCGCGGCCGCAGCGGATCGGCCTCGAGTGCTGCGGCGAGCGGTGCGGCCAGCGCCTCCCGCTTCTTCGCCGCCATCCCGGCGAGGTCGAGCAGGATGGCACCTGCCAGGTTGCGCAGCCGGATCTGCCGCGCGGCCTCCGCCACGGCCAGATGATTCAAGCGCAGCTGCGCCGCCGCATCGCCGCCGACATGGCTGCCCGCATCCACATCGATCGCCGTCAGCGCCGGCGTGGGGTGGATGGTAAGCCGCCCGCCACCCGGCAGCGGCACCGTCGCGCCGGCCAGGATGTCGAACTCGGCCTCCAGCGCATCGTCGAAAGCGGGCTCGCGCAGCAGGCGCAGGCGGTCACCGAGCGCGGGGCGCAGTTGCGCGAGTTCCGCCGCATCGTCGAGCTCGACCGGGGCGTTCGGCGCCAACGCGGCGAAACGCAGCGCCGCGCCAGGGCCACGCCGGATGAAGGCGACACCCTGCCCTGCCGCCGCGGCCAGATCCTGCGGGGCCAGACGCGCCGTGGCGCGCGGGCCCTTGTCGCCCTGCGCAGCACGGGTCATGCGGATGGGCAGGACCGCGCCCTCCTGCAGCGCCTTGCGGTCCGGCGCCTCGCTTTCCGGCAGGAAGGCGGTGGTGCCGTCGGCGAGTGCCAGGAAGGCGCCGCTCATCGGGCGGGAGATGGCCGTGACGCGCGCCCGGTGCAGGTCGCCAACGCCATCGGGCCGGGCGGGGCGTTCGATCGCCGCCAGATGCAGCACGCCGTCGCGGAGCAGCGCGACGCGCCGCTCGCCCGGCGAAACCGAGAGGCGGATCAGGGTTTCAGCCACCCCGCGCCCCTGAGCAGTTGCGCCGTTTCGAACAGCGGCAGGCCGACGACGTTGGAATGGCTGCCCGACAGGAAGCGGACGAAGACCTCGGCGCGCTTCTGGATCTGGTAGCCGCCCGCGACGCCGCGCCATTCGCCCGACGCGATATGCGCATCGATCTGCTGCGTCGTCAGGCGCTGGAAGGCGAGGATGGTGGTGACCAACCGCTCCGACACCTTGCCGTCGGGGCGGATCAGGCAGACGCCCGTCATCACTCGGTGGCGGCGGCCCGACAGCATATCCAGGAAGCGCCGCGCCTCTGCCTCATCGGCCGGCTTGCCGAGGATGCGCCGCCCCACGCCGACGACGGTGTCGGCGGCCAGGATCAGCGCATCGGGGGCAAGCGCCTGGGCGGCCTCGGCCTTGGCGCGGGCGAGACGCGCGGCAAGCAGGCGCGGCAGTTCCGCCTTGCGGGGCGTCTCGTCGAGATCCACGGGCGTGACGGCATCCGGCACCACCCCGATCCGCGCCAACAGCTCCAGCCGCCGCGGGCTCGCGGAGGCCAGCACAAGCGGCGGTCTGGCGGAGAGCGATGTCATGTCCCGATCCGAAGTGACGCGTCGGCCATGCCAGCGCAGGCGGCCCCGAAGAGGGCCGAGGCCACGAATGCGGCCCGCGCACAAACCAACCGTGCAACCCGCGGACCAGTGGCCTGCGCGAAAGCCAAGCCCGCGGAGCGGGCGCCGGCGCCTGAGGTCACTTGAACCTAGGTCACTTAAATCTAAACGTAATCCGGCCCTTGGTCAGGTCGTAGGGCGTCATTTCGACATTCACGCGGTCGCCGGCGAGCACGCGGATGCGGTTCTTGCGCATCTTCCCGCTGGTATGCGCCAGCACCATGTGGTCGTTGTCCAGCTTAACGCGGAACATGGCATTCGGCAGCAGCTCGACCACCTGGCCGCTGAACTCGATCATGTCTTCCTTCGACATGAGGCTCCTTTTACGTGGCGCGTCCCGTCGGTCCGCCACGGGGGGCAGCGGCATCCGGACGGGCGCAATATTCGGATTCGCGCCGGAACATGAGCGCCGGCGCCGCGCGGGTCAAGGACAGACGGCCAGCCGGGCCGACACGCTCAGGCCATGCGCGTCCAGCCCCTCGGCCTGGGCAAGCGTCACAGCGGCCGGGCCGATGGCCGCCAGCCCGTCCCGCTCCGCCTCCACCCAGGTGGTGCGCTTCAGGAAATCGAAGACCGAGAGGCCCGAGGCGAAGCGCGCCGTCCGCCCGGTCGGCAGGACGTGATTGGGACCGGCGACGTAATCGCCGACCGCCTCAGGGCACCAGCGGCCGAGGAAGGCCGCCCCCGCATGCCGGATTTTCCCGAACAGCGCCCGGTGGTCGGCGACCATGATCTGCAGATGCTCGGGCGCGAGCCGGTTGGTGACCTCCGCCGCCTCTTCCCAGTCCCGCACCAGAACCACGGCACCGTGGGCGGCCCAGGACGCCGCGGCGATCGCGGCCCGCGGCAGGGTGCGGAGTTCCGCCTCCACCGCCGCCGCCACGCGCTGCGCGAAGGCCGCATCGTCGGTGATGAGGATGGATTGCGCCGCCTCGTCATGCTCGGCCTGGGCCAGCAGGTCGAGCGCGATGTGGCGTGGATCATTCGCGGCATCGGCGATCACCACCACCTCGGATGGGCCCGCGATGGAATCGATGCCGACGCGCCCGAAGACCTGGCGCTTCGCCTCCGCGACATAGGCATTGCCGGGACCGACGACGCGATCCACCGGCGCGATCGTCGCCGTGCCCCAGGCCAGCGCCGCGACCGCCTGCGCGCCGCCCACCCGAAAGACCTCCGTAACCCCCGCCAGCCGCGCCGCGGCCAGCACCAGCGGGTTCAGCACGCCATCCGGCGTCGGCACGCACATCGCGATCCGCCCGACACCCGCCACCCGCGCCGGCAGCGCGTTCATCAGGACCGAGGACGGATAGGCCGCCTTGCCCCCCGGCACATAGATCCCGACGGCATCCAGCGCGCCCCAGCGCATCCCGGTGCGCAGCCCCGGCTCGTTCAGTTCTACATCGCGCGGCAGTTGCGCGCGATGAAACGCCTCGATCCGCTGCGCGGCCACCGCCAGCGCGTCCCGCTGGTCGACGGGAATGGCGGCAACCGCCGCATCCATCTCGGCCGCGGTGACGCGGAGTGCCGCGGCGTCGCGCGGCGTCCAGCGGTCGAAGCGCGCGGTGTAATCCAGCAGCGCCGCATCGCCCCGGGCCCGCAGGTCGGCGATGATGCCGGCGACGGCGGCATCCACCTTCGCCGTCGTCTCCCGCGCCTCATCCAGCAGAGCGCGGAAGGCAACCTCGAAGCCGGCCTGCTTCGTATCGAGCGTTTTCATTCGAGGCCCTCAAACGCCGGGCGCCGCCTCCGGCGGCTTGGCTTCGCCGCATTCGCGGCGGCGGCCATTCGGCCGCTCGGCCTAGCTGCGCCAGGCCGCATGTCACTCCGGACGGCAATGTGGCTCATCGCGAATCCCTCTCGGCCAGCGCCGCCCGGAAGCGGCCGATCCAGCCCGCGATCGCCTCTGGCCGCGTCTTCAGCGCTGTACGGTTCACGATCAGGCGCGAGGTGACATGCGCGATCACATCCGTCTCCACCAGCCCATTCGCCTTCAGCGTCGAGCCGGTCTGCACCAGATCCACGATGACGCGCGCGAGCCCGAGCGAAGGCGCCAGCTCCATCGCCCCGTTCAGTTCCACCACCTCGGCCTGGATGCCGCGCCGGGCGAAGTGGCGCTTGGCGATCTGCGGGTATTTCGTCGCAACCGTGATGCGCGACGCGCTCGCCAAATCCTGGCCGGCCATCTCCACCGGCTCCGCCACCGCAACGCGGCAGCGCCCGATGCCGAGGTCGAGCGGCGCATAGATCTGGTCGTCGTCGAATTCCATCAGCACATCGGCGCCGCAGACACCGATCTGCGCCGCGCCATGCGCGACGAAGGTCGCGACGTCGAAGGACCGCACGCGCACCACATCAAGCCCGGGATGGTTGGTCTCGAAGCGCAGCCGCCGGCTGTTTTCGTCGCCGAAATCGGCCGCCGGCTGGAGCCCGGCGCGCGCCATCAGGGGGGCCAGTTCCTTCAGGATCCGTCCCTTGGGCAGCGCGAGGATCAGGGGGCCGCCGGCCTCGCTGGGCGTGGACGGGTCGGCGGGGATCGGAGCGGTCGTGTCGGTTTCCATGGGCCAGCCTGGCGCATCCGGGCGGGGCGCATGGCCGATCTGCGGGCGGTTTGTCGCACCGCAAGGCGGCCAATGTGTCGCGGGTCGGGCGCGGATCTCGGGCGCGTCCTCGCAGACGCGGCGGGCGCGGTCAACCTCGGCCGGGCCCTAGCCCTGTCCCAGGCCCCGAGGGGACCAGCTAGACCGTGAACTGCTCCGCGATGATGCGCTCGCTCAGGCCGTGGTCGGGGTCGAACAGCATCGTCAGCGAAACGCTGCGATCCTCCCGCACCTCGACCCGCCGCACATCGCGCACCTCGGTGTAGTCGGCGGTGGCGGAGACCGGACGCTTGTCGGCCTCCAGCACCTCGAACACCACCTCCGCCTCCCCCGGCAGCAGCGCGCCACGCCAGCGGCGCGGCCGGAAGGCGCTGATCGGCGTCAGCGGCAGCAGGTTTGCGCCGAGCGGCACGATCGGCCCGTGGGCCGACAGGTTATAGGCAGTGCTGCCGGCGGGCGTGCTGACCAGGATGCCGTCGCAAATCAGTTCCGCCAGCCGCAGCTTGCCATCCACCATGATGCGGATCTTCGCAGCCTGGCGCGTCTCCCGCAGGAGCGAGACCTCGTTGATCGCCAGCGCCTCGGTGGGCTCGGCCGCGCCGGTGAAGGCGCGCATGCGCAAGGGATGCACCATGGCGGCCTGCGCGGCGGCGAGGCGCTCCGGCAGGGCCTCCTCGCGGAAATCGTTCATCAGGAAGCCGACGCTGCCGCAATTCATGCCATAGACCGGCAGGTTGCGGCCGAGCAGTCGGTGCTGCGTCTCCAGCATCATGCCGTCGCCGCCAAGCGCCACCACAACATCCGCGCGGTCGAGCGGGGCTGCGCCGTAGCGTGCGGCGAGCTTGTCCTGCGCCGCGCGCGCCACCTCGGTCGGCGCGGCCAGGAAGGCGATGCGCGATGTTGCACTCATGCCAGCGCGCCTACGCGCCGAGCAGCGCGATGTTCCAGCACGGGCATGTCGCGCCGGACGCGCGCTGTGACGGCGGGATCGATGCGCGCCGTCGCGAAGCCGATGCCGTCGCTGCACTTCGCCACCACATGCCCCCACGGGTCGGCGATCAGCGAATGGCCATAGACCTGGCGCACCGCGCCGCGCTCCTCATAGCCGCCATGAGAGGCCGCGGCGAGGATCCAGCACTGCGTCTCGATCGCGCGCGCGCGCAGCAGCACCTCCCAATGGTCCTTGCCGGTCTGCAGCGTGAAGTTGGACGGCACCAGGATCGCCTCTGCCCCCATCTGGCGCAGCGCCACGAACTGCTCAGCGAAGCGCATATCGTAGCAGATGGTCAGCCCCCACTTCACGCCGCCCGCCTCGACACAGACCAACGCATCCCCCGCGCCATAGAGCGCGCTTTCGCGATAGCCCGTGCCATCGGGGGCGGTGATGTCGAACAGGTGGATCTTGCGGTAGCGCGCGATCTCACGCCCATTGGGGTCGAACATCACCGTGGTGTTGAAGAGCTTCTCCGCGCCCTTCTCGATGATCGAGCCGCCATGGACATGGATGCGGTGCGCGCGCGCGATCGCGCGCAGGAACTCATAAGCCTCGCCGCCTTCCCCGCCCGGCTCGGGCAGGATTTCGGCCGCGGCGTTACGCGCATCGCGCCCGCCGCCGAGGTTGGTCCAGGTCTCGGGCAGGGTGACCATGTCGGGCCGGTCGGCGGCGAGTGCGCCTTCGATCAGGCGCCGCGCCTGGCCGATATTCGCGGCCTTGTCGGAGCCCTGGTTCATCTGGATGACGGCAACCCGCATCGGCGGTCTCCACGCGCGCCTGCTTGCGGCGCGCGGGCATCAAGCATCGCGTGGGGTGCCGCGGCAAGTCCCGTGGTGGCGGGGCGCTTTCGGTCTTTTGACCCCCGCAACGGATGCCACGGACCTACCTTGGGCGCTGTCCCATGCCAGAGGAAGCCCGATGCGCCGCACGCTTGCGATCCTCGCCCTGCTGATGGCGCCCGGCGCGGCGCTGGCCCAGGGCACCGCCGCCTGTGAGCGCGTCTTCCGCCAGTGCATTGCTGGCTGCGCGGGCGCGACCGGCGCCTGCACCGAGGTCTGTCACGGCGAACGCGCCAGTTGCATCCAGAACCCCTCGCGCCCGCCGCAGCCGGCACGCACGGCGCGCTGACAACCAGGCGCCGTCAGCGCCGATCGCGCGGCCAGTCGAGGCGCGGTTCGGCACGGCCGGGGTTGCGCTCCGGCCAGGCGGCCGGCGGCACGGGCGGGGCGGCGCGCAGGGTGGGCTCGGGCTCAGCCCGGCGCGGCGCGGCGACGGGCTCGGCCCAGTCATCCTCGACCGGCGGGCGCCGTGTGCGGGCGGGCTCGGGCTGCCGTAGCGCGAGGGTGCGGATCTCGGTCTGGATCTCATCGAGCTGCGCCTCGATCGCATCCAGCCGTCCCTTCACGCCGAAGACGCTGAAGGGCATCAGCAGATAGGCCAGCGCCACGAGCGCGAGCGTGACCAGCACGACCAGCCCCACCCAATCGGGCAGGCCGGGAAGGCTCAGCGTCTTCGACAGCTCTTGCAGCACACTGCCTCCTTCAGCCGCCCGTGACGCTCATGTGCCGGGCGACGGCCGGCGCCTTGCGGCGGCGGTCGATGACGAAATCATGCCCCTTGGGCTTGCGCGAAATCGCCTCGACGATCGCATCCCTGAGCCCGGAATCGTCCACCGCCGGATCGCGCAGCGGGCGGCGCAGATCGGCCGCATCATCCTGGCCGAGGCACATGTACAGCGTGCCCGTGCAGGTCAGGCGGACCCGATTGCAGGATTCGCAGAAATTATGCGTGAGCGGCGTGATGAAGCCGATGCGCCGGCCCGTCTCCCGCACCGTGTAGTAGCGCGCGGGGCCGCCGGTCTTGTAGTCCGTCTCCTCGAGCGTCCAGCTCTCCCGCAGGCGGGCGCGCACGACGCTGAGCGGCAGATACTGGTCCGTGCGGTCGCCGCCGATCTCGCCGAGCGGCATGGTCTCGATCAGGCAGAGGTCGAAGCCATGCTCGCCGCACCAGGCCAGCATGCGGTCGAACTCGCCCTCGTTCACGCCCTTCATCGCGACGGCGTTGATCTTCACCTCAAGCCCCGCGGCCTTGGCGGCGAAGATGCCATCGAGCGTCGGCTCCAGCTTCCCCCAGCGCGTGAGTGCGGTGAAGGTGCCGGGGTCGAGGCTGTCGAGCGAGACATTGATGCGCCGGACGCCAGCCGCGCGGATGTCCTCGGCCATCTTGACCAGCTGGGTGCCGTTGGTCGTGACGGTGAGTTCCTTGAGCCCACCCTCACCCAGCCGCGCACCGAGGCTGCGGAACAGGCTGATGACGTTCTTGCGCACCAGCGGCTCACCGCCCGTCAGGCGGATCTTCTCGACGCCGAGTCCGATGAAGGCGCCGCAGAGCCGGTCCAGTTCTTCAAGCGTCAGGACCTCGGCCTTCGGCAGGAAGGTCATGTCTTCGGCCATGCAATAGACGCAGCGCAGGTCGCAGCGGTCGGTGACCGACACCCGCAGATAGCTGACCTTGCGACCGAACGGATCGATCATGACTGGCGGCATCCCCCCGGCGTGGCCGGCCGGCCTTCCGGGGCTGCCACCCCGCGCCGGTCCTTCCTCGAGCGGGCATTTGGTCCACCCACCCCCCTCCGCGCAAGTCCCTGCCCGGCGCCTGACGTCATCACCCGGTGCTGGCGGCCGGCGCAGCCGGCCGAGGCCGCGAATGCGGCCCGCGCCCAGACCATCAGCCCCGCCCGCGCGCCAGTGCGTGGCGCGCAAGCCAAGCGGCCGGAGGCCGCGCCCGGCGCCTGAGGGCTCAGATAAACAGCGTGATTGCGCCCGTCGTCACCAACAGCCCGAAGGCGAAGCGCCGGTACCAGGCCTCCGGCACCACATGGAACATCCGCGCGCCGATCGGCACGCACAGCAGCAGCACCGGCAGCAGCACAACCAGCTTCGCCACCGCCGCCCAGCCCATCAGCCCGCCCAGCGCAGGCGGAATGATGGACACCACCGCGATGCAGGCGAAGAACAGGATCAGATTGGCCCGGTGGCGCTTCGCTTCCTCCGGCCCCGCCAGCAGATAGAGGATCACCGGCGGCCCGCTGATGCCCGTGGCGCCCTTCAGCAGCCCCGCCGTGGTGCCCACCGCGACATTCAGCGCCAGCGGGCGGGAGCCGTGGTAGCGCCAGCCCGACATCAGCAGCAGCCCGAAGACCAGCACCAGCAGCCCGATGGCTCGGCGCAGCACCTCCTGGTCGGCGGTCAGCAGGATGAAGGCGCCGACCGGGGTCATGGCCACCGCCGCCGCCCCGATCGGCAGGATCACCCGCCGATCCGCTTGGCCGAACGCCTTCGGTAGCAACTGCATGGAGACGAACAGCTCCATCAGCAGCATCACCGGCACGCCGATGCGCGGCCCCCACAGCACGGAATAGGCAGGCGCCAGCAGGATGGCCGTGCCGAAGCCCGAATAGCCGCGCATCAGCCCCGCGACCGCCGTCACCAGGATCGCGGCCAGGATCCGCCAATCGCCCAGCACGGTGCTGAGCTCCGCCCCGAACTCGGCCATCCACAGGCTCACGCGCCGTCCTCCTCCACCGTCTCGAGCACGACGGCAGACAGGCGCAGCGTCACCTTGCCCGCGTTCTCGAAATTCACCGTCACCCGGTCGCCGGCGACCGACTGCACCTGTCCGATGCCCCAATCCGGGCAGTTTGGCAGGCGTACGCGCTGGCCGGGAAAAACATCGTGGCTCACGCAGCAGGCGTAGCCCGTTAACCCTTTGCCGACCAGCCTGGGCTAGGACCGCGCTCCAGCCCGGGCGCAACCGGGCAGCAAGCCGAGGATATGAGACCAGGATGGCGGATGGGCTGACGGGACAAGCGCTGCACACGCAGCTGGCGCTGGCCCAGGTGGTGTGCACGCGGCTCTGCCATGATCTGGGCGGGCCGGCCGGGGCCCTGTCCGGCGCGCTCGAGATGCTCGGGACGCCCGGCGACGACGCCGCCGAGGTCGCGCGCGACGGTGCGCGCATCATCGACCGCCGACTGCGCTTCTGGCGCGCCGCGCTCGGCGGTCCGGGCGGGGATCTCGATGCCGCCGCCCTCGCCCAACTCGGGGAAGGGCTGACGCTGAACCGCCGTGCCAGCCTCGACCTCAGCGGGCTCGCGGCCGGCGTGCTGATCCCCTTCGAGCTCACCCAGCCCCTGCTGCTGGCCATGCTGGTCGGGATGGAGGCGCTGCCGCGCGGCGGCGTGCTGCAGGTCGCCGGCAACCCGGCGCGCCGGCTGACCCTGCTGCCCGAGGGGCCGAACGCCGCCTGGCCACCCGACCTCGCCGCACTCATCGCGGGCGAGGCGCCGGCCCTGACACCGCGCGCCCTGGCCCTGCCGCTGCTGGCCGCAACGGCGGCGATGGCGGGGGTGCGGCTGGTGCTGGAGCCCGGGCCGGGCGCGGGGATTCTCGCCCTCGACGTGTAGGGGCCCGTCCACACTAGACGGGCGTCGACTTTAGGCGACGGCGTCTGGCGCGCGGATACGCGCGCCGGCCCTGGCTTTTTCTTCTGGCCTCGGAACGACACCTCGGGTGATCGTGCTGTCTGCCGTTGCAGCGTGGCAGGGAGCATGGGATGCGCCATGGCACAGCGCCCACACTGAAAGCAGCGCCGCAAGGCGCACAGGATGGCGCGGCCCTGGCCGGGCTTTCGCCCCTGCCATCGGGAGGTCTTTGCCGGGACTGGCTCGGCCTCGGCCGAGGCATCGTCACCTGCGCGAACAGTGATGACCCAGGGGAGCTTGCGGCATGAGGGGGCTGACCCGACGCGCCTTGGGCCTCGCAGGGATGGGCGCCGCGCTGGCGGGCTGCAACCTGGAACACCCGGCGGGCGCCGCGGGTTTGCGCACGTCCCAGCAGGGGGGGCGCGGCATGGGTGATCCGGGCCGGATTCGGCTGAAGCAGGTCGCCAGCATCGATATGCGCGACCAGATGCGCAACTGGCTGTTCGCGCACATCTCTTGCATGGCCTGGAGCCCGGATGGCAGCCGCCTGGTGGTGGAATCGGGCCTTGGGAATTCCCTGCATGTGATCGACACCGCTAGTTGGCGCTTGCTCACCACCTTTCGCGTGATGACTGGGGCGCCAGAGAGGCTGTTCGGCTTTGCTGCGGGCGGGCGGGAGTTGATTGCGTCGAAGCGGGTTGAACCGGGCAGCACGGAGAACCCCCCGGCCTTTTCGGTTTTCGACATCGACACGGGACGCGTGGTGCGCGAGTCTGAGCGTCTGCCCGTGTTCCTTCCCGACTTGCGTGGCCAGCCGCATAACTTTGCGCTGCAACAACAAAGAGGCGATCAGCATCTGGCTGTTTCGCCCGACGGGCGCTTCGTGTTCCTGACGTTCGGGCTCGCGATTTCCAATGCATTCCGGGTTTTCTCTTATGTCTTCGACGGCGAGAGCGGGCGGCTGCTGGGGGAAGGCCAAGGCAGGCACTGGACCTTGCCGACGATCAGCCGCGACAACCGTCTGGCGGTGAGGACACTGACCCCCCGCGGGAACATCGTTCCGGATGCGATCACGATTCATAGCCTACCATCCTTGACGCCGCTGCTGAGTTTTCACGCTCATGAGCGCGGGGTTGCCTCTATGGCATGGTCGCCCACCGGCGACCGGTTGGTCAGCGGTTCGGAAGCCACGACCCCGCCGCGCGACCCTGAAACCATTCGGGTTTGGAACGCCGCGACGGGCGAGCAATTGGCTGTTTTCTCTGGCGAGTTCGAGCCTGTCAGAGACTTGGGCTGGCACCCGAGTAGCGGATTTTTTGTGTCAAAATCGGCGAAAGGTACAGATGAGCGAGGCTCGCTGCTGCAGCTTTTGCCCGCGAGTGGCGGCGCTCCGCTGCTGCAGTACTTTGCACCTGATCGCGTCGTCATCACAGCGCCCTGCTTCTGCCCGCGCACCGGCCGCTTGGCTTGGCACCAGCAGGGGCGGATTTCGATCTGGGAGATCGAGGGGCTTTGAGACGCGAGACGCCCGTCAATCCGGCCAGCCGGCCAGCGCGCGGGCCTCGGCCGGGCTGATGCCCCGCGCGCGCAACTCCCGCAGCGTCTCGGCGCGGTCGCGCTTCGCCAGCCGCCGCCCGGCCGCGTCGGTCAGCAGCCGGTGATGCGCAAAGGCCGGCGCCGGCCAGCCCAGCAGCGCCTGCAACAGCCGATGCAGATCGGTCGCGGGCTTCAAATCCTCCCCACGCGTCACCAGCGTCACGCCCTGCAGCGCATCGTCATGCGTGACGCACAGATGATAGCTCGCCGGAATGTCCTTCCGCGCCAGCACCACATCGCCGAAGCGCGCCGGATCGCAGGCGATCCGCCCCTCCCCGTCCTCCGCGAAGGAAAGCCCCGCAGGAACCGCTTGCAGCGCGGCCGCCATGTCGAGGCGCAGCGCATGCGGCTCCCCCGCCGCGACACGCGCCGCACGCTCATCGCGCGACAGGCGCCGGCAGGTGCCGGGATAGAGCGGCCCATCCGGCCCCATCGGCGCCAGATGCGGCGCGGCGGCGCTGGCCGCAATCTCGCGCGCGATGTCGGCGCGGGTGCAGAAGCAGGGATAGAGCAGCCCGCGCGCCGCCAGCCCCTCCAGCACCGCGCGATACTCGGCCAGATGCGCCGACTGCACCCTGACCGGCCCATCCCAATCGAGCCCGAGCCAGGCCAGATCCTCCTCGATCGCCGCCGCGAAATCCGGGCGGCAGCGGAGGGGGTCGATATCCTCGATCCGCAGCAGGAAGCGCCCGCCCGCCGCCCGCGCCCGCCGCCAGCCCGCCAGCGCCGAATGCGCGTGGCCGAGATGCAGGAACCCCGTCGGCGAGGGCGCGAAACGGGTGACGAGGCAGGCATCCGCTGGCATGACGCTGGGCTAACCGGGAATGACGACAAGGACCAGGGGATGGAGCAGCTGGACGGGCCGCGCTGGGGCCCTGCCGCGGGCGGCGCGCCGAAGCGGCTGGTGGTGCTGCTGCACGGGCTCGGCGCCGATGGCTTCGACCTGATCGACCTGGCCCCGAGCTGGGGGCAGACAGTGCCGGAGGCGCTGTTCATCGCCCCCCACGCGCCCGAGCCCTGCGACCTGGCCCCCTTCGGCCGCCAGTGGTTCAGCCTCGGCGACCGCAGCCCAGCGCAGATGCTGGCCGGGCTGCGTGTCGCCGCCGAAAAGCTGGACGCCTTCCTCGACGCCGAGATTGCCCGGCTTGGCCTCTCGGCCGGGGATTTGGCGCTGATGGGCTTCAGCCAGGGGGCGATGACCGCGCTGTTCTGCGGGCTTCGGCGCCGCGCGGCACCGGCGGCGATCCTCGCCTATGCCGGGCGCCTCATCGCGCCGGAGACGCTGGAAGCCGAGCTCCGCGCCCGCCCGCCCGTGCTGCTGGTGCATGGGGAAGACGACGCGATCGTGCCCGCCGAGGCCAGCCGCGCGGCCGAATCGGCGCTGCGATCCCTCGGCGTGCCGGTCGAGGCGACCTATCGGCCGGGGCTCGATCACGCCCTCGACGAAGCCGGGATCACCCTCGGTGCACTGGCACTCCAGAGGCATCTCGGGGGTGGAACGTGACGTTGCGATGAAGGGCGCGGCGCCTAGGCGCGCGGCGTGTTGCGCCGTGGCCCGGGCACTGGCATGAAGGCAGCGCTAACGCGGCGATGCCACAGTATCTGGGGCCTGTCTGACGTTCGGTAAACTAATTGTGGCCCCCAGGTGTTGGGCTCGCCCCTCGGCAGAGGAGTGGCGCTTGCCTGATGGCGGAGGCTTCGTCGGCGACAGGTCCTATCCCGCGCTCGTCCTGAACGCGGATTTCCGGCCACTGTCCTATTTCCCGCTCTCCGTCTGGTCCTGGCAGGACGCGGTGAAGGCGGTCTTCCTCGACCGGGTCTCGGTGCTGTCGGAATACGAGGCGATGGTGCATTCGCCCTCGCTCCAGATGCGGCTGCCAAGCGTGATCGCGCTCAAGGAATTCATCCCCGCCGCGCGGCGCCCGGCCTTCACCCGCTTCAACGTGTTCCTGCGCGACAGCTTCGCCTGCCAGTATTGCGGCGAGGGCAAGCCGACGCAGGAGCTGACCTTCGACCATGTGATCCCGCGCTCACGCGGGGGGCGGACGACCTGGGAGAACGTGATCACCGCCTGCGGGCCGTGCAATCTGCGCAAGGGCAGCCGGCTGCCCAAGGAATGCCAGATGATCCCCCGCCAGCCGCCCCGCCAGCCGACCAGCTGGGAGCTGCAGGAGAATGGCCGCAGCTTCCCGCCGAACTATCTGCACGAAAGCTGGCGCGACTACCTGTACTGGGACAGCGAACTGGAAAGCTGACCCCCTTCCCCGTCTCCCCCGTCTTCTCCCTTTCCCCCTTGAGGGGGAGAGGGCCGGGGTGAGGGGGTGTCCACCCACGCTACCTCCGCCGACCCGCGCCCCGCCACACGAAGGCCGCCAGCCCCAGCGCATAGATCAGGTTCATCTGCGCCATCGAAACCGGCAGGAACGGGATCAGATAGGCCGGCTCGTCGCAGGGCTTCGCCGCGACCGGCGCCAGGCCGCGCAGCAGATCGTCCACGCTCGCCCCGCCGCCCGACCGCACCAGGCAGGCCGGCAGCGGCGAGGGCCACCAGCCGAACTCGACGCCGACATGCACCACCGCCACCGCGGCCGAGCCCAGCACCGCGATCGCCGCCCCCCGCAGCAGCCACACCCTCACGCGCCGTGGCGCGGCGAGCGCGACCAGCGCGATCGCCGCCGCCACCCAGTACGGCCAGCGCTGCCAGAGACACAGCGCACACGGCGCGAGCCCTGGCCAGCGCTCGCTGCCCATCGCCAGCAGCGGCGCGGCAGCGGCCAACAAGGCGGCGGCCAAGGGGAATGGCACGGCAATCAGCATCGCCCCAGAATGGCGCAGCGCAGCATGAGGCCGCAACCGCGCACGGCTTGACGCCCCTGCCCCTCCCCCCGACCCTTCCCATGACGCTGATCAAGGAGAAGCGGCATGCTGCGCATCTGGGGCCGGACGAGCTCATCCAATGTGATGAAGCTGCTGTGGTTCTGCGACGAGATCGGCGAGGCCTTCGAGCGCATCGACGCCGGCGGCGCCTTCGGCCGCACGCGCGACCCCGCCTATCTCGCGATGAACCCCAACGCGCTGGTGCCAACCATCGAGGACGGCGATTTCGTCCTGTGGGAGAGCAACAGCATCCTCCGCTACCTGGCCCGCACCCGTCCCGCCGGCGCCGCCTTCTACCCGGCCGAGCCCCGCGCCGCAGCCGATGTCGAGCGCTGGATGGATTGGCAACTCGCCTCCCTCAACGCGCCGATGACGACCGTCTTCTTCACCTATGTCCGCACCCCCGAAGCCGAGCGCGACTACGTCGCCACCGCCAAGGCACGCGATGCCGCCGAAAAGCTCTGGGCCATGGTGGATGCGCGGCTGCAGCAGCACGCCTTCCTCTGCGGCGATGCCCCGACGCTCGCCGACATCGCCCTCGGCCCCTACATCCACCGCTGGCTGAACCTGCCGATCGCGCGCGCGGATATGCCGGCCCTGACCGCCTGGTACGCGCGGCTGATGACCCGCCCCGGCTACGCGACGCATTGCGCCGGGCCGATGAGCTGAGCGCTCGGCGCCGTGGCAGGAGGGGCGCTGCCCCTCCCGCACCCACCCCGCCAAGGGGCAGTGGCCCCTTGGAACCCATGAGTCTTCGGGCTGTCAGGGAGGGGGCATCGCAGGGGCAATCTGCATCGCAGGCGCGCCATGCCCCCTCCCTGACAGCCCGATAACTGATCGAGGTCCAGGAGCCCTCGGCTCCTGGCAGGTGGGGTGCGGGGAGGGCAGCGCCCTCCCCGCGACAGCAGCGCGCCCTCAGCGCGTCGCGCCGGGCTGCCAGGTCACGTCGCCCGCGCCGTTGCCGTTCAGGCGGCGCGACAGGACGAAGAGGTGGTCTGAGAGGCGGTTCAGGTAGCGCAGTGCGGCCGGGTTCACCGTCTCCTCCGCGGCCAACGCGACCACCAGGCGCTCCGCCCGGCGCGTGACCGTTCGGGCCAGATGCGCATACGCGGCGGCGGCGCTGCCGCCGGGCAGTACGAAGCTGCGCAGCGGCGGGATCGCGGCGTTCATCGCCGCCACCTCCTGCTCCAACCGCGCGCATTGGGCGTCGGTGACGCGGAGCCGGTCCGGCCCGTCGCCGGGCACGCAAAGATCGGCGCCAAGATCGAACAAGTCGTTCTGGATGCGCGCGACCATCGCATCGGCTTCGGCATCCAGGCCAAGATGCAGACGCAGCAGGCCGAGGCAGGCATTGGCCTCGTCCACCGTGCCATAAGCCTCGACCCGCAGCGCATCCTTCCGCACGCGCGCGCCGTCGCCGAGCGAGGTCTCGCCCCCGTCGCCGCCGCGCGTCGTGATCACATCGAGCTTCACCACCGCCGTTCTCCTTCAAGGCGGAAAGTGATGCCGACAGTCGCCGTCGCAAAGACCGGGCGGCCATCTTGGGTGGCGGGTTCGAAGCGCCAGCGCCGCACCGCCTCCTCCGCAGCGCGGTCGAGCGCGGGGAAGCCCGAGGAGTTGAGCACGCTCACCCCCATCACGCGCCCGGCCATGTCCACCTGCACCAGCAGCGACACGCGCCCCTGTTCGCCGCGCAGCCGGCTGGCTTGCGGGTAGCTGGGCGATGGGTTGGACGCGCCGGAGAGCGGCCGCGCCGGGGTGACGGCGCCGCTCGCAAGCCCGGCGCCGCTGGCCAGCGGCGCCGCGGCCTCAGCCCCGTCCGGACGGCCGGGCGGGCGCCAGAGGGTGACGGGTGGCTCGGCGGGCGCGGTGGGCGGGGCAGCGGCTGGCGGGGCTGCCGCCTGCTGCGGCGCGGGGCTGGGCCGAGGCGGCACAGGGGGGCGTGCGGGCTGCGGACGAGCCTGCGCAGGCGCGGCTTCGGCCGGGACCGGCGGCGGTGGAGGTGTCAGCGCGGGCGGCACAGCCGGCGGCGCTGGCGGCGCCTCAGCCAGGATGGGTGGCGGAGGGGGCGGTGGCGCGGGGGCGGCGATGGACGGGGCTGGCGGAATCTCAGGCACAGGCGCTGGCAACGCCTCCACCGGCGGGGGCGGCGGAACCACAGGCGCGGCCGCTGGCGGCGATGGCGGGCTGTCCGGTGCAGGCGGCGCCGGTGGGGCCGGGGGAGCCGCAGGGCCTCGCGGGGTCGCCAGCTCGGCGCTGTCGGCGGTATCCCCCGCCCCCTCCCGCGTGCTGTCCCAGACCAGCGCCACGCCCTGTTCGCGCAAGGGCACGGGCAGCGGGCGGGTCGCCGCCCAGACCATCGCCGCCAGCGCCAGCCCGTGCACCAGGACAGAGACCAGCAGGAAGCGACCGTCGCGCCCAGCACCCGGGACGGCGGCCGGCCTCACAGCACCAGCACGCCCTGGTGCTTGGCCTTGCCCTCAGGCTCGACATGGATGGTGATGACCGCGGTGCCGAGCTCGGCCTTCAGCGCGGCCTCGATCCGGTCGCAGATCTCATGCGCGTCGGAGACGGTCATCGCCGCCGGCACCACCAGGTGGAACTCGACGAAGGTGAAGCGGCCGGAATGGCGCGTGCGGATGTCGTGCGCCTCGATCGCACCGGCGGCGTGTTCGGCCACCAGGGCGCGGATACGCGCCAGGCACCCGGGCGGCACCGCCTCATCCATCAGGCCGCCGACGGAGCTGCGCATCAGCGCGTAGCCGGACAGCAGCACATTGCCCGCCGTCAGCGCCGCAAGCAGCGGATCGAGCCAGAGCAGGCCCGTGAGCGTGACCGCCGCGACGCCCACCAGCACGCCGGCGGAGGTGACGACATCGGCCAGCAGATGGCGTGCATCCGCCAGCAGCGCGGGCGATTGCGCGGCGCGGCCGCGGCGGAACAGCAGCGCCGCCCAGCCGGCATTGATCGCGGTGGCGACGGCAGCGACGGCCAGACCCGTCCAGGCCTGGTCCGGTGCGCGCGGTTCCAGAAAGGCGCCCCAGGCTTCGTTCAGGATCAGGATGGCGGCGGCGATGATCAGCGCGCCTTCGAGCACAGCGGAGAAATACTCCGCCTTCGCGTGCCCATAGGGGTGGTTGGCATCCGGCGGCAGGGCGGACAGGCGAATGGCGACCAGAGCTGCGATGGCGGCCGCGACATTCACCACCGATTCGAGCGCATCGGCGAAGAGCGCGACCGACCCCGTCAGCCACCACGCGCCCGCCTTGAGGCCGAGCACGAGAAGTGCCACGGCGACCGACGCCTTGGCGACCTGTTCGACGCGCGCGGCCCTGGTATCGGCCAAGATACACCTTCCTCAATGGGCTGCTGGCAGGAGTCTTGCCCCGCTCAGCCCGGCCGCCGCAACCCTGGGGCAACGGCAACCGACCGACGCGGGCGGCCCGACGCTCTACCGTCGGGCCGAGGCCGCGAACGCGGCCCGCGCACAGACTGACATCGCCGCCTGAAACACCAGTGGCCTGCGCGAAGCCAAGGGCCGCGGACGCGGCCCACCGGCGTCTGAGGGCATCGCTGCGCAGCAGCGATGCGCACTATCAAACGCTGAAGTACTTCGCGCGCGGGTGGTGCAGCACGATGGCGCTGGTCGATTGCTCGGGGTGCAGCTGCCATTCGTCGGAGAGTTCCACGCCGATGCGCTCGGCCTTCAGAAGCTTCAGCAGACCTTCCTGGTCCTCAAGCCTTGGGCAGGCGGGGTAGCCGAAGGAATAGCGCCCGCCGCGATAGCCCTGCTGCAGCATCTTCTCGATGTCGCGATCATCCTCGGCGGCGAAGCCCCATTCGGCGCGGATGCGCTTGTGGACGTATTCGGCCATCGCTTCCGCCATCTCCACCGACAGGCCGTGCAGGTACAGGTAGTCCTGGTAGCGGTTATCCTCGAACCAGTCGCGCGCGATGTCGGATGCCTTCTGGCCGACGGTGACAACCTGCAGGCCGATCACGTCGCGATGGTTCGGGCCTTCGGCGATGTCGCGCACGAAGTCGGCGATGCACTCGCCGTCGTCCTTGGGCTGACGCGGCAGGTTGAAGCGGCAGGCTTCGGTGACGCCGTCCTCCTCGAACAGCACCAAATCGTTGCCCTGGCCGGCGCATTTCCAATAGCCGTAGATCGCCTGCGGCTTCAGGATGTTCTGCTCCTCCGTCAGCGCCAGCATGCGCTTCAGCACCGGACGCAGCTCCTGCTTCGCCCAGCCGAGGAAATCCTCCAGCGACTTGCCGGCCTTCCGGAAGCCCCATTGGAATTGATAGAGGCTGCGCTCGTTGATGAAGGGCACCAGCGCCTTCGGTGCGGCTTCCATCACGCGCGCGCCCCAGAAGGGCACTTGCGGCGTCGTGCTCTCCGCCGCGACGCGGCGGCGGCGCGATTGCGCGTAGTTCACATCCACCGGCGCGAAGCCGCGCGGATCGGCGGTGCCGAGCACGCGCTTCTCGTTCTTCGCCTTGCCCTTGCGCTTGGCCTGGAGTGCGGCGAGGTAGTCGTCGAAGCCGTTGCCGACCACCTTGTCCATCAGGTGCAGGCCGTCGAAGGCATCGCGCGCATAGGCCACGCGCCCGCACGCATAGGCCTTCACGCAATCATCCTCGACATAGTTGCGCGTGAGCGCGGCGCCGCCGAGCAGCACCGGCACATCCACGCCCTGGCGCGACATTTCTTCCAGGTTCTCGCGCATCACCACGGTGGATTTCACCAGCAAGCCGGACATGCCGATAGCGTGCGCCTTGTGCTCCTTCGCCGCGGCGACAATCTCGGCCAGCGGCACCTTGATGCCGAGGTTCACGACCTTGTAGCCGTTATTGGTCAGGATGATGTCGACCAGGTTCTTGCCGATGTCATGCACATCGCCCTTCACCGTGCCAAGCACGATGATGCCCTTCGCCTGGCCTTCCACGCGTTCCATATGGGGTTCGAGATAGGCGACGGCGGACTTCATGGTTTCGGCGGATTGCAGCACGAAAGGCAGCTGCATCTTGCCCGCGCCGAACAGCTCGCCCACCACCTTCATCCCGTCGAGCAGGATGTCGTTGATGATCGTCAGCGGCGCGATGCCCTTGGCCAGCGCATCTGCCAGTTCGTCGTCGAGCCCCTTGCGGTCGCCGTCGATGATCCGGTCCTTGAGGCGGCCTTCCACCGTCTCGGCGCGCTGCTTCGCGCCGGCATCGGCGGCCTTACGGCCGGCGAACATCTCCAGCACCTTCTGCAGCGGGTCGTAGCCCTCCTGCCTGCGGTCGTAGATCAGATCTTCCATGACCTGCACTTCCTCGGGCGGGATCTGGTGCAGCGGCTTGATCTTGGAGACGTGCACGATCGCGCCCGTCATCCCCGCCTTCACGGCGTGATCCAGGAACACGCTGTTCAGCACGTGGCGCGCCGCGGGGTTCAGGCCGAAGCTGATGTTGGAGAGACCCAGGATGATCTGGATGTCCGGGAACCTCTCCCGGATCATGCGGATGCCTTCGAGCGTCCAGAGGCCGAGCTTGCGGTCGTCCTCATTGCCGGTCGCGATGGTGAAGGTCAGCGGGTCGATCATCAGGTCGGATTGCGGCAGGCCGTATTGGTCGCAGGCGAATTCCACGAGCCGCGTCGCGATGCGGAGCTTGTCCTCCGCGGTCTTGGCCATGCCCACTTCGTCGATCGTCAGCGCGATCACCGCGGCGCCGAATTTTCGGGCAAGCTTCATGCGGTCATGCGCCGCGCCCTCGCCTTCCTCGAAGTTGATCGAGTTGATGATCGCCTTGCCGCCATGCAGCTTCAGCGAGGCCTCGATCACCGGCGTCTCGGTGCTGTCGATCACGAGCGGGCTGTTCACGCTGCTGGTGAAGCGGCGGATCACCTCGCCCATCTCTGCCATCTCGTCGCGGCCGACGAAGGCAGTGCAGACATCGAGGCTGTTGGAGCCTTCGGCCACCTGCTCGCGCGCGATCGCCAGGCACCCGTCCCAGTCATGCGCCGCCTGCCGCTCGCGCCAGGCCTTCGACCCGTTGGCGTTGCAGCGCTCACCGATCGAGAAGTAGCTGTTCTCCTGGCGCAGCGGCGTCGCGGTGTAGAGGCTGGCGACGGAGGGGATCCAGATCGGCTTGCGCACGACCGGCGCGGGGCGCGCCGCGGCGCCGCCGAGCTTCCGCAGCAGCGCATCGAGGGCCGCGATATGCGCATCGGTCGTGCCGCAGCAGCCGCCGATCAGGTTCAGCCCGTCTTCCGTGACGAAGCGTTCCATCCAGGTGGCGAGTTCAGAAGGCCCAAGCGGGTAGTGCGTCTTGCCATCCACCAGCTCGGGCAGGCCGGCATTGGGCTGCACGCTGATGAGCCCCGGCCAGTTCTTCGACAGCCAGCGCACATGCTCGGCCATTTCCTGCGGGCCGGTCGCGCAGTTGAGGCCGAGCAGCGGCACATCCAGCGCATCTACCACCGCCGCGGCGGCGGAGATATCGGGCCCGACCAGCAGCGTGCCCGTGGTCTCGACCGTAACCTGGACGAAGATGGGGATGTCGGACTTCGCCGCAGCGCGGGCGATCTTCGCGGCGTTCACCGCGGCCTTGATGTAGAGCGTGTCCTGGTTGGTCTCGGTCAGCAGCGCATCCGCGCCGCCCGCGATCAACCCGCGGCACTGCTCGACGAGTGCGGCTTCCAGCGCGTCATAGGCGATGTTGCCGAGGGAAGGCAGCTTGGTCCCCGGCCCGATGTCGCCGATGACATAGCGGTGGCGGCCATCGGCGAAGCTTTCAGCCGCCTCGCGCGCAATCTCGCAGGCGAGCTTGTTGATCTCGAAGGCGCGGTCTTCCAGCTCGAACTCGCCGAGCGTGACGGGGCTGCCACCAAAGGTGTTGGTCAGCACCATATCGGCGCCAGCAGCGAAGTAGCTGTGATGGATCTCGCGCACGATATCGGGGCGCGAGAGGTTCAGCACCTCGGTGCAATTCTCCTTGCCGAGATAGTCAGTCTCGATGTCGAGCGTCATGCCCTGGATGCGCGCGCCGAAGCCGCCGTCGCAGAGCAGCACGCGGTCACGGAGCGCGTCGAGAAGATGCGGGCGAGACATGCGTGAAAACCCTCAGGAAACAGGAAGTGCCAGCTCGGCGGTCTGTCGCCGGGCAGGCCAGAGGCGGACCGCATGCGGTCCGGGAATGGTGGTGGCGGCGGCAAGCGTGCAGCCCGCCGCACCCAGCCAACCGGTCAGTTGCGCATCGTCGAAGCCGGGCCAGCGATGCGCCTGCGCTGCGACCAGCGCCGCGTCGTCATGTGGGGCCAAATCGGCGATCAGCAACGTGCCGCCCGGGCGCAGCACGCGCGCGGCTTCGGCCAGCGCCGCAGCCGGCTCCTCGGCGTAGTGCAGCACCATCTGCATCGCCACCGCGTCGAAGGACGCATCGGCGAAGGGCAGCCGGTACATATCCGCCTGGCGCACCGTCGCGCGGTCCGCGAGCCCCCGCTCGGCCAGCCGAGCGCGGGCGAGAGCGAGCATGTCGCGGCTCATATCCACGCCGAGCGCGCGTTCGGCGCGCGGCGCAGCCAATTCCAGCAGCCGGCCCGTGCCAGTGCCGATGTCGAGCAGCGCCTCCATCCGCGGCGGCAGTGCATCGAGCAGCGCCTGCTCGATCGCCGCAGCCGGCAGGCCAAGGGCGCGCATCTCGTCCCAATCCATGCCGTGGCGGCGGAAAGCGTCGGACGCCGCGCGCGCGCGTTCCGCCGCCAGCCGCGCCGCAACGCGCCGGTCGGCGGCCAGCATCGTGTCGTCTTCCGGCAGGCGGGCGAGAATCAGGCGGGCGAGGTCGGCGCGGCCCGGCATCTGGAAATAGGCGTTGGCACCTTCGGGGATGCGTTCCAGCAGCCCGGCATCCACCAGCAGCTTCAGGTGCCGCGACAGCCGCGGCTGGGACTGGCCGAGCACCGCGCAGAGATCGGTCACGCACAGCGGATGCCGGGCGCAGAGCGCCAGCAACCGAAGGCGCGTCGGCTCCGCGGCCGCGCGCAACTGCGCGAGAAGGTGTTCCATGTTCGCCCCTTCGAACGCGGTTGCAAATGGCATAAAGATATCATTATGTCCAGCATATGCCCTGGACGCTCGATGCCCGTATCCCGCTTGTGATCCTGGCCGATCCGGCGGCGCTGCCGGCTGCGCTGGCGGCCGGCGCGCCAGCCGCGCTGCTGGCCGAGGCCTCAGCCTGCGCCAGCCCGCAGGGTGCGGTGGCCGCCGAGAGCTTCACGCCGGCTGGGGTCGCCCACCCGGCCGCCTGCACCTGCTGCGCCGGGCGCAGCCCCGCCGCGACGGCGCTGGACCGTTTGTTCCAGGCCAGGGTGCGGGCCAGCGTGCCCTGGTTCGAACGGGTTGTAGCGCTGGCCTGCACCAAGGCCGCGCAGGCCGAGATCGCCGCGGCGCTGGCCGGGGATGCGGTCACGGCCGCGCGATTCCGGGCGGGCTGAACTCCGCCCGGCGCGTCAGGCGAAAGTCGTCTCGACCGCCCCGAGCGGGCCGAAATTGGCGCGCAACACGCCCTCCGCCGGCGCCGGCGGCGTGAGCCCGGCCGCGACCAGAAGCGCGCCCGCCGGCAATCCGCCCCATCGCCGCGCTTCAGCCGCAGCCTCGGTAAAGGCAGCAACGAGGTCGATCTCCAGCTTGCGCGGCCGGCTGCCCTTCAGGCCCAGCGCGACGCCGACCGAACCGGGCGCGAGCGCCTTCCCCTTCCCCGCCACCACCAGGCCGAGCCGGCCGAGATCGGCGGTCAGGGTTACCTCGTCCTCCGGCGCCTCGGTGAAGCGGGTGGCCGACAGGTCGAGGGCGGGGTGCAGCCGGGCGAAGACAGGCGGCGTCGCAGCGTCGGGGTCGAGCGGCTCGGCCAGCACGCCGATCACGGCCGCCGTGGCCAGGGGATGGCGCAGCATGCCGAGCGCCACCACCCGGCCGGCCGGCACGAGCCGGCCTTCCAGCATGGGCCCCGCGAGTGCCGGCAACCCAGCCCGGCGCAGCAGCCGCAAGCCGCAGGGCACGATGGCGAGCGCCTCCAGCGTCGCCGCGGCGACCTCGGCCGCTTGGTCGAGGTCGCGCGGGGCCATATCGGCAGGCAAGGGGCCGAGCGGATTTCCCGTCTCGACCGCCTCGGCCAGCCAGCGTGCGGCCGCGGCTGCGTCGAAGGCCGGCATCAGTTCAGCGGCGGGAGCGAGATCTCCTCCACCTCCTGGAAGCCGCCCACCGGCGGGCTGTCGAGGGCGCTTGCCGCGGCCGGGTCAACGGGCGCGCCGCCATAGAGCGTCTCAGGCAGC
Source organism: Pseudomonadota bacterium (assembly GCA_046052145.1). Classification (GTDB taxonomy): domain Bacteria; phylum Pseudomonadota; class Alphaproteobacteria; order Acetobacterales; family Acetobacteraceae; genus Falsiroseomonas. The sequence goes on from JBJOMW010000002.1 coordinate 225,866, forward strand.
CAAGTGACGAGGCCGGGGAAGACGTAGACCATGATCATGCAGAAGATGACGATGTAGATGAAGGGCATGCAGCCCTTGAAGATGTCCTCGAGCTTCACATGCGGCGGCGCCACGCCCTTCAGGTAGAAGGCGGCCATCGCGACGGGTGGGCTCAGGAAGGACGTCTGCAGGTTCAGCGCGATCATGATGCCGAAGAAGATCGGGCTGACGCCGAAATCATCCAGCAACGGCAGGAAGATCGGCACGAAGATCACGATGATCTCCGTCCATTCCAGCGGCCAGCCCAGGATGAAGATGATCACCTGCGCCAGCAGCATGAAGGTGAAGGTGTTCAGCGGCAGCGACTTGACGAATTCCTCCACCAGCGACTGGCCGCCGAGATAGCCAAACACCGAGGAGAAGATGTAGCTGCCGACGAACAGCCAGCAGACCATCGCGGAGGTGCGCGCGGTGAGGAACACGCTCTCCTTCAGCTTCTGCCAGGTGAAGGCGCGATAGACGATCGCCAGCAGGATCGAGCCGAGCGAGCCGACCGCCGCCGCTTCCGACGGCGTCGCTAGCCCCATGATGATGGAGCCGAGCACGGAGGCGATCAGCAGGGCCAGCGGCAGGAAGGAGGTCGCGAGCGCCCAGAGGATCTTGAGCGCCGGCACGTTGCGCTCCTCGGGGGGCAGGCGCGGCGCCATCTCGGGACGGATAATGCCGATGGCGATGGCGTAGATGATATAGAGCAGCGCAAGCGTCACGCCGGGGATGAAGGCCGCGGCATAGAGCTGCACGACCGAAACGCCCGCGGTTGCGCCATAGAGGATCAGCATGATCGAGGGCGGGATCAGGATGCCGAGGCACCCGCCCGCGCAGGTAACGCCGGCAGCGAGCTTCGGGTCGTAGCCGGCGCGCAGCATGGCCGGGAAGGCCAGCAGCCCCATCAGCGTCACCACCGCACCGACGATGCCCGTCGCCGTCGCGAACAGCGCGCAGGTCAGGAGCGTGGCGACCGCGAGCGATCCCGGCAGGCCGCCGGAGGCCAATTGCAGCGATCGGAACAGGCGATCGAGGATGTTCGCCCGTTCGATGATGTAACCCATGAAGACGAAGAGCGGGACGGAGATGAGCACGTCGTTGCTCATCACCGCATAGGTGCGCTGGATCAGCAGGTCGAAGACGCGCTCGCCCATACCGAAATAGCCGAAGATCAGCCCCATCGCCATCAGCGTGAAGGCGATCGGGAAGCCCAGCATGATGAAGCCGAGGAACAGGATCAGCTGTGCCAGGCCGAAATACTGGTGGAATTCTTGCGGAAGCATGGGGCGCGTGCCTCGGGCTGCTGCGGCTTACGTCGCGTCAGGACTGCGGGGGGCGGGGGGCGGTGTCGCGGCCGGACGCGGCCTCGGTCCGCTGGGCCAGTTCGACCAGCGCGGCTTCGCCGCCGCGCGCCAGCTCGGCGGCCAGCGCCTCGGCACCCTTGGCCTCGGCGGCGGCAAGGATGGTCTTCTCCAGCTCCTCGACATCCGAAAGCCGCTGCGGCCAGGCGCCGCTGCTGATGCACTGCACGCAGCGCACCACCTCCACCAGCCCCTGCAGAAGCAGCAGCAGGCCGACGGCGGGGATGAGGAACTTGAACGGCCAGATGATCGGCCCGCCCGGCGAGACCGAGCTGCGCTCGTTCTGCATGAAGCTCAGCTCGAAGAAGTGGTAGCCGGAAATCATGAAGGCCATGATCGCGGGGAAGAAGAACAGAATGTAGAGCGTCAGGTCGAACTTGGCTTGCCGCACGGGAGAGAAGTTGCGGTACAGGAAGTCGCCCCGCACATGCCCGTTGCGCGACAGCGCATAGGCGCCGGCCAGCATGAACAGCAGGCCGTAGAGCATGTAGGAGACGTCGTAGCCCCAATCCGTCGGCGCGCGGAAGAAGCGGCGGGCGGTGACGTCGTAGACGATGGCGGCGGTCAGGACCAGGATCGCCCAGGATCCGGTCTGGCCCACCAGCGTAGACAGCCGGTCGATGGCCAGCAGCCCGCGCTGCACCCAGGGCCGGTTGGCGAAGACGATGCCGCCCAGGATCGCAAGCGCGACCACGGCGATCAGCAGGAAGACGGTTCCGCGATCAGTCATGCCGTTACCCCCGGCCTCTCACACAAGAAGGGCCGGGGCGGCCATCCTGCCACCCCGGCCCCGGTCATGCCGCGCCGCGCGTCAGCCGCGGGCGAAGAAGTGGTTGTAGCTGATGACCGGGCTCGCCTCGTAGCGGAGGTAGAACCCACCCACGCGGCGGCACCAATCGCGCTGGCTGTCGCAGACCTTCTTGAAGAAGGGCCCGGCGGCCGGGGAGGAGTTGTCGCCTTCCTGGCGCGCGATCACGCGGTCCCAGGCCTGCAGCTGCGCATCGAGGATCGAACGCGGCGTCTGGCGCACATTCACGCCGGCCTGCGCCAGCGCGACGAGGTCGCGCGAGTAGCGGTCCTGCTGCTTCCAGCTCATATCCGCCGAAGACGCTTCCGAAGCGATCCGCAGAACCTGCTGCAGTTCCTGCGGCAGGCCTTCATAGCGCTGGCGGTTCCACAGCACCTCGAAGGTCTCGACGCGCTGGTGGAAGGACTGGATCATGTAATTGCGCGCCACATCGGCGAAGCCCAGCACGCGGTCCGACGACGGGTTGTTGAACTCGGCGCCGTCAATGACGCCACGCTCCAGCGCCGGCACGATCTCGCCGCCGGGCAGCGCCACGACCGCCGCGCCCATCTCCTGGAACAGGTCGGTCGCGAGGCCCACGGTGCGGTAGCGCAGGCCGCGGATCTGCTCGGCGCGCTCGATCGGGTTGCGGAACCAGCCGAGCGGCTGGGTCGGCATCGGGCCGGTCTGGAAGCCGATCGCGTTCATCCGCAGGATGTCGTGCATCAGCTCGCGGTACAGCGCCTCGCCGCCGCCGTAGTAGAACCAGCCGAGGAAGTGGTTCGCCTCGTTGAACCAGGGCGGCGTCGTGCCGAACAGGCTGAAGGCGCGGTTGCGGCCGAACCAGTAGGCCGAGACGCCATGGCCGCCATCGAGCGTGCCGGCATGCACGGCATCCAGCAGCTGGAAGGCGCCGACGACGGCGCCCGCAGCCAGCAGCTCGACCCGCAGACGCCCGCCCGCGAGGTTGTTCACGCGCGTGACGTAGTCCTGCGCGAATTCATGGAAGATGTCGCGCTGCGGCCAGGTGGACTGGAAGCGCAGCGTCACCGTCTGGGCGCGGCTGACATTGGGCGTCGCCAGCACGGTGGTGCCCACGGCGCCAACGGCGGCGGCCTTCAGCAGGCCACGGCGGCCAGCGCTCGACGGGGTCGTTTCGGTCATCGTTCCCTCCAGGCGTGCCGCCCGCATATCCCGCGGTTCGGCGGGTTGTCCCTGCGCTTCCTTACGGATCGCGGGGCGCGCGCGCAATGCCCCCTTTTGCGCGGCCCCCGCGAGCCCCCATGGGCTGGCTACTTCGTCACGAAGGTCTTCTCGACCATATAGCTGCCGGGGCTGTTGTTCGACCTCTCCACGAAAATCCGCAATCGGGCCCTATCGGCAACAAACGGAGGGGGGGGCCAGATCAGCGGTCAGGCATCCGACCCGCTCATACTTGAGATGATCTTCCAAGCTGGGCGGGGTGCCCGCGCCGCGGGCAAGCGGCTCAACATTTCTTCCAGCACACAACACTGGAGGCGCGGTCGTTCCAGCCAAAAGGAACAAGACTCGGCGAGTTATCCGAAACAGTGAACGAACTGCCGCCCAAATTGATATGGTCGCATAACACCGTATAGGTATTCGGGTCTGGCCGAACAGAGGAGATGCGGTCGTTCCAGCTGCGCGCCAAAAAGCTCCTTGTCAGATCGCGGACCTGATATCCTTTACGAACAAGAAATGAACCCCCGCCATAGCCGACGTGCTCGAAGAACTCGGACGGCCGGTAATTGTAGTTGCACGGATTGTCCTCGTATGCCGGCCGCTGCGGCACCGCCGCCGTGCCAGGCAGCCAGCGATGGTGAAGAATGCCCGCCGCCCACTGGACCTGAAGCAGCATTTGCAGCGCAGCGGGCCAGCGGCGCCCTGTGAACGCCCGCAGTGGTATGGCGCCGGCGCAGGACCCACAGCCCTCGGCAGAGGATGGTCCGACGAAATGCAGCGCCTGGCCGTCGAAGCGGTGGATGTCACGCGGATCGTACAGCGTCCCGTCGATCTCCACCGGCACTTCCGGCGTCTTGTGCGGGCGAAGGGTGCCGCCCCGGGCAGCCTCGGACGGCTCCGCCCAGGGATCGGCCGGCAGCTGCACCAACTCCTCCGCCTTGGCCGCCTCGATCTGCCGCGCGATGAGCGAGCGCAGGTCCGAAATGCCGTTCTCGGCCAGGGCCGTGAGGACATCATCGATGGTGAGGCCGTCCAGTCCGACTGCGGCAAACCGCTCCGCAATCTCGATGCGGCGCTCCCGAGCGTCGTGATCGTCAGGTGCGGTCGCGATGGCCAAAGCGGCTTCCTCCCAGGCGCGGGGCGGCGCCGGTCCGGCGCCGTAAACCCGATAGTAATCGCAGGGAAAATAGAATTGCAATCGCAACGTTCAGGCGCGGCACATGCTGCGACCAGACATGAATAGGCGTACGCGTGACTTCGATCTGCAAGCAAAAGGCGAACGCGGTATCGCCTTCTATCGTCAATGCAAACCGCTGGAGGTGGGCAGCTTGCCGGCACCATGAGCCGTATGCAGCCTGCCCCACCGACCCACTGGAGGCGGGCGGGCGACGCGAGCGACGCCGCGTCCTAGCGCCTACTTCGTCACGAAGGCCTTCTCGACCACGTAGCTGCCGGGGGTGTTGTTCGATCCCTCCGCGAAGCCCCGTGCTTCCAGCAGGGCGCGGACATCGGCGTTCATCGCCTCCGACCCGCAGAGCATCGCCCGGTCCCGCGCCGGGTCGAGCGGCGGCAAGCCGAGATCCCCGGTCAGGCTGCCATCCTCAATCATCGTCGTGATCCGCTTGGCCCGCGCGAAGGGCTCCCGCGTTACGGAGGGCAGGTAGGTCAGCCGGTCGGCGACCAGCTCGCCCAGCAGCTCATGGCCCGGCAGCTCGGTCGAGATCAGCTCGCGATAGGCCAGCTCGGCGACCTCCCGGACGGTGTGGACCAGCACGATGCGGTCGAACCGCTCATAGGTGTCGGGGTCGCGGATCAGGCTCATGAAGGGGGCGAGCCCAGTGCCGGTGGCGAAGAACCACAAGGTCCCGCCGGGGATCAGATTGTCCGTCAGCAGCGTCCCCGTGGCCTTGCGCCCGATCAGCACATGATCGCCCGGCCGGATATGCTGCAGGCGCGAGGTCAGCGGCCCGTCCGGCACCTTGATCGAGAGGAATTCCAGGTGCTCCTCCCAAGGGGGGCTGACCATGGAATAGGCGCGGACCAGCGGCTTGCCGTTGACCATCAGCCCGATCATCGCGAACTGCCCCGCCCCGAAGCGGAAGGACGCATCGCGCGTGCAGGTGAAGGAGAAGAGCCGGTCGGTCCAGTGATGGACGGTCAGGACGCGTTCCTGGAAGAAGCCGGGGGGCGCGCCAGGGGGCGTCACGGACGGCGCGGCGCTGGCCGCATCGGCG
>JBJOMW010000003.1:0-216229 GCA_046052145.1 Pseudomonadota bacterium
CGTGCGGCTCTACCGCATTGGCCGCCCGGCGCTTGCCGCGCGGTGAGCCAGCGTGGCTCCGCGCGGAACCGGCGGGCCCTGCGACCCGTTCCGCCTACATCGAAGCAGGTCTTGCCAATCGCGATGATACCCGCCCCATTAAGGTTTGACCTGCGGCCCGAAGGGCCGAGGCCGCGAATGCGGCCCGCGGCTTATGCCGCGAAGCCAAGGGCCGCGGATGCGGCCCGCCCGGCGTCTGAGGGGCACGAAGGTGAAACCTTCGTGCGCTTTGTATGAGTCATATTCCCAGGATCCTCCATTATGCATGGTTCGGGCCGACCCCGATGCCGTCCGCCTATCGCGGCTACATCGAGGGCTGGCGGCAGCTGCTGCCCGACTGGGATGTGATCGGCTGGACCGACCGCAATCTCGACTGGTCCGCGCGCTACATCAACGAAGCCTTTGCGACGCGCGGCTGGACGCGGCTTGCGGATTACATGCGCGTGCATGCGCTGCATCGCTTCGGCGGCTTCTACCTCGACACCGATGTCGAATTGATCCGTCCGCTGGATCCCCTCTGCGGCGAGGAGGTGGTGCTCGGATTCCAGAGCCGCCTGCGCACGCCAAGCTGGGTGAACAACGCCGTGATCGGCGCCAGGTCCGGCCATCCCTTTCTCGCGCGATGGCTCAGCGCCTTCGAAGCGCGCATGCCCGGCTGGCGGCGCATGGGCGATGCGCATGGCCCGGGGCTGGTGACGCGGCTGCTGGAGGAAGACGGGCTCGACGATGCGCCCGCCCTCGCGCCGCGCTGTGTCGGCGCGGTCACGCTGCTGCCGCCGGACCGTTTCTACCCCTATGAATGGACTGAGCGATTCACGCCGGGCTGCGTGGGCCCGGAGACCTTCGCGGTGCATCACTGGGGCGGCGCCGAGGCGGGTCATCGTCCTCTGACGCCGGGCGAGACCCTGCGGGCGCTGGGCGCGATGGCCGCGCCGCGCCTCGCGGCCTCGGTGATGCAGATGCGCTTCTGGGCGGAGCGACGGCGCCGCCGCGCCTGAACGCCCTGCGACGTGTGGGAATCGCTTGTCACGCCGCCCGCGGAGAGGGTTGCCTGCAGCTTGCGTGATCGCAAAGGGCAGCCGCGGCTTTGCGGCGACGGACAGGTGGCGGGGGGGGCGGCCAAAATGCGCGATGAGATCGAGGAACTGCGCGGCGAGATCGTCGCGCTCGAGACCGCGCTCGCCGCGGCCTTCGGCGAGATCGCCGTCCTGCGCGCCACGGTGGAGGGCGGCGGCCCCGCTGCGGCGCTGGGCGCGATGGAAGCGATGGCGGCCCAGCTGGAGGGCTCGGTGCTCCGCGGCGTGGTCGGCGCTGAATCGCAGGGCCGGCCGGGCGCTGCGGCGGGCTTCGAGAAGCGGATGGAGCAGATCGCGCACGCGCTGCGCAACGCCATCGCCTTCCGCGCGGGCTGAACCCCGTCTTGCCGCGGCCTCGCCGCTCCGACAGGCTGGGTCAGCCAGGATGGTGGGAGGAAGGGTGATGGCCGACGATCTGCCGCGCGGCCTGCGCGCAATGTGCGGCTCTGGCCGGCTGCATGCAGGCCATTTCGTGGTGGAGTTCGCGACACCCGGCATCGGCCACATCCTGGCCGGTGCGGGTGCGGAGTTCTGCTTCCTCGACATGGAGCATTCGGGCTTTTCCTTCGATACGGTGAAGGCGACGCTGCGCTTCCTGCAGGCGGGCGGCGTGCCGGCCTTGGTGCGGGTGCCGTCCAAGGCCTATGCCGATGTCGCGCGCGCGCTGGATTGCGGCGCGGAGGGCGTGATGGTGCCGATGGTCGGCACGGCAGAGGAAGCGGCCGCGCTGGTTCGCCATGCGCGCTACTGGCCCGAAGGGGCGCGCGGCTGCGCCTTTGGCATCGCCCATGACGATTTCCGCCCCGGGCCGGCCGCGCAGAAAATGGTGGCGGCGAATGCGCGCACCACCGTCATCGCGCTGCTGGAGACGGCCGAGGGCGCGCGCAATGCTGAGGCGATCGCCGCCACGCCTGGGCTCGACTGCATCTGGGTCGGGCATTTCGACCTCTCGGCCTCGCTCGGCGTGCCGGGTGACTTCGGCAGCTCGACCTATCGCGACGCGCAAGCGGCGATCTGCGCGGCGGCGAAGCGCCACGGCAAGGCGCTCGGCAAGCTGGTGGGATCCATGGCGGAAGCCGAGCAGGCGGTCGCGGATGGCTTCACGCTGATCTGCTATGGCGGCGATGTCTGGCTGCTGCAGGCCGCGGTTGCGGAAGGCGTGCGCGGCATCCGCGCACTGGACGCGAAGCGCTAGGCAGCGCCTATTCGGCGTCTGGCTGGGCTTCCGGCGCGGCGGCGGCGAAGGCGGGCAGCGCCTGGCAGGCGGCCTCGATCCTGAGGAGGGTCGGGAAGGGGGTGAGCTCCACGCCAAAGCGCCGCGCATTGCCCAGCTGCGGCACCAGGCAGAGATCGGCGAGGCCCGGCGCCGCGCCATGGCAGAAGGCGCCGGTCTCGGCCTCTGTCGCCAGGCGCGTCTCCAGCGCGGCGAGGCCGAGTTCGATCCAGTGGCGCGCGAATGCGTCCACCGCCGGCTGCGCCTGGCCCAGCTCGCGCTTCACATATTGCAGCACGCGCAGGTTCTGGATTGGGTGGATGTCGCAGGCGACGATCTGCGCCAGCGACCTGACGCGCGCGCGGCCCCAGGCATCGGCGGGCAGCAGCTTCGGGCCGGGCTGCGTCTCCTCCAGCCATTCGACGATCGCCAGCGACTGCGTCAGCACGCCCTGGCCCGCCACGGTCAGCGCCGGCACCAGCCCTTGCGGGTTGCGCGCACGAAACTCGGCGGAGGATTGCTCGCCCTTGCGCAGGTGGCGGAAGGCCTGGCCGTAGCTAAGGCCCTTCAGCTCCAGCGCGATCCGTACCCGCCAGGCGGCGGAGGAGCGGAAATAGCCGTCGAGCAGCAGGGCGGGCGCGTCGGACATGGGCTTGGTCTCCGGCAAGGCCTGAGGGCGGTCAATCGCGCACCGGCTCTGTTGATCCGGTGCGCCGGAGCAGGGAACATGCCCCCGGGACGGAGGCGCAAGATGGATCGGAACAGCGGAAGCGGACAATGACCAACACGCTGCCCATCCTGGTGGCTGGCGGCGGCATTGGCGGGCTTGCCACCGCGCTTGGCCTTGCGCGTGCGGGTCTCCAGGTGCTGGTGCTGGAACGTGCGGCCGAGCTTGGCGAGGTGGGCGCGGGCATACAGCTCGGCCCCAATGCCTTCCACGCGCTCGATGCGCTCGGCGTCGGGGAGGCAGCCCGCGCAACCGCGATCTATGTCGAGCGCTTGCGGCTGATGGATGCGCTGAGCGCCGCGGAGATCTGCCACATCGACCTGGGCGAGGCGTTCCGCGCGCGTTTCGCCAATCCGTATGCGGTGGTGCATCGCGGCGAGTTGCACGCCATCCTGCTGCGCGCCTGCCGGGCCGAGCCGCGTGTGATGCTGCGCACCGGTGCGGAGGTCGCGGGCTATGCCCAGGAGGGCGGCAGCGTCACCGCGCTGCTGGCCAGCGGTGAGCAGGTGCGCGGCGCGGCGCTGATCGGCGCGGACGGGCTGTGGTCGCGCATTCGCGGCCAGTTGGTCGGCGATGGGCCGCCGCGTGTCTCGGGCCACACCACCTATCGCAGCGTGATCCCGACCGAACAGATGCCGGAGGCCTTGCGCTGGAATGCGGCGACGCTCTGGGCGGGGCCAAAATGCCACGTCGTGCATTACCCGCTGCAGGGCTGGAAGACCTTCAACCTGGTCGTCACCTGCCATGACGATGCGGCCGAGCCCGTGGCCGGCCGGCCTGTGCCGGCGGAGCAGGTGGTGGCGGGCTTCCGCCATCTGCATCCGACGGTGCGTTCCATTATCGGCCAGGGGCGCGACTGGCGGCTATGGGTGCTGTGCGACCGCGATCCGGTGGAGCGCTGGGTGGAGGGGCGGGTCGCGCTGCTCGGCGATGCCGCGCATCCGATGCTGCAATACATGGCCCAGGGCGCCTGCATGGCGATGGAGGACGCAGTTTGCCTGGCGCGCGCGATGGAAACGCATGGCGGCGCGATCGAGCCGGCGCTCGCAGCCTACAACGCGGCGCGCGCGCTGCGCACGGCGCGGGTGCAGCTGCTCTCGCGCGCGATGGGCGAGCATGTGTATCACCCGGCCAGCGCGCATGCGGCGCTGCGCAACGCGATCATGGCGGCGAAGACGCAGGCCGAATGGCGCAAGACCCTCGCCTGGCTCTATGGCGGCGAGGGTCCCGTCACGGCGTAATATGATGCGCACGAAGGTTTCACCTTCGTGCCCTCATGCGCCGGCGCTTCGCTTGGCTCGCCGCATAAGCGGCGGGCCGCATTCGCGGCCTCGCCCGCCTACGGCGGGTGCAGGTCGAACCTTCATGCGCCGGGTGTAAGTGTTACGCAGGCGGGGCGACCGACAGGCCCTGCACGCCATGCCGCGCGATCAGCGATGCGACGAGGCCGGAGGCCTTTGCCTCTTCCACGAAACCCTGCAGCCAGGCGGCGGCGGCCGTGTTGGCGCGCGCTGTGCCGACCGCCTGCTGCACGGCCATGAACTTCCCATCGAGGATGCGCGAGCCGGGCACGGCGGCAGCATCCTCGATCAGTCGCGGGCGCAGACCGGCCAGTGCTTCGAACTTCTCGTCGCGGAACAGCTCGAAGGAGGCTTGGATAGAGGGCGCGCGCAGCAGGCTCGCCTTGTGGATGTTGCGCTCGAGCCAGAGATCATAGGCCGCGCGAGCCGCAACCGCGATGCGCACGCCCGGGCGATCGAGATCAGCCAGCGTGGCGATGGGGGAACCCGCGGGGACCAAGCAGGTCGCCTCGATCTCGGCATAGGCAGCGGTGAAGGCGATCTTCTCGGCGCGCTGGGGTTCGGCGCCGATCAGGCCGATGTCCCAGGTGTTGGTGCCGGCGGCATCGGCCAACTCGCCAGGGCGCGGATAGGGCACGTAGCGGACCGGCACGCCGAGCCGATCGGCAACCGCGCGCGCCATGTCGGGCGCAACGCCCAAGGGGTCGCCTTCCGGGGTGCGGCCGGTGACGAGCAGGAAGTTGGAAAGGTTGATGCCCGCGCGGAGCACCCCGGTGGGTGCGAGCTGGGCGATGATTTCTGGTGACATGGACGGGTCCGCTGATTCGAGTGACCCACCATGTTCCCACACCGGGCCGTGGCGTCCAGCGCCCGCGGCCTCGCCCCCTCTCCCGCGCGGGGAGAGAGGGCGGCTCGGCGCGTGTTACTTCAGGTGCGCGGCAAGGTGCTTGTTCATCTCGAACATGCTGACCTTATCCGTGCCGAAGATCTTCTTGAGCTTCGCATCCGCCAGGATCTGCCGCTTGTCCTTCGGGTCCTGGAGGTTGTTCTTCTTGATGTGCTCCCACAGCTTGCTCACCGCCGCGGTGCGCGGCAGCGGCGCCGCGCCGACCAGCTCGGCCAGCTCCGCCGAGGGGGTCAGGGGCTTCATCAGCGCATTGGTCTTCGCGCCAGCGGCCTTGGGGGCGGCCGCCTTCTTCGCGGGGGCGGTCTTCGCCGGCGCAGCCTTCGCGGCTGGCTTGGCCTTCGCCGCGGCCGGCTTCGCCTTTGCGGCCGGCTTGGCCGCGGTCTTCTTGGGCTGGTCCTTCGTCGCCATGTGGCCTCCTGCAGGTTTCGTTACGCCTGAGCCGCACTCCGACTCGGGCCGCGGCGGGTGATGTGACCGCAAGCCTCGATTCGAGGGCAAGCGGCTTCTCTCAGGCGCCGGCCACTTCGTACCGTTCTGCGCGCTATGCGCAACAGCCGCCCTAGATATTTCGTACCCAGGACAAGAAGACCAGGAACCCCGCCAGGCCCAGCGCGACATGGCCGAACAGCATCAATTCCGCCCCCCTCCGGGTGCGGCGGGCCAGGGTCTTGGCGAAGTAGCCCCCGGCGGTGGCCAGCAGCAGGATGCCGATCGGCCAGGCCCCGGATGGCCCAGCGGCCCCCGCCGGCGCGGTGGCGACCAGCGCCAGGACCAGCGCCGCGCCGGCCAGCGCCGCAACCAGATGCGCCGTCACCAGCCGCGTCTTGCGCGCCCGCTGCAGGTAGAGCAGCCCGACAACGATGCCGAGCGCGATGGTGGCAACCAGCGCGGCGATCGCGAGCATGGCCATGTCCGCGGTTCTCCCTGGACCGAACCGCGGGCAGGTGGCGTCGGGGGGCGCGCTGTCAACCGGCGGCGTCAGGTGCCGCAGAAGGTCGCCAGCACGCGTTCTTCGGGCTGCGGCGGCAGGGCGTAGTCCTCCCGCCCCGGCTGGTCGTCGAAGGGGCGGGCCAGCACGTCGAGCAGCGCCTCGAAGGGGCGGAGGTCGTCGGCCTGGACCGCGGCGGCGATGGCGCGCTCCACCTGGTGGTTGCGCGGGATGAAGGCCGGGTTGGTGGCGCGCATCGCGGCGCCGCGGTCGGCGGGGGCCACATCCTCCTCCGCCAGCCGCGCGCGCCAGCGCGGCAGCCAGGCGTCGAAGCCAGCGGGGTCGGCAAAGAGGCTCCGCACCTCCGCTTCCGCCGCCGGATCGGCGGCGGCTTCCGCCAATCGGCGGAAGGTGAGGGTGAAGTCGGCCTCCTGTTCGGCCATGCGCTCCAGCAGGTCCTGCGCCAGCGCTGCATCGCCGGGGCGGGGCCGGGCGAGGCCGATCTTGCGTGCGAGGCCCGCTTCCCACGCTGCCTCGAAGCGTTCGGCGAAGCCGGCGAGGATGCGCTGCGCCTCTTCGATCGCCGCGTCCTGCTCCTCGGCCAGCAGCGGCAGCAGGGTTTCGGCGAGGCGTGTCAGGTTCCAGATCGCGATGCGCGGCTGGTTGCCGAAGGCGTAGCGGCCGCCCTGGTCGATCGAGCTGAACACCGTCCCAGGGTGATAGGCGTCCATGAAGGCGCAGGGGCCGAAATCGATGCTCTCGCCGGAGACGGTCATGTTGTCCGTGTTCATCACGCCATGGATGAAGCCGACGAGCATCCAGTGCGCGACGAGATCGGCCTGCGCGGTGCAGACCGCGGCGAGCAGGGCGCCATACGGGTTTTCGGCCGCCGCGGCGTCTGGGTGGTGGCGGGCGATGACATGCGCGGCGAGCGTCTTCAGCCCCTCCAGGTCCTGGCGCGCAGCGAAGTACTGGAAGGTGCCGACGCGCACATGGCTGGCCGCGACGCGCGCCAGCACGGCGCCGGGCAGGGCGGTCTCGCGGAAGACGTATTCGCCGGTCATGACCGCGGCCAGCGCGCGGGTGGTCGGGATGCCGAGCGCATGCATCGCCTCGGAGACGATGTATTCGCGCAGCACCGGCCCGAGTGCCGCGCGCCCGTCGCCGCGGCGGGAGAAGGGCGTGGGGCCTGCGCCCTTCAGCTGGATGTCGCGGCGCCGGCCGTCGCGCCCGACAACCTCGCCGAGCAGGATGGCGCGGCCATCACCGAGCTGCGGGACGAAATTGCCGAATTGGTGGCCGGCATAGGCCTGGGCGAGGGGCTCGGCGCCGTCGGGGATGCTGTTGCCCGCGAGTGTGGCGACACCCATGGCGGAGGCGAGCCACTCGGGATCGAGGCCGAGCTCGCGCGCGAGGTTTTGGTTGACCTTGATCAGCCGCGGGGCGGCGACCTCGGTCGGGTTCAGCCGCGCGAAGAAATGCTCGGGCAGGCGGGCATAGCTGTTGTCGAAGGCGAAGGTCATGCGGCGAAGGTCGGGCGTCCCGCGCCGCCGGACAAGCCCGGGCGATGAAGCGCAGTCGCGCGACGTCGTCGGGATGTGTGGCACCGGATGGCCTGTAAGCCGGGTTCTGTCCTGGCCGAAGCCATGGACGACCATTCCTCTGGACCCCCCGTTGCCGAGGGGTTCACGCGGCCAACCCGGGCGACGGGACGGGAATGTCCCTGCGTCGGCGCTTTCGCGCTTCGCCGGCCGCCCCTATTCGGCCTTGCTCCCGGTGGGGTTTGCCATGCCGCCCCCGTCGCCGGGGGCGCGGTGGGCTCTTACCCCACCCTTTCACCCTTACCGCGAGGTGCTTCCCCGAGGGGAAACACGCCGTGGCGGTTTGCTCTCTGTGGCACTTTCCCTGGGCCTCGAGGTTGCCCCCTCTGCCCGCCGGCCGTTGGCCGGCACCGCATTCCCGTGGAGCCCGGACTTTCCTCCAGCCCGCGCTTGCGCGCGGACCAGCGGTCGCCTAGCCACCCGGTGCCGCACGTCATGTGCGCCCCGGGGGGGCGCGGGTCAACGCCCGTCGAGGCCGATGAGCCTGAGACCGGGCCAGCGCGCCTGCCAGCCCTTGGCCGCCATGCGCGCCCGCACCACCGCGGGTGCGGCCGCATAGGCCGGCCCGGGCCGCACGATGCCATCGAGCAGATCCTCGATGCCGAGCGGCGCCAGAATTTCGACGCGCCCGGCCAACAGCCGCGCTGCGACCGCCGTTGCCGTTTCCGTCCAATGCGCCAGCGCTGCCGACAGGTCGCGATACGGCGCGTGGCCGTTCCAGCCATGCGCGCGGGCCTGGTTCACGACCGACCAGGGCAGCGGGCGCGCCGCGCGCAGCGCGGCTTCGAAGGCGGCATCGGCCTCGGGCGCTGGGTTGGCGGCATCGTGATGCACCAGGTCGAGATCAGCGAGGGACGCGACATCCGGCGCACGGCCGGCCAGCGCATCCCAGACCGCGTTGCGCACGAAGCCGGCCGCGATCCAGCCGCCGCGCGGCCCGGCGAGGGCGGCGGCCTGTAACGCATCCATGTGTGGAGGGCTGGCGGCCAGGATCGCAGCGACGTGAGCGAGGCTCATCCGCAGGCGGCAGCGACCGCGGCAAGACGGGCGAGGGTCGTGGCATCGGCGATGCCGTCCACGCGGTCCGGCCGCCAATGGCGCTGGAAGGCGGTGAGCAGCACGGGCAGCGGCAGGTCGGTTCGGTAGCCGATGGCGGCGAGCAGCGCGGCCGGGTCGGCCGGCGCGGATCCTTCCTCGGCAGGCCAGAGCCCGACGCCGTTCCGCGCCAGCCCTTCCCAGTCGAACAACTCGCCCGGGTCCTCCTTGCGGTCGGGGGCGATGTCCGAATGCGCCAGCACATGTCGCGGCGGGATCGGATGCCGGGCGACGATATCGAGGCAGAGGTCGCAGAGCGCTGCCATCTGCAAAGCGGGGAAGGGGCGATAGCCATGCGCGTGGCCGGGGTTCACCACCTCGATGCCGATGCTCCGCGCATTGAGGCCCGTCATGCCGCGCCATTGCGAAACGCCGGCATGCCAGGCGCGGCGATCTTCCGGCACGAGGCGGAGGATGCGGCCATCCTCCTCCACGACGTAATGGGCGGAGACTTTCGCATCGGGATCACGCAGCCGCGCAATCGCCGCCGCGCCGCTGTCCATGCCGGTGTAGTGCAGGATCAGCATATCCACCGGCGCGCCATCCGGCCGGGCATCGTGGTTCGGGCTGGGCAGGTCGTGCAGGCGCATCGGAGGCCGCGCGCACATGCTCACAATCCGCGCTGGCGCTTGATGCGGTCCCAGGCGGCGTTGATCTCGGCCACCTTGGCGGTCGCGCGCTCCACGAATTCGGGCGGCACGCCGCGGGCGGCCAAGCCGTCCGGATGGTTCTCCCGCATCAGCTTGCGCCAGGCGAGGCGCACCTGTTCGTCGGTCGCTGTCGCGGTCAGGCCGAGCACCACATAGGCATCGTCGGTCTGCTTCTCCTGCTCGACGCGCGAGCCCGCAGACCCCCCGCCCTTGGCGCGGTCCCAGGCGGCATGATCGAGGCCGAAGCGCAGATGGATGCCCTGCAGCACCGGCAATTCCCCGCGTGTGACCGGGCCGTCGGCGCGCGCGATGAAGAACAGCGCGGCCAGCACATCCTCGAGCATCGCCTTGTTGTCGCCGAAGGCCGTGCCGAGGCGCTCGGCGAAGGGCTCCCAGCCATCCGAATCCTCGCGGGCGCGGTCGAACATCTGGCCGACTTCGCGCAAATTCTCGGGCGGGATGCGGAACATGCGCTTGAAGGCGTCGATCTCCTCCCGCTTCACCGGCCCATCGGCCTTGGCGAGCTTGGCGGACAGCACGATGACGGAGATGGCGAAGAGCGTCTCCTTGTTGCCGAGCAGCGCGGCGAGGTCCGCCGCGCCCGGCGTGATCCGCCCGGTATTGGTATCGGCCGCATGGCCGAGCGCGGCACCGACCACGGCCCCCAGGGGGCCGCCCGTCAGGAAGCCGCCCACCCCGCCGAGAATCTTCCCCCAGACGCTCAAGACCTGCCTGACCTCCTGCCCGGACCCGCTGCGGCGCTGGCCCGATCGCCCAAAACGGGGTCCCGCCCGGCCCGTTATCCTGCACTCTGCTGTAGCCGATGCCCGCCTTGGCCAGAAGGGCCGGGGCGTCTTCTGGCGATGGCTTCACTTGAATTCTGCCGGGCCGTGCCCCTATAACCGGGCAACGAATTGAGAACAATTCTCAATTGGATCGCAACGCCGAGGTCGCCTCGGCGCCAGCACAGGCAAGGTGGACAGGACGAGCTGATGGGCCGCGACTTCAGCCACATCGCCCGCCGCTGCGAGCGCGCGGTGGTGACCGCCTATCGCGAGCTGCGCGACAGCGGCAGCGGCGACATGGCCGCCTTCACGGCCTGCACCACGCTCTATCGCATCCACCACCCGGAGGCGTCCGTGACCGAGGCGCGCCGCCTGGTCGCGGAGTGGATCGACCATCATCTGGTCCGCGCCGCGGAAACCCCGACGCCCGGCTGCGCCTGCGACTGAGCGCGGCGGGTCACTCCGCGCGATAGGCCAGCCGCACCGCGCCCCAATGGCGGCCGCGGACCGTGACCGGCGCCGAGCAATCCTTCATCAGCGCCACCCGGCCGCCGCCCATGTCCCGCCGATAGGCCTGGAGCAGGAAAGGCCGCGTGTTGCGCGCCGCCGCGAGGCCCGTGCGGTCATCGAAGATGCGCCGGTTGCGCGCATTCGCGGCGTTCCACGATGTCTCGCTCGGCCGCTGCGGCTGACTGAAGGTCGCATTATGGGTCGGCAGGTAGCCGTTGCGGTCCACCGCGGCGCAGAAGACGATGCGCGGGTCGAAGGCCAGCATTGGCTCCTGCAGTGGCGGCAAGGCGCTGTCGGTGAAGCTGGTCGCGCGCGTCAGCACCTGTTGTGGGTCGGTGCCCGGGATCGGGCTGTAGGCATCGTCGAAGAGCGCGGCTTCCGTGATGTCCCCGGCTGCGAGCGCCGCTTCGAAGCGGGCAGCGACGCGGCGCGCGACATCCTGCACGGCATGGATGAAGCGGGTGTCGGGGCTTTCCGCGCCGCTCGCCGCGGCGTCCTGCAACAGTGCCTCCGCGCGATCCTGCAGCGCGGAGGCGCGTGTGGCGGCCAGGGCCAGGTCGCGGGCCGCGGTGTCCATCGCGCTCGCCTGCGCGGCCGCCGCCTGCTGCATGCGCGCGGCTTCCTCTCCTGCCAGCCGGCCGGCCTCGGCGATGGATTGCACCTCCCCCGCGATGCGGGCGACCCGCCCGGTCAGGGTACCGAGCGCCTCGCTGCTGTCGCGCGCGGCTGCGGCCGCATCGGTGGCCGAGCCCGCGCCCTGCTCGGCCGCGCCGCGCATCGCGCCCACGGCCCGCCGCAGCGTCTCGATGGTCTCGCCGATCCGCTGCGTCGCGGTCCTGGTCTCGCTCGCCAGGCTCCGGACCTCGCCGGCGACCACCGCGAAGCCACGGCCGGCCTCGCCGGCGCGCGCGGCCTCGATGGTGGCGTTGAGGGAGAGCATGTTGGTCTGGCGGGCGATCCCCTCGATCATGCCGGCGATGCGCGCGACATCGGCCAGGGCCGTGTCCACTGCGGCGATGCGGGAGGCGGCGTCGTTTGCGGCATGCGCGGCGGCTGCGGCGCTGGTGCCGGACTGCGCGGCCCTGGCATGCGCCGCCGCCGCCTCCGCGCGGATGGCGTCGAGCCCGGTCTCGGCCACGGCGACGCCGCCTGCCAGTCGCGTCGCCACATCCGCCACCGAGGACGCGGCCTCCTGCAGCGTGGCGGCGTCGGCGGCGGTGGTGCTGACGGCGCCCTTCACCGCCGCGACGGCGCCGACGATGTCGGCGACCTCGACAGAAAGCGCGCCGATGCCAGTGGCGAGGCCGGTCAGCGCGGCCGGCGCTGCGATTGACGGGGACTGCGGCGAGGGATCGAAGGGCAACGCTGCAACTCCGGTCGGATTGGATCGCCCGGGGTTGTCCGTGAAACGCCTTAACGCCGTCGGAACACGGCCTGATGAATGGTTAAGCTGGCGCCTTTTCGCGCGCCCAGCCGATCGCCGCACGCGCCAGAGCATCCAGTGTGTCACAGACCGGGAAGGGCAGGGCGGGCCCCGCGGCGATGCCGAGCGGGATCTCGGTGCAGCCCAGCACCACGGCCTGCGCGCCGCGCGCGGCCAGCCGTGTCGCGGCTTCGGCCAGTGGGGCGTAGGCGGCGGCGACCCGGTTGGCTTTCACCTCGGCGATGGCGGGGGTGACGAGGGTGTCCATCTCGGCCGGCTCCGGCACCAGGCAGGCATAGCCCCGCGCCTCCAGCCGCTGCTGATAGAGCCGCATGGCCAGCGTGCCAGCCGTGCCCATGACGCCGATCGGGCCGCGCGTGACGCCTAGCCGGGCGAGTTCCTCGGCCGCAGCATCCACGATGTGCAGGATCGGCAGGCGGGTCGCGTCCTGCATCGCGTCGAACCAGCCATGGGCGGTGTTGCAGGGAATGGCGATGGCGCCGGCGCCTGCGGCCTCGAGGCCCCTTATGCCGCGGAGCAGGGCGGGCAGCGGGTCCTCGCCGCCGGCGATGCGCGCCGCGGTGCGGTCCGGCACGCGCGGATCGGACCAGAGCACGGCCGGGATATGGTCCTGGTCGCGCGCGGCCGGGGTCAGCAGTGTTAGCCGCCGCATGAACTCCGCCGAGGCCAGCGGCCCCATGCCGCCCAGCACGCCCAGCATCCGGATGTCGCTCACAGCCCCAGCCCGTCCCACACCAGCTTGGTCCCCGTCACGCCGAGCATCACGTAGATCACCCGGTAGAACCAGAGGTCGCTCATCCGCTGCGCGAGCCACACCCCCATGCGCACGCCAATCGGCGCGAGCGGCAGCAGCAGCAGGCTGGTCAGAATGTTGGTCGCACTCAGCTGCCCCAGGAAGAAGTAAGGCACCAGCTTCACGTAGTTCAGCACCGCGAAGAACACGACGGTGGTCGCCGCCAGCGTCGCCCGGTCGAGCCGGAGCGGATAGAGATAGACCGCGAGCGGCGGTCCGCCGGCATGCGCGATGGTGGAGGTAAGCCCCGACACCGCGCCCCAGAAGCCGCCGCGCCGCGGGCTCGATGTGGCGGGCGGCGGCGCGACGCGGCCCGGCCTTGCCTGCCAGAGGCTGCGGGCGAGGAAGACCAAGGCGATCAGCCCGACCATCAGCTTCACCGCCTGGTCGCTCATCAGCCCGAACACCGCCGTCCCGAGCGCGATGCCGAGCAGGCCGCCGGGCAGGATCGCGCGCAGCTCCTGCACGCTCCACTTCCCCCACCAGGCGCGCAGCCCGGCGATGTCCATCGCGCAGAGCACCGGCAGAGCAATGCCTGCGGCTTGCGGCGCCGGGATGGCGAGCGCCATCAGCGGCACGGCGGCATTCCCCCCGCCGGAGGCGAATCCGCCCTTGCTGATGCCCGAGAGCAGGAAGGCGGGGATGGCGAGCCCCCAGAAGAGCGGGTCGGTGATGATCGGCATGACCCGACCCTAGCCGCCTCTGGCCGCGCGCGGCAGGCGGGTCAGTGGTCAGGCTGGGCCAGTCCGGACCCTGTTTTCCGCATGGCTGAAGCTTCGGCCATGCGGGATGACCCTGGCTGTTGGGGAGGGTAAGGCGGCTTCAACGACCAAATCGAAGGCGGCAGAGGCAGGACGTATTCCATGGAGTTCATGCAGGACCCGCTCTGGCTGGTCGGCCTTGCCGCGGCGATGGCGGCCACAGGGCTCGTCTCCGGCACGCTGGCCGGGCTGCTCGGCGTCGGCGGGGGCATCGTCATCGTGCCGGTGCTGTTCAATGTGCTGCCGCTGTTCGGCATTCCGGAGGCGGTGCAGATGAAGCTCGCCATCGGCACCTCGCTCGCGACCATCATCCCCACCTCGATCCAGTCGGCGCGCAAGCATTTCGCCAAGGGCACGATGGATGTCGCGCTGCTGCGGAGCCTCGCGCCCTCGATCGGCACGGGCGTGCTGCTCGGCACGGTGCTGGCCATCTGGCTGAAGGGCGATGCGCTGACGCTGGTCTTCGCGGTGGTGGCGGTCGCGGTGGCGGTCAACATGGCCACGACGGGTGCCGATTGGCGCCTGCGGGAGAGCTTCCCCACCGGCGCACCCCGGCATGGCATTGGCGGCTTCATCGGCACGGTCAGCGCCATGATGGGCATTGGCGGCGGCACGGTCGGCGTGCCGATCCTCTCGGCTTTCGGCGCGCCGATGCGCGCGGCGGTGGCGACAGCCAGCGCCTTCGGCATCATCATCGCCGTGCCCGCGACGATCGGCTTCGTCTGGGCAGGGTGGGGCAACACGCTGCTGCCCCCCTTCTCGGTCGGCTACGTCAACCTGATCGGTTTCGCGCTGATCGTGCCGACTTCGATGCTGGCCGCGCCCTGGGGCGTGAAGCTGGCGCACAGCATCCCGCCGCTGCTGCTCAAGCGCCTCTTCGCCGTCTTCCTGGCGGTGACCAGCGCGCGGATGATCTGGTCGCTCGCGAGCTGACGCGCCCGCCCCTCCCGCGTCACACGCGGGAGGTGAAGGAGATCGGCATTGGCCGGCCGGCGCGCACGCGGCCCCGCGCGCCATAGGTGCCCGGGCCCGGCGGGCGCAGCGCGCCGGCGATCGCCTCGATCACGCGCGATTGCAGATCGATCGCGCGTTCCAGCAGGCGGCGATTCTCCGCCGTCAGGTCCTTCAGGCGCAGCGCGACCTCCTCTGCCCGTCGGCGTTCCTCGCCCTCGGCGCGGCTGCCGGAGCGGTGGGCCGCGTCATAGGCCGCGGCGAAGGCATCCGCCGCCTGGCGCTTCGGGCCCGCAAGATCGGCCGCCGCCGTCAGGTCGAGCTGGGCGAGCGCGGCATTTTCCGCGCGCAGCGCCTCCATCAGGCGTTGTGCGGCATTCATCAGGGCCTCGATCATGTCGTCTCCTGGGTCGGGGTGTTGGCTTCCTGGGCGCGGAGCAATTCGCGGAACACCGGCGCCGCCAGGCCGAGGCCGCCGGCGCGGGCGAGATCGCGCGCGATCGCGTCCACCAGCATCGGGCGCCACTGCGCTTCCGCCGCGCGGCCGCCGAAGGGGCCATCGGTCGGCAGCGCGGCGAAGACCGGCTGGAACATCGCGGCGATCGCCTGCGCCTCGAATTCCTGCGCGAGGCGGCGGAGCGTGGCCTGGCCGGCGGCGGGTGCGGCGGCCAGGTTGCCGGCGCGCGGCAGCGTGGCGGGGGGGAGGGGGTTCATCTCAGCGCACCTCCAATTCAGCCTGCAGTGCGCCAGCCGCCTTGATGGTCTGCAGGATGGTGATCAGGTCGCGCGGCCCGACGCCGAGGCTGTTCAGCCCCCGCACCAGATCCTCAAGCGTGACGCCGCCGCGCAGGATGCCGAGGCGCCGTTCGTTCTGCTCATCCACCTCGATATTGGTGCGCGGCACCACCACCGTCTGGCCCTGCGCCAGCGCATTGGGCTGGCTCACCTGCGGTGTCTCGGTGATGCGGATCGTGAGGTTGCCCTGCGCGATCGCCACCGTGCTGACGCGGACATTCGCGCCCATGACGATGGTGCCCGACGCTTCCTCGATCACCACCCGCGCCACCTGGTCGGGCTGCACGCGCAGCTGTTCGATATCGGCGAGGAAGCCGACGCGCTCGCGCCCTGCGATGTCGAGCACCACGGTGCGCGGGTCCGTCGCGGCCGCAACCTGGGTGCGGGCGTAGCGGTTCACCGCCTCCGCGATCCGCCGCGCGGTTGTCAGATCGGGGTTGCGCAGCGACAGCCGGATGCGGTCCCCCTGCGCGAAGGCGAAGTCGATCTCGCGCTCCACCACCGCGCCATTGGCGATGCGCCCGGCGGTCGGCACGCCGCGCGTGACGCTGGCGCCCGCGCCGCGGGCGGCGATGGCGCCGGTCGCGACCGCGCCCTGCGCCACCGCATAGACCTCGCCATCCGCGCCCAGCAGCGGCGTGACCAACAGCGTGCCGCCGGTGATGTTGGTGGCGTCCCCAAGCGTCGAGACCGCGATGTCGATCCGGCTGCCGGGGCGCGCGAAGGCGGGCAGGTTCGCGGTGACCATCACCGCGGCGACGTTGCGCGTATCCAGCTGGCGTTCCTGGTCGCGCGTGTTGACGCCGAGCCGCTCCAGCACGCCGATCAGCGACTGGCGCGTGAAGGCGGCCGAGCGCAGCCGGTCGCCCGTGCCGTTCAGCCCGACGACAAGGCCGTAGCCGACCAGTTGGTTGTCGCGGACGCCCTCGACATCGGCGATGTCCTTGATGCGCACCTGCGCCGCGGCCGGGAGGGCGGAGAGAAGGAGCAGCAGCCCGAGCATGGCGCAGAGCGCGTCCTGCGCCATGCGTCGCCACGGGCTCCTCATCCTCGGGCAAGGTTTTTCCGCCACGCTCTCCTCCGGGCCACGTCGCCGGCCTGCCGCGCCGCGGCGGGATCCGCGGCGGGGGGCACTGCGCGGGCACAGCGCAATCGGCGTGCCAGCGGTGCGACGGGGCGAAGCCTGGGTTGCGCGGGCTGGCGGGGGTCGGTGCCCGGCAGGGCTTGCCGGGGGCGGGCAGGGGATGCCCCGGCCCGGCAAGGCGCCACCCGGTGCGGCGCAAAAGGAGAGGGCGGGCGATGACCAGGGTTGTGGGTGTTGGGGCAGGCGGGCTGCCGGCGCGGCGGCTGAGCCGGACGGGCGGCGGCTTCGCCTTGCCGGACCAGCCCGGCTTGGCGGGCGGCTCAGCCGTGGCCGCGCCCGCCCCGGTGCTGCTCGCCCTGCAGGATGGCGCGGCGCCACCCGCGCCGACCGAGCCGCCGGCAAGGCGCGCGGCCAGGGCCGGGTTGGCGCTGCTGCGTGATGTGCAACTCGACCTGCTGCGCGGCCGGGACGATCCCGAACGGCCCGGGCGACTCGCCGCCTTGGTTGCGGAGGTCGAGGCCGCGGCCGACCCGGCGGTCGTGACGGAGCCGGCATTGCGTGCCGCATTGGGCGAACTTGCGTTGCGCCTGAAGGTTGAATTGGCCCGTTGCCGTGCCGGCTCCGCGACGTCTCGATGAAAAGACGTGCATATCAGCCACTTGCCGCGAAGCAGGGTCTTGTGTCTGCCCCGATCTCGCCACTATGGTCCGCCCGCCATCGTCGGGCAGGCGCCGGGCTTGGCCAATGTACGTTGGGGAATTCGTTTCATGCTCGTGACCTTGCCGCCGGACTACAAACCGTCCTCGGCCGAAGAGTTCATGAATCCCCTCCAACTAGAATATTTCCGTCAGAAGTTGCTGCGTTGGCGGAGCGATCTTCTCCGAGAAGCGGGCGAGACCCTTCACAGCCTGGGCGAGGGCGGCATCGCGGAGGCCGATCTCACCGACCGCGCCAGTGTCGAGACCGACCGCGCCCTTGAGCTTCGCACCCGCGACCGCGCCCGCAAGCTGATTTCCAAGATCGATCAGGCGCTGGAGCGGATCGAGAACGGCACCTACGGCTATTGCGAGGAAAGCGGCGAGCCGATCGGGCTGCGCCGCCTCGAAGCCCGCCCGATCGCGACCCTCTCGATCGAGGCGCAGGAGCGCCATGAGCGCATGGAGCGCATCCACCGCGACGATTGATCGCGGTTGATCGCGGTCAGCCGCGGAGATTGGGCGGCGGATCGTCCAGCTCCGGCGGCGGCTGCGCGAGTGGATCGCGCGCGAGCAGCCGCGCATCATTCTCCGCCACGCGACCGACGCGGTTGTCCACCGGCCAGATCGCCAGTTCGTCCTCTGGGCAGGGGAGGAGCAGCTCCTGCAGCTCCGCGGGCTCGGCCGCCTCGGCGCCGAGCCAGGCATCCCAGGTTTCTGGCGGCAGAATCACCGGCATGCGGTGGTGGACCAGCGCCTGCTTTGGATTGGCGTCGGTGGTGATGACGGTGAAGGTCTTCAGCCACTCACCCTCCGGCGATTTCCAGCCCTCCCACAGGCCTGCAACCGCCATCGGCTCACCCGTACGCAGCGCGACCGCGTAGGCTTGGCGCCCGCCCGTCTCGTCCTTCTTCCACTCGTAAAATCCGTCCATCGGCACGAGGCAGCGGCGCTTCGCGAAGGCGTCGCAGAAGGAGGGCTTCTCCGCGAGCGTATCGGCGCGCGCATTCATCAGCTTCGCCGCGTCTTTCGCATCCTGCGCCCAGCGCGGCACGAGCCCCCAGCGCAGCGCATCGAGATGGCGCGCGCCACTGTCGGGATGGCGGCGCACGACCAGCGAGGTCTGGGTGGGCGCGATGTTCCACGATGCCGGATGGTTCGGCAGCGGGTTCACCGTTTCGAAGTAGCGCGCGAGCCCGGCCGGGTCGCGCTGCAGGAAGAAGCGTCCGCACATGCCCCGCATATAGCGCGCCGGCACCGTGCCGGCAGGCCCCTTGGCGATACGCTGCGTCGAGCTGTGCGCACGACGCGAAGCGTCGTCCTGTGGATCGGCTAGAATGGGAGAATGATGTCCAGGATCTCCTGCCCATAGCGCGGGCGCTGCACGTCGCTGATCGTGCCGCGGCCGCCATAGGCGATCCGCGCTTCCGCCAGGCGGTCGTGGCGGACGGTGTTGTCGCTGCCGATATCCTGCGGGCGGATGATGCCGGCGACCGACAGATCGCGCAGCTCGCTGTTGACGCGCACTTGCTGCCGCCCGCTGACCACGAGGTTCCCGTTCGGCAGCACCTGCATGACGGTCGCCGCGACGCGAAGCTGCACCGTCTCGTTGCGGCGGATGCTGCCGGTGCCGCTGCTGCTCTGCGCGCCCGAGGTCTGCACGAGCTGTGCTGGATCCACCGTGTTCGGCAGCACGCGTGTCACGGAGCTCTCAAGGCCGAGCAGGCGCGGGATGCCGAAGGTGTCATTGCCTTCGCGCTCGCGCTCCGTCTCGTTGCTGAGCTGCGCCTGGTCCTGGATGGAGACCAGCACCGTGACGAGGTCGCCCGGCGCGGCCGCGCGCTGATCGCGCAGGAAGGTGCGGCTGCCCGGGCGCCAGAGCGAATTGGCGCTGCCCGAGGCAACCTGGGACGCCGGCATGGGCATGCTCACCGGCCGCCAGGAGGGATCGGCGGCGGGGTTCTCGAGCCCGGCCAGCGCCGGCGGGCGGCCGAGTTCCGCCAGGCGCCCGCAGGCGCCGAGCAGCGGGATCAGTAGCAGGGTCAGGATCAGGGGCTTCATCGCAGGCCTCCGACTCGCACGCGGCCGGGTGCCACCACCTGCGCTTCCACCACCGTGCGGCTGGCGAGATTCATCACCGGCACGCTGGCGCCGCGCGCGGCGGCTTCCAGCGCGCGGCCCTGCGCAGTCAGCACCATGCCGGGGATCTCGAACACCATGGTCACGGTCTGGCCGCGCTCCACCGCGACCGGCGCGGCGAGGTCGGCCAGCAGCAGCGGCTGGTCGGCCGACGCTGGCCGGCGGAGCGCCTGACCGACCACGCCCTCCATCGCCTGCGCCGCGCCGGGGCGCAGGCGCGAGGCTGGCACACGCACCAGCCGCACATCCTGCGGGCGCACCACCTCTCCGGCGCCGAGGCGACGGACGGCGACCAGCATCGGCACCGTCGGCACGACACGCCCCGCGATGCGCAGGCGCTGCGTGGGCATCCCATCGGCGGCAACCGCCAGCGTTGCGGCAAAGCGCCCGCCCGCGGCATCGAGCGACGCCGCCTCGACGGCCAACTGGACAAAGGCGCGTTCGGGCACCAGCGGCGGGGCGAAGCCCTGCAGATCGAGCTCGGCTTCCTCCTCCAGCCCCTGGCTGCGCAGCGCCGCGCGCAGTGCCATGACGACATCCTCGCGCGGGATCGCGCGGCCCGGGCGTTCCAGCACGACACGCTCCGTGCCGCTCACCGGGCGCCAGGCCAGACCCTGGCCGCGGGCGATGGCGGCGAGCTGCTGCGCCTCCACCACCAGACGCGCGCCAGGCGCCGGCGCGGGGCCGAGCACCGCCGCGCCGCGCGGCCCGGCATGCTCGAACAGGTCCGACAGGCGCACGACCGCATCCTCCACGACCGCGAAGGGCCGGACGCTCGCCAGCTCCGCCTGCGGTTGGGCCAGGGCCGGCATCGGCACCGCAAGCAGCAGCATGAGACACAGCCTCCACATGGCCGTCACCGCAGCCGCGACAGGGTGGAGAGCATCTCGTCGCTCGCCGAGATCACGCGGCTGTTCATCTCATAGGCGCGCTGGGCGGAGATGAGGTTGGTGATCTCCTGCACCACATTGACGTTCGATGTCTCGACGAAGCCTTGCAGCACTTGGCCGTAGCCTGGTGTCCCCGGCGCGCCCTGCTGCGCATTGCCCGAGCCCGGGGTCGCCATCAGCAGGTTGTCGCCGATCGCCTCGAGCCCGCCCTCATTGGCGAAGATAGCCAGCTGGATCTGGCCGACATTCTGCGGCTGGATCTGACCGTCGATCTTGGCCAGCACCTCGCCAGTGGCATTGATCGTGACGTCGGTCGCGTTCGCCGGGATGGTGACGCCCG
This sequence comes from Pseudomonadota bacterium, assembly GCA_046052145.1. Classification (GTDB taxonomy): domain Bacteria; phylum Pseudomonadota; class Alphaproteobacteria; order Acetobacterales; family Acetobacteraceae; genus Falsiroseomonas. The sequence goes on from JBJOMW010000003.1 coordinate 20,725, forward strand.
GCTGCACCACGAAGCCGTCGGCTGTCACCAGCACGCCTTCGGGACTGAGCGCGAAGGTGCCGTCGCGGGTGTAGGCTGTCTCGCCAGAGGGCAGCTGCACCTGGAAATACCCATTGCCGCGGATCGCGATGTCGAAGCGGTTGCCGGTCTGGCTTAGGCTGCCCTGTTCGGTGATGCGGTAGACCGCGCCGGTCTTCACGCCGAGCCCGACCTGCGCGCCGGATGGCAACACCGATCCCGTATCGGCGGATTGCGAGCCGACGCGGCGGAGATTTTGGTAGAGCAGGTCCTGGAATTCAGCCCGCCGGCGCTTGTAGCCGGTGGTGCTCATATTCGCGATGTTGTTCGAGATGACCTCGACATTGGTCTGCTGCGCCAGCATCCCCGTGCCGGCGATGTGAAGAGAGCGCATGGATCTAGGCCCTCAGACGGCGGGCGGCGGCTCCGCCGCCTTGCCTTGCGCGCAGGCCACTGGTGCATCGGGCCATGCGGTTGGTTGGTGCGCGGCGCGCATTCGCGCGCTCGGCCGGCTGTGCCGGCCGACAGCTCTGCATGGGTCGGTTGGGTGTGCTCATCGTTCTGCTCCTCACCTGCGGCGCAGGATGCGCTCGACGGCGGAGCCGAGGCGTTCGCCCTCGCGCTCGGCCATCTGCGCGACGAATTGGAAGTGGCGCATCTCGTCGGTCAGGCGCGTCAGCTCCAGCACGGGGCGGACATTGCTGCCCTCCATCGCGCCCTGCACGACGCCGGGCTGGTCCACGATCCGCGGGCGCATATCGGCCGGCGCGGCCAGGTTGCGGTCGCCTTCCGCCGTCAGGCGCTGCGCGTCGTCGAAGCTCAGGATGCGAAGCCGCCCGGCCGGGCCATTCTCTGTCGCGATGCTGCCATCGCCGCGAATCTCGATGCGCGCAGTGCCGGGCTCGATCCGGATGGGGCGGTTGTCGGCGCCGAGCACCGCATTGCCATCCGGGTCCACCACCTGCCCTTCCTCGTCCAGCGTGAAGCGGCCGGCGCGGGTGTAGCGTTCGCCGCGCGGTGTCTCGATGGCGAAGAAGGCATTGCGGTCGGCCAGGGCGAGGTCGAGCGGGTTGCCGGTGCGCATCAGCGGCGCTGGCGCGTCGTCGCGCCAGGTCGCGCGGTCCTGCGCGAAGACAAGGTCGCGCCCGCCCTGCGGCGCGCCCGCATCCATCTGGCGTTCCAGCACAGTGCCAAACAGCGGGCGGCTGGCGCGGAAGCCAGGAGTTTCGGCATTCGCGATGTTGTTCGCCGTCACCGCCGTCGCGCGCTGCGCGGCGACGAGGTGCGAGAGCACGATGTAGCCGGGGCTGTCCATGGACCCTCCGATGCGTCGGGCCCATCAGCGCAAGCCCCGTGCCAGCCCGGATGCGGGATGCGCGGGCGCGAAGTGCCGCCGGGGCGGCAGAAGCTGCCGGCCCCCGGCAACAGAGGCGCGGTGCAAGGCTTCGTTAAGTGCTGCCGCGCCATACGCCCCCTTCGGCGCAGAAGGCAGACGGGCAGGCCATGGCGGCCAAGGACGACAAGAAAATAGAGGCGGAGGCGGGCGCGGAGGCAGCGCCGAAGGCGGGGGGCAAGAAGAAGCTCATCCTCATCGCGGTGCCCGTGGTGCTGCTGGTGGCCGTGGCGGGCCTCTGGTTCGGCGGTATCCTGCCGCCCTTGCTCGGCATGGGTGGCGCGCAGCAGGTGGCTGACGGCGCCGAACGCCCCGCGCCACCGCCCCGGCCTGGCTTCGTGGACCTGCCCGAGATCGTCTCCAACCTGAATGCGCCCGGGCGGCGGCCGAGCTTCGTGCGCCTGCGGGCGCGGATCGAGATCGCCGATATCCAGGATGCGCCGCTGGTGAATGCAGCGATGCCGCGGCTGGTGGACCTGTTTTCCACCTATCTACGCGAGGTGCGGCCAGAGGAGCTGCGCGGCAGCGCCGGGTCCCACCGCCTGCGGGAAGAGCTGATCGCGCGCGCCGGCCTCGCTGTCGCCACCGCGCCGCGCGGCGACCGGCCAGCTGTGCGTGTCACGGATGTCTTGTTCGTGGAGATTCTGATCCAGTGAGCGGATCAGAGGAGGATCTCGCCGCCGCCTGGGGCGCGGCGCTTGAGGAAGAGGGAACATCTCCCGCTGCACCCGCACCGCCGGATGCGGCGCGCGTGCTAAACCAGGCCGAGATCGACAGCCTTCTTGGCTTCGATTCCGGCCCGGGCCGCGTCCGTTCGCAGAGCGGGATCGAGCGCATCATCTCCTCCGGCCTGGTCGCCTATGAACGCCTGCCGATGCTGGAGATCGTCTTCGACCGCCTGGTGAGGCTGATGACGACGACGCTGCGCAACTTCACCTCCGACAATGTCGAGATCTCGATCGATGCGATGGCCTCGCAGCGCTTCGGCGACTATCTGAACTCCATCCCGCTGCCGGCCATGCTCGCGGTCTTCAAGGCGGAGCAATGGGACAATTTCGGCTTGATCGTCGTGGATTCCGCGCTGATCTACTCGGTGGTGGACGTGCTGCTGGGCGGACGGCGCGGCACGGCCGCGATGCGCATCGAGGGTCGGCCCTACACGACGATTGAGCGCACGCTGGTCGAGCGCCTGATCGGGGTCGTGCTCGGTGACCTCCAGGCGGCGTTCGAGCCGCTGTGTGACATCGCCTTCCGCTTCGACCGGCTGGAGGTGAACCCGCGCTTTGCCGCGATCTCGCGCCTGTCCAACGCTGCTGTCGTGTCGCGCATGCGGATCGAGATGGAGGATCGCGGCGGCCGTCTGGATGTGCTGCTGCCCTACGCCACGCTGGAACCCGTGCGCGAATTGCTGCTGCAGCAATTCATGGGCGAGCGCTTCGGCCGGGATTCGATCTGGGAGACGCACCTAGCCGAGGAACTGCGCCAGACGGAGGTCGCGCTCGATGTCGTGCTTGACCAGCAGATGATGCCGCTGCGCCAGGTCTTGGACCTGAAGATCGGCGACCGCATCGTGTTGTCGGCCCAGCCCGGCGCGCCGGTGATGCTGCGCTGCGGGGATGTCGCGCTGTTCCAGGCGGAGCTCGGCCGGCGGGAGAACCGCCTTGCGGTGCGCATCGACGAGGCCCGCCCGCGCCCCGTTCCGCCTGTCGAGGACGCGCTATGACTGCGCTGGAATGGCTGCTGCAGGGCGCGCTGCTCGTGCTGTTGCTGGCGCTGCTGCCGCTGGGCTGGCGGCTGGACCGTCGGTTGGCCGCGCTGCGCCGCGAGGGCGCGGGGCTTGCCGCGGGCGCCGAGGGTCTCGCCGCCGCGACAGAGGCCGCGGAGGCCGCGCTGGCGCGGCTGCGCGCCACGGCGGAAGGCTCGGGGCGGATGGTGGCGGAGCGCACCGCGGCCGCCGAACGGCTGCGGGACGATCTGGCCTTCCTCACCGAGCGCGCGGAGGTGCTGGCCGACCGGCTGGATGGGCTGGTGCGGGAGGCGCGGCCGCACACGGCGGAAGCGCCAGCCGCTTCGGCTGCGCCCGGCCCGCGCAGCGAAGCGGAGCGCGAGCTGCTGCGCGCCCTGAAGGGTCTGCGCTGAGATGCGCGCGCGCCTTCGGCTGCTGCCCGTTGTGCTTGGCATCGCGCTGTTGCTGTCGCTGGCCAAGGGCGAGCGGTTGGGTGCCGCGCTCTGGTCTGGCGTGTCGGCTGTGCCATGGCCGGCCGAGCCGGCATCGCGGCCTAGCCCGATGGCCGCGCAGGCACAGCCCTCGCCTGCCGCACCCACCCCTGCCGCGCCCGCGCCTGCGACCCCCGCCGCGCCAACGCCGGAAGCTGCCGCCGAACGCGCCGTGCTCGAGCAGCTGCGCGCCCGACGGGCGGAGATCGAGGCCCGCGAGCAGGCCGCGATCCAGCGGGAAGTGATCGTCGCCGCCGCCGAGCGGCGTCTGTCCCAGCGCATCGAGGAGCTGTCCGCGCTGCAAGCCCGCCTTGAAGCGATGGAGCGCGAGCGCAGCCAACGCGAGGAGACGGGGCTGCGTGGTCTCGTGCGGCTCTATGAAGGCATGCGCCCGCGCGATGCGGCGGCGATCTTCGACGAGCTCGAGATGCCGGTGCTGCTGCCGATCGTGGACCGCATGCGAGAGGCGCGCGCCGCCCCCGTGGTCGCGGCGATGCGTCCGGAGCGCGCGCGCGCGCTGACGGCTGAATTGGCGAAGCTGCGCGCAGAGCGCGTGGAGCAGGACCGGGTGGACCGCAACGCCACCGAACGCCCCGCGGGATCGCGCTGAGCATGCGGCGCATTGGCGATCCGTTCATCCCCGCCCGTTACGCAGGGCGCGACCGTCCCAAAGGGCGGCGCATGCGCTCTCAACCAGGGTAGCCCCAGGCATGGACAAGAACACGCCCGTCCTCATCGTGGACGACTACAAGACGATGCTGCGGATCATCCGCAACCTGCTGAAGCAGATCGACATCGAGAATGTTGAGGAGGCAAGCGATGGGCAGGAGGCGCTGACCAAGCTGCGCGCCGGCAGCTTCGGCCTGGTGATCAGCGACTGGAATATGGCGCCGATGACCGGCCTTGATCTGCTGAAGGAGGTCCGCGCCGATGCCAGGCTGAAGGACACACCCTTCATCATGATCACCGCCGAAAGCAAGACGGAGAATGTGGTCGCGGCCAAGCAGGCCGGCGTTTCCAACTATATCGTCAAGCCCTTCAACGCCGAGACGCTGCGCGAGAAGATCGAGAAGGTCATGGCCCATGGCTGAGGGCCATCCCGCCGCGACGGAGGATCTGCGGATCGAGCATGCGGTGCGCAGCGTGCTCGGCTCGCTCGCCGGCGATCTCTCGGCGACCGAGGCGGCGCTGCTCGCCGAGCTGGAGGGGCTCGGCACCACAGTCGCGCGCGCCAAGCAGGAGATCGCCCGCCTCAAGGTGGACGACATCACCGAAAGCCACATCCCGAGCGCGACGGATGAGCTCGACGCGATCGTGGACCATACCGCGCAGGCCACGAATGAAATCCTCGATTGCTGCGAGGTGCTGGAGACGGTGGCGGGCACAGTGGGCAAGGCGGAGGCCGAGGCGCTGCAGGGCGCCATCACGCGCATCTACGAGGCCTGCAGCTTCCAGGACATCACCGGCCAGCGCATCGGTAAGGTGGTCAGTGCGCTGAAGGCGATCGAGGCGCGTGTCGCCGTGGTCACCGGCCGCTTCATGGAAGGCCGCGAGCCTGACCCCGCGGCCGAGACGGGGCCCGCGGCCGTCAGCGAGGGACGCCGGCTGGCCGAAGGCCCGCAACTGCCCGGCGCTGGTGTCAGCCAGGCCGAGATCGACCGGCTGCTGGCCGGTTTCTGACTTGCTCCGACGCTTCCTCCTGCCGTTGCTGCTGCTGCTCGCTGCAGGGCCGGCGCTCGCGCAGGCGCGCATTGGCGTGCGCGTCGGGGAGCATCCGGGTCATGGGCGGGTTGTCTTCGATTGGCCTGCGGAGACGGGCTATCGGTTGGAGGAGCAGGACGGCCGCGTGGTGCTGCGCTTCGCTCGCCCGGCAGAGTTCGACCTGCCGCCGGCTGCGCGCCTGCCGCGCAACCTCCGCGGCTTCGAGTTGAGCGAGGCGGCGGTGACGCTCCTCGTTCCGCCGGGTGTGCGCGCGCGGCATTTCCGGCTGGGCGCGCGGGTCGTGGTGGATCTTCTGGATGCGACCGAGCCGGCCGCGGCACCAGCCCGCCCGGCGCCGGCGCGCCCGGAGCCTGCGCGTCCGAGTGCTGCGCGCGCAGCGCCCGCGGCGCGGCCTGCTCCCCCGGCACAGCCTGCGCCTTCGCCGGCCGCCCCGCCCGGCCCGGTGGCTTCACGCGCACCGGAAACGCCCGCGGCGCCTGCCGTGTTGCCGCCGGCGGCGCAGCCGGCTGCACCGCCCGCGATCGTGCCCGTCGCAGCGCCGGCCCCGTCCGTCGCGCTGCCGGCGGTGCGGGCGCTGGGCAATGGCGTGCTGGTGCCAGCCGCTGCAGAGGTCGGCGCCGCTCTGCTGCGTCGCGGTGGCACATGGCTGCTGGTGCTCGACGCGCCGCTGAGATTCGATGCGGCGGCGCTGTCGCAGGGCGCCTTCGCGGGGACCGAGATCGCACGCGGGCCGCAGGCCACCGTGCTGCGCATCCCCGCCGCCGCGCTGGCGGAGCCGCGCCTCACACGGCGCCCCGAAGGCTGGCTGCTGGAGGGCGCCGCCGCGCCGCCCGAACTGCGCTCTATCCGGCCCGAACTCGATCCCGGCCCGCCGGCCCGGTTGCTGCTGCGCGCGGTGCGGCCCGCCCAGGCAGTGGCGGTGCTCGACCCCGAGAGTGGCGCCACGCTGCTGGTCGGCACTGTGCGCGAGGGCGGGGAGGCGACATCGCTCGCGCGTCGTGCCGCCACCTTCGAGATCCTGCCGACGCGCCTCGGCGTCGCGATCCTGCCGCGGGCGGACAGTGTCACGCTGCGTCCGCTGGCCTCTGGCTTCGCCGCAGGCGCTGGCCCGGGCGCGGCGCTTGCGCTCGGCGCCGAGGCGGGCGTCGAGCCGGGCCTGGAGGCCGAAGCGGCCACGATGAGCCGTCTCTTCGACATGCCCGCCGCTCCGCTGCCGGCGCTGATTGAGCGCGAGCGCAACGCGATGCTGTTCGTGGCGGCGGCGCCGCCGCTCGGCCGCGGCCAACCCCGCCTCGCGGCGGCGCAGGCGCTGCTTGCGCTCGGCCTTGGCGTCGAGGCGCAGGCCATGGCGAACCTGGCGGCGCGCGAGGATCCGCGGTTGGCGGAAGATCCGATCGCGCAGGCCCTGCTCGGGGCCGCTGCGCTGCTTGCGGGGCGGCTGGAGGAAACGGCGGGGCTGCTGCACCCGCGACTGGCGGAAACGGATGAGCTGCTGCTCTGGCGCGGATTGCTGGCCGCGGCCCGCCGCACCGAGGATGGCGCGGCAGGCATCGCCACCGGCTTGCCGATCCTGCGCGCCTGGCCCGAGCCGTTGCGCGCGCGCCTCGCCCCGCTGGCGGCGGAGGCGCTGGCAGCGGGCGGCGAACTCGCCGCTGCGCGGCGGCTGCTGGCGGGGCAGGAGGCGGAGCCCGCCTTCGCACTCGCCCGCGCCCGGCTGCTGGAAGAAGCCGGCGAGGCGGCAGCAGCGCTCGAGGCCTATGACGCGCTGCGCCGCGGAGCAGACCGGCGTGCGCGCGCCGTGGCCATGCGCCGCGCCGCGGAACTGCGCCTGGCGCGCGGTGAGCTTGACGCAGCGGGTGCGGCCGCCGCGCTCGAACCGGTGCTCGCCGCCTGGCGTGGCGATGGGATGGAAAGCGCGGCGCGGCTCCGGCTCGCAGAGCTGCGGACCCAGGCCGGCGACCATCGCGGCGCCTTTGAGATGCTGCAGGAGACGGCGCAGCTTTTTCCCGAACTCGCCCCGCGCCTGCGGCCGGCAACGGCCGAGGCCTTGCTGGCGGCGCTCAGCTCGGAGCCGCCGCTCGGCGCGGTCGCGCTGTTCGACGCGCATGCCGCGCTGCTGCCGCGTGGCGAGGCGACCGAACGCGCGCTGGCCGCGCTGGCGGATGGGCTGGCGGCACTCGACCTGCCGCAACGCGCCCGGGCCGTGCTGGGTCAGGCCCTGGCGCGGGCGGAGGAGGCGGAAGCCCGCGGCCGTCTTGGCTTGCGGTTGGCGGTGCTCGCGCTCGGCGCGTCAGATCCGGCGGGTGCTCGTGCGGCGCTAGCGGATACCGAAGCGGCGACGCTGCCAGCGGCGCTGCGACGGGAGCGCGCCTTGGCGGAGGCCCGCGCGCTGGCTCGCCTCGGTGACGCAGATGCCGCGACGGCGCGCTACCGCGAGGCGGGGCCGGCGGCCGCACCGGAACTCGCGGAATTCCTGGCCAGCCGGCAGGACTGGGCTGGCGCGGCTGCGGTGCTGGGCACGCATCTCGCCGACACTGTGCCGCCCATCCCGGCGCCGCTCGATGCCGAGGCGCGGCGCCTGGTTGCCCGCCGCGCGGCCTTGCTCGCGCTGGCCGGTGACGAGGCCGGGCTCGCCGCGCTCCGACAGGCCGAGGGCCCGCGCATGTCCGGCGGTGCCTTCGAGGAGGCCTTCGCGCTGATCAGTGCCGGCCGCCTCGGCGGCATGGAGGGCCTGCCGCGGCTGCGCCAGGAGCTGGAACTCGCCCGCGCACTGTCGGCGCGACCGGACGGGTTGCGGGCGGCGGCGGGGACGGCAAGGTAAGTCTCCGGCTGCCCCCCGGGGGAAGCCGGTGAAGCCCCGCGTGCCCCGCGGGGGACGCCCGCGTTTTTTTCGGCCTCGGGGGGTGATTATGGCTTGCGCCCCCGCCCCCCTTGCCCCATATGCGCGCGCCGTTGACCCCACGAGGTGCCGCGCGCCGCGGCCACCAAGGTCATCTGCTGGCTGGAAGGAGCCCTGACGATGGAAGCTCTGGTCCAACCGGGGATGGTCTCGGACTTGCCGAGCGACGCCCGGACCGACAACCCCGCTGCCGAGGTGGAGCGGGACTACTTCATCAATCGCGGTGGCCTGCGCTTCGCGGGCGTTCACCTGATCGTGGATCTGTGGGGCGCGACGAAGCTCGACGATCCCGACCACATCGACGCCACGCTGCGCGAAGGCGCACTGGCGGCGGGTGCGACGATCCTGCACGGGCATTTCCACCACTTCTCGCCGAATGGCGGTGTGTCGGGCGTGCTGGTGCTCGCGGAGAGCCATGTCTCCATCCACACTTGGCCCGAGCGCGACTACGCCGCGATCGACATCTTCATGTGCGGCGAGTGCGACCCGGCCAAGGCGATCCCGGCGCTCAAGAAGGGCTTCCAGCCCGAGCGCGTGCAGCTGGCCGAACACAAGCGCGGCCTGATCGGCTGAGCGCGCCGCGCCTTCCGTGCTATGGGGCCGGGCCGAAGGGTCCGGCCCTTTTTCTGTGACGAACAGGTGACGCCATGCCGACCGATTCCTGGGTGAACGAGACGCTCTACGCCGAATGGGGTCAGCGCTTCCTGGTGAAGCGGGAACTCGCGCGCGTGAAGTCCGACTTCCAGGACATCATGGTGTTCGAAAGCCACACGCATGGCCGCGTCATGCTGCTCGACGGCGTGGTGCAGATCACCGAGATGGACGAGTTCGTCTATCAGGAGATGATCGTGCATGTGCCGCTGCTGGCGCATGGCGATGCGAAGCGCGTGCTGATCATCGGCGCGGGCGATGGCGGCGTGCTGAAGCGCGTGCTGCAGCACCGCACCGTCGAGCAAGCCGTGATGGTCGAGATCGACGGCGAGGTGATGCGTCTGGCGAAGGAGTTCATGCCGGGCATCGCCGGCGACGCCTGGACCGACCCGCGCGCCGAGGTCATCACCGGCGACGGCATCGACTATGTGCGCCAGGCGGCGGCGGGCAGCTTCGATGCGATCATCGTGGACAGCACGGACCCGATCGGCGTCGGCGAAGTGCTGTTCACCGAGGAGTTCTACGCCAATTCCGCGCGCATCCTGTCGGATCGCGGGCTGATCGTGAACCAGTGCGGCGTGCCCGCGATGCAGGCCGAGGAGCTGCGCGAGACCTCGCTGCGCCGGCAGAAATCCTTCCCCGATGTCTGGGCCTATGTCGCCGCGGTGCCGACCTATGTCGGCGGCTTCATGACGCTCGGCTGGGCGGCGAAGGACGAGACGCTGCGCCATGTGGGCGTGGAGGAAATCCGCCGCCGCGCGGAGGTGGCCGGCGTGCTCGAGACCACCGGCTACTGGACGCCGGAGATGCATGTCGGCGCCTTCCACCTGCCGCCCTATATCGCGCGCCACCTGCCGCGCCGCTGAAGAGCTGGCCTTCGGGGCGGTTGCGGGCGCGGGGACCAGCGCCGGGCGCCCGTCCCCGCGCCCCGCGGCTCAGCGCGGATGCATGAAGTTGGCCGCGGCTGAGGCCCGGCCGATCAGGGCAGTGAGCGCCGGATCCTCGAAGCCGCGTTCCTGGGTCAGGGCCTCGATCGGGCAGAAATACTCATGCGGGTGCGGGACCTGGCCGCGCGCGACGGATTCATAGTGCCGCGCTTTTAGGCCGTAGAGCACGCGCACATCCCGCACCGGTAGCACGAGCGGTTCGGTCGGCTCCGCGCGCAGCATCCGGATCATGGTCCAGCGCGGCGTCGGGTCATGCCGCTCGGCGCGCTCGAACAGCCACCGCAGCGGGCAGACAACCAGGAGCGAGCTGGTGGAAGGGCCGAAGCGGGCGCGCTTGTCCTGCAGGTTGGGGACGCTGCCGCAGGCCTCGATGCAGAGGATGTCGGCCCAACGGTCGTCGGGGTCGGCGCTGAAGTGCAGCCAAAGCCCGTCCGGGATGGTGCGGAAGGTGCTGCTGCCGGGCAGCTTCAGGAAAGGCTGCCCCGGCTCGGTCGGCTGGGCGGGGCGGGCGCGCAGCCAGGTACCGGGCTGCCGGGCCGTGCGGAGCGCCCCGGGCGGCCGTTGCGGCCATTGGCTGAGCCGCCGGCGCACCAGCTCATCTAGGGGTTTATGCACGTTGGCAATTGCACGCAATGGTAATCCCCTTCCCCAACAAATCTACCATAGCGCGAACATGCCAATACCCGACCCTGGCGATCAAGCTTTTTTTACGATGTGATAATGATTTCCGCGGTGCGCCATGGCGCGATGCGAATGGCGCGCGCCGCAGTCGGGGACGGGCCGGACCCGTCGCGCTGCGCCCAGAACGACAAAGGCCCCACCCGCGGGTGCGGATGGGGCCTTGTAACGACCGTAGCCCTTCGGTTCGAAGGCGCCGCCCGGCTCAGCCGCGGCGGGCGAGCTCGACGTAGTCGCGGTGGCTCGGGCCGGTGTAGATCTGGCGCGGGCGGCCGATGCGCTGGGACGGATCTTCGACCATCTCCTTCCACTGGCTGACCCAGCCGATGGTGCGCGCCACCGCGAAGATCACGGTGAACATGCTGGTCGGGATGCCCATCGCCTTCAGGATGATGCCCGAATAGAAATCCACGTTCGGATAAAGCTTGCGGGAGACGAAGTATTCGTCTTCCAGCGCGATCCGCTCCAGCGCCATCGCGAGGTCCAGCAGCGGCTCATCCGTGATGCCGAGCTCACCGAGAACCTCGTGGCAGGTCTTCTGCATGATCTTCGCGCGCGGGTCGAAGTTCTTGTACACGCGATGGCCGAAGCCCATCAGCTTCACGCCGGAGTTCTTGTCCTTCACCTTCTCGATGAAGGCCGGGATGTTGTCGACATGCCCGATCTCGCCGAGCATCTTCAGCACGGCCTCGTTCGCGCCGCCATGCGCAGGGCCCCAGAGCGCCGCGATGCCGGCGGCGATGCAGGCGAAGGGGTTGGCGCCCGTCGAGCCAGCCAAGCGCACGGTCGAGGTCGAGGCGTTCTGCTCATGGTCGGCGTGCAGGACCAGGATGCGGTCCATCGCCTTCGCCAGCACCGGAGAGACATTGTAGGGCTCGGCCGGCACGGCGTTCAGCATGTGCAGGAAGTTGGCCGCGTAATCGAGGTCGTTGCGCGGATACACGAAGGGCTGGCCGAGCGAATACTTGTAGGCCATCGCCGCGATGGTCGGCACCTTCGCGATCAGGCGGAAGGCCGCGATGCGGCGCTGCTCGGCGTCGTTGATGTCGAGGTTGTCGTGATAGAAGGCCGCCAGCGCGCCCACCACGCCGCACATCACCGCCATCGGGTGTGCATCGCGGCGGAAGCCGTCGAAGAAGCGACGGATCTGCTCATGCACCATCGTGTGGTAGGTGACGCCCTTCTTGAACTCCTTCATCTGCGCCGGCGTCGGCAGATCGCCGTTCATCAGCAGGTAGCAGACCTCGATGAAGTCGGACTTCTCGGCCAGCTGCTCGATCGGGTAGCCGCGGTAGAGCAGCACGCCCTCATCGCCGTCGATGTAGGTGATCTGGCTCTCGCAGCTCGCCGTCTCGCCATAGCCGGGGTCGAAGGTGAAGACGCCGAGGTCTGAATAGAGCTTGCGGATATCCACCACGTCCGGGCCGATGGAGCCCTTCAGCACGGGCAGCTTCGTGCTGCGGTTCGTGCCGTCGAGCGTGAAGGTAACGGAGCCGTTGGGGGTAGTGGACATCGCGTGCTTCCTCAGCGGTCGAGCGCCGCTGATGCTCGCGGCGTCGTTATGGTGCGGCGCAAGATAGGGTCGGGGCAGTCGCCTTGGCAACGTGGCCCCCGGCTTCACCCGCGCATATTCGCGTGCTCCCCGCCAGCGCGGTTCGGCGCTGGCCCGGCCTGGTCACGCCGCGCGGCGGTCAGTACCGCCGGCGCCACTCCTCGGGCGGGGTGACGCCGCCGGCCCAGAGGCCGCGCGCGCCGCGGCGGGCTTCCGCCTCCAGCGCCTGGACACCCGGATCGCCTGCAGCGGCCAGCGCCCAGCCGCCGGCGACAAGGCCAGCATTCAGCTCTACCCCGCCAGCGCTGCAGAGGCCGAGCCCGCGCCCGAAGCGGTCGCGGCCCGACACCAAGCAGACGACCGAACGATCATTGACCAGTCGCGCCAGCGCATCCGCCGCTGCGGCGCCGCAGTCGAAGGCCCGCCCCGCCGCGTCCGAACAGGCCTGGCCGCGTTCCGGCGCATCCACCTTGGCCAGCCGCACCGTCCGATCGCCGAGCCTGAGCGTGTCGCCATCCACCACGCGCACCTCGGCCGCCAGCGCCGACCAGTCCTGCTGGCGCGGCGCCGAGCCCATCAGGTCCGGCGGCAGGCCGATGCCGGAGGCCAGCATGACAGAGAGCGCGACCAGCGCCACCACGGGCAGCCGCCAGCGGCGAGGCTTCGGATCGGCACGGAAAATGCGGCGGGGGGCTTGCACGGGGGACCGTCAGCTCAAGCGGGGGGGAGGGGGAGCTAACGTGACTCAGCCGGACTCCGCAACCCCGCATTCAACCCCAGCGCGGATACCGAGCCTCGCTCAGTCCTCGATCCAGAACAGATCGGCTGAGAGGAGTTCGCCCCAGGCCACTTCCGCCTTGCCGCGCGCGCGCCGCGCGCGGGCCAGGGCCCAGCCCTCCGCCACGCCGCCAGCCCAGGCCAGCCTCGCACCGCCGCGCACAGTGAGCGAGGCCATCAGCGCGCGCGCCACCACGGCGTCATTGGCCAGACCGAAGGCCTCCTGCACCGCCGCCAGCCGTTCGAGGAAACGCCGTGCCTTCTTCCGACCCCAGAGCGGAGCAAAGAGTTCGGCCGCGTAGCGCAGGCGCTTCGCTTCGATGCGCAGCGCGTGGAAGGCCGCATCGGGCAGGGCCGCGATGCTCTCTCCGCCCTCCGTGATGCGACGCCAGCGCTTGTGCAGCACGCCGGCGGCGAAGTCCTCCAGCGGCTGCCCGCGCCGCTCGGCCGCTGTTTCCGTCGTCTCCGCCCGCCAGGGGCGGGTCTCGATCAGTGCCACGGCCTCCCAGGCGATGCGGCGCAGTGCCGCGCCCTGGAGGGCGGGCCGGAGCGCGGCATAGGCGGCCTGGCGGCGCACAACCGCCGTGCGCTGTAGCGCGGCGATACGCGGCTCTTCCGGAAGGGCGGCCGCGACCTCCGCGCCGAGCCCCCCAAGGAACACGTCCCAGTCCCGCGCCGGCCCAAGCAGTGCGGCAAGCTCCTTCAGCCTGGCGTCGAAGCCGCGCAGCGCGGCGCCGTCGCAGGCCGGCCGGAAGACGCGCAGCAGCGAGCGCATCCGGCGCATCGCCACCCGCATCTGGTGCACGCCCTCGGGCGTCTGGCCCGCGGCCGCGGCGGGCGCATGCCACAGCAACACCTCCGTCAGGTGCCCGAGCGCCAGCGCCAGCGCGCCTTCTACATCGAGGCTGGGGTCGAGCCGCGGTGGGCCAAGCCGGCGCGCCACCGGCGGCGTGCCATGGGCCAGTGCACGCCCTTCCTCCGCCAAGGCCGCGCGCGGCGGCAGCAGGGGCAGCTCCTCGGCCAGGTCGTGCATCGCGGCGAGCACGGAGGGCGCCGGGCCGGCCAGGGTCAGACGTGCCACCGGCGCCTCCGCCGCCGCGGCGCGCAGCTGGCCGCGCAACAGCAGCGCCTCCACACCATCTGCCAGCGCCAGCCGTGTGGCCCGGCCGGCGAAGCTGCCGATGGGAAGTAGCGCCGCCTCCTCCGCATCCTGGGGCGGGGTGGGGTGATCCGGGCCGTCGAGCGCGGCTGGCGGCCCGGCGGGGCGCCAGAAGCTGCCGGGCTCCGGCCTTGCGCGCAGAAGGCGCCGTGCCCCGCGCCGCGGTTGTTCGAGCGCGAGGCCCTCCGTGGCGAAGCTGCCTTTGGCGGTGTCGAGCCAGGTCAGCTCGACGGGCGAACTCCGCGCGCGGCCGGCGCGCCGGGCGGCCAGCGGGCCTGTGCGCAACAGCCCCTCAGCCGCGGCCGGGGGCAGGGCGGCTTCCAGCGTCAGCAGTGGCGGCCCGGCGGGCGCCGCCGGGTCGTCGGGCTCGCTCAGGCGGAGGCCTCCGTCGCATCGCCAGCCTCGGCCGAAGGCAGGTCGGCAGGCGTGAGGAAGCGCAGCATCCGGCCGCAGCCGGGCTCGATCAGGCGCCAGGGCAGCGCGAGCGAGAATTCGGTCAGCGCCGCGGTCGGGTAGGATTGCGCCAGGCGCTCGGCCATCGGCCCGCCGGCGGCCATCGCCGCCGGGCCCGCCAGGGCAAGGGCCAGGTCGTGCAGGCCGGGGTTGTGGCCGATCAGCAGCACGCTCCGCGCCGTCTCCCGCACGCCACGCAGCGTCTCGAGCAGGGATTGCCAGGATGCGAGGTAGAGCGCGTCCATCGGCTCGATCAGGGGCGAGCCTTCGATCGGGGAGAGCGCCTCGAGCGTCTGCAGCGTGCGGCGGGCGGAGGAGACCAGCACGACATCGGGTACGAGGCCGAGCTCCCGCATCGCGTCGGCCATCGCAGCCGCGGCGCGCCGGCCGCGGGCGTTTAGCGGCCGCGCATGGTCCGGCAGGCGTGGGTCGTCCCAGGAGGATTTGGCGTGCCGCAGCAGCAGCAACTGTCGCATGCCGCCATCCTAAGCATGACCGGGGCGCGCTGTCTGCCTCGACCGGCCTTCCCGGCTGCGCGACCCCGCCCATTTGGGGTCAGCAGCACAGAAAAGGGACTGAGATGCGCGAACGGATCGTGGTGGCCGGGGCGACGGGCGGGATCGGGGCGGCGCTGGCGCGGCGGCTGGCCGCCCGCGGGGCAGAGCCCTTCCTGCTGGCGCGCGATCCGGCCCGGCTCGCGGCGCTCGGGGCGGAGCTTGGCGCGCCCTGGCGCGCGGTGGATGTCACCGATGCCCCGGCGCTCAAGGCCGCGCTGGCCGAGGCCGGGACGCCGCTCCGCGGGCTCGCCTTCTGCATCGGCTCGATCCTGCTGAAGCCGGCGGGGCGCCTGACGGAGGCCGATTTCCTCGATGCCTTCCGGCTCAACGCGCTGGCAGCGGCCATGGCGGTCCAGGCGGCGATGCCCGCGCTGGCGGCGGGGCAGGGCTCGGTCGTGCTGTTCTCCTCCGTCGCGGCGCGCAAGGGCTTCGCCAACCATGCCGCGATCAGCGCCGCCAAGGCGGCGGTGGAGGGTCTGGCCGTCGCGCTGGCAGCAGAACTCGCGCCGCAGGTCCGGGTGAACTGCATCGCGCCCAGCCTCACCAAAACGCAATTGGCCGAACCCTTGACGCGCAGCCCCCAGATGGCGGAGGCGATTGCCCGCCAGCACCCGATCCCCCGCCTTGGCGAGGCGGAGGATGCGGCGGCGTTGGCAGACTTCTTGCTCTCGGATGCGGCGGGCTGGATCACCGGCCAGGTGATCGGCGTGGATGGCGGGCGGGGGGCGGTGGCCGGCAAGGGCTGACCGCCACAGGTCTCACGGAGGGGCAGATGCGGGCCATGCGTCGCGGCGTGCTGGGGCTGGGTCTCGCTTCCCTGCTGGCGACGCGGGCCGGCGCATCGCCGGCCGACCTCGCCTTCACCGTGATCCGCGAGGGCCGGGAGGTCGGCACCCACAGCGTCCGCTTCCGCGAGGAGGCCGGGCTACTGCGGGCGGTGAGCGAGGTGCGGATCACCGTCCGCCTCGCCGGCTTCGTGGTGTACCGCTACGCGCATGACACCGAGGAAGCCTGGCGCGCCGACCGCCTGGTCGCGCTCGACAGCCGGCTGGATCGCAATGGCCGCGCCGTGGCCAGCCTGGCCCGGGCGGAGGGGGGCAGGCTGCGCTTGCGCGGCCCGGCCGGCGAAGCGCTGCTGCCGGCCGCCGCCGCGCCGCTCACCTGGTGGCGGGCGGCGAGCCTCGTGCCGGGTGTGCCCCTGTTCGACCCGCGAGAGGGACGGCCGGTGGAGCCCCAGCTGGAACGGCGAGCGGAGGGCGGCGGGCAGCGCGTGACGCTGACCGGTGGGGAGGGCGCGGTGATCCTCTACGACGCGGCCGGAACCTGGGTTGGGTTCGAGACCACCGGCGAAGACGGCAGCCGCGTCATCTACCGAAGGGCGTGAGTGCGCCCATCTGGGTTGCAGTGACAGGCAGGGGCTCGCGGAGCACGGATGACCACGCTGCGAGTCGTGCTGGGCGACCAGTGCTCGGACCAGCTGTCGGCGCTGGAGGGGCTCGACCCCGCGCGCGACGTCGTGCTGATGGCGGAGGTGCGCGGCGAATGCACCTATGTCCGCCACCACAAGCAGAAGATCGTGCTGGTGCTGTCGGCGATGCGCCACTTCGCCGAACGCCTGCGCGCGCGCGGCGTGCGGGTGCAGTACAGCCGGCTCGACGACCCGGCGAACACGCAGACGCTGGCCGGTGAGGTCGCGCGTGTCGCGGCCGCGCTGAAGCCCGCGCGCATTCTCTGCACCCATCCCGGCGAATGGCGCGTGCTGCAGGAGATGCGTGGCTGGCAGCCGGCCACCGGCATCCCCGTCGAGATCCGGGAGGATACGCGCTTCCTGTGCAGCCTGGACCGCTTCCGGAGCTGGGCCGAGGGGCGGAAGCAGCTGCGGATGGAGTTCTTCTACCGCGAGATGCGGCGCGCGACCGGCCTGTTGATGGAAGCGCCCGACGAGCCCGCCGGCGGCCAGTGGAATTTCGACCATGACAACCGCGAAGCGCTGCCGCGCGACATCACGCCCCCGCGCCCGCGCCGCTTTCCGCCCGATGCGATCACGCAGGAGGTGATGGCGCTGGTGGGCCGCGAATTCGCCGACCATTTCGGCACGCTGGAGGGCTTCGCCTGGCCCGTGACGACAGAGGATGCCGAGGCCGCGCTTGAGGATTTCATCACGCGCCGCCTGCCCGATTTTGGGCGCTTCCAGGATGCGATGGCGGAAGGCGAGCCGACGCTGTTCCACGCGCTGATCGGGGCCGCGCTCAATGTCGGCATCCTCGATCCGCGCGCGGCCTGCGTCGCGGCCGAACGCGCCTGGCGCGCGGGACAGGCGCCGCTGAACGCCGCCGAGGGCTTCGTGCGGCAGATCCTCGGCTGGCGGGAATATGTCCGCGGCCTCTACTGGACCCGCATGCCGGCCTATCGCGACACCAACGCGCTGGAAGCGACGCGCAGACTGCCCAGCTTCTACTGGACCGGCGAGACCCGGATGGCGTGCCTTGCCGCCGCCATCGGGCAGACGCGGGAGCTGGCCTATGCGCACCACATCCAGCGCCTGATGGTCACCGGCAATTTCGCGCTGCTCGCGGGGCTCGACCCGGCCGAGGTGAACGAGTGGTACCTCGTCGTCTATGCCGATGCCTATGAATGGGTGGAGTTGCCGAATACGCATGGCATGGCGCTGTTCGCCGATGGCGGCGTCATGGCGTCCAAGCCCTATGCCGCGAGCGGTGCCTATATCAACCGCATGTCGGACCATTGCCGCGGCTGCGCCTTCGACGTGAAGGCCGCGACCGGGGCGCGCGCCTGCCCGTTCAACTTCCTCTACTGGGATTTCATCGCGCGCCATGCCGAAAGGCTGGCGAAGAACCCGCGCATGGCGATGCCGCTGCGCACGCTGGCGAAGATGGACCCGAAGAAGGTCCAGGCGATGCGTGGACAGGCCGCGACCTTCCTGGATGGGCTGGACGCTGGCGCGCTGCCCGCGCCGGCCGCGCGGCAGGCCGAGCTGGGGCTGGCACCGCCGCGCCGCGGCTGACGCGCTGGGCGCGTCACGCCTGCGCGAACGCCTTGTTCCGGCATTCTGCGGCGCCCTTGTTTCCCGGCATGGCAGATCCGATCACGCGAACCTGGCTGCGCCTCGGCGCGGCGTTTCTGCTTGGCGCTGCGCTCGGCGCCTGCGCCGCGCAGGACCAGGCGCAGCGGCCGGCCGACGCGTCGCCCCGCATCGCCCAGCGCGACCGCGCCCGCCCGCCCGCTGCCCGCCCGTTGACGGTGCCGCGCGCCGAGGCCAGGGTCGCCGCCGATCCCGCCCCGACGCCGCCCGATGCGGCGCCCGAGGAGCCCCCGCTGCTGGCGCGGCCGGAGCCTGGCACCGGCTTGCCGCCCGGATGGTATGTGCCCGAGCCGCCAGATGCGCCGGAGGCCGCCGCCGAGCTGCCCGTGGCGCTGGATCCTGTGGCGCGCATCGCCGGCTTGCTGCGGCAGAACCCGTGGCTCACGCGGTTCTGGTCAGAGCTGACGCCGGGCGAACAGAGCCGCGTCACGCGCGCGCTGGCGCGCCGCGGCGCGCCCGGCCCGGCGCCGAACACATGGGACCCGATGGGCCTCGCCGACCGGGTGGAGTTGCTGTTCGGCCCCCTCCGCGCCGCGTCGGGATGAGGCTGGCGGGCGGCTCACGCCCAGGCCGGCAGGTCCATCCAGGCCAGATGCCCGCCCTTGCCCGCGCCGCAATCGAGGAAGACGCAGCGCCCGCCGAGCAGGCCGTCGGCCTGGAAGGGACGCCCATCGGTGGAGCGGCGGTCATGGCCGCAGACCACCAGCATGTCGCGCGGGATGCGATCCACCCAGTCATGCACGCGATCGGGGAAGCCATCGGCGCGCATCCGCCCGGTCACCTGGCCGAAGATCGCGCGGGTGACGAGCCCGGTGGCCTTGCGCTCGCCGGCCTCGCGCGGGGCGGAGGCATGCAGCATGCCGGGATGGAAGCCGCCATGGACGAAGACGCGCCCGCCATCGCGGATCCAGGCAGGCGCCCGGGCGATCTCCGCAATGGCGCGCGCCTTCAACTCGGGCCCGTCGGGTGCGGCGTCGAGCTGCGCGAGGGTTCGCCCGAGCCCCTCGGGCTGGATGCGCACTGGCTCTCCCACCAGCGCGCGACGCAGCTTGTGGTCGTGATTGCCGAGCAGGAACAACCCCTGCCCCGCATCCATCAGCGCGAAGATCCGCCGCAGCACCTCCGGGCTGTCGGGGCCGTGATCCGTCAGATCGCCGAGCTGCAGGACGAACATATCCTCGGCGCGCGCGCCCTCGATGGCGGCGATGAAGGCCTCGGCCTCGCCATGCACATCGGCAACGACGCGCAGCCCCGCGAAGCCGCGCCAGAGATGGCCAGGTTGGGTGGTCACGCCGCCTCGGGCCGGCGCAGCGCGGCGAAGGCCGCGAGCGCGCGGGCGCGCCCCTCGGCGGGGTCCACCACCGGGCGCGGATAGGTCGCGCCAAGCTTCACGCCGGCCGCTGCCAGCAGCGCGGGCGGTGCTTCCCACGGCTTGTGGATGAGGCCCGCCGGCAGCTTCGCGAGCTCCGGCACCCAGCGGCGGACATAGGCGCCGTCGGGGTCGAATTTCTCGCCCTGCAGCACCGGGTTGAAGACGCGGAAATAGGGCGCGGCATCGGTGCCGCAGCCCGCCACCCATTGCCAGGACGCGCTGTTGGAAGCGAGGTCGGCATCCACCAGCGTGTCCCAGAACCAATCCGCCCCCGCCTGCCAGGGCTGCAGCAGATGCTTCACCAGCAGGCTGCCCGCGACCATGCGCACGCGGTTGTGCATCCATCCCGTCACCCAGAGCTGGCGCATGCCTGCATCGACGATCGGGAATCCGGTCTGTCCGCGCTGCCAGGCGCCGAGCAGCTGCGCATCGGGCGACCAGGGGAAGGCGTCGAATTCAGGACGCAGGTTGCGCGCGGGCATCTCGGGCCGGTGCCAGAGCAGGTGATAGGCGAATTCCCGCCAAAGAATCTCCTTCAGGAAGGTCTCGACGCCATTGCCCTTCGCGGCCGCGCGCGCGGCGTGCCAGACCTGCCGGGCCGAGACCTCGCCCCAGCGCAGATGCGGCGAGAGGCCAGACGATCCCTCGATGCCCGGCATGTTGCGCGCCTCGGCATAGGCCGCGAGCGGGCCGGCGGCGAAGCGGGCCAGACGCGCCGCAGCACCGGCCTCACCGGGCTGCCATGGCGCGGCGAAGCCGCTGGCCCAATCGGGCTCGCCCGGCACCGGGTAGAGACCGAGGGCCTCCAGGCTCTCGCCGCCGGCCGGCAACTCGGCACCCGGGATAGCGGTGGGTGCTGCCAGCGGCGGGGGCGGATCGCCGGCGGCCAGCATCGTCTTGGCGAAGGGCGTGTACACCGCATAGGGCTTGCCGCTGCCGGAGGCGAAGCCATGCGGCTCCCGCAGCAGGACGGTCGTGTGCAGTTGCAGCCGGCGGCCGGCGGCCTCCAGCGCCTCATGCACGCGGCGGGATTGTTCCCGCGCCCATGGCTCGACCGCGCGGCCGGCATGTACCGCTGCGGCGTCGGTCGCGGCCGCGATGGCGGGGATGATGGTCTCCGCCCGGCCGCGGGCCAGCAGCAGCGGCGCGCCGCGTGCGGCGAGGTCGGCCCCGAGCGAGGTCAGACTGCGCTGCAGCCACCAGCGCGCGGCACCGCCCGGCGCGAAGGGGCCGGCAGCCTCGGTATCCAGCACGAAGACCGGCAGCACGCGCCGGCCCGTGGCCAGAGCGGCGGCAAGCGCTGGCTGGTCGGCCAGGCGCAAATCGTGTCGGAACCAGATCAGGACGGGTGTGCTCATGCCCCTCATGTAGGGTGCCGCGCGCTGTGCGGGAGCGTCGGCGCGTGCGGTGGGGCAGAGATCATGGCCGGCCGCGGCGCCATCGGCCGGCTCAAACGGATCCCCTGGCCGGCAGGCCGCCACCTGCGCTGGCCTGTTCGGCGCGACTCGCGCGGCGCAAGGGGCCCGTCGGGAAGCTGAACAGCCGTGCCTCCCCCAGCAGGAAGGCGCGGCCGCCGCGCGGGAACAGCGCGGCAATGGCGGGGTCGGCGATATCGAGCCCGCCCGTATAGGCGCCGAAGGCCGGCAGCATCAGCCGTCGCAGATCCGTCAGGAAACAGGGCCGCGTCACGCCGCCCGCGCGCGTCGGCATCGTCGCCTTCGGGTGGTAGTGGCCAGAGAGTTCCGCCGTCGCGCCCGGCTTTGCGATGTGGCGGAAGGTGATCGGGCCGAGCATCCATTCCTCCACAGCACTCCCCGGCAGACCTTCCGGCGCGACCGGGTCGTGATTGCCCAGCACCCAGACCGTCTCGATGCCATTGAGCAGCCGCGCCAACGTCGTCGCATCGGCCGCGGCGAGGCGCGTGGCGCCCTTCGCGTCGTGGAAACTATCGCCGAGCAGCACGAGGCGCGCCGGTTTCCAGCGCCGCAGGACCAGCGCCAGGCGGTCCAGCGTCTCGCGCGAGTCGTAGGGCGGCAGCATCTGCCCGCGCGCGGCGAAGGCGCTGCCCTTTTCGAGATGCAGGTCGGCGACGGCCATCAGCCGCTGCGCGGGCCAGGCGACGGCGCCGGCGGGGTCGAGCATCAGGCGCTGGCCGGCGATATGGATGGGCGCCGCGGTCATGGCGTGCGGGTCAGTCCTTTTGGCGCGCTGCGGATGAAACGGCCGCCGCGGCGGTCTCCACCGCTGCGCGTGCGGCGGGGGCGGTCGCGATCGCCGCGCGCTGGGATTGCTTCGGTGACGTCGGCGAGCAGTTCGGAAAAGGCCTCGGCGCCGCCGGTCGCTTCCTCGACCATCGCGGCGGCTTCGGCAAGCAGCGCGTCCTCCGCGCCGCCCGCGACCCATTCGCGGCCTTCCTCGATCAGCGCTGGGACGGCCAGCGGTGAGACACGGGGCAGGGGGCGATGCACGATCCCGCCCGCGCGCGCGCGCTTCAGCAGCAGCGCGATGCGCGCGATATCAGTGAGGCCCGAGGCCGCCTCGCGCCGCGTGGCGCGCAGCAGGATGTGGTCGGGCTCGTGCTTGCGGAGCACGTCGTAGATCAGGTCGGCGTTCATGGTCATCTGCCGGCCCGACTTCTCCGCGCCCGGATGGTTCTTCTCGATCAGGCCGGCGATGGTGGCGATGTTCCGAAAACTGCGGCGGAGCATGGAGCTCTCCGCCATCCACTCCTCCAGTTCCTCGCCCAGTATGTCCTCCTCGAACAGCCGCTCCACGCCGGTCGGCTCGAAGGCGCACCAGGCGGCGAGGACATAGTCGGTCGCCAGGTAGCCGAGCGGGCCCATGCCGAGCCGTTCCATGCGCTTCGTGACCAGCATCCCCAGCGTCTGGTGCGCCAGACGCCCTTCGAAGCAATAGGCCACCAGGAACCAGCGCGGGCCGCGCGGGAAGGTCTCGACCAGCAGCCCGTCCTTCGGCGGCATCTGCGAGGCATGGCGCTGCAAGCGCAACCACTCCTGCACCGGCGCGGGCAGCGCCTTCCACGCCTTCGGGTCATGCAGGATCGCGCGCACGCGCGCGGCCAGGTGGGTGGTCAGCGGCATGCGGCTGCCAGCATAGGCAGGTACGCGCGGATCGCCCTCTCCGCCGCGCGTCACCGTGGCGCCGCGCGCATCCAGCCCTTCGAAGCGCAGCGACTGGCCGGCGAAGATGAAGCTGTCGCCGGGCGTGAGGGTGGAGACGAACCATTCCTCGACCTCGCCGAGGATCGGGCCGCCGCGCAGCTTCACCTTGACCAGCGGTGCCTCGACGATGGTGCCGAGATTCATGCGCAGCTGGCGGGCGACGGCGGTGGAGCGGACATGGATGCGCCCATCGGCATCGCGGAACAGCTTCGCGAAACGCTCATAGCTGCGCAGCGCATAGCCGCCATCCTCGACGAAGCGCAGCGCGTCGTCGAAATCCCGGCGCGAGAGCGACGCATAGGGCGCGGCCCGCGTGACCTCGGCGTAGAGCTCGTCCGGCAGGAAGGGTGCGGCGACCGCGCAGGCCAGGATGTGCTGGCACAGCACGTCGAGCCCGCCATCGCGCGGCGGGTCGCCATCCAGCTCCTGTGCCGCGATCGCCTGGCGCGCGGCGGTGCATTCGATCACCTCGAAGCGGTTGGCGGGGACGAGCACCGCGCGGGAGGGTTCGTCCAGCCGGTGATTGGCGCGGCCGATCCGTTGCAGCAGGCGCGAAACGCCCTTCGGCGCGCCGACCTGCACCACCTGGTCCACCGCGCCCCAGTCGATGCCGAGGTCGAGCGAGGCGGTGGCGATGACGGCGCGGAGCTTTCCCGCCGCCATCGCGGCTTCCACCTTGCGGCGTTGCTCCACCGTCAGGCTGCCATGATGGAGCGCGATCGGCAGATTGTCGTCGTTCAGCTTCCACAGCGCCTGGAAGCAGAGCTCGGCTTGCGCGCGGGTGTTGACGAAGACGATGGTGACGGCGGCTTCGCGGATGCGGCGATAGACCTCTGGCATGGAGGCGAGGCCCATATGCCCGCCCCAGGGCAGCCGGCCTTCGGGCAGCAGCGTGTCGAGCACCGGCTCCGCCCCGCCCTGGCCGAGCACGAGGCGCACATCCTCGGCCTGCGCGGTCGGCGAGAGGAAGGCGCGCAGCTGTTCGGGATGCGCGACGGTGGCCGACAGCCCGACGCGGCGCGCCTGGGGCGCCAGCGTCGCAAGCCGTGCGAGGCCGAGCGCCAGCTGATCGCCGCGCTTCGTGCCGGCCAGCGCATGGATCTCGTCCACCACGATGGCGCCGAGGCCGGCGAAGAGCTGCGGCGCATCGGGCAGCGTCAGCATCAGGGCCAGCGATTCCGGCGTGGTCAGCAGGATCTGCGGCGGTTCGGCGCGCTGGCGCGCGCGGCGATTGGCCGGCGTGTCGCCGGTGCGCGTCTCGATCCGGATGGGCAGGCCCATCTCCTCGACCGGCGCGGTCAGGTTGCGGGCGATATCCACCGCGAGCGCCTTCAGCGGCGAGATGTAGAGGGTGTGCAGCCCGTCCCGCGGTGCGGCGTGCAAATCGAGCAGGCTGGGCAGGAAGCCGGCCAGCGTCTTGCCGCCGCCGGTCGGCGCGATCAGCAGCGCGGACTGGCCGTCTCGCGCAGCGTCCACCAGCGCCAGCTGGTGCGCGCGGGGCTGCCAGCCCCGGCCAGCGAACCAGGCGGCGAAAGGTTCCGGCAATGTTCGCATCGCGGGCTTGGATATGGCCCATCCCGCCGGGGGCGGGAAGATGGCGCTGCGGCGCGGATCGCCTACATCGGGGGCGCATGATCCCCGCCCCCCATCCGGAAACCTGGTTGCGCGTCACCCCGCAGGGGCTGTGGTGCGAGCCCGGCGATTTCTTCATCGACGCGCCCCGCGCCGTGCCCCGCGCGGTGATCACGCATGGCCATTCGGACCACGCCCGGCCCGACCATGGTGCGGTGCTGGCGACGCCGGAGACGCTGGCCGTGATGCGCGCGCGGATGGGGGCGGCGCGCGCCGGTGGCGTGCAGCAGGCCTTGGCCTATGGCGACAGCGTGACGCTCGGTGGCGTGACGATCCGGCTTGCGCCGGCGGGGCATGTGCTGGGCTCGGCGCAGATTGTGCTGGACTGGCGCGGCAGCCGCGCGGTGATTTCGGGCGACTACAAGCGCCGGCGCGATCCCACCTGCCCTGCCTTCGAGCCGGTGCCCTGCGACATCTTCGTCACCGAGGCGACCTTCGCCCTGCCGGTCTTCCGCCACCCGGATGCGGCGGCGGAGATCGCGCGGCTGTTGGAGAGCGTGCGGCTGTTCCCCGACCGCGCGCATCTGATCGGGGTCTATGCGCTCGGCAAATGTCAGCGGCTGATCCGGCTGCTGCGGGAGGCGGGCTGGGACCGCCCGATCTACCTGCACGGCGCGTTGCAGGCGCTGTGCGGTCTTTATGAAGAGCTGGGCGTTGCGCTGGGCGAGCTGCGCCCGGTGCCGACGCCGCAGAAACGCGGCGGTGGTGGCCTGCTGGCGGGCGAGATCGTGCTGGCGCCGCCGAGCGCCGAGGCGACGCCCTGGGTGCGGCGCCTGGCGGAGCCGGTGGTCTCAGCGGCCTCCGGCTGGATGCGGGTGCGCCAGCGCGCCAAGGCGCGGGGCGTCGAACTGCCGCTGATCGTCTCGGACCACGCCGATTGGGACGAATTGCTGCAGACCGCGGCCGAGGTGCAGGCGCCCGAGATCTGGGTGACGCATGGGCGCGAGGACGCGCTGTGCCACGCGCTCGCCAGCCGCGGCGTGCGTGGCCGCGCGCTGCATCTGGTTGGTCGCGGGGATGAGGATGAGGAGGCGGAGCAGTCGGCAGAGAAGCCGCCGAGCCAGGATGCGTGATGCGCGATCTGCCCTACAGGCGCCACGCATTGCGAGCGTGCCGGAAGCGGCGCGATGCGAGGCGCCAGCCGCCGATGATGGAGGAGCCGATCCCGGCGCGCAGGATGAGCTGGGCGCAGGTTGTTTTCACCCGCAGGGATCGGCCGAGTGTTGCGCCCCAGTGGCGCTCGAACCGGGCCTGCTCGCGGAAGAAATCCGCCTTGATGTTCCCGGCGCTGAGGTGGTGCAGATGGAAGTCGATCGCCCAGGCAGTCAGCCCGCGCTGGCGGGCCCGCAGACAGAGATCGGTCCCGTAGAAGTGGAAGCCACGCAAGGCCGTGGAAGGACGCAGCCCGGTTTCCGCCCGCACCACCAGGAAGTTCTCGTCCAGGCTGCCGACCCGTGCCGGCAGCGTGCCTCGGCATTGGTCCGGGCCGTGCGGATCGGTGATCCGCATCGCGTGCTGCCCTTCTTCCGTGATGCCGGCATTGCCGGCCACCGCCCAGTCCGGATCCCGCGCGGTCAGCGCATCGAGGCGGGCGCTGAGTTTCGCCGCCCCGGCGTCCAGCAGACGCACATCCTGGTGGCAGAGGATCACATGGCGGCCCCGTGCGAGGTCGAGCAGCCGAGCCAATCCCGCATAGGCGTCCCAGGCATTGCCGGCGCTGTTGTCGAGATGGAGGAACTCTGCCGTATCGTCGGTGAAGCCCCGAGCCTCGAAGCTGGCCCGCATCGCGGCATGCTGCGCCCTGTCGGTGACGAGGGTGCAGATCGAGAAGGCCGGGGCGGCCGGGGCGGGGGCCATGCTCACAATTCCGTGATGCGTACATGGCTGGTATGCGCCCCGGCCCGGATGCGCAAGCAGGTGTCGCGATGAGCCTCTCCGCATTCGCCGGCCTGCTCGAAAGCCTGGTCTTCACGCCGGGCCGCAACGCCAAGTTGACGCTGCTGCGGCAGTGGTTCGCGACCCAGCCCGATCCGGATCGCGGTGTTGGCCTTGCCGCGCTGACCGGCGGGCTCAACCTGCGGACGGCCAAGCCCGCGCTGGTACGAGAGTTGGTGGCGGCGCGCACCGATCCGGTGCTGCTCGAACTCTCGCTGGATTATGTCGGCGACACGGCCGAGACCATCGCGCTGATCTGGCCGGTGCGGGACGGCGTGAACGCGCCGCCGCCGGGCCTCGCCGAGGTGGTGGAGGCGATGGAGACCGCGCCGAAATCCGACCTGCCGGCGTTGATCGCAGGCTGGCTCGATACGCTCGATGCCAAGGGCCGCTTCGCGTTGATCAAGCTGGTAACGGGCGGGCTGCGCGTCGGCGTCTCCGCCCGCCTCGCCAAGACCGCGCTGGCGGAGTGGGCCGGGCAGGAGGTGGATGCGATCGAGGAGGTCTGGCATGCGCTGGAGATGCCCTACCGGCCGCTCTTCGCCTGGCTGGAAGGGCAGGGGCCGCGCCCCGATCCGCAGGGCGCACCGGTGTTTCGGCCGCTGATGTTGGCCCATCCGTTGGAGGAGCCGGATTTCGCCGCCATCGGCCCCGCGACGCACCGCGCGGAGTGGAAATGGGACGGCATCCGCGTGCAGCTTTCGGCGACCGAGGGCGGGCGGCGCATCTGGTCGCGCGGCGCGGAGGATATTTCCCCGAGTTTCCCCGAGATCGTCGAGGCGATGGAGTTTCGCGCCGTGCTGGACGGTGAGTTGCTGGTGATGCGCGAGGGCGTCGTCGCGCCCTTCGCCGACCTGCAGCAGCGGCTGAACCGCAAGCTGGTCTCGCCGCGGCTGATGGCGCAGTTCCCGGTTGCTGTCCGGCTCTACGACATGCTGTTCGACGGCGAGGAGGATCTGCGAACCCTGCCCTTTGATGCCCGCCGCGCGCGGCTCGAGGCCTGGTTCGCGCGCACGCAGCCCGCACGGATGGACCTTTCGGACCTTGTTCCCTTCGAGTCGATGGAACGGCTTGCAGATATCCGTGCCGGCGCGCGGGAGGCGGCGATCGAAGGCCTGATGATCAAGCGCGCCGATGCCGCCTATGTCGCCGGGCGCGTGAAGGGGCTGTGGTGGAAGTGGAAGCGCGCGCCGCTCAGCGTGGATGCGGTGCTGATGTATGCCCAGCGCGGCCGCGGCAAGCGCAGCAGCACCTATTCCGACTACACTTTCGGCCTCTGGCGGCCCGACGGCGCGGGCGGGGAGGAGCTGGTACCGATCGGCAAGGCCTATTCCGGCTATACGGACGCCGAGCTGCTCTGGCTCGATCGCTGGATCCGCAACAACACCGTGGCGCGTTTCGGCCCGGTGCGGGAGGTGGAGAAGGCGCTGGTGCTGGAGGTGGAGTTCGACGCCGCGCAGCACAGCACGCGGCACAAATCCGGCGTCGCTCTGCGCTTCCCGCGCATCGCGCGGCTGCGCCGCGACAAGCCGGCGGCCGAGGCGGACCGGCTGGCGACGCTGGAAGCGATGATCGTCTCTGGCTCGGAGCCCGGCTAGCTCTTCCGCATCGCCCGAACCAGCCCGATCACCGGCAGCAGCCCGACGGCGACGATCAGCAGCGCGGCGGTGGAGGCCTCGGCCAGCCGCTCGTCGGAGGCGAGGTTATGGACGCGCACCGCCAGCGTGTCGAAGTCGAAGGGCCGCACGATCAGTGTCGCCGGCAACTCCTTCATCGTGTCCACGAAGACCAGCACGGCGGCCGTCAGCAGCGCGCCCTTGGCCAGTGGCAGCTCAACCTCTCGCACCGCCGCGCCGGGCTTGCGGCCGAGCACGCGCGCGGCGGCAAACAGGCTCGGCTTGATCCGGGTGAGGCCGCTTTCCACCGCTGACAGCGCGACGCCGAGGAAGCGCACCAGATAGGCGAAGACCAGCGCCGCGATGCTGCCCGACAGCAACAGACCAGTGGAGATGCCGAAGCTCGCGCGCATCCAGGCATCCAGCGCGTTGTCGAAGACGGCGAAAGGAACCAGTGCGCCGACAGCGATGACCGACCCCGGCACAGCATAGCCGAGGGATGCAACGCGGTTTGCCGTGGCCCGCACCGGCGAGGGGTGCAGCCGCTGCGCCCAGGCCAGCAGCGCCGCGACCAGCACGGCGAGCACTGCTGCGATGGCCGCGAGCGTGAGGCTGTTCACCGCATAGGGCACGACGCGCCGCGCCTCGAACGGGTTGCCGGCTTCGAGCATCAGCGCCAGCAGCGTTCCTGCCGGCACCACGAAGCCGAGCAGCACCGGCACGGCGCAGGCCGCGATCGCTGCCCATTCCTTCCAGCCGGTCAGCTGTACGGGGCGCAGGGGTGGGCTGCGCGTGGTGGTGGTGTGGAAGCGCCGCCCGCCGCGGGAGACACGCTCCAGCAGCAGCAGCAGCGCAACCAGGCCCATCAGGCTCGCGGCCAGCTGCGCCGCGGCGGGGCGGTCCGCCAGGCCGAACCAGGCATCGTAGATGCCGGTGGTGAAGGTGCGGACGGCGAAGTGCTGCACCGTGCCGAAATCCGCCAGCGTCTCCATCAGCACCAGCGCGATGCCGCCCGCCAGCGCGGGGCGCGCCATCGGCAGGGCCACATGCAGGAAGGTGCGCGGCAGGCCGTGGCCGAGCGTGCGCGATGCCTCCAGCAGGCACACGCTCTGCGTCAGGAAGGCGCCGCGACAGAGCAGGTACACATAGGGGTAGAGCACGGCCGCCAGCATCAGCGCCGCCCCCGGCAGGCTCCGGATCTCGGGGAACCAGTACTCGCCCCAGCGCAGCCCCGTCATGTCGCGGATCGTGGATTGCACGGGGCCCGCCACATCCAGCAGCCAGACATAGGCATAGCCGCAGACATAGGCCGGCATCGCCAGGGGCAGCAGCAGCGCAACCTCAAGCAAGAAGCGCCCGCGAAAGGCGCAGGCGGCGACAAGCCAGGCCGCCACGGCGCCCATCACCGCCGCCATCACGCCGACCAGCACCGCCAGCAGCACCGAATTCACCAGCAGGTCCGGCAGCACGGTGCGGCTGAGATGCAGCCAAGACCCGCCGCCCGGCGTCAGCGCCGTGACCAGCACCGACAGGATCGGGGCCGCGATCAGCCCTGCCGCGACGACGGACAGCCAGGCCCAGACCGGCGTGCGCCGCGCGCGGGGCGGCGCTGCCGCACGCGACGGGCCGGACAGCTCGTCGGCCTGGGTGGAGGACATGGGGCGGGTCTAGGCCACCCGGTGCGGCGGCTCGTGCCCTGCGCGCAGCAGCGCGTCCAGGTTGTCGAGTGCCCGGAAGCCCATCGCGTCGCGCGTCTCGACCGTCGCGCTGCCGAGATGCGGCAGCAGGGCGACGTTCTCGAGCCCGAAATAGCCCTCGAACACGCGCGGCTCGCCGTCATAGACATCGAGCCCGGCGGCCGCGAGACGCCCCGACTGCAGCGCAGCAACCAGCGCCGCGTCGTCCACCGAGGTGCCGCGGCCGGAGTTCACCACGATCGCGCCCGGTTTCATCATCGCGATGCGCTCGGCGTTCAGCCACTTCCGCGTCGCCTCGCCGCCCGGCATGTGCATGGACAGCACGTCGATCACGCCGAGGAAGGAGGCGTCGTTGTCGTGATAGGTCGCCCCCATTTCGAGATCGGAAGTGAGGCGCGTGCGGTTGCGGTAGTGGATCGGCATCCCGAAGCCGCGCGCCATTTTCGCCAGCTCCCGCCCGATGCGGCCGAAGCCGGCGATGCCGAGCGCCTTGCCTTCCAGCGTCGTGCCCATCAGCTGGGTCGGGGTCCAGCCGGTCCAGGCGCGGGCGCGGACCATGCGTTCCCCTTCCCCGGCGCGGCGGGCGGCCATCAGCATCAGGGTCATCGCGATCTCGGCGGTCGCGAAGGACAGCACGTCCGGCGTGTTGGTCACCACAATCCCCCGCGCCTTCGCGGCGGCGAGGTCGATATGGTCGGTGCCGACCGAGAAGGTCGCGACGATCCGCACGCTGTCCGGCAGCGCCGCGAAGGTCGCGGCGTTCATCGGATCGCCGGCGGCGCAGAGGATGCCGGCCGCCCCCGCGGCTGTGGCGCGGCGCGCGATCTCGGCGCCATCGCGCGCCCAGGGCGCGTCCTCGGTGTTCAACCGTGCATCGTAGTCGCGCGCGGCGCGGGCCTCGACGGCCTGGGGCAGCTTCCGGGTCAGCAGCAGGACTGGCTTGGTCACGGGCGGTTCTCCCTCGGCGGGGGACATAGCCGGCGGACGGGCGGCTTGCCAGTCGGGCCTCTTGCCAGCATCCGGGGCGGGGGGCAGCTTCGCCCTCTCACGCCGGCAAGAAAGGTACTTCGGATGGATCTCGGCCTTAAGGGAAAGCGCGCCCTGGTGATGGGGGGCTCCAAGGGCCTTGGGCGCTCGATCGCGGATGCTCTGGCCGCCGAGGGCGTGGCCGTCGTGGTCAGCGGCCGTGACCAGGCGAGCCTCGACAAGGTGGCGGCGGAGTTGAAGGCGCTCGGCGCCCCCGCGGCCTTCGGCGTGCCGGCCGACATCGCCTCCGCCTCAGATATCGACAACCTGGCCGACAAGGCCGAGACGCTGCTCGGCGGCGTGGACATCCTGGTGCTGAACCATGGCGGCCCGCCGCCCTGCGGCCCGCTGGAGGTGACGCAGGACCAGCTGGTGGAGTGGTTCCCCCGCATCGTCCAGCACCCGATCCGCATCGCCACGCGGCTGATTCCGAAGATGCGGTCGCGGAAGTACGGGCGTGTGATCACGATCGGCTCCACCGGGATGGAGCAGCCGATCCCGAACCTCGCTTTGTCCAACATCCTGCGCGGCGCGATGGTGGGCTGGAACAAGTCGGTGGCGCTCGAGGTCGCGGGTGACAATGTGACCTGCAACATCCTCGCCCCCGGCGCGATCCGCACCGGCCGCCTGATGGAAACCCAGGCCGGCGCCGCCAAGGTGCGCGGCGTGGATGTGGAGCAGGTGATCGCAGAGCGCGCCAAGACCATCCCCGCCGGCCGCATCGGCGTGCCGGAGGAATTCGGCCCGATCGCCGCGTTCCTGTGCTCCGACAAGGGTAGCTACATGACCGGCAGCATCCTGCGCATCGATGGCGGGCTGGTGCGGTCCATCTGAAACCAGCCTGTCCGAAGGGAGGCGGTCGCATGCTGCCGAACCTCACGCCCGACACCGCCTTGGCCGAACGCCTGTTCGACGAACTGCGCGCGGCGACCCACGACGGTGTCGGCATCACGCGCGAGGCCTATGGCCCGGGCGAGGCGAAGGCACATGCGATCGTCCGCGCCGCGGCGGACTCCGCGGGGCTCGAGACCAGGGTGGACCCGGTCGGCAATCTGCTGATGACACTGCCGGGGGCGGATCGCGCGGCGAAGCGCGTGGTGCTCGGCAGCCATCTCGATTCCGTGCGCTCGGGCGGCAATTTCGACGGCGCGGCGGGGGTGCTGGCGGGGCTGGCCGCGGCGGCCGGGATGAAGCGCGCGGGCTTCGTGCCGGCGCGCGATGTGACGGTGGTGGCGGTGCGCGCAGAAGAGGCGGGCGCCTGGTTTCCCGTCAGCTATCCCGGCAGCCGCGCGGCGCTCGGGCTGCTGAAGCCGGCGGAGCTTGCGATCAAGCGGATGGATTCAGGCCGCACGCTCGCCGATCACATGCGCGAGGAAGGTTTCGATCCGGGTTTCGTCGAATCTGGCGGCACCACCTTCAGCGCCGCCGACACTGCAGCCTTCCTGGAGCTGCACATCGAGCAGGGCCCGGTGCTGGACGCCGAGGGTGTGGCGCTTGGCATCGTGACCGGCATCCCCGGCAGCCGGCGCCTGCGCGCGGCGCGGGTGCTGGGCGAGTACAATCATTCGGGCGCGACGCCCCGGAAGTACCGTCGCGACGCCGCCATCGCACTGGCCGAGCTTGCGCATCGCGTGGATGAACGCTGGGCGGAGCTGGAGGCGCAGGGCCATGCGCTGGTCTGCACCTTCTGCGTGCTGGCGACGACCGAGGAGGCCGGCTTCACCAAGATCGCCGG
This sequence comes from Pseudomonadota bacterium, assembly GCA_046052145.1. GTDB lineage: Bacteria > Pseudomonadota > Alphaproteobacteria > Acetobacterales > Acetobacteraceae > Falsiroseomonas. The sequence continues at coordinate 53,046 of JBJOMW010000003.1, forward strand.
CGAGGCCCGCTTCCAGCTGGATGTGCGCAGTGTGAATCCGCACAGCGTGGATGCGGTGATGGAGACACTCTACGACATCATTCCCGGCATAGAGGCGCGCCGTGGTGTCCGATTCGAACTGGGTAACGAGACCAGCAGCCGCGCGGCGCCGATGGATGCCAGCGTGCAGGCCGGGCTGAAGCGCGCGGCGGGCGAGCTCGGCGTGCGGCACCGCGCGATGGCCAGCGGCGGCGGGCATGATGCGGCGGCCTTCGTGCAGGCGGGGATCCCGGCGGGGATGCTGTTCGTCCGCAACCAGAATGGCAGCCACAACCCGCATGAGGCGATGCGGATGGATGATTTCGACAAGGCCTGCGCGGTGGTCACGCGCTGGGCGGCGGAGATGGCCCAGTGACGGCACAGATGAGCGCACGGCTTTCGGTTGATATCGGCGGCACCTTCACCGACCTCGCCGTCGAGCGGAGCATCGGCGACGAGGTGGAGCGCTGGACCGCCAAGGTTCTCACCACCCCCGCCGCGCCGGAGCTCGGCGTGCTGGAAGGGGTGCGCGTGGTGCTGGGCCGCGCTGGCCTGCAGCCTTCCGACATCGTGCTGGTGATCCATGGTACGACGCTGGCGACGAACGCCGTCATCGAGCGGAAGGGTGCGAGGACTGCGCTTCTCACCACGGACGGTTTCCGCGACGTCCTCGCACTCGGGAATGAGAGCCGCTACGATCAGTACGATCTCAACATCGAGCTGCCGCAGCCGCTGGTGCCGCGCCGCTGGCGCGTGAGCGTGCCGGAGCGGCTCGACAATGAAGGCAAGGTGCTGCGCCCGCTGGATGAGGAGGCGGTGCGCCGCCAGGTCGCCTTCCTGCGGGAGGAAGGGATCGAGAGCCTGGCGATCGGCTTCCTGCACAGCTTCGTGAACCCTGCCCATGAGCAGCGCGCGGCGGCGATCGTGCGGCAGATGTGGCCGGAACTCCCGGTCTCGCTGTCGTCGGAGGTCTCGCCGGAGATGCGCGAATGGGAGCGCTTCTCGACCACCGTCGCCAATGCCTATGTGCAGCCGAAGATGGCCAGCTACCTCCACCGGCTGGAGGCCGGGTTGCATGCGGCGGGCCTCACCTGCCCGTTGTTCCTGATGCTGTCCGGCGGCGGGCTGACGACGCTCGAAACAGCGGCACGCTTCCCGATCCGGCTGGTCGAAAGCGGCCCCGCGGGGGGCGCGATCTTCGCTGCCCATGTCGCGCGCGAGAAGGGCTGGGGCCAGGTGCTGTCCTTCGACATGGGCGGCACTACGGCAAAGGTCTGCCTGGTGGATGATTTCGCACCGCAGGCCGCGCGCACCTTCGAAGTCGCCCGCGTCGGGCGCTTCAAGAAGGGCTCCGGCCTGCCGCTGCGCATCCCCGTGATCGAGATGGTGGAGATCGGCGCTGGCGGCGGCTCCATCGCTCATCTCGACAGCATGGGGCGCATCCAGGTGGGGCCGGAAAGCGCGGGCGCAGATCCGGGCCCGGCCTGCTACGGCCGCGGCGGCACGCAGCCTGCGGTGACTGACGCGAACCTGCTGCTTGGACGTTACGAGCCGGAGCTGTTCGCCGGCGGCGCGCTGAAGCTGCATGTCGCGCCGGCCGCGGCTGCGATGGGCGTCGAGGTGGGCGAGAAGCTCGGCCTCTCGCCCGCGATGGCGGCCCTCGGCGTGGTCGAGATGGTGGATGAGAACATGGCGAATGCCGCACGCGTCCACGCCATCGAATCCGGCAAGGGCTATGACGGCCGCGCCATCATTGCCTTCGGCGGCGGCGGCCCCGTGCATGGCTATCGCGTCGCTGAGAAGATCGGCGTGACGCGGTTGCTGGTGCCGTCCGGCGCGGGCGTCGGCTCCGCCATCGGCTTCCTGCGCGCGCCGGTCGCCTATGAGGTCGTGAAGTCGCTCTACCAGCGTTTTCGGACCTTCGACCTGCAGGCTGTGAATACGCTTCTCGCCGCTATGTCGGCGGAGGCGAGCGAGGTGGTTGCGCGCGGGTCCTTCGGCGCGCCGTCGGAAGAGCATCGCCTCGCCTTCATGCGCTATGTCGGCCAGGGCCACGAGATCGCGGTGAAGCTGCCGGCGCGCGAGCTGACGGCGGCCGACATCCAGTCCATCCGCGCGGCTTACGACGCCGAATACACGCGCTTCTACGACCGGCCGGTGCCGGGCAGCGACGTGGAGATCCTCTCCTTCGCCGTCACCGTCGCGACGGTGGTGGAGACGGTGGAGCCGGTGGCGCCCGTCGCCGATGCGCCGGCGCCGAAGCCCGTGCGCATCCAGTCCGTGCGCGACACCGCGACCGGCGAGGTCGCCGACTGGGCCGTCTATGACCGCGCCATGATGGCGCCGGGCGCGAGCGTGCCCGGCCCCTGCATCGTGGCGGAGGCGGAGACGAGCACGCTGGTCGGGCCAGGATGGCGGTGTCGCATCGATGGGCTCGGCTATCTGGAACTGACGCGGGGGGCCGCCTGATGTCCGCGAATGAGGCACTGACGAAAATCCAGCGCCAGATCCAGTGGAACCGCCTGATCGCGGTGGTGGAGGAACAGGCGCAGATCATGATCCGCACCGCCTTCAGCACCACGGTGCGCGAGGCGGGCGACCTTTCGGCCGGCGTCTTCGACCTCAAGGGCCGCATGCTGGCGCAGGCCGTCACGGGCACGCCCGGGCATGTGAACTCCATGATGGAGAGCGTCGGGCATTTCCTGCAGAAATTCCCGGCCGAGACGATGAAGCCGGGCGACCACTACATCACCAACGACCCCTGGCTCGGCACCGGCCATTTGCATGACCTCACGGTGGTGACGCCGGCCTTCCGCAAGGGGAAGATCGTCGGCCTGTTCGCCAACACCGCCCATGTCATCGATGTCGGCGGCCTCGGCATGGGGCCGGAGGGGCGGAGCGTCTTCGAGGAAGGGCTCTACATCCCGATCGTGAAGTGCTTCGACCAGGGCAAGCCGAACGACACCTTCTTCGACTTCATCCGCGCCGGCTCCCGCACGCCGGTCGAGCTTGAGGGCGATGTCTATTCCCTCTGCGCCTGCAACGACGCCGGCGCCAAGCGCTTGGTTGAGATGATGGACGAGTTCGCGATGGAGAGCATCGACGAACTCGCGGCCTATATCTTCGACAGCTCGCTCGCCGCGACGCTCGACGAAATCCGAAAGCTCCCGAAGGGCACCTATCGCGGGGAAATCTGCTCTGACGGCTATGAGGCGCCGGTGACGCTGAAGGCCGCAATGACGGTGCTGGAGGATGCGATCGAGGTGGATTTCGCGGGCACCTCGGGCCTCTCGAACCGCGGCATCAATGTGCCGGCCGCCTATTGCCGTGCCTATGCCTGCTTCGGGATCAAATGCGTCGTGGCCCCGGAAATCCCGAACAACTGGGCGAGCCTCGCGCCCTTCCGGATGCAGATCCCGGAGCGCTGCATCCTCAACGCGCCGCGTCCCTTCCCGGTCAGTGTGCGCCATGTGGTCGGCCAGCTGCTGCCCGACCTGATGATGGGCTGCCTGCATCAGGCAGTGCCGGACCGCGTGACGGCGGAAGGGTCGTCCTGCCTGTGGAACCCGCCGCTGCGCGGTGGCGGGCAGGTCAGCGGCGCGGCGGCCGAGGTGCCGGATTTCGAGATCATCACCTTCAATTCGGGCGGCACTGGCGCGCGGCCGGCGAAGGACGGGCTGGATGGCACGGCCTTCCCATCCGGCGTGCGCACCATGCCGGTGGAGGCGACGGAGAATGTCGCGCCGGTGATCTTCTGGCAGAACCAGCTGCGTCCGGACTCGGCCGGCGCCGGCCGCACCCGCGGCGGGTTCGGCAAGGTCATGGAGATCGGCGCGAAGGGCGATGCGGAATTCGCCGTCAACGCCGTCTTCGACCGTGTCGCCAACGCGCCGAAGGGCCGCGAGGGTGGCGGCACGGGTGCGGCGGGCTGGGTCGGGCTGGATGACGGCACGAAGCTGCGCACCAAGGGGTTCCAGGTGATCCCGAAGGGCCGCCGCCTGCTGTTGAAGCTGCCGGGCGGTGGCGGGTTGGGCGACCCCCGCACGCGCGACCGCGCGCAGGTTGCGCGCGATGTCGCGGATGGGCTGGTCAGCGAGGATCAGGCGAAGGACCTCTACGGCCGCTGATCTATCGCAGCGCATCGCCTGGCGCTGGCCTGCCCGCCGGCACCGGCAGCTTGGGACGGTGCGCGCGTGATTGACAGCGCAGGCCGAAAAGCCGACCTGCGCGCCATGCTTCGCCAGTTCCTGACCTTCTACCGCCCGCACCGTCGGCTGCTGCTGCTCGATTTCGGCTGCGCAGCCGCGTCCGGGCTGCTCGAGTTGATGTTCCCCATGGCCGTGCGCGCCTTCGTGGACCACCTGCTGCCCGGCCAGGACATGCCGCTGATCCTGCTCGCGATCGCCGTGCTGCTCGCGATCTATCTGCTGAATGGGCTGCTGATGGCGGTCGTCACCTATTGGGGCCATGTGCTCGGCATCGCGATCGAGACGGAGCTGCGCCGCCGCGCCTTCGACCACCTGATGAAGCTCTCCTTCCGCTTCTACGACGGGCAGAAAACCGGGCATCTGGTTGGGCGTCTCACCAAAGACCTCGAGGAGATCGGCGAGGTCGCGCATCACGGGCCGGAGGACCTGCTGATCGCGGTGCTCACCTTCCTCGGCGCCTTCCTGCTGATGCTGCATGTCAACGTGACGCTCGCGCTGGTGACGCTGCTGGTCGTGCCGGCGGTGGGCTTCATCATCGCCCATTACGGCGGGCGGATGACGGCGAACTGGCAGCAGCAGTTCGGCCGCGTCGGCGCCTTCAATGCGCGGATCGAGGAAGCGGTCGGCGGCATCCGCGTGGTCAAGGCCTTCGCCAACGAGGATCACGAGCGCCGCCTCTTCGCCGCGGACAACGACCGCTATCGCCGCACCAAGCTCGATGCCTACCGGCTGATGGCGACGGGGATCACGCTGAACTATCTCGGCCTGCGGCTGATCCAGGTGATCGTGATGCTGGCGGGCTCGCTGATGATCGTGCGCGGGTCCATGACGGTTGGTGACTTCATCGCCTTCCTGCTGCTGGTCGGCGTCTTCTACCGCCCGATGGACAAGATCGTTGCGGTGATCGAGGTCTATCCCAAGGGCATCGCGGGCTTCCGGCGCTTTCTGCAACTGATGGCGATCGCACCGGACATCGCCGATGCGCGCGATGCGCGCCCCGCGCCGACGCTCCGCGGCGCCGTGCGGTTCGATGACGTGACCTTCGGCTACGATCCCGCGCGCCCGGTGCTGCGCGGCCTGAAGCTGGCGATCCAGCCGGGCGAGACCGTCGCCCTCGTCGGGCCGTCTGGCGCGGGCAAGACGACGCTCTGTTCCCTGCTACCGCGCTTCTACGAGGCCGATGCAGGCCGCATCACCGTGGACGGCATGGATATCCGCGCGATGACACAGGCGAGCCTGCGGGCGCAGATCGGCATCGTCCAGCAGGACGTGTTCCTGTTTGCCGGCACGCTGCGCGAGAACATCGCCTATGGCAGGCTCGACGCGACGGAGGAGGAGATCCGCGACGCCGCCCGCCGCGCGCGGCTGGACGAGCTCATCGCCGACCTGCCGGATGGGCTCGACACGGTGGTCGGCGAGCGCGGCGTGAAGCTCTCCGGCGGGCAGAAGCAGCGGCTGGCCATCGCGCGGATCTTCTTGCGCAACCCGCCGATCCTGATCCTCGACGAGGCGACCAGCGCGCTGGACACCGAGACGGAGCGCGCCATCCAGGCCTCGCTGGCCGACCTCGCTCGTGGGCGGACCACGCTGGTCATCGCGCATCGGCTGGCGACCATCCGCGACGCCGACCGGATTTTGGTCGTCGCCGATGGCGGCATCGCGGAGGAGGGGACCCATGCCACCCTGCTGGCGCGGGGCGGGCACTATCGCCGGCTGCACCAGGCTCAGTTCGGCGGCCAGGCGGCGGAGTGACGCGGCGCGCGAGGCGCGCTAGCCTTCCTGCCCACCGGACAGGGAGGCCGACACCCCATGGCGCTGCGCTGCGATCTCATCATCCGCGATGCCACCATCTTCGACGGCACCGGCGGGCCGCGCCGCGTCGGCGACCTCGGCGTCAAGGGCGACCGGATCGTTGCCATGGGCGACCTTGGCGGCGCCTCCGCCGATCGGGAGGTGATCGCCACCGGCAAGGCGCTCGCGCCCGGCTTCATCGACGCCCACACCCATGACGACCGCGCCGTGCTGCTGGGTGAGGAAGGGACGCTCTGCAAGACGAGCCAGGGTGTCACCACCGTGGTCTGCGGGTGCTGCGGCGTTTCGCTCGCGCCGGCGCGCTTCAAGTCGCCGCCGCCGCCGCCGCTCGACCTGGTGGGCGCCGAGGGCTGGTGGAAGTTCGGCGATTTCGGCGACTACGCCCACGCCATCAACAGCAAGGGCTCCGAGGTCAACGTCTATGCCCTGGTGGGCAACCAGACGCTCCGCGTCGAGGCGATGGGCGGCGATGTGTATCGCCCCGCCACCGACAAGGAGATCCACCACATGCACCAGCGGGTGAAGCAGTCCATGGCCGAAGGCGCCTCGGGCTTCTCCACCGGGCTCTATTACAAGCCGAACATGCATGCGACGACGGACGAGGTCGTCGCGATCGCGGAAGCGCTGAAGCCCTTCGACGGGCTCTACTCCACCCATATGCGCGACGAGGCGAACCACATCCTGGCCTCCATCGAGGAGACGCTCGAGATCGGCAAGCGCGCCGGCGTGCAGGTGCAGATCAGCCACCACAAATGCTCGCTGCCGGAGAATTACGGACGTTCGATCCAGACGCTGCCGCTGCTTGAGGCTTACGCGCGCACGCAGCAGCTGGCCTACGACGTCTACCCCTATCCGGCAGGGTCGACGGTGCTGATGCCGGACCGCCTGCGTGAAGATGTGAAGGTGATGATCACCTGGTCCGTCCCGCACCCCGAGATGGCCGGCCGCTACCTGCATGAGATCGCGCGCGGCTGGAACACCGACATCAAGGCCGCCGCCGAGCAGCTGCTGCCCGCGGGCCAGATCAGCTTCCAGATGGATGAGGATGATGTGCAGCGGATCATGGCGCATCCGATGTCCATGATCGGCTCCGACGGCATCCCGCATGACGCGCATCCGCATCCGCGGCTGTGGGGCACCTTCCCGCGCGTTCTGGGTCATTATGTCCGCGGGCTCGGCCTGTTCAGCATGGAGACGGCGATCCACAAGATGACCGGCCGCTGCGCCGATGCTTACGGCATCGTGGATCGCGGCGTTCTGCGCGAAGGCGCCTATGCCGACCTCGTCCTGTTCGACCCCGCGACCGTGATCGACGCCGCGACCTTCGAGAAGCCGAAGCTGCCCTCTATCGGCATCGAGGAGGTCTGGGCGAATGGCGTTGCGACCTTCAAGTCGGGCAAGGGCGCGACTGGCGAGCGGCCAGGGCGGCTGGTGACTCGGCACAAGGCATAATGCGCGGTCGCGGCTGACGCGGCATGCCCGATTGGTTGCCGCTGCTGGGCTTTGCCATAGCGGGCTCGGTGACGCCGGGCCCGAATGTGCTGATGGTGGCGGCCGGCGCTGCCTCGGTCGGCGTGCGTGGTGTGATGCCCCACATGCTCGGCATCACCTTCGGCTTTGCGGCGATGCTGCTGATCGTGGGCCTCGGGCTGGCGGGGCCGCTCGCGGCAAGTCCTGCGGTGCATGGCGTATTGCAATTCGTTGCCGCGGCCTGGTTGTTGTGGCTGTCCTGGAAGATCGCGACCGCCCCGCCGCCCGGCGAAGGCCCCGCACGGCCGCCCATGGGCTTCGTGCAGGCGGCGCTGTTCCAATGGGTGAACCCGAAGGCGTGGATGCTCGCGGGCGCGGCAATGGCCGGCTACACAGTGGCGGGTCAGCCGCTGCTGCCGCAGGTGCTGCTGATCGCCTTCATCTTCGGCGCTGTCTCCATGCCCTGCCTGCTGGTCTGGGCCGGCATCGGCGCGGGCGCGCGGCGGGTGCTGCGGGATGCCCGCGCGCTCCGGCGCTTCAACATCGCCATGGGCGTGCTGCTGGCGCTGAGCGTCTTGCCGCTGCTGCGATGAGTTTGGCCGGGGCTGGTCGGCCCCGGCCATATTCGGCTCGCCCCTGCGCTCAGTTCGGCGGGAAGCCGAGCGCCTGGCGGAAGCGGTTCTTGATGTAGACGCCATCGCGCGGCGGCAGTTCGCGCGGCAGGTTCACCGCCTCGATCTTCACCACCGCCAGCGTCAGCGCCTGCTTCGCATGGATGCGCCGGCGCAGCGGCTCAATCCCCTGGCGTTCGGTGATCGTCTCCGTGTGCGGGAAGCCGCAGGATGCGGCCACCTGCGCGAGATCGAGCCCCTGGCCGGTGTGGCTCGGCTGCATGCCGGTCTCGCCGAAATGCCCGTTGTCGAGCACGACGATCGAGAGGTTGCGCGGCTTCTTCAGAGCGATCGTCGCCAACCCGCCGAGGCCCATCAGCGCCTCGCCATCGCCGGTCAGCACCAGCACGGGCCGCTCGGGCTGCGCCATGGCGAGGCCATAGCCGATCAGCGCCGCCCCACCCATGGCGCCCCAAAGGTAGTAGTTGAGGTCATGGTCGCCCGCCGCCATCAGGTCATAGGCGGGCGAGCCGAGGCCGGCGATCACCAGCAGCCCCTCGCGCTCCTTCAGCAGATCGGCGACGACGGCGCGCCGCTCCAGCGTTCCACCGGCGATCACTTCACCCACTCCTTCTCGCCGATCAGGCGCTGGCCGAGCAGCACGGCGCAGGCGCCATCGCCGTCGAAGGCCATGCGCGCCGCGCCGCGCAGCAGCGGGGCGACATCCTGCGGCGCATCCGCACGCCAGGTCATCACGCCCATCAGCTTCATGGCCGCTTCCGTCGCCTGGCCCATCGGGTTCTGCCAGGGATTGAACTCCGCCCAGTCACCACGGAGCGTGATCACCATCAGCAGCGGGAAGCGCGCCGAGGCCGCGAGGCTCAGCATGTTGATGCAGTTGCCCGCGCCGCTCGATTGCATCAGCAGCGCGCCGCGTTCGCCGCCGAGCCAGGCGCCGGCGAGATAGGCGATGCCTTCTTCCTCGGTCGTCAGCACGACGGCGTTGATGTCGGGGTCGGCATTGGCGTGCTTGATGGCCGTGGCGTGCCCGGCATCGGGGACATAGGCGATGTGCTTCACCCCGGCGGCCTTCAGGACGCTGAAGACGTCCTCCCGCCAGGAGGCAGTGTCGGAACTCATATGGGCCCTCTTCCTGCGCCCGGTCCTTGGGCGCGGGCATCATCCTACGGCAGCGCTCGGGGCTGGGAAACCGGCGGGCCATGCTGTCCTGCGGGGCGCCGATGCGGCGCTGGCATGGGTGATTGGCGTGGATGGCGGTTCCGGCTAGTTGGGGCGCGCGGCAGGGTGCGCGCCCGCATCCCGCCCCGACCAGCCGGAACGCCCGCATGACCCCGCACGCCGCCGCCGCCGAAGACCCGCATGCCGAGATCCGCGCGGAGGTGCGCAAGCTCTGCGCGAAATTCCCCGGCGAGTATTGGCGCGAGCTCGACAGCCGCCGCGGCTACCCGACCGAATTCGTGAAGGCGCTGACCGAGGCCGGGTGGCTCGGCGCGCTGATCCCGGAGGAGTTCGGCGGCGCCGGCCTGCCGCTGTCGGGCGCGGCCGCGATCCTCGAGGAGATCCAGGCCGCCGGCTGCAATGGCGCAGCCTGCCACGCCCAGATGTACATCATGGGCACCATCCTGCGGCATGGCAGCGACGCGCAGAAGGCGAAGTACCTGCCCGCCATCGCGGCGGGCGAGCTGCGCCTGCAGGCCTTCGGCGTGACCGAGCCGACGTCCGGCACTGACACCACGGCGCTCCGCACCACCGCGCGGCGTGAGGGCGACAAGTACATCGTGAACGGCCAGAAGATCTGGACCAGCCGCGCCGAGCATTCCGATTTGATGCTGCTGCTGGCGCGCACCACGCCGCGCGACCAGGTCGCGAAGAAGACCGAGGGGCTGTCCACCTTCATCGTGGACATGCGCTCCGCACTCGGGAAGGGCCTGACGATCCGCCCGATCCGGACGATGATGAACCACAATTCCTGCGAGGTCTTCTTCGACAACCTCGAAGTGCCGGCCGAGAATCTCGTCGGCGTCGAGGGCAAGGGGTTCCGCTACATCCTGGATGGCATGAACGCCGAGCGGCTGCTGATCGCGGCCGAATGCGTCGGCGACGCGAAGTGGTTCATCGAGAAGGCGCGCGACTACGCGAAGGAACGCGTGCTGTTCGGCCGCCCGATCGGCGCGAACCAGGGCGTGCAATTCCCGATCGCCAAGGCCTATGCCCAGATGCGCGCCGCCGAGGCGATCGTGCAGAAGGGCCTCGCGAAATTCGAGCGCGGCGAGAACTGCGGCGAGGAAGCCAATATGGGCAAGATGCTCGCCGCCGAGGCGAGCTGGGCCGCGGGCGAGGCCTGCGTGAACACCCATGGCGGCTTCGGCTTTGCCGAGGAATACGACATCGAGCGCAAGTTCCGCGAGACGCGGCTCTATCAGGTGGCGCCCATCAGCACGAACCTGATCCTGAGCTACATCGGCGAGCATGTGCTCGGCATGCCGCGCAGCTACTGAGCTTCCAGCGCGCGGCGGTGGCGGATGAAGTCGGGCCCGCAGGACAGCTTCCGGGCCAGCGGTGAGTCCGGGGCGATGACGCGCCAGAAGGGCGTGGGGTCTTCGGCCAGCCGTTCCAGCGCGCGCTCCGCGACGATGCGGAGGAAGATGGCGGTGGAGGTGGGGCAGGTGGCAGCCGCGCCGTTCTCCCGCGCCAGTTCCGCGCGGAGTGCCACGGGGTCGAGCGTGCGGCCCGGCGCGATGGCGCGGATGCGCGCATCCAGCAGCGGCGGCGAGGCGATGAACAGCCTTTCGCTGGCGCCGACGCCGGCGAAGGGTTTCGGCAGCACCGTGACATGCGGCGGCTTGGCGCCGCGGTACTTCTCGTCCCAGCTTTTCGGCATGATGCGATCCCGGAAGATTTTCGACTGGAATCGCCGATTTGCCGGGACCGTTCAAGGGAGATGCGCTTGACCGATCTTGCGCCATCGCGGCCGCTCGAAGGCCTGCTTGTCGTCGCGATGGAGCAGGCGGTGGCGGCCCCCACTTGCACGCAGAAGCTCGCCGATGCCGGCGCGCGGGTGATCAAGATCGAGCGGGCGGAGGGCGATTTCGCCCGCGGCTACGACAAGGCTGCCGCCGGCCTCTCCAGCTATTTCGTCTGGCTGAACCGGGGGAAGGAGAGCATCGCCCTCGATATCAAGCAGCCGGGGGACAAGGCACTGCTCGCGCGGCTGATCGCGCGCGCCGATGTCTTCGTGCAGAACCTCGCACCTGGCGCCATGGCGCGGGCCGGTTTCGGCGCGGCGGAGCTTCGCGCGCGGCACCCCCGCCTGATCACGGTGGACATCACCGGCTATGGCGAGGAGGGCGACTACGCCCGGATGAAGGCCTATGACCTGCTGGTGCAGGCCGAAAGCGGGCTCGCTTCCATCACCGGCCATCCGGCGGGGCCGGGGCGGGTCGGGGTTTCGGTGGTGGATATCGCGACGGGCATGAATGCCCATGCCGCCGTGCTGGAGGCGTTGATCGCCCGCGGTATCACCGGCCGGGGCGCGGGCATCCATGTCTCGCTGTTTGACGCGATGGCCGATTGGATGAACGTACCCTTGCTCTTCTTCGAAGGCACGGGCCGCGCGCCGGAGCGCGTCGGGCTCGCGCATCCCTCCATCAGCCCCTACGGCGCCTTCGCGACCTCGGACGGCACGCTGGTGCTGATCAGCATCCAGAATGAGCGTGAATGGGCCGGCTTCTGCGCCGGCGTGCTCGGCGAGCCGGAGCTGCCGCAGCGCGAAGGCTGGCGCAGTAACACCGAACGCGTGGCGAACCGGGCCGCGGTGGATGCCCATGTCGCGACCCTCTTCGCCCGCCTGACCCGCGCCGAGGCCGCGGCGCGGCTGGACGCGGCCGGCACGGCCTATGGCTTCGTCAATGGAGTCGCCGAATTCGCGCGCCACCCGGCGCTGCGGCGGATTGAGGCTGCGACGCCGAACGGGCCCGTCCGGCTGGCCGCGCCCGCCGTGCGTCTGGCCGATGCGGCCCGTCCCGCCGGGCGCGTGCCGGCCCTCGATGAGCATGGCGCGACGATCCGGGCGGAGTTCGCCGGCTGACAACCGCCTGGGGCAGCCCTTTGCCAGGTGACATGCGTTTAATGCATGACGGGTTTCTGCTGCACCGCAAAAACTTCCCTTGCCTTTCGGGGGCGGGGTCACTAATTGTGCACCGCAGCAGGACGGGTTCGTCCCCCTGCTGTCTTTCTTGGACGTTTCCTCCCTAAACTCGGCGGTGCCGCAAGGCACCGCCGCTTTTTTTTGTGCGGGTTCCCAAGCGGTTGGGCGGTGCAGCTCAGCGGCTGAGGTAGGTCCAGTCCGAACCGGACAGCACGGTCAGCATATGCCGGATGTCGCGCTGCAGCCCGGCCATGCCCGGGGCGCGTTCCACCCGTGCCTCGTCCATGTAGAGCCGGCGCGCGATCTCCACCTGCAAGGCATGCACCCCTTCGCGCGGGGTGCCGTAGTGGCGGGTGATGTAGCCCCCGGCATAGGGGTCGTTCCGCCGCACCCGGTAGCCGAGTGCCGACAGCGTCTCCTCCACCAGCCGTGTCGCCCGTGGCGCGCAGGAGGTGCCATGCGCATCCCCCAGCACGATATCGAGCGGCGGCACCCCATGCGCCGGGTGGGTCGGCATGGAATGGCAATCCACCAGCAGGCAGCAGCCGAACTGCGCGCGCGTTTCCTCGATCAGCTGGGCGAGCGCGGCGTGATAGGGCTGCCAGCAATCCCGCACCCGCGCCTCGGCTTCCGCGAAGGGCAGCTTGGCACGGTAGACCGGCTCCCCGGTCGCGACGACCCGGGCGATGGTGCCGAGCCCGGCGCCGACGCGAGGGCTGGCGCTGTTCACCCAGGCCGGCAGCGGCCCGTCGAACATTGACGGGTCGAGTTCCCAGGGTTCCCGGTTCGCGTCGCAGAAGACGCGGGGGAAGTTGGCCGCCAGAAGCGGCGCGCCGAAGGCCGGTGCGGCGGCGAAGAGCTCGTCCACGAAGCTGTCCTCGCTGCGCCGCAGCGCCAGCGGGTCGAGCCGAGCCTCGGCCAGGAAATCCGCACTGTAATGCGTGCCGCTATGCGGCGAGGCGAAGACCAGCGGCATGGTCTGCCGCGCGGGCCGCAGCACCCGGAAGGGTGGCGGCGCCTCGAGGGCGGGCGAGGTGGGGGAGGCCATGTCCATAAGCCGCGCGATCAAGCCACAGCGCCGCGTTGCTTGTCATCCCCGTAAGGTCACTGTTTTGGCATGGCCCGGGCGGAGCCCCGCTTGCGTGCCGCTGGCGCGGAGGCTAAAGGGGCCGTCCGCGGAGACGGGCGCGTAGCTCAGCGGGAGAGCACCACCTTGACACGGTGGGGGTCACAGGTTCAATCCCTGTCGCGCCCATTCCTTCCGCGCAAATCCCTGAAAATTTGAGTTTTTATGCCGGGCCGGCCCGCGCATTGCCGTGGCTTGCGCAGGCCACGCAATCGGCTGCGCGCGCTGTCGCAAGGGACGGCGCTGCGCGATCCGTCTCCGCGCGGGGCAGGGCGCGCTGAGCCCGGGAGGCCGAGCCCGCGCGCGCCCCTCCAAGTCAGCCCAGGCCGCGCAGGAAGCGCGCGCGGGCGCCGGCGCCGGTCATCAGGAAGCTGTGGTCCGATCCGCTCAGGATGAAGCGCGCGCCGAGCTTGATGTAGTCGGGCGCGACCTTCTCGTCATAGACGCCGCCCATACCCATCACCTTGCCATGCTTCGCGCAGGCCGCGCCCACAACCTCATAGGCGCGGCGCACATCCGGATGGCCGATCTGGCCCGGAATGCCCATCGTCGCCGTCAAATCCGAGGTGCCGAACATCAGCACATCCACCCCCGGCACGGCGGCGATTGCCTCGGCATTCGCCACCGCCTCCGGCGTCTCGATCATGCAGACGACGAGGATTTCCCGGTTGAGCTCGGCCTGCGCCGCAGCGGCATCCACGGCGCCGAGGCCATAGGCGAAGGGCGGGCCGCCCCAGCTGCGCATGCCAGTCGGCGGGAAGCGATAGGCGCGCACGACTGCAGCGGCTTCCTCGGCCGTGTCCACATGCGGCACGACGACGCCCATCGCGCCATTGTCGAGGCTTCGCGTGCCTTCATGCAGCGCGTCCTTGCAGACCCGCACGATCGGCGTGACGCCCTGCGACAGCGCGGCGATGGAGATGCGTGTGGCGTCGTCCACGCTCATCGCACCGTGTTCCATATCGATGAACAGCCAATCGAAGCCCGAGGCGGCGGCGATCATCCCGACGGCGCTGCCGCGCAAATGATGCACGCCGAAGCCGAGTGCGAGGCCGCCTTCGTTCAGGCGCTTGCGGATGGGGTTGGCGACGATGGGCATGGCGGTCTCCTTCACGGTGAAGGAGGGCATCGCCGTCACGCCGGGTCAATCCGGGTGCGGCGCTAGAATCCGCCGCCCGCCGCAAGCCAGGCGCGCTCTGCTGCCGTGCTCTCGCGCCCGAGCGCGGCATTGCGATGCGGGAAGCGGCCGAAGCGCTGGATCACCTGTCGGTGGCGCCAGGCATAGTCGATCGTGCCGGCGGGCTTCGCCTGTGCGGGTTGGTCGCGCAGGCCTTCGAACAGCGCGACGGAGAGGTCCTGCTCCGCCATCGCTTCCCCATGCTCGAAGGGCAGGTAGAGGAAGACGCGCTGCGTTTGCGTCAGCGCCAGGTCGAAGCGGTGCTCCAGCACTGCGCGCCGCGCGACGGCGCGGCCATGTGCATCGGAGGCGAAGGCTTCGGCGCTGCCGCGAAACAGATTGCGGGGGAATTGGTCGAGCAGCAGCACCAGCGCCAGCGCGCCTTCTGGCGTCGCGGCCCAGCCATCCAGCGCGCCCTCCCGCGCCGGGACGACGAGAGGGCCGAAGCCGTCGCGGCAGGCGGCGTCGAAGGCGTCATCCTTCGCGAACCAGGCGGTCCGGAAACTGTCCGGACCGTCGGCGAACCAGAAGGCGAGCAGCCGGGCCGCGTCGTCGCTCATGCCAAAGCGCGATCCAGCAGGCGGATGGCGTGCACCGCCTCACGCGCCGCGAGGTCGCCGATCTGGTGGCGGCAGGAGGTGCCGTCGGCCACGACGAAATGCTCCTGCTGCACCTTGCGGATATGCGGCAGCAGGGAGAGTTCGGCCATTGCCTTGCTGACGGGCAGGTTCTTCGCCTCATAGCCGAAGGCGCCCGCCATGCCGCAGCAGGAGGAGGTGATCGGCACGACCTTGAGGCCCGGGATCCGCGTCAGCATCGCGACCGCAGCTGGGAAGGCGCCGAAGGCCTTCTGGTGGCAATGGCCATGCACATGCGCCTCGCTCGCGATGGGCTTCAGCTGCAACGCGGGCTTCGTCTCCGCGATCCACTCGCTGATCAGCTTCGCGCGGGCCGCGAGCTTCTCCGCCGCCTCACCCGGCAGCAGGGCGAGGAACTCGTCCCGCAACGTCATCAGGCAGGAGGGCTCGAGGCCGAGCACGGGGCTCTCCCAGCGCGAGAGAACCTCCAGCGTGCGACGCGCTTCCGCGCGCGCTTCGGCGACCATGCCGGCGGCGAGGTAGGTGCGCCCATCATCCAGCGGCCGCGTGCCGGAGGGCGGGCGCGCCACCGCAGGATCAGCGCCGGCGGCGCGCAGCACGCGCAGCGCTGCGCGCAGGTTCTCCGGCTCAAAGTAGCGGTTGAACAGGTCGGGCAGCAGGATGACCTCGTTCGCGCGCCCATCCGGCTCGCGGCATTCCCAATCGTGGAAGGCGTCGCGCCGGAAGCGCGGCAGCTTGCGGTCGGCGAAGCCGATCAGGCCGGGCGCGCCGGGGATCATCGCCGGCCAGTTCACGAAGGGTGCCAGCATCGCGGCATAGGGCGCCCAGCGCGGCATGGAGGCGATCATGCGGTCCTTGAACGCGAGGCCGCGCGCGGCGTTGCGTGCCGCCGCCGCCTCGACCTTCATCTTCGCCATGTCCACGCCGGTCGGGCATTCGCGCTTGCAGCCCTTGCAGCCGACGCAGAGCGAGAGCGCATCCGCCACCTCGTCGCTTGCCAGCCCGCCCGGAATCTGCCCGGTCAGCGCCAGCCGCAGCGTATTGGCGCGCCCGCGCGTGACATGCTGCTCGTCGCGCGTCGCGCGGTAGGAGGGGCACATCGTGCCGGCATCGAATTTTCGGCAGGTGCCATTATTGTTGCACATCTCGACCGCGCCCAGCAGGCCGCCTTGGGGCCCTGGCCAGGCGGACCAGTCCATCGCGGGCGTGATGGCGGCGGGCGTGTAGCGGTCGTGGTAGCGCAGCAGCGACCGGTCATCCATGCGCGGCGGATGCACGATGCGGTTCGGGTTCAGCAGCCCATGCGGCAGGCCCTCCCGCGCGGGGTCGAAGGCGTCCTTGACCTGTTCGAAGGCGCGCACGATGCGCGCGCCGAACATCGGCTCGTGGAATTCGCTCCGCACGATGCCGTCGCCATGCTCGCCGGAATGGCTGCCCTTGTATTCGCGCACCAGCGCGAAGCACTCTTCCGCAATCGCGCGCATCTTCTGGACGTCCGCGCCATCCTTCATGTTCAGCACAGGGCGGACATGCAGGCAGCCGACGGAAGCGTGCGCGTACCAGGTGCCCTTGGTGCCGTGCTTCTCGAAGACGTCGTTGAGGCGCTCGGTGTAGTCGGCGAGATCGTCCAGTGCGACGGCAGCGTCCTCGATGAAGGAGACGGGTTTCCCGTCGCCCTTCATGGACATCATGATGTTGAGGCCCGCCTCGCGTACCTCCGCGACCTGCGCCTGGAAGCCGGCATCGGTGACGCGCACCACCTGCCCGGGCAGGCCGAGATCGCCCATCATCTCCTCGAGCCGGTCGAGGGCGGCCAGCAGCGGCGCATCCTCCTGCCCGTGGAATTCCACGATCAGCAGGCTGTCGGGCTCGCCGATCAGGATCTTCTCGATCGTGTTGCGATAGATCGGGATGGAGCGGCCGAGCTCGATCATCGTCCGGTCCACCAGCTCCACAGCCTCGGGGTCGAGCGTCACCAGGTGCCGCGACGCTTCCATCGCGCGGCGGAAGGAGGGGAACTGGCAGATGCCAAGCACCTTGCGCGGCTTGATCGGCCAAAGCTTGAGGTCGAGCGCCGCTGAGAAAGCCAGCGTCCCCTCGCTACCGACCAGCAGCCGCGCGAGGGAGGAACGGCCTTCGGCGCGGGCGGCTGGCGTCAGCGCATCCAGGTTGTAGCCGCCGACGCGGCGCAGCTGCTCGGGGAAGCGGGCGGCGATCTCCTCCGCCTCCCGCACGCCGATCTGGCGGAGCTTCGCGACCAGCTCCGCGACCTGGCCCGGAACCTCGGGGCCGAGATTGTCCGGCAGCTCGCCGAAGCGGAACCGCGCGCCATCGGCGAGGATCGCGTCGATGGCGCGGACATTATCCGCCATCAGCCCGTAGCGGATGGATTTGGAGCCGCAGGAATTATTCGCCGCCATGCCGCCGATGGTGCAGCGCATCCAGGTGGAGGGGTCTACCGGATAGAACATCCCCTTGGGCTTTAGCGCCTCATTCAGCGCACCCAGCGTGATGCCGGGCTGCACCGTCGCGGTGTCGCCGTCCACGGACAGCACGTTGCGGAGGTACTTGGTGCAATCCACCACCAGTGCGCGGTTGACGGTCTGGCCGCATTGGCTGGTGCCGCCGCCGCGCGGCAGCACGGGCACGCCTTCCTCGCGGCAGATCGCCATCGCGGCCGCGACATCCTCGGCCGTGCGGGGCACCAGCACGCCGATGGGTTCCATCTGGTAGATCGAGGCGTCGGTCGCATAGCGGCCCCGGTCGCCCGCGCCGAACAGCACCTCGCCGGAGGTCTCGCGCGCCAGCCGCGATGCGAGCCGGCTGTCCCCGATCCTGGCTGTCCCGGTGATGGCGTTCATGCGTGCCCCTCCACGGTGCAGGGGATTAGCGCGGGTGGGGCGGCGGGTCGCATCTATAATGCTCATCAATTCTAGCGGGCTTACTCATTGGCAGGACGCATGGCCAGAGGCTAGACAGCGCCCAGCAAAGAGGACCCGTCCCATGGCCTATTTCCAGTCCAAGCCGACCGCCGGCCGCCATTTCCTGCAGATCCCGGGCCCGAGCAACGTGCCGGACCGCGTGCTGCGGGCGATGGACAACCCGACGATGGACCATCGCGGCCCTGATTTCGGGCTGATGGGCAAGGCCGTGCTGGAGAAGGTCAAGGCCGTCTTCAAGACCAAGTCCCATGTGGTGATCTACCCCGCCTCCGGCACCGGGGCGTGGGAGGCGGCGCTGGTCAACACGCTCTCGCCCGGCGACCGCGTGCTGATGTGCGAGACCGGCTGGTTCGCCCATCTCTGGCACGAGATGGCCACCCGCCTGCAGATCGTCCCTGACTACATCCGCACCGATTGGCGCCGCGGCGCCGACGTCGAGGCGATCGAGGCGAAGCTGCGCGAGGACAAGACGCACAGCATCAAGGCCGTCTGCGTCGTCCACAACGAGACGAGCACGGGCTGCACGTCCCGCATCGACGAGGTCCGCAAGGCGATGGACGCCGCCGGCCATCCGGCGCTGCTGCTGGTGGACACCATCTCCTCCCTCGGCAGCATCGATTATCGCCACGACGAATGGGGCGTGGATGTCACCGTCTCCGGCAGCCAGAAGGGCCTGATGCTGCCGCCGGGCCTCAGCTTCAACGCGGTCAGCGCCAAGGCGCTGAAGGCCGCCGAGACGGCGAAGCTGCCGCGCGCCTTCTGGGACTGGAAGCCGATGATCGCCTCCAACGCGACGGGCTACTTCCCCTACACGCCGGCGACCAACATGCTCTACGCGCTCGACACCGCGCTCGACATGCTGCTGGCGGAAGGGCTCGACAATGTCTTCGCCCGCCACGATCGCCATGCGGAAGCCACGCGGCGCGCCGTGCGCCATTGGGGCTTCGAGATCCAGTGCGCCGAACCGCGCCACTATTCCTCCGCCCTGACCGCCGTGCGCCTGCCGGAGGGCCACAGCGCCAATGGGCTGCGCGCGACGATCCTGGAGAAGTTCAACATGTCGCTCGGCAACGGGCTCGGGCAGCTGAACGACCGCGTGTTCCGCATCGGGCATCTGGGTGACTTCGGCGACCTGCAGCTGGTCGGCACGCTGGGCGGCGTGGAGATGGGGCTGCGTGCGGCCGGCATCCCGCACAAGTCGGGCGGGGCGCAGGCGGCGATGGAGTTCCTCTCCGGGAACGCCTGATCCGGGCTTGATCTGCGCGGAGGGTTTCCCTCCGCGCTGGCCATCCCCACACTCGGGTGATGGCCGAGGTCTTCATCAACCGCATCGCGACCGCCGTGCCCCGCCATGAGTTGCACGGCGCCTTCCGCGCCTTCGCCGCGGCGAAGGCCGCGGCCGCTGGAGTTCAGCCCGCCTTCGCGCGCATGGATGCCCGCGCCGGCATCGCCACGCGCCATTCGGTGCTGGAGCCGTCCCTGCCGCTCGGCTCCGGCACGGAATGCGGCTTCTATCGCGCGGGCAGCGCCTTTCCGACCACGCGCGCGCGCATGGCCCGCTACGAGGCCGAGGCGCCGGCGCTGGCCGACCTCGCCTTCGCGCGGCTTGGCCTCGCGGCGGAAGCGCCGCGGATCACGCATCTGGTGCTAGCCACCTGCACGGGTTTCGTCGCGCCCGGTCTCGACCGCCATCTGGTCGAGCGGCACGGCCTGCCGCGCGGGGTGGAGCGCACCATGGTCGGCTTCATGGGCTGCCAGGCGGCGATCAACGCGCTCAAGCTCGCCTGGCACATCGTCCGCAGCGAACCCGAGGCGCGCGTCCTGGTCTGCTGCCTCGAGCTCTGCACGCTGCACCTCCAGGATACGGCGGCGCTGGAGCAGCTGCTGTGCTTCCTGCTCTTCGCCGATGGCTGCGCCGCCGCGCTGGTCAGCGCCGAGCCCACTGGCCTTCGTCTGGAGGGGTTCCGCAGTCTGGTGATGCCGGAAGCGGCGGAGATGATCACCTGGCGCATCGGCAATGACGGCTTCGACATGACGCTGTCCGGCCTCGTGCCAATCACGCTGGCCCACGCGCTGCCCGACTTCGCGCCCGAGATGCTGGATGGCCGCGCGCCCGCGGAGATCGATCTCTGGGCGGTGCATCCGGGCGGGCGATCCATCCTGGACGGGGTGCAGAACGGGCTCGACCTGCCACAAGCGGCGCTGGCCACCAGCCGCGCAGTGCTGCGCGACCACGGCAACATGTCCTCCGCCACGGTGATGTTCGTGCTCGCCGCGATGATGCGCAGCGCGGATCGCGGGCAGCGCGGCGTGGCGCTCGCCTTTGGCCCCGGTCTCTCGGCCGAGAGCATGCGTTTCCGGGTCGCCTGACCATGCCGCGCATCATGGCGGATGAGATCATGGACGACCCGGCGCAGTCCGAGGCCGATTTCCGCGCCGCGCTGGATGGGCTCGAGACGCTGAACCGCCTGACCTTCGCACATGTGCCGCTGACGCGCTTTCTGGATCGTCTGGTGCGGGAGGAGGGGCTGACCAGCCTTTCGCTGCTCGATGTCGGCGCAGGCGGGGGCGATGCGCTGCGGGCGGTTGCGCGCTGGGGCGCGAAGCGGGGCGTGGCGCTCGACCTCTGGGGTCTCGACCGTAGCCCCTGGGCCGAAGGCTACGCGCGGGCGCGCGGCACGCCGGCGGGGTGGATCACCGCGGATCTCTTCGACCTGCCGGCGGAGCGGCGCTTCGATCTGGTGGTCTGCGGCCTGTTCGCGCATCACTTGCCCGATGCGGAGCTGGTGCGCTTCCTGCGTTGGCTGCCGACGCATGCCACGCGGCGCTGGCTGATCCTCGACCTGCACCGGCATTGGATCCCCTGGGCCGCGGTCTGGGCCGGCACGCGGCTGCTGCGGATGCATCCGATGGTGATCCATGACGGGCCGGTCTCCATCAACCGCGGCTTCGTCCGTGCCGATTGGGTGCGGCTGCTGGCCGAGGCTGGCGTCGCGGCAGAAATCCGCTGGGTCGCGCCCTTCCGCTGGGCGGTGTCGGGGCGCGGCGGATGAGCGGGGTGGTGATCGTCGGCGGCGGGCCCGCCGGCAGCGCCGCCGCGATCGCGCTGGCGCGCGCGGGCCTCAGCCCGCTGCTGATTGAGCGTGAGGCGGTGGCGTCCGAAAAAGTCTGCGGCGAATTCCTGGCCGAGGATGCGGCGCGGCTGTTGGCCTCGCTCGGCCTCGACATCGAGGCGCTCGGCGCGGTGCCGATCCGCCGCGCAATGCTGGGCGCGGGCCGGGCGTGCGCTGAGATGCCCTTGCCCTTCGCCGCCTGGGGCCTGCCGCGCGCGCGCCTCGATGCCGCGCTGCTGGAGGCTGCGGCCGCGGCGGGGGCGGTGGTGCATCGCGGCGTCGCGGTCGCCGCGGCGACGCGCGACGGCACCGGCTGGGCGCTGCGCCTGGCCGATGGCGGGGCCCTGGCGGCACCACGATTGGTGCTGGCCACCGGCAAGCACGAGTTGCGCGGCCTGCGCCGCCCGGTGCTTGGCGGGGCGCTGGGCGTGAAGCTGCCGCTGGCGGGCACGATGGCGGAAGCGGCGATCGCCCTGCTGGCCTGCCCCGGCGGCTATGCCGGGCTGCAGCCGCGCCCGGGCGGGGGCGCCAATCTGTGCGCCGCGCTCGACCCGGCCGCGCCTGGCGCCGCGGCCGCGGCCCGCTCGGCCGAGGCCTTCCTCGCCCATGTCGCGGGTGGTTCTGCGCTGGCGGAGCGGTTGCTGCGCGACCTCCGCCCGGTCCTGTCGCGGCCGCTGGTGGTCGCAGGCGTGCCTTACGGGTTCCTGCATCGTGGCGGCGGGGCGGAGCCGTTCCGGATCGGCGACCAGGCGGCGGTGATCCCGAGCTTCTGCGGCGATGGCGTCGCGATGGCGCTGGGCTCGGGCCTCGCCGCCGCGGCGGCGCTGGGCCGGGGCCTGCCGGCGGCCTCGCACCACGCCGCGCGCGCAGCGGGCCTGGCTGGTGGGATGCGGATGGCGGGGCTTATGTCATGGCTGGCCGCGCGGGCACCGAGCCTGGTGGTCGGCGGCGTGGCGCTGGCGCCTGGGGCAGCGCGGTGGGTGGCGCGTCGGACGCGGCTTGGCCTGGTATGAACGTAGGGGGGCGGGCTTGACCCCTGCGCCTTGGGTCGCCATACGGCGTCGGCCACGGCACGTCCCGTTCGTCTAGAGGCCTAGGACACCAGCCTTTCACGTTGGCAGCACGGGTTCGAATCCCGTACGGGACGCCAATCTTGCTTTGTGCACCGTACTGACCTTGCCGGTGCCACTTCAGGCAGCCGTCCAGGGTCTTCCGGCCATGTCCGGGAGCGCTTGGGGAACTGCGCACCACGTTGCGTACTCCTCCCTCGATCTCATCTCAGGCATCCAGGCACACTCAGCCGCAGTTCTTCGCCGCGGCATCGGCAAAGCCCTTCATCAGGATCTCTATGGGCAGGATCGGCCCGCTGTCGTCTGCCATCGCAGCCGCGGCTGGTCGGTCCAGGGCAGAGGGGATGGTCGAGAGATCGTAATTGCGCAGTCCCACCGCTTGAAGCGCCGCCAGCGTCTCGATCGTTGTCACGCGCTCAGCGGCATCCTCCGCAAGGTGCTCGTGGTTCCGGACATCGCGAAGCAGTTGGCGGCGTAGCCATGCCACCACGCCGCCGCGCGTTCCGCCTCGCTGAGGGCTTCAGAGAGGATACGATGCGCCCACCGGCGCATCAGCGGAACGCAGTGTGCCCACTAGCCGGAGCAGCCTGCCTCCCGTCCGGGCAAACAGGGAGAAGGCTCCGCCCTGGCATCGGGGCCGTTTGCGGGCGGATCCCGGACATCTAAAGGCCAGCCATCCCGGCATCGCCCGGCGCCAGCGGTACGGCGCCCTCAGGCGGGGGGCCGAATCCCGCCAGCCGCCCCCACCTGAGCGCCGGCAAGCCACGCGCCCAGCCCGATACGGTTCTGCCGTGCGGCAAGCACGGTCCGTTTTGGCATGACGCTTGCTGCTCGGGCGGGCCGACGTGCAGAATGCTGGCGTCTGGGAAAGAAACGGAGATGACGAATGAGGCAGAGGGGTCTTCGCGCGCTCCTGCTCGGTGTCGTGGCGCTCGCCATGACGGCGGGTGCGGGATCGGCGCAGGAGCGGGTCCTGCGGATCGGCATGACGGCAGCCGACATCCCGCGCACCCTGGGGCAGCCCGACCAGGGCTTCGAGGGCAACCGCTTCACCGGCATCCCGCTCTATGACGCCCTGACGCATTGGGACCTGACGAAGGCGGATCAGCCTTCGGTGGTGATCCCGGGCCTGGCGACGGAATGGGCGGTGGACGCCAATGACCGCACCAAGTGGGTCTTCCGCCTGCGCCAGGGCGTGCGCTTCCACGATGGCAGCCCCTTCAATGCGGCCGCCGTGGTGTGGAATGTGCAAAAGGTCCTCGACCAGAACGCGCCGCATTTTGACGCGAGCCAGGTCGGCGTGACCGTCAGCCGCATGCCCACGCTGCGCAGCGCGCGCGCCATCGACGAATTTACGGTCGAGCTGACGACCACTGAGCCGGACAGCTTCCTCCCGATCAACCTGACCAACCTGTTCATGGCGTCGCCCGCGCATTGGCAGGCGAAGTTCAACGCGGTGCCGGCGAGCGTGACGGATCCGCGCCAGCGCGCCCAGCAGGCCTGGGCCGCCTTCGCCGCCGACCCCTCGGGCTCCGGTCCGTTCCGTGGGGCCCGCTTCGTCCCGCGCGAGCGCTTCGAGATGGTGGCGAACCGGGAGTACTGGGATAGCGCCCGCCGCCCGCGCATCGACCGCGTGGTGCTACTGCCGATCCCTGAGACGAATGCCCGCACCGCCGCCCTGCTCGGCAACCAGGTGGACTGGATCGAGGCGCCGGCGCCGGATGCCGTGCCGCAGATCACCCGCCGCGGCTTCGTCATGTACCAGAACGCCCAGCCGCATGTGTGGCCCTGGCAGTTCTCCTTCGCCGAAGGCTCGCCCTGGCTCGATCGGCGCGTCCGCCACGCCGCGAACCTCTGCGTGAACCGCGACGAGCTGAAGGGCCTTCTCGGCGGCCTGATGGAAGTGCCGCGCGGCACTGTCGCCCCCGGCCATCCCTGGTGGGGCAACCCCTCCTTCAACATCCGCTACGACCTGCGTGAGGCGCAGCGCCTGATGCGGGAAGCGGGGCACAGCCAGCAGCGGCCGCTCCGCGTGCGCGTGCTGACCTCGGCCTCGGGCTCCGGCCAGATGCAGCCGGTGGTGATGAACGAGTTCCTGCAGCAGGCGCTGCGGGAATGCTTCTTCGATGTTCAGCTGGAAGTCGGCGAGTGGAACGCTGTCTTCACCAACTGGCGTGAAGGGGCGCGGCACCCGAACGCCCGCGGCGCGAATGCCATCAACGTCACCTTCGCGACGATGGACCCGTTCTTCGCCATGGTGCGCTTCGTCTCCTCGGCGACGCAGCCGCCGGTCTCGAACAACTGGGGCCACTTCGTGAACCCGGAGTTCGACCAGCTGATCGCCGCCGCGCGCACCACCTTCGACGCGGCCGGACGTGATGCGGCGCTTGCCCGCCTGCATGCCCGCATCGTGGAGGAAGCCCCCTTCCTCTGGGTCGCGCATGATGTCGGCCCGCGCGCGATGAGCGCGCGCGTCCGCGACGTGGTCCAGCCGCGCAGCTGGTTCATCGATATCGCCACGATGCGCATCGAATAGGGAACCGAAGGGGCGCGCCGCGATTGCGGCGCGCCCCGCTTTGCACATGACCCTCTTTCTTCTCCGGCGGCTGCTCTACGCGCTGCCCATCGTGGTTGGCGTGTCGCTGGTGTGCTTCGCGTTGGTGCACATCGCCCCGGGCGATCCGCTGCTATCCGTGCTGCCGCCTGACGCGACCGATGCGGTGCGCGCGCAGATGATGGCAGCCTATGGCTTCGACCGCCCCTATTGGGAGCAGTTCCTGCGCTGGTGCTGGCGCGCGCTTGGCGGCGACCTCGGGACCTCCATCGCCAGCGGCCGCCCGGTCGCAACCGAGGTGTTGCGTGCGGTCGGCAACACGCTGATCCTGGCGGTGGCCGCGACGCTGATCGGCTTCGCCTTCGGCCTGCTGTTCGGCGTCGTCGCCGGGTACTTCCGCGATTCCTGGGTGGACAAGGTCGCCTCCACCCTGGCCGTGATCGGCGTCTCGGTGCCGCATTACTGGCTCGGCATGGTGCTGGTCATCATCTTCTCCTCCCAGCTGGCCTGGCTGCCGGCGACGGGGATGGGGCCGTCCGGCTCGAGCGGCTGGATTCCGGATGCGGCGCATCTCTCGCACCTGCTGCTGCCCGCCATCACCATGAGCGTGATCCCGATGGGCATCGTCGCGCGCACCACGCGCGCCCTGGTCGCCGAGATCCTCAGCCAGGATTTCGTCGGTGCGTTGCGCGCCAAGGGCCTCGGCGAGGGCCGCGTCTTTTCCCATGTCGTGAAGAACGCCGCGCCGACGGCGATCGCGGTGATGGGGCTGCAGCTTGGCTATCTCCTCGGCGGTTCGATCCTGATCGAGACCGTCTTCTCCTGGCCCGGCACGGGCTTCCTGCTGAACTCGGCGATCTTCCAGCGCGACCTGCCGCTGCTGCAGGGCACCATCCTGGTGCTGGCGCTGTTCTTCGTCGCCCTCAACCTGGTGGTGGATGTCGTGCAGACTGCCATCGATCCGCGGATCCAGCGGGCATGAACGTCCTGCGCATACCCACGCCCGCGCTGCAGCCCATCGAGACCTCGGAGGGCTATTGGCGTTCGGTCCTGCGGCGCTTCTGGAAGGACAAGGTCGCCGTCGCCGCGGCGCTGGTGATCCTGGCTATCCTGTTCGTCGCGGTCTTCGCCTATTGGATCGCGCCGATGGACCCCTATGCCGGCCGCACCATCCGGCGCCTCCGCCCGATCGGGACGGAGGGTTTCCCGCTGGGCACGGATGAATTGGGCCGCGACATGCTCTCCCGCCTCATCGTGGGGGCGCGGATGTCGCTGCTGATGGGCGTGACGCCGGTGCTGATCGCTTTCGTTACCGGCTCCGCGCTCGGTATCGCGGCCGGCTTCGCGGGCGGCTGGTTCAACACGGCGGTGATGCGGACCGTGGACGTGTTCTACGCCTTCCCCTCCGTGCTGCTCGCCGTTGCGCTCTCCGGCGCGCTGGGCGCGGGCTTGGGCAATGCGATGCTGTCGCTGACCATCGTGTTCATCCCGCCCATCGTCCGCGTGGCGGAAGCGGTGACGACACAGGTGCGCGGGCGCGACTATGTCGAGGCCGCCCGGGCCTCTGGCGCGCCGGCGCTGACGATCGTGCGCGTCCATGTGCTGTCCAATGTGCTGGGGCCGATCTTCGTCTATGCGACCAGCTTGATCAGCGTCTCCATGATCCTCGCCTCCGGCCTGTCGTTCCTTGGCCTTGGCGTGCGGCCGCCGGAGCCGGAATGGGGCTTGATGCTGAACACGCTGCGCACCGCCATCTATGTCCAGCCCTGGGTGGCGGCGCTGCCGGGCCTCTGCATCTTCGTCACCTCGATCGCCTTCAACATGTTCTCTGACGGGCTGCGCAACGCGATGGATGTGAAGGCATGAACGGCGTGAGTGCCCCGCTCATCTCTGTGGCTGGCCTGGTGAAGCACTTTGCGGTGCGCCGCGACCTGCTGGGCCGGCCCACCGCCGTCGTGCGCGCGGTGGACGGCATCGATTTCGATGTTCGCCAGGGCGAGACACTCGGCATCGTCGGGGAATCCGGCTGCGGCAAGTCCACCACCGCGCGGCTGATGCTGAAGTTGATCGAACCCGATGCCGGGGAGATCGTCTTCGATGGCGCCGTGGTGGGCGGGCGCGATCTGCCGATGCAGGCCTTCCGCCGCCAGGCGCAGATCGTCTTCCAGGACAGTTATGCCTCGCTCAATCCGCGGCTGACGGTGGAATCATCGATCGCCTTCGGTCCGCAGGTCCATGGCACGCCGGCCCGTCAGGCGGTGGAGCGGGCCCGTGCCCTGCTGGCCCGCGTCGGGCTGGAGCCGGCGCGCTTTGCCGGGCGCTATCCGCATGA
The DNA here is from genome assembly GCA_046052145.1 of Pseudomonadota bacterium. Lineage (GTDB taxonomy): Bacteria > Pseudomonadota > Alphaproteobacteria > Acetobacterales > Acetobacteraceae > Falsiroseomonas. Next base: position 80,246 of record JBJOMW010000003.1, read on the forward strand.
GCTCTCCGGCGGCCAGCGCCAGCGCGTCAACATCGCCCGCGCCCTGGCCTTCGAGCCGCGGCTGCTGGTGCTGGATGAGGCAGTGTCGGCCCTCGACAAATCGGTGGAGGCGCAGGTCTTGAACCTGCTGCTCGACCTGAAGGAGGAGTTCGGCCTCACCTATGTCTTCATCAGCCACGACCTGAACGTGGTGCGCTTCATGGCGGATCGGGTGATGGTGATGTATCTCGGCAAAGTCGCGGAGATCGGCCCGGCGGAGCAGGTCTTCGCCGCGCCCCGGCATCCCTATGCCGCGGCGCTGCTGCGCTCCATGCCGTCCATGGATCCCGATGCGCGGACCGAGGAGGCGCCGATCACCGGCGATCCGCCGAGCCCGATCAACCCGCCATCCGGCTGCCGTTTCCACACGCGCTGCACCTTCGCCGAAGCGGCCTGTTCGGCGCGCGAGCCGGCACCGGCCACCGGCGCGCATGGCGTCGCCTGCTTGATGCATGAGGCAGGGTCCGGTCATTCCCGCGCAGCGAGGGTTGCGGCATGAGCGCGGAAGGACAGGGAAATCTAGCCGCGGGCGATGCAGGCCTGCAGCGATCCACCGAGCCTGTGATCGATGTGCGTGGCCTGCAGGTGACCTTCACCGGCGGGGCGAAGCCCGTGCAGGCCGTGCGCGGCGTGAACCTCGCCGTAGACCGCGGTGAGACGCTTGCGCTGCTGGGCGAATCCGGGTCGGGCAAGAGCGTCACGCTGCGCGCCCTGCTGCGCCTCAACCCCGAGCGGAAATCGCGGACGGATGGCAGGCTCCGCGTGGCGGGGCAGGATGTGCTGGCGCTGCGCGGCCGGGCGCTTGAGGATTTCCGCGGCAAGACGGCCTCGATGATCTTCCAGGAGCCGTCTCTCGCGCTCGATCCGGTCTATACGCTGGGCCAGCAGATCGCCGAGGCGGTGGTGAAGCATGAGGGCGTTCCGGCGTCCGAAGGCTGGGCCCGCGCGCTGGAACTGTTCCGCCGCGTCGGCATTCCCGAAGCGGAACGGCGGCTCAAGGCCTATCCGCACGAGATGTCGGGCGGCATGCGCCAGCGCGCGATGATCGCGCTTGCACTCGCCTGTCGGCCGCAGGTGCTGCTGGCGGATGAGCCCACCACGGCGCTCGACGCCACCGTGCAGATCCAGGTCCTGCTGCTGCTGCGGGAATTGCAGCGGGAGTTCGGCCTGGCGACGATCTTCGTCACGCATGACATCGGGGTGGCAGTGGAAGTCGCGGACCGCATCGCCGTGATGTATGCCGGCCGCATCGTCGAGACCGGGCCGGTGCGGGAGATCATCCGCAACCCACGCCATCCCTACACCATCGGGCTGCTGCGGGCGCGTATGGGCCATGAACAGATGCGCGGATCGCGGCTGGAAGCGATCCCCGGCGCGCCACCCGACCTTTCGGCCCTGCCGCCCGGCTGCGCATTCGCGCCGCGCTGCCGCTTCGTGGACGCCGCTTGCACGCGCGCTGATCCGGCGGAGGAGCGCCTCGGGCCGGATCACGCCGTGTGCTGCATCCGGGCGCTGGAGACCTTGGCGGCCTGACGCTGCCGGTCCCGCGGGACGGGTCTTTATTCGACGCGGATATTGTTGGCGCGGATGACCTGCGCGTAGGTATCCGTGTAGCGACGGATCTCCTCGCCGAACCGCGCGGAGGGGTGGGCGAGGACAGTGAAGCCCATCTCCTCCAGCCGTCCCTTGATCGCCGGCTGCGCCAGCGCCGACAGCCATGCGGCTTCGAGCCGTGCGCGTGCCGGCGCCGGCACGGTGGCGCGGCAGACCAGGCCGAACCAGCTATCCGACAGCACCAGCGGGAAGCCGAGCTCGGCGATCGTCGGCACATTCGGCAATGCTGGCACACGTCCCTCGGCGGAGATCGCCACGGCGCGAACCTGGCCGAGCTGCGCGGGCTGGATCATGTCCGGCAGATTGGCCAGCATGAATTGCAGCCGCCCGCCGACCAGATCCGTGTGGGCCTGCGACGGGCTGTTGTAGGGCACATGCGTGGCATTCAGCCGCGCCAATTCGCGGAACTGCTCGCCGCCCAGGTGGTTCGAGGTGCCGATGCCGTAGGACCCGAAGGACAACCCCGCGCCGGGCCGCCGCCCGGCCTCCAAGAAGCCGGCGAAGTCGTTCGCAACCGAGGGATGCACCGCCAGCACATGCGGCACCACGGTGGCCATCACCAGCGGGACGAAGTCGCGCAGGCCGTTATAGGGCGTCGAGGGGCGGAGCGTGACGTTGGCCGCGAAGCTGTTCGCGACCATGATCATGGTGTGGCCATCGGCCGGCGCGCGGAACGCTTCCTGGGTGCCAACCACGGTCCCGCCGCCCGGGCGATGCTCGACCACCACCGGTTGGCCGAGTTCGCGCGTCAGATGTTCCTGTGCGAGGCGCACCACGGGGTCCATGGTGCCGCCGGGCGGGAAGGGGATGATGACGCGCACGGGCTGCGTCGGCGACCAGCTGCCTTGCGCCCGCGCGACGGCGGGCAGTGCGAGCAGGCCGGCCGCCACGAGGCGGCGGGAGAGCATCTGGGTCATGCGGCGAACTCCTGGCGCGGATGCATCAGTGCTGCATTCTGCGCGCGGCCCGTCAAGCGGGGTGTGGCCGCGCGCCGCCAGCGATCCGCGCGCATAACGCGCCGCGCGGGAGAGCGCCGACTACCGCGCCGCCACCACGCGTTCGTGCCAGATGCCGCGGCAGTCCATCTCGTATTCCAGGTCGACGACAGGCGGGCGGCAGAACTGCCAGGTCACACCATGCCGTGCGGCGCCGCGCGTCACCAGTTCATCGCCCAGGAAGGGATGGATGTCGTGCACCGTGTACACCTGCACGCCCGTCGTGCCGGCCCAATTCGCCCCGAGCACGCCCATGCGCCGCTCCATCTCCCCCAGCACCCAGCGCGCCTTGGTGCGCAGGCCGGCGGGCGAGAGGTCGCCGAGCGCGACGGTATTGTCGCGGTAATTCCCCTTGCCCTCCTGCGCCTCGCCGCTGCCGGCGACCGCGAAGGACGGCGCGGCGGCCGCATCGGGCACGGTGTAGACGAAGGCGTGGAAGCAGGGCTCGGCGGGTGGCGCGATCTCGGGGCAGACATTGCTGCGCGCCACCGGGTTCAGCCCGTCGCGGAAGAGGCCCCATTCGGTCAGCACACCGCCATAGATGCGGTTGAAGGCGGCGAAGCCAGCCTCGGTGAAGGGGGCGGGGGAGCGCAGCTCGCAGGCGGCGAAGGCGGCTTTCGGGCGGCCGGCGGCGGCCAGAATCTCTGCGATCAAGGCGAAGCCGCGCATCAGCGGCACGGGTTCCGCGAAGCGGACGCGTTCCAGCGTGAAGCCCGGCTCGGCGGCCACGCCGGCGCTGTATTGATAGACGCCCGGGATGAAGCGGAACCCGCCCTCTGGCACGACAACGGCGTTGGTCATGGGATCTCCGAACTCCTGATGCTGCATGATGCAAGCGTCCAGCCCGCGGCTGCAACCCGGCGGAGAAGGCAGGCGCCCGGCGAGTAGCGCGCCGGCCCGCCCGCTATCGCCGGAGTGCGACGAGGAAACGCTCCACCGAACGGTCGATGACGGGCCCGACATCGTCTGGCGTCGGCAGCTGGTAGATGAAGCGGCGGATGCCGATGTAGACGATGCTGCCGTGCAGCGCCCACATCTCCTCCATGTCGGGCGTGCAGTAGCGGCCGTCGCTGGCGATCTCGTCGCGCAGCGCGGAGAGCAGGCTGTCACCCACTCGCGAGAGATAACGCAGGTTCAGCGCTTCACCGGCGAGGCCGGCCCACATGAAGATGCGCATCCATTCATAGGTAAAGATCGCCGCGGCATATTGGCGGTAGAAGTGGCACAGCCGCTGCTCCAGCGGCTGGGTGCGATCGCGGATTTCTTCGCCCCAGCGCGGGGACAAACGGCCGAGGAAGACGCGCTCGAACACGGCCTCCATCAGATCGGCCTTGCTGGCGAAGTAGCGGTAGAGCAGGGCCTGGGTGATGCCAATGCGGCTTGCGAGGTCGCGTGTTGTGCCGCCGAATCCGACTTCGGCGAAATAGGCGACGGCCCCGGCCAGGATCTGCTCGCGCCGCGCCTGCGGCTCCAGGCGCCGACCCGCCGGCGACATGCCGTCCACCCTGTTTTTCCTCCCCAACATGCGGCGAGGCACGCCGCGCTTGACAACCAGCTTAGTTTCCGTTGATCACTTGATCAACAAGCAAAGGCGCCCGCCGCGGCATGCGTGGGCGCAAGGGGGAACGACGCCATGAAATGGCCGGCCTTCGGCTATGTCCGGGCCTCGACACTCGAGGATGTCTGGCGCTTGCAGGCGGAGCATGGCGATGCTCTGCGCATCCTGGCTGGCGGGCAGACGCTGCTGGCCACGCTGGCCTTCCGCTTGTCCGAGCCGCGGCTGCTGGTGGACATCACCCGCATCGCGGCGCTGCGCGGCATATCGGCGGCGGGCGGCGTGCTGCGCATCGGCGCGCTGACGCGCCATGTCGAACTCGGCCGCGATCCGCTGGTGGCGCAGCACGCGCCGCTGCTGGCGGAAGCTGTGCCCTTCATCGCGCATCCCGCCATCCGCAATCGCGGCACGATCGGCGGCAGCCTGGCCTATGCCGATCCGGCCGCCGAATTGCCGGCCTGCATCGTGGCGCTCGGTGCCACGGTCGTCGTCGCCTCGGCAGGCGGCGAGCGGCGCGTGCCGGCGGCCTCCTTCTTCACCGGATTGCTGGAGACGGCGCTGCGCCCAGGTGAGCTGATCGCGGCGGTTGAGGTGCCGGCGGCAACCCCCGCCCAGCGCAGCGCAATCGTCGAGGTGGCGCGGCGTTCCGGCGACTACGCCATGGCGGGGCTTGCCGCCTGCGTGACGCTGGACGGCCCGCGCGTGGCCGAGGCGCGGCTCGCCTATTTCGGCGTCGGCAACGGCCCGGTGTTGGCGAAGGGCGCGATGGCCGCCTTGCAGGGCCGCGCGCTCGGTGCCGAGGCCATCGCGGCGGCGCAGGCCGCGCTCGCGCAGGACCTCGACCCGCCATCCGACCTGCACGGCCCGCCGGAGATGAAGCGGCACCTTGCGCGCGTGCTGACCGCGCGCGCCCTCTCGCGCTTCCTGCCAGCCACGGAGATCGCAGCATGAGCGCGCGGGTGGAGATAACGCTGACGGTGAATGGCGAGCGGGTGACGCGCAGCGTCGAGCCGCGCCGGCATCTCGTGGACTTCCTGCGCCTCGATCTCGGTCTCACCGGATCGCATGCGGGCTGCGAGCATGGCGTCTGTGGCGCCTGCACGCTGCGCGTGGATGGGGAGATCGTGCGCGGCTGCCTGGTTCTGGCCGCGAGCCTGGATGGCGCCGAGGTCACGACCATCGAAGGCCTGACCGAAAGCGGCGAGGCCGAAGACCTGCAGGCCGCCTTCGTGGCGCGCAACGCCGCGCAATGCGGTTTCTGCACGCCCGGGATGGTGATGGCCGCGGCCGATATCCTGCGTCAGCACCCGGACGCCTCGCGTGAGGAAATCCGCGAGCACCTGTCCGGCAATTACTGCCGCTGCACCGGCTACCAGGCGATCGTGGATGCGGTGGAGAGCACGCTGGCCGCCCGCCGGGGGGATGCGCGATGAACGAGATCACACCCGCCTCCATCGGCCTGTCGCGCGAGGATTTGCCGAATTCCTATATTGGCCGTTCCGTGCCGCGGCCGAACCTGCCGAAGCTGGTGCAGGGCCGCGCCGCCTATACCGACGACGTCGCGCTGCCGCGCATGGCTTATGCTGCCTTCCTGCGCAGCCCCTATGCGCATGCGCGCATCCTGGCCGTGGACACCGCCGCCGCGCGGCAGGTGCCGGGCGTTCTGCGCGTCTTCACCGGCGCCGACCTGGCGAAGGTCTGCGATCCCTGGGTGGCAACGCTCGATCACCTCAAGGGCATGAAATCCGCGCCGCAATACCCGTTGCCGCTCGACCGCGCGACCTGGCAGGGCGAGCCGGTGGTGGCTGTCGTCGCCGATAGCCGCGCTGCGGCCGAAGACGGCGTCGCCGCGCTGGCCGTCGAATGGGAACCGCTGCCCGCGCAGCTCGACATGGAGACCGCGCTCGACCCGGGCGCGGTGGTGATCCACCCCGAGCTTGGCGACAATCTCGTGTTCACGCGCACCGCCGAGAAGGGCGATGTCGCCGCCGCGATGGCCGCCGCGCATAAGGTGGTGGAGGCGACCTTCGTCACCGGCCGCCATACCGGCGTCACGCTGGAGCCGCGCAGCATCATCGCTGATTGGAACCCGGCCGAAGGCACGCTCACGGTTCATCACTCCACCCAGGCGCCGCATATGATGCAGGGCGTCTTCGCGAAGCAGCTGCGCATCGAGGAAGGCGCGGTCCGCGTTATCTGCAAGGATGTCGGCGGCAGCTTCGGCATCAAGGTCCATGTCTATCCAGACGAGGTCGCCGTCGCTGCCATGACGAAGATCATGGGGCGGCCCGTGAAATTCGTCGCCGACCGCTTCGAGAGCTTTGTCTCCGACATCCATGCGCGCGACCACCGCATCACGGGGCGGATCGCGGTGGATGCGGAAGGCAAGATCCTGGCCTTCGACATCGACGACCGCACCGGCATCGGCCCCTATTCGGTCTATCCCCGCACCAGCGCGATCGAGGGCAACCAGGTCGTGAACCTGTGCGGCGGCCCGTATGACTTCGCCAATTACCGCTGCACAACGACGGTCGTGCTGCAGAACAAGACGCCCACCTGCCAGTATCGCGCCGTCGGCCACCCCATTGCGGCGACGGTCACCGAAGGGCTGGTGGACCTTGCGGCCGAGGCACTTGGCCTCGACCCGGTCGAGCTGCGCCGGCGTAACCTGATCCGCGATGACGCCTATCCCTACACCTCCCCGCCGGGCATGCGCTTCGAGGGGCTGTCGCATCACGCCGCGCTCGACAAGCTGCTGGCGATGGTGCCGGTGGAGCGCATCCGCGCCGACCAGGCAGAGCAGCGGAAGAAGGGCATCCATCGCGGCCTCGGCTTCGCCAGCTTCATCGAACTGACGAACCCCTCGCCCTTCATGTACGGCATCGGCGGTGCGCGCATCTCGGCGCAGGATGGCGCGACGGTGCGGATGGATCCGGACGGCTCCGTCGTCGTCATGTCCGGCGTGACCGAACAGGGGCAGGGGACCGAGGGCATCCTGCGCCAGATCGTGGCGCATGGCGTTGGCGTGCCGCTGGAACGCGTGAAGGTTATCACCGGCGACACCCAGACCACGCCCTATGGTGGCGGCACTTGGGCCTGCCGCGGCGCCGGCATCGGCGGCGAGGCGGCGTTGCAATCGGCGATCGCGCTGAAGCAGCAGATTTTGGTTGTGGCCGGCGCCATGCTGCAGGCCGCGCCGGAGACGCTCGACATCCGCATGGGCCAGGTGGTGGATTCCGAGACGGGGCGAGAGCGCATGCCGCTCGGCGAGCTCGGCCGCATTGTCTATTTCCGCGGCGACACGCTGCCGAAGGACCTGCCGCGGGAGCTGGTGCAGACGCGCCACTTCATCACCAAGGAATACCCCTTCGCCTTCACCAACGGCATCCAGGCCTGTTGGGCGGAAGTCGATACCGACACCGGCATGGTGAAGGTGCTGGAGCATTGGTGCGTCGAGGATTGCGGGCGGGTGATCAACCCGCTGCTGGTGGATGAGCAGATCCGCGGCGGCATCGTCCAGGGCCTCGGCGGCGCGCTCTATGAGCATTGCGTCTATGACGAGCAGGGCAACCTGCTGACGACGACGATGGCCGACTACCTGGTGCCGATGTCGGCGGAGATGCCGGAGATGCATGTCGGCCACGTCGAGACGCCGACGCAAGAAAGCCTGCTCGGCGCCAAGGGCGCGGGCGAGGCTGGTACGGCGGGCGCGCCGGCCGCGCTGATGAACGCGATCAACGATGCGCTGCGCCCGCTGGGCGCGCGCGTGACCGAACAACCTTTCACCCCGGCGCGCATCCTGCGCGCGCTTGGGACAATCTGAACAAGCAGGGAGGAGACGACGCCATGACCATCCGCCGCCGCGGCCTTCTGGCCGGAACCGCCGCGCTGCCGCTCTTTGCCGCGCATACCGCCGTCGCGCAGACCGCGCTCAACATCCAGATCGCCGCCAGCCATCCGGTCCAGAATTTCTGGATCCACATCATGAAGAACGTGTTCCAGCCCGAGGTGGACAAGTTCCTCCGCGACAATGGCAACACGCACCGCATCAACTGGCGCGAGGCCTATGGCGGCACGCTGTATCGCTTCCAGGACACGATGGAGGCCGTGCGCGACAACATCACCGACATTGGCTATGTCGGCACGTTGTGGGAGGGCAGTACCATGCCGCTCCAGAACGTCACCTATTTCACGCCGTTTGCCACCGGCGACCACGGCCTGATCGCCAACGCCTTTGAGAGCATGAACGAGACGGTTCCGGCCATCCGCCAGAACTGGAACGGGCTGAACATGATTCCGCTCAGCTCCTACATCACCGACACCTACCACATCTGGTCGAACTTCCCGATCCGCACGCTGGACGACCTGCGGAACCGCAAGATCTCGGCGCCGGGCACCAGCGCGAACTGGCTGCAGGGCACGGGCGCGACGCCGGTGGATGGCGCGCTGACCACCTACTACACCGACATCCAGACCGGCGTGTCCGAAGGCGCGCTGTCCTTCTATGTCGGCATTCTGCCGACGCGCGTCTATGAAGTCGCGCGCTTCATCACCGAATGCGATGTGGGCGCCATGTATGTCGGCGGCATCGCCGTGAACCGCCAGCGCTACGAGCGCTACCCGCAGGTGGTGCAGCGCGCGCTTGTCGCGGCCGGCAAGGCCTCGACCGCCGCGCATATCCGCGACGTGTCGGATCGCATCGCAACTGCCAAGCGCGACATGGTGGCGCGCGGCGCCGTCGTGACGACGCTGCCGGCTGCTGAGCGCGAGCGCTGGATCCGCGGCCTGCCCAACCTGGCGCAGACCTGGGCCAGCAGCTCGGGCGCCGCGTCGCGCGACGTGCTGAACGCCTATTTTGCGGCGATCCGTGCGGCCGGCCAGACGCCGGGCCGCAACTGGGACCGTGAACTGACCTCCTGATCAGAGTGCCGGAGCGCCGCCATGGCTGATGACATCGACATGGCGGCGCTCGACGCCGCCGCGCAACCGCAACCCTTCGACCCGGTCCGCCTCCTACTGGACGTTCTAGCCTCACTCGGCACGATCTGGACCTTCGGTCTGATGTGCCTGATCTGTGCCGATGTGATCGGGCGCAGCTTCCTGAATGCGCCGATCACCGGTGTAGCGGAGATCGCCGCCCATTCCGTGGTGGGCATCGTATTCCTGCAGATCGGCGCGACCATCTACAACCGCCGCATGACGCGGGCGGACTTCCTGATCGACCGTATCGTGCGCACCGCGCCGGCGCTCGGCCGTACGATCGAGATGCTGTTCATGCTGCTTGGCGCCGCGGTGATGGCCTTCATCGCGCAGGCGGCCTGGGATCCGATGTGGAATTCCGTCGCGCGCCGGGAATTCTTCGGCGTGCAGGGCCTGTTCACCGTGCCGACCTGGCCCTTCCGCGCGCTGATCATCGGCGGCGGCGCGGCCGGTGCGTTGGCCTATCTGGTGCTGTTCGGCACCGAGGCGCGGCGCTTGCTGCGCGGCGGGCGGAGCTGACGCCATGGACGAGATCACCATCGGCTTCCTGCTGATCGGGGCGATGGTCGGGCTGATCGTGCTCGGCCTGCCCATCGGCATTTCGCTGATTTCGACCGCGGCCGTCGGCGTTTGGCTGATTCGCGACAACCCCGACCTCGCCTTCCGCTTCACAGCGATGGCGACCTATTCGGGCATCCAGGACTATGTCTTCGCGACCATCCCGCTATTCGTGCTGATGGGGTTGCTGGTCAGCATATCTGACATCGGCAAGGACACTTTCGAGGTCGCGCAGTCGCTGCTGCGCCGCATCCGCGGCGGGCTTGGTCATGCGACCGTCGGCGCGAATGCGATCTTCGCCGCGGTCACCGGCGTGTCCATCGCCTCGGCGGCCGTCTTCACCAAGGTCGCGGTGCCGGAGATGGTGCGCCATGGCTATTCCATGCGCTTCGCCACCGGCACCGTCGCGGGATCTTCGATCCTCGGCATGCTCATCCCGCCCTCCCTGCTGATGATCGTCTATGGCGTGCTGGCCGAGGTCTCGATCGGCAACATGTTCATCGCCGGCGTCATTCCTGGGATCATCATCGCGCTCGGCTTCTCCGTGATGATCTGGGTTTACGCCGCCTTCTTCCCCGAGCGGATCATGGCCGGCACGACGCAGCCCGAGGTCAGCCAGCGCGCCATGCCGGCCGGCGAGATGGTGGTGAAGTCCGTCCCCATCCTGGCGCTGGTCGTGCTGATCCTGGGTGGTCTCTATTCGGGCTTCTTCACGCCGACCGAGGCTGGTGCCGTCGGCGCGGGCGGCGCGCTGCTGCTGGCGTTGGCGCGGGGGCGCCTCGACTGGCCGAAATTCTGGCGCGTGCTGCGGGAGACGGGCCTGGTCTCCGCCGCGATCCTGTTCCTGCTGATCGCGGCCGGGCTCTATTCCCGCATGCTGTCCATGGCCGGCGTGCCGCAGGCGATCGGCGACATGGTGGAGCATCTCGGCCTCGGGCCCTACGGCTTCCTGCTGGTCTTCGTGATTATCATCCTGCTGATGGGCATGATCCTGGACAGCACCTCGATCCTGCTGATCATGGTGCCGATCGGCGCGCCGATCGCGCAGGCGGTGGGCTTCGACCTGATCCACTTCGGCATCGTCACCATCATCGCGGTCGAGATGGGGCTACTGACACCGCCCTTCGGCATCTCGGTCTTCACCGTGAAGGCGACACTCAATGATCCGAAGGTCGGGATCGAGACGATCTTCGCCGGCTCGATGCCCTTCGTCGTGGTCATGGGCATCGCCTTGCTGCTGATCGCGGCCGTGCCCTGGCTGGCGACGGCCTTGGTCTGAGGGGAAAGCAGCGATGCCACGCCGGATCGTCGATCTCTCCGTCGCGCTCGAGGCCGGCATCGCCTCCGACCCGCCCGGCCACACGCCGGAGATCACCTATATCGATCATCGCCAGAGCGCTGCGGGCATGCTGCGCTTCTTCCCCGGCCTCACGGCCGGCGACCTGCCCGGCGGGGAGGGATGGGCGATTGAGCGGCTGAACCTGTCCACGCATACCGGCACGCATCTGGATGCGCCCTACCATTTCCATTCCACCATGGGCGGCGGCCAGCGCGCCTGGACGATCGACGAGGTGCCGCTCGAATGGTGTTTCGGCCGCGGCGTGAAGCTCGATTTCCGGCACCTGCCGGATGGGCATGTGGTGCGCGCGGAGGAGGTGGCGGCGGAACTGGCCCGCGTGGATGTCGCCTTGCAGCCCTTCGACATCGTGCTGGTCAACACCGCTGCCGGGGCACGTTATGGGCAGCCTGACTACGTCTCACGCGGCTGCGGCATGGGGCGGGAGGCAACGCTGTATCTGACGGAGCGCGGCGTGCGCGTTTGCGGCACCGATGCCTGGTCGTGGGACGCGCCCTTCGTGCACACGGCGCGACGCTATGCCGAGACGGCCGATGCCAGCCTGATCTGGGAAGGCCATCGCGCCGGCATGGAGCGCGCCTATTGCCACATCGAAAAGCTGGCCAACCTGGACCAGCTGCCGCCAACCGGTTTCCAGGTCGCCTGCTTCCCCTTCAAGATCAAGGCCGCCTCTGCCGGCTTCACGCGCGCGGTCGCCATCTTCGAGGACTGACCGCACCCGTTCGGCCTGGAGATGGTCGGCGTGCCGCCAAGTGCCCTCTGTAACATGCGTTGAGACGCCGGCTCTGGGCGTCGTCCGGCGCCGTCCGGGTATCGCCCTGGCTCCCGCCCGTACGGCATCATTTCGTGCCACACAGCCGCGTAACGGGCTGTTTGTGCGGCCCTGGGCCTCGGCTTGGGGGGGGGGTGGACAAGGGCAAGGAAGGAACCGGTAGGTCCGGCCTGGGCCCACTGTAATCTAATGGTAGCGGCTTGCCCCTTTACAGAAACTCATTTTGTTTCGTACCTTCCATCCTGCAGCGCTTGTTCCGTACAGGACCTACGGTCGCGCCCGTTCGCTCCCGCCTTGGGATGCGTAACGTCACCCATGCCGTTGCGGGAGGCCAGTCTCTATCATGAGCGATAGCACTCAGAAGAAACTTTCGCGTGTCCGACCGCCGCGGGTGCAGATCACCTATGACGTCGAAACCGGCGGTGCGATCGAGAAGAAGGAACTGCCCTTCGTTGTCGGCGTGATGGCGGATCTCTCCGGCAAGCGTGACCCCGAGCGTCCGCTGCCGAAGGTCAAGGACCGGAAGTTCGTCGAGATCGACCGCGACAACTTCAACGACGTGATGGCGGGCATTGCGCCCCGGCTGTCCTATCGCGTTCCGAACGCTCTGCAGAACGATGGCACCATGCTGTCGGTGAACCTGAGCTTCGCCGAGATGGACGATTTCGGGCCCGTGCAGGTGCTCCAGCAGGTCCCCGGCCTGAAGGAACTGTACCAGGCGCGCAAGAAGCTGAGCGACCTGCTCACCAAGCTCGACGGGAACGACGAGCTGAGCGCGCTGCTCGGCGATGTCATCGCGAGCACTGAGAAGCAGGACGACCTCCGCAAGGCGTTGGCGGCGCCGGCGGCAGATCAGCCGGCCCAGGACTGATCGGCCCAGTCGGACAGAACGGAACAGATAGCCATGAGCGAAACCGCACTCACGCCCGCCGACGCCTCCGTGTCCTTGCTGGACCGCATCGTCAGCGAGGGCAAGCTTGCCATCACCGACAGCCAGAAGCCGCATGCGCGCGACCTGCTGGCGGAATTCGTCGACCAGATCCTGAGCGCCACCGGCAAGGTGCCTGGCGACGTCGTGGAGGCCATCAAGGCCCGCATCGTCCAGATCGACCAGCTGATCTCGGACCAGCTGAACCATGTCGTGCACGCGCCGGAGTTCCAGACGCTCGAAGCGTCCTGGCGCGGTCTGCGCCACCTCGTCATGAAGGCTGAGACGGGCACCCGGCTGAAGATCCGGCTGATCAACATCAGCCGCGACGAAGTGCAGCGCGACCTCGAAAGCGCCGTCGAATTCGACCAGTCGGCGCTGTTCAAGAAGATCTACGAGGAAGAGTACGGCACCTTCGGTGGCGCCCCCTACAGCGTCCTCGTCGGTGACTTCTACTTCGGCCGCCATCCGCGCGACATCGCGCTGCTGGAGAAGATCTCGAACGTCGCCGCGGCGGCTCACACGCCCTTCATCAGTGGCGCGAGCCCCCTGATGTTCGACATGGAGAGCTTCACCACGATCGGCGAACCGCGCGATCTGGCGAAGGTCTTCGAGAGCACCGAGATGGCGAAGTGGCGCGACTTCCGTCGTTCGGAAGACAGCCGCTATTGCAGCCTGGTGCTGCCGCGCGTGCTGCTGCGCCTGCCCTACGGCGCCGCGACCAACCCCGTCGAGGGCGTGGCCTTCGAGGAGGATGTGAACGGCACCGACCATTCCCGCTACCTCTGGGGCAATGCGGTCTGGGCGCTGGCCGAGCGCATGACGGCCGCCTTCGCCACCTACAACTGGTGCACGGCGATCCGCGGCGTTGAGGGTGGTGGCAAGGTCGAAGGCCTGCCGACCCACACCTACCGCACGGCGGATGGTGAAGTGGTCATGAAGTGCCCGACCGAGGTGGCGATCACCGACCGCCGCGAGAAGGAGCTCTCGGACATGGGCTTCATCAGCCTGGTCCACTGCAAGAACACCAGCTACGCGGCGTTCTTCGGGGGCCAGACCTGCAACCTGCCCATCGTCTACGACACGCCGGAAGCCAACGCGAATGCGCGCCTGTCTTCCGTGCTGCCCTACATGCTCGCGGCGTCGCGCTTCGCCCACTATCTGAAGGTGATCATCCGCGACAAGATCGGCAGCTTCCAGGACAAGTCGAGCATCGAGTCCTACCTGAACCGTTGGCTCGGCGGCTACGTGCTGCTGATGGACGATGCTGGGCAGGAAGCGAAGGCGCGTCTGCCACTGCGCGAAGGCCGCGTGGATGTCTACGAGGTTGCGGGGCGCCCCGGCTCCTATCGCGCCACGGTCTATCTGCGCCCGCACTTCCAGCTCGAGGAACTGACGGCCTCGATCCGTCTCGTTGCAGACCTGCCGGCGCCTGGCGCCGGCTGATCCCCACCTGTCCAGACATCGATCGAAAGAAGCCTGACCCATGCCTGATATTCTCCTCGACGTCGGCGACAAGTCGAAGTTCAAGGGCGAGTCGAACATCGACGGGTTTGATGACCTGATCGTGTGCGAATCCTTCCAATTCGGCGCGAACCAGCCGCTCGACCTCGGCCGCGGCACCAACCGCACCGCCGGGACCATGTCGATCAGCGAGATTCAGCTCTCGCGCCAGTTCGACAGTTCATCCGTGCCGCTGCTGCACGCGATGTTCTCGGGCGAGCTGTTCCAGAAGATGAAGATCAACTTCCTCAAGGCCGCGGGCAACGACGCCAAGGCGTTCGAGCTGTTCCTCGTGGTCGAGCTGGATGACGCCATCTTCTCCGGCGTGTCGTACTCCGGTGCCTCCGGCGGCGGCGTGATGAGCGAGTCGCTCTCGATCGGCTTCACGAAGATCGAGTATGACTACAAGGTCCAGAAGGACGACGGCACGCTTGACGGGTCGAAGAAGGCGTCCTTCGACCTGCTCACGCAGAAGTCCACCAAGGGCTGAAGCTGACCGGGCGGTGGCATGATCGGTCCTCGCTACGTTGCGGGCTGCCTGCCGCCGCTCCTGGAGCGTTTGATTGACGTCGAGCCGTCGGAGCATTCCGACCGGCTCGACGCCAATCGCCTCCAGGGTTCTGATGTGCGCGCCTCTGTTGCACGCGCCATCGCCCGCTTGCTCGACACGCGCCGCCATGTCCCGCTGGCAGAGGCAGCCGCAGGCGGCCCGCTCACGGTGCTCGACTACGGCATTCCCGATTTTGGCAATCGCTCGCCGCTGGATTCCGATGCGCGCCTGCTTCTGGGGCTTGCGATCAGGCATGCCATCCGCGCCTTCGAACCGCGCCTGCAGGAGCCGAGTGTCGAGGTGCTCTCGCCCGTCGCTGCAGGGCGGGATCTCGAAGTGATCGTCACCGGCCAGATCTTCGACGGCCGCATCACCGAACCCGTCGTGTTCCGTCGCACGCAGGCCGGCGATATCTCGGATATGGAGCCAGATGGCGTCGGGTGACGAACTGCTGGAATACTACCAGCGAGAGTTGCACTACCTCCGCCATGCCGGCGCTGATTTCGCGCGCAGCTATCCGAAGGTGGCGTCCCGCCTGCAGCTTGGTCCGGAAGGCACGCCGGATCCCCATGTCGAACGCCTGATCGAGGCCTTCGCCTTCCTCACCGCCCGCGTCCAGCGCACGATCGACGGCGAGTTCCCGCGCCTGACGGAAGCGCTGCTCGGCACGCTCCACCCGCAGCTGTCGGCGCCCATCCCAGCGATGGCCGTCGCGCGCTTCGCCACGGCGGAGCCCCCCCCCGCCGGTGCCGTCCTGCCGCGCGGCCTGCCGGTCGCCGCGACCACCGAAGACGGCCTGCGCTGCCGCTTCCGCACCAGCTACGCCACGACGCTTTGGCCCATCCATCTGGAGACGCCCGACCACGTCGCCTCGGATCGCTGGTCTTTCCTGGACCGCGAGCAAGCCGCCAGCGTCGTGCGCCTGCCCATCCGTGCGCTGCCAGGCGGGCTGAAGGCCATGGGTGGCGCGACGCTGCGGCTTTTTCTCGGCGGCGCGCCTGGGCCTGCGCTGCGCCTTGTCGACACGCTGGTCGCCGATTGCGATCGGGTTGCCTTTGTCTGCGGCGGCGCACGGGTGATCCTGCCGGCCAAGGACGTTCTTCGTCAGGTCGGCTTCGAGGATGACGAGGCCCTGCTGCCGGAAACGCCGCAGGGCCATCCGGCCTACCGGCTGCTGCAGGAATACCTCAACTTCCCCGAGAAGTTCCGCTTCCTCGACCTCACCCTGCCGACGATCGCGCAGCTGGCTGACCTTGAGACAGACGGATCGCTGGAGGTCCTGTTCCTGCTCCGCAGTGCGGCACGGGGCGGCTTGTCGCTGTCGCAAGACAGCTTCCAGCTCGGCTGCACGCCGGTGATCAACCTCTTCCCACACGGCGCTGATCCGATCCGGCTGGATTATCGCCGTGGCGAGTATCGCGTGGTGCCGGATGCGCAGCTGGAACGCGTGACCGAGGTCCACTCCATCACCGCCGTGACCGGCAACAGCCCGCTCGGTGAGCGCCGCATCGAATACGCGCCCTATTTCTCGATTGACCATCGGCGCGAGCAGGACCTGCCGGAATGCTTCTGGCTCGCGCGTCGCCTGCCGACCGACCGCGAGGAGGTTCGCGGCACCGACACCTGGCTGTCCTTCGTGGACCTCACCCTGCGGCCGGCCAGCCCGCCAGATCAGACCATTCTCGTGCAGACGCTCTGCACCAACCGCCTGCTGGCCGAACAGCTCCCTGTCGGCGCGGTGCTGGAGCCGGAGCAGCCGGCCAGCGGCGCCGTTGGCACGCTGATCAGTGCGCCCACCACTCAGCGGCCGGCACCTGCACCGGGCAGCACGCCGTGGCGGCTGGTCTCGCAGCTCTCGCTCAACCATCTCTCGCTGACTGACGGGCCGGGCGCGCTTACGGCGCTGCAGGAGATCCTGCGCCTGCATGCGCCTGAACTCGATCCAGCCGCGGAGCAGCAGATCCAGGGGCTGCGCGACCTGTCCTGCCGCCGCCTGGTGCGTCGCGTCGGCGCAGGCGTGCGAACTGCGCCGGTCAGCGGGTTGGCCATCGACCTGCGGGTGGATGAGCGCCACTTCGCGGGCGGCAGCGCCTTGCTGATGGCCAGCGTGCTGGAGCGGTTCTTCTCACTTTATGTCAGCCTCAACACCTTCACCGAGGTGTCGGTGAGCAGCGTGCAGCGACGAGGAACTTGGCATCGCTGGCCGCCGCGCCTCGGCGCTGCCATCGCCGCATGAGCGAGGCGCAGGCGGGGCAGCACGGCACGATCGGAGACCGTCTTGCGACGCGCCCGGCGAGCTACGGCCTGCTGCCGGCCCTCTCGCTTCTCGAGCACTTCGCAACGCTTGCCGGATCGCCCCGGCTGGGAGAAGAGCGGACGCCGCAGGATGCGGCTGTGCGGCTGGCGCCCCGGCCGACCCTGGCTTTCCCAGCCTCGGAAGTGGACAGCATCGCGCTGGATCCCGATGGCCGGGCGCGGCTCACGACCCGCATCGCCGGACTGCTCGGCCATGGTGGGCCGCTGCCGGACTGGGTCACGGAAGAAATCACCCAGCGCATCCGCCGCGGCGACCGGGCGGCGGTCGCCTTCCTGCACATCTTCGAACAGCGTCTGCTGACCATCGGCTACCGCGCCGCCGCGCGGACCCGCCTCGGCGCCGCGTTGCACCCGCCAGATGCTGGCGTGGGCGGACCCATCCTGCACGCGCTGCTCGGCCTCGGCACCCCTGGCATGACTGGACGGCTCGGCATCCCGGACCGTGCGCTGCTGGGCTATGCGGGGCTCCTGACCGGGCAGGCGCGCTCCCGCGGTGCGCTGGAGCGGATGCTGCGCGACTATCTCGGCGTGCCGGTCGCGGTGGTGCCCTTCACCGGGCGCTGGCTGAAGCTCGAACCCGACGACGTGACGCGCCTTGGTGTGCCCGGGGCCAACAATCGCCTCGGCCAGGACGCCTTGCTCGGGGGGCGCGTCTGGGACCGGCAGAGCTGCTTCACGCTGCGCGTGGGCCCGCTGGAGCCGACGGAATACGAGACCCTCCTGCCCGGCGGCACCCGGCATTGTAGCCTCCGCGCGCTGACGCGCTTCTTCGTCGGGCCCGGGCTCGACTTCGAGCTGACCCTGCAACTGCGGCCGCACCGGATCCAACCACCCCGGATCCGCACGCGCGGGCCGGGCGCCCGGCTCGGCCTGACCACCTTCCTCGTCGGACGTCCCGACACGCGCGCCAGCGGCATCGTGTCGCTGTCCATGCGCGACATCCCAGCGACGCTTCCCGCGGAGACTTCCCCATGAGCGGCAACCTGCGCGACCTCGTCGCCCGCCTCGCGCCATCCAGCCGCAAGTCGTTGGAGCGCGCTGTGAATGCCTGCGTGCTGGCGACGCATTTCGCCGTGGAGCTGGAGCATGTGATGCTCGAAATGCTGCGGCCGCCCTGCCAGGATTGGCAGGCGATCCTGCGCAGCTACGAGATCGACCCGGCGGCGGTTGAGGCCGATCTCACCAAGGCCCTCGCGGCGCTGCCGCGCGGCAATTCCCGCACGCCGAGCTTCCGCCCGCTGCTGGCCGAGGCCATGCAGGAAGCCTGGATGATCGCCTCGATCGGGCTTGGTGCGGTGTCCGTGCGATCGGGCGCGCTGCTGCTCGGTATCCTGCAGCGCGACGCCTGCCGCACCGCCGCCGTCGCCGCCTGCCCACTGCTGCTGAAGATCCCGCAGGAGCATCTGGCCGCGAACCTGAAGGAGATGCTCTCGGTCGTCCACGAGGATGGGCCCGCTGGCGCGGCGCCCACCGCCGAAGGCGGCGTGGCCCGCGGCGGGGCGCTCGATCTCTACACGACGGACCTGACGGGCGCGGCCCGCGCGGGCCGGCTTGATCCTGTGCCGGGGCGGGAATCGGAAATCCGCCAGCTCACCGACATCCTGATGCGCCGCCGCCAGAACAACCCGATCCTCACGGGCGAGCCGGGCGTCGGGAAGACCGCGGTGGTCGAGGGCTTCGCCCAGCTCATCGTCTCCGGCCAGGTGCCCGAGAAGCTGAAGCGGGTGGTGGTGCGCGCGCTCGATATCGGACTGCTGCAGGCCGGCGCTGGTGTGAAGGGCGAGTTCGAACAGCGCCTGAAGGCCGTCATCTCGGAAGTGGTGGCGGCCCCGATGCCGATCATCCTGTTCGTCGACGAGGCCCATACGCTGATCGGGGCGGGCGGCCAGGCGGGCCAGGCCGATGCGGCCAACCTTCTGAAGCCGGCGCTGGCGCGGGGCGAGCTGCGCACCATCGCGGCCACGACTTGGGGCGAATACAAGCGCTACTTCGAGAAGGACGCCGCACTGGCGCGCCGCTTCCAGGTGGTGAAGGTCGCTGAGCCGGACGATGCCACGACCCGCGTCATGCTGCGCAGCGCGACACCGCGGCTTGAGGCGCATCACGGCGTGCGTGTGACGGAGGAAGCGGTGGCGGCGGCTGTCGCGCTCTCCTCCCGCTACATCAGCGGGCGCCAGCAGCCCGACAAGGCGATGTCCGTCCTCGACACGGCCTGCGCCCGCGTTGCGGTGTCGCGCGACGCCGTCCCGGGCGTCATCGCCGATGCCGCCAGTACGCTGGAGGCGCTGGCCGCGGAAAGCACGCGGCTGCAGCGCGAGGTCGAGGAAGGCCGTGACCACCGCGCGCAAATCGACGCGCTGGCGGCGTCGCAGGCGGCGACCGAGCGTGACCATGCCGAGCAGACGGCACGCTGGGTGGCCGAGCGCGAGGCCGCGCTGCGCATCCGCCAGCTGATGGAGGATCCCGCCGTCACCAACCGTGCCGACGCGCTGCACGCTGCGCGTGCGCGCTTCGCGCGGCTGCATGGCGAAGCGCCGCCGCTGGTGGCGTTCGAAGTGGACGGGCCGGCCGTTGCCGAAGTGGTGGCCGGCTGGACCGGGATCCCGGTGGGGCGGATGGTGCGCGACGAGATGACCGCGATCCTCGATGTCGAGGAACGCCTGATGGCGCGCGTCGTCGGCCAGCCGCACGCCATCGCGATGCTTGCGCGCCGGATGCGCACCTGGCGCGCGGGCCTTGCCGAGCCGGGCAAGCCGGCGGGTGTGTTCCTGTTCTGCGGCTCCACCGGCGTCGGCAAGACTGAGACGGCGCTGGCCATCGCCGACCAGCTCTTCGGCGGGGAGCGCGGCCTGACGGTCATCAACATGTCGGAGTTCCAGGAACCGCACACCGTCGCGCTGCTGAAGGGCGCCCCGCCCGGCTATGTCGGCTATGGCCAGGGCGGCGTGCTAACCGAAGCGGTCCGCCGCCAGCCCTATTCGGTCGTGCTGCTCGACGAGATCGAGAAGGCGCATCCCGATGTGACGGACCTTTTCTATCAGGTCTTCGACAAGGGCCGTCTTGAGGACGCCGAGGGCATCGAGGTGGATTTCCGCCACTGCGTCATCATCATGACCTCGAACCTCGGGACGGATGCGATCGACGCGACGCTTGCCAGCGCCGAAGGCGCCGTGCACGCGGACATGCTCGCTGCGGCCGTGCGGCCTGAATTGCTGCGGCGCTTCAAGCCGGCCTTCCTGTCGCGCTGCACGGTCGTGCCCTACCTGCCACTCGGCGAGGAACAGATCGCGCAAATCATCGGCCTGAAGCTGGATCGCGTGCGCGCCCGCTTCGTCGAGAGCCACCGCGCGACGCTCGACCTCGCCCCTGAGATCGAGGGCTGGCTGCTGCAGCGCTGCCTGGAGACGGAGGGCGGCGCGCGGGCGATCGACCAGGCCATGGAGAATTCGATCCTGCCGGCGCTGTCCTCGGCCGTGCTGGCGCGCATCGCCGACGGCACGCCCTTCGACGCAGCGCGCGTCGCCTTCACCGAGGCGGGGCGCATCGAAGTGACCCTGACCGCGGGCGGCGCATGAGCGGCTCACTCCCGCAGGACAAGCGCCAGGCCGCCCAGTACCTGGCCATCAAGACCACGGCCGGCGACCAGAAGCTGCAGATCGTCTCGATCTCCGGCACCGAGCGCCTATCGACGCCCTACGCCTATGAGATCGAGCTGTCCACGACGGTGGACGGGCTATCCTGGGAGGGCTTGGTCGGCTCCGAGGCCACGGTGACGATCAATGGCACGGGCAAGAGCTCCGACACGCGCCACATCCACGGCATCTTCAGCGAATTCGCCCTGGCAGGTTCCTGGGACGGCGCCAAGCGGACCTATTTCCGCGCCACCCTTGTGCCGCCGCTGGCCTTGCTGGATCTCCGCCAGGATTGCCGCATCTTCCAGAACAAGAGCGCGCTCGACATCATCAAGTCGGTGCTGTCCGGCGGCGGGGTGAGCGACCTGGACCTGCGGGTCACCGCGACCTACCAGCCGCGGGAATACTGCGTGCAATGGCGCGAAACCGACCTGAACTTCATCATGCGTCTGATGGAGGATGAAGGCATCTTCTTCTGGTTCGAACATACGGACGGCGTCGTGAAGATGGTGCTCGCCGACGATGCGGACGGCCACAAGAACCTGCCCGTCGTGCCGGCTGTGACCTTTTCGGGCGTGTCGAGCCTGCCGTTCCAGGATGACCAGGTGCGGGACTGCAGCCTTGCCATGCGGGTGGTGCCGGACGCGGTGGCCGTGGACTCATGGAGCTTCGAGACGCCCGCGACCGCGCTTTATGCGAAGAAGACCGGGACGTCGTCGAAGAACACGATCAACGACTGGTGGCACCTGCACGACGACAAGAGCAAGGGCGAGAAGCTCGCCGGCATCAGGCTCGGTGCCTATCAGGTCGAGAAGAAGCTGCTGCGCATCCGCGGCAACAACCGCTACTTCCGCTGCGGCGGCAAATTCTCCCTGTCCAAGCACCCGGAAAGCGCGCTGAACGGTTCTTGGGTCGTGATGGAGCACCGGCTCGACGCCACGCCTGAGGAGTTCCGCTGCGAACTGGCCGCCTTCTCCGCCACCACGGTCTTCCGCGCCGCGCGCATTGCGCAGCGCCCGACCATCGCCTCGACCCAGACCGCCATCGTCACCGGGACCTCCGGCGAGGAGATCGAGACGGACAAGTACGGGCGCGTGAAGGTGCAGTTCCACTGGGACCGCGTCGGCAAGAAGGATCAGAACAGTTCCTGCTGGATCCGCGTGGCGCAGGGCTGGGCCGGCACCGGATGGGGCGCGCTATTCATCCCGCGCATCGGGACCGAGGTCGTGGTCAGCTTCCTCGACGGTGACCCGGATCGGCCGCTGATCACGGGCTGCGTCTACAACGCCGAGAAGACGGTGCCGACGACGCTGCCCACGGACAAGACGAAGTCCACGATCAAGACCCGCACCTCGCCGAACGGCGCCGGCAAGTTCAACGAGATTCGCTTCGAGGATAAGGCGGAGAAAGAGGAGATCGCGATCCAGGCCCAGAAGGACCTGACGCTCAAGGTGCTGAATGACCGCACCGGCACCATCACCAATGACGATACGCTGACGGTGGATGGCAAGCAGACGATCAAGGTCAAGAAGGACCTGAGCCTTGAGGTGACCGAAGGCAACGAAACCCACGCCGTCAAGGCCGGCAAGCGAACTGTGACGGTGAAGGGCGATGAGACCCACACCAACGAGGCAAAGTTCACCCACACGGTGGATGGTGATTACGCGCTGACCGTGAAGGGCAAGATGAGCATCGACGTCACCGGTGGCCTAACCATCACGGCCCAGAAGATCACGATCAAATCCGAATCCGGCGAGATCAGCGTGGAATCGGCGACCGACCTCAAGCTGAAGGGCACCAAGGACCTCAAGGCGGAAGGCGGCGTGAACTTCTCCGCCAAGGGCACCCAGACGAAGATCGAGGGCGCAGCGCAGCTCGACATCGCCGCGCCAATGGCGAACTTCAAGGCAAGCGGCATGGGCGAGGTCAGCGCGGGCGGCATCCTCACCGTCAAGGGCGGTATCGTGAAGATCAACTAGGCGATGGTCCGATGGCCCTGATCGACTGCGACGGGCTGTGCGGCATGGCCGACCCGGCGCTGCTCGCGCGGGCCAGTGGTCTGCCGACGCCCTCCAAGCTCGGCATTCCCACCGGCATGGTGCAGGACCTCGCCGCGCGCGCGGCGCTGCCGCCGAACCTGAAGGATATGGCGAGCGCCGCGGCGCTTGCGGCGCTGCCCGCGGTCGGCGGCGGCGGTGCGCTGGCGCGCGGCACCGCGCTATTCTCCAAGGTGCGCGACCGCGTGCAGGGTGCGAGCGCGGCGGCCGATGCGCTGCGCCAGAAGGCCGGCGGATTGCAGCAGGATGCTGCGGCCGCGCTGGCCTCCAAGGTCTCGGCACCCAAGGCACAGGCCCTCGCAGCCATTGAGGCCGCGCGCAAGGCCGCAGAGGATGCGAAGGCACAGGCCGCCGCTGTCGAGCAGGCGGTGCGGGACGGCCTGGCGAAGGGCCAGACGGATGTGGCGGCCATGATCGCCTCGGTGCAGGGCGAGGCCGGCAAGCTGACCGGCATCGCTTTGAAGATGAGCGAGGCCGCCAAGGCACGCGCCGCGGCCCTTGAAGCCCAGATCCGCGAGCAGCTGGCCAAGGCGGAAGCCATGCTCGCCGAGCTTCAGGCACGCGCCGCCGCGCTGCCTGCCGTGCCGCCCGTGACGCCGCCGAGCATGCCTGTCGTGCCGTCGGCCTTGGCTGGTCTCGCAGCGGGCGGCGCGACCAACCCTGCAGCGATGCTGCAGGACCGCTGGGCTTCGC
Organism: Pseudomonadota bacterium; assembly: GCA_046052145.1. Taxonomy (GTDB): domain Bacteria; phylum Pseudomonadota; class Alphaproteobacteria; order Acetobacterales; family Acetobacteraceae; genus Falsiroseomonas. Next base: position 103,795 of record JBJOMW010000003.1, read on the forward strand.
TGCAAAGCGGCATGCCCGCCGGCCTGCCGACGATGCCGGCTGGCGGCGCAGGCGAGATGCCGGCTTGGCCGGGCTGGGGCAGCACCGAGCCGCCGGATGTCACTGCCTGGCGTGCGAGTATGGCAGCAGCAGCCGCGGAGCGTTGGGCCTCGCTGCGCGCGGGGCTCGGCGCCACCGTGCCGACGGCGCTGCCGATGTTCAACTTCAACACCGCGGATCCGTGGGGCCAGATGTGGACCATGGCGACCAGCGGCGCGGGCTGGCCGATGCTGCCGCCGCTGCCGCAACTGCCGTCGCTGCCTGCGCCGCCCGAGATCTCGATCCCGCCGCTGCCCACCGATGCGGCCGCCATGGCCGCGCTGGCCGCCGCTGCGGCGATGTTCCGTGAGCGCTTCGGCCGCAGCCTTGCCGCCCCCGGCTCGATGGGTGATCTGGCCGAGCTGATGGAGAGCATGGACGACTGCCTGTCCGATCAGTCGCCGATCGATCCCGACACCCTCTCACGCTTGTCCGAATGGGGGGGGCTGGCGTCCGCGGTCGCGGCGGTGCGCAACAGGATGAGCATAGACCTCTCCGTGCCCGATATGGGCGATGCCTTCCGCCGGGCGGTGTCGAGCCAGCAGGAGGCGTTGGCCAATGGCGTCGCGGCCTGGCAGGAACAGCGGGCGCAGGCCGTCTCGGGTTGGCTGTCGCTCGGGCAGGCCGCAACCGCGCTCGACATGCCGGTCAGCGGGGCCGGCGCGTTGGGGAATCTCGGCCTGACGATCAACGGCCTCACCTCATTCAGCCTGCCGTCGATCGGCGACATGGCGCAGCTGGGATCGCTGCTCTCCGCGCTGGATTCGCTGCGCAACATCAGCAGCACCTTCGGCATCAACGCGCTGAGCGATGGCGCGGCCTCGCGCCTGCAAGGCATGGCGGACCAGGTGCGTAGCAACCTCGACGGCCAGATGGGAGGCTTCGCGACAATGGCCTCCTCCGCACAGGGGATGACGCATGCGGCGCTGGACCGCTTCGCGCAGATCGACCGCAGCCAGGCGGCCGATCTGGGGCTCCAGTCATTGTCGGCCGAGGCGTCCCCGCTGATGAGCCAGGCGCCCGCTGCGCTTGGCGTGCTGAATGCCGCGCAAGCGATCCGGCAGCAGCCCATGACGCGACCGGGGCTTGGCTATCCGCGCCGGTCGCGCAGCGGCTGACTTTCGCGGCAACGCCTGCGGCGACGTCCCACGGACACCGCGCGCGCTACGGCCGTTCGAGCGCGATCACCGTCGCCTGATACTGCATCGCCGCCCGCGCATGCACGCGCACCAGCCAGGGCTGTTCCGCGGCTCCGAGCAGTCGCAGCCCAGATTGCGCCACCGCCCAGGCCCCCAGATCCGGCATCGCCTCTGCCGCGCGGCGTGCGCCAACCCAGGCCTCTGGCGGCGTTGCCGTCGGCGACCAATCGCAGGGCGTTGCCAGCACCAGCTTCCCGCCGGGCCGCAGCAAGGCGGCTGCGCTGCGCAATAGCGCCGCCGGATCGGTGACGCAGTCGAGCAGGTTCAGCGCGACCACAAGGCCCGCCACGCCATCGGCCACCGGTGGTGCAACCGCATCGGCCAGCCAGACCTCCGCCATACCCCGCGCCGGCGGCGCCGTGACGACATGCCGCTCGGCATAGGCTGTCCCAGCGATGCGCAGGGGATAGGCTTGCCGCCCGCCGCGCAGCGCGCGCGCGGCGAAGCGGGCCAGCGGCGCCGAGAGGTCGAGGCCTAGCACCGGCGTGTCCAGCCATTCCGCAAGGCATCGCGCGACACCGCCGGCGGAGGCGCCGAGTTCGACCACCGGTCCCGAGACCTCGCCCGCGAGTTTGAGGCCTGCCGCCGCCAGCGCCGCGGCCTGGCCGGGCGGCGGGCCATCGGTGTCCGCGGCGTCGGCCCAATGGTCGCGCACATAGCCCGAGAGGTGCTGGCGCATGGCATCGAACCAGATGCCCGGCGGCAGCATCCCGCCCATCAGGTCCGCGACCGCGTGCGAGAGATCGTCGCGCGCCAGCAGATAGACGCCCGCCTCCGCCAGATAGCGCGGCACGTCAGGCACCAGCAGCGGCAGATGATCCACCACCGGATAGCGCGCCCCACAGGCCTCGCAGCTGAGCACGCCCTGGCCGGACGCCACCTCCCAGGCCGCGATGGCCAGCGGGGAAGACCTGCCCGCCAGCCGGCAGGCGGGACAATGCGGCGTGAAGACCCCGGCCTGGCCCGGTTGCACGCCTTACCCCCCGATCAGCACGGTCGGGCAGCCAGGCGGGAGGATCTTGCCCGTCGGGCTCGGGAGCGGCGCGACGCAGCTGGCATGCAATGTCATGTCGCCCACCCGCGCCGCCGGCAAGCCGCCGATCAGCACGGTCGCAGACCCCAGCGAGACCATGCCAGGCCCGCCCGGGACACAGCCCGGCAGCATGCAGGGGCCCGTCTGGCTGGTGAGCGTGGCGGCCGGCATGTTCCCGATCATTACGGTGGCGACGCCCTTGAGCAGCGCGAGCGGCAGCCCAGGATGCGGCACTGCTGTCGGCACCGGGGCGGGGGGATGCATCGGCGAATGGCAGTGCGGCGCATCCTGCAGGACCATGTCCCCGACGCGCGCGGCGGGCTTGCTCATCGGCTGCGCCGCTGGCCCGAGCCCTCATCGGCCGAGCCAGCACCCAGCAGCCGCGTCGTCAGTGCAGGATCCTGCATCAGCTCCGCGAGCAGCTGCGGCAGCGGCATCGCACCCCAGCTGATCGCGCGGCGGACCAGCAGCGGCACGGGGCTGTGCGGCTCCGTCCGCTCGAGATAGTCGGCCACCGCCTCCAGCATGCGATAGGCCTCGTCGCGCGAGGAAATGCGGCCATTGGCGGCCGGTATCGGCGCCGCATTGGTCGGCATGGGCGCGTCCTCCTCTGTGGCGGGCCGGGGCGGCTCCTGCGATGTCTGTTCGGCTCCAGGCGCCGCGCCCTGCAGGTGCAGCTGGTCGGTGTCGACGCCCCGCCGCAGCAGCAGCGGACGCAGCCAGATCGCCATGGCCGACAGCACGCCGCCGAACCGGCTGAAGCTGGCCCCGCGTCCATCCTGCAGCATGGACAACGTGGCCTTCAGCCGATCGAGCGCCGCCCGGCAAGCCAGGACATGGACCGCGAGGGTCCGATAGAATTCCGTCCCGGTGCGCTCGACGGCGGCATCGAGGCTGGCGATGGTCAGCTCCGCCGGCCGGCCTTCGGCGGGCTTGCGCGCGGGCTTGGAGTCGGAGGGCGGCCCCAGGCGCAGCGCGGAGATGCGGTCCTGCCAGGTCGGCTCCAGATCCTCGAGCACGGCAATGCGCGTGCGCATCGCCAGCTCCGCGAGTCGCCCATCGAGCCATAGGAAGATGGCCTCGCGCGGGTCATCCTCATGCTCGGGTTCGCGGCGTGGCCATAGCATTGGCCAGCAGGCTTCCGAGAGCAGGGCCAGGAATTCGAGCGCATGCGAGAGGCGGCCGAGGCCATCGCGTGCCGCCACGGCTTCGACCAGCCAGCTGGCGACCTGGAGATCCTTGGAGCGTTGCGCCAGCACCTCGGCGCAGAGTTCCGCAGCGCCGTTCCAGTCGGCGATCTTCAGCTTGGCGATCCAGATGCCGCGCGAGGCTCTCTGGTCATCCTCCCGCCGCAGCTCCCGGATGCGGTCGATGACCGGATCGTAGCGCAGGTCGGGGCCGCCCGGATCGGCTCCCGCGATCGGCGCGAGAAGCGGCGCGACGTCGTCCAGCGTCATGCTCATCCTGGCGGCCGCCCGGCCGGCCGCGCGCCCGCGGCGGGGTTGGGCGCCGCAGCCGGGCGCAAGGGCGAAGGCGGCCGCTGCACGGGCAGCACCGCTGGCTGCGCAGGCTCCGGCAGCAGGAGGTCGGACGCAGGCGCGCTGCGCGGCAGGTCCGGGAAGGCCAGCCTGTCGCCTTGGGCACCCGCCGCGGCGCGCAAGGCAACTTCGACGAAGAGCCGCGCCGGCGGCTCAGTCGAAGCGGTGCCGTCGGCCAGGCTCGTCAGGATCTCGAAGGCCAGAACATGCGGCTGGCGGCCCGGCCCTGGCGTCCAGTCAGAGCTGCGCGGGCGCTGCTGGCGCAAGGCAGTGACCAGGGCCCAGGGGTCGGCATAGGTGATCGTCGCGGTCCGGTCGCGGACCTCGACCCGCGGTGCCGTGCCGCCACCGACCGGCGTGCGGGGTGCGTTCTGCGCCCAGCGAAAGCTGAACCGCAGCGGCTCACCCACACGCCAGACCAGCGGACGCCGCTGCGGATCGTTGCTGGCGACGTCGCCCGCCACGATCAGCCATTCGATCACCTCGTGGCCGCCATTCTCGCGGGCCTGCAGGACGCGGAACTGCGGCGTGATGTAGAGCGCCGCCTCCGCATTGCCCGGCAGCCCGAGCAGGGCGCCCATCACCGGGCGCAGCTGCTGCATCGTCTCCACGAAGCGACGGATGCGCTGATGCCCCGCGGAGGCATCGTCGAAACCCGACAGCGCCCCCATCAGGTCCGGGGCAACCGTGTCGAACGCCCGGTAGAAGGCCGCGACATCCTCCGCCGTGGCATGCGGCCCGGCTGCCAGGAGCGCGGGGTTGAACGGATAGCGGCCGTCCAGGTGAAGCTGCCACGCCCGCTCCACGTCCCGGTAGAGCTGGTAGGCGAGATTGGTCGCGGCCAGGCTGCATTGCTGTGCCAGCTTCTCCCGCAGTTGCGCCTGCTGCGTCGCGAACCAGTTGGAGGCGCTGACGCGCGTGGCGCCGGACGGGCAGGCGCCCGGCCGCAAGCCGGGCAGATCCTGCAGGATGAAGGTCTCAAGCGCCAGCACGGCGCTGCCCGGCCGGCGCTGCGCCGCGGCGTCGAGGTCCGCCGAAATGCCGGCCCAGAGCGCATGCCCGCCCGAGGCACGGGCGCCTGGCATGTCGCCGCGCGCCACCACGGTCAGCACCGGCTCAGCCACTTCGCGCAGCAGCGCCGCCACCCGCTGCCGCCGACGGTCCAGCGCGGCAGCCAGGCTGGTCATGTCGCCTTCACCGAAGAGCAGCGCCACATCCATCGCCCCGCTGGTCCAGCTGCGCAGCGTCTCGGCATCGGGCTGGTACATTGGCTCGGCATTCAGCAGCGCGCCGGTGCGGTCGAGCACCGCTGTCGCCTGCATGCCGAAGGCTGCCATCAGGCGGTTCGCCGCCGCCGGTGCCTCGGCCTGGCGCAGCCCCTCGGCCAGGCGGCGGAAGACCGGGGCGGCCAGCGCGGTGCTGGCCGCCATCGCTTGCAGCTCAGCCTCGCGCACGCCGCCCGGCAGGTCCGCCGGCAGGCCGATCTGGGCGCGACGGACGGCATCGTACACGGACGCCACAAGGCGCTCCTGCGCCACGGCCCGCACGCCGCGCTGCACCTCGGGCGGCATGGCCGGCAGGTCGCGTGCGAGGAAGATGGCGTATTCGCCGACCATCCCGACCGCCACTTCCAGGGGGCGCGTGTCCCAGCGGACCAGCCCCGCGCGCAGATCCTGGCCACCCGAAGCGGTGCCGCCGGCCTGCATGAAGCCACGCTCGTTCAGCGCGACCAGCCCGTCACGCAGCCGGATCGCGGCGGGGGAGAGCTCGATCCGGTTCCGCTCGCGCACCGGGACGGTGAGCGGCCCAATGATCGAACGCTGGGGTTCCGCCGACACCACACCGGCCAGCAGGCCGCGTGCATCGCTGATCAACGCTTCGCGGCTGGAGGGGCCGAGAAGGGGCGAGTTGCCGACCAGGCGCAGCAGCTCGCGATAGGCCGGGGGCCCAACTTCGCTGCCGGTCAGGGAGATCCAGGTGCCGCTGCCCGATGTCAGCATCTGGTCGGCACGCGCCAGGGATTGCGCAATGCCGGCCAGAAGCGTCGCAGCCTGCGCGCGCGCGCTGGCCGCATCCGCCAGCGCATTCACCTGCCGCGCCGCCGTTGTGATGCTCGTGCTTTCCGCAGCGCCGGCCAGGCGGCCGACATAGGCACCGGACAGCGCCCGCAGCCGGGGCTCCAGCGTGGCCCGCAGCCCAGCATAGTCGATCGGCCGCGCCGCATCGCCGAGATCGACGCCGCGCAGGCGGCGATTGGAAGGCAGCGTGGCAAAGCCCATGCTCTCTGCCACCGCGACATAGCCGGGCGGCAGGCGCACGCCATGGGTGAAGAGCAGCAGCTCGGCCAGGCCGTCAGTCCCGCCTGTGACCTGCAGCCGGTTGAAGACCTCGACGTAGGATTCCAGCAACAGCACATTGCCGACGAAGCGCCGGAACTGCTGCAACTCCCCGCGTGCCGGGCCGTCGGTTTCGTCGAGGTCCCCGGCCGCCAAAGCCGCGGCGCGCCGCTCAAGCCGCGTCCGGATATCGCCCATCATCAGGCGCCAATGGCCCACCGCCAACGCCACCGTGACCCGGTCCTTGAGGCTGTCGAGCCAGGCGACGGGGAAGAAGGGCTCCGACCAATCGGCGTCGATGCGGCCAACCGCGCGGATTGCCTGCGGCGCCCCGAGCGTCGTGACCGACGGTGCCGGTGCGCCGGGCTGGGCGGCGGCACGCTCGGCTTCCCGGGTGATGCGCACCGGGGCTTCCAGCGCGCGGAGCGCAGGCAGGTAGGCCGACCGCAATTCCGCCAACTGGTCGGCGCCACTCCACAGCAAAAACAGTGCGAGCGCCGCAGCGGCGGCCGCACCGCCGCGCCAGGCCATCTGCACGCGCGCCGAACCGCTGCCCCAGCGCTGCGCCGCCTTCGGCAGGCCTTTCTCGGCGAAGATCTTCTTCACGAAGACGTCGCGCACGAAGGCGAGGGGCATCGCCTGCGGCGCCGGCGCGGCGACAGAGATGCCGGGCCGCGCATCGGCGACCAGCATCGGCACGCTGCTGGGCGCCGGCAGGCCCGCCGCGCCGGTGAACCAGACGCCGCGCAGGTGCAGCGCTTCCTGGAATGCGGTGCGACGGAAGATGGCGCCCAGCGCGCTGGCCAGCGGCTGCCGCAGGCGGTCGAGCTCGGCCGGGAGTTCCAGCGCCGCGCGCCCCGACTCGCCGCCGGGATCGGTCGCCGCCAACTCGAGCGCCGCGGCCGCGAGCGCGTCCTGCACGGCGCCGATCGCCTCGTCGATCCATTCCGGGCGGAAGGCCGATTCCAGCGCATAGGGCAGGGACCAGCCGATGGCCTCGTGCCGGCGCAGCTCCGGCACTGCCTCCGCCAGCGGGCGGAAGCCCGGAATGATGTCGCAGCGCGTGATGACGACCCAGACCGGAAGGCTGATCCCGAGCGCTCGCTGGGCCTGCCACAGGCGGCCGTAGATCTGAACCATCTTGTCGTTCAGCGCACGCTGGCCGAGCGCGTCCGGACCGGCGAGATCGCTGGCCGAGATCGCCAGGACGATGCCATCGAGCGGCAGGGCGCCGCGACGAGAGGACAGTTCCTCCAGCAGCGCCGTCCAGGCCGCGTCCGCCACGCGGGAACCGCTGCTGCGAACGAAGGCCTCGCTCGCGACCTCGAGCATCACCGCATTGTCGTGGAACCACCAGGAGACGCCGGCGGCCCGGCCGGTATCGGGGTTGATGGTCTGCGTCGGCGGCCGGGCCGGCTCGGTCGCGGCGCACAGCGTGCTGAGACCACTGCCCTCTGGCGCAACGGCCAGGAGCCAGGGGACCAGATAGGGGTTGCTCGAACCGGCGACGGAATCGCGATAGGCCTTGAGGCCGCTGCGGAACGACGCCTTCATGACCGCCGGCGAAAGTTCCGGCTGCTCCGCAAGCTCGCCGTCCCGCGGCGCTGCGCCGGCGGGTGCAACCGCCTGGCCCGGCACCGGCGCCGCCGGAGAGGCCTTCCGCAGGCGGCGGTACAGGAAGAAGCCGAGCAGCGCTGCGATGATCAGCAGCAGGATCAGCAGCGGCACTTCGAAGCCGCGCACCAGGCTGACGAATCCGGCCATGCCCGCTACTCCGCCGCCCGCAGCACGGCCGTGGCCGCTGACACAAGATCGCTCGTCATCACGAACCAGAGGACGCTGGAGACGAGCGCGAAGGTCCCGGCGATACCGAGCAACGCACCGGTGCCGATCGTGATCCGCGAGGCACGGGTGCGCCGCTCGCCGCTGATGACGTTGGCGATCGCTCCAGGCACGAGGCTGCGTCCGCCCAGCGTCGGATCCGCGGCGCGGCCGGCGAGCAGATCGAACAGCATGCGCGACAGCGCTTCGAGCTGCGGCGCATGCTCGGCGCCGCGGAAACGTCCCCTGAAGCCGAGACCAATGGCGGCGAGATAGACCGAAGCGAGGTCGGCCTCCGCAGTGTCGCGGCGCTGCACAAGGGCCGCGATCTGCTCGAAGATCTGCTCGCCGGCGACACGGGTGCCGAAGACGCGCTGTTCGAGCAGCCGCTCGCTCCAGGCGTCCCGGCCGCGCCATTCGATCTCGTGCAGGAACAGATCGTCGGCAAGGGCGCACATCAGGAACTGCACTTCACGGAGTGCGGCCAATTCGCGGTCCGACATCGTCCGCCGCGCCTGGTCCCATTGCCGGCTCAGGACGGTCTCAAGCCGCGCGCTGATGCGCAGCGCAACGGCCTGGGCGGTCGAGCCTCCGGCAGGGGCGCCCGGCACCAGCAGGTTGGCATCCGCCTCGGCTTCTGCCTCGGCCTCTGCGCGCGCCTCGATCAGCAGGGAGTTGAAGGCCATGAAGTCGCGCAGCAAGCCGCCGAAACGGATGGTGCGGTCGGTGCGACGCGCCGGCTCGACCGGGACGAGGTCGGGCATCGTCAGGCCTGCACGAAGAGCATGATGTCCAACGGCCGCGCTTCTTCAGCCCGCGTGTCGGCGTTCCAGATCTCAAGCGTCTCCGCTTCGGTCACGTAGGCGCTGTCCGGCTGCACGGCAAAGAGCAGCGTGCCGGGCGGCGTGGCGACACCGATATCGGTGGCTGCGTCCACCACGCGACGGGTCGCACCGCGGATGCGCAGGTTCCAGAGCTCCTGGCTGCGGTCGCGTGTGGCGATCAGCGCGCGCTCCATCCAGGCGCGCAGCGCGGCGTCCGGGCGTCCTTGCTCGGCGCGCAGCCCGATCAGCATCTGCCCCTTCGTCCAAGCCGGATCGAGCGACAAGGTGAACTTCGGACCCTCCTGCGCGAACCGCACGGGGACATAGGCACGCTGCGTCCGATCCAGCGCGCGCTCCACGGCGGCCAGCACCTCGTCGAAGGCCGCCATGGGATCGTCGTGATCGTAGCGCGGCGCGGCTTGCGGCACTTCGCCATGCGTCAGCGTCGAGAGCAGGCCGAGATAGCGGCAGAGCTCGACATAGAGCGTGAAAGGATGCGCCCGGCCGGAGGAGAGCAGCGCCTCGAGCGATGGCAGCCCGGCCGACAGCCCTTCCAGTTCCAGGCGCCCACGGTCGGCCGCCATGGCCCGCGCCGAAGGCTGGCGGGCGAAATGATGCGCCTTTTCCCGGGCCCGCCGCAGGACATCCTGCACCGCGCGCCACAGCGGCGAGCGGTCGGCGACGAACAGCGCCGGCGGCACGAAGGGCGTCTGCTGGAACACGCGCCCGTCATGCTCCAGCCGGAGCAGCGGGAGCGACACGAACTTGGCCGGCGGCCTCTGTCGCGGTGCCGTCGTCACATCCAGCCCAAGGCGCGGGCGAAGGCGGCGCAGCGCGACAGGCAGCGCGCCGCCCGCCTCGTCTTCCACCTCCGGCGTTTCGACAACGTCGAAGCGCGGCAGTTCGCCGCCGGCACCGGTGATGGAGCGACCGCCGGGCACGGTCAGGTGGATCGTGATCGGCGCGCGGCTCGCGGCTTCCTGGAACTCCCGCACCTCGATTTCCAGCGGCGGATCGCGGCCGTCCACATGCTGCACCGGAAGCCCATCCGGCAGCAGCGCCTCGAGGTCGCGCACGCGCACCAGACCTTCGGGCAGCACATTCGGGTCGAGCTGCAGCCGACCGACACCCCAGGCATAGGGCGACAGCGTTGCGGCGAGCCAGGCGCCAAGCTGATCCTGGCGCAGCACCATCTGCTGGAAGTGCTGCGGGGCGAGGGCCATGCCCTCTTCCCACAGCACGGCGCTGCCGGGCATTGCGGGGGCGGTCATGCCGGCGTGACCGAGAAGCCGGCGGCTTCGAGCACGACCAGGATGTCGCTGTCGTTCTCCGTCAGCCGGTAGCGATGCGGACCCGGCGCGCGGTAGCGCGCGAAGAGGAACGCCGCGCGATTGACCTGCGGGCGATCCAGCCAGGTACGGGGCAGCAATTGGCCGGGCACGACCTCCCAGCTGCGCACATCCACCTCGTCCCGGAAGTCGCGGCGCAGCTGCGCCTTGCGGCCGAACCAGTCCTCTGCGGTCATCTTCGCGACCTCCTCGATCAGGGTGCGGTTCCCGGAGAGATGGACAAGGTCCAAGGCGACGGGCGAATTCTCGTTGATGCCTTCGGCCACGCGGATCTCGATCCTGCGCACGGCGACCCGCGTGGCGAAGATCAGGTCATAGGCTGCGCAGCCAGGCAGCAGCGCCATGGAAGCGACCGCAGCGAGTGCGCGACGGCGCGGAAAAGGGATCATCAGCCGCCCTCCCTTGGCGGGGCCGGTTCGGTCACCAGCGTCGCGACGATGCCCAGCATGCGCTCCAGATGCGACGCATAGGCCAGCGCGACGACGCTGTCGGTGAATGCAGGGCTGCGAACGTAGGTCCAGCTGCGCCCAGCCTCGTCCAGCTGGTCCACAAGCCGCACGGTGATCCCCCGCCCCTGCAGCGAGGCCGCGTAGCGCGTGGCCTGCTCGGCATCGAGGAAGAAAGCGAGTTCGACGGCGAAGGCCGGCAGGGGCGGGCGGGCGCCCGCCGGCGGCGGCAGGACTTGGCGCACCGGTTCGGCAGGCGCGGCCGCAGGCTGCGCCGCGGCAGCGCCTGCCGGAGGCGCTGCGGGCGCGGCACCGGCGCTTGGTGCTGCGGCGCCGGCGGCAGCGGCGGCAGGCGGGGCGGCTGCCACCATCACCGCGGAACCGGGTGCCGCGGGGGATACCATCAGCACTCTGCCGCCCGACAGCACGGGAACCGGCGTGTCGCCCGTGCGCACAACGCCGCGCCCAAGCGCACGCTCCACCGCCTCGTCCGGATCGAGGCCCGCCAGGTCTTGGCTGTCCGCCCGCAGCACCGGATCCCAGCCAGGCACAGGCGGGCGGGCGGCATCATTGGCTGCGGCGCCGGCCGCGCCTTTACGACCGCGCTGCGGCTGCGATCCCGCGCGCGCGCCGTCGTTGACCACACGCTGGAACGGCGCTGCCTGAGCAAGGGCCGATTGCGGCATGATGCCGGTCGCGACGAGAAGATTCAGGATGCCCTGGGCTGACTGGAACCCGCGCGGACCAATGACGACAGCCAGAAGCACAGCCGCCATGAAGAGGCAGATGATCAAGCCCAGGGCGGCAGCGATCACCGCGGGGCCCTTGCCCGATACGTCTAGTCCGCCGCTTGCCATCCGATGTCCGGCGCGTCCTGCTTCGGTCGCTCTGGGGAAGGCAACCTAGACAGATGTTGCCTTAATTCAAATGCTAGCGACGATTCGTTATAAAGTCCACTTCAGACCAGCAAGGGCGACTCGGTTGCAACCTTGCATTCGGTGTTGCGCCTGAAATCCAACCTTGAGCGGTGCTGCCGCCAGCGCGGATCCGCCAGCCGCGCGCGCCGCGTGGTTCAGCTCTTCAGGTGCTGCATCAGCACGCCGCGGGCCGCCGTCAGCTGCGCCATGCGGCTGCTGTCGGCGGCGATGCCGGTGTCGGGATGAAAGATGCGGGCCAACTGTCGATACCGCCCGGTCACCAGTTCCGGGGTGAGGCCCCATTCATGAGCGAAGCCCATCAGCCAGGCGGCCTGAGCCGCGGTGCGCGGTGGTTGCGGCAGCGCCTTTGGCGCCAACTGGTCCAGCGCCGTCCGAAGCTGCGCAACCTCCTCCCGCAGCCGGGCGAGTTCGCCGTTACCGTCCGAGGGCGTTGGATCTGACGGTGCGGACGGCGCGGACACGGGCGGCTTATCTGCGTATCTCGGCTCGGCGGCGGTCTTCGCCTGAGGCTCTGCCGGCGCACACATCGCCAGCAGCGTGGCGAGCGCGATGCGGATCTCCTCGGGCGTGCTGCGGCTCGGCGCGGATAGGCGGAGCCGCGGCAGCCAAAGTCGGCTCACCCGCTCCCCCGACGCGGACTCATGGCCCACGCGCTCGAAGCTGCCGGAGCCGGGATCGGGCACCGCCAATTCGGGCCGCTCCTGCACCAGCAACAGCCCGGCTCGCGCCAGCACCGAAGGATCGGTCCCCGTGCGGGCGCACAGCGCTGTCACCGCCTCCTGCAGCGCGAGCGTGCATGGCACGATGACAGATCGCAGGCTGACGTGTCGGGATTGCATCACTCTGGCCGGAACCGCGGCGATCTGCGCGCGGAGCTAGGCTTAGCAGTCCAGTTTTTGAACTGACAATGGACGCCGCAGCACACGGCCAGCTCAGCCCTGCAGCCGCAGCACGACGAAGCTGGCATCGCCGCGGACCCGATCGCGCGCGGCGTCCAGCCTGTCGGACAGGAAAGCGGTGGCCGGCTCGACATCGAGATCGGGCGCCTCAGCCACCAGCGCCCGCACGCCCTCTGTGCCGAGCGGCATGCCACTCATCTCCACCGTCGTCAGGCCTTGGCTGAACAGCACGAGCAGCGTCCGCTCCGGAACATCCACCGTGGTGTCCGGCACGCGCGTGCCGGGCGCCAGCGCCAGCGGCGGCGCCCCTTCGACCGACAGGAGCCGGACATCGCCAAGCCGCGCGGCCGCGACGGGCGGCGGAAGTCCGGCGCGAGCCACGACCATGATGTTGGCCGGGACATCGAGCACGGCGAGCGTCATATAGAGCGGAAGGTTCGACCCGTTCTCGCCCACCAGCAGGTCGGAGACGCGCGCCAGGCAGGCGCCCGGGCTCGGCGCATCCGCGGCCAGGGCCCGGACCAGGGCGCGTGCGGAAATGGCCAGGAAGGCCGCCGGCAGCCCCTGCCCGTCGACGGAGCCGACCACCACGGCCAGGCGACGTTCCGCCGCGTCCAGCCAGAAGAAATCCAGGAAGTCGCCGCCGAATTCGCGGCCCTGCAGCAGGCAGCTGCGCACCGCCACGCGGGTCGCGCCAGGCAGCGCGGCGGGCGTCAGCCGCGCTTGCATCTGCGCGACGACCGACATCTCCTGCTCCAGCGCCTGCATCCGCTCCCGCGCCTGGAGCGCGGCATCCTGCTCGGTCAGGGCGCGCTGCAGCGCCTCCTGCTGCGCGGTGACGCGATCCACCATGACGCGCAGCGCAATCGCCAGTGTGTCGAGCGCGTCTTCCCGTACGCCCGCGGTGGCGGAGAGCTGGCCGGCGCGGCGTATCTCGTCCTGCATCGCCTCGCGCTCGGTCGGGCCGAGGGTTGCGGAGAGCCGGTCGAGCTGCGCCTCGATGAAGCGCGTCTGATGCCGGCGGCGGCGCTCTGCCCGGCTGGTGCCGGATTGCAGCTCGATCTGGCTCTGCCGGAAGACGCGCAGCGCCTGCGCGGCCGCGCCCACCTCGTCGCGCCGGCCGGCATTCTCGATCTGCACGGTCGTGTCGCCCCGGGCCAGCGACTGCAATCCCTGCAGGGCCGATTCCAGCCCGCGGAAGGCCGCGCGGGACCACAGAGCCAGGGCCAGCGCCACACTCAGAAGCAGCGCCAGGATCAGGACCTGCCCGATGAGCCGCCCGGTGTCCTTGCGGAACTGCAGATCGGTCTCGTCCGCGACCCAGCGCCGGAACCCGATGCGCTGACCGGCCAGATCGGTCAGCGGCAGGTCCAGCACGGCAATCGCGCGGTCGCCGATCGCGACCAGATGCCGCCGGCCCGCTTCTGGTATCAGGCGGGTCAGCGTCGCGGTCCATTCCCGCGGGACAGCCGGCTCTGCCAGGTATTGGCCGTCCGCATCCGCCATGGCGAACATGAGGCCCGCCTCGGCGCGCAGCGCCGGCAGCAGATCTGTGGCTGGCCGGGCGACAACCAGAATGGCCGCCGCCCTGTCGCCTGCGCCGGGCGCGGGCAAGGCGACCGTCAGCAGCAATTGCCCATCATGGCGCACCAGACCGCTCAGCGGCCGGCGCAGCGACAGCAATTCCCCGACCAGCGCCGCGTCGACCAGGGGGGTCGTGGCGGCGCTGCCAGGCGTGAACAGGGCAGGGGCCTGTTGGGCCGGCAGCACCTGCAGCACCGTCGCGCCGCGGCGACGCAGCCGCTCCTCCGCCGCGGCCAGCCGGTTGCGCATCTCCGAAGGCACCGTGGGAAAGCGCTGGTCGAGCCCGGCCTCCTCAACCAGGCTGCGCTGGAGTTCGGCGACATGGCGCGAGAGCGTCGCATCCCAGCCGAACACCGCCCCGCGCAGCGCGGCGGATTGAATCTCCTGCTCCAGCACGCGCGCACGCTGGTCGGCGACGAGCAGCCCGCCCACGGCCAGGACGAGGCAGCCGATCACGGCCGAGATGAGCACGCGGCGGCGGATGGTCATGGCTCAGGGCACCTGCGGCAGGGCGCGCATGCGGAGCGACGCGGCGGCCAGCACCCCGGCGGCTGCCGCCGCCATGGCACCCGCCGCGAGCGGGCCAAGGTCGGACACCGAAAGCGCGGCGGCCGATACCAGGACGGCGAGGAAACGCAGCACGAGGCCGAGCCGCAGCGTCGCCTGCTCCGGCGCGACACCGCGGAACTCCCACGCCATGGCATGCAGCGCGGCGGAGGCCGCGCGCCAGAGCGTCGCTGCCGCGAGCCCGGCCAGCCACACGGCCAGCAGCGGCGGCAGCCATAACGGCTGCGCCGCCGCGGCCAAGGCCAGCGCCGCCAGCAAGTGGACGCCTGTCGCGGCGAAGGGGCGTGCCGGCAGGATGCTGGCCAGCGGACCTGCCGCCCATAGGCCAAGGCCGAGTGCCAGCATCGCCCATGCCCCGGCGCCAGTCTGCAACGCCACCAGCAGAGCCAATCCGAGCGCGACGCCAGACGGCACGACCTGCCCGGCCAGGACGATGCCAATCGGCCTGGCCGCCAGCACCTCGCGCAGTGCAGCCAGGCGCATTGGCGCGGCGTCGCCTTGCATTTCCAGCCGGTCGCTGCAGGCCATCAGCGCAAAGCCCGCGATGATCGCAAGGCCAGCCGGCAGGATCAGCGGGTCTGGAACGGACAGGCCCGTCATGCCGGCCAGCGCACCGGCCACTGCCGCGCCCGCGCCGGCGCCGGCCAGCGCCGAAGTGTCTCGCGCAAAGCCGTCAGCCCCGGCCGGCTCGCCGGCCGGGCCCGTGGCCCAGCGCAGCACGGAAGCGAGGGCGGCAGTGCCTGTGGCCAGCGCGGCGAGTGGCGGCAGGAACACTGCGGCGCACGTGCCGGCGACGCCGGCGAGCAGGATCGCGATGCGCCGGCCGAGCAGGCGCGGCAGCCAGGCGAGCAGGCGCCAGCCGATGAAGGCCGCCGCAGCCAGCAGGACCAGGACCTGGCCGCCGCCCATCGCGTGGAGCCCGAGCAGCAGGGCGCCGGCGGCAATCAGCAGCCGCTGCAGCGCCGGATCGCCGTCCATCGGCACGCGCAGCGGATCCTCCGGCGCGGTGCGCGCCAAGTTGTTCAGGAGATGCAGCTGCCCCTCTGCCCGCGCCACCAGCTCCGGGTCGAAGGTGTCGCGCCTTGCGTCCTGCAGGAGCAGGTCAACCTCGCGGCGGCGAAGCGTGAGGAACACGACAAGCGAGGCGAGCGCATGGCGCAGTGCGCCCAGCTCGCCAACGCCGCCGGCAGGCGGGATCCGGCGGAAATCGCCGGCCGCCCCGGCATGCGCTAAGGCCGAAAGCTCCCGCGCCGGCGCAACCAGCAGCCGGGTTGCCAAAAAGGTCAGCGCTTCCAGGCCCAGAAGCAGGCCGATCCCGAGGCCCGCGATCAGACCGCCCGCCAGCAGGGCAAGGTTGCGATCCGTCGTATCGGCCAGCGTCACAGTGATGCGCGCGCCGGTGAACGGCCCGGCCGCAACCTGGCGGGTGGCGACGATGGCGGCGCCGGTCGGTGGCGCGGCTGCCGCGAGACCGGCCAGCGGCGCCCCCGTCGCATCCTGCACGGCCAGTTGCCACGGATGCCGGCCGGCATCGGCCACAAGGGCCGTTGGGCCCAGCGCGGCCTGGAGTGCGGCTCGGTCGTCCCCATCCCGATCAATGTCACGCGCGATCGCTGCCGCCAGCGCCTCCGCCGTCCCGCGCTGCAGCTCCTGCAGGTGCTCGCGCGCGTTGGCCATCAGGCCTGCGGTGATGGCAAGCCCGATGCCGAGCGTGACGCCCGCGGCCAGCAGGCGAAGGCGCCGCAGCGCCAGCAGCGCGGCGCGCGTCATGTCGGTGTCCCCGCGCGGGTCGGAGCTGCGTTGGCATCCGAAACGGCCTCGACTGCCTTGGCATAGCTGGTCAGCACAGTCTCTGCCGTCGCACCGAGCGCGGCGAAGTCGCTGCCCGCCTCGGCGAGCATCTCGGGCGGTGCCGTGCCGTCCTTGCGCAGGGCGGTGAGCAGGGCGGCCGCCGCCGCCATTGTGCGGCCAAGGCCGCCCATGGCGAGTTGCGCCGCGAACCAGCAGGCCGGCACCAGGACCAGCAGCAACGCCAGCCCCCACCCCGCCGCGGGCTGTAGCATGCGGGCGACCAGGGGCAGCGGGGTGGCGGGATCCTCCACCACGACGGCGCCGATGACGCGGCCATTCAGGTCAACGACCGGATCAGCGCCGGCATGCCCGCCCAGAACCCCCGCGTTCCAGCGCCCGCTGCGAACGGCGCCAGCCGCATCAAGCCAGGTGCGCGGCGCGCGCCCCCCCACAAGACCGCTGGTGGAGGCCGCAACGACGAGACCCGCGGGGTCGAGCACTGCAACCGTCATCCCAGCGCCATGGGCGGCGATCACACCATCCGCGACGAGCGCGAGCGTGCGCGCCGAGGCGACGCTGGCGTCGAGATTGGCGCGCATTGCGGCCAGCGTGAGCTCGACGCGGACGGCTGCGGCATCGCCATGCAGCTTCGCAATCCGCACCCCGCCGAGACCAAGCGCCGCCAGGACGCTGACCAGGGCGACGAGCACGACCCAAAGCAAACCCCGCTGCGCGAGCCCCATCAGTGTTCTCGCCTTTGCCAGAAACCCTGGCCCGATCCGGTACGCGCCGCCTCGGCACCGAGCGGCGCGCCAGGCGGGCGCAGCGCGAGCGCCGCCAGGGCCGTGCGCAGACCGGCGACATCGGCGTTCAGACGTTCGATCTGCAGCGTTGCGACGCGCCTTTCCTCGGCGAGCGCGGTCTGCAGGCGCGCCTCGCGCTGGCGCGCCTCATCCGAAAGGCGCTGCAGCGCGGCGAAGGCCTCGGAAAGGCGCTGCTCCAGCACCGCGATGCGCGCGGCATCGGCCGATGCCGCGGCCTGCTCGCGTGCCTCCTCCTGTCGCGCTTCGGCCGGCATGACACGCGCGGGCGCATAAGCCGGGGGCGTCGGGCCCCGCGATGTGGGCGGCAGGCCCGACAGCCATTGCGAAACCATATCGTAGCGGACACGGAGCTCTTCGGCGATGCGGCGATAGCTGAAGCCGCGCGCGCGCAGCTTGTGCGCCGCCTGTTCGCCGCCCTGTCCGGATGGGTGCGATAGCGCGCGCGACGAATCGAGCGGTCGAGCGCCGAGACTTGGCGGCTTCGATGTCTCGATACCGTCAAATCTCATGCGACTGGGTCATTTCCGAAAAAATCCACACCACCCTATCTTGCCGCAATGACTGAACAAGAGGAATTATAACGGATATTCTTCCCGGTGAAAATCTGTATGGAACGGCATTCCGCGACCCAGTTGCAGGAAACTTTGGACCGTTCCGCTATGCGTGCGAAGCGCCTCGGAGAGCTGGAGGGCGCAGGGTCCGTCCCGTCGCCTTCGGTCGATCTCGCATCGTCCTACGACACCTATATCGGGACGGGCCTCTACGGTCGTCGCTACCCTCGTTCGAACGCCAACATGGCGCGACTTCTTGGCGGGGTGGTGGGCGCCGGCGATTGCGTGCTGGATTTCGGCTGCGGCGATGGGCGTTACATCGGCAAGTTGCTGGACGCTGGAGCGCGCGTGGTCGGCTATGACATCAGCCCCGTCGCGATCGAGACCGTCGCGACGACCTATGCGGGCGCCATACAGGCCGGCCGCCTGCAGACCGTGGGCTTTACCTTGGACGCGCTGACACGCGCCGTCGCGCCCAGCAGCTGCGACGTCGCGCTGCTGATGTTCGGTGTGCTCGGCCACATTCGCGGCGACGCCCAGCGCGTGGAGACGCTCCGCACGGTTCGCTCCCTGCTGAAGCCCGGCGGGCGCCTGGTCGTGACGGTTCCCAACCGGGCTCGCCGCTTCGCCAGGGAACAGGCCGCCTGTCGCGACATGGTTGCGGCTGGCGTACTGGAGCAGGGCGACATCCTCTACCAGCGACATGACGCCAGCGGCTCGATCGACATGTTCTACCACCTCTTCACGCCGGACAGCTTTGCGGACCTGCTGACGCGCTCCGGCTTCGAGACCAAGCGCATGGTCGCCGAGAGCGTGATGCCCGAGCGCAGCGTGCTGAGCCTTCCTGCCGGCGCTTTGCTCGACCGTGCGCTGATGGCCGTGGTGCCCCTGAACCTCACCTACGGGTTCGCGGCCGTAGCAACCCCTGCCGCTGAGGCCGCATGATCCGCCGCGCTGCCGCCGCCCTGCTGCTGTGCCTGATCGGCATCATCACAGCCGCGCCTGCCATCGCCCAGACGAGCCCGCTTGACGCGATCCGCCAGCGCGGCGTCGTGAACATCGGCGTCAAGACCGACTACGGTGTGTTCGGCCAGCTCGATGCGGCGGGGCAGATCGTCGGGCTTGAGCCCGAACTGGCCGTAGTCCTTGCGCAGCGGATCGGTGTGCGGGCCAATGTGATCTCGGTGACCTCGGCGAACCGCCTGCAGCGCCTGCAGGACGGTACGGTGGACATCGTCATCGCCACGCTCGGCGACACCCAGGCGCGGCGTCAGATCGCCACGCTGATCGAACCGAACTACTATGCCAGCGGCATCAACATGCTGATGCCGTTGAACAGCCATGTCAGCGACTGGGCCGAGCTGCGCGGCCAGACCGTGTGCGCGACCCAGGGCCATTACGCGAACCGCATCATGGCGGAGCGCTATCTGCTCACGCTGCGGACCTTCAACACCAACCGCGATGCGCAGCTGGAACTGCGCAAGGGTACCTGCATCGGCTGGCTGCAGGACGATACGCTGCTGGCCAGCGAGATCGCCGAGGGCGACTGGGCGGGCTACGGCATGAAGCTGCGCTCGGTTTTGCAGGTGCCCTGGGCCATCGCGATCAGCGCGGCCGCCCGCGGCTCCGACCTCGAGCGCCTGGTGTCCGACACCATCGCCGACTGGCACAGGACCGGTCATCTGATCCGGATGGAGCAGGCGCATCGCATCCAGCCCTCTGCGTTCCTGCAGCAGACGAGCGCGCTGTGGCGCCGGACGCGTGCCGATGGCGGCTATGTCTGCCAACGCCAGCCGGACGGGCAGTGGCCAGAAGAGTGCCGGAACCAGGCGCTGATCGCCTCCACCGATGCAAGCGGCCTGCTGCGGCTTGGCCTGTTGGTGAAGGAACGGACGAATATCGACCTTACGGTCGTCTACGACACTTATGACCGGACCATGTTCCTGACCGGCATCGTCAGGACGCTGGTGCTGGTGGTGTGCTGCATCGTCGGCGGCTTCGCGGTCGGCATCGCCGGCGCGCTGCTGATCACGCGGCGGATCCCGCTGCTCAGCAACGGGGTGCGCGGCTTGTTGACCTTCTCGCGCATGACGCCGCCGTTGCTGCAGATGTACGTGCTGTTCTTCGGCCTCGGCGCGGTGCTCGGCACCCAGCACGGGATCGTGCTGGATGCGCTGTTCGTGGTCGTGCTCTGCCTGTCGCTCTATGCTGGCGCGGCCAATGCCTTTGCGCTTGTGGACGCGGCGGAGCTGCTATTCGCGCGCATTCCCGATTTCCGCCTGAGCATCGCCACCCTGCCGCGCGCCTTTCGCCTGGCGAAGGGCCCGATCGCGGGTTCCCTTGTGAACGCAGTGAAGGCCACGGGCATGGCGAGTGCCATCGCGGTGCCGGAGATCATCTCCGCCTCGACGGCGATCATGGCCGAACGCGGCAACGCGACGGTCATGATGAATATCCTGATGATAGCCTACTTCCTGTTGGTCCTGGTGGTCGTCCGCACCCTCGACGCGCTGCAGCGTCGCTACGCCAGCGATTGAGGAGGGCCGCATGGACATCCGCGACGTCTACGACGAGCTGGTGCGCTGGACGCCTTTCCTGGCGGGCGGCTTCGTTTGGAACATCGTCATCTCCATCGTCGCGATGATGCTTGGCACGGCCATCGGCGCCGGGTTGGCATTCATGCGCGAGGCGCGCGGTGCGCTGCTGGTCAAGCCGAGCCTTGCCCTGACCGAGTTTGCGCGCAATGTGCCGACCTTCGTCTTCTTGTTCTACATCGCGTTCCTGCTGCCGTCGGAACTGCAGCTGTTCGGCCTGACCGTGAATATCCCGGCCTGGGTCAAGGCATCGCTGGCGCTGTCGATCGCGGTCGTCGGCTATGTCTCCGACACGCTCAGCATCGTCATCCGCGACTGGCGTGCCGGGCGTCGCGAAAGCGCCCTGCTGTTCCTGCCGTCCTGGACGACCTATCTGCTGATCATCATCATGACGTCCAGCACCGCGTCGCTGATCGGCGTGAGCGAGATTGTCTCCCGCTGCAACACGGTGATTGCCGCGACCGGCAAGAGCGGGATGCTGGTCTGGATCTACCTCTACGCCATGCTGTGGTTCTTCCTGTTCTGCTACCCGCTGATCATGGCGATGAAGCGGCTGCAGACGCATCTGCGCTATCGGAACTGGACCACGGCTGCCGCGACGAAACGCGCTTAGCGCGCGTTTGGGAATGCCGGCGGCTGAGGATCCACGGAGCCCATCCGCCCGGTATTCTCAAACGGTTTCTTAACGCCAGCCGAAGGGATGATATCCAGCGCAGGACGTTCCGCCCTGCAGCCCGAATGGCCGCGCCCTGCGCCGCGCCAACGAGAGCCGACGGAGCGGCATGGTCGCGATGGAGTGGTCGGCGGCATGCCGCCGACCGGTCATGATCCCTGGGAGTTGGCCGGACGTGGTGTCAGGCCGCTGTTCCCATCAGGCCGTTCAGGCGCTTGAGCCCAAGGCTTCGCTGTAGAGGCTGTAGTTGCTGTAAACGCTCTGGGCGCCTGCGATCGCGCCTGAAACGGTCTTGGCGCGAGCGAAGATCTCGTATGGCGAGGGTAGGCTGTCCATCCTGATCAAGCCCAGCCGGGAACCGCCGATCAATTTGGCTGCTGATTTTCTCAGGGGCGAAATCTTTTTCGCGGCCGCGGCAGCTTTGTCCTGCCAGCCTCGTTGGGTCATGTCGATCGAGAGCAGCGTGGTGTGACTGGCGGCTTGAATATAGTAAGCCGCCAGGATCGGCGATCCATTGTAAAGATCTGCCGGATTGATCCTGTCCACCGGAACCCCGCGAAGGCTCCAGAGCTTCTTGTTGGCCAGATGAGCCTCGCGGAAATCCTTCATGGCGTAACCGATGTGGATCGCGAGCTTGGCGATGGTCATCGCGATGCCCCCCACCGTGCTGCTGACGCCGAAGGTGAAGAAGCCCGAGACGGATAGCGCCGCGTTGCCCGTGGCCAGCGCAGCGCCCTCTGCGGTTCTGCGCAGACTGCGGTTCACTTGAACCATGAAGGCGGTCCCCGCCGCCTCGTTGAACCGGTTGGTGGTGTCGAGCCGGGGCAGGGCTTCCTTCACGTCCAGGCGCTGCAGGGCGGCCGATGTGACGGATTTCCAGCCCATCAGCATCTTCCCGCAGGCCACGGCGCTGCCGATGAAGGGAGTGATGGCTTCCATCAACCCTTCAATGAAATTCATCACCATGTCGGGGATGAAATCGAACAGAAAATCGAAGAACGCGAAGATATCAGGAAAATTGAATTCCGGCAAAAAATCGAACAGGCCTTTGAATGCCTCCGAAATCCATTTTTTGAGTTCTTCCCAGTGCTCTAGAATCTTTCTGAAATATTCCTTTACCGCGTTAATGGCCGCGCGAAATGGCTGAAGAATGGCATCTTTGAACTCGCGCAGGGCGCGTCTGATTTGCTCGAAAAACTCGCGAATGTCCTGCAAAAAATCAGGTAGGCCTAGTTTGAAATTGAAATTCCAGAAATTGATATCAATTTTGGGCATCTTCTCTTTGAGTTCTCTTGCCGCGGTGACCGCGCGCGCGGCGTCATGCGGCTTGAAGACGACCATACTGTTCTTGAACAGGGCGCGGAAATCACCGCCGACCCGGTGGGTGTCCACCCCGGCCGCCGCGTGATCCGCGGCTGCGCTGTCTATCCGAAAACCATTTTGGCGGGTGAGTGGCGGCTTGGCCATGAACAAAACCCTGCTTGAAACTAAATTTCACGATGCAGGAGTGGGCTCGATCTTGCTAGAGCAAGATCAGAGCGAGAATGGGTATTTATTGAATTTTTCACGGGCGCTCTTCCTTACTCACCGCAAATGCTGGCCGGCCGGTGGATCCGCAAAGCGGTTCCACCGGCCGGTCGCGGCGCTGGCCCCGATCAGTCGCCCGCCTTGGCGGCAACGCCCCCGCGCCAGGCGGATCAGGGGATCAGCGCCAGCTTCCCGAAATGCGCATTCGCCTTCATCCGGGCCAGCGCCTCGTTCACCTCATCCAGCGTGTAGGTGCGGTCCAGCGGCAGGCTGAGCTGCCCGGCTTCGAGGGCCTGCCACAGATCGGCGCGGGCTTTTCGGACAATCTCGGCCACCTCCGCGGCGCTGCGTGTGCGGAAGGTCACGCCGATATAGCTGATCCGCCGCGCCGCATGGGTGTCGAAGTCGAACGCCGCCACCGCGCCGCCCAGCCGGCCTACATTCACGATCCGCCCGAGGATCGCGGTGGCGCGCAGCGTCTGCGAGGCGAGCGGGCCGCT
This sequence comes from Pseudomonadota bacterium, assembly GCA_046052145.1. Lineage (GTDB taxonomy): Bacteria > Pseudomonadota > Alphaproteobacteria > Acetobacterales > Acetobacteraceae > Falsiroseomonas. The sequence goes on from JBJOMW010000003.1 coordinate 126,867, forward strand.
GATCATGTCCACCACCGCATCCACGCCGCGGCCGCCTGTGGCTTCCAGCACTTGGTCCACCCAGCCCGGGTCCGCGGTGTCGATGGCGTGCGTGGCGCCGAAGGCCGCAAGCCGCGCCCGGCGCTCCGCATTCGTGGAGGTCCCTATGATCGTCGTGGCCCCCATCAGCCGCGCCACCTGCAGCCCCATCAGGCCGACGCCGGAGGATGCGCCCTGGATCAAGATGCTGCGCCCCGGCCCGCAAAGGCCATGCGTCACGACCGCGTCATGCATCGTCTTCAGCGCGATGGGCAGCGTCGCCGCGACCTCCCAGGGCATGTTGTTCGTCGGCACCGGGAACAGCCGGCCCCAATGCACGGCGCAGTATTCGGCATAGGAGCCGGACATGGAGCCCATCACCCGCATGCCGGGGGTGATGTGGTCCGGCACCTCAGGCCCGACCGCGATGACCTCGCCGGCGCCCTCGATGCCCGGGATGGCGCCAGGGCCGCCCTGGCTGCCATGCCGGTGCCCGGACGCGACGCCAAGGTCGGCCCGGTTCAGCCCGATGGCGCGCAGCCGCACCAGAACCTCGCCGGCCCCCGGGCGCGGATCCGGCACCTCCTTCACCACCAGCCCGCCCTCGGTCACGACAGCCGCACGCATCCGCGCGTTCTCCTCTTCGCTTCTCTTGCTCTCTGGCCGCTTAATGTGGAGCGGGCGACGCGCGCCGCCACATCCGTGAGGATCCGGCCCGGTGCCCCGCATCGCGGATCAGCCGGATCCCTCGCTACGTCCAAAGGTAGATCGGATTGGGGGCTGCCGTGAATGTCGGGCCCGTCGCGGCGGGCATCGCGGCCACCGATCTTCGGCTCTGGCGGGCGGATCGCCGCGATAGACGAGTTGTGCGAGCAACATTGACGGATGCGCGATGCGCAGTGTGTTCTTCGGTGATGGTGCGTGTCTTTGTCTCCATGTGTCGGGCGGCGGTGTGGGTTGCGGCGTCGGCCTCGCGCCTGCGCAGCGCGCCGAGGCCATCGCCGCTGGCCTTGCGGGCGCGGCCTTGATCGGCATCGCGGATCACCTGCGAATGAGGCGCGGCTGATGGAACGCCGCGAGCCCATGCTCTCCACCGCCATCTTGCACGCCATGCTGCATGACCTGGCCCAGCCTGCCGCATCCGCGACCTTGGCCGCCGAGATCGCCGCGCTCGAGCTTGCAAAGGGCGATGTCAGGGCGGCCGAGGCGCGGCTCGCCACGACGCTGGAGTTGCTGGGCAGGCTGCAGGGGCTGCTGCGGGCCTATGGGGGTGCCACGCCGGGTGGCGGCGCGCTGACCATGCTGTCCGGGGAGACGACGGATGCGGCCCGGGTGGTCGAAGACGCCATACCGGGCGCCCGTGTCATGCCGTGCCCGCATGTCGCCTTTTCTGCCGATCTTCTGCGGCTGGTGCTGCGCCGCCTGGCGCAGGCGCTGGGCACGCAGGACCTCCGTTGCAGCGTGGCACCCGCGCCGAAGCAGGCCGGGGTGTGCATCCGGCTTTCGGGCCGCCCCGCGCCAGCGCCGGCGCTCGCACCCTGGATCGCGCTGCTGCGCTGCGCGGAGGCGAAGGTGCGATGCAGGCCCGGCGAACTCCACATTTCTCTTCCGAAATCAGCAAGCGCGCTTTGCGCGAACGGCCATAGCTTAATGAAACGTTGAGTTGGTGTCGCATCCGTCCCGATGCGCCGCCAGGCAGCGCGTCGGGGGATATGCCGCCATGCCAGATGGCCAGGTCGTCGAAATCCGTGCACCGCGGGGCGCCAGAAGTGCCCATCGTTCCGGCGATTCGATCGAGCGTCGGATCAATGTGTGGCTCGGCCACCGGGTCCGCACGCTGCGCCTGGAGCGTGGCCTCTCCCTCGTGGAACTCGCCGAGCGGGTCGGGGTGCGCTACCAGCAGATCGCGAAATACGAGCACGCCATCGATCGCATCGCCTTCGGGCGGCTGGTTGTGATCGCCTCGGCCTTGTCTGTCCCCATGTCCAAGATGCTCGACGGCCTGCCCGGCATGCTGGGCGATGAGGTCGAGACCGACAGCGCCGTGACCGATGCCGAGCGCGCGCTCCTCCTGCGGTCCTATGGCGATATCGAAAACCAGGAAGTCCGGACCAAGCTGCGCGAATTGATGCGTTCGCTGTCCGGCACCAAGAAGCGCAAGGGCGGCGGGCGGCGCCCAGCGTCCCTGGCCGAGCCGGGCGAGGAGCTGGCCGGCGCCGAGGCTGCTGCCAGCTAGACCGGGCTAGCTCGGCGCCCGCTCGGCGGCGTGCTGGGCGCCACTGCGGCGCCTGCGCGCTGTCTCCAGCCCCTTCTCGACGGCGCTGACCAGCTCCGCCAGCCGGCAGGGCTTGCTGAGGACCGCGGTGGCGCCGAGGCGCAGGGCCGTGGCAGCCTCCTCCCGCGTCGCATGGCCGGTGATGAGGATGATCGAGGCCGCGCGCGCATCCTCGATCCGCGTGGCAACCTCAAGCGCGAGGTCCAGCCCAGTGTTGCCCGGCATGCGGATGTCCGACACGACGACACCGATGTCGTGGCGGTCCTGCAGTAGGTGCAAGGCCTCGTTGGCGGATTGGGCGACCGCAACCGCATGGCCCATCACCGCAAGCCCCTCGGCCAGCAGCTGCCCGACGACGCGATCATCATCGACGACCAGGATGCTGAGCGGCGCCGGTGGTGCCGCAGCGCCGGGCTGCGCAACCGATTGCGAATCCCCCATCGCGAAGCCCGGCACGCTCGCATGATGATCATTCGGCACGCCGCACACGCCCTGTTCTCCCTTGGGTCCCCATCCAACCGACAGGCGATGCCGCAGCCCCCTCACAGCCACTGGCGGGAGCCCCGCCGCCAATCGCTAGAGATCGGAGCGCGAGTAGAATGGTGGGGCGACGTGAATATGCGAGGCTTATAAATGGCGAGTTGTGGTGACTGACCTCAGGGCCGCTCAGGCGCCTGGGCCGCGGCCAGCGTCAGCACGAACACCGCGCCCGCTACGTCATTGTGGGCCTCAATGGTCCCGCCCATCTCCGTGACCAGGCCGTGGCAGAGCGACAGGCCGAGCCCGGTTCCCTTGTCAGGCCCCTTGGTCGTCACGAAAGGCTCGAAGAGCCGCGGGAGGATCTCGGCCGGGATGCCGCCGCCGGTATCGGCGACGGTGATCCGCACCATCCCATCGGTGCCTTCAGCGGCCGTGATCCTGATCCGCCGCGGCGCGCCTGGGGGCTGTGCTGTCAGCGCATCCGCGGCGTTGAGCAGCAGATTGGTGAGCACCTGCTCGAGCGCCACCGCCTCGCCGCGAATGATTGGCGCGGGCTGGTCCAGCGTCACCTCCACCGTGACGCCGGCGTCGGACAGCGCGCTGCCGGCCAGCAGCAGGGTGCTGTCCACCACTTTGGTCAGGTCGACATGGTCGGTGGCAGCCCGCTGGCCGGCACCGCTGGCGAAGCGCCGCAGCCGCTCGATCAGGTAGCTTGCGCGCTGCGCCTGGCCGACGATCGTCGCGAGCCGCCGCGTGACATCCGCATGGTCGTGCCGCGCCGCCGCCAGCAACCCGATCTCGGCCGCCAGCGACATGCTCTGCAGTGGCTGTTTCAGCTCATGCGCGAGCCCCGCCGCCATCTCGCCGAGCGAGGCGAGCTTCGCCGCCCCGAGCGCGCGGGCCCTGGCCTCCTGCTCGGCGGTGATGTTGAGGCTGTAGCCAACGATCTCGATGCGATCATCGCCTGGCCGGTCGAGCACGCGCACCAGGGTGCTCATCCAACGCAAGCCACCATCCGGTTGCATAAGCCGCCACTGGTAGCGGAGCTGCCCGTCGCGCCACAGCGGCTCGGCTTGGTCGGGCAATAGCTTGTCGCCAGGATAGGCGTGGCGACGCAGGGCGTCGTCTTGGCGCGGATCGGTCACGGGCCAGCCGGTCACGCCCTCGAAGTCGCCGCCGCGATACAGCAGCCGCGAGGAGCCGTCGCGATACATCTCGCGGTGGAAGATCACGGCAGGCAGGCCGCCCAGCAGGCGCAGCACCTGCGCGCGCCCCGTCCGGAGCAGCTCGGCTTCGCGGCGCGCCTCACGGAGCGCCTCTCGTCGGCTCGCCCACACCGCGACTGCGATGCCAAGCCCGAAGGCGGCGCCGCCACCCAGCATCCAATACACGGCGCGCCACACGATCTTGCGCTGCTGTTCCAGCGACTGACCGACCGCGACACTCCAGCCAGGCGCCAGCGCCGGCCGCGCGATTGCATAGACGTTTGCGATCCCCTCGGCGTTGCGCCCGATGGCCAGGGCGCGCGGCATGCCTTCGATGGCCGCGGCCAGCCAATACGGCGCGGGCTTGCCAGTTTGCTGCCCGTCCGGATCGCGGGACGAGGCCAGCAGCCGTAGCCCGGCATCGCGGATGGCTGCGAATCTGCCATCCTCCAGCTCCTGCCGCGCCAGCAGCACCTGCCAGTCGGCCGGATTCAGCAGAAGCGCCAGCACTCGCCGCACCTCGCCATCGCGCAACACCGGCACCATGACCGCGACCACGGGCTGAGCATCGGCGCTGCCGGTGACGAGATCCGACACGACCGGCTGGGCGGAGGCGAGGACGCGGGCGATCGGTTCGCGCAGCGCTGCCAACAGCCCCGCCGCGACGCCCGGCTGCAGGCCCTGTGCAGCGTAGTCGGATGGCGGGCTGAGCACGATGATCGGCCCGCCCAGTTCGAGGCCGATCTCGCGGAAGCGTGCGATCGCGTGCTGTGGATCGGCCCCGGCATCCAAGGCGCGTGAACCGGCCAGAACCCGGAGTTCAGCGATGGAGGCACCAAGCTTGCCGTCCACGGTGTTGGCCAGGGCTCGCGCCGCGCTGTCCAGCCGTGCCTCTTCCGAGGATCCCACGGTGGAGAGTGCGGCCAGCACCGCCAAGCCGGCGACCGCGGCCAGGGGAAGCAAGGCTGCGACAGCTCCGCTGAGGCCGCGGCGCGACCGACCTTGGCTGGGAGGCGTGGCGTCGCCGCTCACCGGATCATCCCCATGGCGCTATCCGGGCAGGACGGCGCTGCTACCGCATGGGAGGCTCTCAGTCGGCGCGACGGGTCAAAGCCGCGCGCTGTACCGCCGGCACGATGCGCCGGTCGGCGCATCTTGGGGCGAGGGCGGAATGGAACGATATCGTTACTGGCGTGGCCGGCGATGGGGGCAGTGCGGCGTGCGGTGCGGAGAGCTGGTTTGCCTCGCCGCGCCATCCGGCCTCAGGGCCTGGATGGCGCGGCCTGCCGCGCTGGATGCAAGGTCGTGACGCCTGGCTGTTACTGCTGCTCGATCCGCGCTTCGCGCACCACGCGGGTCCACTTCGCCAGATCGCGCGCGATCTCGGCGCCGAAGGCGGCCGGCGCCTCGGGCGGGAAGGCGCCGATGAAGGTCTGCGCGAGGCGCCGCGCGATGCCGGCATCCGACATCACGCGCCGCAGCGCCTCGACCCACCAAGTGACGACCTCGGCCGGCGTGTTGGCGGGGGCGAGCATCGCCGTCCAGGACAGCGCCTCCATGGTGGCGAGTTCCGGCACGCCGCTCTCGGCCATGCCGGGCACTTCCGGCACCAGATCCGACCGGCCGGGCTGGATCAGCGCCAGCGCGCGCACCGTGCCGCCGCGCGCCTGCGGCACGGCAGAGGCGAAGCCGTCGATCATCAGGTCCACGCGCCCCGCGGCGAGGTCCGTCAGCGCCTGCGCGCTGCCGCGATAGGGCACGGATTCGATCTTGGTGCCGAGCGAGAGGCCGAGCAGTTCCATCGCCAGATGGCTCATCGTCCCGAGGCCCGGATTGGCAGCGGTGAAGCGCCCAGGGGGGGCGGCGCGCAGCACCGCGGCCGCTTCGGCCATGGTGCGCGCCGGGAAGTTCGGCGAGACGCACAGGACGAAGCCGTTGCGGGCGAAGACGCCGATCGGCGTCAGGTCGCGGATCGGGTCATAGGGCAGGTTGCGCGTCAGCGGCGGATTGACCACCAGCGGCGACTGCGTGGTGCAGAGCAGCGTATAGCCATCCGGCCGCGCGCCGGTGACCGCCTGCACGCCCAGCGCGCCAGAGGCGCCGGCGCGGTTCTCCACCACCACCGTCACGCCGTTGCGCGCCTGCAGATCCTCCGCCACCAGCCGGGCCAGGATGTCGCTGGTGTTGCCGGGCGGGAAGGGCACGACCACCCGCACCGGGCGGGAGGGATAGGCCTGCGCCAACGCAGGCAGGGCGAGCGATGCGGGCAGGGCGCCGGCGGCGGCCAGCAGCGCGCGGCGATGGAAGCGCATGGAGGTCATCTGTTCTCTCCCAGGTTCAGGCAGCGGCCTGCGCGTCGAGTCGGCGGCGGAACATAGGGCCCCAGCCGCCCGCGCGCAGCATCTCGATCAGGTGGGGGGCCAAGGGCGGGAAGGTGGCGTCCGTGCCGCGGGTCAGGTTGCGGATGCGCGCGGCGGCGAAATCCACCTCGATCTCATCCTCATTCTCGAACATCGCGCGCACGCCGGGGCAGCGCGGCAGCACGGGCAGGCCGGCGGCCAGCGCATTGCGGAAGGAGCCGATGGGAATGCTCTCCGCCACCAGCCCGACGCCGCAGCCCTTCAGGCCGATCATGCCCTGGATATGCGCATTGCCTTGCGCGAAGCGGCGGCCACCCACGACGATATCGCCGGGCCGCGCGCGCTTCGGGAAATCAGGGTCGAGGCCGGCGAAGACGTGGTCCTTCAGCACCTCCGGCCGCGTCTCGCGCTTCAGCGCCCATTCCAGCGCCATCAGGTCGCCATCGATGGCGACATTGTCGGGATAGACCCAGGCGCGTCCGCGCATGACCAACTCGTTCATGCCGCTTCCCTCCAGCCGGCTTCGCGCAGCATGGGGCGCGGGTCCGTGATGGCGCCCGCAACGGCCGAGGCCGCGACGGTCGCGGGGCCTGCGATATGGAGCACTGCCTCATGCGCGCCAAGCCGCCCTGGCTCGTTGCGCGTGCCCGTGCCGATGGACCGTTCGCCGGCGGCGACGCCGCCGATGCGCCCGCCCGCGCAGACGCCGCAGCCGGGCGCGGTGACCATCGCGCCAGCGCGGTGGAAGACCTCCATCAGCCCCTCCGCCGTGGCGTCCACCGCAACCTGCTGCGTCGCCGGGGTGACGATGAAGCGCACGCCCGGCGCCACCTGGCGGCCGCGCAGCACGCTTGCCGCCACGCGCAGATCATCCAGCATCCCGGAGGCGCAGGACCCGATGAAGGCGTGTTCGATCGGCCGGCCGGCCACCTCCGTCACATCCACGACATTGTCGGGCGTGGGCGGCAGCGCAACCTGCGGCGCGAGCGCCGAGAGATCCAGCGTGACGCGCGCGCGGTAATTGGCATCCGCATCGGGCAGCGCCGCATGCATCGGCCGCTGCGCGCGGGCGCGCACATACTCAAGGCACCGCGCATCCGGCTCCACGACGGAGGAGACGGCGCCGAGCTCGACCGGCGTGTTGCAGAGCGTGTGCCGCGCATCCATCGGCAGCGCGGCGAGGCCCGGCCCGCCAAATTCCACCACCGCATCCTCGAACAGCGCGGCGTCGTGGGAGCCGATCAGCTTCTGCGCCGCGTCGCGGGCAAACACGCCGAAGGGCAGGCGGCCGGTGATCTCGACGCGGAGCGTCTCCGGCACCTGCAGCCAGACGGAGCCGCAGGCGAGCACTTCCGGAATCTCGGTCAGCACCGCGACGCCAAGCGCGCCGATGGCGCCGTAATTCGTCACATGCGGATCATAGGCGAAGACGAACATCCCCGGCGTGACCAGGCCTTCCTCAACCGGGAAGACATGGCCGAGCCCGCCGCGGCCGGAATCGCGATGCGCCACGCCGAAGCGCTGCGCGATGCCGCGCACCGCCTGCTGGCGGGCAAAGGCCTGCGGCGAGACCGCCAGCGGCTCATGGTCTGTCACCAGCAGCACGCGCGCGGGGTCGTGCACGCGCTTGACGCCGTACTCCTCCAGCGTGCGGAAGGCGTTCACCGTGTACCAGTCATGCACCGTGACCAGCTCGGCCTCCGGCATCACGATCTCGCCCGCCGCCACACGGCGGCCGCAGATGCGCGAGAGAATTTTCTCGGCGATGGTCTGTCCGCTTGTCACGCTGCGGATCTCCTCCCGTTTTTCTTGAAACCAAGGGCCGCGGAGATGTCCGCGGCCGCAGTGCGCAGTGCCGCCGCCACGCGCGTCTCGCGCGCCTTGTCGAAACGCAGTGTCGGTATGGAGGCCGAAACCCCGGCGCATGGATTGCCTGTGGCGTCGAAGACGGGCAGGCCCATGGCGATGATGCCAGGAAACATGCCTTCTCTGGCGTAGGAGATGCCGCCCCGGGCGATGGCCGCCAATTCGCGCCGCATCGCCTCCGGGTCCGTCACCGAATGCGGCGTCTGGCGGAGCAGCTTGCCCGAAGCGAGCCAGGATTCCTGCTCTGGCTTCGGCAGGAAGGCCATGATCGCCTTGCCGCCGGCTGAGTTGTTGATGGGGCCGCGCTGGCCGAGCTGCGCGGACACCAGGATCGCCTGGTCGCAATTCTCCTTGCAGACCACCACGACCTCCGTGCCCTGGCGCAGCACCAGCGCGGCGGATTCGCTGGTGCGCATCATCAAGGCGGCGATGATGGGCTGCGCGACGCGCACCACATCCGTCCGGCGCAGCAGCGTGCCGGCCAGCGAGAGCAGCGCGGGGCCGAGGCGGTAGCGCTCCGCCTCCATCGCCACATAGCCGCGCGCTTCGAGGGTGGTGAGCAGTTCCGTCAGGCTCGATTTCGGCATGGCGAGCGCCTGCGCGATTTCGCCATGCGCCAGCGGCTGCTGTTGCTGCGCCAGCAGCTCCAGCACATCGAGCGCGCGTGTGGCGGACTTGACGGGGGCGGGTGGCATCCGGTCATCTCCGAACTGTGTTCGCCATATCGAACCGCAGGTCCGTATGCAAGTGCCGTCGCATTGCGGCGCACCCAGCGCGGCGCCGGCGGCTGCTGCCGGAGGCCAGGTGATGACCGAGACGAGCGCCGCGGCGCGCCTGCGCGCGCTGATGCAGGCCGCTGCTGCCAGGCCCGTGCTGGCGCCCGGCGTCTGGGACGGGCTTTCGGCGAAGCTGGCGCAGGCCGCCGGCGCTACGGCGCTGCATGCCTCGGGCGGTGCCATCGCGCGCGCTGCAGGGCATCCCGATCTCGGCATCCTGGCGCTGGCGGAGATGGAAGCGCGGATCGGCGAGATCGTGGACGCCGCCGGCCCTGTGCCGGTGATCGCGGATGCCGATACGGGCTATGGCGGCTTGCTGAATGTCGCGCAGACGGTGCGGCGCTTCGCGCGGCTTGGCGTCGCGGCACTGCACCTGGAGGATCAGCCCTTCCCGAAGCGCTGCGGGCTGTTCGAAGGCGTGCAGGTGGTGCCGCAGGCCGAGATGCTGGCGCGGCTGCGCGCGGCGCGCGAGGCCTGTCCGCCCGGCGGCCCGCTGCTGATCGCGCGCACCGATGCGTTGAAGGCCGAAGGGTTGGAAGCGGCGCTGGCGCGGATGAGCGCCTATCTCGCGGCCGGCGCCGATATCGCCTTCGTCGAGGGTCTCGAGGATGTCGCGAGCATCCGCGCGGCCGCCGCACGGCTCGCGCCCGCACCACTCCTGTTCAATGCGAGCATGAGCGCGCGCGGCCTGCCGATGGCGCTCGACGAAATGGCCGCCCTCGGGCTGCGCGTCGTGATCTATCCCGGCGATGCGCAGCGTGCCGCGATTGCCGGCATGGCGCGCGCCTTCGCGGCGGTGCTGCAGGCCGGCGACAGCACGGCGATGGCCACCGAACTCGCCCCGTCCATGCTCCGCGACGAGGTGGTCGGCACCTCCGCCGCGATGGCGGCGGAGGCACGCTGGGCGGCGGGCGATCAGGGCTGAGCGCACCAGCCGCCCGCGTCTCAGTTGGTTTCGGCCCAGCGCTTCTCGAAGGCGTGCACCTCGGGGAAGCCCATGATCTCGGTGAGCTTCTTGAAGTCGAAGACCGGCACCGGCGCATCGAGGCTGCTGCCCGTCGTGGTCAGGTGCCGGTACATCTGATCGAGCACGGCCGAGGTCGAGAGGAAGCCGGCGGCCGGGTAGATCGCAACCTGGAAGCCGAGCTCCGCAAGGCGCGCGCGCGGCAGGACGGGCGTGCGCCCGCCTTCGACCATGTTGGCCAGCAGCGGCTGGTGGAAGGCGCGGCCGATCGCTTCCATCTCGGCCTCGCTCTCTGGGCTTTCCACGAACAGGATATCGGCGCCGGCCTTCGCGAAGGCCTCCGCGCGGCGCAGCGCTTCATCGAGGCCGAGCGAGGTGCGCGAATCGGTGCGCGCGATGATCAGGAAATCCGCCGAGGAACGCGCATCGGCCGCGACCTGGATCTTGCGGACCATGTCGGCGAGCGGGATGACGCGCCGGCCCGGCGTATGGCCGCACTTCTTCGGGAATTCCTGATCCTCGAGCTGGATCGCGGCGATCCCGGCATTCTCATAGCCGCGCACCGTGTGGGCGACGTTCAGCAGGCCGCCATAGCCGGTATCGGCATCGGCGATGACAGGCGCCTTGGAGAAGGCGGCGATACGCTGCGCGCGGTCGAGCATCTCGGTGTAGGTGGCAAGCCCCGTATCGGGCAGGCCGAGATACGACGCGGTGACCCCGAAGCCGGTCATGTAGGTCGCCTCGGCGCCGTGCTGGTTCAGGATATGCGTCGAGAGCAGATCGAAGACGCCCGGGGCGACAAGGCACTTGCCGCGGGCGAGAAGGGGCTTCAGCGACTGGCGGGGCATGTTGATCTCCATGAAGCCGGCGTAACATTGGCTTGCGTTAGTGTTCCTCGTTGCATACAACGTCAAAAGAACTGCATGCTGCAAGAGTAGTCCTTGGGGTTTCCCATGGGGCTTCGCAGCGGTTGGGGAGAGGCATGGCGACCGCCTGGGAACAGGCCTATCTGACGCTACGCCGTCGGCTGACCGACGGCACCTACCCGCCGGGCTCCCACCTGCGGGAGGAGGAGCTTGCCGCGCAGCTCGGCGTCAGCCGCACCCCGGTCCGGGAAGCGCTGCGCCGCCTGGATGCGGAGGGCTGGCTCCGGGTTGTGCCGAACCAGGGCGCCTTCGCCACCGAATGGTCCGTGCGCGACATCGAGGAGATCTTCGACCTCCGCGCGCTGCTCGAATCCCATGCCGCCGAGCGGGCGGCGACCGCGCCGGACCGGCGCCCGCTGACCGTCATGGCAGCGGCCTGTGAGGCCGCGGAGGCCGCGATGCCGGCCGGCGACCTCGCGGCGCTCGAGGTGGTGTCGAGCGCCAATCTCCGCTTTCACGAGGCGCTGTGGGAGATGAGCGGTCAGCAGCGTTGCCGCGCCATCCTGGCCAGCCTGGCGCTGACGCCGATGGTGGTCCGGAACTTCCGCAATTTCGATATTGGCGGCCTGCGCCGCAGCCTCGACCAGCACCGCGAGATGATCACCGCGATCACCGCCGGCAATGCGGCCTGGGCCGGCGCCGTGATGCGCGCGCATGTGCAGGCCGGGCGCGCCGTCTTCCTGGCCGGCATGGCGCGCGGGCATGTCGCGGGGCAGGCGGCATGAGCAGCGCCTTGCATACGAGTTGCATACAATCAGGGCCGCTCACCCTCGCCGACGCCCTCGGCGCGCTGGCCGCCGGCAGCCTGACCCCCGCCGCCCTGCTGGCCCGCTGCCTTGAGGCGATCGAGCACCGCAACCCCACCCTGCATGCTGTGCTGCATCTCGACACGGCCGGTGCCGAGCGGGCTGCCGCCGCGCCGCGCCAGGGGCCGCTCGGCGGCATCCCTTGGGCGATCAAGGACACCTTCGACGTCGCCGGCCTGCCCGCCACCGCGAATTCGCGCCTGCGCGCGGGCCGCGTTGCATCCGCCGACGCTGCGCTTGTCGCGCAGATCCGCGCCGCCGGCGCGGTCCTGCTCGGCAAGCTGGCCACCTGGGAGTACGGCACCGGCACCGGCGCCGAGCATTTCGACCTGCCCGCCCCGCCCGCGCGCAACCCCTGGGACACTTCGCGCTTCACCGGCGGATCCTCGACCGGCGCTGGTGTCGCGGTGGCCACCGGCATGACGCTGTTCGCGGTGGGCTCCGACACCACTGGCTCCGTCCGCCTGCCCGCGGCCGCCACCGGCTGCTGCGGCGTGGTGATGACGCCAGGGCGCCTGCCACTGGATGGCGCGCTGCCCAACACCTTCTCGATGGACCGCCCCGGCCCGATCGCCTGGACAGCCGAGGACGTCGCGATCGTGCTCGACGCCGTCTGCGGCACGCAGCTGCGCGCCGAAGGCAGCGCCGGTGTGGCCGGCTTGCGCATCGGCGTGCTGCGCGACCCCGGGCCTGGTTTCCCTGCCCCCGACCCCGAATTGGCTGCCGCTCTGGAGGAGGGGCTTGCGGTCCTGTCCCGCCTCGGTGCGCAGCTCCGCGATGTCGCGCTTCCCTGGCCGGCCTCGGCCTGCCTCGACGCGGCGCGGTTGATCGGTGCCGCGGAATCCGCGGCGATCCATGAACAGGATTTGCGCGACAGCGCGGAGCTCATGGGCGCCGCGCTGCGCGACAAGCTGCTGGCCGGCATCGGCGTGCGCGCGGTGGATTACCTCGCCGCGCAGCGCTTCCGGCGCGCCTTCACGGAGGCGATGGACAAGCTCTGGGCCGAGCATGACGTGATCCTCAGCCTCGGCGCGCTGCACCTGCCGCCGCGGCTTGGCGTCGAGCCCGAATCCACCGCCTATACCAGCGAGACCATGCTGACCCCGGCGAGCCTCGCGGGCCTGCCGGCGCTCGTGCAATGCAACGGCTTCTCGCGCGGCGGCTTGCCGCTGCATTGGCACGCGATGGCGCGCGCGGGGCATGACGCCGCGCTGTTCCGCCTCGCCATGGCCTATGAGGCCGCCACCCCCTGGCGTGCGCGGAGGCCCGCATGACGGCGCCCGATCGCCACGCGCAGCGCGCGGCCGAGCTGGCTGCCGCGATGGCCGCCGCCGCCGCGCGCCTGCCGCGCGACTGGCCCAAGGAACTCCGGCCGGCGCACCCGGCCGCGGAGCCACTGAACAACAAGGGAGAGCTCGAGAATGGATGAGATGCGAATGCTGCCCGGTTTCGGCCGGCGCGGATTGCTGACGGGCGCGGCGGGTCTCGCGCTCGGCGGTGCCTTCGGCGCGCCGGTGCTGGCGCAGGGCTCGCGCACGCTGCGCGTGCGCTTCGGTTCGGACATCTCGCAGCTGGATCCGGCGCGGATCTTCCAGAACGAGAACCAGTCCATCGCCAGCCACATCTATAGCGGCCTGGTGCAGTATGATCAGGCGACGAACGCGATCGTACCCGATCTCGCGACCAGCCATGAGGTCTCGGCCGATGGTACGGTCTGGACCTTCCGTCTGCGCCCGAACGTCACCTGGCACAAGAACTACGGCGCCTTCACTTCGGATGACGTGAAGTTCTCGCTGGAGCGCGTGCTCGACCCTGCCACGGGCAGCCTCTATCGCGGCCAGCTGGCGAGCATCAAGGAAGTCCAGACACCGGACCCGATGACGGTCCGCATCGTGCTGAACGAGCCGAATTCCGGCTTCCTGCACAAGCTCTGCGCCTTCAACCAGGGCTGGATCGTCTCGCGCCGCGCCGTCACCGAGATCGGCGAGCGCTACAGCATGAACCCGATCGGCACCGGGCCCTTTGTCTTCGACCGTTGGACGACCGGCAATGAGGTGCGGCTGACCGCGAACCCGGCCTACTTCGCTGGCCCCTCCACGCTGACGGATGTCATCTTCCGCATCGTCCGCGACGAGACCGCCGCGGCCATCGCGCTGGAGAATCGCGAGCTCGACATCTTCTACGCGCTGCAGACGCCGGAAGTGATCGAGCGGCTGCGCCGGGTGCAGGGCATCAACGTGCTCGACCGGCCGGCGAACAACACGGTCAACCTGGTGCTGAACACCACTGCCGGGCCGCTGCGCGATGTGCGCGTGCGCCGCGCGATGGCGCATGCGATCAACCGCCGCGCGCTGATCGACGGCTTCTTCCGCGGCACGAAGTTCGAGGCGACCAGTGTGCTGACCTCGACCTTCCAGGAATTCAGCGAAGACGGCGTGCCGCGCTACGCCTTCGATCCCGACCGTGCCCGCGCCCTGCTGCGCGAGGCCGGTGTTTCGAACTTCCGGTTCGAGATCACGACTGTCGGCCTCAACCCCTTCGACCGCTTCCCGGTCGCGGTGGCAAACGATCTGCAGCAGGTCGGCATCCAGGCGACGGTGCGCGTGCTGGAGCGTGGCGCCTATGTCCAGGCGCGCAGCAGCGGCAATGTGCAGTCCTGCATCACCGCCGTCGTCGGCCCGCCCGACCCGGACAGCCCGCTGGTCACGCTGTACCACACGCGCAGCCATCCGCCGGGGCTCAACACCTCGCGCTACGACCGTGCGGACGAGCTGCTGGCGGAAGCCGCACGGGCGCCGAACCTTGCCGGCCGGCGCGCGGTCTATAACCGCCTGCTGCGCCAGACCATGGACGACCTGCCCGTGATCCCGCTTTACGCGGACCGGCTGTTCATCGCGCATGGCCCGACGGTGCAGGGCTTCGTGCAGAACAGCCTGTTCACGGTGAATGTCTCGCCGGTCTCGCTGCGCGGCGCCTGATGCTGTTCTACGTCGCCCGTTGCGTCGGTCAGCTCGCCGTCGCGCTGGTCGGGATCGTCACGGTGGCCTTCTTCTTGATGAGGGCCATTCCGGGTGATCCCGCCCTGTACATGCTGGGCGACTTCGCAACCGCCGAGGCGCTCGCCACTTTGCGCGCGCGCCTCGGCCTGGATCTGCCGGTCTGGCAGCAATACTTCGTCTTCCTGGCCCGCGCGGCGCAGGGGGATCTCGGCAGTTCCGTCGTCACCGGGCAGCCGGCGCTGGCGGAGATCTGGGCGGCGGTGCCGCCTTCTGCCGCACTGGCCGTGGCGGGGATGCTGGTCGCGGTGCTGGCAGGCGTGCCGCTCGGCATCATCGCGGCGGTGCGCCAGGGCAGCGCGGTGGATGTCGCCGTGATGCTCGTGGCGCTCGGCGGCATCTCCTTCCCCGTCTTCTGGGTCGGGCTGGTGGCGATCCTCACCTTCTCCCATGCGCTCGGCTTGTTTCCTGCGCTCGGCGCGACCAGCCAGCCCGGCTTCTGGCTTGCGCTGCATCACATGGCGTTGCCGGCGCTGGTGCTGGGCCTATCGGTCGCAGCGTACATCGCGCGGCTCACGCGCTCGGCCATGCTGGAAGTGCTCGGGCAGGACCACATCCGCGTCGCACGCGCCATGGGCGTGCCGGAACGTCGCATCGTCTGGAAGCTCGCTTTCCGCAACGCGCTGATCCCGGTGCTGGCGGTGATCGGCGTGACCTTCGCCTGGTCGCTCGGCAATGCGATCCTGGTCGAAGCGGTGTTCAGCCGCCCTGGTCTTGGCTCCACCATCCTCAAGGCCATCCTGGCGCGCGACTACCAGCTGGTGCAGGCGGGCGTGTTGGTGCTGGCGGCGGCCGTCGTGCTGCTCAACACCGCGCTCGACCTGCTCTACGGCGCGATTGACCCGAGGCTCCGCCGCCGATGAGTGCAGCCGCCGAACAGATCGACGCTGCCGCCGAGGCCGCTGCGCGCCGCCGCGCCGCCATCCGCCGCTATATGCGCCATCCCGGCTTCATGATCGGGGCTGTCGGCATCGCGCTGCTGGTCCTGGTGGCGCTGTTCGCGCCCTGGATCGCGCCGCATTCGCCGACGCGCACCGATTTGATGAACAATCTGGCGCCGCCATCCGCCACCTACTGGCTCGGCACCGACCAGTTCGGGCGCTGCGTCGCCTCTCGCCTGATCCATGGCGCGCAGGTCTCGCTCCAGGTCGGTTTCTTCGTGGTGCTGATCTCCCTCAGCCTCGGCACCGTCATCGGCGCGGTTGCGGGCTATGCCGGCGGATGGCTGGAACGCGCTTTGGTCGCGCTGATCGACATCATGCTCGCCTTCCCCTCCTTCCTGCTGGCGCTGGCGCTGGTCGCGGCACGGGGCAACACGCTCGATTCCATCATCCTCGCGGTCGCCATCGCCTACACGCCGCGCGTTGCCGCGGTGATGCGCTCTGTCGTGCTGACCATCCGCCCGCGCCCCTTCATCGAGGCGTCGCGCGCCATCGGCCTCACGCCCTGGAAAATCGTGCTGCGCCACGTCATCCCGAATGCGCTGCCGCCGGTGATCGTGGTGGCGACCGTCAGCGCGGCGACCGCGATCCTGGCGGAAGCGGGGCTTTCCTTCCTCGGCCTCGGCGTGCAGCCGCCGACGCCGACCTGGGGCAATGTGATCGCCGAAGGGCAGACCTCGATCACCACCAATCCGCTGATCTCGCTCTCGGCCGGGCTCTGCATCGCCTTCACCGTCGTGGTGCTGAACCTGCTGGGTGACGGGCTGCGCGACACGCTCGATCCGCAGATGCGCCGCAACACGGGCAAGCTGCTGTGACCGCCGCCTTCGAACTCCGCGGCCTGACGGCCGCAGTCCCCGGCGAGAAGGGCGCGGTGCGCCTGGTCGAGGATGTCTCGCTGCAGGTTGCTGCCGGAGAGACGTTGGCCGTTGTGGGCGAGAGCGGCTCGGGCAAGACGGTCACCTTCACCTCCGCGCTCGGCCTGCTGCCGAAGCCCGGCCGCGTCATCGCCGGCCAGGCGCTACTGGAGGGCGAGGACCTGCTGCAACTACCGCCCGCGGAGCTCCGCCGCCGCCGCGGCGCGCGCATCGGCATGGTCTTCCAGGACCCGCTGACCGGCCTCAACCCCGTCTTCACTGTGGGCGAGCAGATAACTGAGGTGCTGCGCGCCCATCTGCCCATCAGCCGCAGCGCGGCGCGGGAGAGGGCGGTGGCGCTGCTGGCGCGGGTACAGATCCCAGACCCTGCGCGCCGCGTGGATGACTACCCGCACCAATTCTCGGGCGGCATGCGCCAGCGCGTGCTGATCGCCATGGCCATCGCGCTCGGCCCCCGCGTGCTGATCGCGGATGAGCCGACCACAGCACTCGACGTCACGGTGCAGGCGCAGGTGCTGGACCTGCTGGGTGATCTGCGCGCGGCGGAGGGCATGGGGATGGTGCTCATCACCCATGACCTTGGCGTGGTCGCGCGCCAGGCCGATCGCGTCGCAGTGATGTATGCCGGCCGCGTTGTGGAAACCGGCACGGTTGCCGAGGTCTTCGCGGCACCGCGACATCCCTACACGATCTCGCTGTTCCGCAGCATTCCGGAGCTGGATGCGCCGAGCGGCACGAAGCTCGCCCCGATCGCCGGCAACCCGCCCGAGCCGGCACGGCGCCCGCCGGGCTGCGCCTTCGCGCCGCGTTGCTTCGCGGCGTCGGATGCCGCCGGTTGCCGCAGCGCGCGGCCTGAGCTGATCGGAACGGGGCATCTGGCCGCCTGCCACCGCCAGGGCGCGCTGGAGGCCATCGCATGAGCGCGCTGCTGGAAGTGGAGGCGCTGCGCCGCAGCTTCGGCGGCGGCCGCGCCCTGTTTGGCGCGCCTCGCCCCGAGGTGCGGGCGGTGGACGGCGTCTCCTTCACGCTGGCGCGCGGCGAGACGCTCGGCCTGGTCGGCGAGACCGGCAGCGGCAAAAGCACGCTGGGCCGCCTGGTTCTCCGCCTGATCGAACCGAGCGCGGGTCGCGTGCGCTTCGACGGGCAGGATGTCACCGCCGCCTCTGCCGCTGCGCTGCGCGCGCTGCGGCCGCGCATGCAGATGGTCTTCCAGGACCCCTATGGTTCGCTCGACCCACGCATGACGGCTGGCGCGATCATCGCGGAGCCGATGCTGGCCCATGGCGTGCCACGTGCCGAGGCCACGCGCCGCGCGGCGGATATGCTCGGGCGCGTCGGCCTCTCGGCCGCGATGGCTGCGCGCTACCCGCATGAATTCTCGGGCGGGCAGCGCCAGCGCATCGGCATCGCGCGCGCCATCGCGCTCGACCCTGCGCTGGTCGTGCTGGATGAGCCAGTCAGCGCGCTCGATGTCTCCGTCCAGGCGCAGATCCTGAACCTGTTGGCGGAGATCCAGGCGCGCTCCGGTGTCGCCTTCCTGTTCATCGCGCATGACCTGGCCGTGGTGCGCCATGTCAGCGACCGCGTCGCGGTGATGTATCTCGGCCGCGTGGTGGAAATGGCGCCGCGCGATGCGCTCTACAGCGCGCCGCGGCATCCCTACACGGTCTCCCTGCTCTCTGCGGTGCCGCGCCCCGATCCCGCGAAGGAGCGCGACCGCCCGCGCATCCGCCCGATCGGCGAGATCGGCAGCGCCGCTGCGCTGCCCACAGGCTGCCGCTTTCATCCGCGCTGCCCGCGCGCGCGGCTGGTCGCGGCCCGCGGCGGCGACACCATGGAGGCAGCCGGCGCCCAGCTGCCGCGCGCCTGCGTGCAGCAGGATCCGGCGCTGGCACCCGCCGGCGGCGCCGCGCATCTCGCTGCCTGCCATTTCCCCGACGAGGCCTGAGGAGACACCGCCATGACCGTGACCCGCGAGCAGAACTATGTCGGCGTCTTCGACGGCAAGGTCGGCTACGGCACGAAGCCGGCCGTCATCGTCATTGACTTCACCCTGGCCTACACCACGCCGGGCTCGCCCTTCTTCGCGGAAGGCGTGGTGCGCGCGGTGGCCGACACGGTGCCGCTGCTGGCCGCCGCACGCGCCGCTGGCGTGCCGGTGATCCACACCCGCGTCGAGTACCATCCCTCCGGCGCCGATGGCGGCTGGTTCGTGCGGAAGGTCCCGGCGCTCAGGAAGATGGTCGCCGGCGAACCGCTGGCGCAGATCGATCCGAAGGTCGCGCCGCTGCCGGAGGAGGTTGTGCTGGTGAAGCAGTATCCGAGCCCCTTCTTCGGCACGCCGCTCGCGCCCATGCTGGCCGCGCTCGGCGTGGACACGCTGATCCTCGCGGGTTGTTCCACCAGCGGCTGCGTGCGGGCCGGCGCGCTCGATGGCGTGCAGCATGGCTACCGTGTCGTCGTGCCGCAGGAATGCGTCGGCGACCGCCATGACGGGCCGCATGACGCCAACCTCTTCGACATCAACGCGAAGTATGGTGATGTCGTGACGCGCGACGAGGTGATCGCCTATCTGGCCGGCCTTCAGACAAAGACGGCGTGACGAGAGGAAACGAGGGATGGGAACGACCACGGCGGATGATGCCATCCGCGTCTATTGGATGACCGGCTGCTCCTCCTGCCTGCGCACGAAGGAGTTCCTGCAGAAGCACGGCGTGCCCTTCCTCTCGCGCAACGTCCTGGAGGATGAAAGCGCCTATGAGGAGCTGGATCGCTTCGGCCTGAAGCAGGTGCCGATCGTCACGCGCGGCGATGCCTGGGCGAATGGCCAGATCCTGCGCGACGTCGCGCAGCTCTGCGGCATCGCCTATGGCGCGCCGAAGATGCTGCCGGTGCCGGAGATGCGCCGGCGCCTGGACGCCCTGCTCGCCGGCACTGCGCGCTTCATCGCGCAGATGCCGGATGAGGCGCTGGCGCGCGAATTGCCGAACCGGCCGCGCAGCTTCGCCCAGCTCGGCTGGCACATCGCCAACATCGCCGACGCCTTCCTCGAGCATGAGGACGGCATCCCGCTGACCTTCGACAGCTATATGCGCGTGCCCGAACCCGCGCAGTCCGGCCGCGCTGAGCTCATCGCCTATGCCGAGACGATGCGTCGCCGCATGGACGCATGGTTCGACGGCCCTGGCCACGATCGCGACTGGTCGAGCCGCGCCGACGTCTATTACGGCGAGCAGACGATGCACGAATTCCTGGAACGCACGGTCTGGCATGCCGGGCAGCACGTCCGGCAGTTCATGTGGGTACTGGAAGGGCTCGGCATCGCGCCCAACGGCCCGCTCGGCCGCGAGACCTTCGAAGGGTTGCCGATGCCGGAGAAGGTCTGGGACGAGGCCAATCCGGCCAAGGTCCGGCGCGCCTCCTGAAGCGAAGCCCATGACGCCGCGCACCATCACCGAGAAGATCCTGGCCGCCCACGCGCTGGAAGGCGAGGTCGTGCCCGGCGCGATCGCCACCATCCGCCCCGATGTCGTATTGCTGAACGACATCTCCGGCCCGCTGGCCTTCAACCAGTTCGCGGCGATGGGCGCGCAGCGCGTCTTCGACCCCGAGCGCATCGTGCTCGTCGCCGACCACTTCGCGCCGGCGAAGGATGTGGAAAGCGCCGAGCAGCTGCGCCTGACCGCGCGCTTCGCCAAGCAATATGGCCTGCGCCATCACTACGGCCCCGGCCGCGGCGGCATCGAGCACACGCTGATCGCCGAGCTCGGCCTGGTCGGGCATGGCGACATCGTCTTCGGCGCCGACAGCCACACCTGCACGGCCGGCGCCTTCAACGCGCTCGGCATCGGTTTCGGATCGAGCGATCTCGCGGCAGCACTCGCCACGGGCAAGCTCTGGCTGCGCGTGCCGGCGACGATCCGCGTGGAGCTGACCGGGCGCCCGGGCCGCTTCGTCAGCGGCAAGGATGTGATCCTGGAGCTGATCCGCCGCATCGGATCGGACGGCGCGCTCGATGCCGCGCTGGAATTCGGCGGGCCGGGCGTTGCCTCGCTGCCGATGGATGCGCGCATGGCGGTTGCCAACATGGCGGTGGAAGCCGGCGCGGATTGGTGCGTGTTCGAAGGCGACGCGACGTCGCTTGCCGATATGCCGGCCCGTGGCATGGCGCCGCGACCGGCCGTGCTGGCCGATCCTGGCGCGACCTATGCGCATCGCCTGACGATCGACCTCGATGCGCTGCAGCCGATGGTGGCGCGGCCGCCATCGCCGGCGAATGGCGCGACGGTCGGCGACATCGCAGGCACGCGGGTGGACCAGGTCTATGTCGGCAATTGCGCGAACGGCACGCTGACCGACCTCCGCCAGGTGGCCGAGGTGCTGCGCGGCCGTCAGGTCGCGCCGCATGTGCGCATGGTGGTGGTGCCGGCGACGCAGCGCATCTGGCGCCAGGCGCTGGCGGAAGGGCTGCTCGACATCTTCGCCGAGGCCGGGGCGGCGGTCTCCGCACCCACCTGCGGCGCGTGCTTCGGCGGCCATATGGGCATTCTCGCCGCCGGCGAGGTGGCGCTGGCCACGACGAACCGCAACTACCGCGGCCGCATGGGCCACCCCGATTCCGCCGTCTATCTGGCCAATGCCTGGGTCGCCGCCGCCGCTGCGGTGGCCGGTGAGATCGTGCCGCCCGAACAGGTCATGGGCCAGGCTGCGGGAGGCATCGCATGAGCATCGCCGGGCGCATCCACCGGGTTGGCGACCATGTGGACACGGACGTCATCATCCCTGGCCGCTACCTGACGCTGCGGGACCAGGCGGTGCTGGGCACGCATTGCCTGGAGGGTCTCGATCCTGGCTTCGCCGCGCGCATCGCACCGGGCGACATCCTGGTGGCCGGGCGCAATTTCGGCTGCGGTTCGTCGCGCGAGCATGCGGTGCTGGCGCTGCGCGGCGCGGGCATCGCCGCCGTGATCGCCGAAAGCGCGGCGCGCATCTTCTTCCGCAACGCCATCAACCTGGCCCTGCCGGTGATCGTCGCGCCCGAGGCGGCGCGCGCGCTGGCCGCGGGCGAGGGGGCGGAGATCGACATCGGCGCCGGCGTGATCCGCCAGGGCGCGCAATCCTGGCGCTTCCCGCCCTTTCAGGGCGAGGTCGCGGCGATCATCGCGGCCGGTGGCATCGCGGCGCGGGTGCGCGCTGTGCTGGGGGCCACCGCCCCCGGCGGCTGACGCCGCGCGCCCCGCACCATTCAGCCCTCGTAGATGTGGTGGCTTTCAAGCCGCCGCTTGCGGACCCCGCGGCGGTGTTGCGGGCGGCGCTTCCCGAAACGCGGGTGAGTTTTTATCTTAACTATTTGTCTCGATCTTTGAGGCTCGACAAATGAATCAGTGCGTTATCCAGATCGGATTGCCGAATTGGCTTGTTGATGAATTTAAATGAGCAAATAGAATTTGCCTCGTCTGGGAGGAAATTATATCCGGTCAAAAAAGTGAAGGGAATTCCTCGCAACCGCAGGGCGTGGGCAATGGGGAGGCTTGTTTCCCCACCAAGGTTAAAATCGAGCAACGCCATATCGATTGGGTGATGCTCGATGATCGACAACGCCTCGTCGACATTGCTGGCAGGGCCCACAGAATTGCAGCCAGCATTCTGTAGCATTTCCTCCAAGCTGAGAGCGATGAGTGCCTCGTCTTCGACGATGAGTACACGCTGGCCGTTTATGGAGCCTGCACTGGCGGTGGTTGATGCGGTTGCCTGCCGTTTTCGGGGTGGTTTATCCGTCAGTGCTGGCGGTCCCAGAATGATCTCGTGAAGGGCCCCCTCAGGACGCCAGAGGGACCTCATCTCTCCCTCGATCTGATGCCCGAGCGTCGCCGCGATCAGACGGGAGCCGAACCCTCGGCGGGACGGCGCGGTCACATTCTGGCAGCCATGCTCCGACCATTCGATCAGTACGCCGCCTCTCTTCATCTCAGACCAGCTAATCCGGATTTCGCCCGCGGGCTGAGATAGCGCCCCGTACTTGGCTGCATTGGTCGTCAATTCATGGAGTATCAACGAGACCGCCTGCACCTGTGTGGATGCGACACCCAAATCGGGGCCATCGAGAGAGCATCGGCCGGCACCATCGAAAGCGCTGATCTCGCCCTGGATGAGTTCCCTGAGGCTTGCGCCAGACCAAGATTGATCCGCAAGGATGGAATGAGCTCTGGCCAGGGCGGAGATGCGGTGCTCAACGGCGCTCCGGAAATCATTGATGTTGTCAGCTCGCGTCAGTCGCACAACCGACAAGACTGTCGCCAGGATGTTCTTGGACCGGTGGTCAACCTCGCGAGCCAGTAGCCTCTGTCGCTGCTCGCTTTGTCGGATCTCGTCTACCGCTCGCTTCTCTGCAGTCACGTCCATCTGGGCGCCAATAACCACCTCGGGCGATCCGTCGGCGTCGAACGTGATCAATCCTTTGGATTTGAGCCAAATCTCGCTGTTCGTCTGAGCGTGACGAGCCTGCATCTCGATGGAAAATCGCTTTTCTTTCGTTCCGGGCTCAACAATCGGGCGATTGGGAATAGGAAGGATGTGATGCGATTCGGGAATTGTGCTGCGAGACTGCTCGAGTGTTGGGACGCCATTTTTGGGATCGAAGCCCCTGATATCAAACAGCTTGTCCGACCAGTAAGCTTCGCCAGTCTTGAAGTTTCTGAAGTAGACGCCGAGCCCCGCGACCTCCTGTGCCATTCGCAGATACTCCGCTTCAGCGCTGCGCCGCGCTGATCGTTCCTCTGTGGTCTCCGCCTCCTCCAGCTGAAGCGCCGTCAGACTGTCCTCATTGTGCGAATCGCTCATCGGAAGGCCTCCGATTGATCTACGTTTCTCCCTATACGACCAAATAGCCGGCGATGGCAGATTGTTTCTTCTTCTCTATGCGAAACGATACCGTCTATCTGTTCAAATTTCAGGGAAGACTGATGCGTGCGTCGAGGCCGTCAGGGTCGTGCCGCAATGTCTATGCGGCTTGGCGGCGCGTTCCATCCTGCCCCAGGCCGCGCGCTATCCGAGGAACCGGGCCCCCTCAATTTGCTGCGTGAAGCTGGAGGGTGAACTCCGGGCTCGGAGTTCCAAAATACTCAACACACCAGAGCATTGGATGTAGCAAAGCTTGATGGTGCCCCCGGGGGGCACCAACGCATCGTCTGCATCAATCTACGGCGGTCTAGAACGTACTGGTTATAAATGTTTTGTGCGGCGATCTGTGTCTACGTCTGTCCACCTTGATCCACCTTTACCCCCAAAACAGGTGGGGGTAAGGCTGGGGGTAGTCTTTTGGGACGGTGGCTGTGGGTAAGCTCTCTGCGCTTGAGGTGAAAAACCTCCGTCATGACCCTGCTAAGGGTAAGCGGCCGGTGCGGTTTGGAGATGGTGACGGCCTTTATCTGCAAGTTGCGCCGGGAACCGAGCGTGACGGGGAGAAGCGCGAAACAAAGTCCTGGCTTTTCCGCTACACGCTGCACGGGAAGTCACGAGAGATGGGTCTCGGGACAGTAGGGGAGCCTCCAGCCGGTGTGCCGCTGGCCGATGCTCGCAAGCGTGCCAAGGCCGCCCGAGCCCTACTCGACGAGGGCCGCGATCCTATTGAGGAACGGAAGCGTAGCGCCCGCGAGCGTCAGGTGATGCGCAAGGCCGAGGCGGAAGCTGAGAAGCGTACCTTTCGTACTGTTGCCGCTCTCTGCATCGCTGCGGAGAAGCCGGGTTGGAAGAATGAGCGCACCGCTCAGCAGTGGGAGAGTTCGCTCAAGGCGCACGTCTACCCGGTGATAGGTGACGTGCCGGTGGCTGACGTGGATCGCGCGATGGTTATGGAGGCTGTCAGCGGCGTATGGACGTCCAAGCCTGCCATCGGTCGGAAGGTGCTGCATCGCGTCGCCACGGTGCTGCGCTACGCGGCGGCGCACGGTTGGCGAGCGAACGATAACCCGGCGGATGGCAAGATGCTGCGACACGCAGGTCTTCCGCCTCAGAGCGGAAGCACGCCGCACCCGTCCCTGCCGTGGACAAGGGTGTCCGCATTTCTCAAAGCCCTCGACGCGATGCCCGGCGTTGCGCCGCTCGCGCTGCGCCTGACTATTCTAACCGCGTTGCGGTCCGGTGAAGCGCGAACTGCCCGTTGGTCTTGGCTGTCATTCGATGGCGCTCCCACACTTACGGTGCCTGGCCGGACGATGAAGGGGAAGCAGTCGCAAACTGTGCTGCCGCACCGCGTTCCCCTAGCACCCGCTGCCATCGAAACTCTGGCGCGCGCCTACTCATTAGCGACTGGCGTACCCGTGACGGCCACTGAACTGCCGCGACTTGTGCCGCTGATGCGTGACGCGCCCGTCTTTCCGAGTGCCAAGCGCAACACTCCATTGAGCGATATGGCACTGAGTGCCGTCGTGCGCCGCATGAACGCTGACCAGCCCGGCGGCGAACCGCCACCTTGGCGTGACCCAGACGGTCGGCCGACAGTTCCTCATGGCTTCCGTGCGACCTTCTCCACCTGGGTTGATGATACCCGCCCGCATGAGCACGAGGCTCGGGAGAAGGCGCTCGCCCATCAGATCGAGAACAAGGCATCAGCCGTTTACCGTCGCAGCGATCTGTTCGACCGGCGGATCACGCTCATGGCTGAGTGGGCCAGTCACTGCACTACTCACGCACAGGCTCCTGCCCGCGTCGCCACCGTACGCATTGGCGGAGGTGGACAGTGAAGAAGGCCGTCACGAACCGCCCAGCAGTCGACATCAAGGAATGGTCCGACGAAATGCTGCTGCCAATCGTACGGGCTTGGGAAGAGTTGAGCGGCACGTGCAGCCTGGACGACGCAGCAAGGTTCTTCCCACTCATTGCACGCGCAATGATGTCTGAATTGGTCGGGGAAAAGCGGTCGCGACAGGAATGGGAGCGCGCCGACATCGCAGTGCGGCGCTGGGAACGGCAGAAGGTACGACAAGAGTCTCAGTTAGAAGGGTCTCCGCGTACGCCTGGACGGCCAAAGGGCGCCACGAAGAACGTCGACGAACTGGTACCACACTTCCTGACGTTACGGCGCTTCATGCGGGCAAAGGCGCTGCTAGCGGGCGAGAAGCCGATGTCTGATACGCAAATCGCACAGGCAATAGCTGAGGACGCTATCGGCAGCACGCTTGGAAAGCCCGAACCCTACTCAGGCGGCACCTTTGTGGATGATGACGGCTCTGTTGTCGACATAGAGGTCATGGACAGCCCACCAGCCGGATACTACGGCGCCAGCACGGACGGGCTGACGCGCCGGATCCTGGCCAAGACTCAGAGCAGCCGCCAACCACCAGCGAAGGGTGCGAAGAAAACTCCAGGAAAAACCTGAAACCGGGAGTTTTTCGGACAACACGCTGAGTGAAGACGGTCGTAGTTGATGAGCCACCCTGCAAGACTGAGGTGGCCTTGACGACCTTCCGTAACGCTCTGCTTTCCAGCGCGACAAACATACAGCATGGGCCACGCGGCGCGCCGCGTCGTGAAGCCATCGATGCCAATCGTGCGCAAGCGCGTGCGCTGGCAACCGATCCACTCCTGACGGCCCGCGAATCTGCGGCTGAGACTGGCCGTGCCATTTCAACATTTTGGCGCGATGTGAAGCGGGGCCTCATACCTCTGCCTTATTACGTTACCCCGCGTTCTCCCCGCTGGCGCCGTTCGGAATTGCGTGCCGCCGTCGAGGCTGCTCCCCGCTCGCCGGGGGGCATGCGATGAGCGGAACAACCTACTGCGACCCGTTGCGTCTGGCCGACAACGGCTGGCACCTCTTTCCGCTGCGGGCTGGGACCAAAGCGCCGGGCATTGTCGGCTGGAACCGGCTCGCTCTTGCTCCGGCTGGGATGGATCAGGTCGAGCGTTGGATGTGCGCTTTCCCCAACGCGGGGTGGGGCATCGCATGCGGCTTCTGCTGCATCGCCATCGACAACGACAGCGACACGGCCCCCGCGAGCGCACTCTTTGAAGCGGTCAGGCTCGACACGATAGGCGCGACGATCGCGGTCCGCGTCGGTAAGCCCGGCCGCTCGGTTACCCTCTACAGGCCAACCGACTTGATCCGGTACACCGCCTTGCCGTTGGTTGGCGGCGAGATTTATGGGCTGAACGCTGACCTCCTGACCGGTCGTCAGGTGGTCGCTTACGGCGCGCACCCGAAGGCGCCGAGCGGTCGCTACGTCTGGCCTCTGGAGGACCTGCACGACCTCCGGCCCTGCGATCTTCCGCCCGTCTCGGCCGATGGCATCGCGCGCTTCGTCGCGGCAGTTGGCATTGCTTTCGTCTCGGCGGGGCTCGCTCGCCCCGAAGCGATGCGTGACGGCAGGCCCGGCGCGCTCGACCCGGACGCGGCACGCGCGATGTGGCGAGCCGGTAGGAACGGCGCTGCGGCTGCCCTGCAAGAGGCGAAGCGTCTTCTGGAAGCCGCTGCTGCTGCCCAGCGCGCAGGCACACCAATTGCCCGGCACCCACTCGCTCTCGCGGTAGCCGTCGGGACGGTCAGGGCAGGCTGCACGCCGGATCAGATCGCGGACACGCTCGGCGAAGCATGGGACGCACTGTTGGAGCCAGCGGAGCGACGCACCCGGAAGGACGAACTGTTCCAACTGGGGCAATGGGCGACGAAGAAGGAGCGCGCAGCGTGAGCGCCATCTTTGATCCGGGCGTAGAGGCAATTCTCGCCCGTCTGGCGGCGACCCCGTTGGACGAATATCGCGACCGACGGGAAGACGAGGCCGATGTAATCGGCTGGCAGGTCGAGCGGCTCGACGCTGCGGTGGCAGAACGGCGTGCGGCACGGATCACCGCAAACGCAGTGCAGAACGGCAAGGCTGCCCCACAGCGCGACCATGACGGTGGTGACGCTGATGCCGCTGAACGGCATTCGCAGCGCGACGAGATCGTCGAAGCCGTGCTCGCGACGGGCGCTCTGTTCTGGCGGGACGGCACAGAGGATGCGTTCTGCACACTCCCGATTGGTGGCCGCACCATGCGCTTCCGCGTCCGGAGCGATGGCTTTAAGCGCATCGTGCGGTACCTCTATGGCGTACAGAACATGGTGGCCGTACGCGGCGGTACTGGCGCGCTTCGTCCGAGCGCTGCAAGCGATAACGCCCTACGCGAAGCCGTCGGCGCGCTCGATGCGATGGCGCTGATGGGTGAGCGGCGCGCACACGCCCGGCCTCGTACGTGCTTTGGTCGCCCTGGTGAAATCTGGCTCGATCTTGCTGATGAGTCTTGGCGCGCAGTGCGAGTTACGCGCGACGGCTGGACTGTGGTGGACGGTGCCGACGTGCCACTCATCCGTCCCAGCGGCCTTCTCGCCCTGCCGACGCCAGAGGAAGGCGGTACGCTCGACCTGCTCCACCAGTTCTTCGGTCGGGGCGGTGAAGACGCGTTCATACTCAGCACCGCATGGCTGGTCGCCGCCCTTTATCCGCGTGGGCCGTATCCTGTGCTCGCACTCGATGGCGAACAAGGAAGCGGTAAGACAACCTTCTCCCGCATGCTGCGCGCCCTCGTTGACCCGAACGTGGCGGACCTTGCACCGCTGCCGCGAGACGAGCGGGACGCGGTGATCGCATGCTCGAATGGCGCTGTGCTCGGCCTGGACAATCTCTCGAATATCTCCCCAGACATGGCGGACGTGCTGTGCCGGATTGCGACAGGCTCAGGCTTCCGGGCCCGGCGCCTCTACTCGGACGCCGACGAATACATTGTTCGGGTCTGCAACCCGGTTCTCCTGAACGGCATCCCCGCACTACTAGCTCGTGGCGATCTGGCGGATCGGGCGCTCGCCATCACCCTGCCGAAGATGCCCGACGCCAAGCGGGCCCCTGAAGCAGCGCTCTGGCGGGAGTTCGAGGCCGCCCGGCCGAAGCTTCTCGGATTGCTACTAACTGCCCTGTCCCAGGCGCTGCGGGACATGGACACGATCCAGCTTGGCACCCTGCCCCGTATGGCGGACTTTGCTCGTCTCGCGTGCGCTGCCGCACCGGCCTTCGGCTGGAAGGCGGAGGATATACTCGGCGCGCTGGACCGGAATCGGGCAGCGGCGGTGCAGGCCGTCATTGATGGCGATCCGGTCGCAAGCGCTGTGGCTTCGCTAGTGCAACAGAGAGCGGAGCAGCGCCCACCGCCCGGCCCTTATGAAGGCACCGCTAGCGACTTGCTGGTCGCCCTGACCGAGCACATCCCAGAGGATCGCCGTCGGGAACGGGATTGGCCGAAAGACCCGACCCGGCTGTCGCAAGCACTCCGCCGCTGCGCTCCCGCCCTGCGCCGGGCAGGAATTGAGGTCGAGCAGCGGCGCGAATCAAACGCGCGAAAGGTCAGGATCTCGGGTGTGACAATTAGGGGCTAGCGTCATGACCGTCACGAGCGTCATGCGGACACCCCGCCACATGACGCCGATGACGCTGATGACGCTCGGTTCATATTGCATCACCGCAGGGACGCGTGGGGATGGCGCTGTAACCAGCGCCGCCCTCCTACTCAGGCTGGCTGGCATTGGCTCGGGCGCGATGCTTGAATCAGCCTGCTAACGCCACCCGCCCTCATCGCTTAGGCGCGCCGCCGAAGCAGTAGAACATCAAACGCACCATCGGCTGGCTAAGCCGCAACCATATCTGCCCCGCGATTTCGAGCGGTATCGCCAGATGGCCGCCGCCTTCGTCCGCATGGCCATGATACGCAGTATGCTTCGACGGCTGGCCGCAAAGCACTCAGTGTCGATCTGAACTTCTCAGATAGGTCTCGGAGCGTCAAAGACACTCGCGCGCAGTGATCACCCCGTCCAATCGACAGCCCATCGAATATTTTCCGAATAAATCCAATATTATTCAAATAATAATAATCAACAGTCTAATATCTACCATGCGGAGAATCGATCTGACATCCAAAACCAAACGTGAGTATAAGAAATAATCCGCACAAAAACATAGCTCCAATAAATCCTCTATTCTGCTCTTTCTTCTCCTGCATCTCTTTTTCGAGCGCCCATTTCTCTCTTTCGAGGCGTTGAATTTTCTGGTCGTGCGTTTCCACTGCGTTTCCTCTTTGTGTTTTATGGCCGGATCGGACAGATTGTATTTCTAAAGTAGCATGGCAGGACTTCCGTGTGGATCGTCATCCCAGACTGGAACGACGATGCGCCCCGCCGTAGTAATAGAGCCGGTCGGCCAGCAAACAGAGGGCGGGCCGGACATCGGGGCAGACAGGAGACCGCCAGGAGGCCGAGCGCTTCTGTATCCGCAGATCGATAGCTCCAACGATTCCGAAGTCTTATCCACACGCAAGGACTCTGGGCAGCCCCCCCCTGTAAGCTCAAGGAACAGCCGCTAAAAAAGTAGGCTAAATCAGAGGAGGTTAGGGCTGGTGTCGAAGCGCGATCAAAGTGCGCCATCGATGCGTTGGATGCTAATTGCCATCGCAGGCGCAGGCGGGCTCGGCGCCTTGATCGGCGTGATAGGCATAGCTCCGCTTCTGCAAATGAACGTTGGTAGGTTTGAGGCTCGGCAGCACCCCCAGTACGCGAGCCAAGCTGATTGCTGGGTTTTCGTTGACGGCCAACGCATTCCACTTGGCCCTTTTCATCCGTCGGACGATGTCATTTATGCGGGCTCGCACTTCCACGAAGTCGCCGCCATGTTGGCTGCACCGCAGGTGTCGCGGACGCCATACTGGATCTCGCGGCTAAGGCAGGGGTGCCAGTCAGCACTGCGGTCGACCCCACGCTGAAATCTGTTTCTCCAAACCAACCGGAGCGCCCGCCCCCAATTCGACCCAGTGGGGTCCCAGGCGCAAACTTAGTTATGCGCCGATATCCAAGCTCATAAAGATCGATGAAGTCATCACTGGCATCCAGCGCCGCCAACGCCTTGCGGGCCTGCCGCTCCAGGCTCGCCCAGCACATCCAGCACCCCGCGACGAAAGAACGGCCTTGTCGCAGCGCTCACGCTCCACGCCCCTAGGTGTGAGACAGTGAGCCTGACGCCGGAAGCCGCCATTTTGGTTGATGGATGAAGTGGCCCTGGATCAGTGACCCGACGCTCAAGCAGTCGTCACAGACCGGACAACGAGCGTAGGCTATAGATGAAACAGTCTCTCTACTCAGCTTTCTAGGGGCAGCATGCTTTGCACTGGTCGCCCCGATCACATCACAGGCGTCGGGCGATAAGACGCACCGGAAGGTGCACAGACCTGCCGTCAGTCAGATGCATCTCTCTGGTACTACGGCGCTGGCGACGACATAGTTATCGCTATATTTCATTTTTTATTTCTTCAATGCTACTGACGAACACAGCGGAATATCATCCGATCGGCTCTATCCGTTATAAATTCACTGTTCAGATAGAATCTCTCGCTCGTCCTTATATCAATTATGCAGCTTCCGTATGGCCTATCACGATGCGTAACATAACGGTCCACTCTGTCAAATCGAGTCCTAATGGGGACGATGCTTCCGTTGCGCAATTCAGTAGCATTTACAGCGCTTCTCCTGATCATGAAGCCCAAAGCAATTGGCGGCGACCATTCAACCTCGACTTCTCCTACTCGCAAATAGTTCGCAGACACTGGAGCAGACATCGCAACGAACGTCGCAATTAAGCTTAACATGAAAAGTCTTTTTCTAATCTGAGAGATATTCAAGTTCCCCTCCTCTTCTGAAGACCAGCGCAAGGATGGCGTTGAGCGGTGGCAGGCGCGAAATTCTCACATGAACGGAACAAAGAGAACAAGTGGATCCGCCAGAAGGACCTTCGTTGCAATTAATGTCTAACGACTTAGAGGCCCTGGACAATGGCTGCATTCGAGGTGGATTATGCCGCTCGTCAGTGCAGCTTTGAATGGGCCGCATCTGGCGCTGCTCCGGCCGCTTCGACGGGCTGTCTCGCCGCAGGCGCAGGCTGGCCCGCACCCTCGACCGCCCCGCACGGCGACAAAAAGCGAGCGACCTCCTCCGGGCGCATACCCGCCGCAAGCCAAGGAAGCTCAGCCCGCCATAGACCGCCTATCTGTGCCGGGCTTCCCCGTTCCTGGCGGGCCGGAGGGCACTCCGGGGGAGTGTCTGAACTGCCCTGGGCTGCACTCCACGAGGGCAGGGCGATCAGCCCCAGCAAGCCTGCGCACACCCCACACAGCACTGCGTTTCGCATGGCTCTCTGCCTACCCGGGCTGGCGATGTCAGCGCAAAACGTTGATGCTTAGGATAGTATGTGATCGATTACTGCGTAGGCGTCAGGCCAATTTGGATAGCGTACCCTAAATGCATCTATCGAAAGCTTGAGTAATTTTGCAGATTCTAAATTACTGACCCCGTACGCTTGCTGTGCCCTAGAACTAGCCACCAACATCGCTTCCTTTAATTGACGAATTGCCTTTTCTAATTTTGTCTCCGAAGAAAAAAAACCGCGACTGTGCGGGTCTCTTGAAGCCTTTGCAACAGCCGCTGCCGCCATGACTACCTTCTGAAGCGACGCAACCAGAAGCGGGTTTTCATCCAAAAATCTGAGATGATACAAGGAAGCCAAATCTTCTATCTCAAGGGGTCTCCGGGCGCTCACCACCGCTATCTCCTTTTTGTTGTTTCACAGTCAAGTGTGGCGGCTTACGGTTTCTGCTACAAGTGCCCTCAGGGGGGTGTCTATCCTAGCTCAGAAGCAATCCGTGAATGCCCCGCTCGTGGTGCAGGTAAAGAAACGCCCATTGATGTTGTAGGTGCGTGTTGAACTTGGCTGCGGCTGCGCTGGTCTGCTGCCAGCCATCATCCCTAGCCCAAGCTCCATAAGGCGAAGGTTCTGCTGTTCTCGGCGGTCTCGCTCGGCGTCGGCTCTCGCCGCCTCAATCGCACGCTGACGGTCTGCCTCCGCGAGCGAAGTGCTGCCTTGGAATGTTGCAGTCTGGCGTGCAGCGGTGTGCGGAACCGCCGTTGTGCCGCACCGGAAGCGCCAAGTATCAACGATACCATCAACGCCGCCGGTGTCGGCACCTGTGATACGTCCACTATTGAAACTCATTGGTAGACCGACTGACCTGCAGTGTGTTTCTGCGATCTGTATCGCTTCCTGGTTCTGGGCGCGCACCGACTCAGTCCATCGCGGCGGGAAAGATGCGGAGACTACGCCACCCGTGTTGTCTCCACTTGATAGACGGGGGCCGCAAGCGGCCAATAACGAAGCGACAAAGAGCAAAGGGAGAGCGCGAAGGTCCATCACTCTGTCAATCTGCGAATGTGATTGTGCGCATCAGAGACGGCTCGCGTCGCCTGTACAAATAGGTCGACTAGAAGCACGTCGTGGAATCGCCCACCGTGCTGCAATGTACTCTGCGGCCATTGATCATGTAGGTGTGGTCTTGAGGAGGTCGTGGTCTGCTCTGGCTGCCAGCAGCCATCCCAAGTCCGGTTGAGATCATCCTATCGCTCTGTGCCTGCCTTCGCTGCATAGCCACCATGTGGCAGGAGGCATATCCAGAGGTACCCGGGTGAAAGCCCGCCGCCCTGCAATCTCGATCTGCTAATTCGGTGTTGGTGGCACATCCAGTGAGAGCAACAGCCGCTACAGCCAATAATACCACCCGATGCATCTGACGCTCCTTGATCAACGCAGCCCCTCAGGGGGGGGGCGCCGTCTCTTGTATCTGCCCAACGCGGTCCATGATTGGGACGGACGCCACGCAAACCTATGCATTTGGTTCGCACGGAGACGGTAAGCGGTCAGCACAGTCCGCTTGTCAGAATCTGACAGATCGAAAATCTTGCAGAACGACGACCAGCGCTCAGCGCTGCAACAGCCTGTTCCGTGCGCGCTCCCAGAAGCCGGGTTGGGGCACTGTTCCTTCAAGCACGGCAAGCAACTCGGTGACCCGCATCTCAGATGGGACGCGGGGCCGAACCTCTGCGGGGGTATGATAGGTTCCCGGAATGCTGCGTGCGGAGTACTGCACGTCAGGAGGCGCCCATATCCAACCCCACCTGATATCCGCCTGCTTCAGGCGTCTCGCCGTTTCCAGCGGATCGGATGGGTGCTGAAGGTCAGCGAGCAGCTTGGTCCGGGCTTCGAGTAGGGCCGCTACGTGCTGATCTCGTGAAGCGGATGCCTCAACGAAGATGGCGGTTACAAACGGCGCTCCCCACAGGGCGCACATGGCTTCCAGATGGGCGGTCGTTGGGGCGTGCCCATCCAGCCATCGCTGCGAAGTGCTGATCGAGACGCGAAACTGCCGAGCAACAGCCTTGGCTCGGTCCTGAGCGTAGGTCTCGCGCAGGAACAGGGCGACACGCGGCCCTATGCCAGAGGGGTAACCAGTCGGCACCGAGTGCACCCCATGCAGCCAACCGCGAAAAAGTCCACGCATTATGCCTGTGTTTGATAAGGCTTGAAACAAACTAAGGAGGATTCTTCAGAGAACTCTTGACCAATAACCCAACGAGAATCATGCAAGCAAGGCACCACATGCCCGCGAGAAAGTCGTTTCTTCTTAAAACATCTGCGCCGAAAACAGCCAAAAAACTAAATAATCCCAGTGGCGACCCCACTAATATTCCAAGAAAAAGAGGAAGCTTAGAATGATCTTTATCGTCTGACATTGTACTTTCCTTGCATCATGGTGACTTATATTTATTTTTTCGCTCATCATCTTCGCTATATCTGGACTTTACAAGAAAATCCGGAAAAGCTGCGCGAATGATTGGTTCGCCCCACTCTAGATGCATCTTCTCTAGGTGATGAAGCGTTGGCGGATAGCCGTCAAGCCAGCGCTGAGCCGTGCTGACAGAGACCGAGAAGATGCGCGCTAAGGTTTTGGCCCGGTGCTGCGGGTAGCGGCTGCGCAGGAACATAGCGATGCGAGCGCCTATGTCGTGCGCACATCGAGATGCGGGCGGCAATTACTCGGCTCTCGGCGGTGCGGCCAGACGCGATCAGCGCGTCACCAAGGCAACCGACGAAAGGCAGGCGCCTGCAACTCGCGCGTCGAACATCCAAGCCCATCCGAGATAGCAACCGGCGCTTGCCGGGACGGGCAGCTAAATCGCGCATTAACTAAGCAGTCGCATCCACAGAGATTTGTCAGAAAATGACACACAAAAGTGCTTGATTAGGTGCCGCTCATCGGTGCGGCTGTCGGTGACCTAGAAGCCGTCTCCGGTGTTGCCCGCTTTCCCAGAAGCGGCCGGGTACGAACCTTCCCAATCAAGGCCAAGGACCAAATCCGGCAGATACGCTCTAGCCGCCCGCACCATTGCCGCCAGCAACGGCTCTGCCTCGATGAGCAAGGCCATCTGATCCTGCCTAAGGGGACGGGGCCGTATTCTGCCCTCCGAACGAGGAACCATCCCCTGGCTGTTCAGGAGGTGCTGAAGCGCCTTCAAACGGGAATGCGTCAGTTTGCGCTGGCGCTGTGCCTCAGCCGTTCGCCGACCATGCTTCAGGGCGTTCTTGTTTCCAGGCTGACCGCCGGGCTTACGCCGGTCGTTTGATGCCCCGTGACAAGCGGCGCCCTCGTCCCTGGCGGAATACGATTCCAGCCCCCTGTCGCGCTCTGTCGGGACCGTTTTGGCCATGGGGCAGGATACCACACGGCTCCGTCATTGTTCGCGTCGATTACGATGTGGAGGCGACTGGGGGGACCCAAACGAGAAAGGGGGGGTACCCCCTGGGTGGGGTGCGGAAAGGCCGAAAATCGCAGCCGGGTGGGGTGCTAGATCGGCTGGCCTGGACTGCTTTCTTGCTGGTGCTTCGGCACAGCCTGTCACTGTCTCGGCTGGCAAAGGTGCACCCTGCCGAGCCTCGATGAGCACAACGTGGGCGGTATGGCAGCCTTCGTTCAGGCGGCCGCTACTGCCACCCGATGCCGCACCGCCACGGCGCACCTCCACCCGTGTCCATGCCAATCCACACTCAATATGGGGGTAGATATGGGGGTATGAGAGAGTGTCCCCCTCAAAAAGCATTATAAAACAATATTTTGGAGGTTTCTCATGGTGCCCCCGGGGAGATTCGAACTCCCACACCCTTCCGGGCGAGCGATTTTGAGTCGCCTGCGTCTACCGTTCCGCCACAGGGGCCACGCGCCCAATCTACGCCGGAACCGGTTCAAGGTGAACCGCCCGGGGCCTCCGTCTCGCGCGTCACGAACTCGGCCGGGGAGGTGACCTCGAGCAACTCCAGATCGTCGGAATGCGCGACCTCGCGGTGGCGCAGGCGCGGCGGCTGCAGAACCGTGTCGCCAGGATGCAGCGTCACCGCGCCGATATCCTCGTATTCGAAGGTCACCCAGCCGCGCAGCACCAGCACCAGCTGGAAGTCGAGCTCATGCAGGTGCCATTGCGGCTTGGCGCCTTCGCCTGGCACCGCACGGATAACATGCGCCCCGTAGGCCCCGCCCGTCGCGCTCCGCACGCCGAGGTCGCGATAGGCGAAGAAGCCCCGCAGCCCCGCATCGAAGGCTGCGCCCTCTGCCCGGCTCACAATGGTGCGGGCCCTCGGCGTCTCAGGATTCTCTTGCATCTCGCGCCTCCCTCCGTGCCGGTTGGCGACCGGTCGCCCATCCTCCGACAGGCCCTGCCGTGAAGAAAGCCCTGTCCGCTTGGGGCTTGGCGCTGGCCGCCCCGCGCGCCTGAACGCGGACCGCCAGCCCGGCTCTCACAAGCCTGCGACAGGGCCCGCGCCGGCCCGGGCTCGGCCCCATCTTCGTTGCCGTGATGGCCGCCCCCCCGATCGCCCCCCCCATCGCCACTGGGACGGCGGCGCTCTTCCTCGATTTCGACGGCACGCTGGTCGAGATCGCCCCGCGCCCGGATGCGGTGCGCGTGCCGCCCGGCCTGCCGGAACTGCTGACCCGGCTGGCCGCGCGGCTCGGCGGTGCCTTGGCCATCATCTCCGGCCGGCCGCTGCCTGAGCTGGAGGCGCTGCTGCCCGCGGCGCTGCCCATGGCCGGCGATCACGGCGCGACGCTCCGCCGCGCGCCGGGTGTCGCGCCCGAGCATCTGCCGCTGCCCCGCCCGCCCCCCGCCTGGCGCCATGCGGCAGAGGCCTTCGCCGCCGCCCATCCCGGTGCGCTGGTCGAGCCGAAATCGCATGGCTTCGTGCTGCATTACCGCCAGGCACCGCAGGTCGAGGCCCCGGCGCGTGCCATGCTGGCGGCGTTGCTCACCCCCGGCGGCGCCTTCGAACTGCTGCCCGCCCGCATGGCCTTCGAGGTGAAGCCGCGCGCTGTCTCCAAGGCTGGCGCGGTGACGGGATTGCTCGCGCATCCACCCTTTACGGGGCGCATCCCCGTCTATGTCGGCGACGATGTGACCGATGAGGCCGGGATGGCTGCGGCGCGCGCGGCGGGCGGCACCGGGCTTCGCCTGCAGGATGCCTTCGGCACGCCGGCGGCGTTGCGGGGCTGGCTCGCGCGGCTGGCGGCGGCCGCATGACCGGGCGGCTGGTGATCGTCACCAACCGTGTGCCCGACCCGCGCGAGCGCGGTGCGACCGCGGGCGGGCTGGCCATTGCGTTGAAGGATGCGTTGCTGCGGCGCGAGACGCTGTGGTTCGGCTGGTCCGGCGGCCGGGCGGCCGAGACCGCGGCAAGCCCCGCGGAATTCCGCCATGGTCGCACGACCTATGCGACCCTCGACCTCGGCGAGGCCGATTACCGCCACTACTACCAGGGCTTCTCCAACGCCGCGCTCTGGCCGGTGCTGCACTATCGGCTGGGCGTCGCCCGCTTCGCGCGCGAGGACTGGATCGGCTATCGCCGCGTCAACGCCGCCTTCGCCGCCGCCCTCGCGCCGATGATCGGCCCAGAGGACACGGTCTGGGCGCATGATTTCCACCTATTCCTGCTGGCGGCGGAGCTGCGCGCCCTCGGCTGCCGCGCGCGCATCGGCTTCTTCCTGCACGTGCCCTTCCCGCCCCGCGCGGTCTTCCTCGGCCTGCCCAATGCGCAGACGGTCCTCGAGGCGCTCGGTTCCTACGACGTGATCGGCGTGCAGACCGAGGACGATGCCGAGAATCTGCGCGCCGCGCTGGTCGCGGCCGGCGCGGCGGAGGCCGCGTTGCGTGTCGGCGCTTTCCCGATCGGCATCGACACGGCGGGTTTCGCTGCCCTCGCTGCGCGGCGCTTCCGCATGAAGGATGTCGCGATGCTGCGCGCGTCCCTGGCGGACCGCGCGCTGGCGATCGGCGTGGACAGGCTCGACTACACCAAGGGCCTGCCGCAGCGCATCGCCGGCTTCGGCAAGCTGCTGCAGCGATTCCCGCGCCATCTCGGGCGCGTCACCTTTCTGCAGGTGGCGCCTGTGAGCCGTGGCGATGTCGCGACCTATCGCGCGCTGCGGCGCGAATTGGATGAGATGGTCGGCCGCATCAACGGCCAATATGCGGAGCCGGACTGGGCGCCGATCCGCTACATCACGCGCGCCGTCGCGCGGCCGACGCTCGCGGGCTACATGCGGCTTGCGCGGATCGGGCTCGTCACGCCGCTGCGCGACGGGATGAACCTGGTGGCCAAGGAGTATGTCGCCGCGCAGGACCCCGAGGATCCCGGCGTGCTGGTGCTCTCGCGTTTCGCAGGGGCGGCGAAGGAGCTCGACGGCGCGGTGCTGGTCAACCCGCTCGATTCCGATGACATCGCCGAGGCGCTGGATCTCGCGCTCGCCATGCCGCCAGAAGAGCGGCTGGCGCGCTGGAGGACGATGGAGGCGGCAGTGCGCGCCACCACCGCCGCCAGCTGGTGCCGCGGCTTCCTCGCCGCGCTGGAAGGCACGGAGGAGATCACCGAGGCAGGCCGTGCCGGCGGGCGGCGGACAGCGACCGCCGCCGCGCCGCGCGCCGGCCGCCGTCAGAAGACGAAGCGCGTGCCGACCAGCACCCAGCGTCCCGGAATCACATAGCCATTGGCCGGCTCGAAGCGGCTGTTCGTCAGGTTTCGCCCCTCGACGAAGGCCGAGACGCCCTGCGTCACGCGATAGGTCGCCACCAGGTTCGCCACCGTGCCGCTGCTGTTGTAGCTGCGGCCGGAGATGAAGGTGTTCGCGTCCGAATAGGATGCGTATTCGGGCGATGGGCCGGTGAAGAGCAGCTCCGGCACGATCACCAGCCGCTCGGTCGCCGCGATGCGCGCTGCGGCGGTGATCAGGTTGCGCGGCCGCCGCGGGAGAGGGCGATCGCGCTCGACGTCGCGCGCCTCGGTGATCGTCCAACCCGCCATCGCATCCAGCCAGGGCGTGGGGCGCAGCGTCAGCGACAGCTCCGCCCCATGGATGCGCGCGCGGGAGACGTTTGCGAGCGAATCACCCGCATCGTTGAAGATGATGAGGTCCTTGTAGCGCGACTGGAAAAAGGTGACGCCGAAGGTCGCGAAATCCGCCCTGTCGAACAGCGTGATGTCGGTCTCGCTGCCGATCTCCCAGCTTAAGGAGGTTTCGGGGCGCAGATCGGGGTTGCCGCGGAACTGCGTCGGGAAGCCCATGAAGGACCCCGACGTCGCGCCAAAGCGCTGGTCGAGCGTCGGCGCCTTGAACGCCGTGCCGGCCGACAGCCGCAGGCGCGAGGCCAGTTCCGGCAGCGCCAGCACGGCGCCCGCGCGCCAGGAGGTGAAGGCGTCGAAATCCTCCGCCTCGTCGTGCCGCAGCCCGGCCGAGAGATCGAGCCGTTCCAGCACGCGCCCCTGCAGGCCGGCATGGAATGCAGTCGCGTCCGCCCCTTCGCGCACCGCGCCTGTGCTTTCGAAACTGGGCGAGCCGAAGCGCGAGCGGCTGTTGATCTCCTCGCGTTCCTGCGTCACGCCGAAGGTGAGACCGGCGTCGGCCAGCGCGCCAAGGTCGCCCAGCCGGACGCGGTTGCCCCAATCCGCCGTCTGCCGCTGCCCGCGGTTGAGATCGTCCTGCCGGTTCGGGCTGAGCGCATCGGGCAGGTTCCGGTAGCTGCGGCGATCATCCGTGACCGCCAGGCGCAGCCCGGTGGTCCACAGCCCGTCGAGCAGCATTGTCTCGCCGCGCAACTGGCCGAACCAGCGGCGGTCTTCGCCGGTGTAGTTGGGATCATCCACGCGTCCATTCGGCGCGTCGTCCAGCTCGATGCGGTTCTCGCGCCAGCGCAGCAGCAGCTCGACGCGGCTATTCGCATCGGGCCGAACGCCGAGCCGCGCCGTCGCCGCATAGGCGTCGAGGCCGTCACGCTCGCCGGTATTCCCCGCGATGCGTGGCGGGACCGTGTTGAAGCCGCGCGTCGAAAGCCCTTGGGTGGTGACCATCCAATCCACGCGGCCAGTGTCGCCGGCAGCACCCGCGACGCCGCGCCCCGTTCGCTGCGTGCCGAGCGCTGCCTCGCCGAAGGCCTGGAACGGCGTGCCGGCTGGCGCCCGGCGGGTGATCAGATTCACCACGCCCCCGAGCGCACCGGAGCCGTAGAGCGAGGAGACCGGGCCGCGCACCACCTCGATCCGCTCGATGTCGCCGAGCAGGTCGTTGCCGAAGTTGAAGGCGCCGTTCGGCTCCGACGCGTCATTGACCGGGACGCCATCCACCAGCACCAGGACATGGTTGGAATTCGCCCCGCGCAGGAAGGCGCTGGCGCGCTGGCCGGGCCCGCCTTCCTGCACCAGGCGCATCCCGGGCACGGCACGCAGTGCCTCCGCCAATGTCTGATAGCCGCGCTCCTCGATGTCGGCGCGGGTGATGACGGTCACCGCCGCCGGCACGCGGTCGGCGGGTGTCGGGATGCGCGTGGCGGTGACGATGGTCTCGGGCAGTTCGGTGATCGGCTGCTGCGCAGCGGCAGGCAGGGTCGCTGACAGCGCACAGGCGCTGGCAAGCAGAAGAAAGCGGCGCATCGGGTCCTCCGTGCGGCGTGACGACATGCCCGCGCGGGTTGCCCCGAACGGACGGCTGGCGTCGTCGCCGCCGGCGAAGTCGAGCGCCCACGACAAGGGGATTCCCCCCTGTGGCGGACTGTCGCTTCGTTGCGCCGGTGCACCCCGCCCGGCACGCGCGGGACGTCTCTGCGTCGGCCGGTCTCCTGGCTCGCGGAGTGCCGGGGAGAAGCTCCCCGGGGTCCCCTCCGCCTTCTCAGGCGCGCAGCCCAATGGCGTTTGGAGGGGACGGCTCCGCCTACAGTTGCGGGGGCAGCTGCGGACTAGGGGCCTCGGGCCCCGTCGCGCATTCCCGTTTCAGCCCTTGCGGGCCACCGTCGCATGGCGCTGAGACTAAACGTTGGCGCACGGCAACGCCAGCGGTCCGCACCACCCTGCGACTCAGATCACGTAGCCGATCGCCTCGAGCCCGAGCCAGCCCAGGGCCACCAGGATCGCCGTGGCCAGGACGCAGCCGCCGATGGTCAGGCCGACACCCCAGCCCGCGACCTTGGCGTCCTGCTCGATCACGCCGAGCGCCATGACCATGTTGCCGAAGGCCGGCGGCCCATTGGTGCCGGGCCCTGGCAGGATCAGCATGATCGCGACATAGGCGGTGAGCCAGCCAATGATCCGCTCACCAGCCGGGCCGGTGAAGAAGCCCGGCCGCGGGCGAACATAGCGCTCGATGCGCTTCAGCCCCTTGGACGAAGCCGAGGCCAACCGCAGCAGGTCGGCGCGCTTGATGGTCTGCCGCGCGACGATGCCCGGCAGCTTCGGCACGCGCAGCCCAAGCCCCATCTGGACGCCGAGGACCAGCAGCGGCAGGCCGAAGACGCTCGCCATGCCCGGCAGCAGGCCGGGCAGCAGCAGCAGCAGCGACAGGATGCCAAAAGCGCGGTCGCCGAAGGCCTCCGCCATGTCGCCCAGGCTGATGCGCTCGCCCGGGAAGGCGGCCGCGACCTCGGCGACGATGCGCGAGATCGGCGCGTTCTCCTCGGCGTGCACGATGTCCACGTTCATCCCGTCACCATCCCTGGGTCATGGCGTTGCAAGGAACCAGCCGAAGCCCCCGACCAGCGCCCATCCGACGCTGCCGAGCACCGATAACGAAAAGGCAGCCGCCAGCACGCCGAAGGCCGCGCCTGCAAGGATGACGACGCTGTCCTCCTCCATCATGCCGATCGCCATGACGAGGCAGGCCAGCGCCGGCGGCCCATTGGTCAGCGGCGTCGGCAGAACGACAATGGCCGCCAGCACCATGCACCAGGCGCCCACCAGCCGCTCGCCGGCGCGGCTGGTGACGATGGATGGGCGTGGCCGCACCAGCCGCTCCACGCGCCGCAGCCAGGGCGAGGCTTTCTCGATCATCGCCAGCAGCGCCGCGCCGCGCATGGCGCGCCGCGCGACGAAATCCGGCAGCCGGGGGGAAGGGCGGCCGAGCGCCAGTTGGGCGCAGATGATCAACATCGGCACGCCGACCAGCGGGCTGAGGAAGGGGACCCAGAAGGGCAGAAGGTTGGGCAGCGCCAACAGCATGATCAGCGCGCCATAGCCGCGCGGGCCGAGCGCCTCGATCAGTTCGCCGAAGGTCACGCGCTCCGCCGGCCAGGTCCGCAGGATGTCCTGCACCAGGTCCGAGACAGGTGTCGCGTGATCTTCGGCGGGCCGCGTGACCGGCGCCTCGTTCAGGCCGACGATGGCCAGGTCCCTTTGCCAACAGACACCGGCCGACCGCCGGGAAGCTTCCCCGCCCCACGCGTAGCATGCCGGCCGTACCCCCGACAGGGGCGCGACCGCGCATCAACATATCCGCGGTCGCCGCGCGCGAGTCATTCCGGCTGGAAGTTGGCGATCCGCATTAACTGTTCGCTGCGCTCGAAGTCACGCCGGATGAAGGCGGCGAACTCCGCCCCGCTCTCGGCCTTCGGGGTGATGCCAAGCGTCGCCACGCGCGCCAACACGTCGGGTTCGAACATGCCGGTGCGCAGCACCTCCGCGATGCGCCCCGTCACCTCCGCCGGCAGGCCGCGCGGACCCCACAGCCCCCACCAGGACTGGATGTCGAGGCCGGGCATCCCGGCTTCCGCTGCGGTCGGGATGTCGGGCGCGGCAGAACTGCGCTGCGGCGCGGTGATGGCCAGCCCCTTCACGCGCCCCGTGCGCACCTGCGGCAGGGTCGCCAGGATTGGGTCGAACATCAGCTGCACATTGCCCGCGACGACATCCGTCAGCGCCGGCGCGGTGCCGCGATAGGGGGCCTGGGTCAGATCGACGCCGACCTGTCGGACAAATTCGATGGTCGCCAGATGCCCCGCCGCACCCAGGGAGGAGACGGCGAAGGCCCATTCGCGCGGATTGGCACGCGCCGCGGCCACCACCTCTGCCAGGGTGTTCTGCGGGCGGTTCGCATTCATCACCAGCAGCAGCGGGCCCTCGCCCACGCGGGTGATCGGCAGCAGGTCGGCCACCGGGTCGTAGCCCGGGGCGCGCATCACCAGCCGCGCCAGGATCTGGATGGAGGCGGAGAACAGCAGCGTGTAGCCATCCGCGGTCTCGCGCGCGACGGCCTGCCCGCCGACGGCGCCATTCGCGCCCGCGCGGTTCTCGACCACGAAGGTCTGGCCGAGCTTCTCCTGCAGCTTGGAGGCGGTGACGCGCGCCATCCCGTCGGTCGCGCCGCCGGGGGTGAAGGGCACGATGATCCGGACCGCCCGGTTCGGCCAGGCGCCCTGGCCATGCACCGCCGGCGCGGCCAGCAGGCTGCTGCCCATGGCCGTCCCGGCCAGGACGAT
The DNA here is from genome assembly GCA_046052145.1 of Pseudomonadota bacterium. Taxonomy (GTDB): domain Bacteria; phylum Pseudomonadota; class Alphaproteobacteria; order Acetobacterales; family Acetobacteraceae; genus Falsiroseomonas. Next base: position 170,095 of record JBJOMW010000003.1, read on the forward strand.
GCTGCGACGACGCATCATGAACCTTGCTCTCCCTTTGTGACGCTCCCACCCAGGTGATGGCGGGAAAGCCGGAGCTTTGCAACAAATGTCCGTATGGTACCCGCCCCATTATAGTTTGACCTGCGGCCCGAAGGGCCGAGGCCGCGAATGCGGCCCGCGGCTTATGCCGCGAAGCCAAGCCGCGCGGAGGCGCGGCGCCCGGCGTCTGAGGGGCACGAAGGTGAAACCTTCGTGCGCGTGGTTGGAAAGGGGGCCGCATGGACCCGGTGGATGTCGCCCTCTGTCTGGCGATGGATGTCTCGGCGAGCGTGGATTTCGACGAATTCGGCCTGATGGCCGCTGGCACCGCCGCGGCCTTGCGCGACCCCGCCGTGCTGGCCGCCGCGACCTCCGGCCCGCGGCGCGCGGCCGCGCTCTGCCTGCTGCTGTGGTCGGGCACCGGCGCGCAGGATGTCGCGCTCGGCTGGACCCGGCTCGACGGGCCGGAGGCCGCGGCCGCGATCGCGGAAGCCATTGAGACGACGCCGCGCCTGCCCCCGCCCGGCGCGACGGCCTTGGGGGAGGGGATGGCAGCCGGCCTTGCGCTGCTGGCCCGCTTCCCCGGTGAGGCCACACGGCTGGTGATGGATGTCTCCGGCGATGGGCGGCACAACCAGGGCCGCGCCCCCGCGCCGGTGCGCGACCTGGCGGTGGCGGCGGGCCTGACCATCAACGGCCTCGCCATCCTGAATGAGGAGCCGGACCTCCTGGCCCATTACGCGGAGGAGGTGATCGGCGGCCCCGGCAGCTTCGCGATGAGCTGCGCCGACTACGACGATTTCGCCGAGGCGATCCTCCGGAAGCTGCGGCGCGAGCTGTCGGGCGCGCTGGTGGCCTGACGCACGAGGCTGGTGCGTCGCCAGCCCCGCAGCCGCCCAGATCTTTCTCGTTTCGCCCGGTATTCAGGGGCTTCCGGCAGGGCGTGGGCGCGGGCATACCAACCCAATACGCGCGCGCATTCCGGAACCCTTCCCCATGCTCATCCTGTTGCCCGGCCCCGTGCAGACCCGCCCCGAGGTCCGTGCCGTGATGTCCGACGACATCGCCCCCTGGGATGCCGAATTCCGCGCCGAATACGCCGCGATGCGTCCGCGCATCGTCGCCATCGCCGGCGGCGTCGAGGGCGAGCATGTCTCGCTGCCGCTGCCCGGCTGCGGCCACATGGTGGTCGAAGCCGCGATCCGTACCTTCGTGCCTGCCGGTGGCAAGGTGCTGGTGGTGCAGAATGGCGGCTATGCCGATCGCCTGGCGCGGCTCGCGGCCGAGGCCGGGCGCATCGTCGTGCCGCTGCACGGCCCCGACCACGAACCGGTCGGGCCCGAGAAATTGGCCGCCGCGCTGGCCGCGAACCCGGATGTCTCCCACGTCGCCATCGTGGTCAGCGAGACGGGCACCGGCATCGTCAACGATCCCGGCATCCTCGGCCCGGTGATCCGCGCCGCGGGCAAGCGGCTGATCTGCGACGCCGTCTCGGGCTTCGCGGCGCTGCCCTTCCGCATGGCCGATCATCCGGAATGCGATGTCGTCGTCTTCACCTCCAACAAGTGCCTGGAAGGGCTGCCGGGCTTCGGTTTCGCGGTGGCGCCCATCGCGCGGCTCGAAGCGTGCAAGGGCAATGCCGGGTCCTGGGTGATGGACCTCGCCGATGTCTATGCCCACGCGCTGCGCGACGGCTGGGGCAGCTTCCGTTTCACGCCCGCGGTGCAGGCGCTGCGGGCCTTCCGCGTGGCGATGGATATCTACGAGGCCGAGGGCGGCCAGCCCGCGCGCCTCGCGCGGTACCGCCGCAACAGCGAGGTCTGGTACGAGGGCCTGCAGGCGCTGGGCTTCCGCCCCTATGTCGCGAAGCACCACCAGGGCCCGATTGTCGTCGTGGTGCACCAGCCCGAGCATCCGGCCTGGAACTTCCATGACTTCCTGGCCCGGATGAAGGCGCGCGGCGTCATCATCAGCCTGCACTTCACCACGAAGGCGCCGACCATGCGCCTTGGCTGCATCGGCGCGATCGACGAGACGAATGTCCGCTTCGCGCTGGCGCAGATGCAGGCTGTGCTGGCGGAGATGGGCATCGCCCCGCGCGCCGCGGCAGCCTGACATGCCGCGCGGCGCCGGGCCGCTCGGGTAGGGCAGGGCATGGGCCGCCGCGCCCCGTTGCCCCGGCTGTTGCCGATGGCTGGTCTGCTGGGCCTGCTCGGTACCAGCCCCGCCGAGGCGCAGCAGGTGCGGCTCAGCGCAGAGCGCGCGGCTGCGGTCGCGCTGGGCGTGGTGGGCGTGACCTCGATGCCGGATGGCACGGTCTCGGACCTGACGATCGAGCGCAGCGGTGGCGAATCGTCGCAGCTCTTCACCTGGCAACTCGGCGCGGGCTTCACCGTCTCTGAGGATTTCCCGCTCTATCTTGAGGGTTTTCTCGGCTATGCGCGGTATGACCCCGCCGCGATCGTCTCCAATGGTCAGCAATCCACCCGCCTGCCGCTGCGCTGGAACGCCTTCTCGGGCACGGGCGGCGTCGGCTGGTCCTTTGCCCTCAATGACCGGTTGCAGCTGCGCCCTATCCTGAACTTCAGCCTTGGCTACGTTGCGAGCGACGTGGCGCTGGCCGGCGAGCTGCTCAATATCCTGACCGGTATCGACATTGAGGCGCTGCAGACCCGCCAGGCCCTCACTGGGGGCCTGGGTGGGGCGCTGGTGCTGGCGTGGTATGATTACCGGCCCGACTACGAATTCGAGGTGGAGCTGCGCCTGTCGCGGATGCGCTTCTCCACGCTGCCGGCCAATGAGCGTGGGCTCGATGTCACCTCGGACAGTGCCGCCGCCGGCCTCTGGGCGCGCTATCGTTGGCCGACCGGCGCCGAGGCCTTCGGCCGCCCGACCCGCTGGGTGCTCGAGGGCTACCATTCCGAGTTCTTCCGCGCGCAGCGCGAGGTGCTCGGCATCGACCGGCTGACACGGCTCGGCGGTGGCATCGAACTCGATGTGGGCCGCTGGGAACTCGGCGCGGTGGGCCTCTACCTGCAGCGCCTGCGGCTCAGCGGCAACGTGCTGTTCGGGGAGGATGTGCGGGGCTGGTCCGTCGGGATCGGGATGAGCTTCTGATCCCGGCAGTCGTGGTCCATGACGGCCACACAGTGTTGCGGCCCCCACGGGTCCAGGGCGCCGCGGGCCGGATCATGCGCGCCCGACGCCACACACGGTGGTGGTGCCGTGTGTGGGCTGGCTATGCCGTTGGGGTAGCGGGCGGTGGTGCCGGTCAGGCGCCGGCGCGCATCACCTTCGGGATTTCTTCCCGGAAGCGGAAGCGCAGCGCCGACCAGGTGTCATCGAGGGCGATCTGCGTGACCGGCAGCAGCCCCTCGCTGGTGATGGGATCCCAGCCATGGTCGCGGTCGAGGTCGGACCGCACGGGCCCGCTCTTCTTCGGATAAGCGAGCCATAGCCGCGCCCCGATGCCATAGAGATTGAGCGCGCGCGGCGCGATCGTCCGCAGCGTCGCCTTGTCCGCAGCAAAGGCCAGAATCAAATCGGCCGCGGCGGTGGCGCCGCTCGGCAGGCCAAAGGTCAGCCCCGGGGGGTTGCCGATCACCGCGCAGGCCATTCCAGGCCGGTAGCCGAGCTTCCTGGCCACCTCCCCGATCACGACGCCCATCGTACAGCCAGTTCCGTCACAGAGTTGCCAATAAGGGCGCCCCCTTAGCTCAGATCGGACAGCCATGCAGCCTTAATCTTCGGCGGGTCCGCCCTGCGTTTTTCGCCCGCCACCTCCGGCCGGCCGTCCGGTGCCGGCTTTCGCAGTGGACATGGGCGGGTCGGACGGAGAATGCTGCACTGCAATGAGCGACGCGCCCGCCCCCCCTGCGTCCCCCGCCGCCTCGCCCCCCGCCTTCCCCAAGGGCGCGCGGCATGTTCTGGCCCATCGGGTGACGGCGGCTGAACTTGCCCCGGTCGCCGCGCTGCTCGGATCGAGCGACCCGGCCCTATCCAGCCGCTCCGCCGCGACCCTGATGACCCGGCTGCTGGTCTCCCGCTTTCCCGGCCCCGGCACCCGGCTGCTGCGAGAGGATTTCCGCTTCGCCGGCCAGTTGCTGGCCGATGAGGAGGTCGAACTCTCCGCCGAGGTCGCCGGCACCGCCGCGCCCGGCGTGCTGACCATCGCCTGCCAGGTGCGCAAGCCGGATGGGACGTTGGTGCTGGACGGCATGGCGGAGGTCATCCCCCCTTCCGTCGTGCCGGCCACCGCCGACCTGCCCTTCGACATCCAGCCGCGGCGGATGCTGCAGATCCTGCTCGGCCGCTGCCGTGCCCTGCCGCCGCTGCCCACCGCCATCGTCCATCCCTGCGACGCGGCCAGCCTGGAGGGTGCTTTCCTCGCCGCCCGGCAGGGGCTGATCCGCCCCATCCTGGTCGGTCCCGAAGCGCGGATCCGGGCCGCGGCAGAGGAAGCAGGCCTTGACCTCGCGGGGGTGGAGGTCGTGGCCACGCCCCACAGCCATGCCAGCGCCGAGCAGGCCGTGGCGCTGGTTGGCCAGGGCCGCGCCGCGGCGCTGATGAAGGGCAGCCTGCACACCGACGAATTGCTGGGCGCCGCGCTCACGCATGAGGCGGGGCTGCGCACTGAGCGCCGGGTGAGCCATGCTTTCGTGATGGACGCGCCGCTCTATCCGCGGCTGCTGATCATCACCGATGCCGCGGTGAACATCGCCCCCGAACTGGAGGCCAAGGCCGATATCGTGCGCAACGCGCTGCGCCTGGCCGCCGCCATCGGGATCGAGCTGCCGCGGGTCGCGCTGCTGGCGGCGGTGGAGACGGTGACCCCGCGCATGCCCTCGACGATCGAGGCCGCGGCGCTCTGCAAAATGGCCGAGCGCGGGCAGATCATGGGCGGCATCCTCGACGGCCCGCTGGCCTTCGACAATGCGGTGAGCGAGGCGGCGGCGAAGGCCAAGGGAATCGTCAGCCCGGTGGCCGGCCGCGCCGATATCCTGGTGGTGCCCGAGATCGAGAGCGGCAACATGCTGGCGAAGCAGCTTGCCCTGCTCGGCGGGGCGGAGAGCGCGGGGATCGTGCTCGGGCTGCGCGTGCCGGTGGCGCTGACCAGCCGCAGCGACGATGCGACATCGCGCCTCGCTTCCGCCGCGCTGCTGCGGCTGATGGCGGGCTGAGCGGGACTCCGCGCCGCGGAGAGCTTATCCGCCCGCCTGCGCAGCGCGCAGCGCGCGGCGCAGCTTAGCGATCCCGGTGCGCACATGGCCCGTGCCGCAGAGCCGCAGGCCTTCCTCGGCCAGGCTCCGCGCCGGCTCGACCAGGCCATAGGGCTGCTCCGCCAGCCGGCCGGCAAGCTCGGCGCAATAGGCCGTGCTGTCGGTGGTCACGCGGACCGGGCCGTCGGCAGCGGCGGCAGCCAGTGGCACGCTGAGCAGCGCGATCACCAGCGCCAGCTGGACGGCGGGGAGGAGGGAAGCCATGGCCACTATTTTGGGGGGCATGGCCGCTCCGCACCATGTCGCGGCCATGAAAGCAGGGTCATGATTGCGCCGCCCCCGGCGCGGCAAGGCCCGGGGCGCCCTGGGGCAGTCGCAGCGCGACTCGGAGCCCCGGCCGTGCGGCGGCCGGATGCGTCTCGCCCAGCACCACATCCCCGCCATGCAGCGCCGCGACTGCGCGGACCAGCGACAGGCCGAGCCCGGAGCCCGGCGTGCTGCGCGCCGCATCGGCGCGGAAGAAGCGCTCGCCCGCGCGCTCGCGGTCGGCGGCGGGCATGCCGGGGCCGTCATCGGCCACCGCGATCTCCAGCAGCCCCGCCTCGGCCCGGGCCGAGAGGGTCACGGTGCCGCCCTCGGGCGTGAACTTCAGCGCGTTGTCGAGCAGGTTCGTCACCGCCTGGCCCAGCAGGTCGCGGTCGCCGACCAGCGGCAGCCGCGCGGGCAGGCGGACCTCCAGATGCTGCTCATGCGCCTCTGCCGCCGCGCCATAGAGCTCGGCCAGGTCGGTCAGCATCGGTGCGAGGTCGGTGGCGGCAAAGGCGGCCCGGCGCGATCCCGCCTCGACCTCGGCGATGCGCAGAACCGCCTGGAAGATACGGGCGATGCCGTCGAGGTCGGCGATGCCCTGCTCGATCGCCGCGCGCAGCTGCTCCGCGTCGTCCGCCGAGACGAGGGCTTCCTCAAGCTTGGCGCGGGCGCGGGCGATCGGCGTGCGGAGGTCATGGGCGATGGCGTCGGAGACGCCGCGCACGCCCTCCATCAGCTGCGCGATGCGGTCGAGCATTGCGTTCATGGTCTTGCCGAGCTTGTCGAATTCGTCGTCGCGCTCCGACAGCGGCACGCGCGGCGTCAGGTCGCCCGCGCCGATCACCTCCGCCGTGCGATAGGCAGGCCGCAGCCGGCGTTCCAGCGCGCGGCGCAGCATCCAGGCGCCGAGCAGCGCGAGCGCCGCCGACGCCATGGCCGCCCAGGCAATCCCGCCAGAGAGCAGCGCGCGCAGCCGCAGCTTTTCCGCCACGTCGCGCCCGACCAGCAGCCGGTGCCCGCCGCCGAGCTCGACGCGCAGCAGCCGCGCTTCGGTCATGGAGCCATCGCGTTGCAGGGGCAGGCGCAGCCAGGGCTGATCGCCCTGCGCTTCCGGCGGCCAGGCGCTAAGGTTGCCGGCGATCGCCTGCCCCTCGGGCCCGACCAGCAGGTAGAGCGCCTCGTTCTGCACATCCACGGCCAGCCGATCGGCGATCGCGGCCGCCAGTGCCTCGATCCCGCCGGCGCGGCGGCGTTCGACAAGGGCCGTGGCATCGGCACGGATCGCCGCTTCCACCTGGCGGTCGAGCGCGCCCGCGGTGTTCCACCACAGCACCACCGCCGCGGCGGTCGCGGCGGCGGCGAAGATCGCGGTGAAGAGCAGCGCGAAGCGCCCGGAGGCGCTGCGCAGCAGGCCGAGCAGCGGCGGCTCGAAGCTCGGGCTGCGGGTGGCGGGCGGCGGGCTCACATCAAGCGCACGAAGGTTTCACCTTCGTGCCCCTCAGTCGCGTCGTGCCGAAGGCACGCCTTCGGCGTGACGCGGGCCGCATCCGCGGCCCTTGGCTTCGCGGCACTTGCCGCGGCGCGCATTCGCGCGCTCGGCCCTGCGGGCCGCAGGGCAGTCTTTTGTGTGGTGGCTATCAATCGGCGCGGATCATGTAGCCCGCGTTGCGCACCGTATGGATCAGCGGCTTGTCGAAGCCCTTGTCCAGCTTGTGCCGCAGTCGCGAGACATGCACGTCGATGACATTGGTCTGCGGGTCGAAATGGTAGTCCCAGACCTTCTCGAGCAGCATGGTGCGCGTGACCACCTGCCCCGCATGGCGCATCAGATGTTCGAGCAGGCGGAACTCGCGCGGCTGCACGTCGATCTTCTTGCCGCCGCGCGTCACGGTGCGGCTCAGCAGGTCGAGCTCGAGATCGGCGACCTTGAGCTTGGTGGTCGGCACTTCGGCCGCCGGGCGGCGGCCCAGCGCCTCGACGCGCGCCAGCAGCTCGGCGAAGGCGAAGGGCTTCGTCAGATAGTCGTCGCCGCCGGCCTTGAGGCCCTTGACCCGCTCGTCCACGGCGTTCAGTGCCGAGAGGAACAGAACCGGCGTCCGGTTGCCCTGGCCGCGCAGCGTCTCGACCAGCCGCACGCCATCCACCCCGCCGGGCAGCATCCGGTCCAGCACCAGCACATCGAACTGCTCCGAGGCAGCCAGGAACAGGCCGTCGCGGCCATTCGGCGCGTGCTCGACCGTATGCCCGGCCTCGACCAGCCCCTTCTTCACGAAGCGGGCGACTTCGGCGTCGTCCTCGACCAGCAGGATTCGCATGACCGTCCGTATCCGGTTGCCGTTTCGCAAAGCCTAGGACCGTCCGGGCGGTGTTCCTAGTCCTGCCAGCGCCGGAGGCAGCGTGCCGGCGTCAGCCCGGCGCCACCTGGACGGGCGGGCGGCGTCCGACCTGGACCGGAATCTCGTTCGGGCGCCCCTCCCGCAGGATGGACAGGCGCACCGTCTGGCCCGGCGGCACGGCGGCGATATTGCGCACCAGCGCGCGGGAGCTGTCCACCCGCTCGCCATTGATGGCGAGGACCTGGTCGCCCTGGCGGATGCCGGCGCGCGCGGCCGGGCTGCCGCGCTCGACGCCCGCCACCAGCACGCCCCGCATCGGCGTGCCGCGCCGGCCGGGCTCCTCCGGCGTCGGGTCCTGCACGGCGACGCCGAGCCAGCCGCGCTCCACCCGTCCGTTGGCGCGCAGCTGGTCGATGATCGGGCGCGCCAGGTCCGACGGCACGGCGAAGCCGATCCCCGCGCTGGCGCCGGAGGGCGAGTAGATCGCGGTGTTGATGCCGATCACCTCGCCCGCCAGGTTGAACAGCGGCCCGCCCGAATTGCCCGGATTGATCGGCGCATCGGTCTGCAGGAAGTCGTCGAAGGGCCCGGCCCCGATATCGCGCCCGCGGGCGGAGACGATGCCGGTGGTCACCGTCCCGCCGAGGCCAAAGGGGTTGCCGGCGGCCAGCACCCATTGCCCGACCCGCATCGCGCTCGAATTCCCCCAGGTGAGCGCCGGCAGCGGCGCGCGGGCTTCCACCCGGAGAAGCGCGAGGTCGGTCAGGTCGTCCGAGCCGACGACGCGGGCCTGGAATTCCTGCCCGCCCTGGGTCGCCACGACCACGCGCGTCGCATTGCCGACGACATGCGCGGCGGTGACGACCAGGCCGCTCGGGTCGAGGACGAAGCCCGAGCCCGCGCCCTGGGCCTGCTGGCGCCCGCGCGGGCCGCGGAAATAGCGCTCAAGCGGCGTGCCCCTGAATTCGGGCGGCACTTCGGCGCGGATTTCGGAGGTGACGGCGATGTTCACGACCGCGGGCAACACCCGCTCGGCGAGGTCGGCAAAATCGGGCAGGCTGGCCAAGCCGCCGCGCTGGGCCTGGGCCTGGTGCGCGGCCGCGCAGCCGGCGAGCGGCGCCAGCGCCAGGGCTGCGAGCGATCGCCGTCCGAAAGGGCGGCCGGGGAGTGGGACGGGCATGGGGCCTCGGAACGCGGGGGGAGTGGTCGGGTGCCGCTTGAACGCAGTGCAGCATGTGGCAGCGCAGGCGGCCATTCAACGGTTTCGGATTCGCAGATGACGCAGCACCGCCCATGACGCGCGAGGCCGGGATGGCGCCAGCCTTCGCCGGGGCAGGCGCGATCCTGTCCGGGATCGGGCTGGCGCGCTTTGCCTATGTGCCGCTCTTCCCGGCGATGGTCGCGGCCGGCTGGGTGGAGGGGGCGGAGGCGGGGCTGCTCGGGGCGGGCAATTTCCTGGGCTACCTGCTGGGCGTGCTCGCTGGGCGGCGCCTGGCCGAGCGGATCGGCGTGCCGCGGGCGATGGATGCCGGGATGGCGCTGGCGGTCCTGGCCTTCGCGGCCTGCGCCTGGCAGGGCGGCGTCGCCTGGCTGCTGGTCTGGCGGGCGCTGGGGGGCACGGCGGGGGGCGTCCTGATGGCGCTGGCCGGGCCTTCGGTGCAGGCCGTCGTCGCGCCGGCGCGGCGCGGGGCGGCCAGCGGCATCGTGATGACCGGCGTGGGCAGCGGGGTGATCCTGGGCGGGCTGGCGGTGCCGCTGCTGCTGTCGGGCGGTGTGTCGGCTGCCTGGCTCGGGCTGGCGGCGGCGACCGCGCTGGTCTGGATGGCCGCGCGCCCTGCCTGGCCCGACCCGCCGGCCCTGCCGCGGGAGGCGACGGAAGCCGCGGTGCCCCGGGCGCGGCGGCTGATGCTGGCCTATGCGCTGTCGGGTGCTGGGATGGTGCCGCCGATGGTCTATCTGGCCGACCTCGCGGTGCGCGGCCGGGGGCTGCCGATCGAGGCCGGCGCTGGGGTCTGGATCGGCTTCGGCCTCGGCGCGCTGCTCGGCACGTTGCTCGGGGGGCGGGTGGCAGGGCGGATCGGCGGGCGGCGGGCGCTGCTGGCCTGGATGGCCGTGCAGGTGGCGGCGCTCGCTGCGGCGCTGGTGCCGGCCTGGCCGGCGGTGGTGTTGGCCGGGCCGCTCGGAGGCTTCGCCGGCGTCGGGGCGACGGCGGTGACGCTGGTCGCCGCACGCGAGATCGCGGGCGCCCAGGCCGGGGTGATCTGGGTGCGGGCGACGGCGGCCTATGCGGTGACGCAGGTGGTCTTCGCCTTCGCGCTGGCAGCGCTGTTCGGCGCGACGGGCGACAGCCATGCGGCGGTGTTCGGCGTCGGCCTCGTGCTGAGCCTGGCCGCGCTCCTTGTCGCCTGGGCCGGGCGGAAGGGCTGAACAAGGGGCACACGCGCTTGGCGGCCGAAGGCCGCTCGCGCGGCGACCATCCTCACCGCCGGGCGCGCCATGTCTGTGGCGCGAAAGGCAAGCCGGCGGAGCCGGCACCCGCCGCTTGAGGGCACAAAAAAAGACGGGGTCCTTGCGGACCCCGCCTGGAAGTTTGGATGCCGGCCAAGAGGGGGGGTAGGCGCCGGCATCCGAGGAGGGAGAGACGAGGTGCAAAGCTCGGCAACCCCGCGACCCTTATCGAACAAAATACTTGCCCAATCCTTGCTTGGACGAAATTTTCCGACGGTCCGCCCTCCAAGCGTTGCACCCCGTTGCCGCTCCCCCGCATGACGCGGGCCGCGCGCCCGCCTATGGTCCGCCCCGACATGCCGGAGAGGATCGAATGACGGGACAGCGGCTGCCGCTCGAGGGATTTCGGGTGCTGGAACTCGGCCATTACATCGCCGGGCCCTTCGCCGCGCGGCTCCTGGCCGATATGGGCGCCGAGGTCATCAAGGTGGAACCTCCCGAAGGCGACCCGCATCGCGGCTGGGGCAGCCAGGTGAATGGCAACGCCGTCTGGTTCTCCATCCATGGCCGCAACAAGAAATGCATCACGCTCGACCTGAAATCGGCAGAAGGGCGGGAGACGATCAAGCGCCTCGCCGCGCGGTCGGACGCGCTGATCGAGAATTTTCGGCCCGGCTATCTCGAGCGGATCGGGCTCGGGCCCGAGGTGCTGCAGGCGATCAACCCGAAGCTCACTATCGCCCGCGTCTCCGGCTACGGCCAGGACGGGCCCTATCGCGACAAGCCCGCCTTCGGCTCGATCGGGGAAGCGATGGGCGGCATCCGCCACCTGACGGCAACCCCCGGCGTCACGGACCATCCGCCGCCGCGCTGCGGCGTCTCCATCGCCGATGATGTGGCGGGGATCTATGCCGCGATGGCCGTGCTTGGCGCGGCCTGGGCGACCAAGGCCGATCCCGCCGCGAAGGGCCGCATCATCGATGTGGATCTGGTCGGCTCCATCTTCTCGCTGATGGAGGGGATGCTGCCGGAATACGGGCTGTTCGGCTGGGTGCGCCAGCCGCAGGGCGCGGCGCTGCCGACCGCGGCCCCCACCAACACCTATCTCTGCGCGGATGGGAAATGGCTCTGCGTCGGCGGCAATTCGGATGCGATCTACAAGCGGCTGATGAAGGCGATCGGGCGCGAGGATCTCGGCGAGGATCCGCGCATGGCGACCAATATCGGCCGCTGCGCCAATGTGAAGGAAATCGACGCCGCCATCGGCGCCTGGACGCGCACCCTGCCGGCGGCGGAGGCCGAGCGCATCCTCGAAGGCGTGGAGGTGCCGGTCTCGCGCCTCTACGACATCAAGGATTGCGCCGAGGACCCGCATTTCCGCGCGCGGCAGACGGTGATGGAGCTCGACGATCCGCTGATCGGTAAGATCCTGCACCCCGCCCCGCCCTTCCGCTTCGACGGCGTCGCCCCGCCTGAGATGGTGCGCTGGACCGCGCCCGCGGTCGGCGCGCACAACGACCACGTCTTCAACGAATTGCTGGCGGAGAAAGGCTGATGGCATCGCGCGTCACGATCAGCGACGTCGCCCCGCGCGACGGGCTGCAACCCATCGGCCCCTTCGTGCCGACCGAGACCAAGATCGCGCTGCTGCGCGCGCTGTATGAGGCCGGCGTGCGGCGGATGGAGGTCGGCAGCTTCGTCAGCCCGAAGGCCATCCCGCAGATGGCCGACACCGGTGAGGTGCTGAAGGCGGCACTCACGCTGCCGGGCCTGGAATCCACCGTGCTGGTGCCGAACCGCAAGGGCTGGGAGCTGGCGCGTGCGGCCGGCGCGCATCGCATCGGCCTCTTCATGTCGGTGACCGAGGCGCACAACCAGTCGAACCTGAACCGCTCCCGCGCCGAGAGCTTCGCCGACCTGTCGGCGATCGTGCGCGAGGCGACGGAAGCGGGGGTGAAGATCCGCTTCAACCTCTCCTGCTGTTTCCATTGCCCCTTCGAGGGCGTGGTGCCGGACCGCGAGGCGCTCGATTGGGTGGAGCGCGCCATCGCGCTCGACCCGGTGATGGAGGTCGCGATCTGCGACACGACGGGCAATGCCGCGCCCGACCAGGTGGCCCGCATCGTCGGCCATGCGGTGAAGGCGTGGCGCGCGCCGGATGGCGCGAACCGCATCGCCTTCCACGGCCATGACACCTACGGGATGGGCGTTGCGAATGTCGCGGCGGCCTGGGGCGTGGGCTGCGACGTGATCGACAGCGCGGCTGGCGGCCTTGGCGGCTGCCCCTTCGCGCCGGGTGCGACGGGCAATGTGGCGACTGAGGACGTCGCCTGGCTGTTCCGCCGGATGGGGGTGGAGACCGGGCTCGACTGGTCGAAGCTGCTGGCGGCGGCCGATCTCGCAGCGGGCGTGCCGGGGGGCATGCCGGGCGGGCGGCTGCGGGCAGTCCCGGCGGCGCGGCGCGCCGCCTGAGGCCGGAGGCGCGTGCTGCGTAACGGCTGGCGGCGGCGCGCAGCTCTCTGCTAGATCAAGGGCATGCGCGCCGCGCTTGCCATGCTGTGTCTGCTGGCCCTGGCCGCCTGCGGGACCCCCCGCCAGGCCGCGGGGCCCGCCCCGTCGCGCCCGCTGGTCGCCGAACCCGTCTCCTGCGTGCCTTATGCGCGGGCGCGGTCGGGTATCCAATTGCAGGGCGATGCCTGGACCTGGTGGGATACCGCGGCGGGGCGCTATGCGCGGTCCCGCGCGCCGGAACCCGGTGCCGTGCTGGTCATCAACCGCACGGCGCGGATGCGCGACGGGCATGTCGCCGTCGTCTCCCGCGTGGTGAGCAGCCGGGAGATTCTGGTGGACCACGCCAATTGGGCGTCCGGCGCCGCGCGTGGGCGGATCACGACGGACCAGCGCGTGGTGGATGTCTCGCCGGCGAATGACTGGTCGGTGGTGCGCGTCTGGTATCCGGGGACGCATGACCTCGGCACCACCGCCTTCCCGGTGCGCGGCTTTGTCCATGCCGGGCCGCTTCGGATGGCGTCGCGCTGAAAGCCAGCGCCGATCCTTGATCCGCGCCGCCGCTGCGGCATTGTGGCGGCAGAACCGATACGTCCGGAGGAACGCCCAGCATGCGCCTGACCCGCCGCGGCCTTGTCGCCGCGACCACCCTTCTCGCCGCCCCGTCGGTGGCGCGGGCGCAGGCCGCCTGGCCGGACCGGCCCGTGCGGGTGATCGTGCCCTTCCCCGGCGGCTCGACGCCCGACATCGCGGCGCGCGCGGTGGCCACCCATTTCCAGCAGGTCTTCGGCCAGCCCTTCGTGGTGGACAACCGCGCCGGCGGCGGCGGGGCGATCGGGACGGATGCCATCGCCAAGGCGACGGATGGGGCGACGATCGGCGTCTCGATCGGCGGGCCGGGCAGCACGGCGCGGGTGCTGAACCCGCAGCTGCCCTATGACCCGGCGACGGACCTTGCGCCCATCTCGCTGCTGGTGCGGCTGCCGATCGTCTTCGCCGTGCATCCCTCGGTGCCCGCGCGCGACCTCAATGAGTTCATCGCCCATGCGCGGGCGAATCCGGGTCGGCTCAACTACGGCTCGGTCGGCGCGGGCACGCTCGGCCATCTGGTGAGCGCGGAGTTCGCCGCGCGGCACGGGCTCGACATGACCCATGTGCCCTTCCGCTCCGTGCCGCAGGGCGTGACGGAGCTGATCGCGGGCCGCATCCAGGCGATGGGCGCGGTCTCCGGCGCCGTGCTGCCGCAGGTGCGGGATGGGGCGGTGCGCGCGCTCGGGATCACCAGCGATGGGCGGTTCGGCGCGGCGCCCGAGATCCCGACCTTCACCGAACAGGGGCAGGGGGCGGCGATCTGGACCTGGATCGGGCTGTTCGGCCCGGCCTCGATGCCGGCCGAGCGTATCGCGCGGCTGTCGCAGGAAGCCGGCCGCGCGCTGGCCCAGCCCGAGGCGCAGCGCGCGCTGACCGCGGCCGGCTTCGAGATCGTCGGCAGCGACCCCGCCGCGCTGCGCAGATTCGTCGCAGACGAGATCGGGCGCTGGGGCCCGCTGATCCAGCGCCTGGGCATCCGCCCCGAAAGCTGAGTTCTGCCGCGGCGGCGCGAAAGCGAAAGGGGCGGTCCCTTGCGGGACCGCCCCTTCCTGTTTCCGGCCGGCGGCGAGGATTACTCGGCCGCGACGTGCTCCGGCTTGTCGTTCCGGGTCTTCCAGAGCGAGTAGAAGATGCCGCCCAGGATCATCGCCAGCGTGACGCCGAGCGAGATGGCGGGATCGACCTTTCCGAAGATCTGATTCCAGAAGATCTTGCCGCCGATGAACACCAGCACCAGCGCCAGCGCATACTTCAGGTAGTGGAAGCGGTGCACCATCGCGGCCAGCGCGAAATACAGCGCGCGCAGGCCGAGGATCGCCATGATGTTCGCGGTGTAGACGATGAAGGTGTCGGTGGTGATCGCGAAGATCGCCGGCACGCTGTCCACCGCGAAGATCAGGTCCGCGATGTTGATGACGACCAGCGCCAGAAACAGCGGCGTGGCCCACACCACCACCTTGCCGCCCTTGGACGGGTCGGGCTTGCGAACGAAGAACTTCTGGGCGTGCAGCTCGTCCGTGACGCGCATGTGCTTCTTGAAGAACTTCACCACCGGGTTCTTCGAGATGTCCGGGTCGCTCTCCGGCACGACCAGCATCTTGATGCCGGTGGCGATCAGGAAGGCGCCGAAGATGTAGAGAACCCAGCTGTATTCCTGGACCAGCGCCGCGCCGACCGCGATCATGATGCCGCGCAGCACGATCACCGCGATGATGCCCCAGACCAGCGCGCGGTACTGGTACTTCCGCGGGATGGCGAAGAAGCCGAAGATCAGGCTGATGACGAAGACGTTGTCGATGGACAGCGCCTTCTCGATGAAGAAGCCGGTGAAATAGGTGATGCCGGCATGCGTGCCGTCGCTCGTGGTGATGTGGCCGGCGTCATAGGCCCACCAGATCGCGCCGCCATACAGGATGGCGAAGCCGATGTAGAAGGCGGAGAGATACAGGCTCTCCGAGATGCCCATCTCCTTGTCCTCCTTGTGAAGGACACCGAGGTCGAAGGCGAGCAGAGCCAGGACGATGGCGAAGAAGCCCGCCCACATCCAGATCGGCTTCCCGATCCATTCCAGCATCATGAAGTCCATGGCGGAGCCGTTCTCCCGAACACGGCCAGCCCAGACGGTATCCGGGCCTGGCATCGTTGCGATGCGATCCGACATCGCGGCGGCCCCGGACGCCGATCCGCCGGTGGTCTCCCCACCAATCGGCGCGCATCCAGGACCGGGTCGCCAGAGGGGCCCGGATCAGGCGCGGCAGATGGACCGACCGCGTGACGCTTTCAAGAGTGTACTGCGCGAAATGTTGTGGAAACCTTACCGCCATGCGGGGAGGGCGCTGCACGGGCCCCTTTCCTCGTCGCCCCCGGGTTGTCTCGCGCCGGGGGACGGGCCATGTGCGGTTTGCGCCGGACCCAAACGCGGACTAGTGTCCGGCCGAGGCAACCCGGCTGCGCCCAGGGATTGAACCCTGGTGCTGTGGCCGAAGATGGGATCGAGGCGTCGCGATGGGTACGTTCAGCATTTGGCATTGGCTGGTCGTGTTGCTGGTCGTGTTGCTGCTGTTCGGCAGCGGCAAGATCAGCGGCCTGATGGGCGACCTGGCCAAGGGCATCAAGTCCTTCAAGCAGAACATGAAGGAAGACGAAGGCAAGGACGCCTCCATGGCGGCCGACGCGGCGTCGCAGACCCCGGCGCAGCCGGCCGGCAGCATCCCGGCCCCGCAGGCCGGGACCGCCCAGGCGCAGGCCCAGCCCGCGAACCCGACCCGCCCGGCGGCCTGAGCCTGTCCGCATGACCGCGAGGTCATGCGGCACTGGCATTGATCGGCCCTTTGCGCCGCCCTAAGGGTCGCGCAGGGAGCTCAACCGGACATGTCATGTCCGGCCACGCGCCGACCCCTCACGGGGCCGGCGCGATGCGTTTGTGGGGGCCGTCCTGTCCGGGGTGGGCCCGGCAGAAGTCGGAGAGGCGTCATGACCACCGCACCGGCCGGGTCCGGCCAGCCGCAGGTCGAGGCCGTGAACACGGCTGTGGACGACATGGAATTCGCCTCCGGCCGGCGCGAGCTGGCCGGCTGGCAGGGTCTGGCCTGGCGCGCGGCGGCATCCGCCTTCGTGCTCTGGCACATGTGGATCCTGCTGGTCCTGCCGGTGGACCCCACCATCTCCCGCGCTGTCCATGTCTTCCTTGGCGCGGCGCTCGGCTTTGCTCTGTTCGCCCCGCGCGCCAGCGGCGACCCGGGCCGGCGCGTGCCCTGGTATGACTGGCTGCTGATGATCCCCTGCCTGCTGGTCCCCGCGCATTACCTGCTGGATGCGGATGGGATCGAGATGCGCTCCTTCATGGGGCCGAACTGGCAGGATCTCGCGGCCGGCGTCGTCGGCATCCTGCTGGTGCTGGAATTCGCCCGCCGCACCGCGGGCCTTGTCATGCCGCTGATCGCGGTGGTGTTCATCGCCTATTGCTTCGTCGGGCCCTGGATGCCCGGCATCCTGTATCACCGCGGCGTGGATTGGCAGGCGGCCACCGTCGAGCTGTTCGGCAACAATGGCGTGCTCGGGACCATCGTGCAGGTCTCGGCGAGCTTCATCATCCTGTTTGTCACCTTCGCTGCCTTCCTGCAGGCCTCGAAGGCGGGCGACTATTTCAACGATCTGGCGCTGGCGATGGTTGGCCGCGCGCGCGGCGGGCCGGCCAAGGTCACCGTCGTCTCCGGCATCCTGTTCGGCACCATCTCGGGGTCGGCGGTGGCGAATGTCGTGGCGTCCGGCGCCTTCACCATCCCGATGATGCGCCGCGTCGGCTACGACCGGAACACCGCTGCGGCGGTGGAAGCGACGAGCTCCACGGGCGGCCAGATCACGCCGCCGGTGATGGGCGCTGGCGCCTTCATCATGGCCGAGGTGCTGGGCATGCCCTACACCGAGATCGCGCTGGCCGGCCTGATCCCCGCGCTGCTCTTCTACATCGCCAACTACATCCATTGCGACCTGAACGCCCGCAAGGCCGGCATCCGCGGGCTTAGCCGGGACGAGCTGCCGCGCTGGGTGGACATTGCGCGCCGGTCCTACATGGCAGCGCCGCTCGTGCTGCTGATCGTTGTGCTGCTGTCGGGCTATTCGCCCTTCCGCGCTGCGGCGATCGGCATTGCGGCGACGATCGTCATCATGCTCGTCACGGCGCTGGTCCATCGCATGACGCTGCAGGGCCAGTCGCTGCCCGCGGCGGTGATCGGCGCCGTCGCGGAGACGCTTGCCGCCATCGAGCGCGCGCTGGCCGGCTCCGCGAAGGAGGTGATGCAGCTGATTGCCGTCTGCGCCGCCGCCGGCATCGTCGCCGGCGTGATCGGGCTGACGGGTGTGGGCGGCCGCTTCGCGACCATGCTGCTCGACATCGCCGGCACCTCTGTCTTCCTGGCGATGATCTTCACCATGGTGGTGGCGATCATCCTCGGGATGGGCGTGCCGACGACGGCGGCCTATGCGATCGCGGCCGCGGTGGTCGCGCCGGGGCTGATCCGCATCGGCGTCGAGCCGCTGGTGGCGCACATGTTCATCTTCTACTTCGCCATCCTCTCGGCCATCACGCCGCCGGTCGCGCTGGCCTCCTTCGCCGCGGCCTCCATGGCGGGTGCCGATATGTGGAAGACCAGCGTGGTCGCGGTGAAGCTGGGGCTGGCCACCTTCATCGTGCCCTTCATGTTCTGGCTCTCGCCCGCGCTGCTCGCGCAGGGGGAGCTCGCTTTCGTCCTGCAGGCCTTCGCCTCGGCGGCCTTCGGCGTCTTCCTCCTGGCCTGCGCGACCGAAGGCTGGATGCTGAATGGCCGCCTCGCCCTGCCGCTGCGCCTGGTCTCCGGCGTCGCGGGGATCATGCTGATGATCCCGGAGGCCTGGACCGACCTTGGCGGGCTTGTGCTCGGCCTCGGGCTCATTGCCTGGCAGTGGCGCGCCTTCCCGCGGGAGCAGGCGGCGTGAGCCTCCCGCCCGCCATCGCCGAGGCCATCGTTGCCGCGGGCCGGCGGCTCGACGCGCTCGGGCTGGTGCCGGCGACGGCGGGGAATTTCTCGATCCGGCTGGATGCGCGGCGGCTCGCCGTCACGGTGTCTGGCCGGCACAAGGGGTTTCTCACGCCTGACGACGTGATGGTGGTGGACCTCGAGGGCCGCGCGGAGGACCCCGCCAAGCGCTCAAGCGCGGAGACACTGCTCCATTGCGGCATCTACCGCCGCTTCCCGGAGGCGGGCGCGATCCTGCATGGCCATTCCATCGCGAACACGGTGCTGTCGCGCCGGGCCGGGAACGCCCTGCGGCTGGCCGGCTACGAACTGCTGAAGGCCTTCCCGGGCCTGCCCACCCATGACGCCGCGGTGACGCTGCCGGTCGTGCCGAACGACCAGGACATCGCGCGGATGCAGCGCGGGCTGGATGCGCTCTGGGATGGCATATCTGATATTCCGCCTGGATATTTGATCGCAGGCCACGGATCCTATGTATGGGCCGCCGCCATGCCGGGGGCCCTGATGCGCATGGAAGCCCTGGAATTCATGCTGGCCTGCGAGATGGAAGAGAGGAGGCTGGGACAATGAGCCGCCTGACCGTGTGGGACGCCGACAAGAACACGCAGCTCCTGGTCACCGAGGACCCGGATCGCATCGGCGCCGAGCTGAAGGCGATCGGTGTGCGCTTCGAACGCTGGCCGCTTGCCGACATCCCCGCCGATGCTGAGGCCGATGCGATCCTCGCCGCCTATCGCCCGCATCTCGATGCCTTCCTGGCCTCGACCGGTGCGGGCACGGCGGATGTCATCAAGCTGACGCCCGACCATCCGATGAAGGATGCGCTGCGCACGAAGTTCCTCTCCGAGCACACGCACACCGAAGACGAGGTGCGTTTCTTCCACAGCGGCACCGGCAATTTCGTGCTGCACATGGACGGGAAGGTCTTCGACGCGCATTGCGGCGCGGGCGACCTGATCAGCGTGCCGGCCAATTCGAAGCACTGGTTCGACGCCGGCGACGCGCCGAATTTCGCGGTGGTGCGCGTCTTCACCGAGACCACCGGCTGGACGCCGCATTACACCGGCACCGACATGGCCGACCGCTTCCCCGCTGCGACCGCCTGACGTGATCTCGGCTGTCGTCACCGACATCGAAGGCACGACCAGCGCCATCGCCTTCGTGAAGGAGACGCTGTTCCCCTTCGCGGCCGCGGCGCTCGACAGTTTCCTCGATGCGCGGGGCGACGACCCGCAGGTGCAGGCGGTGCTCGCCGCGGTGCCGGGGCCGGATCGGCGCGCGACGCTGCGCGCCTGGATGGCCGAGGATGCGAAGGCAACGCCGCTCAAGACGCTGCAGGGCATGATCTGGCGCGCAGGCTTCGAGGATGGCCGCTTGAAGGGGCATCTCTGGCCCGATGTGCCCGGCTGCCTGCGCGCCTGGGCCGAGGCGGGGACCGCGCTTGCGGTCTATTCCTCGGGCTCAGTGGAGGCGCAGCGGCTGCTTTTCCGCCATTCGCTGGCCGGCGATATGGAGCCGCTGTTCCGCGGCTTCTTCGACACGAAGATCGGCGCCAAGCGCGAAGCGGCGTCCTATGCCGCGATCGCCGCCGCGCTGGCCTGCCCGCCGGGCGAGATCCTGTTCCTCTCCGACGTCGCGGAGGAGTTGGACGCGGCCGCGCAGCAGGGCCTGCAGACCTGCCAGCTGGTCCGCGCCGCCGACGGCACGCAGCCCTCCGGCCGGCATCCGGTCGCCGTGGATTTCCCCGCCGTCGCGCAACGCTTCGGCCTGCGCCAGCCGGGCCGCGCCGCGGGGTGACAAGGCCCCGCGGGGCAGGCTAGATGCCGACGACCGCTTGGCGGGAGGCTCCGCGATGCTGACATCCTACACCCTCGCCGAGGGCCGGATCGCTGTTCGCGACGGGCTGCTGCCGCCAGAGGACCTCGCCCGCGCCGTCTGGATCGACCTGCTGAACCCGACGCCGGAGGAAGAGCGCGCGGTGCAGACCGCGCTTCGCCTCGAAGTCCCGACCCGCGAGGAGATGGAGGAGATCGAAAGCTCCTCCCGCCTCTACCGCGAGGACGAGGTGTTGTTCCTCACGGCCAACTTCCTGTTCGGTGCGGATGGGCCGGAATATGGCTCGACACCGATCACCTTCGTGCTCGCCCCGCAGGCGCTGGTCACGGTGCGCTACCAGACGCCGAAGGCCTTCGCCGTCTTCGCGCTGCGCTGCCAGAAGACGCCCTCGCTGGTCGCCTCCGCCGACGGGGTGATGCTGCACCTGTTCGAGCAGATCGTGGACCGGCTGGCCGACATCCTGGAGCGTGTCGGCGCGGATATGGACCGCACCTCCTCGGCTGCCTTCCGCAGCGCGCGCGCCAAGGTGAAGGCCGACAAGCGCGGCGCCGATTTGCGCGAGGCGCTGCTGACCTTGGGCCAGGTGGGGGAGGTGACGACGCGTGCGTCAGAGACGCTGCTCGGCCTGTCGCGCATCCTGACCTTCGTCGGCGCGGAGAAGGCCACCGCCGTCCGCAGGGAGAACCAGAGCCTCATCAAGACGCTGGTGCGCGACGTGCGCAGCCTTGTGGATCATGCGGGCGTGCTGAACGGCAAGGCGAACTTCCTGCTGGACGCCGTGCTCGGCATCATCAACGTTGAGCAGACGAACATCATCAAGACCTTCACCGTGGCCTCCGTCGCGCTGATGCCGCCCACCCTGATCGCCAGCATCTACGGCATGAACTTCCAGTTCATGCCGGAGCTGACGCAGCCCTGGGGCTATCCCTTCGCGCTGGGGCTGATGGTGGTCTCGGCCCTGCTGCCCATCCTCTATTTCAAGCGGAAAGGCTGGCTCTGATCTCAAGGGCTGCTCTCCTCGTCGTTCTGTTGCTGCCCGCCGGCGCGCTGGCGCAGCTGCCGGCGCCAGCCCCTGTCGGCGCCGCCTGCCCCGCACGCGGCACGCCCGTGATCAGCGTCGAACTGGTGGACCCCGAGCCGCGGATGCTGCCGCAACTGCCGGCCCGGCAGCTCCGCGCTGAAGCGGGCGGGCATGCCGACGCTGCTTTTCCGCATCACCTCGGCCTCACCACCTCGCATGTCGAGTGGCGGAGCGAGATCACGGTGCGCGCCCAGGCTGGCGGCCCGGGCCGTGCGGTCTGCGCCGTGCCGGCGGAGCTTCGTATCCGCCTGATCCATGCCGAGCACGGCATCCGCCTGGCGCGCGAATTGCCGCCGGGCGGCTGCCTCGCGGCTGAGGTTCTGGCGCATGAACGCCGCCATGCGGAGGTGAACCGCCGCACCCTGCGGGAGACGGCGAATGAGCTGCGTGGCCTGGTGCGCGGCTGGGCGCAGCGCGCCGAGACTCGCGCGCCGGACATCAACGCCGCCGCCGTCGCGCTGCAGCAGGAGCTGGCGCAGGTG
Source organism: Pseudomonadota bacterium (assembly GCA_046052145.1). Classification (GTDB taxonomy): domain Bacteria; phylum Pseudomonadota; class Alphaproteobacteria; order Acetobacterales; family Acetobacteraceae; genus Falsiroseomonas. The sequence continues at coordinate 191,938 of JBJOMW010000003.1, forward strand.
ATGGAACCCACGCTCGAGCGGCTTCGGCTGGCTCGGGAGGCCGGGCATGCGGCGATCGACACGGCCGAGGAATACAGCCGCCTGAGCCGCATCTGTCCCGAGGACCAGCGCCGCCTGCGTCAGGCGCTGCGCGGCGGATGAGCGAAGCGGCGGGCGGTTGCTGCACAAAGGGGCAAGGGCGTCCGTCGCGCGCCGTTCCGCCCCGGCCGGCGGATTGACCGCCCCCCCGCGCCCGGGGTTCCTTCGCCCGATCGAGACCCCCCAGCCCTGAGGCTCCCCCTATGCCCGCCACGCACCGGATTGCCGCGACACCTGAGACGGTCCGCTTCGGCGCCTTCGATGCCGCCTTCCCGTCGGTCGCGACGGTGGCCAGCGGCGACCTTGTCGTCCTCGAATGCGTCTCCGGCGCCAAGGAGATCATGCCGCCGCCCGAATCGGGGCTGAAGGTGCCGCCCGCCCTGGCCGCCATCCACGCCGCCGACCCGCCGCGCATGGGCCCGCACATCATCACCGGCCCGGTCGCCGTGCAGGGTGCCGAGCCCGGCGATGTGCTGCGCGTGGACATCGAGAAGATCGAGCTCGGCAATGATTGGGGCTTCTGCGGCTTCCGGCCGCTCTTCGGCACGCTGCCGGAGGATTTCCCCTATGCCCGCATGCTGCACATCCCGGTGGACAAGGCGGCGATGACCTGCACAGTGCCCGTCGGCCCCGGCGTCACCCTGCCGCTGTCGCCCTTCTTCGGCGTGATGGGCGTCGCCCCGCCGCGCGAATGGGGCCGCCTGTCCACGAAGGAGCCGCGCGCGCATGGCGGCAACCTCGACAACAAGGAGATCGGGGAGGGCGCGACGCTCTGGTTGCCCGTGCATGTCGCGGGCGCGATGTTCTCCGCCGGTGACGGTCATGGCGTGCAGGGTGATGGCGAGGTCTGCATCAACGCGCTTGAGATGTGCCTGACGGGCCATTTCCGCCTGAGCCTCGAGAAGGGCGCCGGGGCGGCGGACCCGGCGCTGCGCTTCCCCCGCGCGGAGACCAAGACCCACTACATCTCGATGGGCCTGCATGAGGATCTCGACCTCGCCATGAAGCAGGCGCTGCGGGAGATGATCGCCTTCATCGTCGCGCGGATGAATGTCAGCCCGGCGGATGCCTATCAGCTCTGCTCGCTCGCGGTGGATTTCCGCGTGACGCAGACGGTGAATGGCGAAAAGGGCGTCCACGGCATGCTCAAGAAGGGCCTGCTGTTCTGAGGCTTGGGGCCGCGCGGGCGATTCCATCCACAGCTTTTCGGCCTCGGGACGCAACCTAGAACTTGTGCCAGACCCCCGCGTTGCACTACCGTATCTGGTAGGTCGGGGGGTCTGGGAGGCCTGTCAGATGGACTGGACCGCGGAAGCGATTGAGCGGCTGCGCGCCCTTTGGGCGGAGGGGCATTCGACGGCCGAAATTGGCCGGCGCATGGGCATCTCGAAGAATGCGGTGGTGGGGAAGGCGCACCGGCTGAACCTGCCGGCTCGGCCCTCGCCGATCCGCCGTGAGGCGATGGGCGCCGAGCCCCGCCAGCAGGTTGCGCGCCCCGTGCGTCCGGCCGGGGTGGCGCCGCGCACCACGCTGCCGCCGTCGCCGGTGGTCGCCACCGTGGCGCCGGTCGCCGCGCCGCCGCCGCCCGTCGTGCGGCCCTTCCCGCGCCTCAGCGCGGCGAAGTCCTGCTGCTGGCCGATCGGGGAGCCGGGCCAGGCCGGGTTCCGCTTCTGCACCTCGGAGGCGATCGTCGGGAAGCCTTACTGCCCCGAGCACGCCGCCGTCGCCTATGTGAAGGCCCGGGACCGGCGCGAGGACGCGGCCTGAAGAGCGCCCCGCAAAACCGCTTCGCGGCTTTGCGGGGGGCCCCAATTTGGTGCCCATCTTCGACGGCCACGCCGCGTTGCCGCGGCAAAGCCGCGGCGCCGCCCCGGGGGTCAGATCCCGGGTCGGTGCGGTGGTCGCGCAAAAAGCCTTTCCGTCCGGCAGGTCTTCCCCCATCCTTGACGCAATAGGGATGAGGGGCTGACGCCAAAGATGCGGATCCTGCTGGCTGAACCGCGCGGCTTTTGCGCGGGCGTCGTGCGCGCCATCGAGATCGTGGAGCGTGCGCTCGCGATCCATGGCGCGCCCGTCTATGTCCGCCACGAGATCGTCCACAATCGCCATGTGGTCGAGGATCTGCGCGCCAAGGGCGCCGTCTTCGTCAACGAGCTCGACGAGGTGCCATCCGGCGCGCTCACCGTCTTTTCGGCGCATGGCGTCGCCCGCGTGGTGGAGCAGGACGCGACAGAGCGCGGCCTCGATATCCTCGACGCCACCTGCCCGCTGGTCACCAAGGTCCATGTCGAGGGCCGGCGCTACGTCAAGGAAGGCCGCACCGTCATCCTGATCGGCCATGACGGCCATCCGGAGGTCGAGGGCACGCTCGGCCAGATCGACGGCGAGGTGCATCTGGTCGCCGATGCCGCCGATGTCGCCGCGCTGCCGATTCCGGCCGACCGCAAGGTCGCCTATGTCACGCAGACCACGCTGTCGGTGGACGACACGAAGGACGTGATCGAGGCGATCAAGGCGCGCTTCACCGACGTGATCGGGCCCGGCACGCGCGACATCTGCTACGCCACCCAGAACCGCCAGACGGCCGTGCGGGATCTGGCACAGGAATGCGACGTGGTGCTGGTGGTGGGCGCGGCGAACAGCTCCAACTCCAACCGCCTGCGCGAGATTGCCGAGGAATGCGGCGCGCGCGCCTTCCTGATTGCCGATGCCGGCGCGCTGAGCCATGCGATGGTCAAGGGCGCCAAGGCCGTCGGCGTCACCGCCGGCGCCTCCGCACCCGAGCGGCTGGTGGAGGATGTGGTGAGCACGCTGAAGGCGCTCGGCGCTGCCGAGGTCGCGGCGCTGCCCGGCATCATCGAGGACGTGACCTTCCGCCTGCCGACCCGCCTGCAGGCGGTGGAGTAGCCGCGCCCCGCAGCACGGCGCCATCTGGCGCGGCACGCGGCGCGGCATTAGGTGTCGGATCAACGTCAGAACGGGAGACGTCCGATGATCACGCGCCGCCGCCTGGCCGGCCTTGCCGCCGCCATGCCCTTCGCCCCGCTCGCCGCGCCGGCGCTGGCGCAGGGGGCCTGGACGCCCGACCGCTCCATCACGCTGGTCGTTGCCTTCGCCGCGGGGGGTGGCACCGACCTCGCGGCGCGCACCATCGGGCGCTTCATGGAACGTGACCTTGGCGTGTCCGTCGTCGTGCTGAACCGCCCCGGCGCGGGCGGCGAGATCGGCTTCACCGAACTCGCCCGCGCCCGGCCCGATGGCTACACGATCGGCTTCATCAACACGCCCCACATCGTGACGCTCCCGATCGAGCGGCGCACGCGCTTCCAGCTGTCGGATTTCACGCTGATCGCCAACATCGTGGACGATCCGGGCGGCATCTGGGTGCTGGCCGACAGCCCCTATCGCAGCCTGGCCGACCTGCTGGCCGCAGCGCGCGCGCGGCCCGAGGCCATCGGCTATGGCACCACCGGCATCGGCTCCGACGATCACCTGGCGATGCTGGCGCTGGAGCGGAAGTCGAATACGCGTTTCCTGCACGTCCCCTTCGGCGGCTCGGCGCAGGTCAAGCAGAACTTGCTGTCGCGCGCGATCCCGGTGGCGGTGATGAATGTTGCCGAGGGCGTGATCGAGCAGCGCCAGGGCGTGCTGCGCCCGCTGGCGCAGATGGGCGAGACGCGCTGGGCGCCGATCGGCGATGTGCCGACGCTGAAGGAACTCGGCTTCGACGTGGTCGAGGGCTCGATGCGCGGCATGGCCGCGCCGGCCGGCATGCCGCCCGCCGCGCTGGAGCGCCTCGCGCTGTCCATCCGCCGCACGGTGGAGGATCCGGAATTCCAGGCCGCCGCCGTGCAGCAGAATCTGCCGCTGCGCTTCCTGGCACCCGATGCCTATGCCGCGGAGTTGCGCGCGTTGCAGGCGCGCTACCAGGCGCTCTGGGCCGAGCATCCCTGGCGCGAGAGCTGATCGCGCGCCGAAGCCCGCTTCCGGTGCCGCTCGGCCTCCTCTAGGTTCTTCGCACCGAGACCCAGGAGGAAATTGTCATGCTGCGCCGTCGCACGCTGGTCGCGGGGCTGCCCGCACTGCTCGCCGCCCCGCTGATCCGCCCCGCTGCCGCGCAAGGGACGGGTGAGTATCCGAATCGCCCGATCCGCATGGTCGTCGGCTTCGCCGCTGGCGGCGGCACGGACATCACCGCGCGCACGTTGCAGCCGAAGCTGCAGCAGATCCTGGGCGGCAGCATCATCATCGACAACCGCCCGGGCGCCGGCGGCAACCTCGCCACCGAGATGGTCGTGCGCGCGCAGCCGGATGGCTACACGCTGCTGATGGGCACCATCGCGGCGCTGGCGATCAACCCGACGCTCTATCGCAATCTGTCGTTCGACCCGCAGACCGACCTGACGCCGATCAGCCAGTCGGGCGCGATCCAGAACGTGCTGGTCGTGCCCGCCGACCGCCCCTGGCGCAGCATGGCGGAGTTGATCGCCGCGGCGCGCGCGCGGCCGGACACCATCACCTATGGCAGTTCGGGCGTGGGCGGCGCGGGGCATCTGGGTGGTGCGTTGCTGGACCAGATGGCGGGCATCCGCACCGTGCATGTGCCCTATCGCGGCGGCGGCCCGCTGCAGACCGACCTGATCGGCGGCAAGATCGACTACGCCTTCGCCACCGCGCCGACCACCATCCCGCATATCGAATCCGGGCGGCTGCGCGCACTCGCCGTGCCGTCGGCGACGCGCTCCAGCCTGCTGCCGAATGTGCCGGCGGTGGCGGAGACGCTGCCAGGCTATGAGGTGGGCAATTGGTACGCCCTGCTTGGGCCGCGCGGCCTGCCGCGCCCGATCGTGGACCGCCTGGCCAGCGCCATGCGCCAGACGCTGCAAGACCCCGACATGCGCCGGCACCTGTCCACGCATGGCGTGGAGCCGACGCCCTCCACGCCGGAGGAACTCAGCCGCTTCATCCGCGACGAGACCGCGAAGTGGGCGCCGATCATCCGCGCCAGCGGCGCGACGCCGGATTGAGGCACAACGAAGCCGGGGAGGGCGGTGCCCTCCCCACGCGCTTCACACCGGCGGCTCGCCCGGCACGGGCTTGCCGCCGACCGCGCGTAGCAGCGTGGTGATGTCGTGTGCCGCGGTCTCGACCGCCTCCGCATCGGTGCCCTTGGCGACCAGCGCCACGCCGCCGCCGCCCATGCGGTAATAGGGGTAGCTGCCGATATCGAGCGCCGGCCAGCGCGCCTGGATCGCTGCCAGCCCTTCCGCGATCCGGCCTTCCATCACGCCATCCGCATGTACGGTGCGCGAGGCGACCGGCGGCCCACCCTGCAGCGTCGGCGCCAGGCTTTCGAACATCGCCTGCATGATGCGCGGCACGCCGGCCAGCACATGCACATTGCCGATGGTGAAGCCGGGCGCGATCGAGATCGCATTGTCGATCAGCGTTGCGCCCCGCGGCATCGTCGCCATGCGCTGCCGCGCTGTGTTGAACTCGCCCGGCGGATAGTGCCGCTCCAGCCGCCCCCAGGCTTCCGGCTGCGGTTCCCACGGCACGCCGAAGGCCGCGGCGACGCATTCGCTGGTGATGTCGTCATGCGTCGGCCCGATGCCGCCGGTGGTGAAGACATGGTCGAAGCGGGGCCGCACCTCGTTCAGCGTGCCCATGATCGTCGCCCGTACATCGGGGATGACGCGCACTTCGCGCAGCGGGATGCCGATCTCACCCAGGCGGGTCGCGAGGAACTGCACATTGGCATCCCGCGTGCGGCCCGAGAGCACCTCGTTGCCGATCACCAGCAGGCAGGCGATGGGCGAATCCTGGGTCATGCGGCCTCCGCTCGATGCGCGGAGGCTACAGGAAATCCCGGAGCAGCGCGACCAGCGGCTTGTCCGCGGGCGGCATCGGATACTCGGCCAGTTTCTGCGGCCGCACCCAGGCCAGCGCCTGACCCTCGCGCCCCGTCACCGTGCCTGTCCAGCGCCGGCAGAGATAGAGCGGCATCAGCAGGTGGAAATTCTCATAGCCGTGGGAGGCGAAGGCGAAGGGGGCGAGGCAGCTCTCGGCCACGTCGATGCCGAGTTCCTCTTTCAACTCGCGGATCAGCGCCGCTTCCGGCGTCTCGCCGGCATCCACCTTGCCGCCCGGGAATTCCCAAAGCCCCGCCAGCGCCTTGCCTTCCGGTCGCCGTGCCAGCAGCACGCGGCCATCCGTATCGATCAGCGCGACCGCCGAGACCAGCACGATCCGCTTGCCCGTCTCGGGCGCCGCGGCATGTGCGGGGGCCGGCGCGGCCGCGGGCGCTTCCGCCGGCAGGTCGGCGCGCGTCATCTCGAACAGCAGCACCGGCTGCGGGCCCTTGAGGGAGAGGAAGTCGCGCTCGCCCGCGCCTGCCTCGCGGAAGCCGATGCGGCGCAGCACCGCCTGGCTGCGCGCATTGGTCACGAGCGCCGAGGCGATGAGCCTCTCGACGGGCAGGTTGGCCAGCGCCCAGCGCGCCACGCGCCCCGCCGCTTCCGGCCCGACGCCATGGCCCCAGAATTTCCGTCCGATCCAATAGCCAAGCTCGGCGGCCTTGCCGTCCTCCTCGAGCGTGAGCCCGACACAGCCGACCAGCACCTCCTTCTCCTCTGGCGTGCCGGCATGCTCGATGCCGACAACGGCCAGGTGCCAGGCGCTGCCGGCCGCAATGCGCGCATGGGTGGAGGCGATCCACTCATCGGCGAGCTCCCGCGGATAGGGGAAGGGCACGCGCGCGAGCGTCTTCGCCACTTCCCAGTCATTCACCAGCCGATGCAGATCGGCCGCGTCTTCCGCGCGGAGCGGGCGGATCGTCAGCCGATCGGTGCGCAGCGGCGCGAAGGGCGGCGGCGCGAGGGGATCGTCCGCGCTCAGGACCGGTACGCCCCGTTGATATCGATGTACCCATGCGTCAGGTCGCAGGTCCACACCGTCGCCTTGCCGCGGCCGAGCCCGATATCGACGGTGATCACCACCTCGCGGCCCTTCATATGCGCGACGACGGGGGCTTCGTCGTAGCCCGGCACGATCTCGCCCTCGCGCGCCATCCAGACGCCGCCGACACCGACCGAGAGCTTGTCGCGGTCGGCGGGCTCGCCCGACTTGCCGACCGCCATGACGATGCGGCCCCAATTCGCGTCCTCACCGGCGATCGCGGTCTTCACCAAAGGCGAATTGGCGATCGCCATGCCGATGCGGTGCGCCGACTTCGCGCTGGCCGCGCCAGTGACGTCGATGCGGATCAGCTTCTGCGCGCCTTCGCCATCGCGCGCGACCAGCAAAGCGAGGTCCATCAGCACCTCGTTCACCGCGCGGGCGAAGTCCTTCAGCATCGCGCCGCCTTCGGCCGGCACCCGGGGATGCTTCGCGCTTCCGGTCGCGAACAGCAGCACCGTGTCGGAGGTGGAGGTGTCGCTGTCCACCGTCACGCAGTTGAAGGAAGGATCCACGCCCTTCTTCAGGATCGCCTGCAGCACGCCGGCGGGGATCTTCGCATCGGTGGCCAGGAAGCACAGCATCGTCGCCATATCGGGCGCGATCATGCCGCTGCCCTTGGCGATGCCGGAGACCGTCACCGTCGCATCGCCGATCTTCGCCGTGCGCGTCGCACCTTTCGGGAAGGTGTCGGTGGTCATGATGGCGCTGGCGGCAGCGGCCCAGGCATCCTCGGCCAGCGCGCCATGCAGCGGCGGCAGCGCGGCCAGCAACTTGTCCGCCGGCAGCTTCTCCCCGATCACGCCGGTGGAGGCGAGGAAAACCTCCGTCGGCTGGCAGCCGGCCAGCTGCGCCATGGCGGCGGCAGTGGCCTTGCAGGTTTCGCGGCCCGTGCGGCCGGTGAAGACGTTGGAGTTGCCGGCATTGACCACGAGCGCGCGGGCCTTGCCCCCCTTCAACGCGCCGCGGCACCAATCCACCGGCGCACCGGGGCACTTGTTCTTCGTGAAGACGCCCGCGACCGTGGTCCCCGCCGGGAAGACCATCATCGTCACATCGTCCCGCCCCTTGTAGCGGATCCCCGCCTGCGCGGAGCCGAGCTGCACGCCCACCACCGGCGGCAGGCCGGGCAGCGGCAGCATCAAGGGCGAGACGGGAAGGTCCTTGCCGGAGGCCATGGGTGCTGTCCTGACGAAGGGTTGCGGGGACCCTGTCTCTGCCCCCCCGCAACCTCCCCCGCAAGCGGGGAAGGATGAAATCGCCTTGGCGTTTCGGCGGGCCGCCTCAGCGCCGCTGCGCCGGCGGCGGCGCAGCGCCATCCAGCAGCGAGGGCGGGCGCGGCGCGGCGCCGCCATCAAGGCGCTCCACCCGCGCCGCGGCACGGATGCGCTCGACCACGGCGTTCACACCTTCCTCGAAGGCCTGCTGGCGCAGCGCCTCCCGGCTTTCGTCGAAGGAGGGCGGGGCGACGGCGCGCCGTTCCTCCAGGCGGATGACATGCCAGCCGAACTGCGTGCGCACCGGCGCGGCGCTGATCTCGCCGACCCGCATCGCGAAGGCCGCCTGTTCGAATTCCGGGATCATGTCGCCGCGCTTGAAGAAGCCGAGATCGCCGCCGTTGCGCGCGCCCGGATCGGTGGAGCGGCGCCGCGCCACCTCGGCGAAGTCAGCGCCGGGGCGGCGGACCTCCGTGATCACCGCGCGCGCATCGGCCTCCGACGCCACCAGGATGTGGCTGGCGCGAATCTCTTCCTCCGGCGGGCGGGCGGTGGTCTCGGCGCGGTGGCGGGCGCGCAGCGCGTCTTCGGTCAGCAGCGGCTGGACCTCTCGCAGCAGCAGCGCCTGCTGCAGGGTTTCCTCCTCCGAGCGGCGGATGCGGGCCTGCACCTCGGCGTCGCGGTCGAGGCCCTCGGCGCGGGCGGCGGCGACGATGGCCTTCTGCGTGATCATCTGATCGAGCAGCAGCGGCTGGAGCATCATCGGCGGCATGTTGCGCAGCTCCTCCGGCAGGCGGCGCACCTCTGCCTCAAGCTCGGACTGACGGATCTCGATGCCGTCCACGCGGGCCAGCACCGGGTCTGCCGCGGCCGCCTGCGCTGCGGGGGCGGGTGGCTGGGCGCCAGGGGTCTGGGCCTGGGCATGGGCAAGGCCGGCCGGAACCAGCAAGGCGGCAAGCAGAAGGGCCGGGCGGCGCATGAGGACGACTCCGTGAGGGTGGCGGAAGATGGCCGATGCCCAGGGGGTCCACAAGGCGCCTCCACAAGGCGGGCGCAAGGCGGGCGCGCGGGGGGCCACTCGCGTTGACGCGCCCCCCTGGCGCGCCTATCTCTGCACGCGCTGCGCCGCCACCGGCACGCGCCGGCGTTATGCCGGCCGCACCCTCTGCACGGCCGTTGCACGGCTGTCCTGGGCGGGCCCATCCGGGCCGCTTCGGGATACGCGCCGGGCGCGGGCCGGAGACGACACGGAAACATGTTCCAACGCCTCGTCAGCGCCATCTTCGGCACCTCCAACGACCGCGCGCTGAAGCGCTACCAGGCGCGCGTTCCCGCGATCAGCTCCTTCGAGCCGGCCCTTGCCGCCCTGTCCGATGCGGCGCTGCAGGCGAAGACCGATGAGTTCAAGGCCGCGCTCGCTGCCGGCAAGACGCTCGACGACATCCTGCCTGAGGCGTTTGCTGTCGTCCGCGAGGGTGCCAAGCGCGTGATGGGCATGCGCCATTTCGACGTGCAGATGATCGGCGGCATGGTCCTGCACGAAGGCAAGATCGCCGAGATGAAGACCGGCGAGGGCAAGACGCTGGTCGCGACGCTCCCGGTCTATCTGAACGCGTTGACCGGCAAGGGCGTGCACGTCGTCACCGTGAACGACTACCTGGCCAAGCGCGACGCGGAATGGATGGGGCGCCTCTATGGCTTCCTCGGCCTGACCACCGGCGTGATCGTGCATGGCCTGACCGATGAGGAACGCCGCGCGGCCTATGCCGCCGATGTCACCTACGGCACCAACAACGAGTTCGGCTTCGACTACCTGCGCGACAACATGAAGTACCGCCTGGATGAGATGGTCCAGCGCGACTTCAACTTCGCGATCGTGGACGAGGTGGACAGCATCCTGGTGGATGAGGCGCGCACGCCGCTGATCATCTCGGGGCCGACCGACGACACCTCGGATCTCTACAACCGCGTCAATGCGGTGATGAAGGAGTTGGTCCAGGACGCGTCCATCTTCGTCAAGGACGAGAAGATGAAGACGGTCCACCTGAACGAGGACGGGACCGAGCGGCTGGAGCAGGCGCTGCGCGACGCCGGGCTGCTGACCGAAGGCGACCTGTATGACATCGCCAATGTCACGCTGGTGCATCACGCCAACCAGTCGCTGCGCGCGCATGCGCTGTTCACGCGCGACGTGGACTACATCGTCAAGGCGGTGACCGAGCACGGCAAGACCACTGACAAGGTCATCATCATCGACGAATTCACCGGCCGCATGATGGAAGGCCGTCGCTATTCCGATGGCCTGCACCAGGCGCTGGAAGCCAAGGAAGGCGTGCCGGTCCAGCCGGAGAACCAGACGCTCGCCTCCATCACCTTCCAGAACTACTTTCGGCTGTATCCCAAGCTCGCGGGCATGACGGGCACGGCCTCGACCGAGGCGGACGAGTTTGCCGAGATCTACAAGCTCGATGTGCTCGAGATTCCGACCAACGTGGCCGTCGCGCGCCTCGACAATGACGATGAGGTCTATCGCTCGGCGGCCGAGAAATACAACGCTGTGATCGCGCTGGTCGAGGAAGCGCGCGGCCGTGGCCAGCCGATCCTGGTCGGCACAACCAGCATCGAGAAGTCGGAGCTGATCGCCGGGCTGCTGAAGCAGAAGAAGATCCCGCACCAGGTTCTGAACGCCCGCTACCACGAGCAGGAGGCCGGCATCATCGCCCAGGCCGGCCGCCCGGGTGCGGTGACGATCGCGACCAATATGGCCGGCCGCGGCACCGACATCCAGCTCGGCGGCAATGCCGACATGCTGGCGCGCGCGGAGGTCGGCAACGGCAACAGCCCCGAATTCGACGCTGCGCTGGCGCGCCACCGGGCGGAGGTCGAGGCGATCCGCCCGAGTGTGAAGGAGGCGGGCGGCCTGCTCGTCATCGGCACCGAGCGGCATGAAAGCCGGCGCATCGACAACCAGCTCCGCGGCCGCTCCGGCCGCCAGGGCGACCCGGGCCAGTCGCGCTTCTTCCTGTCGCTCGAAGACGACCTGATGCGCATCTTCGGGTCCGACCGCATGGGCGGGATGCTGCAGAAACTCGGCCTCAAGGAGGGCGAGGCGATCGTCCATCCCTGGATCAACAAGGCGCTTGAGAAGGCGCAGAAGAAGGTCGAGGCGCGGAACTTCGACACCCGGAAGAACCTGCTGAAATACGACGACGTGATGAACAACCAGCGCCGCGAAGTCTATGCGCAGCGCAAGGCGTTCATGACCGCCGAGGATGTGCAGGAAACGGTCGCCGAGATGCGCCGCGAGACTGTCGGCGCGCTGGTGGACAAGGCGATCCCGGAAAACGCCTATCCTGAGCAGTGGGACACGCAGGGCCTGCAAGACAAGGTCCTCAATGTGCTCGGCCTCGACCTGCCGGTCGTGGATTGGGCGCGAGAGGAAGGCATCGACGAGACGCAGGTCCGCGAGCGGCTGGAGAAGGCGGCCGACGAAGCCTATGCCGCGCGCGTCGCCAATCTCGGGCCCGATCTGATGCGCATGGTGGAGAAGAGCCTGCTGCTGCAGATCTTCGACGCGGTGTGGAAGGAACACCTGCTGCAGCTGGATCACCTGCGCCAGGGCATCGGGCTGCGCGCCTATGGCCAGCGCGACCCGCTGAACGAGTACAAGAGCGAGGCGTTCAACCTGTTCAACGCCATGCTCGTGGACCTGCGCGAGCGCGTCACCAGCGTGCTGATGCGGATCGAGCTACGCCAGGATGCGCCCCCGCCGATGCCGGAGCCGGTGCGCGTGATGGAAATGCGCCACCCCGATCCGAACGCGGCGGGCGGCGAGTTGGAATACGCCGATGCCGACCCGGCGCCGGCCTATGGCACGGCGGTGCAGGGCGCGCGTGTGCCGCTGGTCTCGGCCGAGGTGGATCCCGCCGATCCCTCGACCTGGGCCGCAACCCCGCGCAACGCGGCCTGCCCCTGCGGGTCTGGCAAGAAGTACAAGCACTGCCACGGGCGTGTCTAAGGACCCGTCTGGGGGCGCGCCTTGGGGCGCGCTTTCGGCCGCCTCACCTTAGCTGAGTTGGCTTGCCGCCCGGCCGGCGCGATCCTGGCCCGGGCGATGTTGTCGGCGTTGCAGACGGCATCAGCCGCGACTTCCACGATCGGTCCACCCGGCAGGCGCACCCGCGCCCGCCGCGCCCCGTTGGGGTCAACAGGATCCAGCCAGGCAACCAGCCGCGCATGCCCGGCTGGCGCCGCCGCACCCGCATCAAGCGCTTCGGTGACAAAGACGGGCGCTTCACCCCCCATCTGGTGCACATAGAGGCGGCCGTCCGTTCCGGTGACGATCGCCGTCATGCGCCACCTGGCCTGTCGGCCGTCCCGGCGCTGCTCTGCGTGCTGGCGCGGAAGGCGCTGCGGGAGAAGCTGTGGGAGGAGCTTCGAGCGATCGAGGTCATTTTGACATCCCAACAAGACCGCCCGTCATTATCAAGCCGCGCTCAATATCGGAAGCAAAAAATTTTGCCCTGCATCCTCAATAGGGCTGCTTTGGCGCATCCTCATGCAGCGTGCGGGGCGGTGCCTCCGGCTCGGGGGGCGGCGGGGGGTGCCGGGCGGCGATGGCGCCGGCCACCGCATCCGCGGGCACCAGGGCGGGGGTGAAGCCCGTCGCGCGCCCCCACTCGTCCCGAATCCGCCGGGCGATCGTCGGCGCGTCGGGCGCTGCGCCGTAGGAGACCAGGAATTGGATGAAGGCCGGCGGCAGGTTCCGGTAGTCCTCGGCGAACACCCAGTCGAGCGAGATCTGATGCACCTGCTTCAGCCGCACCATGATCGCGAGGTCGGGCTCGTAGCGCCCCTTCTCCCAATGGTTCCAGCGCTGCGGGGACGCGCCGACATCGCGCGCCAGCGTCGCCTGATTGAGGCGGAGCCAGAGCCGCGCGAGCTTCAGCCGGTCGCCAAAGCCCGCCAGGGCGGCCGAGAGCGGAACGGTTCGCTTGCCCATGTCTGGGCATCCATTACAGGAGTGAGCGCCGCAGAACAGTTGAGCGTCACTAGACGAAATAAAGCCATGCTTGATGGGTAATGACGTCGCTTCGGGCCAAGTCCGCGCAACCGGCCAAGGCCTCTGCCGGATGATACGGCCGCAGTCTTCCGCAACGCCTCGCCCCGGACGAGGATCGGACCCGCCGGGGCCGGACGGCCGGGAGACCACGCCTTGCACCAACCGACCCAGCGGATGCGCGCCCATCCGCTTGTTGTTATCCTGCTGACCGCCTGCCTCGCCGGCTGCGCTACCGTGCCCGAAGGCGTGGAGGAGGCGCGCGCCTTCTACATCGCGCGCTTTCAGCCGCCGATCGTGGCCGAGGCTGCGCCCGCGCGCCCGCTGGCCAGCAGCTGGAGCCTGGCCAACAACACGCGCCGCGTCGGCCTGGCCGATATGCAGCCCCTGGTGCCCGCCTTCGAGGGGCGCGGGCGCCTGCTGGCCAGCTGGAACCCGCATCCGGATGGCGCGGCGGGGCGGCCAACCTTCGTCATCGTGCATGGCGGCCACGGGCTGGTGCCGACCAACTTCGCCACCGCGCTCTGGCTGCGGGAGGCGCTCGGGGCCAACACGCTGCTGCTTGACAGCTATTGGAGCCGCGGACGCGAGGAGAACTGGCAGACCTGGGGCGCCTTCGGCGCCAATATGCGCGCGCTGGATGCGATCGCCGCTGGGCGCTGGCTGCGCGACGTGCAGGGCACGGACCCCGCCCGCACCTTCCTCTATGGCGACAGCCAGGGCGGCTGGACGGTGCTGCGCAGCTTCACCGACGAGCCCTTCCTCCGCGCACACGTCCCGGCGCTCTATCGCGCCGGCATTTCGCTCTATCCGAATTGCCGTTCGGACGGTTCGCCGGAACGGCCGCGCCTCGGGCCCTATGCGGCGCCGGTCATCGTCTTCACTGGCGGCCTCGACAGCGCGACGCCGATCGCGGAGTGCGCGCCAGCGATTTTCCGCGAGGCCAGCGCCTGGACGCATTACCCGGACCAGACCCATGCCTGGGATGTCGCCAATCGCGGCGCGCACACGCCGTCGGTGGATGGCGAATGCAGCCGGGCGATGAACACGCTGAACCGCTTTCCCATCTGCCGCAGCGACCGCACGACAGCGGATATGCGCGCGCGCATCATCGCCTTCATCAACGGCCTATAGAGGCCGCGCTCACACCCGCTGCAGCGGCACCCGCGTGCAGACGAAGGCCGCGGCCGCCAGCATGGCTGCGGCGGCCAGGAAGGCGGCCCGGAAGGCGCCCGTCATCTCGGCGCGGAAGCCGGCGCGCGCTGCGTCTGTCAGGCCTGCCAGCGCCTCCGTCCCGCCATTGACCAGCGCGACGAACACCTCGCCCGCGCCGGTGCCGCCGGCCGCCAGCGCGCCGAACAGCACCGTGCCCATCAGCGCCGTCCCGGTCGCGGAGCCGAGCGCGCGGATAAGCTGGACGGAGGCCGTGGCCGCGCCCAGCTTCTCGCGCCCCGCCGCCGCCTGCACCACCACCTGCACCATCGGGAAGGAGGTGCCGAGCCCGATGGACACCAGCCCGAGCAGCCCCGAGACCACCACCACCGGCAGCGCCCCGGCCGAGAGCGCGACGCCGGCCATCAGCACCGCCGCGACCGCCAGCCCGATCGCGGGTCCGAGCATCGTCCGCCCGGTGCGCGACAGCATCCATCCCGACAGCATCGCCCCAAAGGCCGCCGCCGCCGCCAGCGGCAGCAGCGCGAGGCCCGCTTCCGCTGCCGACAGGCCCCGCACCGCCGCGAAGTAGATGGGCAGGAAGGCGATGGAGCCGACAAAGGCGCCCGAGACCAGGGCCGAGGACAGGTTCGCGCGCCAGATGGAGGCTTCGCCCAGCACCGGCAGCGGCAGCAGCGGATCGGCCGCGCGCCGCTCCTGCCGCCACAGCAGAAAGAGCGCGAGCACCGCCAGCACGGCCAGCCCCCCCGCCGCCGTCAACGCTCCCGGCGTGAGCCGCCGCAGCTGGTCGAGCGCCAGCAGCGCCGGCGCGACGAACAGCACAAACAGCGCCAAGCCCGGCCAGTCGAAGGCGAAGCCATGCGCCGAGCCGGGGGAGGCCCCGCCGAGGCGGCGCAGCGCAAGCCAGGCGGTCAGCAGCGCCAGCGGTGGCTGCAACAGGAACACCGCGCGCCAGTCGATCCATTCGGTCAGCAGCCCGCCCAGCACCGGCCCGAGCGCCGCCGCGGCAGCGAAGACGCCCGCGATCCAGCCCTGGAAGCGCCCGCGTTCCCGCAGCGGGACGAATTCGCCGATCAGCGCGATGGAGAGCGAGATCAGCCCGCCACCGCCCAAGCCCTGGAGCAGCCGCGCCGCGATCAGCAGGTCAAGCCGCGGCGCCAGCGCGCAGAGCACGGCACCCGCGGCATAAAGCGCGAGCGCGACCAGCAGCATCCGCCGCCGCCCGAAGGCATCGCCCAGCCGCCCATGCACCGGGGCCGCGACCGTCGTGCCGACCAGATAGGCCACCACCACCCAGGAGATACGCTCCACCTCGCCGAGCGAACGGGCGATGGCAGGCAGGGCCGAGGCGACGATGGTCTGGTCGAGGGCGGCGCCGAACATCGCGAGCCCGACCGCGGGAAAGATGCGGCGGAACAGGCGGCGGAGGTCGGGCTGGGCGGGCGGCGCTTCGGGGGGCATGTGCCCCGAGCCTACGCCCACCGAAAGCGGCCGGGGAGGGCGCAGCGCGTCAGACGACGCCCGCGCGGCCCATTTCGAGGAACTTCTCGCGCCGGCGTGCGCGCAGCGTCGGGCCATCCAGCGCCAGCAGCGGCTGCAGGACGGAGGCGATCTTGTCGCCGACCGTGGCCATCATTGCCTCCGCATCGCGATGCGCGCCGCCGAGCGGTTCCGGGATCACCGCATCCACCAGGTTCAGCCTGCGCAGATCCTCGGCGGTCATGCGCAGTGCCTCGGCCGCTGTCGGGGCCTGCGCCGCGTCGCGCCAGAGGATGGAGGCGCAGCCTTCCGGCGAGATCACCGAATAGACGGCGTGTTCGAGCATCAGCACGCGATCCGCTGCGGCGAGCGCGATGGCGCCGCCCGACCCACCCTCGCCGATGATGGTGGCAACGAAAGGCACCGGCGCATCCAGCCCGGCCTCGATCGAGCGCGCGATGGCTTCCGCCTGGCCGCGCGCCTCGGCCTCGATGCCGGGGAAGGCGCCGGCGGTGTCCACGAAGCTGAGGATCGGCAGGCCGAATCGCCCGGCCATCTCCATCACGCGGCGTGCCTTGCGGTAGCCCTCGGGGCGCGCCATGCCGAAATTGTGCTTCACGCGGCTTTCGGTGTCGCGGCCCTTCTCAGTGCCGAGCACCGCGACCGCCCGGCCCCGGAAGCGCCCGAGTCCCGCAACCACCGCCGCATCGTCCGCGAAGGCCCGGTCACCAGCGAGCGGCGTCCATTCGGTGATCAGCGCGCGGACATAATCGAGCGCCTTCGGACGTTCCGGATGGCGCGCGACCAGCGTCTTCTGCCAGGGGCTGAGCTTGGCATAGGTCTGGCGCAGCAGCGCTTCCGCCTTGTCGCGGAGCTTGCCAACCTCATCGGCAACATCGATCCCGCCCGCGTCGGTGGTCCGGCGCAGCTCCTCGATCTTGCCTTCGAGCTCGGCGATCGGCTTTTCGAATTCCAGGAAGTGGCGCATCGCGCCGGGGTGTTAGCCTGGAAACCGGCCGGGCGGAAGCCGAGACGGGGGGGGCAGGGCTGTGCCACCCTGCCAGCCGCAACGCCCCGGAGCCCCAGTTCGCCCCCATGACCGCCCCCGCGCCCCGGCCGGCCGCCCCGGCCTTCTTCGGCTGGCGCGTGGTGGGGGCTGCCTTCGCGGTGGCGCTGTTCGGCTGGGGCATCGGCTTCTACGGCCCGGCCATCTACCTCCACGCCGTGCAGGAGGCTCGCGGCTGGTCGGTTGGCCTCGTCTCGGCGGCGATCACCACGCATTTCCTCTTCGGCGCCTTGGCGGTCGCCAACCTCGCCGCGCTGCACCGGCGATTCGGGTTGGTCGCGGTGACGCGGGCCGGAGGCATCGCCGCAGCGCTCGGCCTGCCCGGCTGGGCGTTGGCCGAGGCGCCCTGGCAGCTCTTCGCCGCGACCGCGCTGACCGGCTTCGCCTGGGCCGCGACCGGCGGGGCGGCCTTGAACGCCATTGTCGCGCCCTGGTTCGTGCGTCGCCGGCCGGCGGCGCTGTCGCTCGCCTATAACGGGGCGAGTGCCGCGGGCGTGGTGATGACGCCGCTCTGGGTCGCGCTGATCGCGCTGGCGGGCTTCGGCGGCGCGGCGCTGCTGGTGGGGGCCACGATGGCGCTGGCGCTGTGGTGGATCGCCGGCCGCTTCCTGGCGCCGACGCCGGCCACGCTCGACCAGGCGCCGGATGGCGGCGCACCCGGCGTCGCGCCTGCGCCCGTCTCCGATGCCGCGCCGCTCAACGGTTCGCCCTGGCGGGAGCGGCGCTTCGTGACGCTGGCCGCCGGCAACGGCATCGCGCTCTTCGCGCAGCTTGGGCTGATCGCGCATCTCTTCTCGCTGCTGGTGCCGCAGATGGGGGAGGGGGGCGCGGGGCTGGCGATGGCCGCGGCGACCAGTGCCGCGATCGTGGGTCGCCTCTGCCTGGGTTGGCTGCTGGCGCCCGGCGCCGATCGCCGGCGCTGGGCCGCGGCGAATATCGCCCTCCAGATCCTGGCCTGCCTGGTGCTGCTGGCCGCCGATGGCGCGCCGGCGCTGCTGCTGCTCGGCGTCGTGCTGTTCGGCTTCGCGCTCGGCAATGTCACCACCCTGCCGCCCTTGATCGCCCAGCAGGATTTCGCGGCCGCCGATACGGCGCGGATCGTCGGCCTCGTCACCGCCTCCGGCCAGGCGCTCTATGCCTTCGCCCCGGCGCTGTTCGGCCTGCTGCGAGAGGTGGACGCCTCCGGCAGCGCGCTGTTCCTGGCGGCGGCCGTCGCGCAACTGGCGGCGGCGGCTGCGTTCCTCGCAGGGCGGCGGGGGCGCCGCGACCCCGGTTGATCACTGGCCGGGACGGGCAGAGACTGCCCGCCGGGGAGGGGCCGAGAGACGCGGCACCACGCTGCCAGGCGCGCGCGGGGCCCGTCTGCTCCCCCACCGGAGAGGAAGGAAACGCCATGAAACGCCGCACGCTTCTGGCCGCCACGGGCGCGGCGCTGCTGCCCGCGCCCGCGCTGCACGCGCAGGATTTCACCGGCCCCTTGCGCATCGTCGTTCCCTTCGCGCCGGGCGGCACCAGCGACATCCTCGCCCGCCTCATCGCGCCGTCGTTGCAACAGCGTGTGGGCCAGAACGTGGTGGTGGAGAACCGCCCCGGCGCAGGCGGCAATATCGGCGCCGATGCGGTGGCGAAGAGCCGGCCGGACGGCACATCCCTGCTGCTGCTGGATGTCTCCGCGCTGGCGACCAACCCCTTCCTCTACAGCCGCATGCCCTTCGACACGGAACGCGACCTCGCGCCCGTGCAGATGGTGATCTACGCGCCCTACATCATGGCGGTGAACAACAACCTGCCCGTGCAGACGGCGCAGGAGCTGGCGGCCTGGGTACGCGCCAATCCGGGGCGGCTCAACTTCGCGCATTCCGGCATCGGCACGCTGACGCATATCGTCGGCCTCTCGCTCGCCTCGCATTGGGGCGGCGAGATCACTGCCGTGCCCTATCGCGGCGGTGCGCCGGCGCTGACGGCGCTGGTGTCGCAGGAAGCGAACATGACGCTGCAGGGCGCCACGCAATCCATGCCCTTCGTCGTGCAGGGCCAGATGCGCGGCATCGCCGTGACCGGCCCGCGCCGCTTCCCCAACCTGCCCAACCTGCCGACCTTCCGCGAGCTCGGCTGGCCCGAAGCCGATAGCGGCACCTGGCAGGGGATTTTGGTGCAGGGGAACACGCCCGCCCCGGTCATCGCCCGCCTCGAGCGCGAGATCGCGGCCGTACTGGCGGAGCCGGCCATCCGCACGCGTATCGGCGAATTGGGCGGCGAGGTCGTGGCCGATGGCGCGGCCGCCTTCCGCCAGCGCCTGACCGAACAGACCGCCGCCTATAGCCGCGTGATCCGCGCGAACAACCTGCGGATCGAATGATACCCTCCGTGCAAAGGAGTGATCTGCGGCCCGAAGGGCCGAGGCCGCGAATGCGGCCCGCGGCTTATGCCGCGAAGCCAAGCCGCGCGGAGGCGCGGCGCCCGGCGTCTGAGGGGCACGAAGGTGAAACCTTCGTGCGCTCGAAATGAGCGGCGTGGAGTACGCACCGCGTGGCCTGCTGGGTGTGCTGACCCCGCAGGCCAACACGACGGTGGAGCCGGAATTCACGGCGCTGCTGCCGCCAGGCGTCGCGATGCTCAATGCGCGCATGACCTCCGGCAAGCCGACCATCGTCGCGCGGCTTTTGGACTATCTCGGCTCGCTCGATGATTGGGCGGCGCAGTTTGCCAACGCACCCGTCGGCGCGGTCGCCTTCGCCTGCACGGGTGCGAGCTACTTCGCCGGCGTCGAAGCGGAGGAGGAGGCGGTCGCGCGCATCTCGGCGGCGCGTGGCGTGCCGTTCCTGACGGCCGGCCATGCGGTGCGCGATGCCTTCCGCGCGCTGGGCGCGCGGCGCATCGGCCTGGTCAGCCCCTATCCGCACGACCTGACGGAGGCGGCGATCGGCTATTTCACCGCGCTTGGCTTCGAGGTCGCGCGCGTCTCCGGTTCCGTGCAGCAGGATGGCGTGTTCCATCCGATCTACGCGATGACCGGAGAAGGCGCGCACCAGGCGCTGATGGCGCTCGATCCCGCGGGGCTCGACGCGGTGGCGATGCTCGGCACTGGCATGCCGACGCTCGCGCCGATCCTGCGCACGCCCTTCCTGGGTGGTGTGCCCGTGCTGTCCTGCATGCTGGCGCTGGCCTGGCGCAGCGTGACGCTGCTCGATGGCGTGGAGCCGTCGCGCGATGCGCTGCTGGCCTGGGTGCGCGGGGAAGGCTGGGGCGCGCGCCATGCCGCGCGCATGGCCGTGGTGGGCGGGGCAGGCAGCCCGTCCTGAGCCGCCGACGGGGCGCCCACGAAAAAGGGCCGCGCCTTGCGGCGCGGCCCCTGTCCGATGCGTCCAGTTGGGACGATCAGACCGAGTAGTACATCTCGAACTCGACCGGGTGCGGGGTGTGTTCGAAGCGGTACACCTCCTGCCACTTCAGCTCGATGTAGCTCTCGATCTGGTCCTTGGTGAACACGTCGCCGGCCAGCAGGAAGTCGTGGTCGGCGGAGAGGGACTGCAGCGCCTCACGCAGCGAGCCGCAGACCGTCGGGATGCCCTTCAGCTCTTCCGGCGGCAGGTCGTAGAGGTCCTTGTCCATGGCGTCGCCCGGGTGGATCTTGTTCTTGATCCCATCGAGGCCGGCCATGAGCATCGCCGCGAAGGCGAGGTAGGGGTTCGCACCCGGATCCGGGAAGCGGACCTCGACGCGCTTGGCCTTCGGGTTCGTCGCATACGGGATGCGGCAGGACGCCGAGCGGTTGCGGGCCGAATAGGCCAGCAGCACCGGCGCCTCGAAGCCCGGGATCAGGCGCTTGTAGGAGTTGGTCAGCGGGTTCGTGAAGGCGTTGAGCGCCTTCGCGTGCTTGATGATGCCGCCGATGTAGTACAGCGCGATCTCGGACAGGTCGGCATAGCCATTGCCTGCGAAAACCGGCTTGCCGGCCTTCCAGATGGACTGGTGCACATGCATGCCGCTGCCGTTGTCGCCATAGATCGGCTTCGGCATGAAGGTCGCCGTCTTGCCGTAGCTGTGGGCGACGTTGTGGATCACATACTTGTAGATCTGCATGTGGTCGGCCTGCTTTACCAGCGTGCCGAACTTCGTGCCGAGCTCATGCTGCGACTGCGCCACCTCGTGGTGGTGCTTCTCGCCGGCGACGCCCATCTCGATCATGGTCGAGAGCATCTCGGCGCGAAGGTCGACTTCGCTGTCGACCGGGTTCACCGGGAAGTAGCCGCCCTTCACGCCGGGGCGGTGGCCCATATTGCCTTCCGGGTAGTCCTTCATGTTGGCGCCCGGGCCCTCGATCGAGTCGAGGCTGAAATGGCCGAAATTGCCGCCCGTGCCGAACTTCACATTGTCGAACACGAAGAACTCGGCCTCGGGGCCGAAGAACGCCGTGTCGCCGATGCCGGTGGACTTCAGATAGGCCTCGGCGCGCTTCGCGGTGGAGCGCGGGTCGCGCGAGTACATCTGGCCGGTGGACGGCTCGATGATGTCGCAGAACAGGATCATCTGCGGCTTGGCGGAGAACGGATCCATGCAGGCCGTCTCGGGGTCCGGCATCAGGATCATGTCGGACTCGTTGATCGCCTTCCAGCCGGCGATCGAGGAGCCGTCGAACATGATGCCTTCCTCGAAGACCTCGGGCTCGATCGTGGAGACGTGCTGCGCGGTGTGCTGCCACTTGCCGCGCGGGTCGGTGAAGCGGAAGTCAACGTATTCGACGCTGTGCTCCTTGATCATCTCCATGACCTTGGAGACGGCGGCATTGCCCCCGCCAGCTGCCGGCTTCTTCGCCATCGTGTGCGGTCCTGTTCCTCTGCGTGTCCCGGTCCCGTACTGCAGCGCCGCGGACACCGGTCCCCGCAACGCGCCCATCTCGCCGTCGTCCCTGGCCTGTCAGGCGGGGCGCTCTCGGCGATCCGGCCGTCCGCGCGGTTTTTCCGCGCCGGACGATCCCAATTCCTTGCGGCTACACCGCGTCCTCGCCGCGCTCACCAGTGCGGATGCGCACCACTTCCTGGATGTCGCTGACGAAAATCTTGCCGTCGCCGATCCGCCCGGTGCGCGCGGCACCCGTGATCGCCTCGATCGCGCGTTCGGCCAGGTCGTCCGGGCAGACCACCTCGATCTTCACCTTCGGCAGGAAGTCCACGACGTATTCCGCGCCGCGATACAGCTCGGTGTGGCCCTTCTGACGGCCGAAGCCCTTGGCCTCGACCACGGTCAGGCCCTGCAGCCCGATCTCATGCAGCGCGTCCTTCACCTCGTCGAGCTTGAAGGGCTTGATGATCGCCTCGATCTTCTTCATCGGCTCCGTCGCTCCGCACGCCGCGCGCGCTTGTCCCGCGTGCGATCCTTCCCCCCGATCCCCCCGTGCCGCAGCCCGGTGCGCCCATCGGCGCAGCTTGGGTACGGGCCGGCTGGCGCCGGGGCCGGGCGGACCGGCGCGCGGGGTTTTGCATGCCCCGTGCCAGCCCGGCAACGCCATGCGCCGGGGATTCTCGCGCCGGCAGCACGCGATGTGACCAATCGCTGTTCTTAATGCCTAAAATATAGGCATGACATATGGGCCACCGTTGCGCAGCAGGCCCACCATCGCCATTCTCTGCCGCCCACGGCCCGCCCGGCCCGCGCCCGTCCCGGAACACACCACGTGAAGCCCCAGAACGACCTGCTCTCCGCCACCGGCACCACGATCTTCACCGTCATGTCGGCGCTGGCCGTCGAGCACGGCGCGATCAATCTCGGCCAGGGTTTTCCCGATTACGACGGCCCGCCCGACGTGATCCACGCCGCCGCCGCGGCCCTGCTGGATGGCCGCAACCAGTACCCCCCGATGACCGGCCTGATCGAGCTGCGCGAAGCCGTGGCCGCTGCCAATAAGCGCTTCTACGGGATTGAGGTGGACCCGAAGACCGAGGTCGTCGTCACCTCCGGCGCAACCGAGGCGATCACCGCGAGCCTGATGGCCGTGCTGAACCCGGGCGATGAATGCGTGCTGATCGAGCCGCTCTATGACACCTACCTGCCGGTGGTGAAGCTGCTCGGCGCCGTGCCGAAGCTCGTGCGCCTGTCGCCCCCGAAATGGGAACTGCCGCGCGCCGAGCTGGCCGCCGCCTTCGGCCCGAAGACCAAGGCGATCCTGCTCAACACGCCGATGAACCCCGCCGGCAAGGTGTTCACCGCGGCCGAGCTCGCCTTCATCGCCGACCTTGTCCAGAAGCACGACTGCTACGCCATCTGCGACGAGGTGTATGAGCACCTGACCTTCGATGGCTGGAAGCACATCCCGCTGATGACCCTGCCGGGAATGCGGGAGCGCTGCATGCGAATCGGCAGCGCGGGCAAGACCTTCAGCCTGACGGGCTGGAAGATCGGCTATGTCACCTGCGACAAGTCGCTCGCCCCGAATGTCACCAAGGCGCACCAGAACCTCACCTTCACCACGGCGCCCAACCTGCAGCGCGGCGTCGCTGTCGGGCTGATGAAGGATGACGCCTATTTCGGCGGCCTGTCCGCGGCCTTGCAGTCGAAGCGCGACCGGCTGGGCGCGGGGCTGGCGAAGCTCGGCTTCACCGTGCTGCCGACCCAGGGCAGCTACTTCATCACCACCGATTTCCGCCCCTTGGGCTTCACCGGCGACGATGTGGCCTTCTGCCGGACGCTGACGGTGGAAGCGAAGGTGACCGCCATCCCCGTCACCGCCTTCTATGCTGGGCCGGATGCGCCGAACCACTACGCCCGCTTCGCCTTCTGCAAAGCCGATGCGCTGCTGGACGCGGCGCTGGAGCGGATGGGCGCCTGGCTGGCGGCGCGTGCCGGCGCGCGCCAGGCGGCGGCCGGTTGACGATCCTACCCCGGCGGCCCTAAACCGCGCGGCCCGGGGTTTCGGCCCTGGCGAGACATGTGGCGGTCGTAGCTCAGCTGGTAGAGCGCCAGGTTGTGGTCTTGGATGTCGCGGGTTCGAGCCCCGTCGATCGCCCATTTTTCTTTTCCCTCAAACGGCGGGCGCCGCCTCCGGCGGCTTGCCTTTCGCGCCGCAGACATGGCGCGCCCGGCCGCACGGTCGGTCGCGGCGCGGCGGCCGCTGTGCGGCCGCATCCTCGACGGATGCGCCGACATTCCCTCTCCCGCGCAGCGGGGGAGGGTGGCTGAGCGTCACGCCGAAGGCCTGCCTTCGGCACGACGCGAAGCCGGGTGGGGGCGCGACCGGCCTTCCCCCCCCCCCCCCATCCCCAAAAC
>JBJOMW010000004.1:0-212178 GCA_046052145.1 Pseudomonadota bacterium
GAAGGCCCGCGTCGCCGCCACCTGGCTGCGCGGCCGGCAGATCTGGAACGGGTCGGAGGTGACGGCGAAGCCGGGCGCCGGCCGCTTCGTGCCGCGCCAGCACCGCCGCTCCGCGCTGGACGCATGATGCCAAACGCGCAAAGTTCTGACCTGCGGCCCGAAGGGCCGAGGCCGCGAATGCGGCCCGCCGCTTATGCGGCGAAGCCAAGCCGCGCGGATGCGCGGCGCCCGGCGTATGAGGGGCACAAAGGTGAAACCTTTGTGCGCTTGATATGAGCGAACCTACGCGCCCACCGAACCAGCGCTGGATCAAGCGCCCGCCGCGCCCGTCGCGCGCGAAGCCGCCGGTTGCGCGGCGCCAGGCGCCGGGCATGGGTGCGCTGCTGATCGCGATCGGCTTCGGGGTTTGCGCCGGGCTGCTCGGCGCCGTGGTGGGGCCGAAGCTGCTGCCGGACCAGCCGGGCATGGCTGGGCTCTTCGCCGGGCTCGGGCTGGCCATCGGCTTCATGGCCTTCTGGAAAGGCATGGGCGGCACCCGCGAGGATATCAGGAACCTGTTCAGATGAGCCGTCGTCTTACCGTCGCGGGCGCGCAGATGGGCCCGACCCAGCGCGCCGACAGCCGCGCCGCAACGCTAGCCCGCATGATCGCGCTGCTGGAGCAGGCGCATGCGAAGGGCGCGAAGCTCGTGGTCTTCCCCGAGCTCGCCTTCACCACCTTCTTCCCGCGCTGGCCGATGGGCCGCGACGAGGCCGAGCTGCTGTCGAGCTTCGAGACGGCGATGCCGAACGCGGCCGTGCAGCCCCTGTTCGACCGCGCGCGCGCACTCGGTGTCGGCTTCTATGTCGGCTATGCGGAACTGACGCCGGACGGGCACCGCTTCAACAGCGCGATCACGGTTGGGCCGGACGGCGCGATCCTGTTCAAGTACCGCAAGGTCCACCTGCCGGGCAGCGACCATGTGAAGGCAGGCCAGAAGTACCAGCAGCTGGAAAAGATGTATTTCGAGTATGGCGACCTCGGCTTCCCCGTCGCGCGCGGGCCGGAAGCCTGGGGGCGGCCGGTGCTCGGCATGCTGGTCTGCAACGACCGCCGCTGGCCCGAGGGCTGGCGCTGCCTGGGCCTGCAAGGCGTGGAGCTGGTGATGATCGGCTACAACTCGGCGGCCTATGACCCGAATGGCGGCGAGGGCGAAAGCGCCGAACTCCGCACCTTCCACTCGACGCTCGCCGCGCAATCCAACGCCTATATGAATGCGACCTGGGCGATCTCGGTCGCCAAGGCCGGCAACGAGGATGGCGCGGGGCTGATCGGCGGCTCCTGCATCGTGGACCCGAATGGCGTCGTGGTGGCGCAGGCGAAGACGCTGGGCGACGAGGTCATCGTGGCCGAGATCGACTTCGATGCCTGCGAGCAGGGCAAGGAGAAGATGTTCAACTTCGCCCAGCACCGCCGCCCGCAGCATTACGGGCGCATCGTGGAGCAGGTCGGCGCAACGCCGCCAGCCTGAGACATCACCGGATCGAGCGTCAGTAGCGCCGCCGCCAGGCGGCCATCAGCACGTTCGATCCCTCCCACACGCCGTTCATGTGGCCGAACATCCCGCTGCGATGATGGTAGCGGAGCACCACCTCGTCGCGCGGCGTGTCGGGCAGGGAGAAGACAAGCTCGGGCGAGAAATAGTGCAGCCATTTCGAGCGGTTCGGCTCGGGCCGCGCGGGGGTACCTGTCTCGGCCTCCGGCAGGGTGTCGAGCCAGTGCAGGCCCGTGCTCAACCCGAAGGCGGTGTAGAGCCGGTTGCGCCAGGGGAAGCCATCGTAGCGGAGATAGAAAGCGCCCCAAGCCTCAAGGCTGTCAGTGTCGCCGAAGCGATAGCCGCCGCCGATCTCGGCATCCACGGTGAAGTCCCGCCAGACGCGCCCGAAGCGGTAATTGTGCGAGGCGCCGATAAAGAGTTCCCGGCCCCAATCATAGCTCCAGGGCTGCACGGCGATGTCGCGCACATCGCCATCGCGCGCCGAAGGCCCGATCCACAGGGACAGGCTTCGGCGCAGCGCGTCGCGCGCCAGGCGTGGGTCTGGCGGCTCGTCCCGCACGGCCTCGTTGGCCGGTTGACCGGCGGATCCTGTGGCCTGGGCAGCCAGTTGGGTGGCCGCCACGGCGAGCACTGCACTGAGAACGACGCGCAGGACGACGACGCAGCGAGACATGTCACGAATTTCAGCCATCAAGATCCCATAGTCTTGAATCGAATTCGAAACAACGTGTCGCTTCGCTTGACCCCCCGTGGTTCAACCTCAATCGTCCCGACATCCCGCCGCTTGAAGGTCCAGCATGTCCCGCCGCCTTGTCGTCGCCGCTGCCCAGATGGGGCCGATCCAGAAGGCCGAAGCGCGCGATGTCGCCGTCGCGCGCATGGTCGCGCTGATGGAAAAGGCCGCCCGCCGAGGAGCGGAGGTGGTGGTCTTTCCCGAACTCGCGCTGACCACCTTCTTCCCGCGCTGGTACCATGAGGACCTCACCGAGGCCGACCATTGGTATGAGCATGCGATGCCCTCCAACGCGACGGCGCCGCTGTTCGACGCGGCGCGGCGGCTCAATCTCGGCTTCCACCTGGGCTATGCGGAAAAGACGCCGGACGGGCATCGCTTCAACACCGCGATCTATGTCCACCCCTCGGGCCAGATCGCGCTGAAGTACCGCAAGGTGCACCTGCCGGGTCACGCGGAATACGACCCAGTGCGCAAGGTGCAGCACCTGGAGAAGCGCTATTTCGAACCGGGCGACCTTGGCTTCCCCGTGGTGCGCGCGCCGGTCGGCAGCGCGGGGCCCGTCAATATCGGCATGATGATCTGCAACGACCGCCGCTGGCCCGAAGCCTGGCGCGTGATGGGGCTGCAACAGGTGGAACTCGTCATGCTCGGCTACAACACGCCCAGCCTGAACATGGAAAATCGCGGCTTCGAGGCGCATCACCTCCGCGTCGCGCACAGCCATCTCTCGATCCAGGCCGGCTGCTACCAGAATGCCTGCTTCGGCGTTGGCGTCGCCAAGGCCGGCACCGAGGACGGGCACGAGCTGTTCGGCCATTCGATCATCGTGAACCCGCAGGGCGAGATCATGGCCCAGGCCACATCCTGGGATGACGAGGTGATCATCGCCGAATGCGACCTTGGCATGTGCGAGCTGGGCCGCAGCACGA
Source organism: Pseudomonadota bacterium (assembly GCA_046052145.1). Classification (GTDB taxonomy): domain Bacteria; phylum Pseudomonadota; class Alphaproteobacteria; order Acetobacterales; family Acetobacteraceae; genus Falsiroseomonas. The sequence goes on from JBJOMW010000004.1 coordinate 3,203, forward strand.
TCTTCAACTTCGCCCGCCACCGCCGGCCGGAACACTATACGCGCATCACCGCCCAGACCGGCAGCGAGCCGCCGCCGGTCTGGACGCCGAAGGAATGAGGCCAGGCTTCACGCCTGCTTGATCTCGATCCGCTTCGCCTCGGGCCGCGGCTGGTCGGGGCGGGGGATCGCGATATGCAGCACGCCCTTGTCGAAGCGCGCCTCCACCTTCTCGGACACGGCATCGAAGGGCAGCGCGAAGCGGCGGAGATAGGTGCCGGACTGGCGCTCCACCATGTGCCAGCGCTTCTCCTTATCCTCCTCCGTCCGCTCGCTGCTCCGCTCCGCGCGCAGTGTCAGCACGCCGTTCTCAAGCTCGATCGTGACATCCTTCGGCTCGACGCCCGGCAGTTCCGCCGTGACCTCGAGCCCCGTCTTCGTCTCCGCGATATCCACCCGCGGGCTGATGACGCCCGGGCCCGCGAAGGGCGCGGGCAGGCCGAGCCCGGCGCCGAAGCCGCCCATCACCTGGTCGAACAGGCGGTCCATCCCCCGCCGGAGCGAGGTGAAGGGATCGCTCTCCGCGCGCGCCGGATCGGCGGCACCGGACCGGGTCGTGACATTGCCGCTCATGGCTGGCCTCCTCCTTGGCTGGAGGAAGGAGCCTAGACCCGCGATGCGGGGCGCGGTGATCGCGTTCAGTCGAGCGCGGGCTTCGCTGGCACACGGTTGAACAAGGCGTGACGCAGGGCCGGCGGCAGCCCCCCCACCAGCCGCGCCATCAGATAGGTCGGCCACGGATAGGCCACCCGCACCCGCCCCGCCGCGATGCCCTTGAGCGTTCGCTGCGCGGCATCTTCCGCATCCATCAGGAACGGCATCGGGAAAGGGTTCCGGGCCGTCATCGGCGTCCGCACATAGCCCGGGCAGACGGCGTGCAGTCGGATGCCGCGCGCACGTTCCGTCGCATCCAGCGCCTCTGCCCAGCGCTGCACGGCGGATTTCGACGCGCAATAGGCCGGCGCGCCGGGTGCCGCGACGAAGGCGGCGATGGAGGCGATGACCGCGACGCGCCCCCGTACACCATCCGGCCCCGGCGCCTGCCCGGCCATCGCCTCGATCGCCGGCAGGGCCGTGTTCAGCACGCCGCCGACATTGGTGGCGAAGATGCGCTGGGTCTGCGCCGCCGGCTCCGTCGTCCCGCCCGTCCCGCCCGAAATGCCGGCATTGGCAATCACCAGGTCGAGCCGCCCCGCGGCCCGCACCCAGCCCGCCATGGCCGCCGCATCCGTCACGTCGAGCACGGCGGGAATCGCCGTGGCGCCCCGCGCCCGGCAGGCCGCCGCAGCGTCCTCGATCCGCGCCGCGTCCCGCCCCGAAAGATGCAGCGTCACCCCCGGCGCCGCTGAGGCCTCCGCCAACGCACGGCCGAGGCCTGAGGAAGCGCCGGTGATCAGCACCGATGTCCAGGGATACGCGGTCACGCTTGCCCTCCTCGCCGCCACGGGGGACAAACCGCCCATGACAAGCCTTGCCTCCATGACCGGCTTCGCGCGCGAGAGCGGGACGCTGCCAGACGGAACCTCCTTCGTCTGGGAACTCCGCAGCGTCAACGGCCGCGGGCTGGATCTGCGCCTGCGTGTGCCGAACGGGCTCGACGCCATCGAATCGGCGCTGCGCGAGGCCGCCGGCAAGCGCCTCAAGCGCGGCAATGTCTCCGCCAGCCTGACCCTGAAGCGGGAGGAACGCGCCCCGCGCCTGACCCCCGACCCGGCCGCGCTGGAACAGGCGATCGCGCTCGCGACCTCGGTCGCGCAGCGCCTGGGCGCCCCGCCGCCGCGGGCGGAGGCGATCCTGTCGCTTCCCGGCGTGCTCCGCGCCGAGACGCCCGAACCGGACGAGGCGGCGGAGGAGGCGAAGCGCGCGGCGCTGGCCGCCGCCTTCGACACCGCGCTGGTCGGCCTGGTCGCCGCGCGCGCCCGCGAAGGCGCGCAACTGGCCACGATCCTCGGCGCGCTGCTCGATGAGATCGCGGCCCTGCGGGAGGCCGCCGCCGCCGAAGCCGCGCTCCAGCCCGAGGCGCAGCGCCAGCGGCTGATGGAGAATCTCGGCAAGCTGCTCGGCGAAGCGGATGCCCGCGCCCGCATCCCGGAGGAACGCCTGGCGCAGGAAGTGGCGCTGCTGGCCCAGCGGTCCGATGTGCGGGAGGAGCTCGACCGCCTCTCCGCCCATGTCGCGGAAGCGCGGCGGCTGCTGAAGGGCGGCGATGCAGTCGGCCGAAAGCTGGAATTCCTCACCCAGGAATTCGTGCGCGAGGCCAACACGCTCTGCAGCAAGTCGGCCAGCGTCGGGCTGACGCGGCTTGGCCTGGAGCTGAAGGCCGCGATCGAGCGGCTGCGCGAACAGGCGGCGAATGTCGAATGAGTGAAGCGATGAACCGCCGCGGCGTCTGCCTGGTGCTGTCCTCGGCACCCGGCGTCGGCAAGACCTCCGTCTCCCGCGCGCTGCTGGAGATGGAGCCGGAACTCGCACTCTCCATCAGCGCCACCACCCGCCCCCGCCGCCCCGGCGAGCTCGATGGCGTGCACTATTTCTTCAAGACCGAGGCCGAGTTCGACGCCATGGTCGAAGCCGGCGAGCTGCTGGAATATGCCCGCTTCCTGAACCGCAGCTACGGCACGCCCCGCGCCGCCGTCGAAGCCGCGCTCGCCGCCGGCCGCGACGTGCTGTTCGACATCGAATGGCAGGGCCACCTGCAACTGCGCGAGAAACTGCCGGGCGATGTGGTCGGCGTCCACCTGCTGCCGCCCTCGCTGGCCGAGCTCGAGCGCCGCCTGCGCGGCCGCGCCCAGGAAAGTGAGGCCGAGATCGCGCGCCGCCTGGAGATCGCGCGGGCGGAGATCTCGCACTGGTCGGATTTCGACCATGTCGTGGTCAATCGCGACTTCGACCGCACGGTCGCCGAGGTCCGCGCCATCCTGCACGCCGCGCGCTCCGCCCGCACGCGCCAGCCGGGCCTGCCGGCCTTCGTCGCAGACCTTCTGACGTAGGATGTCCGTCGCAGTCCTGCTCGAGGTCGTCACCCCGGTCTTCGCCCTCATCGCGCTCGGCTACGGCGCGGTGCGGCTGAAGCTGGTCGATGACGCGATGCTGCAGGGCATGACGCTCTTCGTCTTCTGGCTCGCCTCGCCGGCGCTGCTCTTCGCCGGCGGCACGCGCCCGCATGAGGGTGGCGGGGGCGCGGCGCTCGCGCAGATCGGCGGGTCGGTGCTGCTCTACGGCGTGGCGCTGCTGGCCGCGCGGCGGCTGCTGCGGCTCAGCCCGGCCGAGGCCGCGGTCTTCGCGCTGGCCTGCGTCTTCGGCAATTCCGTGATGATGGGCATCCCGCTGATCTTCGCCGCCTATGGCGAAGCCGGCGTTCCGCCGATGCTCGCGATCCTCGCGCTGCAGACTGTGGTGCTGCTCGGCCTCGCGACGGTGCTGACGGAGATTGGGCTGAACGCGGCCGCACCCTGGAAGCTGCTGTTGCGCTCCACGGCGCGCGGCATCCTACGTAACCCGGTGGTGCTGTCGGTCATCGCGGCGCTGGTGTGGAACCTGACCGGGCTGCCGGTGCCGGGGACGATCCGCAACACGCTCGAATTGCTCGGCGCCGCGGCACCGCCGCTCGCGCTGTTCTGCCTGGGTGGGGGGCTCGCGGGCATTGCGGCGGCGGCGCTGTGGAAAGAGACGGCGGCGATTGTCGCGATCAAGCTCGTGGCGCTGCCGGCGGTGGTCTGGGGGATTGGCTGGCTGATTGGCCTTTCGCCGATCGAGATGGCGGTCGCGGTGACCATCGCCGCACTGCCGACGGGCGCCAACGCCTTCATCCTGGCGCGGCGCTACGCGACGGGCGCGGACCGTTCGGGCAGCGCGGTGGTGGTCTCGACCGCGCTCTCGGTGCTCACGCTCTCGGCGCTGATCGCGCATTTCCGCGCAACACTGCCCTGAGCGGGCCGATCACGCCTTCGCGTCGTCCCGCTTCGCCCCATCCAGCAGCGCCTGCCGCCGCGCCTCGGCGGCGCGGTCGGCCGCCTTCTCCGCCTTGGTCCGGCCGTGCTTCGCGCGGTTCGCGGCCGCCTCTGCCTCGGCGTCCGCCTTCGCCCGCGCCTTGCGCGCCTTGTTCAGGTTGACGATCTCGGCCATCGGCAGAGACTACCAGCACGCATCGCCCAGAGGGAACGCAGCATCATGTGGATCGAACTGACCGCATCCGACGGACACCGCCTGGCGGCCTGGCGCGACGGCCCCGCCGATGCCACGCGCGCGCTGGTCGTCGTGCAGGAGATCTTCGGGGTCAATAATCACATGCGCAATGTCTGCGCCCGCTTCGCGCGCGAAGGCTATGCGGTGATCGCCCCTGCCCTGTTCGACCGCACGGAGCGCGGCACGGAACTCACCTACTCACCGGAGGACGTCGCCCGCGGCCGCGCACTGCGCGGCCATGTGCCGGAAGCGGGCACGCTGGCCGATATCGAGGCCGCGGCCGCGGCCCTCCCCGCCGGTGCGAAGCGCGGCATCGTTGGCTATTGCTGGGGCGGCACCGTCGCCTGGTGGGGCGCGACGCGCAGCGGCAGCTTCGCCGCGGCGAATGGCTGGTATGGCGGCGGCGTCGTGGCCAGCAAGGACGCAACACCCGCCTGCCCCGTCCAGCTGCATTTCGGCGAGAAGGACGCCTCCATCCCGATGGCCGATGTGGCGGCGATCCAGGCCGCGCAGCCCGGCATCGAGGTCTTCGTCTATCCCGGCGCCCAGCACGGCTTCGGCTGCGACGAGCGCGGCAGCTACAGCCGCGCCGATTCCGAACTCGCCTGGCAGCGCACGCTGGCGTTTTTCGGCCACCATCTCGGCGGCTGACACCGCGGCGGCCCTGCCCGGGGCCGCCGCGCCGCCTCTCTGGACATCGGCGCCGCATCGGTTAAAGAATCGCATTCGGAACATTCCGGATCGATTGACATGCAGCGCAAACTCGCCGCCGAGTTCATCGGTACGCTCTGGCTCGTCTTGGGCGGCTGCGGCGCGGCCGTGCTCGCCGCCAAATTCCCCGAGGTCGGGATCGGCCTTGTCGGCGTCTCGCTCGCCTTCGGCCTCACCGTACTGACCATGGCCTACGCCATCGGCCATGTGTCCGGCTGCCACCTGAACCCCGCGGTCACGCTGGGCCTTGTGGCCGCCGGCCGCTTCCCCTCGTCGGAGGCGGTCCCTTACATCCTGGCGCAGTTGGCGGGCGCCTGCAGCGGGGCATTGCTGCTCTACGTCATCGCAACCGGCTCCGCGACCGGCTTCTTCAACCCCGCCGGCGGGCTCGCGCCGAACGGCTTCGGCGACCTCTCCCCCGGCAAGTTCGGCCTGGCGGCGGGCTTCGTGACCGAGTTCGTGATGACCTTCTTCTTCCTGGTCATCATCCTCGGCGCGACCTCGGCGCGGGCGCCGGCGGGCTTCGCGCCGATCGCCATCGGCCTTGGCCTGACGCTGATCCACCTGATCTCGATCCCGGTGACCAACACCTCGGTCAACCCGGCCCGCAGCACGGGCCCGGCCCTGTTCTCGGGCGGGGCGGCGATCGCGCAGCTCTGGCTGTTCTGGCTGGCGCCGATCGCCGGCGCGGTGGCCGCTGGCATCGTCAGCCGCTGGCTGCAGGCCGAGAAGGATTAGCCCGCCGGCAAAGCGTAGCCGGGTCCCGCCGCCTCAGGCAGGCCGCAGCACGCGGCCTGCCACGGCGTCGAGCTTCGCCATCACCGCCGGGTCGCGCATCTCGGGTGCGGTGATCAGCGCATGGTCCAGCGCCCGGTCGCAGCCCGCGGGGCACGCCCCGCGCGGCGCGCCGACCACGGGCACCACATCGGCCACCAGCGCGCGCGCCTTGTCGGCGTTGGAGAACAGCACCTTCACCACCTGGTCCACGGTGACGTGGTCATGGTCCGGATGCCAGCAGTCGAAATCCGTCACCATCGCCACGCTCGCGTAACAGATCTCCGCCTCCCGGGCCAATTTCGCCTCCGGCATATTGGTCATGCCGATCACGCTGCAGCCCCATTGGCGGTAGAGCATGCTCTCCGCCTTGGTCGAGAATTGCGGCCCTTCCATCACCAGATAGGTGCCATCCCGCGTCACTGGCAGGCCGAGCTTCCGCGCCGAAGCCTCCAGCGCGTCGCCTAACCGCGGGCAGACCGGGTGCGCCATGGAGACATGCGCGACGCAGCCGCTTTCGAAGAAGGTCTTCTTCCGCGCGAAGCTGCGGTCGATGAACTGGTCCACGATGACGAAATGCCCGGGCGGCAAATCCTCCCGCAGCGAGCCGACGGCAGAGAGCGAGATGATGTCCGTGCAGCCCGCGCGCTTCATCGCATCGATATTGGCGCGGTAGTTCAACTCCGACGGCGGCGTCGGATGCCCGCGCCCGTGCCGCGGCAGGAAACGCACCGGCACCTGGCCGATGCGGCCGAACAGGATCGCGTCCGACGGCGCGCCCCAGGGGCTTTCGACGCGCCGCCATTCCCGATCCTCAAGGCCGGGGATGTCATAGAGGCCCGATCCGCCGATCAGGCCAATGACGGGGGTAACGGGGTCGGACATGGGGCAGGCTCCGGGTCGCGGTCGCGGCCCTTCTACCTTCCCCACCCGGCCCGCTCCACCCCGCCCAGGCCATCAGGCGGCGGCAGCCTCCGCCGAGGCCAGCAGGCGCGCGACCTCCGCCTCGGCCTCGGCCGAGGCGACGAAGAGCAGCCCCGTCGCCCGCCCGTCGCAGCGCGCGATCCGCGCCGCCAGCCGCGGTCCATTTGCGATCGAGAGCCGCACCTCCCGCCCCGTCTCGGTGCGGATGACACCAGCAAGGCGCACCCCGCCGCGGGAGATATACTCCGTCCGTGTCTCCAGCGTCCCGCCGGCCCATTCGACACGGCAGGGCAGGTCCAGGCTGACGCGGTCGAAGCGCCGCCGCTCGCCGGCCCGCTCCAGCACATCGAGGAAGTTCTGCACCTCGCCGCGCAGCCCCTCGGCGCGGCTGCCCACCTCCTCCGAGACCGCCAGCACGCCCTCTGCCGCGCCGCCGCCGGCCTCGGCCGCGCTGGCCAGGGCGCGCATGCGGCCAAGAACCTCCTCATTGCCGCGGGCCGCCGCGTCCAGCCGCCCCGCGATGGCGGCAATCGCGCCCGACTGCGCCTCGATCCCCGTGGCGATGTGATCGGCGGCCACGCGCACCGCGCCGACGGCGGTCGCGATCCGCGCGATGCTGCCGGCCGCCTCGGCGGCAGAGCCCTGCACTGCGGCGATGCGCCCGGCGACGTCCTCCGTCGCCTTGGCGGTCTGGGAGGCCAGCGCCTTCACCTCGCCCGCCACCACGGCGAAGCCCTTGCCGGCTTCGCCTGCACGCGCCGCTTCGATGGTCGCGTTCAGCGCCAACAGATTGGTCTTCACCGCGATACTGCGGATGGTCTCCATCACCTGGCCGATCTCCGCCGCGGCGCCCGACAGGCCGCCGACGAGCCGCTCGCTATCCGCCGCCTGTTCGGCCGCCGCGGCGACCTGCGCGGCCGCCCCCTGGACCCGCTGCGTCACCTCTGCCGCGCTGGTGCTCAGCGCCGCGGCGGCCGTGCCGGCTTCCCGCAGCCCGACCGCCCCCGTCTCGCTCGCCAAGCGCACCGCGGCGGCCTCGTCCCGGGTGGAGGCAGCAAGATCGGTCATCGTCCCCGCATCCTCACGCATGCGCTGCGCGGCGACGCCGAGCTGCCCCAGCACACCCCCGATGACGGCCGAGAAATCGGCGGCGAAGCGTTCCGTCGCCTCCTGCCGCCGCTGCTTCACGGCGCGGTCGGCGGTCGCACGCGCTTCCTCCGCCCGGGCATGGGCTAGGCGCGCGCGCAGCGTCTCCAGCGCGCCGGCGACGCGGGCGATCTCCTCCGGCGGATTGCCGAGGTCGGCGCGCGCCGCGAGATCGCCATCGGCAATCCGTTCCACAAGCTGCGCGAGGCCGGCGGCCGGCTTGGTGACACGGCGCCGGACGAACCACACCAGGGACGCGGCCGCAGCGATGGCGATGGCGGTCAGCAGCAGCACCAGCCCGGTCTGGCGCGCCACCTGCGCGCCGGTATCGGCCCAATAGGCCTTGTTGGCATCGCCCGCCGCGATCGAGAGCGCGCTGGCGAGATCCAGCACACGGCTCGATTCGGTAAAGAAGGCGTCGAAGGTGATCGGATAGGGCCGCCCGGCCGCAGACGCCTCGATCAACGACCGGCGCAGCCCGGCATAGCCGTCGCGATAGTCGTTCAGCAGGCGCCGCAGCGCGGCTTGCAGTTCCGGGTTCAGCGCGGGATGGGTGCCGAACGCCTCCAGCGCATCCAGCCGCCGCGCGACCGGCCCGTCGAAGGCGGCCATATGCTCCAGCGCCTCCGGCGAGAGCGGCGCGCCGAGCGCCAGCGCCGCAGCCAGATAGGTGCGGTCGCGCCCGCCATATTCGCGCACGCTCCAGGCCAGGTGCTGGATCTGGTCGCGGATGGCGACACCGCCCGGCACCGGGTCCTCCGCCCCGCGCGCGGTCGGGCGGCGATTCTCGATGGCCGAGATCAGCGCCGGCACGCCGATGGACCAGCGCTGCAACACCGCCGGGTCGCGCGCGCTGCGCGGACGGGTGAGCTCGGCATCGGCGGTGGTGCGCAGCACCTGCAACCCAGCCAACCGCGCCTCGGTGTCAGAGGCGAGACCGCGCGCTTCCGGCGTGCCGACCCCGCGCAGCTCGCCCAGCGCCTCAGCGAAGCCGGCAGCGGCCACATTGCGCTGACGCTCGATCAGGGCGCGGTGCTGCGGCGCCAGCGGGTCGGGCAGCTGCAGCGTCACCTGGACGAGCGAGCGTTCGAGGGAGAGTTCAATCAGCGCCTTGCCGAGGGTGGCGACCGCGGAGCTGACCGCGCGCTGGCGCTCCGCCTCACGCCATTCATGCAGGCGTTCCGGGACCAGGATGGCCGAGAGAGAGAGCGTGCTGGCGGCCAGCACAGTCGCGAGGGTGGTGGCGATTCGGCCAATCGAGAATGAGCTTGCCATGCGTCCGGGCTTCCTTCCGGTCCAATTCGCGGAAGCCATGCCCGAGCAAGATGAACGTTCCGTTGGCGCGCGGCGCGCCCTGGCCGGATGACCCCGGACAGCAAAAGGGCCGCCCCCTTGCGGGAGCGGCCCTTCACGGGACCGGGTTGTCGCCGGGCCTCAGTGCTTCACATCAGCCCAGATCTTGCGCTTCACGGCATAGGTCAGGCCGCCGAGCACGATCAGGAACAGGATGATGCGCACACCCATCCGCTTGCGCTGCTCGAGCTCCGGCTCGGCCGCCCAGGCGAGGAAGGCGGTGACGTCACGCGCCATGTTGGCGACGCTCGCCTCGGTGCCATCGGCGAACTCAAGCTGGCCGGGGTTCAGCACGTTCGGCATGGCGATCTGATAACCGGGGAAGTACCGGTTGTAGTTCATGCCATCCATCAGCTGGAACCCGGCCGGCGGATCCTGGTAGCCGGTGAGCAGCGCGTGGAGGTAGTCGGCGCCGTTGTGGCGCGCCTTCACCATCACCGACAGGTCCGGCGGATAGGCGCCGTTATTGGCCGAACGCGCCGCCTGCTCGTTCGGGAAGGGCCGGCGGAAGCGGTCCGACAGGCGCGCGGGGCGTTCGAACATCTCGCCATTGTCGTTCGGGCCGTCCACGACCTGGAACTGGGCGGCGATGTTGCGCACCTGCGCCTCGGTCAGGCCGATCTCAAGCAGGTTGCGGTAGGACAGCTGCCGCATCGCGTGGCAGGCCGCGCAGACTTCCTTGTAGACCTGGAAGCCGCGCTGCAGCTGGCCGCGGTCAAAGGTGCCGAACAGCCCGTCGAAGGTGAAGCGGGTGTCGGGGAAGGTCGGCGCCGGCCCGGCCGCGCGGGCCGGGAGGGCGGTGAGCGCCGCGGCGGCGCCCAGGACAAGGGCGCCGAGCAGGTTACGAAGACGCGGCATCAGGCCTTCTCCATCGGCTTCGCGACGGCGCCGGCGGGCAGCGGCCCACCGCCGCGCAGCACCGGCATCGCGATGCTCTCGGGCAGCTTGAGCGGACGCTCAAGACGGCCGAGCAGCGGCAGGATCACCAGGAAGTAGAGGAAGTAGTAGGCAGTGCTGATCTGGGAGATCAGGACGTAGGGCTGCTCCGCCGGCTTGCCGCCGACCCAGGTGAGCACCATGAAGTTCAAGCCCCACAGCACCAGGAACCACTTGGCGATCGGACGGAAGCGCATGGACCGTACCGGAGAGGTGTCGAGCCAGGGCAGCACGAACAGGATCGCGATGGCGCCGAACATCAGCAGCACGCCGCCCAGCTTATCCGGCACCGCACGCAGCACCGCGTAGAAGGGCAGGAAGTACCATTCCGGCACGATATGCGCCGGCGTCACCAGCGGGTTCGCCGGGATGTAGTTGTCCGGGTGGCCGAGGTAGTTCGGCGCGAAGAACACCAGCGACGCGAAGACGATGAAGTAGACGATCAGCCCGACGCTGTCCTTGACCGTGTAGTAGGGGTGGAAGGGCAGCGTGTCCTGCGGACCCTTCGGGTCAATCCCGAGCGGGTTGTTCGACCCCGTGATGTGCAGCGCGGCCACGTGCAGGAACACCACGCCCACGATCACGAAGGGCAGCAGGTAGTGCAGGCTGAAGAAGCGGTTGAGCGTCGGGTTGTCCACGCTGAACCCGCCCCAGAGCCAGATCACGATGCTCTCGCCCACGAACGGGATCGCGGAGAAGAGGTTGGTGATGACCGTGGCGCCCCAGAAGGACATCTGACCCCATGGCAGCACATAGCCCATGAAGGCGGTGGCCATCATCAGCAGGAAGATCACGACGCCGAGCATCCAAAGGATCTCGCGCGGGGCCTTGTAGGACCCGTACCAGAGGCCGCGCCAGATATGGATGTACACCACGATGAAGAACATCGAGGCGCCGTTCATGTGGATGTAGCGCAGCAGCCAGCCGAAGTTCACGTCGCGCATGATCCGCTCGACGCTGTCGAAGGCGAAGGAGGTGTGCGCCGTGTAGTGCATCGACAGGAACACGCCGGTCGCGATCATGATCAGCAGGTTGACCATGGCGAGCGCGCCAAAATTCCAGAAGTAGTTGAAGTTCCGGGGCGTCGGAAACGTCCCGTACTCCTTCTGCATCATGGTGAAGACCGGCAGGCGGCTGTCGATCCAGCGCACGACCGGGTTCTTGAAGTCGGAATTATGAAGGCCGATGGCCATCTGAGCCTGGCTCCTCGGGTTGGATCAGCCGGCAGGGCGGGCGCGGACCATACCGCGCCCTGGCCCCGCGTCAGCCGATGCGGATCTGCGTGGGAGAGGTGAAGGCGTATTCGGGAACCGCAAGGTTCGTCGGCGCCGGTCCAAGCCGGATACGCCCCGAGGTGTCGTAGTGGCTGCCATGGCAGGGGCAGAACCAGCCGCCGAAATTGCCGCGCGCATCGGTCGGCTTCTGCCCGAGCGGCACGCAACCGAGATGCGTGCACACGCCAAGCACCACCAGCCAGTTCTCACGCTGCACGCGGGCCTGGTCGGCCTGCGGGTCCTTCAGGTCGGTCATCGGCACGGCGCGGGCCTGCTGGATTTCCTCGGCCGTGCGGTTTCGCACGAAGACCGGCTTGCCGCGCCACATCACCGTCACCGCCTGGCCCGTCGCAATCGGCGAGAGGTCCACCTCGGTGCTGGCGAGCGCGAGCACGTCGCGCGCCGGATTCATCGAGTGGATGAACGGCCACGCGATCGCGCCGACACCCACCGCCGCGAAGGCGCCGGTCGTCAGCTTCAGGAAGTCCCGCCGGGTCTCGCCCGGGGCGCCCGCATGTGAGGCCCCGCCCTGCGGAGCCATCGTCTCGGCCATCTGTCGTCCCTTTCCGCGGCGCACCAGCCGCCCTTGCAGGCCTGCCGGCGCGGCACGTGCTAGCCGCCATCTCAGTGCCGGCACGGGCGGCGCGGGGGCGGGCGCACGCCGAAACGGGGCGAGCGCGCGCGTCCCGGTTCTGCCACGGGCGGCGCTTGGCGGCATATAAGGGGCGGGTTGGCATGGTGTAAATCCGGCCCCGGTCCTGAAATCGTAGCAATTCCAAACCGCATCGCACCCCGCACAGCGGGGGTCGCGCTTCCGGCAATGCCCTGCCAATCTTCCCCCCGCGCGACGCAACGCTCCGGGCGGGGTGGCGCGCCGCCCAAAGGAATACGACGCGCATGGCCGACAGCCCCGCTCCGCAAGACCATCCGATGGCCCCGGCTGCCCGGGCCTGGTTCGAATCGCTTCGCGACCGCATCTGTGCCGCCTTCGAGGCCTGCGAGGATGAACTCGCCTCCGGCCCCCACGCCCACTTGGCACCCGGCCGCTTTGTCCGCACCGCCTGGGACCGGCCCGAGGGTGGCGGCGGCGTCATGTCCATCATGAAGGGCCGCGTCTTCGAGAAGGTGGGCGTCAACGTCTCCACCGTCTTCGGCGAATTCTCCCCCGAATTCCGCAAGCAGATCCCGGGCGCCGAGGCCGATCCGCGCTTCATGGCCACCGGCATCAGCCTGGTCGCGCACCAGCGCAGCCCCCGCGTGCCGGCCGTGCACATGAACACGCGCTTCATCGTGACCACGAAGGCCTGGTTCGGCGGCGGCGGCGACATCACGCCGATGGACCACGCCGCCCCCCATTCGAAGGAAGACGCGGCCGAGTTCCACGCCGCCTTCAAGGCCGCCTGCGACAAGCACGACGAAACCTACTACCCCCGCTTCAAGCAATGGTGCGACGAGTACTTCTTCCTGCCCCACCGCAACGAGCCACGCGGCCTGGGGGGCATCTTCTACGACTGGCTCGGCGACCGCACGCCGGGGAAGGGAATCGACGCTGACTTCACCTTCACCCGCGACGTGGGCGAGGCCTTCCTGGCCGCCTACCCCGCCATCGTCCGCAAGCGCATGCACGAGCCCTGGACCGAGGCGGAGCGCGCGCACCAGCTGGTCCGCCGCGGGCGCTATGTGGAGTTCAACCTGCTCTATGACCGCGGCACCATCTTCGGCCTCAAGACTGGCGGCAATGTGGAGGCGATCCTGATGTCGCTGCCCCCCGAGACCGGCTGGCCCTGAGAATTCAGCGCAAAACCGCTTCGCGGCTTTGCGGAGGGGGCCACGCCCCCTATCCTCGGCCGATCAAACAATGGAGGAAACATAATGAAGCCGACCCGCCGCACACTCCTCGCCGCCGGTGCCGCCGTGCTCGCCGCGCCGCGCCTTGCTGCCGCGCAGGGCGCCTGGCCGAACCGCCCCGTGCGCGTGATCGTCCCCTGGCCGCCGGGCGGCTCCACCGATGTGCTGTGCCGCCTGCTCTGCGAGCAGATGCAGGCGCGCCTCGGCCAGCCCTTCACCATCGAGAATCGCCCAGGTGCGGGCGGTAACATCGGCGCCGATGCACTCGCGAAGAGCGCGCCCGATGGCTACAGCATGGCGCCGCTGACGCTGGGCGCCTGGCACATCAACCAGTTCCTCTATTCGCGCCTGCCCTATGACCCGCAGCGCGACTTCCAGCCGATCTCGATGCATTGGGAATTGCCGAACGTCCTGGTGGTCTCGGCGCAGCACAACCCGGCGAACAACCTGCAGGAATTCATCGCCTGGGCGAAGGCGCAGCGGAACGGCGCCTCCTATGGTTCGCCGGGCGTGGGCACCACGGCGCATCTGACCGGCGCGCTCTTCACCAGCCGGCTTGGCATTGACGGCACGCATGTGCCCTTCCGCGGTGCGGCGCAGATCATCCCGGCGATGCTCTCGGGCGACCTCAACTTCGCCATCGACAATCTGGCCAGCTACATCCCGGTGATCGCCGAAGGCCGCGTGAAGGCCTTCGCGGTGACGGGCGCCGAGCGTTGGCCGACGCTGCCGAACATCCCGACCATGGCCGAGGCCGGCGTGCCCGACATGGTCATCACCTCCTGGTGCGCCATGGCCTTCCCCGCTGGCGTCCCCGCCCCGATCGTCGAGCGGGCGGCGGCCACGATCCGCGAGATCAAGCAGGACCCGGCCTTCGCCGACCGCTTCCTGCGCTCCGGCGCGCGCCCGGTCTTCTCGACGCCGGCCGAGGTCACCGCCCGCGTCGCGCGCGAGCGGCCGATGTGGCAGGAGGTCGTCCGCATCTCCGGCGCCCGCCTCGACTGACGCTGGCGGCGGTTCCGCGCCCCCGCCACCGCGGGGGGCGGGCCGCCCGCCCTGCCCCGTCCGATCGGCCCCCGCTGGCCTTCCGCGCCCGGCCCGGCCATATCGGAGCCGTGCGCAACCTCTCCACGCCTGCCGGCCGCCGCGGTGCCTGGCTCAACAGCCTGCTGGTGGACCATGCCGTGCTCCGCATCTCCTGGCGGAACTGGGGCGTGGTGGAGGCCGGGCGGCTCTATCGCTCGAACCATCCCTTGCCGTGGCAATTGGCGCAGGCGCAGCGCCGGCACGGGCTGCGCACCGTGCTCAACCTGCGCGGCCACCGCCCTATCTGCGGCTCTGACGCGCTGGGGCGGGCGCGGGCGGAGACGCTCGGCCTGGTGCACGCCGATGCGCCCTTCGAAAGCCGCGGCGCCCCGCAGAAGGACCGCATCCTGCGCCTCGCGGCGCTCTTCGCCGAACTGCCCGAGCCGATCCTGATCCATTGCAAATCGGGCGCCGATCGAACCGGGCTGGTGGCGGGCATCTGGCTGCTGCTGCAGGGCCGCCCGGTGGAGGCGGCGATTGCGCAACTGCATTGGCGCTTCGGCCATATCGCGGCGAGCAAGACCGGCATCCTCGACGCCTTCTTCCGCGACTACGCCGCCTTCCTGGCCGCCCACGGCCCGAAGCCTTTTCTTCAGTGGCTGCGCGAGGATTACGACGAAGCCGCCCTCCGCGCCCGTTTCCGCAGCCAGGCCTGGGCTGATCGCATCGTGGATGGGGTGCTGCGGCGGGAGTAGCAGGTCAGGCTATGTCGGCTCGGCACCAGGCGCCGTGCAGCGGCGCCTCGCCAACGTCGCCGACGGCGTGTCGTCGAAGAGTTCGCGATAGGCGATCGCGAAGCGCCCCCGGACCAGACAGCACCGCGTCCACCCCGCGGTCTACGATAAGGGTATCGACGGAGGGAGCATCCGCGTCGGACCGCCCCCAGGCTGACGGCATCCATGCGGGGTTTCAGGCGTTCTGGCGCCGGCTTCGCCCTTCTGCCGGTCCGAACGGCCCTGCCGAATCGGGCGATTTTGTTGCGATTGCGATTCATAAATCGCCGGGATAGGGTCGGGCATCCTGGGAGGGTCGGCTTTCATGACAACACGACGTGAACTCGCCATGCTGGCCGCCGCGGCCGCCACCCTGCGCGGCGCCTTCGGGCCCGGCACGGCGCAGGCGCAGCCGCTGACCGGCACGCCGACGCCGCCGGCCTTCCGCTACACCACGCCCATGCCCTCCGGTGTCGCATCGCCCCCCTCGGTCGAGACGCGCCTCGGCCGGCTGAACTTCTTCGATGGCGTGCCGGACGGCCCCAGCACCGACGCGATCTACGACAACCTCATCTTCCAGCAGGCGGTGCAGGCCTATCTGCTCGGCATCCCCGCGGTGAACCAGGCCTTCAACCGCCAGGCCATCCGCAGCTTCGGCCCCGACAACACCACCATCCCGATCTGGGAGCAGCTGGTGGACAGCCGCACGGTCGAGCTCACCGCCAACGACAATACACCCTACACCTGGTTCTGGATCGACCTGCGCAACGGGCCGCTGGTGATTGAGGTGCCGCCGCGCGTGCTCGGCGTCATCAACGACATGTACTATTTCTGGACTGCCGATCTTGGTCTGACCGGCGAGGATCGCGGACGGGGTGGCAGGTACCTGCTGCTGCCGCCGGGCCATACCGGCCCGGTGCCGGATGGCTTCATCGTCGTGCGCCCGGCGACCTTCTCCAATCTTGTGATCTGGCGCAGCTTTCTCGAGAACGGCAATCCGCGCCCCGGCGTTGAGGCCGTGAAGCAGCACACCAAGGTCTACCCGCTGGCGCAGGCCGCGAACCCGCCGCGGCTGACCTTCGTCGATGCCTCGACACGGCCCTTCAACATGGTCGGGCCCGCCGATTTCCGCTTCTGGGAATTGCTGAACACGGTCGTGCAGGAGGAGCCGCTTGCGGCGACCGACCCGACCAGCCTCGGCTACTTCGCCGCCGTGGGCATCCAGAAGGGCCGCCCCTTCCAGCCCGACGAGCGCATGCGCCGCATCCTGACCGAGGCGGCGGCGACGGGGGATGCGACGGCGCGCGCGCTGTTCTACCGGATGCGCGACCCCGAGGGGATCATCTTCCCCGACCGCCGCTGGAAGTTCGCCTTCGTCGGCGGCTACAAGTTCGAGCGCCAGGCCGGCGTGCCTAACCTCAACGCACGCTCCTTCTACTTCTTCGCCGCAACCGGCGTGACGCCGGCGATGGACACGAAGGTGGTGGGCGAGGGCTCGACCTATCCCTGGACGGCCGAGGATTCCAACGGCAACGCCTTCGACGGCGGCAAGACCTATCGTCTGCGCCTGCCGGGCCCAGTGCCGGTGCGCACCTTCTGGTCCACCATCGTCTACGACACCCAGACGCGCTCCATGCTGCAGACCGACAACCGCTTCCCCTCGGTCAGCAGCCAGAAGCCGGACCTGCAGGTGAACCCAGACCGCTCGGTGGATGTCTGGTTCGGCCCCACCGCGCCGGCGGGGCGCGAAAGCAATTGGGTGCAGACCATCCCCGGCAAGTCGTGGTTCGTTATCCTGCGGCTCTACGGACCGCTGCAGCCCTGGTTCGACCAGAGCTGGAAGCCGGGCGACATCGAATTGCAGGGCTGAGCCGGGTTGCTGTGCGTGGGCGGCACCGCCCACGCAAGCTCGACAGAACGCGCGTCGCGCCCGCCGCGAACCTAGGCGCGCCGCGGATGATGCCGAGGGGATAGGTGGACGGCCCTGCCACCGCATGGTTGGCGTCGTCGTAGTCGCTGCAGGCGCTGATCTCGACACTGCCGGACGCCGTCTCGCCCCGCCTCACCAGTAGCATCCGCAGGGGCACGACGAGGTCCAGCCACGGGATAGGATGGATCGTATCCCGATCAGGCCGGGGTCAGCGCAACACGCTCACGCGCTGAAAGCCTGCGTCCTCACCAGCCGCGCATAGAGCCCGTCCTGCGCCATCAGCGCGGCATGCGTGCCCTGCTCCACCACGCGGCCGCTTTCCATCGCCAGGATCAGATCGGCATCGCGCACGGTGGACAGGCGATGCGCGATCACCAGCGTGGTGCGGCCGGCGCGGAGCTTCGCGATCGCCTGCTGCACCAGCGCCTCATTCTCGGCGTCCAGCGCGCTCGTCGCCTCGTCCAGCAGCAGCACGCGGGGGTTGCGCAGCAGCGCGCGGGCCAGTGCGATGCGCTGGCGCTGCCCGCCCGACAGCCGCGAGCCGCCGGGGCCCAGCACCGTGTCGTAGCCCGCCGGCAGCGCGGCGATGAAGCCATGCGCGGCGGCGGCGCGCGCCGCATCCTCCACCTCGGCGCGCGTCGCGCCGGGGCGGCCACAGGCGATATTGGCCAGGGCCGTGTCGTCGAAGATCACCGCATCCTGCCCGACATAGGCGATGGCATCGCGCAGCGAGTCGAGCGTGACAGCACGCAGTTCCGCGCCATCGAGCGTGATGCGCCCCGCCGTCGCGTCATAGAGCCGCGGCACCAGCGCGAGCGCAGTGGACTTCCCCGCCCCCGACGGCCCGACCAGCGCCACCGTCCGCCCCGGCTCCGCGGTGAAGGACAGGCCCGCGAGCGCCGCATCCGGCACGCCCTCATAGGCGAAGCCGACATCCTGGAAGACAATGCGGCCCTGGCCCTCGGGCAGCTTCGCCGCATCCGGCGCGTCCTGGATGCGCGGGCGGTCATCGACGGTGGCGAAAACCCGGGAAAGGCCCGCCAGCCCCGCCTGCAGCGCGGCGTTGAGATTGCCGAGCGCCCGCGCCGGCTGCGCCGCGATCAGCAGCGCCGCGACGAAGCCCGTGAAGTCGCCGATCGTCCCGAGGCCGGAGGAAACGCGCCAGCCGACGAAGGCCAGCACGCCGGCGACCGCGAGCCCCCCCAGCGCCTCCAACACGGGATCGACGCGCGCACGGGTGCGGGCGATGGTGATGTTGCTCTCGCGCAGCCGCGCGAAGGCAGCCTCCGCGCGGGCCCGCTCGGCCGCCTCCAGCCGATAGGTGCGGACGACGCGTGCGGCGCCGAGGCTTTCGGCCAGCAGCGCCGCCGTCTCCCCGACCCTATCCTGCATCCCCGCCGAGGCGCGGCGCACACGCTTGCCGATGACCAGGATCGGCCAGATCGCGATCGGGTAGAGCAGCGCCGCCAGCAGCGCCATCTGCCAATCCATCCACAGCATCGAGCCGACCAGGCCGATCACCGTCAGCACATTGGCAACGCCACCCATGCCCTTGCCCAGCGCCTCGCTGATCAGCGCGGCGTCGGTGGTGAAGCGCGCGGCGTGGCGTGCCGGCGCCTCGCGCGCGACCTGCGCCAGGTCGGCGCGGGTGAGTGCCGCGAACAGCCGCTTCTGCAGCCCCTCCACCACCCGCTGCACCACGGTCTGCGTCGCCACCGCCTGGCCGTATTGGGACAGCGCCTTGGCCGAGGTGACGGCGATGATGATCGGCGGCAGCAGCCACACGACGGTGGAATCGCCCGCCGCGAAGCGGTTGAAGGCCTGCTGGATGATGACGGGGTAGAGCGCCGTCGTCCCCGCCACCGCGAGGGTGCAGAGCGCCGCCAGCGCCAGCAGCCGCGGCTGGTGCCGCACATGCTCGGACCAGAGCCGGCGGACCAGCGGGAGGGAGGCGGCGTCGAAGGCGGGGCGAGCCATGCGTCTGCTCTAGACCGGCCCGGCCCGCAGCGGGAGGGTCACCGCCCGCTTCGAGGCTTGCCAGCGCCCCCAGGATCGGCTAGTTCTCATTTCGTTCACGCAGAGTCGGCTGGGCGTCGCGCCCCTGTCAGGTCCCGCGACGCAAAGCCGCCTTTGGATCAGCCGGGGTGGCGGTCCCGTACGCCGCCCCGGCGCCGTCCATCCGCCGCCGCGCTTCGGCGAGGCAAGCCGCGCGATCGGCTTCGGCACCGCCTGCGATCCACCATTCCTGCACGCCATGCAGCAGCTCGCCCACCGCCGGCCCGGGCGGCAGGCCGAGCGCCAGCAGGTCGCGCCCCTGAATGGGGAAGACCGGCACCTCCATCGCCGCGACCGTGGCGCGCAAGCCGGCGCGGTCCTGTCCGTCGGTGGCCTCCGCCAGCCAGAGCGCATCAAGCGCGGCCGCCGTGCCGCGCCCAGCGAGCCAGGCCCGGAGCCGGCCGGGCTCCGCGCTCTGGGGTAGGCCGGCGAATTTGTCCGAAGCCGAAGACCCGACCACTGTCAGTGCGTGCAGCCGGGCGCGCTCGGCGCCCGACAGGCGCAGCCGCTCGGCGAGCCCCGCCACCGCGCCGGCCGGCACCAGCGCTGCCAACCGCAGCAGCGGATCGGCGGGCGCGCCGCGCGCCACCAGCCGGGCCAGCGCCCCGCTCCCGCCCGCCTCGGGCAGCGCCGCGGCGCCGAGTCCGGTCTCGGCCATCAGCGCCAGCGCCGCCAGCGGGTCCGGCGCGGCCAGCAGGCGCTTCAACTCCATCCAGATGCGCTCTGGCGCGATCCGGGCGCGAAACCCCGGCACGGCGTCGCGGATCGCCGCCAGCGCCGCCGGATCGGGCGCGCCCTGGCCGTAGCGGGCCCAGAAGCGGAAGAAGCGCAGGCCACGGAGGTAATCCTCCGCGAGCCGCGTCGCAGGGTCGCCGACAAAGCGCACCCGTCCCGCGGCCAGGTCCGCCCGCCCGCCGAAGTAATCCCAAAGCCGCCCATCGGGGGCGAGGGACATGGCGTTGATCGTGAAATCCCGCCGCGCCGCGTCCTCGCGCCAATCGGTGGTCCAGGCGACCTCGGCATGACGGCCATCGGTCGCGACATCGCGCCGCAGCGCCGTGACCTCGACCGGCTGGCGGTCGCGCACGGCGGTGACGGTGCCATGGGCGAGCCCGGTCTCGAACACCTTGAGCCCGGCGGCCAGCAGGCGCCGCGCGATCTCCTCAGGTGGGAAGGGCGCGGCGACATCAACGTCATGCACCGCGCGCCCGGCCAGCGCATCGCGCACGCAGCCGCCGACGGCGCGGGCACCTGGCAACGCGGCGAGCACCGCCGCCGGCGCCGGCGCGGCGAGGAAATCGGGCGGCGCGATGATGACCATCGGCGGATCGGGATCCGTCACGGACGCGGCTCCGCATGGCCGCGCTGGATCGTCCCGTCCGGGGCGAGCGTCGCCGGCACATAGGCAACCCCGCGGTCGAAGCTGCGCGACAGGCCGAACCAGACCGCGCCCGAGAGCATCAGCCCAACACCCAGCAGCAGCGCGATGACCATGCCCGAGGACGGCTCCCCCCGCGCCGGCCCGAAGCGGCGCCAGGCGAGGTAGAGCCCAAAGGGCAGCAGCACGAGGAGGATCGCGACGAAGGCGGCCATGACGGGAAGGATATAGACCCGCCGCGCGCGAGGGCAGCTAGGCCCGTTAGACAAGGCAGGCGGCTGAGGGCCGGCGGCGGATTTTTTGTCCTGGCTAGGAAGGTGGCGCAGCCGATGGTGGTTCCATCGGCAAGCCGCCTGACGAAGCCAGGGCGAAAAAGACCCGCTGGACCGACCCGCCTCTGCCTTGTCTAACGGGCCTCAGCGCAAAACGCGGGCGAGGCTCACCAGCATCGCCGCCGTCGCGCCCCAGATCAGGTGCTCGGGATGCGGCCAGACCCAGAATTCGCGCATCCGCCCGCGGAACTCCGCCCGCCGGCGTTCCGGCGCCGCGGGGTCGAGCACGGTGGCCAGCGGCAATTCGAAGATCGCCGCGACCTCGCCCGGGTCGGGCGTCAGCGTCAGCGGCGGCGGCACCACGGCGACAATCGGCGTCACGCGATAGCCCGTGCCCGTCAGATGCTGCGGCAGCCGGCCCGCCAGTTCCGGCAGGCGGGGGTCGAGGCCGACCTCCTCCGCTGCCTCACGCAGGGCCGCGTCCTCCGCGCTCTCGCCCGGCTCGATCCGTCCGCCCGGGAAGGCAACCTGCCCGGCATGGGCCGCAAGGTTCGCTGCGCGCAGTGTCAGCAGGATGGAAGGGCCGGCCGCGTGCCAGACGATCGGCACCAGCACGGCCGCTTCCCGCAATGCGGGGAGGGCAGCGCGGGACTCGGCGTCATCGAAGCTGGTGGGCGCGATGCGGGCCAGCCGCTCCGTATCCTGAAGCCGCGCGGCGATCTCCGCGCGCGAGAAGGGCAGCCCCACCCCTATTCCGCCGCCCGGCGGGGGGTCAGGTCTTCCGGCGCCTCGTCGATCGGGAAGAAGACGCCCTCAGACCAGACGCCCATCACCTGCCGCCCCTCCACCGTCTCCGGCTGGGCCAGCGCGGCCAGTTCGTAGAACACCGCACGCGAGATCCGCGCCTCAAGCCCCGGGCGGACGGTGATGTAAGGGCGCGGCTCGCGCGTCTTCGGGTCCACCATCACCCGGATCGGATGCTGCGAATCGGCGGTGACCATCTCATCGAGATTGGTGCGGAAGGTCAGGCATTGGCGGGAGACGGGCTGCGGCGCGAAGGGGTCGGCGCAGTCGCGCCAGAACATCTCCACCGCCACGAAGGGCGCGTCCTCCACCTCGATGCGGCCGCGCTCGACGGGGGTTTCCAGCACGAAGCTGCCATCCGCCTCGCGCTTCAGGACCGAGGCGAAGAGGCAGACCAGCTCCTTCCGCCCGATCGGGCTGCCCCGATAGTACCAGGTGCCGTCGCGGCCGATGCGGATGGCGAAGTCGCCGCAATCCTGCGCCGGACGGGCCAGGCCATGACGCGGCGCGGACCCCGGGGCCTTTGCCGTCGCTGCCTCCGGCCGACCATCCTTCATGAGACGTTCCGCATCACTGCCAAAGCCATCCGGTACTGAAGCCGACGCCACCCAAGCACGTCACCCCGAGCATCCCCTGGCCAGCGCCACAAGGCCAGCCCCGCCACTCTTCGAAGCGCCGCGTGTCACCATGCTGGCGGTCGGAGGTGGCAGCGTGGATACTCGGACCAATATGCACGCCGGACGGATATAGGGAGCCCGACCCCGATGGTTGAAGTGGCCGACCCGAAAGAAGCAAGCGCCCTGGTGGCGGAGGCCGAGGCGCTGGCCAGCCGGCTGGGCCAAGTCCGCCAGGCGGTCGGGCGCGTGATCTTCGGCCAGGAGCAGGTCGTGGAGCGCACGCTGATCACCCTGCTCTCGGGCGGGCATGTGCTGCTGGTGGGCGTGCCGGGCCTCGGCAAGACCAAGCTGGTCGAGACGCTCGGCACCGTGCTCGGCCTCGATGCGCGGCGCGTGCAGTTCACGCCGGACCTGATGCCGTCCGACATCCTCGGCTCCGAAGTGCTGGAGGAGGACGCCGATGGGCGGCGTCATTTCCGCTTCATCAAGGGCCCGGTCTTCTGCCAGCTGCTGATGGCCGATGAGATCAACCGCGCCTCCCCCCGCACCCAATCCGCGCTGCTGCAGGCGATGCAGGAGCACAAGGTCGCGATCGCCGGCGAGATCCATCCCCTCCCCGCGCCCTTCCATGTGCTGGCGACCCAGAACCCGATCGAGCAGGAGGGCACCTATCCGCTGCCCGAAGCGCAGCTCGACCGCTTCCTGCTCGAGATCGACGTCTCCTACCCCGATCTCGCGGCGGAACGCGCGATGCTGCTGGCCACCACCGGCGCGTCGGAAGCCCGGCCCGTCCAAGCCATGACCGGCGCCGAATTGCTGGCGGCGCAGATGCTGATCCGCCGCCTGCCGGTGGGGGAAGCTGTGGTGGACGCGATCCTGCGTCTGGTGCGCGGCGCGCGCCCGGAGACGACAGAGATCGAAGCCGTGCGCCGCCACCTGGCCTACGGCCCGGGACCCCGCGCGGCGCAAGCGCTGATGCTGGCCACCCGCGCGCGCGCCGTGCTGGATGGCCGCCTTTCGCCATCCGTCGAGGATGTGCTGGCGCTGGCCGAGCCCGTGCTGCGCCACCGCATGGCGCTGAATTTTTCCGCCCGCGCGGATGGCGTGCATCTGTCCGAAGTTCTGGATCGCCTGAAGGCCAGCCTTGGCTAGGGGCGCCGCCTCCCTCACCGTTCCCTGGGCCGAGCAACTCGGCGCGGCGTTACCGCCGCTGCTGGTGGAGGCCGAGCGCGTCGCGGCGACCGTGATGCCCGGCCTGCATGGCCGCCGCCGCGCCGGGCCGGGCGAGGCCTTCTGGCAGTTCCGCCCCTATGTTCCGGGTGACCAGGCCAACCGGATCGATTGGCGGCAATCCGGCAAGTCCGACCGGCTCTTCATCCGTGAGACGGAATGGGAAGCGGCGCAGACCGTCGCACTCTGGCACGCAACCGGCCCCGGGATGGCCTGGCGCAGCACGCAGGACTTGCCGAGCAAGGCGCTGCGCGCGCAGGTGCTGCTGCTGGCGCTGGCCGCCCTCCTGCTGCGCGGCGGCGAGCGTGTGCGGCTGTTCGGCCTGCCGCGGCCCTTCGCGGGACGGCATGCGCTGCCGGCGATCGCCGACCAGCTCGGCCAGATGGCGCCGCGGCCGGAGGATCCGCGCATCGCGCGCCATGCGCGTGCGGTGCTGTTCGGCGATTTCTGGGAGCCGCTGGAGCAGACCCGCGCGGCGATCGCGGCGCTGGCGGCGCAGGGCGTGCGCGGGCATCTGCTGCAGGTGCTCGACCCTGCGGAGGAGACGCTGCCCTATGCCGGCCGCGTGCGCTTCGAGGGGCTGGGCGCCGGCATCGCCCCCGCCTTGGTTCCGCGGGTTGAGGCGGTGCGGGAGGTCTATGCGGAGCGCGTCGCGCGGCATCGCGCAGCGCTGGCCGCGCTCGCGCAATCCGCCGGCTGGAGCTTCGCGACGCACCGCACCGACCACCCGCCCGAGGCTGCGCTGCTCGCGCTGCACCAAGTGTTGGCGCCCGGCTGATGCTCACCCTCGGCCCCATCGCCTTCGCGGCACCCTGGCTCCTGTTGGCACTGCCCGCGCTGCCGGTGCTGTGGTGGCTGCTGCGCGTCACGCCGCCGGCGCCGAAGCGGCAGGACTTCCCCGCCATCGCGCTGCTGCAGGACCTGCCGACGCCCGAGGAAACACCGAACCGCACGCCCTGGTGGCTGCTGCTGCTGCGCCTTGCTGCGGCCGCGCTGATCATCCTCGGCCTCGCGCGCCCGGTCTCCGGCCCCACGGCCAGCGGCGCCGGCGAAGGGCCACTGCTGATCGCGCTCGATGATGGCTGGGCCTCGGCCGCCGACTGGCCGGACCGCATCGCCGCGGCCGACGCGGCCCTCACCGCCGCGACGCGTGACGGCCGCCGCGCCGCGCTGCTGCTCACCGCGCCCGCCGCCGGCCCCGAACCGCTCCGCGCCAGCCCGCTCATGCCGCCCGAGGAGTTGCGCGCGCGCATCGCCGCACTCCGCCCGAAACCCTGGCCGAGTGACCGCGATGCCGCGCTCGACGCGCTGGCCGCCTGGCGGCAGTCGCATCCTGGCGCCTTCGCCGCGCTCTGGATCACCGACGGCATCGAGCATGGCACCGACGCCGCCCGCCGCTTCGGCGCGGCGCTGGCCGAAGGCGGCGCGCTGACCGTCGCGCGTGCCGAAGGCCGCCCGACGCGGCTGCTGCCGCCGCCGCGCGCCGAAGCCGACCGGCTGATCGTCACGCTGCGCACCACGCCGCTGCCCATCGCCACCGAAGCCGTGGTGCTGGCGCGCACCGGCGATGGCCGCACGCTGGATCGCGCCGTCATCCCCATCCCCGCCGGCGCGACGGAGGCCGAGGCCGCGCTGCCCCTGCCGCTCGAAATCCGCAACCAGGTGGTGCGGCTCGACCTCGATGGCGTGATCGGCGCCAATGCGACGGTGCTGCTGGATGAGCGCTTCCGCCGCCGCCCCGTCGGCCTGATCGCGGGCGGGGAGGAGAGTGCCGCCGATGTGCCGCTGATCGGCGAGCTCTTCTACCTCGACCGCGCGCTCTCGCCCTTCGCCGAGATCCGCCGCGGCAGTGTCGAGCAATTGCTGCAGCGGCGCATCTCGGTGCTGGTGCTGGCCGACCGCCCGATCACCGATGCGCGGGAGGCCGATCTGCTCGCCCGCTTCGTGCAGGAAGGCGGCACGCTGCTGCGCTTCGCCGGTGCGCGCGTCGCGGAAGCGCCGGATGCGCTGCTGCCCGTGCCGCTGCGCGCGGGCGAACGCCAGATCGGCGGCGCGCTCAGCTGGGAACGACCGCAGACGCTCGCCCCCTTCCCCGAAGGCTCGCCCTTCGCCGGCCTTGCGCCCTCGCCGGAGGTGACGGTGGAACGCCAAGTGCTGGCGGAACCCTCCGCGCGGCTTGCGGGGCGCAGCTGGGCGCGGCTCGCGGATGGGACGCCGCTGGTCACGCAGGACAGCCGCGGCGCGGGGCGCATCGTGCTGTTCCACGTCACCGCCAATGCCGATTGGTCGTCGCTGCCGCTGTCTGGCCTGTTCGTGGAGATGCTGCGGCGGATCGTCGCGCTGTCGGCCGGCGTGGCTGGGACCGAGGGCGATGCGCCGCTCGCACCCTTCGAGACGCTGGACGGTTTCGGCCGCCTCGGCCCGCCGCTGCCGGGCGCGCAGCCCATCGCGGCGTCGCGCATCGGCGAGGAAGCGGCAAGCCCGCGCCACCCGCCCGGCTGGTACGGCACCGGCGCCGCGGCGGCAGAAGGCGCTCCGCGCCGCGCACTCAATCTCGGCGCGGGCATCGCAGGCCCGCGACTGGCCGCCCCACCACCGGCCGCGGCGCGCGTCGCGGCGATCGGCGGCGTGCCGGCGGAACGCGACCTCGGGCCCTGGCTGCTGGCGCTGGCGACACTGCTGCTGGTGGCCGATTTGCTGGTCTCGATGGTGCTGCGCGGCGTGCTTGGGCGCGCGGCGCCGGCGCTGGCGCGCGCCGTGCCGGTGCTGCTCTTGCTCGGCGCGACGCCTGCCTTCGCGCAGGAGGGCAGCGCGGCACTGGCGACGCGGCTGGCATTCGTTCAGACCGGCAATGCGGAGGTGGACGAGGTCTCGCGGCTCGGCCTCGCGGGGCTGTCGGATTTCGTGAACCGCCGCACCGCGGCAGCACTCGCCGATCCGGTCGGCGTGGTACCAGGGCGCGACGATCTGTCCTTCTTCCCGCTGCTCTACTGGCCGGTGCTGGGCGATGCGCCGCAGCCGGATGCGCAGATGGCGGCCGCGCTGAACGGCTTCATGCGCCAGGGCGGCATCATCCTGTTCGACACGCGCGACGAGGGCTCGGGCGAGGGCTTCTCGCCCGGCGCCCGCACGGCACTGCGGCGTGTGACGCGTGACCTGTCCGTGCCGCCGCTCGCGCCGGTGCCAGAGGAGCATGTGCTGCGCCGCGCCTTCTACCTGCTGCAGGACCTGCCCGGCCGCTTCACCGGCGGCGTGGTGTGGGTGGCGCGCGAGCAGGACCGCGCGAATGACAGCGTGAGCCCGGTGATCATCGGCGGCCATGACTGGGCTGCGGCCTGGGCAATGGATGCGCGCGGCAACAACCCCTATGCGGTCATCCCCGGCGGCGCGCGGCAACGCATGCTGGCCTATCGCTTCGGCGTGAACCTCGTGATGTACGCGCTCACCGGCAACTACAAGGGCGACCAGGTACATGTGCCGGCCATCCTGGAAAGGCTGGGGAATTGAGCGGCCGCCACACCAACTCCGGCACTGGCGGCCCGCATAGCGGGCCGAGGCCGCGAATGCGGCCCGCGCACAACCCGCCCGCAGGGCTCGGCGCAACAGCGACCTGCGCGAAGCCAAGCGCGCGGAGCGCGCGCCCGGCGTCTGGGGGCATCACATAATGCGGCAGGTTCTCGCCGGCATAGATCTCGCGCCCGTCATCCCGCTCTGGCTGCTCGCAGCCCTTGCGGTCGTCGCGCTCGCAGCCCTCGCACCCGCCTTCATCCGCTTCGGCATCGCGTCTGACGGCACGCGCCGCCTTGCCCCCGCGCGCGGCGCGCTGCTCCGGCTCGCGGCCTTCGCCGCGCTGTTCCTCGCCTTGCTCAACCCGCGCCTCGTCGAGGAAACGCGCGAGACGCGGCCCGACATCGCACTCCTGGTCGTGGACCGCTCCGACAGCGCGACCCTCGGCCCGCGCGCCGCGCAGATCGAGGCCGCGCGCCAGCAGATCGAAGCCCGCGCACGCCGCCTGCCCGACCTCGAACTCCGCACCGTGGAGGTGCCGGAGGCCGGCACCCAGGGCACGCGGCTCTACGCCGCGATGGAACGCGCGCTGGCCGAAATTCCGCGCACGCGCCTGTCGGGCGTGATCGCGCTGACGGACGGGCAGGCGCACGACGTCCCCCCCGCACCCGCACTCGATGCGCCCTTCCACCTGCTGCTGCCCGGCCGCACGGGCGAGGTGGACCGGCGCATCCGCATCGTGGAGGCGCCGGGCTTCGGCATCGTCGGCCGGCAGGTGGAGCTGCGCATCGTCGTCGAGGATCTCGGCGCCCCCGCCGGCGGCGCGGCACGGCTCAGCATCCGCCGCGATGGGGGTGCGGCGCGCGTGGAATCCGTGCCCATCGGGCGCGAACACCGACTGACGCTCACCATCGAGCGCGGCGGCCCGACGGTGGTGGAGCTTGCGGCGGAAGCACGCCCTGGAGAGGTCAGCGAGCTCAACAACCGCGCCGTCATCAGCATCAACGGCGTGCGCGACCGCTTGCGCGTGCTGCTGGTGAGCGGGGAGCCGCATGCCGGCCAGCGCACCTGGCGGCGGCTGCTGAAGGCCGATCCGAATGTGGACCTGGTGCACTTCACCATCCTGCGCCCGCCCGAGAAGGACGATCTGACCCCGCTGCACGAGCTGTCGCTGATCGCCTTCCCGGTGCGGGAGCTGTTCCAGGTGAAGCTGCGCGAATTCGACCTGATTGTCTTCGACCGCTTCGCCAATCGCGGCCTGCTGCCGCCGGTCTATCTGCGCAACATCGCCGATTACGTGCGCGGCGGCGGGGCGCTGCTGATGTCGGTCGGGCCGGAATATGTCGGGCCGACCAGCCTGGCTTCGACGCCGCTCGGCCAGGTGCTGCCCGCGCGGCCGCCGACGGGGCCGGGCGCGTCGCAGATGGGGCTGCTGGAACAAGCCTTCCGGCCGCGCGTGACGGCCACCGGCGCGCGCCACCCCGTGACGGAGAACCTGCCCGGCGCCAATCCGGCCGAAGGCCCCGGCGATCCGACCTGGGGCCGCTGGTACCGCGCGCTGCGGGCCGAGGCGCGGGCCGGGCAGACGCTGATGGAAGGCCCGGGCGGCGCGCCGCTGATGGTGCTCGATCGCGTCGGCGATGGCCGCGTCGCGCTGGTGCTGTCGGACCACATCTGGCTGTGGTCGCGCGGCCATGATGGCGGCGGCCCACAGGCCGAGCTGCTGCGCCGCATCGCCCATTGGGCGATGAAGGAGCCGGAGCTGGAAGAAGAAGACCTGACCGCGCGCATCGAGCATGGCCGGATGAGCGTGCTGCGCCGCAGCCTTGAGGCTGGGCCGCCGCCTGAGCTCGCCGTGACCGCGCCTGATGGCGGCGTCGCCCGCCACGCGATGGAACAGCGCGGCGGTCGCGCGGTGTTGGAGATCCCGGCGACGCTGCCCGGCGTCTGGCAGGTGAGCGACGGCCGCCGCACCGCATTCGCCGCCGCCGAGGCCGGCAACCCGCTGGAATTCGCCGATCTCCGCGCCGATGAGAGCCGCCTGCGCGGGCTTGCCGCGGCGACCGGCGGGGCGGTGCGCTGGCTCGGCACGGACGCCGCGCCGGCTGTGCCGGAGTTGCGCCGCATCGCCGCGGGGCGGGACACGCAGGGGGCGGGCTGGATCGGGCTCCGCCGCAACGCCGACCACACCGTGACCGGCATCACGGCCCTGCCCCTGCTGCCGCCCTGGCTGGCGCTGCCGCTGGTGCTCGGCTTCGCCATCCTGGCCTGGCGGCGGGAAGGGCGCTGAGGCAGCGCCCGCGAAGGTGACGTGACGCGCCGGCGCCGCGGCGCCACCTTTGCCGCATGCGCCACGCCGCCCTGCTGATCGCGCTGCTGACCACTGCCTGTGCGCAAGGGCCAGCGCTCGACCAGCGGCTGTCCACCTTCATCGGCCGCCCGGAAGGCGATCTCGTCGCCGAGTTCGGCGTGCCCGCACGCATCCATGAGGCCGACGGGCGGCGCTTCCTGCAATATGAACAGCGCCGAACGGTGGCCTTCACCGAACCCGGCCTCTACCAGCCCTGGTACGGGCCCTGGCACGGCCCCTGGGGGCCGCGGATGACCTATGTGCCCGCCCCGCCCTCCTATGCCGTGTTCGGCTGCGACATCACCTTCGCGCTACGGCAGGGGCGGGTGGAGAGCTTCACCTTCCGCGGCGAAGGGTGTTGAGAGACCGTTTGAGAACACCGGACGGGTCGCCTCCGCGGGTCTTTTCCGCCCTGGCGTCGTTGCCGGCCTTGCCGATGCAACAAGCATCGGCGGCGTCCAGCGCCTAGCCAGGACGAAAAATCCCCCGCGGATCCTCAGCCGCCGGCATTCTCAAACGGTCTCTGAGCCCCCCCTCACGCCGCCCTTCCCCGGGCCCCGCGCTTCGCCTAGATGTGGCGCATGCGCGCCCTGCTCCGCCCCGCCTCCCTTGCTGCCCTGTCGCTGGCCCTGGCCGGCCCGGCCATGGCGCAGGGCGGCGGACCCCAGATGATTCGGCCGCAACAGCAGCCCCAGGTGGGGCCGGGTGGGCCCGCCCCTGCCCTGCCGGGCCTGGCCGCGCGCCGGGCTCCCGCGCCGATCGCCGGCGACCCGGCGGTGAACCTCTCGCCCAACGCCGCGCTGTTCGACGCGATTTCGCGCGGCGACCTGGGCGCGGCGCGGGACGCGGTGGGGCGCGGCGCCAATCTGGGGGCGCGCAACGCGCTCGGCCTCACGCCGCTGGATGCGGCCGTGGACCAGGGCCGCAACGACATCGTTTTTTACCTGCTCTCGACCCGGGACATGAGCCGCGGGCCGGTGATCACGGACAGCGCGCCGGCCGGCCTCGCCGCGCCCCCCGCGCGTGCCACCAGCGCCCCCGCGCCGCGGCCCCAGCCGACGCAGCCCGCCGCGCAGCAGGCGGCCGCACCGGCCACGCCGCGCAATGCCCGGCTCTGGGCCGGCGATGGCGGCGCGCCGCGGGCGGAGATCGGCTTCCTCGGCTTCGATGCCGGCCGCCCGGCTGGCGCCACGCCGCCCGCAGCCGCGCGCCCCGGGCGCGGCTGACGGCTACACGGCGTCCAGAACGGCCAATTCGGCGCCGTCCTCGACCAGGTCACCGACCGCGCAGCGGATGGTGCCGATCACGCCCTCGGCCGGGGCGGTGATGCGCATCTGCACCTTCATCGCCTCCATCACCAGCAGCACCGCGCCGCGCGCCACGCGGTCACCGGGCGCGACCAGCAGCTGCAGCACGCGCCCTGGCATCGGCGCGACCACACGCCCGCCGGCGCTGTCGGCGGAAACCGGCGCCGCGCGCGGATCGTCATGGCGCAGCTCATGCGTCGCGCCGTCGAGGATCACGGTGATCGCCGCGCCCTGGTGCAGAACGCACGCGCGAACGCGGCGGCCGTCGAGGCCGAAGGCAAGCTCATCCCCCCGCCAGGCCGCGCCCTCGATCCGCGCGGCACCCCCCGGCAGGTCCAGCATCGTCGCCGCGCCGAGATGCGCGCGGATCACGCACGGGGTCTCGCCATCCACCAGATGAAAATCCTGCCAGCCCGCGCCATTCAGCCGCCAGGCGCTGGCCTGCCCCCAGGGCGAGTGCGGATCCGCGGGGTCGGTGACGGGCTCGTCGCGCAGCAGCCGCAGCACCGCCGCGGCCAGCGCCGCGCGCGGCGCCGCGCCGGCAGGCGCGAGCAGCGCATCGGCATGGCGTGCGATGAAGCCGGTGTCGAGTTCGGCCGCGGCGAAGCCCGGATGCGCGGCGATGGCGCGCAACAGGGGCAGGTTGGTGGTCACCCCTGCGACTTCCGTTGTTTCCAGCGCGCGCAAAAGACGCCGGCGCGCTGCCTCGCGGTCGGCACCATGCGCGATGATCTTGGCGATCATGGGATCGTAGTGGATCGGGATCGCGTCTCCTGCGCGCACGCCAGCATCCACGCGGATGCCTTCGCCCGCAGGCAGCGCAAGATGCCGCAGCGTGCCGACGCTCGGCGCAAAGTCGCGCGCTGGATCCTCGGCATAGAGCCGCATTTCGATCGCATGGCCCTCGATGCGAAGCTGGTCCTGGCGGAGCGGCAGCGCCTCGCCAGCGGCAACGCGCAATTGCCACTCCACCAGGTCGAGGCCGGTGATCGCCTCCGTCACCGGATGCTCCACCTGCAGGCGGGTGTTCATCTCCATGAAGTGGAAGGCGCCGCCTTCATCGGGCGAAGAGCCCGCATCGACAATGAATTCCACCGTGCCAGCGCCGACATAGCCGATGGCGCGCGCGGCCTCGCAAGCGGCCTCGCCCATCGCGGCACGACGCGCTTCGGTCATGCCGGGCGCGGGGGCTTCCTCCACCACCTTCTGGTGGCGGCGCTGGATGGAGCAGTCGCGCTCGAACAGATGCACGACATTCCCGTGGCCGTCCGCGAAGACCTGGATCTCGATATGGCGGGGCCGCGTGAGATATCGCTCGAGCAGCAGGCGGTCGTCGCCGAAGGCCGCGCGCGCCTCACCGCGGGCGAGCGCGATCGCCTCCTCCAATTCGGCGGCGTCGCGGACGACTTTCATACCCTTGCCGCCCCCGCCGGCGCTGGCCTTCACCAGCACGGGGAAGCCGATGCGTGCCGCCGCCGCGCGGAGCGTCGCATCCGAATGGTCCGCGCCGTGATAGCCCCGCACGAGCGGCACGCCTGCTGTCTCCATGAGCGCCTTCGCCGCGGCCTTGCTGCCCATGGCGCGGATCGCCGCCGGCGGCGGGCCGACGAAGACAAGGCCCGCGGCGGCGCAGGCTTCTGCGAACTCGGCATTCTCCGACAGGAAGCCATAGCCGGGATGGATCGCCTCCGCGCCCGTCGCGCGGGCCGCGTCGAGGATAGTGGCGATGTTCAGGTAGCTTTCGCGCGCCGGTGCAGGGCCGATGCGGATGGCGGTGTCGGCCTCGGCGACATGCAGGGCCTCTGCATCGGCATCCGAGAAGACGGCGACGGTGCGAAGCCCCATGCGCCGCGCGGTGCGGATGACGCGGCAGGCGATCTCGCCACGATTGGCGATCAGCAGCGTCTGAAAACTCATGTGCGGAACACGCCGAAGCGCGCCTCCCCGCTCCAGCCCGGCACGGGATTATTGCGCGCGGCGGAGAGGCTGAGCGCCAGCACCATGCGCGTATCCTCGGGCGCGATCACACCATCATCCCAGAGCCGCGCGCTGGCATAGGTCGGGTTGCCCTGCGCCTCATACTGCGCCTCGATCGGGGCCTTGAAGCGCGCTTCCTCCTCCGCCGGCCAGGTGCCGCCCTTCGCCTCGATCGCGTCGCGCCGTATCTGCCCGAGGACGCTCGCAGCCTGGGGCCCACCCATGACGCCGATGCGCGCATTCGGCCACATGAACAGGAATCGCGGCGCGAAGGCGCGGCCGCACATGCCGTAATTGCCGGCGCCGAAGCTGCCGCCGATGATGACCGTGAATTTCGGCACGCGCGCGGTGGCCACCGCAGTGACCAGCTGCGCCCCATCCTTGGCGATGCCGCCGGCCTCATACTTTCGGCCCACCATGAAGCCAGTGATGTTCTGCAGGAAGACCAGCGGAATGCCGCGCTGGTCGCAGAGCTCGATGAAATGCGCGCCCTTCTGCGCGCTTTCGCCGAACAGCACGCCGTTATTGGCGACGATGCCAACGCGGTAGCCCCAGATGCGCGCGAAGCCCGTGACAAGCGTCGGGCCATAGAGCGGCTTGAACTCATCGAACTCGCTGCCGTCCACGATGCGGGCAATCACCTCGCGCACATCATAGGGCTCGCGGAGATCGGCAGGGATCACGCCATGCAGCCCGTCCAGCAGCGGCGCGCGGGGCGGGGCGGGATCGTCCTCGCCCGCCGGCTTCGCACGATTGAGCCCCGCGACGATCCGCCGCGCCAGGCCGAGCGCATGCGCGTCATTCTCCGCCAGATGGTCGGTCACGCCGGAGACGCGGCTGTGCAGCTCGCCGCCGCCGAGTTCCTCGGCCGTCACCACCTCCCCCGTCGCGGCCTTCACCAGCGGCGGGCCGCCGAGGAAGATCGTGCCCTGGTTGCGCACGATGATCGCCTGGTCGGACATCGCCGGCACATAGGCCCCACCCGCTGTGCAGGAGCCCATCACCACGGCGATCTGCGGGATGCCCGCGGCGGACATGCGCGCCTGGTTGAAGAAGATGCGCCCGAAATGGTCGCGGTCGGGGAAGACCTCGTCCTGGTTCGGCAGATTCGCCCCGCCGCTATCCACCAGGTAGAGGCAGGGCAGCCGGTTCTGCTCCGCGATCTCCTGCGCGCGCAGATGCTTCTTCACCGTCATCGGGAAGTAGGTGCCGCCCTTCACCGTGGCGTCGTTGGCGACGATGACGCATTCGCGCCCCGCCACGCGCCCGATACCGGTGATGATCCCGGCGGCCGGGATGTCCTCCCCATACATGCCCTGGGCCGCAAGCTGCGAGAATTCGAGGAAGGGTGAGGCCGCGTCGAGCAGCATCCGTATGCGCTCCCGCGGCAGCAACTTTCCGCGGTCCAGATGCCGCTGCCTGGCCACTTCGCCGCCACCCTCGCGGATGCGCTCCACGCTCGCGCGTAGCTCGGCGACCAGCGCATCCATACGCGCGGCATTGGCGCGGAAGGCGTCGGAGCGTGGATCGGCAGTGGTGGAGAGGACGGCCATGGCCCGACTTCACCCTGTCGCGCGGCAGAAATCCAGCAGATGCCGCTGGACTGCGCCTGGCTGTTCCTGCTGAACCCAATGCCCGGCGCCGGGGATGAGGTGGACGGCGCGCATATCCGCGCAGGCCTCCTCCCGCATACGCCGCAGCGCGCCCGGGAATTGGTGGATGCCCCAATCGGCCGCACCCGCGATGAAGATGGCCGGCACCTCGATCCGTCGGCCGGCGAACAGCCGCAGCTCCGCCGCATTGCCGCCGCCGGTCTGGCACCGATACCAGTTCAGCCCGCCCTGGAATCCGCTGCGCGCATATTCGCCCGTGTAGACCGTCAGTTCGTCATCGGTGAGCCAGGGTGCGGCCGCGTCCGGCATGAAGGGCGCGACGGCCTCGGCCATCGTTTCGTGCAGCGGCATCACGTAGTAGCCGGGCAGCTTCGCCAGCTCCCCGGCCGTCCAGCCAGTCAGCTCGAAGGGTCGGTTCTCGGCCCAGTCGGCAGATTTCTGGTGGTAGTAGGCGCGCAGGAAGGCGTGCAGCCCCTGCTTCGCGCGCAGCATGTCGGCATTGGCCGGGCGCGTCGCATAGTACCATTGGTAATGCTTGCGCGGCGGGTCCAGCACGGCCAGCGCCTGATGCACCGTATCAGGCGGCGGCGCATCCCAGCCCGGTCCGCCGGCGAAGGGCGAGCTCATCATCGCGACGCGCGGGAACACATCGGGCCGAACCAGCGCGCACCAGGCTGCGACGGGCGATCCGAAATCATGCCCCACCACCGCATGCACCCGCGGAATACGCAGCGCATGCAGCAACGCCAGCTGGTCGCGCACCAGGTTAGGCATGCGGAAGGGTGCGAGGTCGTCGTCATAGCCCGCGCTCCAGCCCGTGGTGCGGCCATAGCCGCGCTGGTCGGGCGCGATCACGCGGAAGCCCGCCGCGGCAAGTGCTGGCATCACCTTGCGCCAGGAAAAGGCAAGCTCCGGGAAGCCATGCAGCAGCAGCAGCACAGGTGCCTCCGCCGCGCCGGCCTCGAGCACATGCATGTCGAGACCGTTCACGCCGGCCACGATGCGCGCCCGGATGCCATCGGGCAGGCCGCTCAGCGGGTCCATCCTCATCCTCCCGGCACGGCTTGCCGCGTGCCGCGCGCCCGCCCAGACTCGCCGCGACCGAGGGGGAAAGACAAGGGCCATGTGGCAGGCGCGCACCATCATCCACAATGGAAACGCCATCCCCTTCCAGGAGGCGCGCATCCACCCGCTGGCGATCGGCGTCGCCTTCGGCATCGCGGTGTTCGAAGGGCTACGGGCCTACCGGCATCCCACGACCGGCGCCTTCACCGTCTTCCGGCTGGAGGAACATCTGGAGCGGCTGGAGCAGGGGATGAAGGTGCTGCGCCTGGCCGACCCGCCATCCCGCGAGACGCTGCGCGCGGCGGTGCTGGAGGTGGTGCGCCTGAACGCGCCGGATGACGACGCCTATATCCGCCTGCAGGTGCAGATCGAGGGCATGGGGATGATGGCAACCACCGGCCCCGTCGGCTGGATCGCCGCGGCCCTGCCGCGCGAACGCTCAGCGAAGTTCGCCAGCGGGCTGGCCGCGCAGGTCTCCTCCTGGACGCGGCTGCCGGACAACGCGATGCCACCGCGGATCAAGGCCAGCGCCAACTACCATGCCGGCCGCCTGGCGACGCTGCAGGCCAAGACCGACGGCTATGACAGCGCCATCCTGCTGACCAGCCGCGGCAAGGTGAGCGAGGCCGCCGCCGCCTGCCTCTTCCTGGTGCGCGACGGCGTGCTGGCGACACCGTCGCGCGCGAGCGACATCCTGGAGAGCATCACCCGCGCGACCGTCATCACCCTCGCGCGCGAGCTCGGGATCCCGGTCGAGGAACGCGAGGTGGACCGCAGCGAGCTCTACATCGCCGACGAGGTTTTCCTCTGCGGCACGGGCCAGGAGTTGGTGCCGGTGACAAGCGTGGATCGCTTGGCCGTCGGCAGCGGCACACCGGGCGCGATCACACAGCGCCTGCAATCGGCCTATGAGGCCGTGGTCCGCGGCCTGACCGATGCGCATCCGGAGTGGCGCACGCCGGTGTGACGATCCCTTCCTCCTCCCGCGCCCCTTGAAGCCCTCCCCCGCCTGCGGGGGAGGGTTGGGTGGGGGTGCGAGGATCAGGGCGCGCTGACAGCCGCACCCCCACCCCAGCCAGCCTGCGGCGCCACGGCAGCGCCGCGCCCCCCCGCCATGCGGGGGAGGGAGCTACCCCACCTCCACCACCAAATTCAGCGCCGCATCGCAGCTCGCGCGCGCGCCGGGCGGCAGCACCAGCGTGCTCTCCCGCTCCTCGACCAGCGCTGGGCCTTCGACCACATCGCCCGGCCGCAGCGCCGCGCGCTCGATCACCGCAGCGTCCACGAAGCGCCCGCCGAACCAGGCCGGCCGCGTGCCCTTCCGCGCCACACCACCCGGCGCGCCGCCGGCCGCGAGATCGAGCCGCGGCGTCGGGCCCGCAACCGTCACGCGCCAGCCGACGCATTCGACCGGCAGATGCGGCTCCGTCCGGCCATAGAGGCGCAGATACTCGGCTTCGAAAGCCGCGCGGATGGCATCGCGGTCGAGCGCCGTGACCTCCGCCTCCACCCCGAAACCCTGGCCGGCATAGCGCATGGCAACGCGGATGCGCGTCTCCGCCGCCTCGCTGCCGGCTTGTGCGACCAGCGCGCGGCCCTCGGCCTCCATCGCCGCCAGCATGGCGCGCAGCGCATCGAGGTCGAGGCCGTCGAGCGGCGCGACCATGCCGCGCAGCAGCGCGAAGCTGATCGGCGCGGCGAGAAATCCAAACGCCGAAGCAACACCCGCCCCCGCCGGCACGACCAGCCGCCCGATGCCAAGCTTTCGGGCGACTTCCACCGCATGCACGGGGCCCGCGCCACCGATCGGCACCAGCGTATAGCCTTCGATCCGCCGCGCCTTTTCCAGCGCATGGATCGCCGCCGCCTGGGCCATGGCGGTGTTCACCGTCTCATGCACGGCGAACGCCGCCTCGACCGGCGAAAGGCCGAGTGGCTTGCCGAGCCGCGCGCCGATCGCACGCTCGGCGGCCGCGACATCGAGCTTCATCTCCCCGCCCAAGAAACTGTCGGGCGCGAGATAGCCAAGCAGCAGGTCGCAATCCGTAACGGTGGGTTCGTCGCCGCCGAGCCCGTAGCAGGCCGGGCCAGGATCGCTGCTGGCGCTATCGGGCCCGACACGCACCAGGCCGAGCGCATCCACCCGCGCCACGGAGCCGCCACCCGCGCCGATCTCGATCATCTCGACCACCGGCACCTTCAGCGGCAGGCCGCTGCCCTTGCGGAAGCGATCGGTACGCGCGACCTCGAAATCAAGGCTGCGCGCCGGCTGACCGCCATCGATCAGCGCGGCCTTCGCCGTGGTGCCGCCCATGTCGAAGCAGAGGATATCGGGCGCACCCGCGGCCTCGCCATATACGCGCGACGCCTGCACGCCGCCAGCCGGGCCGGATTGCACCAGGCGGATCGGGTGGCGTGCCGCGACATCGCGCGCCACCGTCCCGCCATCGGACAGCATCAGGAATAGCGGCCCGGTGACGCCGGCCTCGCGCAAGCCGGCATCCAGCCGCGCCAAATAGCGCGCGAAAACCGGCAGGACATAGGCGTTGGCGATGGTGGTGGAGCCGCGCTCATATTCGCCGATCTCCGGCACCAGCTCACCCGAAAGGCAGACGGCGACCTCGGGCGCTTCCTCCGCCACGAGTTCCGCAATGCGCCGCTCATGCGCGGGGTTCACGAAGGCATGCAGCAGGCAGACCGCGATGGCCTGCGCGCCGGCATCGCGCAACTGACGGATCGCAGCGCGCGCGGCCGCTTCGTCCAGCGGCTGGCGCACGCTGCCATCCGGCATCAGCCGCTCTGGCACATCCAGCCGCAAGCTGCGCGGCACCAGCGGCTGCGGGCGCCGCATGAACAAGTCGTAGGTGTCGTGGCGGAGCTCCGTGCCGATCTCCTGCACGTCCCGGAAGCCCTGCGTCGTCAGGAAACCGGTGGGCACGCCGCGGCGCTCGATCAGCGCATTGGCGACCAGGGTGGTGCCGTGGATGACATGGCGCACCTCGCTGGACGCCACGCCGTTGCGCGCCAGCAGGCCGCGCACGCCCTCCAGCACGGCCTGCTCCGGCGCGTGCGGCGTGGTCAGCACCTTGCCGTTGAACAGACGCCCATCGCGCGTGTCCAGCATGACGAGGTCGGTGAAGGTGCCGCCGATATCGACGCCGATGCGGAAGGGGGCGTTCATGCCTCGTAGCCCTCGGCCTTGTCGCGCGCGCGATCCTCGGCGCTGCGGTCGCGCGGTTCGCCGAAGCCCCCGCCGCCCGGCGTCTCGAAGGTGATGGTGTCGCCTGGGTTCAGCACGATGCGCGCCTTCGCGGCGACCGGCTTGTCGTTCACCAGGTCGCGCCCGCCGCGGCCCGAGCCGCCGCCGAGCAAGCCGCGCGGCGGGTGCTGCACGCGTTCATGCCGGTAGGTGGCGGTGACGGGCTTTTCGCCGACCACATGGAAGGAAATGCGCTGGCCGAGCCCGCCACGCCGCGCGCCGTCGCCGCCCGAGCCCGGGATCAGCGCCTTTTCCGTGATCAGCATCGGCACCGCATTCTCGAACTGCTCGGTCGGCTGCGTCGCGACATTGGAGGGGAAGGACAGGCAGGACGGACCGTCATGCCCCGCCGCCGCGCCATGCCCGCCATTCATGAAGAACATGCGCGTGTAGCGGCGCCCATCCGGCTGCTCGCCGGTGAAATAGACGTTCCAGAGCGGGCTGCCGCATTCGGCGATGACGCGCTCTGGCATCAGCCGCCCGAGTGCGGCCAGCACCAGCATGGGCAGGTAATGCCCCGTCAAATGCCGCCCCCAGACCGGCGCGGGCCGGCGCGGATTCACGATGGAGCCCTCGGGCGCGATCAGCGTGATGGGCCGGAAGCTGCCATCATTGTTGGGCGTCTGCGGATCGAAGGCGCATTTCACCGCATAGTTCGAATAGGCACGGGTGAAGTTCAGCGGCGAGTTCACCGGCCGCGCGATCTGCGCATCCGTGCCGCTGAAATCGAGCGTGATCCCCTCCCCCCGCACCGCCAGCCGGAGGCGGATGGTGACCGGGTGCTCGAAGCCATCGGCGGTGACCTCATCCGTCACCTCGCCATCCGGCACGGCGGCGATCGCCGCGC
Source organism: Pseudomonadota bacterium (assembly GCA_046052145.1). Lineage (GTDB taxonomy): Bacteria > Pseudomonadota > Alphaproteobacteria > Acetobacterales > Acetobacteraceae > Falsiroseomonas. The sequence continues at coordinate 42,402 of JBJOMW010000004.1, forward strand.
GCATGGCGCGTTCCGATCGCGCGAAGATCTCGGCGGCCAGCGCATCGAGCTCCGCGATGCCTTCCTCGTCGAGGATGCGGAACAGGCGCGGCGCGGCCTGGTCGTACATGGCCAGCTGCGCGCGGATGTCGCCGAGCGCCTCCCCCGGCATGCGCAGATTGGCCTCAAGGAAGGCGACGACGTCCTCATTTTCCTCCCCGCGGCGGAGGATCTTGGCGACGGGGATGGTGAGCCCTTCCTCCCACGCATCGCGCGCCTCAACGCTCGGCGCGCCGCCAATATCGGTGCAGTGGAAGGTGCTGCCGATCCAGGCGGCGATGCGCCCGTCGCGAAACAGCGGCTTGACCATGGTGATGTCGTTGAGGTGCCCAGTGCCGTGGTAGCCGTCATTCGAGATCAGCACATCGCCCGGCGCGAGTGTCGCGGCCGGGTAGCGGGCCAGCATCACCGCCAGCGTGCGCGGCATGGTGCCGACGAAACTCGGTACGGAGCGAGAGGATTGCGCGACCTGCCGGCCCGCGCTGTCCATCAGCCCGACTGCCATGTCCCAATTGTCGCGCACCACCGAGGAGAAGGAGGTGCGGACGAAGCTTTCGGCCGCCTCATCCATCAGCCCGCAAAGCCGGGCCCAGGCGGTGCCCAATCGAAGTGCCGGGATCATCAGCCCCTCATCGCCTGCAACTGCGCCGGATAGCCCGCCGGGTTCACCTGCACGTCGATCAGCGATGGCCCGTCATGCGCGAAGGCGGCGCGCAGCGCGGCGCGGTACTCCTCCGGCGTATCGGCGCGCAGGCCCTTCACGCCCAGCCCCTCGGCCACCTTGGCGAAGTCGGGGCGCTGCCAGCGCACGCCTTCGGGCGCCAGCTGGCGGCTCTGCTGCTTGATGTCGATCAGCGACAGCGCCGCATCGTTGAAGACAATGGTGATGAGCTTCGCGCCCGTGTCGGCCGCCGTCGCCAGCTCACCCGCCACCATCATGAAACCGCCATCGCCGGTGAAGGCGATGGCGCCGCGCCCTGGGTCGTGCAGCGCCGCGGCAATGCCTGCCGGCAGCGCGAAGCCCATCGAGGCCAACCCGTTCGAGATCAGCAAATCGTGCGGATGCTCGCAGTCCCAGAAGGCCGTGGCGGAGAACATATGCGCCCCCGCATCCACCGCGACCCGCGGCGCGCGGCCGGCGGCACGCGCTTCCTGCTGCGCGATGCGCACGATGTCGGGCGGGGCGATGCCGCCCGTGCCCGTCCAGGCCAGCGCCGCCAGCGCGGCCGAGCGATACCCGGCGATCTCCGCCGTGCTCCAATCCGACCGGCGCGCGACAGCACCGAGCTTCGCCAGGCTCGGCGCGAGCGACCCGTGCAGCGCCGCGGCGGGGTCCACATAGCGCACCGGATGCGGGCCAAGCGCCACATCCAGCACCGGTGCGCGGTAGCGCCAGGGCTGCAGGATCAGCTCGACCGGGTCGAGGCCGATCGTCACGATCAGGTCCGACGCAGTCACGCAGGGCGCTTCCAGCGAGCCGCCGGTGAAGATGCCGGCATGCAGCGGGTGGGCGTCGGGCAGCACGCCCTTCGCCTTGTAGGTGACGAGCACCGGGGCCTGCAGCGCCTCGGCCAGCGCGCGCAGCGCGGCCGCGGCGGCGGGCTGCGCCGCTTCCAGCCCCACGACCAGCACGGGCCGCTTCGCCCCGGCCAGCAGCGCGCACGCATCACCAATATCGGGCGCGGCGGCCGGTGTTGCGGCAGGCGCCGGCGCCACACCCGGCGCGCGCCGCGCGGCTTCCCCGGTCAGGTCGAGATGCACCGCGCGGCGCTTGTGCTGCGCGGTGTCGAGAAGTGCGGCGATCTCGGCCGCCGGCGCCTCCCCTTCCGCGCGCGCATAGGTCGCGACAAAGGCAGCACTCGCCTCGCGCTGATCGAAAACCTGGTGGGTGATGTAGGAAAGCTGCTTCGGCGTGAATCCGTCCGAGACCAGCACGACCGGCGCGCGTTCCAGGCTGGCGCAGGCCAGCCCGTTCAGCGCATTGCCCATGCCCGGGCCCTTGGTCGTCAGCACCACGCCCGGCGCGCCCGTCAGCTCGGCATCCGCAAGGGCTGCCATGGCCGCCGCGCCCTCATGCTTCGCCAGCACGAAGCCGATGCCGAAGCGCGCCATATTCGCGAGAAGATCGAGCGAGGAGCCACCGCCCGGCACGCCCCAGATGCGCTGCGTGCCGCGCCGGGCGAGATCCGCCAGCAGCGCCTCTGCCACCGTGCCCACGGCCTGGCCATCATCAGGCATGGCGCGTTCCCCCAACATTGTCTTGGTCAGGGTTATGCAACGCGATGCAGCAAGCGTCACCCCGGCTTGCCTTCCGCGCCGCGCGCGCCTTGCATAGCTGCCCCATGCAGGAGGAACGGCGGATGAGTTTCGCAGGCAAGCGTGTGTTGGTGGCAGGCGGCAGCAAGGGCATCGGGCGCGCGGTCGCGCTCGGCTTTGCCCGCGCAGGTGCGGCGGTTTCGGTCTGCGCGCGCGGCGCGGCGGCGCTGGAGGCGACGCGGGCCGAGATCGCCGCGGCGGGCGTCACCGCCCATGCGCTGCCGACCGACCTCTCGAAGGCCGATCAGGTCGCGGCCTGGGTACAGCAGGCCGCGGCCGCGCTCGGTGGTGTGGATGTGCTGGTCAACAATGCGTCGGGCTTCGGCTCCAAGGACACCGAGGAAGATTGGGCGAAGAGCCTGGATGTGGATGTGATGGCGACCGTCCGCGCCAGCCGCGCCGCGACGCCGCATCTGGTCGCGGCGAAGGGCTGCATCGTCAATGTCACCTCGATCTCGGGCTTCCGGCCCTCCACCCGCACGCCGGCCTATGCGGCGGTGAAGGCGCTGCTGGTGAACTACACGCAAAGCCAGGCGGCGATGCTGGCGCGCGACGGCGTGCGGGTGAATGCGGTCGCACCTGGTTCGATCGAATTCCCCGGCGGGTCCTGGGAACAGCGGCGCAGCAGCGACCCCGCACTGTATAACCGCATCCTCGGCTCCATCCCCTTCGGCCGGCTCGGCACGCCGGAGGAAGTGGCGGAGGTGGTGCTGTTCCTCGCCTCCCCCGCCGCGCGCTGGGTGACAGGGCAGACCGTGATCGTGGATGGCGGCCAGCTGCTAGGCTGAAGCCGCGCGCACATCCACCACGCGCCAGGCGGCCTCCTCGCCGTCTGGCGCGCGCAGCGTCAGCACCTCGCCCGGGCGCAACCCACCTTCGATGTGGCAGATGCGGTGCACGGGCACATCCCGCTCCTGCCCCGCATCGGTGAAGAAGCGCAGCTGCCAGCCTTCTTCGTCATGGGCGACATCGCCGGCCTGCTCGGCCGCACCGGGGCGGATGCGGCGCGCCGGCCAGGGCGCCGGATCGTCGAGCCAGGCCTGGACATCGGGATGGCCCTGCGGGTCGAGCGCCATGGCGAATTCGATCCGCCCCGCCTCCTCCGCGCGTTCGCCCGCATCGAAGGCGCGGGCCAGCGTGATCGTGACCAGCCCTGCCGCCACGCCTGCCTCTCCCTGCGTTGAGCCCACCCGAACGCGAGCGCGCGGGGGGCGGTTCAGATCGCCACGCGCACCCCAAGCTCCACCACCCGGTCGGATGGGATGCGGAAGAATTCGGTGGCGGAGAGCGAATTGCGGCTGAGCAGCGTGAACAGCCACTGCCGCCAGCGCGACATCTTCGGCACCGCGGCCGCGACCACCGTCTCCCGCCCCAGGAAATAGCTGGCCTGCATCGCCTCGAAGGGGATGCCCTGGTCGCGCAGCGCCTCCAACTCCTTCGGGATGTTCGGGCTTTCCTGGAAGCCGTAGCGCAGCATGACGCGATGGATAGAGGGGCCGAGCTCTGTCACCTCCGCACGCCGCTCGGCGCGGGGGATGTCCTCGTTGATAACGGTGACAAACAGCACGCGCTCATGCAGGACCTTGTTGTGCTTCAGGTTGTGCAACAGCGCCCCGGGCACGAAATCTTCCTGCCCCGTCATGAACACGGCAATTCCGGGCACGCGCACCGTGCGGCTCTGCGGTAGGCGCGCGATGAAGGATTTCAGCGGCAGGCTGTCCTGGCGGAAGCGCGCGAACAGCAGCTCCCGCCCCTGTTTCCAGGTCAGCATCAGCGCGAACAGCACGATACCGAGCACGAGCGGCACATAGCCACCCTGCGGTATCTTCAGCGCGGTCGCGCTGAAGAAGGCCGCATCCAGCAGCCAGAGCGGCCCGAAGATGGCGATGACCGCCGGCCAGGACCAGCCGAAGGCGCGGCGGAACACCAGCACCGCCAGGCAGGAGGTGCAAAGGAAGGTCCCCGTCACCGCCAGCCCATAGGCATGCGCGAGGGAGGAGCTGTCCTTGAACTCCAGCACCAGGATCACGACGCCGATCAGCAGCATGACATTGACCTGGGGCATGTAGATCTGGCCCTGCTCGGTCTCGCTGGTGTGCACCACCTGCAGCCGCGGCAGGAAGCCGAGCTGCACGCATTGCCGCGCGATGGAATAGGCACCGGTGATCATCGCCTGGCTGGCGATCACGGTCGCCGCGGTCGCCAGCACCACCAGCGGCAGGCGGAACCATTCGGGCGCGAGCATGAAGAAGGGATTCTCGATCGCCTCGGGCTCCGACAGGATCAGCGCCCCCTGGCCGAAATAGTTCAGCGCCAGCGCCGGCATCACGAAGCCCACCCAGGCGACGCGGATCGGCTTGCGGCCGAAGTGCCCCATATCGGCATAGAGCGCCTCCGCCCCCGTCACCGCCAGCACCACCGCGCCGAAGGCGATGAAGGCGGCCAGCTTGTAATGCGCGCAGAAGGCAACGGCGAAATGCGGCGAGAGCGCCACCAGCACGCCCGGCTGCTGGACCACCTCGATCAAGCCGAGCAGGCCGAGCACGCCGAACCAGGCCGCGCAGATCGGCCCGAACACCAGCCCCATGCTGCCAGTGCCCTTCCACTGCACCAGGAACAGCGCGAGCAGGATGCCGAGCGCGATGGGGATGACCGCGTCCTCGAAGGCGGGCGAGATGACCTTCAGCCCCTCGACCGCCGAGAGCACGGAGATAGCCGGCGTGATGATACCGTCGCCGAAGAAGAGCGCCGCCCCAGCGATGCCGACCAGCGCGACCAGCCACTTGCCGCGGTCGGTATGCGCATGGCGCTGCGCCAGCGCCATCAGCGCCAGCACCCCGCCCTCGCCCTTGTTGTCGGCGCGCAGCACGAAGAGCACATATTTGATCGTGACCGTCAGCATCAGCGACCAGAAGATCAGGCTGAGGAGGCCCAGCACCTCCCAGCGCTCGATCCCGTCACCGGAGAAATGGGTCAGCGATTCCCGCAGCGCATAAAGCGGGCTGGTGCCGATATCGCCATAGACGACACCAAGAACGCCGATGAGGCCGGCCTTGGTCAGCGGCCGTTCGGCGGCGGGGGAGTTGCTCAACCTTGCGCTCCGTTGGCGGAACGGCGAAGGCTTAGGACCGTCCCGGGGCGGAAGGCAAGCGCCGCCCCGGGACGGGTAGGTTCCATCAATGCCCGCGCAGGATCTGCGACAGGAACAGCTTCAGGCGATCGGTCTGCGGGTTGCTAAAGAGCGCCTCCGGCTCGCCGCTCTCCACGATCTCGCCGCGGTCCATGAACACCACCCGGTCGGCCACCTGGCGGGCGAAGCCCATCTCATGCGTGACGCAGATCATGGTCATGCCGGTCGAGGCCAGCATCACCATGGTGTCCAGCACTTCCTTGATCATCTCGGGGTCAAGGGCGGAGGTCGGCTCGTCGAACAGCATGATCTTGGGCTTCATGCACAGTGCGCGGGCAATCGCCACCCGCTGCTGCTGCCCGCCCGAAAGCTGGCCGGGATACTTCTTGGCCTGTTCCGGGATGCGGACCCGTTCCAGGTATTCCATCGCCAGCTCCTCCGCCTCCTTCTTGGGCATGCGGCGGACCCAGATGGGGGCGAGCGTGCAATTCTCGAGCACGGTCAGGTGCGGGAAGAGGTTGAAGCTCTGGAACACCATCCCGACCTCGCGGCGGATGGCGTCGAGGCTGCGGAGGTCATCCGTCAGCTCGATATTGTCCACGACGATCCGCCCTTCCTGGTGCACCTCCAGGCGGTTGATGCAGCGGATCATGGTGGATTTGCCCGAGCCCGAGGGGCCGCAGACCACCACCCGCTCGCCCTGGGCGACGGTCAGGTTGATGTCGCGCAGCACGTGCAGCGCGCCGAACCACTTGTTCACGCCCTCGAGCCGGATGGCCGGCGGCGCATCGGCCTGCATGGCGGAGGCAACCGGGGCCTCCATCACCGTCTCACCCATTCGAACCCCCTGCGACCCGGCCATAGGCCGGAATTCTGTCATTCATTTAATGAGGCTGCGATGCAAATGCGATGCCGGGGCGCGAAAGGCAAGCGCCCCGCCCGCCTGCGCTATCGCCGCCTATGCCGGTTCAAGTCCCGCTCCAGCCCCTGGCTGTATTTCGACATGGCGAAGCAGAAGATGAGGTAGATGACGCCGACAGTGACATAGACCTCGACGCCGAAACCCTGCCAGGCGGGCTCCACAACCGCCGTCTTGCCTGCGGTCAGCAGGTCGAAGATGCCGATGATCAGCACCAGCGATGTGTCCTTGAAGAAGCCGATGAAGGTGTTGACCAACGGCGGGATCACCATGCGCAGCGCCTGGGGCAGGATGATCAGGCCCGTCTTCTGCCAATAGCTGAGGCCGAGCGCATCCGCCGCCTCATACTGCCCGCGCGAGAGCGCCTGCAGCCCGCCGCGCACCACCTCGGCCAGATAGGCGCCGGCGAACAGCGTGATGGCGATCTGCGCGCGCAGCAGCTTGTCGATATTCATCCCCTCCGGGAGGAACAGGGGGAACATCACGCTGGCCATGAACAGCAGCGAAATCAGAGGCACGCCGCGGATCAGCTCGACATACAGGATGCAGAGCATCTTGATCGCCGGCAGCTTCGACCGCCGGCCGAGCGCCACCAGCACCGCCAGCGGGAAGGCCAGCGCCAGCCCGAAGGTCGAGAGGATCAGCGTGATCGGCAGACCGCCCCAGCGTTCCTGTGGCACATAGCTGAGGCCGAAGACCCCGCCCCACATCAGCACGCCGATCGCCGTCAACGTCCCGACCCAGATCGGCACCAGCGTCCAGTTCCAGAAGCGCCGCAGGGCCGAGACGATGTAGAGGCCGACGAACAGAAGGCAGGCCAGCGCCGGGCGCCAATGTTCATCGAAGGGGTAGGTGCCGAACAGGATGAAGCGGTGCTTCTCCGTGATCACCGCCCAGCAGGCGCCAACCCCCTTGATGTCACGGCAGGACTGGGTCTGGGGCTGGCCGTTGACGGAGGGCACCTGCCAGACCGCGTTGACGAAGGCCCATTCGACGAAGCCGAGCGTCCAGCGGACGATCAGATAGGCCAGGGCCAGCGTAACCGCGGTGGAAAGCCAATTGGCGAACAGGTTCTGCCGCGCCCAGGCGATGGCGCCGACCTGGCTGATCGGCGGCTTGCGCGGCGCGGAGGTGGTGGCGGCGTTCAGCGTGACATCGCTCATCGCTCAGCGCTCCACCAGCGCGATGCGCGCGTTGTACCAGTTCATAAACAAGGAAATGGACAGGCTGATCGTCAAATAGACCAGCATGATGATCGCAATCCCCTCGATCGCCTGGCCGGTCTGGTTCAGCGTCGTGTTCGCGATGCTGACGATATCTTGGTAGCCGATGGCCACCGCGAGCGAGGAGTTCTTCGTCAGGTTCAAGTAGTTGGAGGTCATCGGCGGGATGATCACGCGCAGCGCCTGCGGCAGCACCACCAGCCGCATCGTCTGCCCCTTCTGCAGGCCGAGCGCCTGCGAGGCCTCCCATTGGCCGTGCTGGACGGATTGGATGCCGGCGCGCACCACCTCGGCGATGAAGCCGGCCGTGTAGGTGACCAGGCCGATCAGCAGGGCGAAGAATTCCGGGCTGACGGTGATGCCGCCACGGAAGTTGAAGCCCCGCAGCGCCGGGATATCGGGCGTGAAGGGCGCACCGAAGGCCGCCCAGACCGCCAGCGGCACGCCGAGAATCAGCGTCAGCCCCGCCGGCCAGACCTTCCGCGGCTGCCCATCCGCATATTGCCGCGCCCGCATCACACGCGCGTAGAGCACGGTCAGCACGACGCCGACGGCCATCGCCAGCAGCGACCACCAATGCGCCGAGGTCCATTCGATGAAGGGCAGCTTCATGCCGCGGTTCGACAAGAACACGCCCTCGATGGGGTTCAGCGCCTGGCGCGGCCCGGGCAGGCCCTGGAGGATCGTGTACCAGAACAGCAGCTGCAGCAGCAGCGGCAGGTCCCGGATCACCTCGATATAGACGCCCGCCAGCTTCGACAGCAGCCAGTTGTTCGACAGCCGCGCAATACCGATCGCCGTTCCCAGGATGGTCGCCAGCACGATGCCGACCAACGCCACCTTCAGCGTGTTCAGCACCCCGACCGTCAGCGCGCGCAGATAGGTGTGGGTCGGGTCGTAATCGATCAGGCTCTCGCCGATCGGCAGCCCCGCCTCCCGCCCCAGGAAGGCGAAGCCGGTGGCGATGCGGCGCACCTCCAGGTTGTGGACCGTGTTCGACCACAGCCACCAGATGATGCTGCCCACGATGCCGACGACCAGCACCTGCCAGACAATGCCGCGCACGCGCTCATCGCCCCAGGACAGGCGCAGCGGGCGCTTGGGCGGACCCGCGGAGGCGTAGCGCGGGTCAGCGGCAGATGAGGACATGCAGGCATCCCTGTCGTGGCGCGGGGGACCCCGCCGTCCCGGGGGCGGCAGACGGCATCCCTGTCGTGCTTTGAGTCGCATATGAGCAATATCGGCCCCGCCAGGGCAAGCACAGCCCTGCTTCCGCGTCGCCCGGAAATGAGGCTCTCTTTCACGCGGGACGGGAGAGGATAGGCGGCATGCGCATCATCGGGGCCGAGGAATTGCGCCGGACCCTGCCCTGGGCGGCGCTGGAAGCGGCGCTGGAGCGCGTCTTCCGCGAGGGCTGCGCGGCGCCGCTGCGCCACCGCCACGCCCTGCCCCAGCCCGATGCGCCGGAAGGCATGCTGCTGCTGATGCCGGCCTGGGACCTTCCCGACAGGCCCGGCCGGCGGCATAGCGGCGTGAAGATCGTCCATGTCCTGCCCGGCAATGGCGCGCGCGGCATCCCGGCGGTGCAGGCCTCCTACCTGCTATCGGATGCCGCGACCGGCGAGCCCGTCGCGATCCTCGATGGCGGGGAGCTGACGGACCGGCGCACCGCCGCGGCCAGCACGCTGGCTGGGCGCTTTCTTGCCCGTCCCGACAGCCGGCGGCTGCTGGTCCTCGGCTCCGGCCGCGTCGCCACCGCACTCGCCGAGGCCTGGTGCGCCCGCTTCCCCATCACCGAGGTCGCGATCTGGTCGCGCAACCCCGCCAATGCCGCGCGGCTGGCGGCGCAACTCGCCGCCCACGGCCTGCCCGCGCGCGCCGCCGCCAGCCCCGATCCGCGCGGCTTCGACATCGTCTCCGCCGCGACCCTGGCCGACACGCCCCTGATCCGCGGCGCGGAGGTGGACCCCGGCACGCATGTGGACCTGGTCGGCGCCTTCCGCCCGGCGATGCGTGAGAGCGACGCCGCCCTGGTGGCACGCGCCACCGTGGTGGTGGACACCCGCGCGGGCGGCCTCGCGGAGGCCGGCGACATCGTCCAGGCCATCGCCGAGGGCGCGATCGCGGAGTCCCATGTCGTCGCCGAGTTGGCGGAGCTCTGCCGCGGCCAGCATCCCGGCCGCACACGCGCCGATGAAGTGACACTGTTCAAATCGGTCGGCTGGGCCGGCGAGGACCTCGCCGCCGCCGTGCTCGCCACCGGCGGCTGAGGGGGGGGGGCAAGCTCACAGGGCTTTGCCTTTCGGCGGCGAGACGGATGGCTAAGCTCGCGCCATGCCAGGACAGCAGACAGCAGCACCGCAACCGGGCGACATCCCGGGACGCCGGGCATGACCGCCGGATTGCCGCGCCGCCCGCAGCCTGCCGCGGCGCTCGCCGGCGCATCCGCCGGGCCGCCGCAGCGCCTGGTGGCCGTGCTCTGCCCCGGCACGCCGCTGTCGGGCCGGACCGGGGGCATCGGCACCAGCCTGGGCAACCTGCTCGCTGAACTCGGCGCCAGCGCGCCGGACATCGTGCCGCTGCTGATCGACACCCGCGGCGATGGCCATATCGCCCTCTCGCCCTTCTTCCTGGCGCGCGCGGCGGCGCGCATCGCCGGCAGCGCCCGCCGCCTGGCGTTGCTGCACGTCAACATGTCGGGCCATGGCAGCGCCGCGCGGAAGACCCTGCTGGTCAACCTCGCCGCCACGCTGCGCATCCCGGTGCTGGTGCAGCTGCACGGCGCCGATTTCGACAGCTTCTACCGTGGCCTGCCCGCACCGGCGCGCGCTGTGCTGCGGCGGACGCTGGCGCGGGCCGACCATGTGGTGGTGCTCGGCGAGCATTGGCGCCGTTTCATCATCGAGGAGATCGCGCTGCCACCCGGACGCGTCTCGGTGATCGCGAACGGCGTGCCGAGGCCAGCCCCGGCGTCGCGCCCGCACGGGCCGCCGCGGCTGCTCTTCCTCGGCAGGCTCGAGCCGCGCAAGGGCATGGCAGAGCTGATCGACGCGCTCGGCACGCCGGCGCTGCGCGCGCGCGATTGGTCGGCGACGCTCGCCGGCGATGGCGACCCTTCCCCCTATATGGCGCAGGCCGAGCGCCTGGGCATCGGCGCCCGCCTCTCCTTCCCCGGCTGGGTCGGGCCCGAGGCCGTGGCGCGGCTGCTGCGGGAGGCGCACTGCCTGCTGCTGCCCTCCTATGCCGAAGCACTGCCGATGGCGGTGATCGAGGCGCTGGCGCATGGCGTGCCGGTGGTGACCACGCCGGTCGGCGCGCTGCCCGATTATCTGCAGCACGAAGGCTCGGCGCTCTTCGTCCCGCCGGGCGACGTCGCGACGCTCGCCGCCACCATCGAACGCCTGCTGGACGAGGCCGCGCTACAGGCTGCGCTGGCGCAAGGCGGGCGCGCGGTCTTCGCGCGGCATTTCGACATCGCCGCGGTCGCCGCGCAGATCGCCGGCCTCTATCGCGCCATCGCCGCCGCCCACGGCCGCTGAGCGGCGCCGGCAACCGGCAGCTCGCGCAGGATCCGGCTCGGGATCGGCTCGGCCGGCGGGATGCGCGGGCGAAGGAAGCCGCGCAAGGTGCCAATCATGTAGACCAGCCAGAGCGCCACCGCGTAGACGCCAAGCCGCAGCGAGCGCCGCCGCAGCGACATCACCACGAAGGGTGCCGCCGCAACCGCCGCCGCCAGCGCAACCGCCCAGGGCGCGCCTCGGCCGAGCAGCAGGATCGCGGGCAGGCTCGCCAACCAGACCGCAACGGCGAGCGACAGCGGCAGGATGCGTAGCTTGCGCAGCGCCTCGGACAGCCGCGGCGTGCCGAGCGTGGCGCGCGCCAACTCGCCCGCCCCCTGCACATAGCCGCTGCGCATGCGGGCCCAGAGCAGGCGATAGGCGTTCATCGTGTAGCCGTAATGCTCCACCGCCACGCGGTCGAGCCGCGCCAGTCGCCACCCCGTGGCGCGCAGCCGCGTCGCCAGCTCGAATTCCTCGAAGCCGTGCAGGTTGCGGTCGGCGAGATAGCCCACCTCCACGATGGCGCTGCGGCGATAAAGGCCACCGCCATCGAGCCGATCCACCTCGCCCGCCTGCAAATCCGCCCGCGGCCGCGCCGCGCGGGAGGCGAACTCCAGATTGCTCACCTGCATCTCGCGCACCAGCCCGCCAATGCCGCCCAGCCGCGGCTCCTGCGCCGCGGCGGCAAGTGCCGCCTCAAGGAAGCCAGGCTGGAGCGCCATGTCGCCATCCATCAGATAGACGAACTCGCCGCGCGCATGCTGGAAGCCGAGCTGCGCCGCCGCGCCGCAGCCGCGGTCCTCGCGGTGCCGGAACTGCACGATGCGCACCGGATAGGCCGAGGCGATCTCGACCGTCCGGTCCTCCGACAGGCTGTCGGCCAGCACCACCTCGCCCTCAAGCCCGCACAGCGCCTCGAGGCTGCTCTCGATCGCCCGGGCGATATTGGCGTCTTCGTTGAGCGCCTTGATGACGATGCTGACCAGCATCCGACCCTCCGCCGTCGCAGCGCCGTTCAGAACAGCCCCCCCAGGACGCGCGGCAGCGGCCGCATGCGCCGGTTCAGCACCACGCCGACCAGGCTGCCCCCGGCCAACGCCACCTCCTCGCGCGCGCGGATCGCAATCGGGATCGGCGTCCTGTCCTGCCGCAGCACCATCACCACGCGCGGCTGCTCCGGCCCGAGGCGATGGAGGAAGGGCGATTCCAGGATCGGCGGGCAGTCCACCACCACGAGGTCGTAGCCGGCGCGGACCTCCTCATGCAGCTCACGCAGGCTGCGCCCGCCGCGCCCTGGCGTACCGAAGGAGCCGCGCAGCGCGGTGGCGTGGAAGCTCGCCGCACCCACCGTGACAGAGGCGACCTCGACCTCCCCCCGCCCAAGATAGGCTGCGGCGAGGTCCGGCAGCGGCTGGGCGAAGGTGCCGCCCCCCTCCTCGCCCGCCTCGCTCGCATCGAGCAGCAGCACCCGGCAGAACGGCTCGGCCGCCGCGGCCGCCGCGATCTCGCGCGCCAGGGTCGAGACACCGTCGCCGCGCTGGGCCGCCGTCAGGTGCACCACCACGCCGCTGCCTTCGGCCATGCCGTTGCGCAGCCTGCCGAGCACCGGTGCGACCTCGCGGCCGAGGCTGATGCTGCCCGGCGGCAGTGGGACGTTCATCGAGATCACGGGCTGCGTCTCGCGCTGCATCCGGCGCGCCAGATCGCGCTCACGCGGCATCGGCACGTCTCGCAGCGGTTCGGGCACAGGGCTCTCCTGCATCGCGCTCACCAGCAGATCCCCTCGTAGCGGCCACCGGTCGGACGTGCGGCCTCGGGCAGGCGCGCCAGGTCCACCAGGGTCTGATCCTGGCGCAGCGGCGGCAGGCTGCGTCCCTGCGGGATGCCCGCATGCGCCAGCACCAGCGTGTCGCCATGCGAGGCGACCGCATGCAGGTCGTCGGTCAGCAGCGAGGCGAGATGCGGGATGCGTCCCTGGATGAAGGCGAGGTTGGCACCGGTGAGCCGACCCAGGCAGACATCGTGGTCGAAGATCCTGAGCTCATAGCCCTTGCCGAACAGCCGCTCGGCGAGCTCCACCGCGGGGCTCTCGCGCAGATCGTCGGTGCCGCCCTTGAAGGCGAGCCCGATCAGCCCGACGCGCCGGTTGCCGGCGGCGCGCACCAGGTCGAAGGCACGCCGGACCTGCTCCTCGTTCGAGGAGAGCAGCGCGCCCATCATCGGGCAACTCACATCCAGGCTCTTGGCGCGGTAGAGCAGCGCGCGGAGATCCTTCGGCAGGCAGGACCCACCGAAGGCGAAGCCCGGGCGCATATAGGCCGCCGAGACGTTCAGCCTGGTATCGGCGCAGACCGCCTCCATCACGCTGTGGCTGTCGATGCCGATCGGCTTGCAGATCGCGCCGATCTCATTGGCGAAGACGATCTTCGTCGCATGCCAGGCATTGCTGGTGTACTTGATCATCTCCGCCACTGCGGTCGGCACCATGAATTCGCGCCCGCCGCCCTGTAGCGCCACATCCCGAACCAAGGCGCGCGTGCGCTCGTCATCGGCGCCCAGCACGACGATGCCGGCCTGGTCGTGGTCACGGATCGCCGTGCCTTCGCGCAGGAATTCCGGATAGATCGCGACGCCGAAGGCATCCCCGGCGCGCCCACCCGCCGCGCGTTCGAGCACCGGCGTCACCACGCCGGCCAGCGAGCCGGGCAGCATCGTCGAACGCACGGCAACCGCGTGGAAGGCGCCCTTCTGCGCGATGGCCCTGCCAATCACCTCACAGACGCGCACCACCTGAGTCAGGTCAAGATCGCCATTCGCGAGGCTCGGCGTGCCGACGCAGACGAAGCTGAGCTCCGAGGCCGCCACGGCTTCTGCGCCGTCGGTCGTGGCACGCAGTCGTCCCGCGGCGACCGCCTCGGCGATCAGCGGCGCGAGACCGTCCTCCACGATCGGCGCACGCCCGGCATTGATGGTCTCGACCTTCTGCCCGCTCGTATCGACTGCAACCACGCGATGGCCATCGCGCGCGAGGCAGGCAGCAGACACAGCGCCGACATAGCCGATCCCGAACACGGAGATGCGCATCGTCCCACCTGCCCCGCCTGGCTTCGCGCGGCGTATCGCCGCCTCTGCGCTGCATCGCCTGGCGCGACGGCGGCCGACAACCTTCGAACGCGCGATCAGGGTCAACACAGAGCGACCACGCGCAGCGATACGGATAGCACCGTTGCCGCTCAACCAATGGTATCGCCGCGATCACGGTGGTGGGAGCCGCGCGCGTCGCGCGACGATCCGCTGATCAAGAAACTCTGATCGCCTTCCACGCGCCTGCTCGCAGCTTCGGCATCACCGCGCGGCCCGCAGCGGCTTCATACTGCCGCCGCGCCCTCGGCAGGGTAGGGGCGCGCGCCGCGCGCAGCAGAAGGGGGAAGAGCCGCCTTGGGGCCCATGGCCAGCCTTCCGTCAGCGCGCGAGGTGGTGGCGGTGGCGTTCCGCCACCGCTGGTCGCTGCTCCTTGCCGCGCTCCTGCCGGTCGCGGTCGGCCTTGCCCTGCCATTCTATCTGACCCCGCGCTACGAAGCGCGGACCCAGGTGCTGGTGAAGCCGGGCCGCGAATTCATGCCGCAGGCGGATGCGCCGGGCAGCATGCAGCTGCCGCAGACGACGATGCGCGAGATGGTGGATACCGTCACGCAGATCCTGCAGAGCAAGGATCTGATCCGCGACGTGCTGCGCGATGAGACGGTGCCGAAACTCTACCCGGACATCGCGCGCCGCCTGCCGCGCGAGGCCTGGGACGACGCCGCCGGGCGCGCCCTGTTGGCCGACTTCTCGGTGGCGCCGGTCCGCCTGACCAACGTGATCGACATGGCACTGCGCAACACCGATCGCGAGGTGGCGACCCAGGCGCTGCGCACCATCCTCGCCCGTTCCCAAGAACGCCACGTCGCCGCCTTCAGCCAGCGCCGCAGCGCGCTGTTGGAAGCGCAGCTCGAGGATAACTCACGCCTCCTGGACACTGCGCAGCACGCACGCGCGGCCTATGTTGCCGAGCGCCAGCTTTTCTCACTGCCAGAGCAGCGCAACATCCTGGTGCAGCGACGCTCGCAGATGAGCCAGGAGCTGCGCGAGGCAGAGATGCGCGACGCAAGCCTCACCCGGCAGATCGCTTATGTGACCGAAGAGCTCGCCCGCCAGCCGGAGACGATCACCGTCCAGGTCGTGAACCAGGCCTCGGCGGTCGCCGAGGATGCACAGCGCCGCCTGCACGAGCTGCGCCAACGCGAGCGCGAGCTGCTCAGCACCCTCGGCCCCCAGCACCCAGAGCTGCGCGCCAACCGCGCAGCGATCGCCGCCACCGAACAATCGCTGGCGCAGACCATGCGGCGTACCCAGGCGATCTCGACCGGCATCAACCCGCTGAGCACCACGCTGCGCACCCAGCTCGCCACGCTGGAGTCCGAACGCGCACCGCTGGCAGGGCGGGTCACAGCGCTGCGCGCGGCGATCGAGGAGGATGACGCGCGGCTGCGCCGGATGGCCGAGGACGAGATCGGCCTGCGCGCGCTCGACCGGCGCATCACGGGCCTTGAGGGCGCGATACGCGACCTGCAGCAGCGCAGCACGGAAGCGCGATTCAGCGAGGAGCTGGACCGCGCGCAGGTGGCTGGCCTCAGCGTGATCCAGCAACCCTTCGCCTCCGAGCGTCCGGTCTCGCCGCAGCGCATCCCGTTCCTGGCTGGTGGGATTGTCGCGGGCGGGCTGCTGGCCGCGCTGCGATTGCTGCTGGCGCTGTCCTTCGGTAGCCGCTTCCTGACCGTGGAGACGGTGGAGCGGATGCTCGGCGTGCCGGTGCTGGCGGGCCTGCCGGCGCTGCCGCAGCCGCGCCGGCGGCTTGCCCTGCCCCGCCAGGCCGGACCGCCTGCCGCGCAGCTCGCGGACGCCGCGGCGCCGGCGGCACCGGTGAAGGCGCGCCTGCTCGGCCAAACGCTTGCCGCGGATGGACGCACGCTGCGGGTGGAATGGGCCTGCGGCGCCTGCGGCACGCCCGGTGCGCCGCAGGAGAGCATGTTCCGCCTGCCACCCTGCCGCTGCACGCGCTGCGGCGCGCTGAACGAGATCGAAACCGACGCATGAGGGTGGGCTGGTATCTCCGCCGCCTGCGGCGGATGGGCACGGCGGAGATCGCCTGGCGCGCTACGGCGCTGCTGCGCCAGCAGGCCTGGCGCCGTCGGCGCGGCGAGGCCTGGCCGATGCCGGCCGCGCGCCCCTGCTGGCAGGGCGGCGTCCTGCCGGCGGGTGCGGCAGGCGACGCGGCCGCCCGGCAGGCGCTGGCACGCCAGGCCGAGGCGGTGCTCGCCGGTGCTTGGCCAACACTGGCGGCCAGCGCGGATGTCTCGGGCACCGATCCAGCCTGGCATCGGGATCCGTTGACCGGGCGCGTCGCACCAGCGGCGACCTATGCCTTCGACGTGCCCTATCGCGACGAGGAGGCCGTCGGGAACGTCAAGCATCTGTGGGAGCTGTCGCGGCTGCACCATGTCACGCTGCTCGCCGCGGCCTTCCACCAGGGCGGCGATGCCCGCCACGCGGAGCGGGCGGTGGCGCATCTGCGCTCCTGGTGGCGCGCCAATCCGCCGCTTTGCGGCGTCCACTGGGTCAGCGGCATCGAACTCGGCCTGCGGCTGATCGGCTGGGTCTGGGCGCGGCGGCTGCTGCAGGACTGGCCCGGCGTGGCGGCCACCTTCGAGAACAACCCGGCCTTCCAGCGCCAGCTGCACGCGCACCAATCCTGGCTCGCGGCTTTCCACAGCCGCGGCAGCTCTGCCAACAACCATCTGATTGCCGAACTGTGCGGGCTGCTGGCCGCAAGCCTCGCCTTCCCGCTCTTTGCCGAGAGCGCGGACTGGGCCCGTGACGCGGCGCGCGCGCTGGAGGCAGAGGCCGCCCGCCAGACCTTCCCCGACGGCATGAACCGCGAGCTGGCCGGCGCCTACCATGTCTTCGTGCTCGAACTGCTGCTGGTGGCGGGCTGCGAAGCCGATGCCGCCGGGGCGCCCCTCTCCGACGCCTTCTGGCAGCGCCTCGCTTCGATGGCCGATGCGCTGGCAGCGACGGTGGATGCGCGGCTCTCGCCCTCCCGTCAGGGCGATTCCGACGACGGCCGCGTGTTGGTGCTGGACGCGCCCGCCCGCCCGGCCGCGAGCGTGGTGTTGGACGCCTGCGCAGAGCTGCTGGGCGCCGCGCCCTGGTGGCCGGAGATCAAGGGCGGCAGCGTGACGGCGGCGTGCCTCGCGCAGATCGGGCGCAGGCGCGCGCTGCACCGGGGCCGGCCGGCGACACGGCCGCACCTCTTCCCGCAGGCCGGCATCGCCATGCTGCGCCATGCGCCCCGCGACGCTGAGGAGATCTGGTGCCGCTTCGACCATGGGCCGCACGGCTTCCTCGCCACCGCGGCGCATGCGCATGCCGACGCGCTGTCCTTCGAACTGCGCCTGGGCGGCCAGGAGATCCTGATCGATCCCGGCACCTATTGCTATCATGGCGAGGGCGCATGGCGGGACCGCTTCCGCGCCACCATCGCGCATAACGCGCTCGAGCTTGGCGGGCGGTCGCAGGCCGAGCCGGCTGGCCCCTTCCTCTGGCATACCCATCCCGCCGCCACGCTGCTCTCGGCTGAGGGGCTGGAGGACGGCCCCCGCGCCAGCGTGGAGGCGTGCCACGACGCCTATCGCCGGCTCGGCGCGCGCCATCGCCGCCGCCTGACGCTCGACCGCGCGGCGCGGCGGGTCGAGGTGGTGGACGTGGTGGAGGCGCCGGGCCCGCTGCCGGCGCGATTGGCCTTCCACCTGCATCCCGATATCGCCTGCACGCTGGAGGGCCCTCTCGCAACGCTGTCCTGGGCCGGCGCCGAAGGGCCGTGCCGAGCGCTGCTCGAACTGCCCGCCGCGCTGCGCTGGGCTGCCGGCCGCGGCGACGGCGCGCCAGTCGGCGGCTGGTACTCGCCGCGCTTCGGCCTGCGCCAGCCGACGACAACGCTGCTCGGCACCGGTCTGCTCCAGCCCGGGCAGGCGCTGCACAGCGTCGTTGCTTTCCTTCCCGCGCTCGCCTCACCGCGGCGCGGCCCCCGCTCGACACAGGCGCTGGAGACCGGCTGATGCAGGAGGCCAAGGCCCCACCCAGGCGCGTGCTGATCATCGTGCAGAACCTGCCGGTGCCCTTCGACCGTCGCGTCTGGCTGGAAGCGACGACGCTGGCGCGCGCCGGATACCAGGTCAGCGTGATCTGCCCGAAGATGAAGGGCTTCAATGCCACGCGCGAGATCCTCGAGGGTGTCGAGATCCTGCGCTACCCACTGCCGATCGAGGCGCAGGGCACGCTCGGCTTCATCGCCGAATTCGCATGGTGCTTCGTGATGGCGGCCGCGCTCAGCTTGCGCGTCGCGCTGTTTGGCCGCGGCTTCGACGTGCTGCATATCTGCAACCCGCCCGAGACCTACTGGCCGCTGGCCGCCTTCTGGCGGCTGTTCGGCAAGGTGTTCCTGTTCGACCACCACGATCTGTCGCCGGAGATGTACGCGGCGAAGTTCGGGCGCGACTCTGGCCTGCTGCACCGTGCGCTGCTGCTGATGGAGCGCCTGACGTTCCGCTGCGCGCAGCTGGTGATCACCACGAATGAGAGCCATCGGCGGATCGCGATCGAACGCGGCGGCAAGGATCCCGCGCAGGTGCATGTGGTGCGCTCCGGCCCGGACCTGTCGCGCTTCACGCAGCATCCGCGCAGCGCGGAATTCGCGAAAGGAAAGCCCTTCCTCATTGCCTATCTTGGCGAGATCTGCAGCCAGGACGGCGTGGACCACCTGGTGCGGGCGATGCGGATCCTGCGCGACGATTTCGGGCGGCGCGACGTGCAATGCGTGCTGATGGGCGGCGGGCCGCACCAGAAGGCGGTGGCGCGCTACGCGGAGGAGATCGGCGTCCAGGATTGCTGCACCTTCACCGGCCGGGTCAGCGACGAGATGCTGTGCCGCGTGCTGTCCTCGGCCGATCTCGGCGTGGACCCGGGGCCGAAGACCGCCTGGTCCGACCAGAGCACGATGAACAAGATCGTCGAGTACATGTTCTTCGGCCTGCCCGTCCTCGGCTACGACCTACACGAGGCGCGCATCTCCGCAGGCGAAGCCGGCCTCTTCGTGACCCCGAACGACGAGGCGGCGCTGGCCGCCGGGATCGCGCGCCTGCTGGACGATCCCGAAGCCCGCCAGCGCATGGGAGAGGCAGGGCGGCAGCGGGTGCGCGGCGCGCTGGCCTGGTCCTATTCGGTGCCGCCGCTTCTGGCTGCCTATGACGACGCCTTTGCGCTGCGCGATCCGCGCAGCCGGCCGCTGCGCCCGCGCGGCAGCGCCTCGGCCTGAGCGATGCTGGCCCGGGACGGCGCCATCTATGTCGCAAGCCGCGCCCTGCCCGGGCTGCTCGGCCTTGCCACCACGGTCGCGCTGAGCTGGCTGCTGCCGCCCGACGACTACGGGCTCTACGGCGTCGGGATCGCCGCGATGGCGCTCGGCAATGCGCTGCTCTTCGAATGGCTCGGGCAGGGGCTGGCGCGCTGGTACCAGTCGCACCAGGAAGATCCGCGCTTCCTGGCAACGGTGATCGCGCTGTTCGCGGCCTGCTGCCTCGGCGCGCTGCTGCTCGCCCTCGCTGCGCGCCTCGCACTGCCCGCCACGCACGCCGCCCTGCTCTGGGTGCTGCTTGGCGGCATCTGTGCGCAGGGCTGGTTCGAGCTGATGGTGCGCATCCACATCTGCCGCTTTCGCCCAAAACGCTTTCTGGCGATGAGCCTGCTGCGCGGCGCGCTCGCGCTCGTGGCGACGGTCGCCATCGCCTGGGCGGGCGGATCGGGCGTGGCCGTACTGGCGGCGGCAGCCGCTGCAACGCTGGCGGCGGGGCTGCTGCTCCCGGCCAGGCCGGCGGAGCTCCGCGCCGATGCAGCCTTGGCGCGCGCGCTGGTCGTCTATGGCGCGCCGTTTTGCCTGACCATGGTCTTCGCCGCGCTGACCACCACGATCAACCCCGTGCTGATCGGAGTGCTGGCCTCACGCGAAGCGGTGGGCGGCTTCACCCTGTCCTTCACCCTGGTGCAGGCCACGCTGCTGGTCATCGCCTATGGCATCAACGCCGCGGTCTGGCCCTTCGCCGTGCGTACGGCGGATAGCGGCGACCCGGCGGCGATACGCCGCCAGCTCGGCCGCGCCTTCGTCTTCCTGCTCGGCGTACTGCTGCCGGCGGCTGTCGGGCTTGCGGTGCTGGCACCGGCGCTCGCCCGGCTCGCCATCAATCCCGATTATCACGAGGCGATCGCCCAAACCACGCCATGGCTCTGCGCCTGCGCGGTGATGATGGCGCTGCGCATCGGCTATCTCGATCTCACCTTCCAGCTGGTGCAACGCACCGGCCTTCTGGTGTGGGTCACCGGTGGCGCGGCTGCGCTCAACCTCGCCCTCGGCGTGCTGCTCATCCCGCCCTTCGGCGCGCTCGGCGCGGCGGTGGCGATGACCGTGGCAGTGGCCGTCTCGGTCGGCCATGCGGCGTTGCTGGCCGCACGCCACTGCCCGCCCGAGCTGCCGCTGCGCGAGGCCGCGGCGATCGCACTCGCCGCCGCGCTGATGGGCGGCCTGCTCGCGGCGCTGCCCGAGCTTCCGGGCGCATCAGGCCTGGCACTGACGGTGCTCGTCGGCGGAGCGGCCTATCTGGCCGCGCTCGTGGCGCTGGAGCAGATCGGGCTGGCGCCGATGCTACGGCCGATCCTGGCCGACCTGCTGCGTCGCGCGCCGCCGCCGCGCGGCTCAGCCGGGCGCGCGGCGCTGCCTGCATCGGCGCGGCTCGACGGCGAGGAGGCCTAGCGATGCGGCGCATCCTCGGCGGGGTCGAGACACTCTGCATCGTCGCGGCGCTGTCGGTGTTGCTCGGCGCCTATACCGGGCTGCCGCTGCGCCTCGGGGGGCAGCAGCTGGAAGGCGGCGCGGTGAACCCCTTCAACACCGCGGGCATGGCCTTCGTGCTGGCGCTGACCTTGGTCAGCGCGGGCGTGCGCTGGCGCGCGATGCTGTTCGTGCTGCGCCATGGCGGCCCGGCGAATCTGCTGCTCGGCCTCGCGCTCGCCTCCCTGCTGTGGTCGGAGGAGCCGGAGGTAACGCTGCGCCGCTGGGTCTCCCTGATGCAGGCGGCACTGTTCGGCTACTGCCTGCTGGCCGGCTTCCCCGTGGCCCGTGTGCTGCGGCTGCTGGGCGCGAGCATCGGGCTCGCCATGCTCGCCTCGGCCGCGGTGGCACTTGCACTGCCGTCGGCAGGCACGATGCAGGAGCCGTCGCTGATGGGCGCCTGGAGCGGTGTCTTCATGCACAAGAGCCAGCTCGGCAGCGTCGCGGCGCTCGGTGTGCTCTGCTTCGGCTGGCTCTGGTGGAACGAGCCGGGCCGGCGCGTATGGAACATGCTCGGCGTGCTGCTCTGCATCGCCATGGCGGTGCTGGCGCAATCCAAATCGGCAGAGCTCGTCATCCTGCTTGCCATCAGCTTCGCTGCCTTCCTGCCACTGCTGCGCATGTCCGGCCTGGTCCGACTCTGGGCGGCCTACGGGATGGTGCTCACCGCCTCCGTCTTCGCCGTGGTGATGTTCCTGTTCTTCGGCGAGATCATGACCGCACTGGGCAAGGACGCCTCGCTCACCGGCCGCGTGCCGGGCTGGGCCACGCTGCTACAGGTCGCGCTGCAACGGCCCTTCGGCGGCCACGGCTACAGCGCCTTCTTCATCACGGACAGTGCCGGCGTCGAGGATGCATGGCGCCATGCCGGATGGGTGATGTGGAACGCGCACAACGCCTATCTCGAAATCCTGCTGCAGCTCGGCGTGCCGGGCCTGGTGCTGGCCTGCTGGATCATCCTGGAGCAGCTCGCGCGCAGCCTACGCGAATGCATCTCAGGCGATCTGCCCTGGGCCAGCTTCGCCCTGATCTACGGGCTCTGCCACCTGGCGACGAGCGCGGTGGAATCCACCGCCTTTCGGGGCGGCGACATCGTCTCGATGCTGCTCGTGATGCTGCTGACGGCGCTGCGCGTGCGCGCCAGCGCACGCGATGCGGCGCTTCGCGCCTCCCTGCCCCGCCCTGGGCTTGGCGCGCATCCGCTCTACGCGGCCCATCGCTAGGAAGGACAGCGCGCATGTGCGGGATCGCCGGCATTCTCCGCCTCGACGGCACCAAGGCGGACAGCGCTGTCCTGGCCGCCATGTCGGCGGCGATGATCCATCGCGGCCCAGACGATGACGGGCTGCATCAGGATGGGCCGCTCGGGCTCGCCTTCCGGCGGCTGGCCATCCTCGACCTCTCGCCGGCTGGGCACCAGCCGATGCGCAGCGCCTGCGGCCAGCACGTCATCGTCTTCAACGGCGAGATCTACAACCACATGGAGCTGCGGGCGCGGCTGGAGGCCGAGGGCGCGGCGCCGCGCGAGGGTTGGCGGTCGGGCTCCGACACCGAGACGCTGCTCGCCGCCTGCGTCGCCTGGGGCGCCGAGCGCGCCTGCCGCGCCACCAACGGCATGTTCGCCTTCGCCTGGTGGGACGGGGGGGTGCGGCGGCTGACCCTGGCGCGTGACCGCTTCGGCAAGAAGCCACTGTTCCTGGCGCGCGGACTGCCCGGCGCGATCGCCTTCGCCTCAGAACTGCGCGCGCTCGGCGTCGCCACTGCAGCGGCGGGGCTACCGCGCGCGGTGGACCGCAGCCGCCTCGGCGCCTTTCTCTGCTATCGCTTCGTGCCGGGGCAGGAGACGCTGCTGGCCGGCATCGCCCCGCTGCCGCCGGGCACGCTGATCGAGCTGACCGAGCAGGACGCCGCGACGACGGAACCGCGGCGCTACTACGATTACGATTTCTCCCCCGGCCCCTTGCCCGCACGCGACGCGGCCGCGCCGGAGGACGCACCGCGCGCCGCGCGGCCCCCCGCACCACTCACCGACGAGGCCGAGGCGGTGCGGCTGCTGCATGGCCTGCTGGAAGATGCAGTGCGGCTGCGTCTGCTCAGCGACGTGCCCTTCGGCACCTTTCTCTCGGGCGGACTCGATTCCTCTCTGGTGGTGGCGCTGATGGCGCGGCTGCACGATGCGCCGGTCAAGACCTACTCGGTCGGCTTCGACACCGGCTTCAGCGAGGCCGGCCACGCCGCCCGCGTCGCGCGCCACCTCGGCACCGATCATCACGAGCTGACGGTCGGCGCGGCCGAGCTGGTGCGCGCCATCCCCGCCGCGCTCTGGGCGCGCGAGACGCCGATCAGCGAGCCGAGCGACGTGCCGATCTACCTACTGGCGCGCTTGGCACGGGAGAAGGTGACGGTGGTGCTCTCGGGCGAGGGCGCGGATGAGGCCTTCGCCGGCTATCCGAAATACGCCGCGCTGGCCGCCGCCGACCTGCCAGCGGCGCGCGCCGCGCTCGCCCTACCCGGCGCGCGGCCGCTGCTCGGCGCTGTGGCGCGCGCCGCGCCGGCCAGGTTCAGGCGCGTGCAAACCATGCTCGAGGCCTTCGCGCAGCCCGAGCGCTTCGAGCACCACGCCGCCTGGTTCGGCGCCTTTGCCGCCGCCGAGCGCCGCGCGCTGCTCACCCCGGCGCTGCTGGCGGACTCCGAGGCCGCGGTGCATGGCGCGGCGCGCGCGGCGATGGCCGGGCGCGCGACCGGCGGCGATGCCTTCCCGTCGCCGGTAGAGGAGGCGCTCTACCTCGACACGCGGCTCTGGCTGCCGGCCAACCTGCTGCTGCGGGGCGACCGGATGACCATGGCGCATTCGCTGGAGCTGCGCTGCCCCTTCCTCGACTGGCGCGTGGTGGAGTTCGCCGCGCGGCGGCTACCGCGCTGGATGAAGCTGCGCGGCGGCGACGCCAAGCGGATCCTGAAGCTTGTCGCCGAGGGTCCGGCCGGCCTGCCGCGCGAGATCGTCCAGCGCCCGAAATGGGGCTTCAAGGTGCCGGTCTCGGCGTGGTTCCGGGGCCCGCTGCTCGGCCGCGCACTGCGGGCCGTGCTGCTGTCGGAGCAGGCGCTGGCGCGCGGATGGTACCAGCCAGCCGCGTTGCGCCGGCTGGTCGAGGACCATGCCGAGGGCCGGGCCGACAATGGCCGCCGGCTCTGGATCCTGTTCCAGCTCGAGCTCTGGCACCGGATGTTCGTGGAAGGGACGCTGTCGGCAACCGATGAGTTGCCGACGTGAGAGGAAGGGCAGAAGCATGAGCGACCGGATGGCTGATCCGGCGGGCTATGACGCCGTCTCCGAGGTCAAGACCGGGGCGCTTGTGCGTCTCCTGCGTCCCACGCAGGGGCCAAGCATCCGGCGCATCCTCGTCGTCGGCTGCGGCGAGGGCTACGAGGCCGGTATCCTCGCGCGCAGCTTCGGCGCGGCGACGATCGGTATCGACATCTGCATCGGCTTCAGCTTCGACCACGCCCGCTCTGCCCCGGCGGAGCTGCGGGTCATGGATGCGCGCAAGCTGGACTTCCCCGATGCGAGCTTCGACCTCGTCTATTCCTTCCACGCGCTGGAGCACATCCCCGAACCACGCCGCGCGCTGGCCGAGATGGCGCGCGTGCTCTGCCCCGGCGGGACCTATCTGATCGGCACGCCGAACCGCGACCGGCTTGTGGGCTATGTCGGATCGGCCATCCCGCTGCGGACCAAGATCCACTGGAACCTCGCCGACCTCTCGAAGCGGCTGCGCGGGCGCTGGTCGAACGAGGAGGGCGCGCATGCGGGCTTCGCCGAGACGGAGCTGCGCGACCTGTGCGCGGCGGCCTTCGGCGGAACGCCGCGCGCGATCGCCGAGGCGTATTACCGCGAGATCTACCCGCGCCGCCTGGTGGAGGCGATCATCCGCCTTGGCGCGCGGCGTTTCGCCTTCCCCTGTGTCTACGTCACCGGCCGGAAGGCAGAGGCTGCGGCGGCCGCGGCGGCGTGAGTACCGCCCCGGCGGCACGCGGCGGTCCCTCGCCGATCTCGATATCGTCCACCAGCACCTCGAAGGGCCGGCTGGCATAGGCCAGGGCGATGAAGATGCGGTCAATCGGCGCGCCGATAATGCCGATATTGCCACCCTGGTGGTCGAACAGCAGCCGGCCATCGAGCTTCAGCCAGGTGCGTCCGTCCGTGGCAGCGCGGCGGGTGTAGAACTCCAGCCGAAACCAGCGCCCCTCGGGCACCGGCACCTCGCTGTTCACGGCGTTCCAGAAGGTCCTGAGCGGCACCACGCCATTGGCGTTGCTGTCCCAGCGCATGCGCCAATAGGGCCGGCCGGCCTGATCAACCTCGACCGTGGTGACGACGCGGAAATCGCCAGCGCTTTTCCATTCGGGCCCGACCACAGCCCAGCCGCCAGGGCCGAGACGCCGGCCGAGATCGGCGGGCAGGCGCATGCGCAGCGCGATGTGGAACTCCTCCGGCGCGCGCTGCGGCCGCACCAGCAGGGCGACCTGCGTAACCGCCGCCGCGCGCTGCAGCACGGCCAGGCGCAACGCGCGGGTCGGGGCGCCATCATGGCCGGTCACGTTCTCGAGCCGGGCCTCCACCACGCCCGGCGCGCCACCGGCGCCGTCCAGCAGCTGGATGCGACTGCGCCCACCCCAGAGGCGGAGCGGCCAGGCCGTGCCGGTCACGCCATCGGTGCCGATGATGTCCTGCCAGCCACCCGCGGGCGCGGCCAGCGCCACGCCGCCTTCGAAGCCCGAAGCGACCAGAACTGGCGCGGCCGGGATCGTCCGTGCCCAGATCGCGGCACCCGCGATCCCGCCGCCAAGAGCCATAGCCATCCAGCCCAGGCGTGCCATGGCGGCATGCTCGCGGCCACGCCGCAGCGGCGCAACCGCGCAGACGCCGACGATGGATGACGTCTCCGCGACAACCTGGCGCGCCGCCCGCTCGGGGCCGCGCGCCAGGCTGCGCAGAACGGGCGGACGCAGGTTTCGCCTGCGTCCGCCGGGTCTCAGAAGATGAAGTCGCTGCTCACGACCTTCGTCACATTCAGCAGCAGCACGGCATCGGTGCCACCATTATAGGCGACCTCGATGCCGCTGCCGACACCGGCCCAGCTCTTGGCCGACCAGGCCACGTCAGCCGCCGTCAGGCCCAGCATGCGCAGCTTGTCCGCGCCCGAGGCGAAGTCGGTGATCACGTCGCGCCCGTCGCCGGCCTGGAAGACGAAGCGGTCCGCGCCGCTGCCGCCGCTCAGCCGGTCGGCATCCAGGCCGCCGGTGATCGTGTCGGCGCCGCCGCCGCCCCAGATGGTGTCGCGTCCCGCCCCACCGACCAGCACGTCATTGCCGCCATTGCCGCTGAGCTGGTCGTCGCCAGCGCCGCCGACAAGATTATCCGCCCCACCCGTGCCGGAGCGCGTCACGCCCGCCACGGCGCCGGGGATCGCGGTCGCATCGCTGACCTGGAAGCCGGCCGTACCGTTGGAATAAAGCGGCTGCACCGCACCGCTCACCGCGGCCCCGTTATAGGTCGCGCCATCGACATAGAGGTTGCGGTCGGAGCCCGTGGCCCCATCCCAGGCATCGTTGAGGAAGGTGACGACGACGTTGTGCGGCCCGACCGCCCAGTCGCCCTTCACCGTCACCGTGTCAGACAGCCCGGCGCTATGCAGCGCCTTCGCCGTCAGCGTGCCGCCGATCTGCTTGCCGTCCACGCTGAGGGTGTATTGCGCATCGCCCTGCCAGGCATCCTGGCTGATCCGCAACACCAGCGTGTCGGAACCGCTGCCGAGGCTGATCGAGGCCGGCGGCGTGGTCGTGCCGCCGGTGGGTATGGCGGTCGCATCGCTGACCTGGAAGCCGGCCGTGCCGTTGGAATAGAGCGGCTGCACCGCGCCGCTCACCGCCGCGCCGTTATAGGTCGCGCCATCGACATAGAGGTTGCGGTCGGAACCCGCCGCCCCACCCCAGGCGTCATTGAGAAAGGTGACGACAACGTTGTGCGGCCCGACCGCCCAGTCGCCCTTCACCGTCACCGTGTCAGATTGCCCGGAACTGTGCAGCGCCTTCGCCGTCAGCGTGCCGCCGATCTGCTTGCCGTCCACGCTGAGGGTGTATTGCGCATCGCCCTGCCAGGCATCCTGGCTGATCCGCAGCACCAGCGTGTCGGAACCGCTGCCGAGGCTGATCGAGGCCGGTGGCGTGGTCGTGCCACCCGTGCCGCCCCCCGTGGAGCCGCCGGTGGAGCCGCCGGACGGCACGCCGTCCCAGATCTGGACATTGTCCACCCAGATGTCGATCGGGCTGCTGCCATAGGCGTTGCCGAGGAAGATCCGGTTGATGGGGGCGTCATTGATGCCGATGTTGTCGCCGGTATGGTCGAACACCGTCTGGCCGTTCACCTTCAGCCAGGTGCGGCCATCGGTGTCGCCGCGATGGGTGAAGAACTCCACCTTGAACCATTCGCCGGTGGGCACGGCGATGCTGTTGTTGACCTGGTTCCAGAAGGTCTGCAGCGGCGCGCTGCCATTGGCGTTGGTGTCCCACTTCATCCGCCAATAGGGCGTGCCGCTGTTGTCGATCTCGACCGTGGTGACGACGCGGAAATCGCCCGCACTCTTCCATTCTGGTGTGACGGTCGCCCAGCCGCCGGGGCCGAGCAGCTGCGAGAGGTTCGCGGGCAGCCTCACCCATTGGCTGATGTAGAAGTCGCTGGTCGGCTCGACGCTCGGCTGCAGCAGCAGCGCCGATTGGGTGATGGAGCTGTCCCTCACATCCACATCCAGGTTCAGCGCCCGCGTCGAGACGCCATCGCGCCCGGTCGTGGTCTCGATGCTGTTGCTGATCGAGGAGCTGTTGTTGGCCAGCAGCTGAATGCTGGTCTTGCCGCCCCAGAGATTGGCCGGCCAGCTTGCCCCGGTTTCCGCATCGGTCCCGACGATGTCCTGCCAGCCACCGCTGGGTGCCGCGAGCCCCACATTGCCTTCGAAGCCGGAGGAGAAAAGAAGGTTCGCCATCTTGCCACTCGGTCCCTGTTGTTGGTCGCCCCGGCGTCACTCCACCTGTGGTTGAGAGCGCACACATGAAAAACCGCCGGTTGGGTCCGGCAGTCGGCCTGCTCGCCTGGCGTGGATTCTGTATACCGTAGGCAAATTAATCGCCGCAAGGAATTCGCTCACGGCGGCGTGTGCCAAAAATTGTCAGTTGAGAGGCCTGGCCGATCTTCGACTTGCGCGATCAGCGAGGCGCGCCGGCACGTGACTGCAGTGGCGCCTGCCTCAGCCGAGACGGTCGCCGTTCAGCCTCGTCCAGGATTCACCGGCAATGCCGTTCAGCACGGCATCGCCACGCGCCACCGCCTCGGCCAGCCCAGTGCGGCGCGTGCGGAACAGCGTGAACCCGCCATGGCGGAACAGGCAGCCGGCCAATTGCAGCGCCTCGGCCAGTTCCGGCTGCTGCCGGCCGCTCGCCGCCACGGCGCCGCGACGCCAGGCCTCGCCCAGAATATCCGCCACCATCGTCCGGGCCTCCGCGGGCGGGGCGAAGACCTGCACCACCCGCAGCACCCCCCGCGGCGCGAGATGACCCAGCCAGGCACCGGCCAGCCGCCCATCCGCGCGCAGCACCAGCCGGGCAACCGGCTCACCCCGCTCCGCCTTGCGCGCCGCCTGTGCGAGCAGCCAAGCGAGCGTCGCCGTGTCGAAATCCGGCCGCAGCGCGAAGCCGCCGATCAGCCCGGGGATCACCTCCGCCAGAGCCTCCGGCGCCACATCGCGCCCCTGCGCGCCAGAGGGGGACGGCGGCGCGAAGCGCCCAACGCGGCCGACCAGCGCCGCATCCAGCAGCCCGGCGGGCGCATGCAGCGCGCGCAGCCCGCCCGCCCGCCGGGCGGCAAGTTCCGCCATGAAGCCGGCCGGGCGCAGGATGCGGATCCATTCCAGGCTGCTCGGTGTATCCGCCACGACGCCGAGGGGCTGCAGCATCCGCCGCGTCGCCTCGTTCACATTGTCGCCGAGCGAGAGGTCCTGCGGGCCGGCGAAGAAGCCACGCAGCAGCCGCGCGCCCGCCAGCGGATCGGACGCCGCGCCCTCCACCATGACCGAGGCGGCGACCGCGGCGCGCAGCCTCTGTCCGGCGAAGACCATGCGCACCGGCAACACGCCGACAAAGCCGCGCAGCACCCCGTCAGGCGCGACATAGACCTGCGAGGCCAGTTCCGGATCGAACGCCGGATGGCCGAGGAAGGTCTCGACGAAGCATGCCGCGAGTCCCGCGGGTGGCGGCGCGTCGGTGTGGCGGAAGACGCGCTGGCACAGCACGGCCACCGCCGCGGCGTCCTCCGCGCGGAAGGCCCTGACGAGGCCGGCACCCGCCGCGCCATGCCGCAGGGCGGCCGCAGCGTCGGGCGGCGCGGCGGCATCAGGATGGCCGGCCAGTGACATGGCGATCTCCCCTTGCGACCGCGCGGGCCCGCCGCGGGGTCAGCTCAGCGGTAGCGCCCGATCCGGTCGAGCCGTCGGAACAGCCGGCCCGGCCAGGCCGCGACCGGGCCGAGCGGCAGCCGGGCCGCGGCGGTCTCCACGCCGTACCGGCCGCGGCGCAGCAGCGCGGGCAGCGAGAGCCCGCCGATGAAGCCTTGCGCCACCGGGCTGGCGGCATTGGCGAGCAGAAGCTTGTACGGCTCGTCGCCGGCCCCGAGCTCGATCCGCAGGATGCCGTGCCGCGCCGCGTCGCGGCACATCGCGGCGAACAGCAGCAGGCCCGGAGAGACCTTCGCCACCTGCGCATCGTAGGTCGGGAACCAGTAGTG
Organism: Pseudomonadota bacterium; assembly: GCA_046052145.1. Taxonomy (GTDB): domain Bacteria; phylum Pseudomonadota; class Alphaproteobacteria; order Acetobacterales; family Acetobacteraceae; genus Falsiroseomonas. Next base: position 72,401 of record JBJOMW010000004.1, read on the forward strand.
CAGCGTGCCCGCGCTGCGCATGCCCATATGCGCCGCGATCAGCCGATCGCCCGAATGGAGGGTGGAGAGCACACCGGCGAAGCCTGGCGCCTGCGTCGCCTGGATCCGCTCGAGAAGCGTCACGACCCAGGGCCGGGCAAAGGCGTCGGGGATGCGGCTGCGGCGGTACTGCTCGCTCTTCCAGTCGAGCACCCGGCGCAGCATCACCGGATCGGCATCGTGCATGCTGAAGCGCAACGGCCCGAGCTGCCGCTCCGCCTGCTTCGCGCGCGCGGGCGCGTGGTGCGGAAGGCCGCTCATCCCGCCCGCCACCAGCGAAGCCGCCGCCCGGCGTTCCTCGACATAGGCCGCGTAGCCGCGGGACAGATCGACGATATGCGACGGCGCCACCGCGCGATGGAACGGCGCCAGCGGCATCTGCGCAGCCCGCAGCCCGGTGAAGTCGAGCATCCCCAACCCGCCCGCGCGCAGCAGCGCGCGCGGATCCCATCGCCATCCTGGCGCCGCGATCACCGCCTGGCAGTCATTCACCGCGCCGGCCACCGGGCGGCCGACGCCGCCACGGCGCTCGAAGGCCAGGAACGCCACCGGCTGGCCGTCGCGCTCGGCGATCGCCACCGTCACGCCAGGCCGCAGCGCAGCCACCAGCCGCACGAATTCGGGCGTGAGATAGGGGCTGTCGAGATCCGGATCGCTCGCCTGGATCCGGCGCCAGGCGGCGATCTCGGTCGCCGTCAGATCCTCGGGTGCGACGAAGCGGAAGCCGGGTGCGGGCTCGGGCGGAACCCAAGGCGCGTTCATCGGGGCGGCCCCAGCCGGTCGACCATCGCGCCCACCGGCAGCACCGCCATCCCCGCCGCCAGGGCACGCCGCAGCACGCGCCCCAATTCGTCCGGGGTGCACCCGAAGGGCGAAGGCTGCTCGGCCACATCATGGGTGTAGAGGATCAGCCACGCCCCTTGGCGCGCCGTCTCCTCGACCATCGCGTCCACATCCACGCCCCCACGGTCGCGTTCCAGACCCACGGCGCGCAGCATCGAGCGGTCAACCCACCCGCGATGCAGGCCGGGCATCGTGGAGCGGCCGAAGCCGAAGCGCGCTGCCACCGCCCGGCGGGACGCAAGCGTGGTGCCCCCATAGGGAAAGGCGAAGCTCCGCGCCGACCAGCCAGGCAGACGGGCGCGCAGGAAAGCGTCGTTGCGCGTGAGCGAGTCCACGAAAGCCTCGATCGGCGTGCGGCTCGCACGGCAATGCGCATAGGTGTGGCAGCCTATCTCGTGGCCGGCGGCGAAGGCGGCCACGACGTCCTCCTCGGTGCAGAGCGGCAGCCCCTCCGGGGATTGGCCGAGCAGCCCGCCCGAGACGTAGTAGCTCGCCTGCACGCCGAGTGCCGCGAGCAACGGCCCGGCTACCTGCCAGGCGCTCCGCGGGAAGTCGTCGAAGCAGAGGCTGAGAGTGGCCGGCCCGGGCGCGAGACGCGCCGGCGCCACAGGGATGCGCCCGACGATGTCCTTGCCGAACCGACGGCCGAGGCGCGCCAGGAAAGGCACGCGGATCGGCGAGGCGGGGTCAGCCGACTGCGTCATGCCTCAATCCGCCTTGAAGGAGGCAAAGCCGCCGAGCGCCGTGCGGAGCAGAATCCGCAGGTCGAGCCCGAAGGACCAGTTGCCCATGTACCAGAGGTCGAGCGCGACGCGGGTGCGCGCCTTCTCGAGCGTGTCCACCTCCCCACGGGAGCCGTTGACCTGCGCCCAACCGGTGATGCCTGGCTTGACCATGTGGCGCGCGCGGTAGCGCTCCACGGCCTCGAAGTAGTAGGCGCCGCCGATGCGCATATGCAGCGGGTGCGGGCGCGGGCCGACCAGCGACATGTCGCCGCGCAGCACATTGATCAGCTGCGGCAGCTCATCGATGCTGGTGCGACGCAGGAAACGGCCCACGCGCGTGACGCGCGGATCCGCCGCGGTGGTGCGCTGCGCGCCGGTGGCGTCGCACAGATCGGTGCGCATGGTGCGGAACTTGAACACCAGGATCGGCCGGCTGCCGAGGCCGAAGCGCCACTGGCGGAACAGCACGGGCCCCGGCGATTCCAGCCGGATCGCCAGCGCGGCCAGGGCCAGCAGCGGCGAGAGCGCGATCAGCGCCGCGCCGCCCAGCGCCACATCCATCGCGCGCTTCGCCAGCCCCGGCAGGCCGGCATGCGGGTCGGTCACCAGGTCCACGAAGGCGAAGCGCCCGACGCAGGTCAGCGCGCGCGGCAGATGCGCGAGCGATGCGGCATCGAGGGCGAGGCAGACACGGACCGGCTGGTCGGACAGACGATCGCAGACCGCGGCGATGCGCTGCGCCGCGTCGGCACCCGAGATCGCGAGCACGACAAGGTCGGCGCCCGGCGTCTCGATCATGCGGACCAGTCGTTCGAGCGCGCCCTCCTCGCGATCATCGAGCCGCCCGCGCACGCGCCAGCCGCCGCTTTCGGCCTCGGCCAGCGAATGCGCCAACGGCTCGGCGATATCGGCGGCACCCACCACAACGACGCGCCGCCCATCGGTCAGCACACCCGCCAGATGCTGCCCGCCCAGACGCAGCCCGGCGGCCAGCACCGTCGCGGCGCCGAGCCAGGCGAGGAACCAGCCGAGCAGATCGTCCGGCAGCGCCCCCGCCTGGGACAATGCGATCCAGCACGCCGCGCCAGTCGCCGAGATGGCGCCGGCGACCGCTGCCGCGCCGTGGCGCGCGGCGCGCATGCCCAGCATGCGCGGCGGCTTGCTCTCCCCGTGGCGCAGCGCGAAGCGCATGCCAATCGCCAGCAGCGCAACCACAAGACCAAGCTGCGCCGCGGTCCCGGCCCCGAACTGCGCGGCAGTTACGGGGAACAGCCACAGCGTCGCGACCGCGAGGGCCACCGTCTGCGCGGCGTCGAACGTCCCGAAGGCCAGCCGCACGGCCATGCGCGTCGCCGCACCGGCACGCTGCGGCGCGGCCGTGGCCGCCGGCATTGGGCGCGAGAGCAGCGCGCGCAGATCAGCCACCGCGCCCGGGGTGAGAGGCTTGTTCACGGCGCGACCTCGGAGCAAAGAGGCTCGCTTCCACGCGCCACACGCCCTGGCGAAGCGTCGCGCGAGCCCATGGCCACACGCTGTCCGCGCCACAGAAGACGCCGCCTGCCCTCGCCGCGCATCACAAGGCCTCCCCCATTCTCCCGGCTCGCCCTCAGAGATGTGAAGCGGATGCGCGCAGATCCGGAATTTTTCTGGCGCAATGCACCAAGACACCGATCGCTACTATCTTTGCTCGATATCATCCTGAAAAATCACTTGCAGGTGACGGTTTTCCGTATTTTCTACGGCACGAATATTCTCCGTTCCGAACGAGCCCATCACGCCTCGCGCAACCGCTATCGCGTATCGCGCAGCATCGCGTTGCCCGCCGCGCAGCACGGCGCCTAGGCTGCGCCGCCGCAACGCAGCGGCGTGCACAGACGGGGGATGCCGTGTCGCTGCGCGTGCTGCGACCATTCTGGAAGCGCGATGCGACGCCACAGCGCCCAGCGATGCCGGACGCCGCGCCCGATCCCGAGGTAGCGCGCCGCCGGCGCCTGCTGCTGGCGCGCCAGCGCCTCAGCGAGATCTTCACGCCGTCGGGACCGGTCGCAGCCGCGGCCGCAGAGGCGACGGGCGACACCGATGGCGGCTCGCTCATCGGGCGCGAGGCCGAGCGCGAGCAGATCCTGCGCGCCCTGGTCGAGGACCGGATGCATGTGCTGATCCATGGCGAGCGCGGCATGGGCAAGACCTCGCTCGCGAACTTCGCCGTCGCGCAGCTTCGCCGCGCCGATTTCCTGCTGGCGCGCCATGTCTGCGCCGCGGGCGCCGGCTTCGACACCATTCTGGGCGCCCTGCTCGGGGAGCTGCGCCGCGCCGCGGCAGCGCGCGACCCGGCGCTGGCCGCGCGCCTGCCGACCCGACCCCTGCCGCCGATGGAGGCGCGCGCCGCGCTCGAAGCACTTGGCGAGGTCCGGGCGGTGCTGGTGGTGGATGAGTTCGACCGCATCGCCGATGACGCCACGCGTGTCGCCTTCGCCGACCTGCTGAAATACTGCGCGGACCGCCGGCTGCCGCTCTCCTTCCTGCTCGTCGGGGTGGCCGAAACCGCCGGGCAGCTGCTCGGCGGTCATCCATCGGTGCAGCGGTGCCTGGCGCGCCTCGCGCTGCCGCTGCTGGCCGATGCGGAGATCGAGCGCATCGTGGCGCGCGGCGAGGCAGCGGGGCTCTCGGTGCCGCCGCCGCTGCGCCGGGGTATCGCAGCGCTCGCCCGCGGCATGCCCTACATGGCGCAGCTGCTGTCGCTGCGCGCCGGCCAAGCGGCGCTGACGGACGGACGCATGGATCTGCGCGGAGAGGATCTGCGCGCCGCCATCGACGCCGCCATCGCCGAGGCCGATCCCGTCGCGCAAACGCTGTACAACCGCGTCACAGCGGGCGGGCGCGACGCGGCGATGGTGCAGCTCCTGCGGGCCGCGGCGGCGGGTGCGCGCGACATCTTCGGCCGCTTCGCGGCGGCAAGCGGCCCGGCGGGCTTCCGTGTTGCGGGGCTCGCCGCCGACCCCGCGGCCTTCCGCCGCGCGCTCGGGGCGGGCGCGCTGCGCCCAGTGCCGCAGAGCAGCCTCTATGCCTTCGGCTGCACGCTGCTGCCCCCGCTCGTGCTGCTGCGCACCGTCCAGGAGCGGCGCGCCGCCTGAGACCGCGCCCCTTTCAGATCGCGCACCGCCATCCCATCATCACGGCGGCGAACGGGATGGTGCGGCACGTGGCGGATCTCGCGACCCTTGACCTCAATCTGCTCCGCGTCTTCGACGCGGTGGCGCGGGAGCGGCATGTCACCCGCGCCGCCGAGAAGCTGAATCTCTCCCAGCCCGCCGTCTCCAACGCGCTCACCCGGCTGCGCGCGGCGCTGGGTGATGATCTGTTCCTCCGCCGCCCCGGCGGGGTGGAGCCGACCGCCCTCGCGCTCTCGCTCACCGGACCGGTGGCGGAGGTGCTGGACCGGCTGCGCCAGACGCTGGCGGTGAATGCCCCCTTCGATCCGGCGACGACCGAGCGCGTCTTCACCGTGGCCTTCAGCGAATATGCCGAAAGCGTGCTGGCGCCCTCCCTGCTGGAGGCGATGGGACGGCAAGCGCCGCACGCGCTGCTCGCCATCCGCCATGCCGACCGCACCAATGCGCTGGAGCTGCTGGACTCCGGTGAGGCGGAAATGGCCGTCGCGGTGCTACCCGATCCGCCCGCGCTCTACACCCGCGTGCTGCTGCTGCCGGAGGTGTTCGTCACCGTGATGCGCCCTGGCCATGAACTGGCCAAGGGCGAGATGACGCTCAAGCGCTTCACCTCCGTGCCGCATCTGCTGCATTCGCCGAACGGCTCGCGCGACGGCGCGCTGGACGGGCCGTTACGCGCGGCGGGCTTCCCGCGCCGCCTCGGCGCGGTGGTTGCGCATCTCGGTGCGGTGCCGGAGATCCTGGCCCGCACCGAGATGGTGATGACGCTGTCCTCCCGCCTCGCGCAGAAGCTGGCGGCGGCGCATGGGCTGGTGCTGCGCCCCTGCCCGGTGGAGATTGAGCATTTGCGCCTGTCGCTCGTCTTCCACCGCCGCTTCGAAGCCGATGCCGGCCATGCCTGGCTGCGCCGCTTGCTGCTGGCGGTGGCGCGGGACGTCGGGCCGGCATCACAGGCGTGACGCCGGCCCCGCGTCGTCAGCCTTCCTCGATCAACCTTCCTCGAAACGCAGGCCGCGCGCGCGGATCAGCGCGGACCACTTCTCCGTCTCGCTCCGCATTTGGCGCACCGCGCCCTCCATGTCCGAGCCGACCACGACGAAGCCGACCTCTGCCGCGCGCGCCTGCACGTCGGGCTGAGCCAGACCATGCCGCGCCGCCGCCGCCAGGCGCCGCGCGACCGGATCGGGCGTCGCCGCAGGCACCCACCACATCACCCAGGAATTCGCATCGAAGCCCGGCGCCACGCTCTCGGCCATGGTCGGGACATCGGGCAGCGCGGGCACGCGCTGGGTCATGTTCACTGCCAGCGCCTGCAGCCCGCCCTGACGGACTTGGCCAAGTGTCGCCGGCATGTCGGCGAACATGAAATCCACATTGCCCGCGCGGATATCGGTCAGCGCCGGCGCCGTGCCGCGATAGCTGACGAGCTCGAACTGCGTCCCGGAGGCCTGGCGATAAAGCTCCGCCGCCAGCTGGTGCGGCGTGCCGGAGCCACCGGTCGCGCCCGTCAGGCGGCCGGGGTTGGCCTTCATGTACCGGTCCCACTCCTGCACATTGGCGAAGCGCCCGGGGCGCACCACCAGCACGAAAGGCGTCGTCGCCAGCCAGGTCAGCGGGCGGAAATCAGCCAGGTCGTAGCCCGGCTCGCGCATCATGAAGGGCGCGATGACCGAGGAGATCGGCGCGAGCAGCACCGTCGTGCCGTCGGGCGCCGCGCGCGCGACCGATCGCGTGCCGACGGCCGCCCCCGCGCCCGGGCGGTTCTCCACCACCATGGGCTGGCCCAGGAAGCCCTGCATGTGGGGGGCCATCACGCGCGCCAGGATGTCGGGACTGCCGCCGGGGGCGAAGGGGTTGATCAGCCGCACCGGGCCCGGCGGGGTCCAGTCCTGCGCCGAGGCCACGGCCGGCAGGGTGGCGGTGAGACCGCCGGCGATCGTCGCGCGCAGCGCGGCGCGGCGGGAGAGATGCGTCATCGGTGTCGTCCCGTTCGTGAAGCCCTGGTGGCAGCGCCCTTCTGTGGGGCACCCGGATGCCAGATGATCATTTCCCATCCGGCGCGCAAGCCGCATCCGCAGCCCCGGGGGCTCGCCTCGGTTTCGGCAGGGCGTGCTAGATCAACCATAGATGCCCCGCCCCGCCCCCGCCCGCCGCGCCGCTGCGCCCCGGCGCTCGCCCTTCCGCTGGCTGCGCCTGCTGCTGCTGCTGGCGATCTGGGGTGGCATCGCGCTGGCCGGTGTCCTGCTGGTCCTGGTCTGGGATCTGCCGCGCACCGACATCGCGCTGAGCCAGACGCGCCGCCCCGGCGTCACACTGGAAGCCGCCGATGGGCGCATCATCGCGGCTGCCGGCGACGTGCATGGCGAGGTCGTCCGCCTGCGCGACCTGCCAGCGCATGTACCGGCCGCGGTCATCGCCATCGAGGATCGCCGCTTCCGCGAGCATTTCGGCATCGACCCCATCGGCATCGCGCGCGCGGCCTGGGTGAACTGGACCACCGGGCGCATCGCGCAGGGCGGCTCCACCCTGACGCAGCAGCTGGCCAAGAACCTGTTCCTGACATCGGAACGCACACTGCGCCGCAAGGCGCAGGAGGCCGTTCTCGCACTCTGGCTGGAATGGCAGTTCACCAAGGACGAGTTGCTCGAGATCTATCTCAACCGCGTCTATCTCGGCGCAGGGGCCTATGGCGTGGATGCCGCCGCGCGGGTGTTCTTCGGCGTGCCCGCCAGCCGGCTGACCGTGTGGCAGGCGGCGATCCTGGCCGGCCTGCCCAAGGCGCCGTCCCGCCTCAACCCGCGCACCGCGCCCGACGCCGCCGCCGCCCGCGCGGTGGAGGTGCTGGAGGCGATGGCCGAGACTGGCGCCCTGACGCGCCAGCAGGCGACGCTGGCGGTGGAGCAGATCAACATCCCGCCGCGCCCGGCCCGCCAGGCCGGCTGGTTCGCCGATTGGGTGATGGACGACCTGGCCGACCGCTTCCCCGGCAATGCCGACCTCGTGCTGCGCACCACGCTCGACCCGCGCATCCAGCAGCTGGTCGAACAGCGGCTGGAAGCGCTGCTGGCCGGGCCCGGCGCCCGCGCCAGGGTGGGCCAGGGGGCGGTCGTCGTGATGGAGGCGACAACCGGCAATGTGCGCGCCATGGCGGGCGGACGCGATTACCGCACGAGCCAGTTCAACCGCGCCGTCCAGGCGCGCCGCCAGCCGGGCTCGGCCTTCAAGCCCTTTGTCTTCCTCGGCGCGCTGGAGCGCGGCGCGAGCCCCTCCGACATGGTCGCCGACGGGCCGCTCACCCTGGGCGGCTGGTCGCCCGGCAATGGCAGTTGGCGCGTGCAGGGCGAGATCACGATCGAGGACGCCTTCGCCCAATCGGTGAACACGCCCGCCGTGCGGCTGCTGCAGCGGGCGGGCGGCCCGCGCGAAGTCATGGCCATCGCCCGCCGCTTCGGGCTGGATGGCCCCTTCCCGAACGATGCGACCCTCGCGCTCGGCACCGGAGAGGTGACGCTGCTCGACCTCACCACCTCCTATGCGGCCTTCGCCAATGGCGGGCTGCTGCCGCGCCCGCGCGGGCTTGCTGCGGCGAAGGCCGATGGCGCGCCAGTGCCGATCGCCCCGCCCTCCGCCACCCGCGCCACAACGCCCGAGCACGCGGCAGCCATGCGGCGGATGATGGAAGCCGGGGTCGCCCGCGGTACGGGGCGCGCGGCGCAGCCCCAGGGGGCGGCCTGGGCCGGTCGGCCGGTCGGCGGCAAGACCGGCACGACGCAGGAATTCCGCGACGCCTGGTTCGTCGGCTTCGCGGGCAACCTCGTCATCGGCGTCTGGCTTGGCAACGATGACGCGACTGCGATGTTGGATGTGCGCGGCGGCGGCCTTCCAGCGCGGCTCGCGCGTGAGATACTGGAGGGGATCGGCGCCGAGCCGCGGGCCGCCGCCGGGGGGTGAAGGAGGTTCCGCATTGGACAGCGACCCGGCTTCGCGGACCCCCGCCCTGGCTCGGCTGCTGGAGGACACCGAACTCGACCGGTTGCGGCAGGATGCGCTGCGGCGCGTCGCGCCGGCGATCCAGCATGAGGTGAACAACGCGCTGATGGTGCTGGCCTCCAACCTCGAACTGCTCGGCCGCTCGGCGCCGGAAGGGCCGCCGCGCCGGCAGCTCGACCGCGCGACGGAAGCGATGCGGCGGCTGGACCAGGCCATGCGCGGCTTCCTCGACGCGGCGCGGCGCATGGCGGGGGAGCCAGCGGCCATCGCGCCCTCCATCGCCGTGGCGCAGGCGCTACCGCTGCTGCGCATCGCGCTCGGCCCGCGCTTCGGCATTGAGCTGGAGCCGGCCGAGGGGATCTGGCCAGCCGCGCTGGATCGCGCGCGGCTTGACCTCGCGCTGCTCGCGCTGGTGCGCGATGCGGCCGCGCGAATGGCGCCCGGCGCGCGGATCACCGCGCGGGGCGAGAACCGTCCCCCCGGCAGCGTCGCGCTGCTGCTGGACCTGCCCGAAGGCGCCCGACCGCAGGGCGAAGCGGCGCAGTTGCTGGCGGAAGCCGCCGCGGGTGGTCGGATCGAAGGCACGGCCGAGGGCCTCGCCCTGATCTGGCCCCGCGCCGCCGCGGGCGGTTGATCCCACCCGTAACCGCTGAGGCGCGAGCGTTGTGTCGTGCGTGATCGTGCAGCCGGGCGCGTGGCGACGGTGCGCGGGGGTTGCGGCCCCCAGCCGGAGAGGCTAGGGAGACCGCCGCTTCGCACCCGGTTCGCTGCCATAGCTCAGGGGTAGAGCACTTCATTGGTAATGAAGAGGTCGAGGGTTCAATTCCCTCTGGCAGCACCATCCGGCCTCCGGCCAATTCCTGCGTCGTCATCCGCGCCATGTGCCGCCCCGGCGGCATGGGCCATGGCCTGCCCGGCTTGGCGCTGGCGGCACGCCATGGCCTGGCGCAGGGGGCTGAAGGATCGCCCGGACACGAAAAAGGCGCCGGGGTTGCCCCCGGCGCCTGATGCGTGGACGGACGCGGCGTCAGCGCCGACGCGGCGGCACCTCGGAGATGCGCACGGTCGCGGGCTGCGTCGGGCCGCGCTCCAGCGTGCCGATCCAGATGTTGTAAAGGCCGAAGGCCGGGCGCTGGAACACAACGCCAGGATTGAGCCCCTCATAATCGTCATTGCAGTGCCAATTGCCCTGCGGATCGTTGATCACGATCGTCGTATCCGCCTGAGAGACCGCGCCAATGAACAGCGGGAACTGCCCGTTGCCCTGCGAATAGGTCAGGTTCACATCCGGCCGCGTGAAATCGATCATGCCGGCGCAGGTCGCGTTGATCGCGCGGGCGTCGCGGTTGCCGCCGGCATCCACCGTCACCTCGCGCGGATCAGGCTCGAAGCCGACCCGAAGCTCGAGCGCGCCATAGCGCGGCTCCGCCCGCCAATCCGGCGGCTCCGCCCGCTCCGTGGTGTCCTTTGGCGGGAAACGCGACTGCACCTGCCCCTGCCCCGCCCCGGGCGCGGCCTTCTGGGCGTGCGCGATGCCAGCGACAGCAAATGCCGCAATGGCGACGATCGGAATCCACTTCATGTCGGACCTCCTTCGACAAAAGACCAGTTCATACCATCCGGCGCGCCCTGTCGCAGCAGGCTCCGGCACCTCGCGCCAATCCAGGCCTGCGGGTGGGCAGCGGGGCCAGAGCGAGAATCATAATGAAGCATGGACCGCCATACTCGTAATTTGCTTACCTTTCCTGGCGCCCTGGGGAAAGGTGCCGCCCCGAAGCACGATCCCAGGGAAGAGACGCCCGACGCCAAGCTCAGGCGGCAGAACAAGTCCCGCCGCGGACGGTGGGCAGACCAGCTCTGGCCTGCGCGGGCGGTTGGGACCGGCTCCCCACCGGCAGCCCCGGACGGCCAACCAACAGAAGGAGACGATGGATATGCGGATCGTGCTGGCCCTTGCGGGCGCCTTGCTGGCCCTCGCCCCGGCGACGGCCTTCGCCAGCTACTACGTCTATTGCGCCAATGGCCGCATCGAGGTGGATGGCCGCGAGCCGGCGCAGATGCGCAGCGCCCGCGGCTCTGGCATCTGCCAGATGGGGCCGGCCTTCAGCAGCCTTTCGGGCGCGCAGGACTTCGCCCGCCGCAACTTCCAGAGCGGGACGTGCTCCTGCCGGTGAGGCAGGCGGCGCGCGTCCTGCCTGTGACGGCGGCTTCCGTCAGAAGCCGATGCTGTAGCGGATCATCGTGGTGATGGCGGGGTCGTTGCCATAGGGCATCTGCCGCACGGCCGCGTCCACCGACACCGCCTGGTTCGGCGCGATCATGTAGCGCATCGCGGCCGAGCCCACCGCGCGCATCCCGTTATGCTGCTGCGCCACGGACATCGAGAAGCTCTCGAGCCCCCCGACCTCGCTGGTCCCGGCATAGGGGTCGATCTTGCTGTCCAGGTCGTGCTCCAGCCCCGCTCCCAGCACCACGCCGAATTGCGGCGTGATGGCGCCGCGGAGCCGAAGGCCCGCCGTCGCGCTGGTCACCGCCTGGCCGTAGCTGCGATAGCTGATCGGGAACGTGACCACGTCGCTCGCGGTCTCGGTATAGCCCCAGCGGGTGCTCTCGCTGCGGCGGAGGCCGGCATAGGGCTGCGCCACCCAGCTGCTGTCGAGCGCGACGCCGTAGGCGAGCTCCGCGCCGAAGGCGAGCGCGCTGGTCCTGGCCCGGCCCGTGCCTGCCTCGGCGTCGGGGAGCTCGGGGCGGGTGATGCGCAGCTCACCCTCCTGATAGGCGACCGCGCCGCGCAGTGTCAGGCCGGTGAAGTCCGGGTTCTGCTGGTAGACCGCGAAGGCGCCGAGCATCGGCTGGGTCGCCTTGGTCTCCACGCCGGCGGGCGTGTTGGAGACCAGGGACTGGTCGATGAAGCCGCCGAGGCGGAATTCCGGCGTGACGCGATAGCCCAAGGCCAGCAGCCCTGCACTCTCGCCGCTGTCGCCATAGCCGCCGATCTGGCCGTTGCGCAGGCCGACCGAGACGCAGACGCCCTGCGCATCGAAGACCGGACAGTCATAGTCGAGCGCGAAGGTGGTTGCCGCCGCACGCTGGCCGAGGACGCTGCGCACCGGGCCGGCATTCTGCTGCAGCCCCTGCTGCGTGGTCACCGGATCCGGGCCGAACACGAAGATGAACGCCATGTCGCGATCGCCGGAGTTGCTGACCTGCGCCCAGCCAGAAACCAGGCTATCCGTCGCATTGATGAAGAACTGGCCATCCGGATAAGGGTTGCCGGTGAGGCGACCCACTCGGTAGGCGCCATCCGCCTGATTGGCGGCCGTCGTTGCCGTGAGGATGACGATGTAGGGCGTGTTGGGAACAAGTCGCACCCCATTCATGCTCACCCTGATCGGCTGAATGTAGGGATCGGTCGCCGTGGACGTTGTCAGGATGGGGGACGCCACCAGGGGATTGCCGGTGGTGGCGGACCCATTCCACCGATACAGAAGCACTTGGTACGACAGCGCGGCCCCGCTGCGATACGCAATGTAGAATGTCGCGTTCGCGAAGTGGGCAGGCCTGTTCACGGGAACGACGAAGCTTTGGCCGACGCTGGGAAGATGGGAAGAATTCGGATCGGCTGGATTGGTGGAAAACGTCCAGGGCCCACCCCATTCGGGACCCGTGCTCCAGGCCGTCGCAGTGTTGATCGTCTGCCCCTGGGCAGGTGCGCCGACGGCCAGGGACGCTGCAAGCACAATTGCGCCAGCCAGCCCGAATCGATTTGATATCATAATTATATAGCCGACATTCTGATAACTACGTCTATAGACTTAGTGCCTTATCGCGCTTTCAAGCAAGGATAAGTCGCAACGGGCGGGACCGAGCCAGCGCAGCGACCCTCAACGGGCGCCGCGGCGCAGACCTGCCCGGCCGCACGCCAACCCACGGCTAAAGTGCCACACGATATGAGAGGGATCGGATGGTGGGCGCACTAGGGCTCGAACCTAGGACCCGCTGATTAAGAGTCAGCTGCTCTACCAACTGAGCTATGCGCCCATCCGAGGCGCGCAATTAGGACCCTCCGCCGGGTTTGTCCAGCCCACCTTCGCGGACCAGACCCACCTTCGGCGCAGGGCTCCCCTCAGCCGTCCCACTCGCCCCCGCCCATATCGGCACCGCGGTGCACATGCGCCGACATCAGCAGCCCGAAGCCCACCATCGTCGTCAGCATCGCCGACCCGCCATGGCTGATCAGCGGCAGCGGCACGCCGCCCACCGGGATGCTGCCCGTCACCATCGCGATGTTGACGAAGACGTACATGAAATAATTTGTCGCCAACCCCACCGCCAACAGCCGCCCGAACTGGTGCCGAGAGCGCAGCGCAACCAGGAAGCCGAAGGCAATCACACAGGCCAGCAGGCCCAGCACCACCAGCCCGCCCACCAGCCCGAACTCCTCCCCCCACATGGTGAAGATGAAGTCCGTCTGCTTCTCCGGCAGGAAGTTCAGATGCCCCTGCGTGCCCTGTAGGAACCCCTTCCCCCAGAACCCGCCCGAACCCAGCGCGATCTTCGACTGGATGATGTTGTACCCCGCCCCCAGCGGATCGCTTTCGGGGTCGAGGAAGGTGGTGATCCGCGCGCGCTGATAATCCTTCAGATTCTCATAGACGATCGGCGCGGCCACCCCGACGCCCGCGATCGCCACCGCGAATTTCCACCACCGCACCCCGGCCGCGAAGAAGACCGCGCCCCCCACCATCAGCGTGATCAGCGCATTGCCGAGGTTCGGCTGCTTGAAGATCAGCGCCGCCGGAATCGCGATCGCCACCGCCGGCGGGATCAGGAACAGCGGGTTGCCGATCCGCTCCCAGCTCGCGCGGTGGAACCAGGCGGCGAGTGCCACCACCAGAAGGATCTTCATCAGCTCCGAAGGCTGCAGTTGCACGAAGCCAAGGTCGATCCAGCGCTGCGCGCCCTTGCCCACCTCCCCATGCAGCGCGACCAGCACCAGCAGCCCGACGCCCAGCGCATAGCCAACCCAGGCGAGCTTCGCGATCAGGCGGATATCCACCATCGCGATGCACAGCATGATCACCAGCCCGAAGCCGAAGCGGATGGCGTGCCGCCCGGCATAGGGCTCCGCCGCCCCGCCGCCGGCCGAATAGAGCGCGACATACCCCACCGCCGCCACCGCGCAGAGCAGCAGCACATAGAGCCACGGTATACGCCAGAACTTCTCGAAGATGTCCGGCCCACGCTCGCGCAGGATCAGGCGCCGCTCGAACTTCATGTAGAGCGCACGAAGGCTTCACCTTCGTGCCCCTCAGTCGCCGGGCGGGCCGCATCCGCGGCCCTTGGCTTCGCGGCATAAGCCGCGGCGGCCATTCGGCCGCTCGGCCCTTCGGGCCGCAGGCGGGAACCTTCTTTGGCTGGGGTCATCGGCCCATCACCCCTTGGGGCCCCTCCGCCACGCGCGGCCCCAACCCGCCGGGGCCAGGGCGCAGCCGCTGGAAGGTCTCCACCAGTACATCCCGCGCGAGCGGCGCCGCCGCGCCGGAGCCGCTCGTGCCGTGCTCCACCACCACCGAGACGGCAAAGACCGGGTTCTCATAGGGCGCATAGGCGACGAACAGCGCATGCGGCCGCCATTCGCGGGGCAACTGATCGACCCGGAACCCCCGCTCCCGCTGCTCGCGCGAAACACGGCGGACCTGCGTCGTGCCGGTCTTGCCCGCCATCTGCGCGCCCACCGCCATCGGCAGGCGGGAGGTGCGCGCCGTGCCGCCTTCCTCGTTCACCACGGCCCACATCGCCTCCCGCACCAGGCGCAGATGCGCCTCCGGGATACCGAGGCTCGGCCAATCCTCCACCCGCGTGCCGCGCACCGGCCGCCCGCCGATCGCGCGCGTCAGATGCGGCTGCACCGCGCGGCCCGTCGCCAGCCGCGCCGTCATGGTGGCCAGCGCCAGCGGCGTCAGCTGGTAGAAGCCCTGGCCGATGCCATGCACCACCGTATCGCCCAGCGCCCAGGGCCGCCCCTGCGCCTGGCGCCATTCGCGCGTCGGCACCAGCCCCGGCCGCGTCCCCGGCAGCTCGATCTCGAGCGGCACGCCAAGCCCAAGGCGCCGCGACATCGCCGCGATCCGGTCCATGCCAAGCCGCCGCGCGACCTCGTAGAAATAGACGTCGCAGGAGACCTTCAGCGCCTGGCGCATATCCACCCCGGCATGGCCCGGCCGGTGCCAGCAATGGAAGCGCGTATCGCCGAGGTCGTAATAGCCGGGGCAATGGATGCGCTCGCCCGGCGTCACCACCCGCGCCTCCAGCGCAGCCAGCATCACCACCATCTTGAAGGTGGAGCCCGGCGCGTAGAGTCCGTTGGTCGCCTTGTTGATCAGCGGCGTCGCGCGGTTCGCCGTCCATTGCCGCCATTGCGCGGCAGAGACGCCCGAATTGAAGATGTTGGGGTCGAAGCCCGGCTGGCTGGCCATCGCCAGCACCTCGCCGTTCCGCGCATCCATCACGACGACGGAGGTGCCTTCCTCGATCTTCTCGCGGATCGCCCGCTGCAGCCCCGCATCGATCGAGAGCTGCACATCCTCGCCCTCTAGGCCCTCCCGCCGGTCGAGCTCGCGGATGACGCGCCCGACGGCATTCACCTCCAGCTGCACCGCCCCCGCGCGGCCGCGCAGCGCCTGATCGTGATGGCGCTCGATGCCGGCGCGGCCGACGCGGATGCCGGGCAGTTCCAGCAGCGGGTCGCCATCCATGTCGCGCTCCGACGGCGGCGCGACATAGCCGACGACATGGGCCAAGTGCTCGCCTTCCGGATACATCCGCGTGGTGCCGAGCTCGACGCTGATCCCCGGCAGATCGGGGGCGTTCAGCTCGATCCGCGCCATCTCCTCCCAGGTCAGGAATTCGCGCACGATCACCGGCACGAAGCGCCGCCGGCGGCGCACCTCGCGCTCGATACGCGCGCGTTCGCTTTCGGTCAGCGGCACGATCTTCGACAGTGTCTCGAGCGTCGCGGAAACGTCATGCGCCTGCTCCGCCACCAGCAGCGCGCGCCAGTTCAGCCGGTTGCCGGCCACCACCTGGCCGTGCCGGTCCAGCACGCGCCCGCGCGGCGGCGCAATCAGCCGCGCCGAGAGCCGGTTTTCCTCCGCGAGCGTCGCGTAGCGCTCCCCCTCATCCACCTGCAGCGTGTGCAGCCTGTGCGCGAGGTAGCCGAGCAACCCCATCTGCCCCGCCCCGAGCAGCAGGGCGCGCCGGCCGAAGATGGAACGGACCCGCTCCTCCTCCCTTTGCCTGCGGCTCATTTGTTTGGGGCCTCAAACGCCGGCGCGCGCTCCGCGCGCTTGGCTTGCGCGCAGGCCACTGTGGCACCCGGCCGGAAGGGCAGATTGTGCGCGGCGCGCATTCGCGCGCTCGGCGCGCTGCGCGCGCCGCCAGCGCCGATTTGGCCGCCAGCTCTGATCTTATGAGGCAAGGGCCGCGCGCTCACGCCGCTTCTTCCGCGCGCAGCATCATCGTGTGCAAGCGGCCGAGCAACCAGGCGAAGAGGGGATAGAGCAGCACCGCCAGCACCGCCTGGTGCAGCGCCGGCTGCAGCGGCGGCAGGTCGAAGGACAGCAGCGCCGTCAGCGCATAGCCCAGCACCGCCGCCCCCGCCGCGAAACCCGCAAAGGCGAACCAGACAAAGACGAAGCTCTGCCGCGCCAGGAAGCGCCGCCAGGCCAGCGCCAAGCCATGCACCACCAGCAGCGTCAGCACCCCGCTGCCGAGCGGCGCGAGGCTCAGCAGGTCCAGCAGCAGCCCCAGCAGGAACACCACCGGCGGCGACATCGCGCCGGGCCGGAACACCGACCAGAACACGACCTGCGGCAACACCACCGCGACCACCAGCCCCGGCAGGCCGGTCGGGCCCGCCGCCATCACCATCAGCAGCGCCGCGCCAAGACCCGGCAGCACCGCCCGCGACGCCGCCTCGAGCCGCCGCACCAGCCCGGGCGAGGGCTCCTTGCGGCCCAGCTGCGACGGGCCGGGCCTCATCGCCGCGGCCGCGGTTCGGGCCGCGCCACCGCCTCGGGTGGCAGGATCCCACCCGGGTTGAAGTCGAAAATCCGCACCAGATCCAGCCGGTCCAGCCGCGCGAACAGCTCAACCTCCGCCGTGCCGGCCGGGCTGTAGCGCACAACGCCGATGGGCAGGCCGGGCGGGAAGGCGATGCCCTCGGCGCTCGTCACCACCCGCTCGCCCTCGGCCGGCCGGGTGCCCTCGGTCCAGTGCTGCAGCCTGGGCCGCGGGCCATTGGTGCCGACCATCATCGCCCGCGCCCGGCTGCCTTCCAGCGTCACCGGGATGCGGCTGTTCATGTCGGTCGCCAGCAGGATGCGCGCCGAACGGCTGCCGACCTCCGTGATGCGCCCGGCGAAGCCGCGTTCATCGAGTGCGATCTGCCCGCGCCGCAATTCCATCCAGGGCGGCACTGCGACCAGCACGGACCGCGCATAGACGCCCCCCGCATCGGCCACCACGCGCACCGTGACATAGGACGGCGCCGCATCCGGCACGAAGGCCAGCTGCCGGCGCAGCAGCACATTCTCCGCCTCAAGCGCGAGCGCCGCCGCCTGCCAGCGGCGCAGCCGCTCATTCTCATCCCGCAGCCGCGCATTCTCCTCGCGCAGCGTGACGAGCTCCGGCACCTCCGCCACCAGATTGCGGACGGCGCGCGCGGGCTCCGCGAAGGCGGCGTAGAAGGGGGAGAGCAGGTCCGCCAGCAGGATGCGCGCCCGCTCGGCGATCAGCGCATCGGCCTTGCCCAGCAGCATCGTCCCGAAGGCAGCCGCGATCAGGACCGGCAGCGTGAGCCGCGACAGCGCCTGGCGAAGCGGGATGCTCAGCCGGAACACGAGCGATGCCCCCTGTCAGGGCTGCCTGCCCTGTCCCCTTCCTAATACATCGAGGTCAGGACGTGGCGAAGGCGCTTCATTTCCTCAAGCGCCCGGCCGGTGCCGAGCGCCACGCAGGATAGCGCATCCTCCGCCACCATCACCGGCAGGCCCGTCGCCTCCCGCAGCACCGCATCGAGCCGCTGCAGCAGCGCGCCGCCGCCGGTCAGCACGATGCCCTTATAGACGATGTCGGCCGCGAGTTCGGGCGGCGTGTTCTCCAGCGCGACCTTCACCGCATCCACGATCTGGCTGATCGGCTCGGCCAGGCTTTCGGCGATCTGCCGCTGGCTGACGACCACCTCGCGCGGGACGCCGTTCATCAGGTCGCGGCCGCGCACCTCGGAGAGCGGGCCTTCCTCGCCGGCCTCGGGCGGGGCGGCGGCGCCGATGTCCATCTTGATCCGCTCGGCCGTGCTCTCGCCGATCAGCAGGTTATGGTTGCGCCGGATGTAGGAAATGATGGCCTCGTCCAGCTTATCCCCGCCGACGCGCACGCTGCGCGCATAGACGATGCCACCCAGCGAGATCACGGCGACCTCGGTGGTGCCGCCGCCGATATCCACGATCATGGACCCCGACGGCTCCGTCACCGGCAGGCCCGCCCCGATCGCGGCCGCCATCGGCTCCTCGATCAGCAGGACCTTGCGCGCGCCGGCGCTCTCGGCGCTTTCCTGGATGGCGCGGCGCTCGACGGCGGTGGAGCCGGACGGGACGCAGACCACCACCATGGGCGAGGCGAAGCTGCGGCGGTTGTTCACCTTGCGGATGAAGTGCTTGATCATCTCCTCCGCCGCTTCGAAGTCGGCGATGACGCCGTCCCGCAGCGGGCGGATGGCGGCGATGGAGCCGGGGGTGCGGCCGAGCATGAGCTTCGCCTCCTCCCCCACCGCCAGGACCTGCTTCTTGCCCCGGTTGTCGGAAATGGCGACCACCGAGGGCTCGTTCAGCACGATTCCCCGGCCCTTGACGTAGACCAGGGTGTTCGCGGTGCCGAGGTCGATGGCCATGTCGGCCGAGAGGAAGCCGAACAGGCGAGCGAACATGCAGGGTGGACCCTTCGGGCGGTGGACGGGGCCACGGCGCCGCGAGCGGCCGGGCGGCCTGCCGGGCACCCTCGGCTCACGGCGTCGCGGGGTGGCGCGAGCCCGGACCCTTAGCCGTCCGGCGGCCCTGGCTCAAGCCCCGCGCGCGCCCCATCCGGGCCGGGGGGCAGGAAGGGGCACCTGATCCGGGCCGCCCCCCCCTCGCCTCCTGGCCCTCATCGGCCTCGCCCGCCCACGGGGTCAGGCCGGCGGGCCGCTTGTCACCGCCTGGAAGGTCGCCACCGCCAGGGTCGTCGGGTCGAAGGGCTTGGCGATGACGAAGGCAGGCTCGACGCTGAGACCCGTCAGCAGGCGCTCGGGGTAGGCGGTCACGAAGATGACCGGCATCGCATGCCGCGCCAGGATCCGCTCGACCGCCGCCGCGCCATTGCCGCCCGCGCCGAGATTCACATCGGCCAGCACCAGCCCCGGCCGCTCCCGCTCGGCGATCGCCACCGCCTCCGCCTCGCTCCCGGCGACGCCCACCACATGATGGCCCGCACTCTCGACCAGCAGTTGCAAATCCATCGCGATGATCGGCTCATCCTCGATGATCAGCACACGCGCGGCACTTGCCGCGCGCAGACGCTCCCGCGCGCGATGCAGCATCCCCTCCGCCTCACGCACAGCCAGGCCGAGGACCAGCGCGGCCGTCTCGATCTCGAGTTCCTCCAGCGCCGTCAGCAGCAGCAGCATGCGTTCCTGCTGCGTCAGCGGCCCGGCAGGCAGCGCCGGCGCCGCGGCGGCGCCGCGCGCGACAGCCGCCAGCAGGCCAAGCCGCATGCCGCTCGGTCCGGGCCGCGCGATCACGCCTTCGCGTAGCGCATCCGCCACCATGGCATCGCCCGCCAGTTGCGTGCCGGCCAGCGCACGCGCGAAGCGCCTGCCATAGGGCAGCGCGGCCAGCAGCGCCCCGCGATCGTCTCCGCTCATCGCCCCCCCCGCTCATCGTCTTGTCATCTCCCGCACGCCGTGCGTGCGATGCCCTGAGCCCCAAGCGTTGATATGCAGTGGGGCGTGGACCGACAAATCACGGACGAGGCGCTGCGCGCCACCATCGCGCAGTTGTTGCCGGAACTGCGCGCCGCGGCGCGGCTGCTCACCGCTGCGCGAGCGGAAGCGGACGACCTGGTGCAGGATGCGGTGCTGCGCATGCTGCGCGGCGCCGCCAGCTTCGTCGCGGATCCGGACCATGCCGGCGACCTGCGCACGGCGCTGCGCCCCTGGTCGCTGACGGTGCTGCGCAACGCCTTCCGCGAAGGCTGGCGCCGACGCCGGCGGGAAGAGGCCTATCTCGCGCATGTGCAGCGGACCGAGGAAGGACGTTCCGGCGGGCAGGAAAGCGCGGCGCGCCTGCGCGACCTCGCGCGCGCCATCGCCGCGCTGCCACCCGGCCTCAGGGAAGCGCTGGTGCTGGTGGGCGCGCAGGGGCTTTCGCACGAACAGGCGGCCGCGGTCTGCGGCGTGCCGGTCGGCACGATGAAGGCCCGCGTCTCACGTGCGCGTCAGCGCCTCGCGCAACGCTTCGCCCCCGATCTCCCGCAGCCGTGACCCACTGACGCAACCGCGACGCAACCCGCCCGCCGCCCCGTTCATAGAACAGGGCAGAGGACGGAGCGCAGGATAGATGCACAGTGAATTTCACGGCCAGCTCATCACCCTGCTGCCGCGGCTCCGCGTGCAGGCGCTGGCGCTGGCGCGCAACCGCGCGGCGGCGGAAGACCTTGTCCAGGATGCGGTGGCCAATGCGCTGGCCGCGCAGGACAGTTTCACACCAGGCACCAATTTCGCCGCCTGGATGCATCGCATCCTGCGCAACCGCTTCATCTCCACGCTCCGCAAGCAGCGCGACACCACCGACATCGAGGATCTGCCCGCCGGCCTCTTCGCCGTCAGCGCCACGCATGAGGACCGGCTGGTGCTGAAGGAACTGGGCCGCGCCGTGAACCGCCTGCCGGTGGACCAGCGCGAGGCGCTGTTCATGGTGGTGCTGCAGGGCATGTCCTACGAGGAGGTCGCCGGCACGACGGGCTGTGCGGTGGGCACGGCGAAAAGCCGCGTCTTCCGCGCGCGGCGTCAGTTGCAGTCCTGGCTGATGGGCGAGGAGCGCGCCGGCGCCCGCGTGGCGGAGCCTGCACGCGACCGGCAGGAGGCGAAGGCGGCGCGCCACGACAGGGCCGCCGCCATCGCCTGACCGGCCTTGGCCGGCCAGCCCGCGGGCATGGAGCGGGAGGCCGATCCGTCACGCGATGCGCAACGCGTGGCGGAGGCGGCCGGCGCCTTCGACCTCTGGCTGCACCGCAGCCTGCACCTTCTCTACGACAGCGTGACGCGGGAGAAGGTGCCGGACGAGTTGCTCCGCCTGATCGAGCGCGATCGCGGCCGGCCCAGGGGATGACCCGGGCGCCGGCCGCCCCGTATCACTCAGCCGGAATCGCAAGCCCTTCCGGCGCGGTGCGGGCGCGCTTGACCAGCAGCTTGTTCAGCGCGTGCACATAAGCG
This sequence comes from Pseudomonadota bacterium, assembly GCA_046052145.1. Lineage (GTDB taxonomy): Bacteria > Pseudomonadota > Alphaproteobacteria > Acetobacterales > Acetobacteraceae > Falsiroseomonas. Next base: position 93,697 of record JBJOMW010000004.1, read on the forward strand.
CGCGCGGAGGCGACGATCGTGTCGGTATCCGCCCCCTGCCCGTCCACCAGCTTGCCCTGTTCCTCCAGCCGCACGGTGACGCGCGCCTGCGCATCGGTGCCGCCCGTCACGCTCTGCACGGCGTAGAGCTTCAGATTCACCTCATGCGGGAAGGCCTGGCGCAGCGCCGCGAAGGTCGCATCCACGCCGCCATCGCCGCCCGCGACTCCTTCCTTCGTCTCGCCATCCACCTCGAGCGCGATGGAGGCGATGGGCCGCGTGTGCATGCCGGTCGAAACCGACAGACCCACCAGCTTGATGCGGTCATTGGCGCGCACGACCTCGTCATCCACCAGCGCGGCCACGTCCTCGTCGTAGACGACCTTCTTGCGGTCAGCGAGGTCCTTGAAGCGCTTGAAGGCGTCGTTCAGCGCGTTGTCGCCGAGCTCATAGCCCAGCGTCTTCAGCTTGTCCTTGAACGCCGCGCGCCCCGAATGCTTGCCGAGCACGAGGGAGGATTTCGTCCAGCCCACGCTCTCCGGCGTCATGATCTCGTAGGTGGAGCTGTCCTTCAGCATCCCGTCCTGGTGGATGCCGCTTTCATGCGCAAAGGCATTGCGCCCGACGATCGCCTTGTTCGGCTGCACGTCGAAGCCCGTGATCGTCGCCAGCAGGCGCGAGGTGCGCAGGATGTTCGGCGTCTTCACATTGTTCTTCACCGGCACCGCATCGTGGCGCGTGCGCAGCGCCATCACGATCTCTTCCAGGCTCGCATTGCCCGCGCGCTCGCCGATGCCGTTGATGGTGCATTCCAGCTGCCGCACACCCGCGCGGATCGCCGCGATGGTGTTCGCGACCGCGAGCCCGAGATCGTTGTGGTTATGCGCCGAGAAGATCACGCGATCCGCCCCTGGCACGCGCTCGCGCAGCATGGTGAAGATGGTCGTGATGTCCTCCGGCACCGCATAGCCCACGGTGTCGGGGATGTTGATCGTCGTCGCACCCGCCTTGATCGCGGCCTCGACGCAGCGGCAGAGGAAGTCGTGCTCGGTGCGCGTGCCATCCTCGGCCGACCATTCGACGTCATTCGTCGCATTGCGCGCGGCGGTGACGGAAGACGTCACCAGCGCCAGCACCTGCTCGGGCTCCATCCGCAGCTTCACGCGCATATGCAGGGGCGAGGTGGAGACGAAGGTGTGGATGCGCCCGCGCGCCGCCGGCTTGATCGCTTCCGCCGCGCGCGCGATGTCGCCCGGCGCGGTGCGCGCCAGGCCGCAGACCACCGGCCCATCCTTGGCGAATTTCTGCGCGATGGCCTGCACGCTCTCGAAATCACCGACCGAGGCGATGGGGAAGCCGGCTTCCATCACGTCCACGCCGAGCTCCCACAGGGCTTCGGCCATGCGCAGCTTCTCCTCGAGGTTCATGGAGAAGCCCGGCGATTGTTCGCCGTCGCGCAGCGTGGTGTCGAAGATGATGACGCGGTCGGGGTCGAGCGTCCCGAAGGACGGATGCTGGATGGCCATGGATGCGTGTCCTGCGAAAGGGTCAGCCGTGCGCGGGGCAGCAAGGCCCCAGGGTCCCCCTGAGCGAAGCCGGCCTCAGCCGGGCGTCACGCCCAGGGGCGGCTAAGTCGAAGAAGAAGCAGGGCGCGCGCGAGCAGGCCGGCCTTGGGGGCGGCAAGAGGCTCGGTGCGGGGCGCGCGGCGCGGCATGACGGCGGGAAGCTAGCCGGACGGGCCGGCTGGTGCAAGCATGCGGTCATGAAGCACCGAATCGTCCTCGGCCGGGACATGCCCCCCGCTGCCATGGCCCTGCTAGACGCCCGATCGGATGTCGAGGTGGTGGAGCTCCTCTACCCCCCGATGGCCGAATGGCACGCGCACCTGCCCGGCGCCCATGCGGTGCTGGCCTGGACCCAGCTGATGGACCGCCCCGCGCTTGAGATCGCGCGCGACCTCAAGGTGGTCTCCCGCATGGGGGTCGGCTTCGACACGGTGGACATCGCCGCCTGCACCGCCCGCCGCATCCCGGTGATGGTGGCCAATGGCTCCAACGACCTGTCGGTGGCCGAACACGCCATGATGCTGCTGCTGGCCATCGCGCGGCAGGCGGTGGATGTGGACCGCCACGTCAAGGCCGGCGGCTGGGTGCCGCCGGGCATGTCCATGGTGGACCTCGCCGGCCGCACGGCGCTGGTGGTCGGCTATGGCCGCATCGGCGTGCGCGTCGCGCGCTATCTCCAGGCCTTCCACATGAAGGTGATGGTGCTCGACCCGTTCTATTCGCCGCAGCGCATCGCGGCCGATGGCTTCACGCCCGCCCGCGACCTGCACGCCGCGCTGGCCAAGGCGGATGTCGTCACGCTGCACTGCCCGCTCCGCCCCGATACGCGCCATCTGATGGACGAGGCCGCCTTCGCCGCGCTGAAGCCAGGCGCGCTGCTGGTGAACACCGCGCGCGGCCCGGTGGTGAAGGAAAGCGCGCTGGTGGCCGCGCTGCAAAGCGGGCGGCTCGCTGGCGCCGGCCTCGACGTGCTGGAGGTCGAGCCCTCCACCGCGGCGAACCCGCTGATGGCGCTGCCCAATGTCGTCATCAGCCCGCACACCGCGGCGAGCACCGCGGAAGGCATTGAGCGCATGGCCTGCACCACGATCCAGAACATCCTGGATGCGCTGGATGGCCGCCCGGACCCCTCGATGATGGTGAACCCGGAAATCCTGGCCGCGCGCTGAGCGCGGCCAGTACGCTCAGCGCGGCTTGTGTTCCTTCCACCAGTGCCGCGCGATGTCGGCGCGGGTGCAGACCCAGACCTCGTCGCGGTGCTGCGCGACATGGGCCAGGAACCGCTGCAGCGCGCGCGCGCGCCCGGGGCGGCCCACAAGCCGGCAATGCAGCCCGACCGACATCATCTTCGGTGACCCCGCGCGCCCTTCCTCCAGCAGCAGGTCGAAGGCGTCGCGCAGATGCCGCTCGAAGCCGTCCGGATCGCCGAAGCCCGGCGGCACAGCGAACTTCATGTCGTTGTTGTCGAGGGTGTAGGGGATGATGAGCTGCGGCTTGCCCTCCACCATCGTGTAGTGCGGCAGGTCGTCATCGTAGCTGTCGCTGTCATAGAGGAACCCGCCATGCCGCGCGACCAGGCGCCGCGTGCGCGGGCTGAAGCGGCCAGTGTACCAGCCGACGGGGCGGGAGCCGGTCAGCTTCTCGATCACCTCGACGCAGCGCGCGATCTCGGCCGCTTCCGTCGCCTCATCCATGTCGTGATAGTCAATCCAGCGCCAGGCGTGGCTCGCGACCTCATGCCCGGCATCCGCAAAGGCGCGCACGACATCGGGGTTCAACTCCAGCGCGCGGCCGACGCCATAGACGGTGAAGCGAAAACGCTGCTGCGCAAACAGCCGCATGATGCGCCACACGCCAGCGCGCGCGCCGTAGTCGAACTGGCTCTCGACGCTGCGGTTGCGCTCGCCGATCACCGGTGAGCCGCCCGGGACCTCGTGCAGATACAGCTCGCTGCCCTTGTCGCCGTTGAGGACGGTGTTCTCGCCGCCCTCCTCGTAGTTCAGCACGAAGGACAGCGCGAGTTTCCGGCCCCCCGGCCATTTCGGGTCAGGCGGGGTCGCGCCATAGCCGCGCAGGTCGCGCGGATAGCCGGAGCCGTCATCAGGGAAGCGGGGCGTGTTCGTCATGGGCCGATCACTGCCAGCGCCGCCCCGCCCCGGTCAACAGCCGCGCGCGGGCCGCCTCACTCCGGTGCCAGCCGCAGCTGGCGCACGATGGGTCGCAGTGCCGCGACCTGCTCATGCACCATCGCCCGGAATTCGGCGCTGGAATTGCCGCCCGGATCGGCGCCGAGCTCGTCGATGCGGGACGCCAGCGGCGGGTGGCGCGCGGCGGCGGCAATCTCCGCCTGCAGCCGCACCAGCACGGGCTCGGGCGTGCGCGCCGGGGCGAAGAAGCCGTTCCATCCCAGGATCTCGGCGTTGGGAAAACCCTGTTCGCGCACCGTCGGCACATCCGGCAACAGGCGCGAACGCGTCGTGGAGCGGATCGCCACCGGCCGCAGCGCACCGGAGCGGATATGCTGCAGCGAGGAGGACAGCTGGTCGCCGCCGAAGGGGATGCGGCCGGCCAGCATCTCCTGCACCAGCAGCGAGGCGCCGCGGAAGGGCACGTGCTCCATGCGGAAATTGCCATCCGCCTGCAGCACCTCCCCGGTCAGGTGCCCAGCGCTGCCGGGGCCGGTGGAGCCGTAGAAAGGCGGCGAGGGCTGCGCCCGCGCCCAGGCGATGAACTCCGTCAGCGTCCGCGCCGGCACGGAGGGGTGCACCATCATCACCGTCGGCACCAGCGCGCCGAGGCTGATCGCGGCGAAGTCGCGCTCGATCGAATGCGGCGCGCGGTTGTTGAACTCCAGCACCGCCGTGGTCGCGGAGAAGGTGGAGTTGTGGAACAGCAGCACCTGCCCGTCCGGGTTCGCCTTCGCCACCAAATCCGCGCCGATCGAGCCGCCGCCGCCGCCGCGATTCTCCACCAGGATCGGCACGCCGAGCGTCTCCGACAGGCGCTGGCCGAACAGGCGGGCGAGGATGTCGGTGGTGCCGCCGGCGGCGAAGGGCACGATGACGCGGATCGGGCCCGAGGGCGTCCAGCCTTGCGCGCGCAGCGCGGCGGGGGCTGCGAGCGTGGCGGTGGCAGCAAGCAGCAGCGTGCGGCGGCCTGGCATGGGACGTCCTCCTCTCCCTGCGGGGGCGGCGTCCTTCATTGCACTGCCCTCCGTCCCGGCAGCCTGCGGGACGCTGCGCGGCGGCGTCAACCGCCGCGTGGGGCCACGGGCAGTGCCACCTCGTTCCGCCGCAGCGCGGGGATGGTCCAGGGCGGATCGTAGAACCAGGCGACCGGCTCACCCGCCGCGGCCCAGCGCGTGGCGGGCAGCGCCGCGAGCAGTTGCGCGCGCGCCGCGGCGACGCTGGCAGGATCGGTGCCGCCGGCGAAGCGGAGCACCGCCACCGTCTCACCCGGAACCTCCACGATGCGCACGCGCGCATCGTTCGGCACGGGCGGATCGCGCAGCGCTGCGGGCAGGAAGAAGCGGATGACGTGACCCTCGCCCGTCACGGCCTGCGCGACCGGTGCGGTCATGGCGATGCGCACGCCCTGCGCCTGCTGCGCGACCGGCGCCGTCATCGCAATGCGCGCAGATCCCGCATTACCTCCGAAGATATAGCCCGCCAGCCGCGAGAAGCCCTGGCTGCGCGCCTCCGTCTCGTTGGCCTCGACCGTCGTCTCCGCGGCCAAACGCGTGCCATAGCGGCGGATCTCGAGCCCCGCCTCCTGGCCCAGGCTCTCAAAAGCAGGCTCCTCCGTGCCGGACCTCACGCCGACCACCGTGCAGGCGCCAAGCAACAGGGCCGATCCGGCGGCGAGCAGGCGATGCAGCATGGCGCGCTCCGTTCCATGCGCGCGATGTGGGGCGCCGTGGCCTCTGCTCAACCCGCGGCGGCGAGCGCGGCGGCGAGGCCGACGGGCGGGCTGGCCAACGGCGTCCGGCCCTTCGCCAGCGCAACCGCGCCACTCATGCTCGCCTGGGCGAGCGCAACTTCCGCCGCACCTTCGGCGAAGGCGGCGTCGGCCGCCTCGGCGATGATGGCGTGGTAGCGCGCGGGATCGCCGCCGCGATAGGCGGCCCAGGCGGCGGGCACCAGCCGGACGTCCAGCGTCGCGCCATGCCGCGCGGCGGCCTCTGCGAAGATTGCCCGCGTCGGCTCCACCGTCGTCTCCACCGCACACAGCACCACGACCTTGCCGCCACCCCGTGTAGCCGTCTCGGCGAGGGCAGCGTCCACGCGCAGGACGGGGATGGCCGCGCGCGCAAGTGCCGCGCCCGGCCCGACGGTGGAGCAGGTGAGCAGCACGGCATCCACCCCCGGTGTCGCCAGCGCCTCCAGCGCCGTGGCGGTGCGCTGCGCGATGGCGTCCGTCAGCCCGCCTGCGGCCTCGGCATCCTTCAACAGGTCTTCGCGCAGCGTGTGGGTGAGGGTCGCGCCCGGCGGGCAGGCCGCGTCGAAGACGGCGATGTTCCCGGCCGAGGTGTGCAGGCAGGCGATGGTCTTCATCCGGACGCTCCCCCTGAAACGACGAAGGGCGGCAGCTTGCGCCACCGCCCCCCATCCCGTCACCCCGAAGGGCGCAGATCAGTTCCGCGACTTGTCGACCAGAGCGCCCTTGCTGATCCAGGGCATCATGCTGCGGAGCTTCTCGCCCACTTCCTCGATCGGGTGCTCGGCCAGGCGGCGGCGCGTGGCCTTGAAGGACGCCTGGTTCACCTTGTTCTCCAGCATCCAGTCGCGGGCGAACTTGCCGGACTGAATGTCGTCCAGCACGCGCTTCATCTCGGCCTTGGTCTCGGCGGTGATGATGCGCGGGCCGGTGACGTACTCGCCGTATTCCGCGGTGTTGGAGATCGAGTAGTTCATGTTCGCGATGCCGCCCTCGTAGATCAGGTCCACGATAAGCTTCACCTCGTGCAGGCACTCGAAATACGCCATCTCCGGCGCATAGCCGGCTTCCACCAGCGTCTCGAAGCCGGCCTTGATCAGCTCCACCAGACCGCCGCAGAGCACGACCTGCTCGCCGAACAGGTCGGTCTCGCATTCTTCCTTGAAGGTCGTCTCGATGATGCCCGAACGGCCGCCACCCACCGCCGAGGCATAGGACAGCGCGATCTCAAGCGCATTGCCCGAGGGGTTCTGGTGCACGGCCACAAGGCAGGGCACGCCGCCGCCCTTCTGGTATTCGCCGCGCACGGTGTGGCCGGGGCCCTTCGGCGCGATCATGAACACGTCGATGTCGGCGCGCGGCTCGATCAGGTTGAAGTGGACATTCAGGCCATGCGCGAAGGCGATGGCCGAACCCGGCTTCAGGTTCGCATGCAGGTGGTCGCGGTACAGGTCGCCCTGCAGCTCATCCGGCGTCAGCACCATGGTGACATCGGCCCACTTCGCCGCCTCGGCGGGCGACATCACCTTGAAACCGGCGGCTTCCGCCTTCTTCCAGGACGGGCCCGGCCGCAGGCCGATGACGACATCGGTCACGCCGGAATCACGCATGTTCTGCGCATGGGCATGGCCCTGGCTGCCGAAGCCGATGACCGCGACCTTCTTGGCCTTGATCAGGTTCACATCCGCATCGCGGTCATAGTAAACGCGCATGGTATCTCCTCTCGCGCGGTTATTGGCCGTTGGCTTGGCGGTCCGAAGTGGCCCGCGCCCACGTCCATCTCTGCAATTCCGTATCCGTCGCGCCGCTCACCTAACGGAGCGGCGTGGTGGCAGGCAAGATCATGCCCGGAGCCCGGCCGGGCCCCGCGCCATCGCCACCGCACCGGTGCGCGACACTTCCGCCAGCCCAATGGGCCGCATCAGCGCGCAGAAGGCGTCGATCTTGTCGGCGTTGCCGGTCATCTCGAAGATGAAGCTCTCGGTCGTCGCGTCCACCACGCGGGCGCGGAAGGCATCGGCCAGCCGCAGCGCCTCGACGCGCGCCTCGCCCTTCCCCACCACCTTGATCAGCGCCAGCTCCCGCGTCAGGTGCGGCCCTTCCAGCGTCAGGTCGGAAACGGTGTGCACTGGCACCAGCCGATCCAGCTGCGCCTTGATCTGGTCGATCACCATCTCCGTCCCCGTGGTGACGATGGTGATGCGCGACAGGCGCCGTTCCTCGTCCACCGGGGCGACGGTCAGGCTTTCGATGTTGTAGCCGCGGCCGGAGAACAGGCCGATGACGCGCGCGAGCACGCCGGCCTCGTTCTCGACCAGCACCGCGATCGTCGCGGCGCGCAGGTTCGGGTCGTTGAAATCGGGCATCGTGGCGGTTCCGGGGATGGCGTGGGACAGGGCAGGCCGCGCGAGGCGGCCCGCCGCGAGGGTGTCAGCAGGCGTTCAGACGAGGACCTTGCCCTCATCCGTCACGCCGGCGACGCCGCCCTCCTGCCCGGGGCCCAGGATCATCTCGTTATGCGCGGCACCCGAGGGGATCATCGGGAAGCAGTTTTCCTTCTGGTCCACGCAGATATCGGCGATCACCGGCTTGTCGATCGCGATCATCTCCCGGATCACGCGGTCGAGGTCGTCGGCCGAGGTCGCGCGCATGCCAACCGCGTGGAAGCTCTCCGCGAGCTTCACGAAATCGGGCAGCGCAGAGCTGTAGCTTTCGGAATAGCGCCCGCCATGCAGCAGTTCCTGCCACTGGCGCACCATGCCCATATACTCGTTGTTCAGGATGAAGACCTTCACCGGCAGGCGGTACTGCGCGAGCGTCCCCATCTCCTGGATGTTCATCAGGATGGACGCTTCGCCGGCGATGTCGATCACCAGCGCATCCGGATGCGCGATCTGCACGCCCATCGCCGCCGGCAGGCCGTAGCCCATGGTGCCGAGCCCGCCCGAGGTCATCCAGCGGTTCGGCTTGTCGAAGCCGAAATACTGCGCGGCCCACATCTGGTGCTGGCCGACCTCCGTCGTGATGAAGGTCTCCTTCCCCAGCTCGCGCGTGATCTCATAGAGCCGCTTCACCGCATGCTGCGGCTTGATGATGGAGCCGGACTGGACGTAGCGCAGGCAATCCTTGCCGCGCCAGGTGTCGATCTGGCGCCACCAGCCGGCCACCGCCTCGCGGTCCACCGGCGCCGGGTCTTCCTTCCAGGCCTGGATCAGCGCGGCGAGGATCTTCCCCGCATCGCCCACGATCGGCACGTCCACCTTGACGTTCTTGTTGATCGAGGACGGGTCGATGTCGCAGTGGATCTTCTTCGAATCCGGCGAGAAATGGCTCAGCTTGCCCGTCACCCGGTCATCGAAGCGCGCACCGATATTCAGCATGACGTCGCAGCCATGCATGGCGAGGTTCGCCTCGTAGGTGCCGTGCATGCCCAGCATACCGAGAAACAGCGGGTCGGTCGCCGGAAACGCGCCAAGCCCCATCAGCGTGTTCGTGCAGGGGAAGCGCGTCATGTGCACGAATTCGGTGAGCAGTCGCGACGCCTCCGGCCCCGCATTGATCACGCCGCCGCCGGCATAGACGATCGGGCGCTTCGCCGCCTTCAGCAGCGCGACGGCCTTGCGCACCTGCGCCATGTCGGGCGCGGTCTGCGGGCGGTAGGAACGGTGCGGCTGGTCGGCCGGCGGCGCCTCCTGGTACGGCGCCTTGTTGATGAGAATATCCTTGGGCAGGTCGATCACCACCGGCCCCGGGCGGCCGCTGCGCGCCACATGGAAGGCCTCGTGCACGACGCGCGCGAGATCGCCCGACTTCTTCACCAGGTAATTGTGCTTGGTCGCCGGCCGCGTGATGCCGGTGGTGTCGGCTTCCTGGAAGGCGTCGTTGCCGATCAGATGCGTCGGCACCTGCCCCGTCAGGCAGATCACCGGGATGCTGTCCATCAGCGCATCCACCAGGCCCGTCACCGCATTCGTCGCACCGGGACCGGAGGTAACCAGCACCACGCCCACCTTCCCGGTCGAGCGCGCATAGCCTTCCGCCGCATGCACCGCGGCCTGCTCATGTCGCACCAGGATGTGGCGGATGGCGTTCTGCTGGAACAGCGCGTCGTAGATCGGCAATACCGCGCCGCCTGGATAGCCGAAGATGACCTCTACGCCCTGATCCTTCAGCGCGCGGAGAACGACCTCGGCGCCCGACATGGTCAGGGCGGCGGTGTCGGCGTGCTGGGCGGCGGGGGACATCGTCTTCGGCACTTTCCTTGGCGCAATTTCGTTGCGCACATACACCCGATCGAGGCCCATCCTCGGCGGGGGGGCGCACCCCTAGACCCAATGCCGCAGCGCGTCAACGCGAAGTTTCAACAAAAGCTGCGCAATATTCTAACAAACTTTCCAAAAATTGCGCGGATTCTCCCCATCGAGAAAGTAATACCTGTTCGTTTCCGCTCATCGCCAGCGCATGATGCCGAAACCAGGTCGCCTGACGCTTGGTATATTGCCCCGTGACCAGCACCGCCCGCGCCGAGGCCGCCTCCAGCGTCATCCGCCCGGCCAGATGCGCCAGCAATTCCGGCACCCCATGCGCACGCATCGCCGGCAGCGCCGGATCGAGCCCGAGCGCGCCCAGCGCCCGCACCTCCTCCACCGCGCCTTCGGCCAGCATCGCCTGCCACCGCGCCGCTATCGCCGCCCGCAGCGCCTCTCGCGGTGGGTCGAGGCGGATGGCCGCGAAGCGCCACGGCGCCGGGCCGGTGCCGCCCTTGGCCTGCCAGGCGCCAAGCCCCTGCCCCGTGCCCGTCACCACCTCATAGGCGCGGGCGATGCGCTGGCTGTCGGACGGCCGCAGCCGGGCCGCCGTCGCGGGATCCAGCGCCGCCAGCCGCGCATGCAGCGCCGCCGGCCCCTCAGCTGCCAGCAAGCGCCGCGCCTCCTCCCGCGCCGGGGCAGGGACGGGGGGAATGGCAGCCAGCCCTTCGGTCAGCGCGGCAAAGTACATCCCCGTCCCGCCGCAGAGGATCGGCACGCGCCCCGCCTCCCGCGCCGCCTGCATCTCGGCCAGCGCCGCCTCGCGCCACCAGGCGACGGTGCCGGCCTCCGCCGCAGGGCGCACGCCATAGAGCGCATGCGGCGCGCGGGCGAGGTCGGCATCGTCGGGCCGCGCGGTGACGATCCGCAGCTCCCGATAGACCTGCATGGAATCCGCATTGATGACCACGCCGCCGAGCCGCTCGGCCAGCGCCAGCGCCAGCGCGGACTTGCCAGACGCGGTCGGCCCCGCGACCAGGATCGCGGGCGGGAGGAGGTCGGGCGATTGCGCCATGTCACGCATGGTGGCACAGGGCGCGCGCCATGTCGCACATCCTCACCCTCGTCGCGCCTGAAGGCGCGCTCGATGCCGCCCTCGTCGCCCGTGTGCGCGCCGCGCTCGATGCGCTCGGCGCCGCCCCCGGTACGCCCGATTGGCTGGCCGAGCGCGAGGCCGCCGACATCCCCTTCACCGGTGCGGCCGAACAGGCGGTGGCCGCCGCCCGCGCGGCACTCGCCGAGGCGCCAGTGGATGCCATCGCCACCGCCGCCGAAGGCCGCCGCAAGCGGCTGCTGATCGCCGACATGGACAGCACCATCGTCACGACCGAGACGCTGGACGAGATTGCCGCCTTCGCCGGCCTCAAGGAGAAGATCGCCGAGATCACGCGGCGCTCCATGAACGGGGAGCTCGATTTCCGCCAGGCCCTGATCGCGCGCGTCGGCATGCTGGAAGGCCTCTCCGTCAGCGCGCTGGAAGCGACTTGGGCGGAAACGCGGATGATGCCGGGCGCGGCGGAGCTGGTCGCCACGATGCGCGCGCATGGCGCCGTGTGCTGCCTGGCCTCGGGCGGCTTCACCTTCTTCACCGGCCGTGTCGCGGAAACGCTCGGCTTCCACCACCATGTCTCGAACACGCTGCTGATCGCGGATGGCAAGCTGACCGGCGGCGTGGCGGAGCCGATCTTCGACCGCCACGCCAAGCTGACGACCCTGACGCGGCTCGCGGCCGAGAATGCGCTGCCGCTCGAGGCCGCCGTCGCGGTCGGCGATGGGGCGAATGACCTCGACATGATCAAGGCCGCCGGCTTGGGCGTAGCCTTCCGCGCCAAGCCCGTGGTCGCCGCGGCAGCGCGCGCGCGGGTGGACCATGGCGACCTGACAGCGCTGCTGTTCGCGCAGGGCTACCGGCGCAGCGCGTTCGTGACGCGGTGAGGGCGACGGGGAGGGCTCTGCCCTCCCGCCGCCCTACCGGCACACGAAGCTGGCCGCATCCTCCGCATTGCCGCCCGGCACAAAGCGCGCCACCTGCGGATAGGGGCACAGCGGCCGCGTGCGGTTCGGCGCCCAGCCCGCGGGCAGCTCCGTATTGACCGGCCCCGCATTGCCCGGCCCGCGAACGCTGGCCACGATCCGGTCGGGTGCGATGCCCTCCTCGACCCAGCGCACCAGCGGCGTGATCGCGTCGAACTGGTCCGTGGCGGGCCCGAAGGCGCAATGCGCCATCCCCGGCACGGGAAAGACGCGGGCGAACTCGGCCGCCGTGCCGCCCTGCGCGGCATCCAGCGCCCGGAACCATTCGATCGAGGTGTTCACGGAAAACACCGCATCCGAGACGCCGTGATACACTAACACCCTGCCGCCCCGGTTGCGCAGCTGCGCCATGTCAGCCGGGTTGACCGGGTTCATGAAGCTCATCGCCGGCACGGGATAGAGCGGCGTGGTGCTGGAGGCGTAACCGACCAAGGTCTCAAGCGGGGTCATCGTGAACGCCCTGCGGTCGAAGCCCGCCATGCTCTCCGGCGGCGCCTTGACGATCATGCCGACCGAGAAGGCGCTCCGCGCTTCCGGCAGGGTGAATTCCCACAAGGCCCAGTTCTGCGCGCTCAGCCCGGGGTCGAAGGGGAAGCGCGAATAGACGCGCCGCCCGTCCGGCAGCACAGGGCCGTTGTAGATCGAGGCGATGACATCCTTCTGCGCCTCGGTCAGGCAGGTGCCGTCGCGGGCGCCCGTGCAACTGGGCACGTCACGTCGCAGGTCGAAGGCCGCCTGGCAGGCGGCGGTGTCCTGCACCATGCCGTCGGCCACGCCATCCAGCGCATCGCAGCGGTTCAGAATGGCCCGCCCCACCATCTGGCGCTCGGCCGGGGTGAAGGCGGTGCCGAGATTGGCGGGATCGGTCGCCACCGTCATGTAGCGCTGCGCACCCCAGAGCTGGGCGATGGACGACAAGGGCAGCGTGAAGGCCGGCGCGCCCGCCAGGATGCCGTCGTACCACTCCGCGTAGCGCGTGGCCGCGACCAGCGCGTGGCGCCCGCCATTGGAGCAGCCGCCGAAATAGGAGCGATCAGGGCCTTTGCCATAGACGCGGCGGATGATCTCGCGGGCCATCGGCGTCAGGCTGCCGACGGCCTGGTAGCCGTAATCCAGCCGCGCCTGCGGATCGACGCCGAAATTGGCCTCGCCGCGGTCGCGGTTGCCGGCGTTGGAGCTCAGCACCGCAAAGCCCTGGTGCAGGCCGCCGGTGACAGGCCCGCCGCCGAACTGGGCGAAGGCCGGCACCACAACGCCATCCAGACCGCCATTGCCCTGGTGGAAGAAGCGGCCATTCCACTGCAAGGGCAGGCGCATTTCGAAATCGATGCCATAGGCCCGGCCGTCCACCGCGCTGGTGCGCTCGTCCAGCGTGCCGAGCACGCGGCAATGCGCCGCCACCGGCTCCCCGCCGACCTGCCGCCCCTCCACCTGCTGCCCGCCAACCATGACGCCCCCAGCGGGCACGATGCTGGCCGCGGTGATGGTGGTGTTGGGGATCCCGGCCAGCGTGGTCAGGAGGCTGGCGCAATCGCCATTGAAGCTGGCCGGCGTCGCCGGGCTGAGTCGCTGTGCCTGGGCGCCACCAGCAAGGGAGAGGGCCGCAAGGCCAAGCGTGGCCAAGGCGAGGCCGCTTGGGATGCGCCCTGTTCCGCTCCGGCGCACGTGGGTATCCCGCAGGTACCGCATCTCCGTTCCCCCCCCCCGTCTCCGCAAGTTCTGGCCGGTGCGCCGCATGCGGTTGCCGGAACGTTGGAGCAGGCCACCGGACTGTTCAAGCCGCGACGCAAAAGGCGGAGGGAACCCTCGTCCCCTCCGCCTTCGCGTTCGATGCATGGGTTCCAAGGGGCCACTGCCCCTTGGCGGGGTGGGTCCGGGAGGGGCAGCGCCCCTCCCGTCCACCTCACCCCGGCGCGCCGCGCTGCGGCGCATTCAGCCGCAGCGGCACCCAGCGCTGGCCCTGCGGACCTTCGATCAGCAGCAGCGCCGTCGCGCGGTTCTGCCGCCGCAAGCGCTCCAGCCGTTCCTGCACCTCCTGCGGGGTGTTCACCCGTTCCTGCTGCACCTCGACGATCACATCGCCCGGGCGCAGTTCGCGCTCCGCGCCGGGGCCGCCGGGCACCACCTCGGTGATCACCACGCCACGGCTCTCGGGACGCAGGCTGAAACGCTCCCGCACCTCCGGCGTGATCGGCGCGACGCGCAGGCCAAGCCCCGCCAGTTCCTGCGGCTGCTGCGGCTGCGGGCGCGCCTGCTGCGGGCTCACCGCCGCCTGCTGCTGTTCGGACGGCAGCTCGGCCACGGTGATGTTCACCGTCTGCTCGCGCCCATCGCGCCAGACCACCACCGGCACCTCGCGCCCGACCTGCGTGTCGGCCACGATGCGCGGCAGGTTGCGCATCTCCCGCACCTCCTGGCCGTTGAAGCGCAGGATGACATCGCCGGCGCGGATGCCGCCGGCGGCGGCCGGGCCGCCCTCCTGGGCGCGGGCCACCAGCGCGCCGCGCGCGCTATTGCCCATGCCGAAGCTCTCAGCCAGCTCGTCCGTCACCTGCTGGATGTTGACGCCGAGCCAGCCGCGCCGCACCCGCCCGCCATCGCGCAGCTGCGCCACGATGTTCCGCGTCAGGTTGGACGGGATGGAGAAGCCGATGCCGATCGAGCCGCCGGTCGGCGAATAGATGGCGGTGTTCACGCCCACCACCTCGCCCGCCAGGTTGAACAGCGGGCCGCCGGAATTGCCGCGGTTGATCGCCGCATCCGTCTGGATGAAATCGTCATACAGCCCCTGGCGGATGTCGCGCCCGCGCGCCGAGACGATGCCCGCCGTCACCGAGCCACCCAGGCCGAAGGGATTGCCGATCGCCACCACCCAATCGCCGACGGCGGCCGTGTCGCTATCGCCGAAGGGCACGGAGGGCAGCGGCGCGGCGGGCGTCACGCGCAGCACGGCGAGATCCGTGCGCGGATCGGCGCCGAGCAGTTCCGCGCGGAGCGTCGTGTTGTCCTGCAGCACGACATTGATCTCGTCCGCACCTTCGATGACGTGGTTGTTCGTCACCACGATGCCGGACGGGTCGATGATGAAGCCAGAGCCGAGCGACTGCGCGCGCCGCTGCGGCTGCTGCTGCTGGCCCGGGCGGCCGGGCTGGCCGGGCTGCGCACCAGGCGGGCGGTTGCGTTCGAGGAATTCGCGGAAGAACTCCTCGAAGGGGCTGCCGGGCGGGGCCTGCGGCACTTCGGGCGCGTCGCGCCCGGCCCGGGCCTGGCCGGGGCCGCTCGTGGTCTGGATGTTGACCACCGCCGGCAGCAGGCGCTGGACCAGCGGCGCGAAGGAGGATGGCGCGCCGGGCGGCGGGATCTGGGGCGCGATCTGCTGCGCCAGCGCGCCTGGCCCCGGTGCGGGCAAGGCGGTCAGCGGCAGGGCCAGAACGGCCGCAAGGCCGAAGGCGGTGATGGAGCGGGCAAGACGCACGGGCGGACCTTCCCTGGTTTCGATCCTGTGAAGACAAAGCGTAGCGGCCCGCCACGACGGGCGCCACGCGCAGATGTCCCGAAGATTGGCACGCTGCACCGCGGCGGAAAGGCCGCGCCACGTCACGGCGTGTGACGAATCATTCCGAACGGCAAGCAACTGGCCTTGGCTCGGCTGGCCTTGCTCAGAAAGTCAGCAGCCAGGCCAGGGCGATCCCGATAGCCGCGGCTGCCAGCCCGCCGGCGCGCAGCCGCGCCTCCGGCATGTCAGCCAGCGCCGCGATGGCGCGGCGCATGGCGCCGGGTGCCAGGGCATAGAGCAGCCCCTCCACGGCCAGCACCACGGCGATGCCGGCCAGCACCTGCCAGAGGCTCATCGCCCCAGGGCCTGTGCTGGCCGGCGCCCGTCAGTTCGCCCGGGCGCCACCCGCCGGCGCCGGCATGCTCTCCCGGAAGAAGCGGAAGAACTCGCTGTCGGGCGACAGCAGCAGGCGGGTTTCGCCGCCGCCCTCGCCGAAGGCTTCGCGATAGGCCTGCATGGTCCGCCAGAACTGGAAGAACTGCGGATCGCGCTGGAAGGCCTCGGCGAAGATGCGGATCGCGTCGTTTTCGCCCTGGCCGCGCAGGATATCGGACTGCGCCTGGGCCTCGGCGATCAGGACGGTGCGCTCGCGGTCGGCGCGGGCGCGGACCTGGGCGGCCACCTCCGCACCTTCCGCGCGGGCTTCCCGCGCCACGCGCTCACGCTCGGACTGCATCCGGTTCAGGATGGCCTGCGTGTTCTCGTCCGGCAGATCGGCGCGGCGGATGCGCACATCCGTCACCTCGATGCCGAAGCGGCGGGCTTCCTCATTCACCTGGCTCCGGATGGTGCCCATGATGCGCGTGCGGTCGGTGGACAGCACGCTCAGCAGCGGCTCATTGCCCAGCACGCGGCGCAGAGACGACTGCACGATGGAGTTCAGCCGCGCGCGGATGCCGGCCTCCGTCGCGCCGACGGTCTGGAAGTAGAGCAGCGGGTCGGTGATGCGGTAGCGCGTGAAGCTGTCCACGATCAGCCGGCGCTGGTCGCCGAGGATGACTTCCTCGCCCGGCGCTTCGAAATCGAGCAGGCGGCGGTCGAAGGCGATCACCGTCTGGATGAAGGGGATCTTCGCCTGCAGCCCCGGTTCCGTGACCACGCGGATCGGCTGACCGAACTGGGTGATCAGCACCTGCTGGGTCTGGTGCACGGTGAACAGCGTGGAGGAGGCGACGAGGACGCCGACCGCCGCCACCACGGCAAGAATAAGGGCGCGGTTCATCGCACGATCCCCTGGTTCATCTGCGGACGTGCCGGGGGCTGCTGGCCACCCTGGAAGCTCTGCGGCTGGGGCGGCGCCTGGCGCAGCACCTGCGGCGCGGCGGCCGCGGCGGGTGCGCGCGTGTCACCAAGGTTGAGCAGCGGCACGATGTTCTGCAGCGCGCTGTCCACCACCACCTTCGGGTTGCGGCGGAGGATCTCCTCCATGGTCTCGATGTACATCCGCCGCAGCGTCACATCCTGCGCGACCTGATAGGCGCTGAGCACGCTCAGGAAGCGCCCCGCCTCGCCTCGGGCGCGGGCCACCTGGCTTTCCCGGAAGCCCTCGGCTTCCTGGACCATGCGCTCCGCCTCACCGCGGGCGCGGGGGATGATGTCGTTGCGGTAGCTCTCGGCCTCGTTGCGGGCGCGCTCGCGGTCGGCATTGGCGCGCTGCACGTCGCGGAAGGCGTCCACCACCTGGGTCGGCGGGTCCACCTTCTGCAACTGCACCTGCGTGATCTCAACGCCCGCGCGGTACTGGTCCATGATGGCCTGGGTGCCGCGGCGGACTTCCTGTTCGATCTGCGCGCGCGCCTCCGTCAGCGCGGGCTGGATCGGCGTCCGCCCGATCACCTCGCGCATCACGCTCTCGGCCGCGGATTTCACCGTGACCTCGGGGTTGCGCGTGTTGAACAGGAACTCGCCGGCGTCGCGGATGCGCCAGAACACGGCGAAGTCGATGTCGATGATGTTCTCATCGCCCGTCAGCATCAGCGATTCCTCCAGCACATCGCGGGAGGCGATGGGCCGGATGGAGGGCCCCGCATCGGCGGCGGCGCGGAAGCCGACATCGACGCGGTTGATGCGCGTCACGCGCGGCGTGGTCACGGTCTCGACAGGCCAGGGGATGTGATAGTTCAGGCCCGGCGGCGCCGTGCGGTCGAAGGCGCCGAAGCGCATCACCACGCCCTGCTCATCCGGGTTCACACGGTAGAAGCCCGACGCCGCCCACAGCACCACCAGCACGCCCGCGACCAGCGCCAGCCCCTTGCCGCCGGAGCCGCGCGGCAGAAACCGCCGCACCGCATCCTGCGCCTGGCGGATCACATCATCGAGGTCGGGTCCGCCACCAGGGCCGCGGCCGCCGCCGCCGCCACCACCGCCAGAGGGCGGCTGCGGCGAGCCCCAGGGCCCGCCCGGCCGGGGATTGCCCCAGGGGCTCGGTCCGCCGCTGCTGTTCCACGCCATCGAGTTCCTCGGCTCCTTCTTCCCGGCCTTGCCGTGCAGTCCCATGCCGCGCTCGCCACCGCCCTCCCCCGATCTTCCGCCGGGGGGAGGGGTGCAGCCGTCGCGTCGCCGGTCCATATGGGGTGCGCCGGGCCGGGAGACACCGGCGCGCCGCACCTTGCTGAACCGCGGACCGGGCCCCAACGGGCCCATGGTTCCGGCGCGGGCGCCAGCGCGCAAGGGGGACCCCTGCGTCCGACACGTCAGCGACGATATCGAACCGTTCGGGGGGTTTTTCAAGCGATGGGCGAAACGCTGGAGCAGGCGGTCCGGACTGCCTTGCGGGCCGTGCGCGATCCGGTGAGCGGCCGCGACGTCGTCGAGGCCGGCATGGTCGAGGGCCTGACCGTCAAGGGCGGCATGGTCCAGTTCGCGATCCAGGTCCCCCGCGAACGTGCGCGCGATTCGGAACCGCTCCGCGCCGCCGCGGAGAAGGCCGCCGCCGCCGTGCCGGGCGTGATGTCGGCGACCGTTGTGCTGACCGCCCATCGCGCCGACGCGCCAGCCAAGCCCGCCGCGCCCGGCGCCCCCCCGGGCGCGAAAGCCGCGCCTGGCCAGGGCCCGATGCTGCTGCCTGATGTCGGCGCGATCGTCGCGGTGGCCTCCGGCAAGGGCGGCGTCGGCAAATCCACCACCGCCGTCAACCTCGCCGTCGCGCTCGCCTCCCAAGGGCTGCGCGTTGGGCTGCTCGACGCCGACATCTACGGCCCCTCCCTGCCCCAGATGCTCGGCACCCGCGAACGCCCGCGCGCCGAAGCCCAGCGCATCATCCCCCTCCAGCGCTGGGGCCTGAAGGCCATGTCCATCGGGTTCCTGGTCGAGGAAGAAACCCCGATGATCTGGCGCGGCCCGATGGTGATGGGCGCGCTCGAGCAGCTGATGGGCCAGGTCGAGTGGGGCGCGCTCGACATCATGATCGTGGACATGCCCCCCGGCACCGGCGATGCGCAGCTGACCATGAGCCAGCGCGTGCCGCTGGCCGGAGCGGTGATCGTCTCGACGCCCCAGGATGTCGCGCTGATCGATGCGCGGCGCGGCGTGAAGATGTTCGAGAAGGTGGGCGTGCCCGTGCTCGGCCTGATCGAGAATATGAGCTTCTATTGCTGCCCGAATTGCGGCCACCGCGCCGACATTTTCGGCCATGGCGGCGCGCAGCGTGAGGCGGCGCGGATCGGCGTGGAATTCCTCGGCGAGCTGCCGCTGAAGATGGCGATTCGCGAGTTGGCCGATGCCGGCACCCCGATCGTCGCCGCGAAGCCGGAGACCGAGGAAGCGCAGGCCTATCAGACGATCGCGACGCGGCTGCGCGCCAAGCTCGCCGAGCGCGCCGCCGCGCCGGCCGGCCCGCGCATCGTGGTGGAATAGGTCGCCCTGGAATAGGCGGCGCCCGGTCAGCCCGGGCGCCGCCAGGCGGGCGGCACGACATGGCCGCGCCGGATGGCGATGGACAGCAGGATCAGGCCGGTGGCGGTGCAGAGCAGGAACGCCACCAGCGACGCTTCCAGCCCGAAACTGCCGCCCGTCAGCGCCGCCGGCCCGTCGATGCTCGCCCGGATCAGCCCCGGCGCGCTGTCGCTGCCCGACACGATGCCGGAGAAGATGCCCGACTGCGTGTAGTTCCACGCGATGTGGAAGCCGATGCCGAGCCAGAGGCGGCGGGTCACCATATAGGCCGCGGCCAGCAGCAGCCCGGCCTCGATGCTGATGAAGACCGCGCCCATCACCGTGCCCGCCGGGTTGAGCAAGTGCACGAAGCCGAAGACGAAGGACGACACCACCAGCGCGCCCCAGCTGCCGAAGACCTCCTCCAGGGTGTGGAACAGCACGCCGCGGAACAGCAGCTCCTCGAAGATGCCGGAGCTCAGCGCCATCGCCACCGCCGGCAGCAGGAAGATCCAGGGGTTCAGCCCCTCGATCCGGTAGATGCCAAGCACCATCAGGATGAGCACGCAGCCGGCATAGAGCCCCGCCCCGACCACGAGGCCGAGCCCCAGCTCCCGTCCCATCCCCGGCAGGGACAGCTCCTCCACGCGGCGCCGTTCGACCAAGCGGCCGAAGCCGACATAGACGGCCACACCGGCCGCCCCCATTCCCGCAACCGCCGCGGCCGCCGCGAGCGGCCTGCCAGCCAGGCTCGCCATGACGTCGTTGCTCATGACCAGCATGACGAAGACGGCGCCGCCGAGCACGACCAGGCGGATCAGCGCCATCGCCAGCATCCGCAGCCCGAAGGCCGGCCTGCGATCCGTCATTGCCGCCATGTGATCGGCCCCCGTCACCATCACTGGGACGGTAAGCTACGATATCGGAACGACCAAGCCAGATCCTGCCGGCGCGGGACCTATCCCAGCAGTGCGTCCGTCTCGGCCGCTGCCGGCATCGCGCTGGCCGCGCCGGGCCGCGTCACCGCGATCGCCGCCGCCGCACTCGCCCGCCGCATCGCCTCGCGCAGCGGCAGCCCGCGGTCGAGCGCGGCGCAGAGGACCCCGCACCAGCAATCGCCCGCGCCGGTCGTGTCCACCGCCGCGGCGGGGAAGGCCGGCACCGCGACCTCGCCCGAGGCCATGGCGGCAAAGGCGCCGCCCTCGCCTATAGTCACCGCGACATCCACGCCGAGCACACCGCGCAGCGCGCCCGCCGTCGCGCCGCAGCCCAGCCGCGCGGCGAGCACCGCCGCCTCATGCTCATTCACCACCAGCAGATCGAGCGCCCGCAGCGCCTCCACCGGCAACTCCCCCGGCGGCGCCAGGTTCAGCACCACCCGCGCCCCGCGCGCCCGGGCGCGATGAATCAGCGCCGCGACCTCCTCGGCCGGCACTTCCATCTGCAGCAGCAGCGTGGTGGTGGGGGAAAGCACCGCATCCTCCACCTGCGCCGCGCGCGCCGACATGTTGGCCCCGGGTGCGACCGCGATCTGGTTGCGACCTGCCGGATCGACGCAGATGGACGCGCAACCCGTAGCCGCAGCCACGACCGCAACTCGGGAAAAATCAACGCCCGCCGCGCGCAGCGCCGCGGTGGCGACATCGGCAAACCCGTCGCGGCCGACGCAGCCGGCGAAGATCGTCGCCGCGCCATCCTTCGCCGCCGCCACCGCCTGGTTCGCGCCCTTGCCGCCGGGAAAGCTGCGGACGCCCTCACCCAGCACCGTCACGCCGGGCGCGGGCAGCGCCGGCACCGCGAAGACGAGATCGGCATTGGCCGAGCCGAAGACGACCACTGTCATCCCGCGAACATGCCGCCCTGGCGCGCCTTGTCGTACAGCGTGGCGATCAGCGCCTCGAAGACCGGCGCCACCTCGCGGGCGGGCCTCATGCGCTTGTGCGTCTGCCCCTCGCGCACGCCTTCGGACTTCCAATGCCCGGTGCCGATCACGCCCTGCAGAAACCCCTGCGCGCGGTCGCAGGCCATAGCGAAGCGGGCTTCCTTGGTCTCGCCCGCCTCGAACTCCTCCCACAGCGCACGCAGCCGCTGGCCCAGATCGGGCGGCAGCTTGCCGAACACCACATCGGCCGCCGCGCGCTCGCGCTCGGCCTGGGTCAGCAGATGCGCCTCGTCATAGGCGAAGGTGTCGCCGGCCTCGATCTCCACCAGGTCATGCACCGTGATCATCGCCAGCACATGGCCAAGGTCGGGCGGATCGGCGACCTCCCCATGCAGCAGCAGCGCGACGAGGGCGACATTCCAGCCATGCTCGGCCGAGTTCTCGTGCCGATCCGTGCCATCCGGCCCGACCGTCTTCCCGCGCCGTTCCACATGCTTCAGCCGATCGGCGAGCGCCAGGAAGCCGATGACGGCCTCGATCCGGTCAGGGCTCATTCTGCGGTCCACCGTCCGAGCAGGAAGCCGAGCAGCACCGCGCCGCCCAGCATGGCCGTCCATTCCCCGAACAGCGCATGGGCGAAGGGCAGACCGATCGTGGCGAGCGCCACCAACAGCGCCACCTTCCACCAGCGTGCCAGCCAGGCCGGTCCGCCCGCTTCGTCCTTCGCCGGCCGCGCCGCGCCGCGCTTCGGGGCGGGCGCCGTGGCGCGCGACTTCGGCGCCGCCCCCTCGCCGCGCGGCTTCGGGGCCTGCGGCTCGGCGCGGACCCGCGCGCTAGCCGTCACGCCCCAGCGCGTCCATCAGCTCGCGCCACTCGCGCTTGGACAGGCCCGAGCCTTCCTGCGTCACCGCCTCACCCGCCACCAGCCGGCGGACGATGGACAGCATCTGCGCGGAGAAGGTGACCGCGCCCAGGCGATAATCCCGGAACGCGGCAGCGGCCATCGGCACCCAGGCCTCGACCGCGCCCATCATCGCCTCCGCATAGACGCGGATTTCGTATTGCGCGTGGCTATCGGCGCGCAGCGACAGGAAGTGGAACAGGTTGTGCAGGTCCGTCTTCCAGTACCACTGCGTATAGGCATTGAGCGTCAGGTTCATCCGCGCCAATTCCCGCGCCAGCCCCTGCCGGCCCGCATCGAGCTTCTGGCCCGCATCATCCTCGTTCAGCATCTCGAGGTAATGGTCGTAATTGCGCGTCGCATCATCGCGCAGCAGGTCCAGCACGCGCGCCGCTTCCGCACCCTCCAGGATGTCCCCACGGCCCTGTCGGTTCACCGCCGATTGCGCGGCCAGCTGGTCGGGGCCGGGGATGTAGAATTCCCGGTCGAGGATCGAATAGCGCGCCGAATACTCGTTCACATTCGCCGTGCGGTGGCGGATCCACTGCCGCGCGATGAAGATCGGCAGCTTCACATGGAACTTGATCTCGCACATCTCGAAGGGGGTCGAGTGGCGATGCCGCATCAGGTAGCGGATCAGCCCGCGATCCTCATTCGCCGCCCGCGTGCCCCGGCCATAGCTGACGCGCGCGGCCTGCACGATGGCAGCGTCATCGCCCATATAGTCCACGACGCGCACGAAGCCGTGATCGAGCACGGGGATCGCCTGGAACAGCAGCGCTTCCAGCGCGGGCACGGTCGGGCGGCGGGTGGCAGAGGCCGCGGCGCGCGCGGCCTCGATCTCCTGCTGCTGCTCGGCGGTCAGCGCCATCGCTCACATCCCCCTGGAATCCGCGCCTTCCTACCGGATGACCCCCTCGATTCCCATAGCGAGGCGGCCTATATGTGTGGGGCCAGCTTGCTGGCTATGGCGATAAACACGACTCGGCATAAGCGTTGCGGACCCGGGGGCAGTGCCCGGCGCCTCCACCATCACGGACCGCTTGTCGGCGGCCAGGAGCGGGGGCGAAACAGGCTCGACGCGCGTGGTAAAGGGGTCGCTTTTGCCCGGCATTGTACCGCCGTTATCGGGCTAAATCCTAAGTGCGAACGACAACAGCCGCGAGGCTGTCGCACTCGCTGCCTAATAGGTAAGCGCGGCTCGGGGGGCGCCGGGCAACAGAAGCCCCCCACTTTATTCCCCACGACAACGCTGCGTTCCGCGCCTTTGGCGCGGTACGCAGCGTTGCCGTGGGGGCCCCGGCTTGGCGCCCATCCTTCCCGGACAGTTCCGCCTGCCACGGCAAAGCCGCGGCAGGGCACCGGGGGCGGCGGCTGCCAGCGCTCGGCCCGGGCTGCAAGGTCAGCACCCTATGCCTTAGGGGCCACGCTCGCCCCTTTCCCCTGCCGGCGCGCGGCCCTATTGTCCGCGCCGACAGGACCCCTGCCATGAGCGACGACGCAAGCCCCGCCGAGAGCCTGATCCCCTATGAGGCCTGGACCGACGACGCACTCCGCGACGTCGTCGCCCGCGCGCTTGAGCTCGCCGGCAGCGAAGGCCTGCCCGGGGAACACCATTTCTACCTGACCTTCCGCACCGACCACCCGGGCACCAAGATCCCGGGCCACCTCAAGGCCCGCTACCCGCAGGAAATGACCATCGTCCTGCAACACCAGTTCGAAGCGCTGACCGTGGACCGCCAGGCGCGGCTCTTCTCGGTGCAGCTCTATTTCGGCGGCATGCCCGCGAAGCTGGTCATCCCCTTCGGCGCGCTCACCGGCTTCGCCGACCCCGCCGTGCGCTATGGCCTCCGCTTCCAGCCCCAGATGGAAGACGCCGCCGCCGAGCCCGAGGCGGCCGAGGAACCCGCGCCCGCCCCGGCACCCGCCGCCCCCGAAGGCCCGGCCCAGGTCGTCAGCCTCGACGCCTTCCGCCGCAAGCCCGCCCGCGAGTAGCTCACCCCGGGTGCCGTTGGCGCGCCCGCCCGGCTGGGCTACCACCGCGGGAAAGGCTGCTGCCCGCGGAGAACGACCATGACCCCGCCCCTCGATGCCGATGCGCATGCGACAAAGCCGGCGCGCGCGCCCGGCTTCGCCTATTCGCCGATGTACCCGCTCGGCGCGGACACGACCCCCTACCGCAAGCTCGACATCGCCGGCGTCTCCACCATCGAGGTCGAGGGCAAGCGCGTCCTGAAGGTCTCGCCCCAGGCGCTCGAACAACTCGCCTTCCAGGCCTGCCGCGACGTCTCTCACCTGCTGCGCCCGGCGCATCTGCAGCAGCTGGCCAACATCCTGAAGGACCCGGAGGCGACGGCGAATGACCGCTTCGTCGCGCTCGACCTGCTGAAGAACGCCTCCATCGCCGCCGGCGGCGTGCTGCCCATGTGCCAGGACACCGGCACCGCCATCGTCTTCGGCAAGAAGGGCGGCCGCGTCTGGGTGGAAGGCGACGAGGAAGAGGCGCTGAGCTACGGCGTCCACCGCACCTACACCGAGACCAACCTGCGCTATTCGCAGATGGCGCCGCTCACGATGTGGGAGGAGAAGAACACCGGCAACAACCTGCCGGTCGAGTTCTCCATCATGGCGCAGCCCGGCGAGCACCACGCCGATGAGATGCACCTGATGTTCGTGCTCAAGGGCGGCGGGTCGGCCAACAAGACCTTCCTGCTACAGCAGACGCGCGCCGTGCTGTCGAAGGACAAGCTGCTCAAGTTCCTGGAAGACAAGATCAAGTCGCTCGGCACCTCCGCCTGCCCGCCCTATCACCTGGCGGTCGTCATCGGCGGCACATCGGCCGAGGCGACGCTCAAGACCGTCAAGCTCGCCTCCACGCGCTACCTCGATGCGCTGCCGACCGAAGGCAGTATCACCGGCCACGCCTTCCGCGACGTCGAGTTCGAGAAGGAAGTGCACAAGCTGACGCAGTCGCTCGGCATCGGCGCGCAATTCGGCGGCAAGTATTTCTGCCATGATGTCCGCGTGGTGCGCCTGCCGCGGCATGGCGCGTCCTTGCCGATCGGCATCGGCGTGTCGTGCAGCGCCGACCGCCAGATCAAGGCGAAGATCACGCCCGACGGCGTGTTCCTGGAACAGCTCGAACACGACCCCGCCCGCTTCCTGCCCGAGACCACCGACGAGATCCTGGGCGGCGAGGTCGTGAAGATCGACCTCACGCGGCCAATGAGCGAGATCCGCGCGACGCTCTCGAAATACCCGGTGAAGACGCGCGTCTCGCTGACCGGCCCGATGGTGGTCGCGCGCGACATCGCGCATGCGAAGCTGCAGGAACGGCTCGATGCAGGCCATGGCCTGCCCGACTACATGAAGAACCACCCGGTCTATTACGCCGGCCCCGCCAAGACGCCGCAGGGCATGCCGACCGGCAGCTTCGGCCCGACCACCGCCGGCCGCATGGACAGCTATGTCGAGGCCTTCCAGAAGGCCGGCGGCAGCTTCGTGATGCTGGCCAAGGGCAACCGCTCCAAGGCCGTGCTGAACGCCTGCAAAACCTATGGCGGCTTCTACCTCGGCAGTGTCGGCGGCCCCGCCGCCCGCCTCGCGCAGGACTGCATCAAGAAGGTGGAAGTGCTGGAGTATCCCGAGCTTGGGATGGAAGCGATCTGGCGCATCGAGGTGGAAGATTTCCCCGCCTTCATCGTGGTCGATGACAAGGGCAACGACTTCTACGAGGGCCTTGAGTAGCCGATGCCCCGCCGGCTGATCTCCTCCGGATCACCGTTCGAGGAGCAGATCGGCTATTCGCGCGCCGTGGTGGATGGGGACGACATCTTCGTCTCCGGCACCACGGGCTATGACTACGCGACCATGACCATCGCCGATGACGTGGTCGCGCAATGCGAGCAGTGTTTCCGCAACATCGCCGCCGCGCTGGACCAGGCCGGCGCGACGCTGGACGATGTGGTGCGCGTCGTCTTCTACCTGCCCGAGCGCGCCGACTGGCCGCCCTGCTGGCCTGTTGTGAAGCGCCACCTCGGCACCGCGCGCCCCGCCGCCACCATGCTCGTCGCCGGGCTGCAATCGCCCGACATGAAGATCGAAATCGAGATTACCGCGCGACTCCGGAGATCCAACTGATGCGCTTCGCCGTGGACCGCCTCGACCACCTGGTCATCACCTGCCGCGACGTCGAAATCTCGGCCAATTGGTACCAGCGCGTGCTGGGCATGGAGCGCGAGGAATTCGGCACCGCCACCCGCCGCACCGCGTTGCGCTTCGGTGGGCAGAAGATCAACCTCCGCCCCGTCACCGCAACGCAGGAGAATTGGTTCACGGGTGCGGCCGGCGGCATCCCCGGCAGCGACGACCTCTGCTTCGTCGTCACCCTCCCGCCCGACCAGGTGGTCGAGCATCTGGAGCATTGCGGTGTTGCGGTGGAGGTTGGCCCCGTAGCGAAGCAGGGCGCGCTCGGCCCCATCCGCTCCGTCTATTGCCGCGACCCCGACGGCAACCTCATCGAAATCGCCAGCTACGGCGAGGCCTTCGGCAGCTGACGCGAACGGCCCTTCCAAACTCACCCTCTCCCCCCAACGGGGGGAGAGGGCTGGGTGAGGGGGGGCCGCCCAGCGCGTGGTATCAGTCCAGACCGCGCGCCGCCTGATGCCACCGCCTACTGCAGCTGCAGGTTCAGCTCGCGGATCTTGCGGCCCCAGAAATTATACTCTTCCCGCACCGCCACCATGAACGCATCGCGCGGCCGCACCGGCGATGGCTCAAGCCCATCCGTATCCAGCCGCCCCGCGAAGCGCGGATTCGCCGCGGCCTGGCGCGCGGCAGCCTCCAGCCGGTCCATCACCTCCCGCGGCGTCCCAGACGGCGCGAAGATCCCGTGCCAGCCGGTGATCGTCACGCCCGGCAGCCCCGCCTGCTCCAACGTCGGCACATCCGGGATCGCCGGCATCCGCCGCTCCCCCGTCACCGCGATGGCGCGCAGGCGGCCCTCGCGCGCCAGCGGGATCGCCGGCGGCGGAGAGGAGAAGTTCATCGTGATCCGCCCCGCCACCACATCCAGCAGCGCCGGCCCCGTACCGCGATAGGGCACGTGCTCCATCTCGATCCCGACCGCGTCCGAGAACAGGATGCCCGCCAGGTGGTTCGCATTGCCCACACCACCCGAGGAATAGGTCAGCTCCCCGCGCGGGCGGCTGCGCGCATAGGCGATCAGCTCCTGCAGGCTGCGGATCGGCAGGCGCGGGTCAATCACCAGCACGTATTGGTAGGAGGTGATCTGCGCCACCGGCGCCAGCGTGTTGATGAGGTCCGAGCCATCCGTGCGATGCACATTCGGGTTCACCACCAGGTTGGTGGAGACGGCGAACAGCAGCGTCGTGCCATCCGGCCGCGCACGCGACACGCCGACCGAGCCGATATGCCCCGCCGCCCCACCGCGATTCTCGATCACCACCGATTGCCCGCCCAGCGCCTCGCTGAAGCTGTGCGCGAATTCGCGCGCCGTCAGGTCCGTGCCCCCACCCGGCGCATAGGGCACCACCAGCACGATCGGGCGCGCCTGCTGCGCCCGCGCCTCCCCCATGTTGAACAGCGGCGTGGCGAGCGTTGCGGCGGACGCGGCCAGAAGCCGCCGGCGATCGAAGGGCATGGTGCGTTCCTCTCCCGGATTGGATCGGAACCTAGCAGCGCCGCCGCACCGGGGCCAAGCTTGTCGGCGGCCCGCAAGCCCCCCCATCTCCGGAGCAGGAGGAACGCCATGACCGAAGCCACCCGCATCGAGACGGATTCCCTCGGCACCATCGAGATTCCCGCCGACCGGCTCTGGGGCCCGCAGACCGAGCGCGCGCGGCGCCTCTTTGCCATCGGCACGGAGCGTTTCCCGCCCGTGCTGCTCCGCGCCGTCGGCCTGCAGAAACAGGCCGCCGCCGAGGCCAACCAGGCGCTCGGCGAACTGCCCCCCGATATCGCCGACGCCATCGCCACCGCCGCAGCCGAGATCGCTGCGAACCGACACGATGCGGAATTCCCGCTGCCCGTCTGGCAGACCGGCTCCGGCACCCAGACCAACATGAACGCCAATGAGGTGATCGCGCATCTGGCCAACCGCGCCCTCGGCTCGGCCGATCCGCGCGCGCCGATCCATCCGAATGACCACGTCAATCGCGGCCAATCCTCCAACGACAGTTTCCCGACAGTGATGCATGTCGCCGCTGCCGAGGCCGTGACGCACACCACCCTCCCCGGCCTCGCGGCACTCCACGCCGCCCTCGCCCGCCGCGCCGCCGAGTGGGCCGAGATCGTGAAGATCGGCCGCACCCACATGATGGATGCCGTGCCCGTCACCCTCGGCCAGGAGGCCGCCGCCTGGGCGCGGCAAGTGGAGCTCGGCATGGCGCGGCTGCGCGATGCGCTGCCGCGGCTGATGGCGCTGCCGCAGGGCGGCACGGCCGCCGGCACCGGCCTCAACAGCCACCCGGAGTTCGCCCGCGTTTTCGCCGAGCACATGGCGGCTCTGACGGGCCTGCCCTTCACCGCGAACGACAATCCCTTCGAAGGCATGGGCGCGCATGATGCCTTCGTGGAGTTGCACGGTGCGCTGAACACGGTCGCCGTCTCGCTCACCAAGATCGGCAATGACATCCGCCTGCTTGGCAGCGGCCCGCGCGCCGGCTTCGCCGAGCTGATCATCCCCGCCGACGGCCTCTCCTCCTCCATCATGCCCGGCAAGACCAACCCGACGCAGTCAGAGGCGCTAACGATGGTCGCGGCCCAGGTCATGGGCAACCAGACCACGGTGACGATTGCCGGCGCGCAGGGCCATCTGGAGCTGAACGTCTTCAAGCCCGTCATCATCCAGGCCGTGCTGCAATCGGCCCGCCTGATCGGCGACGCCGCTGCAAGCTTCGCCGCGCATATGGTGGACAAGCTCGAACCCAAT
Organism: Pseudomonadota bacterium; assembly: GCA_046052145.1. GTDB lineage: Bacteria > Pseudomonadota > Alphaproteobacteria > Acetobacterales > Acetobacteraceae > Falsiroseomonas. Next base: position 122,682 of record JBJOMW010000004.1, read on the forward strand.
TTGCCCCGCATCGCCGATCATCTGGCGAAGTCGCTGATGCTGGTGACGGCGCTGAACCCCAGGATCGGCTATGACAAGGCGGTGCAGATCGCGAAGCTCGCCCTCACGCAGGACATCACGCTGAAGGACGCCGCCGCGCGCCTTGGCTATGTGGCGCCCGAGGATTTCGACCGCTGGGTCCGCCCCGAGGCGATGACTCGCCCCGGCGCGGGAGCAGAGGCCGGATGAAACACCTCCGCAAACGCTCCTTCCGCCTCGCCGGCCACGCGACCTCGGTCGCGCTGGAGCCGGAATTCTGGGCGGCGCTGGAAGCCGCCGCATCCCGCCGAGGACGCAGCCTGGCTGCGCTGGTGGCGCAGCTCGATGCGGACCGCGCCGATCCCACCCTGCCCTTGGCCAGCGCGCTACGCGTCTTCGCGTTGGAGGAGGCGACACGCGCCCCAACCCCGGGCCCGGCCATGGCCGAACACCCGACCGGCTGAGACCGGCCAAGCGTCAGCCGGCGGCCTGCCCGCCGCCAAGCCCCTGGGCCGCGGTCATCCGCAGGCGGAATTGCGACGCATTGCGGATATGCTCCCGCATCGCCCGCGCTGCCTGCTCGGGGTCGCGCGCGGCAATGGCGCGCAGCACGCGCTCATGCTCCAGCAACACCTCCGCCGCGCGGCCGGGCAGCGCATAGGTGGTGCCGGGCAGCAGCGCCAAAACATCCGTCATGGCCGCAATGGCATGGCTGAGGAAGGAGTTCCGCGCGGCCCGGTAGATCGCCTCATGGAACATGCGATTCAGCAGCGCGGCCTGCGCGGCATCGTCGGCCGCCAGCCGCATCCGCTCGAGCATGTCGGACATCTCCGCCAGATCGAGCTCCCCCGCCTGCAGCGCCGCCATCTCGGCCGCCATGCCCTCGATGGCCATGCGGAACATGTACAGCTCATGCACCCGCGCCGGGTCGAGCCGCGTCACCGCCAGCCCGCCCCCCGGCGCATCCTCCACCAGCCGGTCCGCCTCCAGCCGGCGGATCGCCTCGCGCACCGGCGTGCGGCTCGTGCTGAGCGCGGCCGCGATCTCGACCTCGCGCAGGCGCTGGCCGGGGCGGTAGAGCCCGGCGCGGATTCCCTCCCGCAGATGCCGATAGACGCGCTCGGCGCGGGACAGGTCGGCCTCCTCCTCCGCCGCCAGGCGGGGCGCGCCGGACGCAACGGAGGAGAGCGCCGTCATGGCAGGAACAGCCCCCCATTCACATGCACGCTCTGGCCGGTGATGAAGGAGGACGCCGGCCGGCACAGCAGGCGCACCATCTCCGCCACATCCTCCGGCACGCCTTCGCGCCCGACGAGCGGCGCGCCCGCGATGCCCTTCCCCGCCGTCGCGGCGCGCTTGCCGCCGATCTTGCCGGGGATGATACAGTTCACCGTGACGCCCTGCGCGGCGAATTCCACCGCCAGCGCGCGCGTCAGCCCGATCAGCCCGGCCTTGGCGGCACCGACATGCGCGCGCTCCTTCGCGCCGAGATGCGCGCTGACGCCGCCCATGCTGACGATCCGCCCATAGCCGCGCGGCGCCATGCGCCGCAGCGCCGCCCGCGACGCCAGGAAGGCGCCATCCAGGATCACGCCGGTGATCTGCTTCCACTCGGCGTAGGTCATCTCGGTGAAATGCGCCTCGCCGCGAAGCGCTGCGTTGTTCACCAGGATATCGATCCGGCCGAAGACGCGGTCGATCTCGGCGAACATCGCCTCCACCGCCGCCTCATCGGTGATGTCGCAGAGCAGCACCAGGGCGCGACGGCCGAGCGCCTCGACCTCGCGCGCCACCGCCTCGGCCTCTTCGCGGGAGTTGCGGGCGTGCAGCACGACATCCGCGCCTTCCTCGGCCAGCGCCAGCGCGCAGGCGCGGCCGATGCGGCGCACGCCGCCGGTGATCAGCGCGACCTGTCCGAGCATGGGTTGGTTGGTCATGGATGGCTCTCCGGCAAGTCGTTGAGGCGCAGCAAGGGGCGAAGGTCGCGCACGCGAAGGCCCGCCATGTCGCTAAGGGCCGCAAGCAGCGCTGGCGCGCGATCGCCCAGTAGCGGCGCGACGAGGTCGAGGGTCTTCGTCTCCACCTCCGCCTCCGTCATCGGGTTGTCCGGCGTGCCGCGCACCGCAACCGCATGGTGGCGGCGCTCCTCGCCGCCCGCGAAGCGGATGGCGACGATGGCCTGCCGGGCGGGCACCGCCACGGTCAGCTCCGGGCTCGGCACCAGCGTCATCTTCGCCCGCAGCGCGCGCACAGCCGGGTCCTGCATGCGCGGGATGTCATGCGCCGCGGCGAAGCCGAGCGCCCCGTCCAGCAGCGCCACCGCCACCAGATGCTGCACGCACACATCCGGCATGGCGCGGTCATCCACGATATGGACGCGGTCATCCGGCATGGTCAGCGTGATCGCCTCGATCGCCGACGGGTCCTGTGGCACGCCGCCGGTGATCGCCATGACCGCATCCAGCACCGCCTGGATCGGCGATCCGACGCACCATTTCTTGACCGATGCGCGCATGATCTCGAAGTGCGTGCCGAGCCCCTCCACCAACGCGGCGCGGTCGGGCTTCTCAGCGAAGGCGGCGAACAGGTTATGCGGGCCGGAGAGCGGATCCTCCACGCCGGTGAATCCGGAGGCGACCATCAGCGCCGCCAGCGTGCCGTTCCGCGCGGGCATGGCGGCGAAGTCGAAGGCCTTCTCCACATGGTCATTGTCGCGGTTCCAGAAGGGAATGCCGCTCGCCTGCTGCGCCGAATAGGACAGCATGTGTCGCGCCTGCCGCGCATCCAGCCGCAGCAGCGCCGCCGAGGCCGCAGCCGCGCCGAAGGCCGGGCCGATGCTGTGCGTGCTGTGCTTCGCCTTCGCCGGCGAGGGGAAGCCAAGCGCGAGGTTCACCCGCACGCAGACATCGTAGCCGAGCGCGATGGCCCTGAGCAGCGCCGCGCCATCCGCATCCTCGCGCTCCGCCACCGCCAGCGCGGCGGGCACGATCGCGCAGCCGGGATGGCAGCGCCCGGCCAGGTGGCTGTCATCCGTCTCGTCGCCATGCGCGGCCATCGCATTGGCGAAGGCCGCCTGGGAGGCCGGCAGCAGCGCGCGCGCACCGACCGCGAGCGCCTCCTCCACCCCGCCCTGTGCGGCCGCGAAGCGCGCACCATGCCGGCCTGCCGCGAGCTGCGTGCCGGAGACGATGGCGCCGAGCGTGTCGAGCAGATGCAGCCGCGTCTTGCGCGCCACCTCCTCCGGCAGCGGGCGCGCGCCAGCCGCGGCGATATAGCCGGCCAGCGCGACGATCTCTTCCGACAGCGGCTGCGATGCCGATCCGGCCATGATGCTTCCCCTTCCCTACACCCAGCCGAGGCCACGAAGCGCCAGCGCGGCCCCACCGACCAGGATCGCCACTTCCAGGATGACGCCCTGCACGGACAGGCTCATCCGGTCGCCGAGCCAGCGCGCCGTCATCACGCCCGGGATGGCGATCAGCCCGATCACCAGCGCGAGCAGCCAGGATCCCAGCGGCAATTCACCCAGCGCCTGGAAGGTCGCGACCTTCATCAGCCCGACCACCAGCGAGATCGCCGCATCGGTTGCGACCACGACCTGCGGCCGGAGCCCGAGCGCCGCCAACGCCGCCGTCAGCACCACGCCGCCGCCCGGCGTGCCGCCGGTGACCAGTCCGAACACGATCCCGAGCAGCACGATGCCAACCGTCCCGATCTCGAGCCGCCGCCCCTTCAGCCAGCGCCGCAACGGCACGGTGGCGAGCAGCGTCAGGCCCAGCAGCAGCGCCACCTGCGGCCCGCTCAGCAGCGTGAACAGCGCGGCGCCGACGAAGCAGGACGGGATCGCCGCCAGCGTCAGCGGCAGCACCGGCCGCCATTCCACGCGGTCGCGGAAGACCACGAGCCGCGAGGCGTTGTTGAACAGCCCCGAGACCGCGAGGATCGGAATCGCCGCCGCGGCGCCGACCAGCGGCACCAGCGCCAGCGGCATCAGCAGGTTGGTGCCGTAGCCTGCCAACCCGCCGATGATCGCCGTGCCATAGGCGGCAAGCCCGACGCCGAGTGCCGCCAGCGGCTCCAGCACCGTCAGCGCGCCAGCCGCACGCCGCCGGTCTGCAGGATGTTGCGCAGCTGGCCCTGGTAGTCGCGGAAGAAGGCAGCCGTGTCGGTGGGCGAGAGGAAGGCGCTCTGCAGCTGGTTGTCCTCGACGTACTTCTGCCAGGCCGGGCCTTCCGTCATGCGACGGAACAGGTCGCCGTAGAAGGCGACGGCCTCCTCCGGAATGCCCGGGGGGGCCACCAGGCCGCGCGCCTGGATGACATCGGCGATCGGGAAGCCCGCCTCGGCCAGCGTCGGCACATCCGGCAGCAGCGGCAGGCGCGTGGCGGTCGCGGTGGCCAGGATGCGCAGCCGGCCGGCGCGCACCTGCTCGCGGATCTCGGCCGGCTCCGCGACCATCATGTCCACATGGCCACCGAGCAGCGCCGACATCCGCTCCCCGCCCGAGGGGAAGGAGATGAAGGCCCAGCGCGCGCCCGTGTGCGCCATCAGCAGCTGGCGCACCAACGCATCGCGCGCGGTCGGCGACCCGCCCGATTGCCGCACCTGACCCGGCCGCGCCTTCGCCGCCTCGACGAAATCGGCCAGGCTGCGATAGGGCGAATCGCCGCGCACGATGATCACCGCGGGCTCGATCGCCACGCGCGCGATCGCGGTCATATCCGTCACGAAGGACCGTGCCTCGGCCTGCACCAGCGGCAGCGACATCCAAAGGCTGGTCCAGATGCCGATGACATGCGGGTCGCCGCGCCGCTCGATCATGTAGTTCATCGCCGTCGCGCCGCCGCCACCGACGCGGTTGGCGACCTGGATGCGACCGGTGAAGATCCGGTCCTGCTCGATCGCGGAGATCAGCGCGCGCGCGAAAACATCCGGCCCGCTGCCCGGGCCGTTATGCGCCACGAACTCGATCGGGCGCGAGGGCGTCCAGGCGGCCTGCGCCGGCCGGGCGAGCGCGGCCAGCGCAAGCGTGCCGCCGGCGGCCAGCAGATGACGACGCTGCATGTCGTGTTCCTCCCTTTGTTTGCAGTCAGGATACTGTCGCTGCGCCACGTCGGCGCAGAAGCCGGGACAGGATGGGCGAGAGCAAGACCAGCAGGGCCAGCGCCAGCATCACGGCCGATAGCGGCCGTTCCACCAGGATCGTCGGATCGCCCATGGACATGGTGAGCGACTGGCGCACCGCGCGTTCCATCGCATCCCCCAGCACGAAGCCGAGGATGAGCGGCGCGGGCGGAAAGCCGAACAGCAGCATCACATAGCCAAGCAACCCAAAGCCCGCGAGCAGCATCAGGTTCACCGGATTGTCGGACACGCCGAAGGCGCCCACCAGCGCCAGCCCGAAGATCATCGGGAACAGCACATAGACCGGGATACGGAGGATCTGCGCAAAGAGCGGCACCAGCGGCAGGTTCATCACCAGCAGCATCACACTGCCAAGGTAGAGGCTCGCGATCAGGCCCCAGAAGATCTCCGGGCTCTCCGTCATCATCAGCGGCCCTGGCTTCACGCCCCAGACCACGAGCGCCGAGAGCAGGATCGCGGTGCTGCCGCCGCCCGGAATACCAAGCGTCAGCAGCGGCACCATTGCGCCGCCCGAATCCGCATTGTTCGCGCCTTCCGGCGCGGCCACGCCCTCCGGCACGCCGGTGCCGAACTTCTCCGGATGCCGCGACACCGCCTTCTCGACCCCGTAGGAGATGAAGGAGGCGATGGAGGATCCCGCACCCGGCAGCACGCCGACGATGAAGCCGACAACGGAGCCGTTCAGGAAGGCGAAGCGGCAGGCCTTCAGCTCGGCCCAGGACGGCATCAGCTCCCGCAGCCGGTCGGGGACGGGGAGCGGCTTCGTCTCCTCACGCGCGCGGATGCTCTCCATCACGCCGGCGATGGCGAACAGGCCGACGGCGACGATCATGAAGTCGATCCCGCCGAGCAGGAAGGAGGAGCCGAAGGTAAAGCGGCTCTGCGAGGTGAACAGGTCGGTGCCGATGCTGGTGAGCCAGAGGCCGACCAGCAGCGACAGCAGCGCCTTGATGAGAGAAGACCCGCCGAGCACCACGACCAGCGACAGCCCCAGCACCATCAGTGCGAAGTATTCCGGCGAGGAGAAGCGCAGCGCGAAGGCGGCAATGGGCGGCGCCAGCAGCGTCAGCGCGACGATGCCGAAGGTCCCCGCGATGAAGGACGCGATGGCCGCGATGCCGAGCGCCGCCCCGCCCCTGCCCTTCCGCGCCATCTGATAGCCATCGAGGCAGGTGACGACGGACGACGCTTCGCCTGGGATGTTCAGCAGGATCGAGGTGGTGGAGCCGCCGTATTTCGCGCCGAAATAGATCCCCGCCAGCATGATGATCCCGCCCGTCGGGTCCATGCCGAAGGTGAGCGGCAGCAGCAGCGCGATGGTCGCCGCCGGCCCAAGCCCGGGCAGGATGCCGACGATGGTGCCGAGGAAGCAGCCCACCAGGCACCAGAAGATGTTGACCGGCTGCAGCGCGACGCCGAAGCCCTGGCCGAGCGCGAGAAGCGTTTCCATCGCTCAGAACCCCCAGGGGCCGGCCGGCAGGCCAACACCCATCAGGGCTTCGAACACCAGCCAGAAGCCTCCGGCCGATGCCAGCCCCACCACCGCGCCGCGCGCTGGGCTCTTGCCAAACACGAAGACGACGATGAAGGCCGCCAGGATCGCGAAGCCGGCGACAAAGCCGATCCACTGCATCAGGAAGGCCGCGCCCGCGAAGGCGGCCCAGGTGCCCAAGGGACGCAGATGCCCCCCGCCCAACTCGGCCTCGCCCGCAGCCTGGGGCCGCACAACGGCGCGCAGCACCAGCAGCGCGGACAGCGCCAGCATCAGCACGCCATAGCCCAGCGGGAAGAAGCCCGGCCCCGGCCCGTCCTCGGTCAGCAATTCCCAGCCCAGCGCGCGCCAGGCGACATAGCCACCAAGCCCCGCCAGCACGAGGCCGGGCAGGACATCACGATCGAAGCCGCGCGCCATGGTCAGGCGCACAGCGCGAGGAGATCGCGCACATCCGCCATGCCATCGAGCGTCCAGACCGCTTGCGCGATGGCGCGCGCGCGATCCTCGCCGAGCGCACCCACCGCATTGCCGAGGAACTTCCGCTCCAGCGCCGCATCCGACATCGGATTATCCACCGTGCCGGAGGCATGGGCGACCGGCGCATCGAAGCGGCGGCCATCGGTCGCGATCAGCGTCGCATGCGCCTGGTCCTTGCGGAAATCCTCGACGACGGAGACGTGGATCTTCGGCCGGAAGGCCAGCACATCGGCCGCGCCCGCCCGCGCATCGGTGTACTGCGCAACGCCCGCATTGCCGTCGAGATAGGCGACGGAGGCCGAGTGGTTGATGCTGAACTTCGACATCAGCCCCGATCGCGGATCATCCACGCCGGTGATCTTCACCGCATGCGGATGCACGCGGAGCTCCACGCGCTCCACCTGCGCCGCCGGCAGACCGGCGACCTCGCGCACCGCGATCATCGCATCGATCAGCGGGTGCAGCACGATCCCGCAGGCATAGGGCTTGTAGCCGTTGCGCGCGATCTCGAAGCGCTCGCCCAGTCCCTCCGTGATGCGCTCGGGCGCGGAGGTCGTGCTGTAGATGCGGATGAAGCCGCGCTTGCCTTCCAGAATCTCGTCCGAGCTGTTGAAGCCGCGCGCCGCCAGCAGCGCGGCCAGCGCGCCGGAGGACGCGGCCTTGCCGGCGTGGAAGGATTTGCACATCGTCCCGCGGTTCTGCTGCATGCCGGCCGCCTGCGTCGTCGCAATGCCGATCGCATGCGTCACCTGCTGCGCATCGAGCCCGAGCAGCCGGGCGCTGCCCGCACCGGCGGCGATGGCGCCGAGGGTGCCGGTCAGGTGCCAGCCGCCATCGTGATGCGCCGGCGCCCCCTGCCCCGCGCGCACGCCGGCCTCGAAGCCGGCGACATAGGCGGCGATCAGCTCGCGCCCGCTGACCGGCCGGTGCTCCGCCAGCGCCAGCAGCGCGGCCAGCAGCGGCGAGGAGGTGTGCAGCACGACGCCGCCCATATGCGTGTCGTCGAAATCGAGCAGATGGCCCATCTGGCCATTCGCCACCGGCGCATCCAGCAGCCCAAGCCGCCGCCCGCCCTGGCCGAGCACGGTCGCGATCGCGGGCGATCCCGTGGCCTCGAAGGTGTCGAGCAGGATGCGGATCGTCGGATGCCGGCTGGCCGCCAGCGCGCAGCCGATCCAGTCCAGCACGCCACGCCGCGCCTCATGCACAACGGCGGCGGGAAGCTGGTCGAAGCGCAGCCCGGACGCGAAGGCGCCGAGCGCTCTGGTCACGCCAAGGCCGAGCGCGGCCACGCCATATTCCGCTTTCGGTGCTTCCGCCCCAGCCACTGTGCCGGCCATGCGGCTTCCTCCTGCTGCGCGAACGTCTCGCCACGCTACGCGCCGCAGGCTAGCAGCCTTGTGTGCCGTTGCATACATTGCCGCCCCGCGCGGCGCCCGCCGCCGCGCCGGCAACCCGGGGACACGCCATGACCACTGCACCGACCATCGCCGAACGGCTCGCCGCGGCCGCCCTCGCCGCCCAGCCCGAGGCGGCGATGCGCGAGACCTGCGAACGGCTGCTGATCGATGTGGCGGGCCTTTGCGTGTCGGCGCGCGGCACGGATTACGTGGCGGCCGCGGCCGGCGCGGCGGAAGGCCCCGGCCCCTGTACCGCCTTCGGCCATGCCGGCGGCCTCGGCGCGTCGGATGCCTGCATCGTCAACGGCCTGGCCGCGCATGGCGAGGATTACGACGACACCTTCGAAGGCGGCCCGATCCACTCCGGCGCCGTCGTGGTCCCGGCGGTGCTCGCCGCGGCCGAACGATTCGGCATCTCCGGCGCCGATGCGATGCGCGGCATCGCAGTGGGCGCGGAAGCCGCCTGCCGCCTGTCCACCGTCATCCCGAAGGCCGTGCACAAGGCCGGCTTCCACCCGACCTCGGCGCTTGGCACCCCGGCGGCGGCACTCGCCGTCGCGGTCGCGCTGCGCCTCACGCCGCGGCAGGTGGTGGATGCGATGGGTATCGCGGGGTCCATGTCCTCCGGCATCATCGAATACCTGACCGATGGCGCCTGGACGAAGCGGCTGCATCCGGGCTGGGCGGCGCAGGCGGGGCTGCGCGCCGCGCTGCTCGCCAAGGGCGGCTTCTTTGGGCCCCGCACCGTCTTCGAAGGCCCGCACGGCCTGTTCTACGGCTTCGCCCGCAACCCGGAGGGCAATTGGCCCGCGCTGCTCGACGGCTTCGGCACCGACTGGGTCGCGCGGACCATCGCCTTCAAGCCCTGGGCCAATGGCACGATGACGCAGCCCTATGTGGATTGCGCCATCCGCCTGGCCGAGCGCGGCGTGAAGGCCGAGGACGTCGTCTCCATCACCTGCGAGACGGCAGAGGGCATCCTGCACCGGCTGTGGGAGCCGCTGGCCTCGAAGCAGTCGCCGCCGAATGCCTATGCCGCGAAGTTCAGCGTGCCCTATGGCGTGGCGGCGGGGCTCGTGCTCGGCGGCGCCGGGCTCGAGGCCTTCACCGAGGAGATGGTGCAGCGCCCGGATCTGCGCGCGCTCTGCGCCAAGGTCAGCTATGTCGTGGACCCGGCGAACCCCTATCCGCGCGCCTATACCGGCCATGTCCGCGTGACGTTGCGCGATGGCTCGGTGGTAGAGGAGCGGCAGGCGAACCTTCGCGGCGGCGCCGCCGATCCGCTCTCCCGCGCGGAGATCGAGGCGAAGGCACGCGCCAATTGCCTCTATGGCGGCTGGGATGCGGCCCGGGCGGATGCGCTGGTGGCCTTCGGCGCAGCCGCCTTCGATGCGCCGCGGCTCGACGCCACCTCGCTCCGCGGCTGAACCGGCCGCGCCGCGTCAGCCCTGCGGGGCTGACGCGGCCGCGGTCATCGGAGCAGCCTCAGCCCAATTCCTGCTGCACGACATGCAGGAAGAAGCCGATGCCGTGGGGGATGATCGCGTCGTTGAAGTCGTAGCGCGGCGTGTGCAGCGCCTCCTCCGTCCCGGTGCCGAGGAAGACGAAGGCGCCCGGCTTCCTGCGCAGCATGAAGGAGAAATCCTCGCCCCCCGTCACCGGCTGTGCGTTGGGATCCACCAGCGCCGTGCCGACAGTGGCCGTCGCGGCCGCGACCGCGACATCGGTCTCCCGGTCGTGGTTGATGGTCGGCACCGCGTTCCAGAACTGCTCCACCTCCACCGTCGTGCCGGTGGCTGCGGCGCTGATCTCGGCCAGGTCCTGGATGCGGCGCTCCAGCAGCGCCTGCACCTCGGGTGTGAAGGACCGCATCGTGCCGCCGATCTGCAGCTCCGACGGCATGACGTTCAGCGCATCGGGCGAGCCAGCTGCGATGTGGCCGACGCTGACCACCGCGGTATCGCGCGCGGCGACGCTGCGGCTGACGATGGTCTGCAGCGCCTGGATGTACATGGCCATCGCGATGGTCACGTCGGTCGCCAGATGCGGCGAATTGCCACCATGCCCGCCCGTGCCGCGAAACACCGCGCGGAACCGGCCGGAGCCCGCCATCAGCGGCCCCTTGCGGGTGGCGAATTGCCCGAGCGGCAGGCCCGGCATGTTGTGCAGCCCATAGACGGCGTCGCAGGGAAAGCGCTCGAACAGCCCATCCGCCAGCATCGCCTGGGCGCCGCCGCGGCCTTCCTCGGCGGGCTGGAAGATCAGATGGACGGTGCCCGCGAAATCCGGGTTCTCCGCCAGCAGCTGCGCCGTGCCGAGCAGCATGGTCGTGTGACCATCATGGCCACAGGCATGCATCTTCCCAGGCGTCCGGGAGGCATAGGGCAGGTCCGTGATCTCGGTCAGCGCCAGCGCATCCATATCGGCGCGCAGCCCGATCGCGCCCTGGCCGGGACGCTTGCCACGGATGGTCGCCACCACGCCGAAGCGGCCCACACCTTCCGTCACCTCGATACCCCAGCCGCGCAGCTTTTCGGCGACGAGCGCCGAGGTCCGATGCTCCTCGAAGCCGAGCTCAGGGTTGGCGTGCAGATCGCGGCGGAGCGCGATCAACTCGGGCAGGTGCGGCGCGATGGCGGTGTCGAAATCGGACATGGGATGCTCGGGCTGGTTTGGACGTCAGGACAGAAGGGTTAGGCCCCGGCCCGGAGTCCCGGAAGCCTGCTCTCCGCCCAGCCGTGCCTTCCCCGGCAGGACCATCAGACAAGCGTTGAAATATAGGATATAATTCCTGCATATTCGGGCGATGCACGCCCCCTCCCCCCACACACCTGCCCTCCCCTGGCGCCAGACCGCCCCACAACCCTGGCGGCCCATGACGGATGCCGAATGGGCCTCGCTATCCGAATGCCTCCGGCGCGGCGGCGCCGGGCGGCCGGCGCAGGACGCCCGCCGGACCTGGGATGGCATCTTCTGGATCGCCTGCTCCAAGGGGCCGTGGCGCGACTTGCCGGCCGCATTCGGCCGCCCCGACAGCGTCCACCGCGCGCTGCGCCGCGCCGCGCTCACCCGCCAGCTGCACCAGATGCTGCTGCGCGTCGCCGACCACCCCCTGATGCGGGGCGACCCGCTGCGCGGCATCGCCTGGTTCGTGGAACGCGCCTTCCGCCGGGCCTTCCGCGTCGCGCCCTCGGCCATTGCCTATGCGCGGCATCTGGGCCTCGCCGCTGCCCTGCCCTCCGCGCCCTGCTGGCTGCCGAAGCCGCATTTGTCCGAAGCCTTGAAATCCATCATGTCGGAGCTGATGAAACCGGGCACGGCGCGTCCCTTGCCGCTGCTGCAGGCCGTCCATCGGCTGTTCCAGAGCGCGGTTGGCCATGTCCGGCACTGGCGCACGACCGAATGATGCGGGGCTTTTTTCGAGCGCGCGAAGGTGAAACCTTCGCGCCCCTCAGACGCCGGGCGCTGCGCATCCGCGCAGCTTGGCTTCGCGGCATAAGCCGCGGGCCGCATTCGCGGCCTCGGCCCTGTGGGTCGCAGGTCAGTCCTTTCCACGGCGGGCATCAGGCGCTTGCCGGCCCGCCCCGACGGGCCGATCATCGCGCCATGCAATCCTATCTCGACCCCCAAAGCGGCCGCAGCTGGTCGCTCGACCAACCGCGCTGGTGCGGCGATGGCCGCGAGCCCCTGATGCTGACCGAACGCCGCGGCATCGGACGCACCGAGATCGCCACCGGCACGCGCTCCATCTGGCGCTACGCCGCGGCCTTTCCATTCCAGCCCAAGGCGCCGATCACCATGGGCGAGGGCTGCACGCCGCTGATCGAACGCGCGATCGAAGGCGGCACGGCACTGCTGAAATGCGAATGGTTCATGCCGACCGGCAGCTTCAAGGATCGCGGTGCCTCCGTGATGCTCTCCCTGCTGCGCGACCAGGGGATCGCCGCGGTGCTGGAGGACAGCTCGGGCAATGGCGGCGCGGCGGTCAGCGCCTATGCAGCCGCCGGCGGCATGGCGGCCACAATCTTCGTCCCCGCCTCCACCAGCCCCGCCAAGACCGTGCAGTCGCGCGCGGCCGGGGCGGCGATCGAGCTGATCCCGGGCTCGCGCCAGGATTGCGCCGATGCGGCGTTGAGCAAGGCCGAGGAGATCTTCTACGCCAGCCACAATTGGCACCCCTTCTTCCTGGAAGGCACCAAGACGCTGGCCTACGAGCTATGGGAGGACCTCGGCTTCCGGGCGCCCGACCATGTCATCGTGCCCTGCGGCGCGGGCTCCAACGTGCTCGGCTGCTGGCTCGGCTTCGGGGAATTGCTGCGCGCCGGCCAGATCGCGAAGCTGCCGCGCATCTGGGCCGCGCAGCCCGCGAATTGCGGCCCGATCGCGCGCGCGGCCCTCGGCCTGCCGGCGGTCGCAGCGCAGCCAACCATCGCGGAGGGCACCGCCATCGCGCAGCCGCTGCGCCTCACGGAATGCCTGCGCGCGCTGCAGGAGAGCGCGGGCGGCGCGGTGCTGCTGGAGGAGACGGAGATCGCATCCGCCGCGCTCTCGCTCGCCCGCGGCGGCGTCTATGTCGAGCCCACCTGCGCCCAGGCCGCCGCGGCCTTTGCGAAACTGCGCGCTGATGGCCGTATCGGCGCCGCGGAGACGGCAGTGGTCGTGCTGACCGGCACCGGCCTCAAATCCACCCCGCGCTATGCGGAGATGCTGGGGCTCGCGCTGTGAAGACACTGCACGACCTCCCCACCCCCTGCCTGCTGCTCGACCTCGGAATCCTGAAGCGCAACATCGCGCAGATGGCAGCCGCCGTGGCGCGCCATCCCGGCGTCGTGCTGCGCCCGCACATGAAGACGGCGAAGAACGCACAGATCGCCGAGCTCGCAGCCCCCGGCAAAGGGCCGATCACCGTCTCGACGCTGGCGGAGGCGCGCTACTTCGCCGATCACGGATTCGGCGATCAGATCTACGCCGTCGGCATCACGCCCCAGAAACTCGACACGGTCGCCGCGCTGAACGCGGCAGGGCATGCGGTGAAGGTCATCACCGACGACCTCGACACCGCGCGCGCCATCGCCGCCCATCCAGGCAAGCTGGAAGCACTGATCGAGGTGGATGTGGGCGAGGCCCGCGCCGGCGTCGCGCCCGACAGCGCGGAGCTGCTGCAACTCGCCGCCACGCTCGGCACACGCTGCGCGGGCGTGCTCTCGCATTCCGGGCATTCCTATGCGGGGCGAAGCCCCGCAGCGATGGCCGAGATTGCGGAGACCGAACGGCAGGGCATCCTCCGCGCCGCCGCGCGGCTGCGCGAAGCCGGCTTTCCGCCGCGCATCGTCTCGGCCGGCGCCTCCCCCACCGCGCTGCATGCGGCAACGCTTGAGGGCATCACGGAGATGCGGGCGGGCGTCTACATGCTGGGCGATCTGTTCCAGGCCGGCATCGGCACGCATGGGCTCACCGACATCGCGGTGACGGTGCTCGCCTCCGTCACAGGGCGCTATCCGGCGCGCGGAACGGTGCTGGTGGATGCCGGCGCACTCGCCTTGTCGAAGGACCGCAGCACCGAAGCCGGCCCGCAGGATTGGAAGTTCGGCCGCGTCCTCGACCTTGGCGGCGCGCCGCTCGCGGGTGGGGCGGTGGTGGCGCGCGTGCACCAGGAACATGGCGAGATCCGCGCGACCGAAGGCACCCTGCCCTTCGCCGCGCTGCCGGTCGGCGCCCGTATCCGGATCGTGCCGAACCACGCCTGCCTGACCGCGGCCGCGCATGACCGCTTCATCGTGCTCGACGAAGGCCGGATCGTGGCCGAGTGGGGCCGAGTGAACCATTGGTAACAAGCCCGCACGGGTTTCGTTCATAACTTACGCATTACAGAAGCGGTTCGTTGCAGAAACCGCGATAATGTAATGCCTTGTATAGCTCGTCGCTCCTTTTCCGCCCTGCCCTTGCTCGCGCTGGCCATGCCGGCGCGGCCGGCGATGGCGCGCGACGATGGAATCCCACCCTTCCCGCACTGGGTCGGGCGCACGGCGCTGCTGGCCGGGGATGGCGGCGCGGCGCGGCTGCTGCTGGCGGCGGATGGCACCGGGCTGATGTCGGTGCGCTTCCTGCTGTTCTGCCGCGCCCTGCCGATCCGCCAATGGGAGGTGCAGGAGGACGGGCTGTCGGTGCGCTACACTCGCGCCTCCGCGCTCGACCCGCGGCGGCTCATCGCCGGCGAGGCGCATATCGTGCCGGGCGATCGCCAGCTGCTGTGGATCGAGGCCGCGCGTCACCTCGCGCACTTCGAAGGCTTCGCGACACCGGAGGCATCGCAGCGCTGCGCCTGACGTCAGGCGCCGTCAACGCCGGTCGGCATAATCCCGCGCCGGCCGCGCCTTGTAGGGCGGCAGCGACCAGCCGCGCAGGATCGCCAGCGCGCGCAACCCGAAGCCCAGCAGGATCCCCGCCGGCAGCGCGACATCGCGCGGCAGCGGCGCCAGGCGCAGGACCACATAGCTCGTCGCCGCGACGGCCGCGGCGGTGATGTAGATCTCGCGCCGCAGGATCAGCGGGATCTCCATGCAGATCACGTCGCGGACAATGCCGCCCGCGGTCGCCGTGACGACGCCGAGCAGCACCGCCGCCCAAGGGTCGGCGCCTGCGATCAGCGCGATCTCCGCCCCGACCACCGCGAACAGCGCCAGCCCCAGCGCATCCGCCCAGAGCAGCGCGCGAAACCGGCTTTCCACCAGATGCGCGGTGAAGAACACGAGCAGGGAGGCCGCCGCCGCGATCGCCAGCAGCTCCGGCCGGTCGAGCCAGAAGATCGGCGTGCGCCCCAGCAGCAGGTCGCGCAGCGTGCCGCCACCGAAGCCCGTGACGACGCCGATCAGCACGAAGCCCACCGCATCCATCTGCTTGCGGCTGGCCACCAACGCACCGGAGGCCGCGAAGACCGCAATCCCCATCCAGTCGAGCAGCCGGAGAACGAGATCGAGCGTATCCATGCGCTATTCCGCCGGCACCGCCCTGAGCCTCTCCCGCCGCACGGCGCCGGCCGCGCCCCCCATGCAGAGCAGCGAGAGCAGCAGCAGCGCTGCCGCCGCCGGCAGCACCAGCACCGCAAGCCCCGCATCGATCAGCATGCCGAAAGGCACCGGCGTGATGGCACCGCCGAGCGGGAGCCCCGCGGAGACGAAGCCGAACACCTTGCCCATCTGCCCGGGCGGCGAGGCTTCCTTCAGCATCACATCGCGCGGCGTGCGCGAGGAGCCGAGCGCCAGCCCCGCCAGCAAGGCGACCGGCGGCAGCAGCCATTCGGGCATCGGCACCAGGCCGAGCACCACCAGCAGCCCCGCCGCGATCAGCGTCAGCACCAGGATGAAGGGGACATGCCGCGCGAAGCGATCAGCATACCAGCCCCCGACCAGCGTGCCCGCCGTCGCGCCCACCATGTACCCCGTGAGCGCCAGCGAGGCGACAGCGACCGGCGTGCCCCAGAGCTTGCCCAGCACCGTGATGGAGAAGGCCTGGATCGCCGAGCCCGCCATGGAGGACAGCAGGAAGAAGGCGAAGAACAGCAGGATCGGGCGCGACAGCAGCAACTCGCGGCCGCCGACCTCGCCCTTGCGGCCCTTCGGCTTCGCCTGGTCCTGCAGGATCCGGCTCTGCCACAGGATCGCGGCGACCACCGGCACGCCCAGCAGGCCGAGGATCAGCAGTGCCGGGCGCCAATCCATCACCAAAAGCATCGCCGCCACCACCGGCGGCCCCGCCGCAAAGCCGAGATTGCCGGTGAAGGTATGCATGGCGAAGGCACGCCCGATGCGCGACTTGTCGATGGACGCACCCAGGATCGCGTAGTCGGCCGGGTGGATCACCGAATTGCCGACCCCAGACAGCACCGCCAGCAGCAGGATCGCCCAATAGCCAGGCGCAAACGCCATGGCGGAGATGGACAGCGCCATCAGCAGCGTCCCCCCCACCAGGAAGGGGCGCGCGCCGTGCCGGTCCACCAGGAACCCGACCGGCGTCTGGAGCGCGGCCGTCACCGCGCTCATCAGCGCGACCGCGAGGCCGAGCTCGGCGAAGCTCACGCCGAAGGCATCCCGCCAGGTCAGGAACAGTGGCGGCAGGCAGAGCATGTAGAAGTGGCTGAGGAAGTGGCCCGTGCCGATCAGCGCGATGATGCGGGCGTCCTGGTGGGCGCGGCCCGGCGTGGCGGGCGGTGCATCGGCCATGGCGGCGCGGGCTCCTGCAAGATGGCGGCAAGCTGCGCCGAGGGGGACGGGCGGTCAATGCGCCGCTGGACAGGTCGGCCATGCGCCGGAAAGACCCGGCAACAGGCTGTGATCCGCGGCTTGTCCCCAGGCGATTCCGCTGCCCCCCGGAACAGGCTAGAGGGGGACCGAGCCCGGTGCCGGACCGGCAGAGGAGAATGAAGGCCCATGTGCGGGATCGTCGGTGTGATCGGCCGCAACCAGGCCGCGCCGCTGCTGCTCGATGCGCTGCGGCGGCTGGAATACCGCGGCTATGACAGCGCCGGCGTCGCGACCCTGCTCGATGGCGGCATTGCCCGCCGCCGGGCGGAGGGCAAGCTGCAGAACCTTGCCGCCGTGCTGGCGGCGGACGCGCTGCCGGGCAGCACCGGCATCGGCCACACCCGCTGGGCCACCCACGGCGCCCCCACCGAGCGCAACGCCCACCCCCACGCCACCCCACGCGTCGCCGTGGTGCATAACGGCATCATCGAGAACCACGCCGAACTCCGCGCCGAGCTGGAATCGCAAGGCCATCTGTTCGAGACGGAGACCGACACCGAGACCTTCGTGCGCCTGCTCGACAGCCTGCTCGCGCAGGGCCTGGAGCCCGTCGCGGCCTTCGGCGCGGCGCTGAAGCGCGTCCACGGCGCCTTCGCGCTGGCGGCGATCTTCGCCGGCCATGGCGGGCTGATGCTGGGCGCCCGCCAGGGTGCGCCGCTGGCCGTCGGCTTCGGGGAGGGGGAGATGTTCCTCGGCTCCGATGCGCTGGCGCTCGCGCCGCTGACCCGCCGCATCGCCTATCTGGAAGAAGGCGACTGGGTGGTGCTGACAGACGCCGAGGCGCGCTTCTTCGACGCGGCCGACGCCCCGGTCGCGCGCCCGGTCGTGCAGACCGCCGTCTCGGGCGCCATCGTCGGCAAGGGCAACTACCGCCACTTCATGGAGAAGGAGCTGCACGAGCACCCCGCCGTGCTCGGCGACACGCTCCGCCAGTATCTCGACCCGCGCACGGCGGAAGTGCGGCTGCCGCGCCTGCCCTTCGACCCCGCGCGCGTCCCGCGCCTGACGCTGACGGCCTGCGGCAGCGCGTACCTTGCCGCGCATGTCGGGCGCTACTGGATCGAGCAGTTCGCGCGTATTCCCTGCGACGCCGATGTGGCCAGCGAGCTGCGCTACCGCGACCCGCCGCTGGCCGAGGGCGGGGGCGCGATCCTCGTCTCCCAATCGGGTGAGACGGCGGACACGATGGCCGCCCTCAAGCTGCTGCGCGACGGCGGGCAGAGCATTCTCTCGATCGTCAACGTGCCGGAGAGCACGATGGCGCGCTCCTCCGACGCCGCGTTGCTGACGGTGGCGGGCCCGGAGATCGGGGTTGCCTCCACCAAGGCCTTCACGGCGCAGCTCGCGGTGCTGGCCTGCCTGGCGGTCGGCTTCGGTCGCGCGCGGCGCACGCTCTCGACGCTCGAGGAAGCGCAGCTGACCCAGGCGCTGCTGCAGGTGCCGAGCCATGCGGCCGCGATCCTCGAGAAGGATGCACAGATCCGCGCGCTGGCCGAGGAAGTGGCGAAGGCGCGCGACGTGCTGTTCCTCGGCCGCGGCGCGCTGTTCCCGATCGCGCTGGAAGGCGCGCTGAAGCTGAAGGAGATCAGCTACATCCACGCCGAGGGCTATGCCGCCGGCGAGATGAAGCACGGCCCCATCGCGCTGATCGACAGCAATGTGCCGGTGATCGCGCTCTGCCCCTCCGGCCCGCTGTTTGAGAAGACGGCGAGCAATCTGCAGGAAGCGGCCGCGCGTGGCGGGCGGGTGATGGCCTTCACCGATGCGGAAGGCGCGCCTGCGCTGCGCCGCTTCGCCGAACAGGTGATCGAGCTGCCGAGCGCGAGCGCCTTCTCCGCGCCGATCCTGCATGCCATCCCGGTGCAGCTGCTGGCCTATCACGTCGCGGTGCTGAAGGGCACGGATGTGGACCAGCCGCGCAACCTGGCGAAGAGCGTGACGGTGGAGTGAGCCGGCGCGCATCTCAGCGCGCGAACAGCCCCACCGCATCCACCACCACCTTGCCTTCGAACACCGCGCGATCCAGTACGCGGAAGGACATGTGCGCGACGAGGATCGCGACGACATCGGCGGCCGCGATCGCCGCCGCGGCCTCCATCCGGGGCACGTCGCGCAGCGCCGCGGGTAGCGCGGCGACGAAGGGATCGGCGACGCTCACCGTGAAGCCCGCGCGCGCAAGCTCTGTTGCGATCGCCACGGCCGGGCTCTCCCGCAAATCGGCGACATCGGGCTTGTAGGCAAGGCCAAGGCAGGCGATGCGCGGTGCGGCGAAGCCTAACGCGGCGGCCTTCACTTGTGCGACGACGCGCCCCGGCACGGCGTCGTTCACCGCGCGCGCGGCCTGGATCAGCGGCGTCTCCGTCGGCGCCGCGGCGACGAGGAACCAGGGGTCCACCGCGATGCAATGCCCGCCCACCCCCACACCGGGCGAGAGGATGCCGACGCGCGGATGCCGATTGGCCAGCGCGATCACCTGCCGCACATCCACGCCAAGCCGTTCGGCAATCGCTGCGAGTTCATGGGCGAAGGCGATGTTCACATCGCGGAACGCGTTTTCGGCGAGCTTCACCATCTCCGCCACGCGCGCCGTCGCCGGCAGCAACGCAGCGCGCACCACATCGCGGTAGAGCGCGGCGGCGGCCTCAGCGCAGGCCGGCGTCAGCCCGCCGATGACGCGATCGGTGTGCATCAGCTCGTGCAGCAGCCGCCCGGGCAGGACGCGTTCGGGGCAATGCGCGACATGCACGGCACCCGGCACGGCGAGCCCAGGGCGCGCCGCCGCCAGCCGCGCGGCCAGCGCCTCCGTTGTGCCGACCGGGACCGTGCTTTCCAGGATCACCGTATCGCCCGCACGCAGCAGCGGCGCGATGGCATCGGCGGCCTGATGCACATGGCGAAGATCGGGCGCGTGGCCCGCGGCGAGCGGCGTCGGCACGGCGATGAGATGGAACGTCGCCGCGACGGGCCGTGCCCCGGCGCTGAGCCGCCCTGTGGCCACCACCCGCGCCAGCAACGCATCGAGGCCAGGCTCCGGCGATCCTGGGCGCGCCGCGTTCACCGCCGCGACGACCTCTGCGCACGGGTCGCAGCCCGTCACCTCATGCCCGGCCTCTGCCAGCAGCGCCGCCACGGGCAGGCCGACATGGCCGAGCCCATGCACGCAGACCGTGCTCACTCGGCAAGCGCCATCTGCACCGGCGCGGGCTGGCCGTGCCACGCCTCGATGGCATCGGCGATGCGCCGCGCCGCGCTGCCATCGCCGAAGGGGAAGACCGCGCGTGCCATCGCCGCATGCACCGCCGCGTCATCCAGCAGCCGCGCTGCCTCCGCCACGATCCGCGCGGGATCGGTGCCGATGAGCCGCGCGACGCCTTCCTCGACCACCTCGGGCCGTTCGGTCGTCTCGCGCAGCACCAGCACCGGCTTGCCGAGCGCGGGCGCTTCTTCCTGCAGGCCGCCGCTATCGGTCAGCACCAGCGTGGCACGGCCAAGCAAGGCCACCATCGCCAGGGGATCGAGCGGATCGAGCAGATGCACACCCGTGACACCCGCCAGTCGCCGCAGTACCGGCCCGCGCACCGCGGGGTTGGAATGCAGCGGCCAGACCAGTTCCACATCGCCGCGCGCGGCGAGTGCGGCCACCGCCTCGCAGATGCCAAGCAGCCCGCCATCGAGCGTCTCACGCCGATGCGCGGTCACCAGCAGCAGGCGCTTCGCGGGATCGGCCGGCGGCAGCGCAGCCTCGGCATCGGCGGCGAGCGTGGCGTCGCGCATAAGCCGCGCGCGTAAATCCAGCAGCGCGTCGATGCCGGTGTTGCCCGTCACCAGGATCCGCCCTCGCGCGCGGTATTCGGCGCGGAGATTGGCCGCGGCGCGCGGCGTCGGCGCAAAGAGCAAATCGGCCATCGCATCCACCGCCACCCGGTGCATCTCCTCCGGCCAGGGCCGGTCGAGGTCGAAGCTGCGCTGCCCGGCCTCGACATGGCCGATCGGCACGCGCGCCTGGAAGGCCGCAAGCGCGCCGGCGAGCGCGGTGGTGGTGTCGCCATGCACCAGCACGAGGTCGGGCCGTTCGGCCGCGATCACGTCGGCGACGCCGGTCAACACGCGCGCGAAGCTCTCGGACAGCGACAGCCCGCGCGGCAGGCGCGGCAGCGCGCGCTCGCACCGCTCCCCGAAGGCGGCCAGCGCCTGGTCAAGCATCGCGCTATGCTGGCCGGTCGAGAGCGCGATGGGCGCCACCCCCGGCCGGCGGCGCAACTCCGCCAGCAGGGGCAGCATCTTGATCGCCTCCGGCCGGGTGCCGAAGACGAGGATGATGCGCGCCGCGCCGGCGGGCTCGAGGGTCATGGTTGCGCCTTCGGCATTCCCTTCGAAGGGTGAGCGAAATCCGCGGCGCCACACAACCTGAAATTGCAGATCAGCCGACCAGGCTCTCCCGCAGGAAGCCGATCAGCGGCTCCACGGCCTGGTGGCGGCCGGCCGGATCGCCGAAGACGGCCATCTCCACCACGCCGAGCTCGGGCAGGCCCGGCACCTCGACCAGCCCCGGCGGGAAGCCGGAGCGGCCGAGCACGGTCAGCGCAAAGCCGGCCTGCGCCGCGGCGGCCAGGCCCAGCAGGCTGTCGCAGGTGAAGACCGCCTCATGGTCGCGCCCGTCACGGGCGAGTGCTGCCAGGGCGCGTTCCCGGAAGAGGCACCCCTCGGGCAGCAGCGCCAGCGGCAGCGGGCGGCCTTCGGGCGGGGCCCAGTCCGGCGCGGCGGCCCAGACCACCTGCTCGGTCCAGATCGGCGTGCCCGCCGTCTCCCCGTCGCGGCGCTTGCCGAGCACGAGGTCGAGGCTGCCGGCCGCCTGCTTGGCGCGGAGTTCATGGCTGCGCCCGACCTCCACCTCCAGCCGGACCTCGGGGTAGGTGCGGGCGAAGCGCGCGAGGATCGGCGCGAGGCTCCGCGGCACGAAATGATCGGCAACGCCAAGCCGAAGGCGCCCGGCGACCGGCGGGGCTGCGATGCGCCGCACCGCCTCATCGTTCAGGGCCAACAGGCGCCGCGCGTAGCCGAGCAGCAGCTCCCCTTCCCGCGTCAGGGCGACCGCGCGCGTCGTGCGCTCGAACAGTGGCCGGCGGGTGATCTCCTCCAGCCGCTTGATGCGCAGGCTGACGGCCGATTGCGTGAGGCCGAGCGCCTCACCGGCGGCGGTGAAGCCGCGCGTCTCCGCGACCAGCACGAAGCAGCGAAGGAGGTCGAGATCGAGGTCCGGCAAGCGCATGGCGGCGGCAGATGGCGCCGGTTCGGTTCCAGGATCAAGGCAAGAAAAAACCCCGGCACCCTGCGGTGCCGGGGTTCGTGCGGTTGGCGCGGAACGGGATCAGTATTCCTCGTCCTCATAGCCACCCTGGTCATGGGCGCCGGCGTCGTTGCCGTAGCCGCCCTGGTCATAGGCCTGCGCGTCATTCTGCGCGCCCTGGTCCCAGCCGCCGGAGGTCGGCACCGCATCCTGGCCGAAGGCACCGCCCGATGCCGCCTGCGCCGCGCCGCCGGAGCCGATCGCGGACATGATGGCATTGCCGAGCAGCAGGCCGCCGGCAACGCCGGCCGCGGTCATCATCGCCGTGCCGAGGAAGCCCGGGCCGCTGCGCTGCATCATCGCCGGGTTGTGGCCGGGCGGATATTGCGGCTGCGGGCGCGGGGGCATCGGTGCGGGGCGCGCGCCGCCGCCGAACAGCCCGCCCAGCATGCCGCGATTCTGCTGCGCGGCGCCCTGGCGCTGGGCGTTCTCCAGTTCCCATTCCAGCTGCTGGATGCGGTTGGTCATCTCGACCAGCGCGGCCTCCTGCACGAAGGCCATCTGCGTCAGGCGGTAGCGCGCCTCCGGATGGCGGGCCATCAGATCGGCCAGCAGGCGGTCGGCCTCGGGATCGACCGGGGGCAGCGCCGGCTGGGCCGGCTGGCCGCCGCCGAGCGCGCCCCAGGGCGAGGCCGGGCGGGGCTGCGCCGCGTTCGCGCCGCTCACCCGCTCCACGAAGCTGGTGATGATCCGGCGTTCCTCGTCCGTCATGGTGCTCAGTGTCCCTTCTCTGCCGTTGCGACACGATGCGGGAAGCGGCTCCGGCAAGGCATCCCGCGAATCCTTACCGGCAATTCATGCGGCTCAGAACCTGGACCGCGGGCCTCGGTTTTTCAAGCAGCGGCCGTGTGACAGTCAGTGACCGATCCGCCCCGGCAGGCCAAGGCGTTGCCATTCGATGGCCGGGCAGCGATCCATCACCACGCGCAGCCCCGCCGCCTGCGCGCGCGCCGCGGCCGCCGCGTCCACGACGCCAAGCTGCAGCCAGACCGACCGCGCGCCGAGGCGGATCGCCTCATCCACCACCGCGCCGGCCTCGGCGCTGCGGCGGAAGACATCCACCATGTCGAGCGGCCCGGCCTCGTCGAGGCGCGCCAGCACGGGGCGCCCATGGATCTCGCGCCCGGCCAGCGCCGGGTTCACCGGCACCGCGTCGTAGCCGCGCGCGAGCAGGAAGCCGAACACGCCGTGGCTCGGCCGGTCGGGCCGGTCGGAGGCGCCGACCACGGCAATGCGGCGCGTGGTCAGTAGCAGGTCGCGGATGGCGTCGTCTTGCATGGCGCGGAACGTTTGGCTCGGGTCAGGACAGGCCGAGCACGGCATAGAGCCGCGCGGCCGGCGGCCAAGCCGCGGCGATCTCGGCCTGCCAGTGGACCAGGGCGAAGAGCCCTGCGCCGATCGCGCCGAAGGAGGCGATCCAGGCCGCCGCAAGCCGGCCCTGGCCAGGGGGCGCGGGCGCATCGAGCGCTTCGATCGGCGAGGGCACGGCCGGGCCCCGCGTCGGCGCGGGGCGCTCCCGCGGCGGCGCCGCTAAGTCGGTGGGTGGCGCCGGCGCAGGGGATGGCTCTGGCGGGGCGGGGTCGGGCGAGGGCGCGGCTTGCGGCGCCAACTCGGGCTCCGGTTGGGGCTCGGGCTCAGGCGGCGCCTTCGCCTCGGGCAGGGCGGCCGGGAACTCCGTGCTGCAACGGGCGCAGCGCAGCAACCGCGGGCCCGAGGCCAGCAGCGCGTCGGGCACGTCATAGGCGGCGGCGCAGTTGGGACAGGCGATGCGCATGGCCCCCGGAATGTGGATGCGCCCCCGCGGCGCGTCCACCCCGCACTTTCCCCCCTTGGCGCGCAACCCGGCACCGGGCAGACACGCTTCATGATCCGCTTCGAGGCGGTCGGATTGCGCTACCCCGGCGGCGGCCCCCATCGCGGCCAATGGGGACCGGAGGCGCTCACCGACGTCACATTCGCGCTGCCGCGCGGCTCCTTCACCTGGCTGCTCGGCCCTTCGGGTGCCGGCAAATCCTCGGTGCTGCGGCTGATGCACCTGCAACTGCGGCCGACACGGGGGGAGGTGGAGGTGCTGGGGCTCCGCGCCTCTCGCGCGCCGCGCGCGGCGCTGCCGGCGGTGCGCCGGCGCATCGGCGTGGTGTTCCAGGAATTCCGGCTGCTGCCCTACCTCTCGGTCTTCGACAATGTCGCCCTGCCGCTGCGCCTGGCGGGCCAGCCGGAAGCGTCGCTGCGTGCCGATGTGGTCGAGATCCTCCGCTGGGTCGGGCTGGACGCGAAATCCGACTCCGCGCCGCTCGAACTCTCGGGCGGGGAGCAGCAGCGCATCGCCATCGCGCGCGCGGTCGTGCATCGGCCCGACCTGCTGATCGCCGACGAGCCGACCGGGAATCTCGACCAGCGGCAGGCCCGGCGGCTGATGGCGCTGCTCGGGGAATTGAACCGCGCCGGCACCACCGTTGTCGTCGCCACCCATGACGAGGAGATGGTCGCGCGCAACCCGGCACCGTCGCTGCGGCTGGAAGGCGGGCGCCTGCACGACCCGGATAATGCGCGCGCGGTCTACGACCTCGGGGATGACGATTTTGGCGCGGCGTAGCCGGTACTCCCGGGACCCGCTGGGGCTGCGCCGGGCGCTGGCGGGCTGGCTGCTGCCGGGTCTGGTGGCAGCGATGGCGCTGCTCGCCGCGCTGGCGGTCGCGGGTGCGGAGGGCGCCGCGGCGCTGGCCGGGCGCTGGCAGCGCGGCGCGGCCGCCGCGGTCACGGTGCAACTGCCCGGCGCGGACAGCGCGCGCACCGAACGCGCGCTGGCCGTGCTGCGTGCCCTGCCGGAGGTCGCGGAAGCGCGCGCGGTGGATCAGGCGCGGCTTGAGGCGCTGCTGCGCCCCTGGCTCGGCAACGCCGCACAGGGCAGCGGGGGGATCGCCCTGCCGGCTGTGATCGAACTTCGCCTGCGCGATCGCGCCACCGACCCCGCCCTGATCGGGGAGAGGCTGGCCGCGGCGGTGCCAGGCGCCGTCGTCGAGGCGCATGGGCTTTGGGTACAGCGCCTAGCGGCACTGGCGCGCAGCCTGCAGGCCCTCGCTTGGGCAGTGCTGGGCCTTGTGGCCGTCGTGGCCGCGGCCGTGGTCGCCGTCGCGACGCGCGCCGGCCTTGCCGCGCGGCGCGATGCCGTCGAGGTGCTGCACGGGCTGGGTGCGCGGGACGCCGAGATCGCCGGGCGCTTCGCGCGCCGGCTCGGGCTGCTGGCGGGGGTCGGGGCGGTGCTGGGCACCGCCGCCTCGGTGCCGGCACTGGCGCTGCTCGCCGACCTTGCCGCGCCCTGGACGGGGCTGCAGGGCAGCGCGCTTGCAGCGCTGCCCTGGGGCGTGCTCGGCACCATCCCGCTGGCCGCCTATCTGGTCGGCTGGGGCACCGCGCAGCTGACCGTGCGGCGCTGGCTGCACCGGCTGCCATGATCACCGCCCGGCAACAGCGGGCACCAGGCGCGGGCGCGTCAGCCTTGGATCGCCGCCGATGAGGTGGCTGCGTATCGGGCTTGGCGTGACGCTGGCCGGCGCCACCGCGCTCGGCCTTGGATTCCTGTGGTTCCTCTCCGCCGCGCAGGCGGGGGCAGACCCCTCGGCCGCGGCGCGGCGGACGGATGCCATCGTCGTGCTGACCGGCGGGCAGGACCGGGTGGAGACGGCGCTCAGCCTGCTCGAACAGGGCGCGGCACCGCGCTTGCTGGTCTCGGGGGCGGCGGCGCGGCTGACGCTGGCTGAACTCGCCCGCGCGCATGGGCGCAATCCGGCGCGGCTGGCGGGGCGGGTGACGCTCGGCAAAGCCGCGGCGACCACGGCCGGCAATGCGGCCGAGACCGCGGCCTGGGCAGCTGCACTGGCCGAGGCCGGGACGCCGATCGGCTCGATCCGCGTGGTGACGGCGGGCTATCACATGCCGCGCGCGCTGCTCGAACTCGGCCGCGCGCTGCCGGGGGTGGAGTTGCTGGCCCATCCCGTCGCCCCGTCCGGGCTGCGCAGCGGGGAGGTGCCGCCAAGCCGCGCGGCCTTCCTGCTGGCCGGCGAATACGTGAAATTCGGTGTGGCGCTGGCGGGGCTTGCGGCCCTGATGCCGGCGCGGGAGTCCGCCCGTCGATGATTTTGCTTCGCGCCTTTCTGTTCAACGTCGCCTTCTTCGGGCTGACCGCGGTGGTGACGCTGGTCGGGCTGCCGCTGCTGGCGGCGCCGCGGCAGGGCATCCAGGCGCTGGCGCGGTTCTGGGGGCGGGCGTCGGTCGCGCTGCTGCGGGTCATCGTCGGCGTCCGGGTGGAGCTGCGCGGGATGGAGCATATCCCGCCCGGGCCGGTGGTGATCGCCGCCAAGCATCAATCGGCCTTCGACACCTTCGTCTGGCTCGCGCTGCTGCCGGACACCGCCTATGTCATGAAGAAGGAGCTGCTCTCCATCCCGCTCTACGGCTTGCATCTGCGCAAGGCGGGCATGATCCCCGTGGACCGCGAAGGCGGCGGGGCGGCGCTGCGGGCGATGCTGCGGAGCGCCCAGGCCGCGCTGGCGGAGGGACGACAGGTGGTGATCTTCCCCGAGGGCACCCGCACCGCCCCGGGTCAGCGCGTCCCCTACCAGCCCGGCGTGGTCGCCATTGCCGGGCTCGGCTTGGCGCCGGTCATCCCGGTGGCGACCGACAGCGGCCGGGTCTGGGCGCGGCGGGCCTTGCTGAAGCGGCCGGGGGTGATCCGGATCTCCGTCCTCCCTCCCTTGCCGCCGGGCCTGCCGCGGGCGAAGCTGCTGGAGGAGTTGGCGGCGGCAATTGAGACCGAGACAGACCGCCTCTTCAGGGAGGAAACTGTGGATAAATCTGTGGGTTAACGGCTCGCCCGTTGGGGCAGCACGTGCCCGCAAGGTGTTACAAACACTGATTTTCCGCTAAGATTTTGACTCACGCCAGGGCCGCCGCCCGCTCGGCGCGCTGTCTGCTATATATCTGAAAAATCAATGTTTTTTGGGGGCCGGCGTGCATGGCCCAGGGGTTTGCGCGCATCCCCGCGGGATCGCCCGCCCGTCGGCCGGTGTATACCGCGCGGCTGCTGTGGATGGCTCCGCCTGTCAAGTGGCCTGTCAGCGGCTTGAAAGCTGGGGCAAGGCCCGGCTGCGCGCCCGATCAGGCAGGGCCGCCCGCGCCCGGCAGCAGCGCGGCGATGCGCTCGAGACCCGGGTCGCGGACGCCAAGCGCGCCCAGATGGCCGAGCGTGTTCAGCAGGTAATCCCGGTTGGCCCCCATCTGGCCCACGCCTTCGGCGATCACCGCCGCGGCGCGTTCAGCCGGCAGGCGGGGCGCGTAGTTGCGGCTGGCGCGGTTGACCACATAGGTCACCGCCGGGACCACCTCGCCCCCAGCTGAGGCCATCCCCGCCGGGTCCAACAGGCGCACCGGCACCAGGCGGCGGTGATAGACCACCTCCGCCCCATCCGGCAGTTCGCGGTCATCCAGATAGCGCAGCACCTCGGCGGCGTGGCTGCCGGGCACGCGGAAGGCGACGCCATGGCAGGCGCCGCCGCGATCGAGCCCGAGCACAAGTCCTGGGCGTTCCGGCGTGCCCCGGTAGCGGTGCGACCACAGGCAGAAGCTGCGATGCCAGCCGCGCAGCAGCGCGCGGTGCTGCCCGCCATGAGCAAAGCCCGGGCGCCAGATCAGCGAGCCATAGGCGAAGACCCACATCTGCCCGCAGGGCGCGAGCGGCGGATCGCCGGGCGCGGCGGCGCCGGACCGGGCGGAAAGACGGGCTGATCGGCTGGGGGCGGGCTGCACGGGCGGGTCATTGGGCTATAGGCTTGGCCCGAATGGACAGGAAGCCCCCTTCGCGTCGCGCGCGGCGCTTCGCGCTGATCGCGGCGGCGGCGCTGATCGCCCTCGTGGCCGGTCATGCGCTGCTCTGGCGCGCCATGGCCGAACAGCTGGAAGCCGGCTGGCAGAGCTGGGTGCAGCTGCGCCGCGCGCATGGCTGGCAGGTGGAGCACGCCCCGCCCGTGCGGGGCGGCTGGCCGCTGGCCGCAACGCTCAGCGTGGATCGGCTGCGGCTGGACGGGGCGGCGGCGACGCTGCCGGGCGGGGTCACGCTCGCTGTGCAGCGCGCGGTGCTGCGCGTCGAGCTGCCCTGGCTCGACCGGCTGCAGGTGGCGCTGCCGGGACAACAGCGGCTGCGCCTCGGCGCCACCGAGTTTCCCTTCACCGCCGACACGCTGACCGCCACCGTGCCGCTGGAACGCGACACGCTGCCGAACACGGCAGAGCTGGCGGCAGAGCGGCTGCGCATCGGCCTGCCGGGCGGCGGTGTGGAACTTGCCACGGCGCGGCTGATCGTGCGCGGCAGTGCCAGCGCGACGGAGGCCGAGCCGGCGCTGGAGCTCAACCTGTTCGCCGAAGGGCTCGACCTGCCGCCGGCCGTGCCAGGCGATCCGCTCGCGCGCTTCGGGCGGCGCATCGCGACGCTCTCGGCCGAGCTGGCGCTGAGCGGCCCGCTGCCCAGCGGCCGCGCGCCCGCTGCGCGCGCCGAGGCCTGGCGCGATGGCGGCGGCACGCTGGAGCTGCGTGGGCTTGGGCTGCGCTGGGGGCCGCTCGGCGGCATGGCGGCGGCCACGCTCGCCTTCGACGAGGCGCTACAGCCGATGGGCGCGGGCACGCTGCGCCTGTCCGGCGCGGCCGAGGCGCTGGAGGCGATGGCCGAAGCCGGGCTGATTGGGCGCCGCGCCGCGGCGACCGCGCGCGGCGTGCTGCCGCTTCTCTCCCGCCCCTCTGCGCAGGACGGCAAGCCGGAGATCGAGGTGCCACTGACGCTCGAGGACCGCACGCTGTCGCTGGCACGCATCCCGGTGATGCGCTTCGCCCCGCTCGAATGGCCGCGCTGACGTCACGCCAGGAAGAGCTGCGGCACGCACAGGGCGTCCTCCGCGGAACTGCGCATCACTCCGCGGCGATCGGCGATGGTTAGCGCTTAGTGCAGGCGGAGTATCTCGAGGTCGGCGATCCAGAGCCCGGCCTTCTCGATCGCCGGCACCACCTCCGACAGCGCCGGCGAATAGCCGCCAGCGAAAATATATTTCGCAAGCCACGGATTGGTGTGGCCCGGCCCGCCCATACGCCCGATCGCATCCACCAGCGCAACGCCATCCGGCTTCAGCGCCGCGCGGATGCGGCGGAAAAAGGTGGCGTAGTTCGCGATGCCGACATGCTCGAACACGCCGATCGAGACGATCCGGTCCACCGGCCGGTCCCTCCCCCGGATCTCCTCTCGGCGACGACACGGTCGCAGGATGGAAGAAAGGCGCGGCGCTGGGCGATGTCCAGGGCACTCGTTGCGAACTCAAAAACACGAAAGGCGGACCCCGAGGGGTCCGCCTTCGCGCTTCAAGGCTGACGCAGCGCCCCAGGCAGGGGCGCGACGGATCAGCGGTCCATCGCGGAGCCGAGCTCGGCGAGCTCGGCGGCCAGCTCGGCCTCCAGGCTTTCCGCCTCGGAGGCCTCGGCGGCACGGAGGTCCTCGCCGCGGGCCTGCTTCTCGGCTTCTTCCTGCGAACGGGCGACGTTCACGCCGACCGGGATCACCACTTCGGGGTGCAGCTCGACGCGGACCTGGACGATGCCGGTCGTCTTGATCGGCGTCTCGAGCAGGACCTGGCTGCGCTCGATGGTCAGGCCATTGTCCTTGCACGCATCGGCGATGTCGCGCGAGCTGACGGAGCCATACAGGCTGCCGCTCTCGCCGGCGGCGCGGATGATGACGACCGACAGGCCGAAGACGCGCTCGGCGATGCGCTCGGCTTCCTCGCGGCGCTTGATGTTCTGCGCCTCGAGCTGGGCGCGGTCCTGCTCGAAGCGAGCCAGGTTGTCCTTGGAGGCGCGGATCGCCTTGCCCTGCGGAAGAAGATAGTTGCGGGCATAGCCGGGGCGGACCTTCACCAGCTCGCCCATCTGGCCGAGCTTCTCGACCCGCTGCATCAGAATGACTTCGATCATGGCACTACCGTTCTAGCTGTGGGGCGGCGCGGGGCGCGCGCCACCACTGTTGGAAGGGGAACGACGGGTGATCAGGTCGAAGGCCCCATAGCCCGCCACCGCAAGGGAGGCCGGCAGGAAGGCCAGGACCAGAGAGAGGTAGACGGCGCCGAGCACGAGCACGCGCTGCCCGCGGCCCCGCGTCGCGCCATGCAGCGCCAGCAGGCCGTGCAGCATCAGCGGCACCAGCAGCACGAGCAGGACCGACAGTTGGACCGCATCCGCGCCGGTGTCTGCCGCCAGCCACAGCCCGCAGGCCAGGGCCGGCAGCGCGGCATACCAGCCGGGCAGCCGGGCCGTGGCCCAGGGCACCGGCGGGGCGATGCCCGCGCGCGCCAGACCGCGTCCGGCAAGCCAGGCATTGCCGAGCCAGGCGAGCGCCAGCCAGAAGCCGACCGCCGCGGCCTTGACCCGGACGATATCGGCGACAAGGCCGGAGGAGGCCGCGATGTCGAAACGCCGCAGCGCCGTCCGCGTCAGGTTGCGCAGCGTGCCTTCGAGCCCGCCCGGCGTATCGGCCAGCCACCAGGCCGCCCCCGCGATGCCCACCGCCGGCAGGATCCCGAGAAGCGCCAGCGGCAGCCCGAGGCCCCGGCTGCCCTGCGCCGCCGCGACCAGCAGCAGCGGCGGCACGCCGAAGCCGAGGACGAACAGCCAGAGCCCGGGCGTGCTGGCCGAAAGCCAGAGCGCGAGCGTCGCCACGGCCAGCGCCCCGAAGGCCGCCAGCGTGCCGAAGCCCATCCCCGCCAGGAACAGCGGCAGCGGCGCGAGCCAGAAGCCGAGCGTCCCGAGCGGCAGCCCACGGAAAGCCCAAAGCGTGCAACAGGCCGCCAGAAGCCCGCCCGCGCCGGCGGCGAGCCAGCGCGGATCGGAGAGCAGGCTGGCCTGCCCCCCCTGTCCCGTGCTGGTCCCGTCCATCGGCATGGCGCGCGGCCCCGCCCCTGATCAGTCGTTGATGACGTAGGGCAGAAGCGCCAGGAAGCGCGCGCGCTTGATCGCCTGCGCGAGTTCCCGCTGCTTCTTCGCGCTCACCGCAGTGATGCGGCTCGGCACGATCTTCCCGCGCTCCGAGAGGAAGCGGGAGAGCAGGCGCACGTCCTTGTAGTCGATCTTCGGCGCGTTCGGGCCGGAGAAGGGGCAGGACTTCTTGCGCCGGTAGAAGGGGCGGCGCGCGCCGACGGCCGGGCGGCGGGCGGCGGGGTTGTTCGAGGTCTCTTCGGTACGGTCGGACATATCAGCTCACTCCGCGTCCATATCCATGCCACCGAGTTCCTCGCGCGGACGGGCGCGATACTCCTCGCGGTCGTCACGCTCGCGCCCACCGGTGCGGCCCGAGCTGAAGCGCCCGGCCGGACGCGGGCCGCGGAAGCCGCGGTCACGCTCACGGTCCTCGCCACGGCGCGCCAGGATGGCCGAGGGGCCTTCCTCCAGCGCCTCGACCTTGATGGTCAGCGTGCGCAGCACGTCTTCGTGCAGGCCGAGCTGGCGCTCAGCTTCCAGCAGGGCGGCCGGCGGCGCGCTGACGCCGAGCAGCATGTAATGCGCCTTGCGGTTCTTCTTGATCTTGTAGGCCAGACCACGCAGGCCCCAGTATTCGCGCTTGCGAACCTCGCCGCCACCGGCCTTGAGGGTCGCTTCGACCTGGTCGGCGATCGTCTCGACCTGCTGCTGCGTGACGTCGTTGCGTGCCAGAAGCACGCATTCATAGAGCGGCATCGTCTCTCCCTTCGGCTGGCTCAGCCCCAGCGACGCGGCCATCCGGTCGGCTGTTTGCGGCGGCCCAGGCCCATGCCAGGGGCGCGCGCAAGCGGGCATAGCCGGGACCGATGCCTCGGATCCCGGCAGGGAAGGCGCGCCTAAAGCACGATTGGGGGGGGCGGGGCAAGGGCAGAGATGCGGCCCCACGAACATGCCTGGGCCCCGGCCATGCCGGACGGGGCTGGCGCGATCGTGACGCAGCCGGAAATTGGCGGCGCCCCGCCGCGGGCCCACAACAGGTGCGGACGCCCCCCCACCCCGAGGCAACCGCCCATGCCCGACGCCACCATCGTCATCCCCTGCTACAACGCCGCCGCCTATGTCGAGACAGCGCTGCGCTCTGCCCTGGAGCAGACCTGCCGCGACATCGAGGTGATCGCGGTGGATGACCGCTCCACCGACGCCACCCCCCGCATCCTGGACGATTGGGCGGCGCGCGACCCGCGCCTCAGGGTCCTGCGCCAGGCGGTCAATGGCGGGCCATCCGCGGCCTGCAACGCGGCCTATGCGGCCGCGCGCGGGCGCTGGGTGACGGTGCTCGATTCCGACGACCTCTATCTGCCCGAGCGCATCGCGCGCCTGATCGCCGAGGCTGAGGCGCGCGGCGCGGACATGATCGCCGACAACCTGATCCAGCAGGATTTCGACACGGGCCGCGACCTCGGCCTGCATTTCCCCGAGGCCGAGATGGCCCGCGCCGAGCCGCTTGGGCTGCTCGACATGCTGGCGCGCGACATGCCGGACCGACCGGGCACCTCCCGCCTCGGTTTCGTCCAGCCGCTGATCCGGCTTGATCTGCTGCACCGGCACGGGCTGCGCTTTTCGGAGGCGATCCGGGCCGGGGAGGATTTCCTGCACTATTTCGAATGCGTCGCGCATGGAGCGCGCTTCGTCGTGACGCCGGCGGCCTATTACATCTATCGTCTCAGGCCCGGCTCGATCACCTTCCGGCCGAGTTCCACCTTCTACAACAGCGCCGCCAACCGGCGGATGACGCAGGTCGCGCGGCGGACCGGCGCCGCGCCCGAGGTGCTGCAGGCGCTGGCACGCCGGCAGGAGCTGAACGATTTCAACAGCCTGGCCCAGGCGGCGGCCGATGGGCACGTGCTGAAGGCGCTCGGCTACCTGCATCCCTTCGGCCGGGCGGGGCTGGTCCGCCAGGCCAGGACCATCGTCGGCGCGCTGCGCCGGCGGCTCGGCACGCCGCGCCCCTCCGCGCCCTGACCTTGGGGCCGGCCGCCCCCGGCCCCTTGACGCCTGCCCACCCCTCGCCCTAGGCGGCGCGACCTTCCACGACAAGGTCACGGTCCCGTCATGGCGCTTGCCTTCACCTTCCCCGGCCAGGGGTCCCAGGCCCCCGGCATGGGCCGCGACCTCGCCGCCGCCTTCCCCGCCGCCCGCGAGGTGTTCGAGGAGGTGGACGAGACCCTGAAGCAGAAGCTCTCCCTTCTGATGTTCGAGGGACCGGCCGAGGAGCTGACCCTGACGGCCAATGCCCAGCCCGCGCTGATGGCCGTCTCGCTCGCCGTGCTGCGCGTGCTGGAGAAGGAAGGCGGATTCGCGCTGAAGGACCGGGTTGCGCTGGTCGCCGGCCATTCGCTTGGCGAATACGCCGCACTCGCCGCCGCCGGCACCTTCGATGTGCCGACCGCCGCCCGCCTGCTGCGCCTGCGCGGCGATGCCATGCAGAAGGCGACCCCGCCGGGCACCGGCGCGATGGCCGCGCTGCTGGGCGCCGAGCTCGACCAGGCGCGCGAGATCTGCGCCGCCGCCGCCACCAACCCCGAGACGGGGAAGACGGAGGTCGTCGAGGTCGCCAACGACAATGGCGGCGGGCAGATCGTCGTCTCCGGCCATGCCGCCGCGGTGGACCGCGCGATCGAGAAGGCGAAGGAAGCCGGGGTGAAGCGGGCGATGAAGCTGCCCGTCTCCGCCCCCTTCCACAGCGCGCTGATGGCGCCGGCCGCCGATGCCATGGCCGAGGCGCTGGAGAAGGCCGCCATGCGCGCCCCTGCCGTGCCGGTCGTCGCCAATGTCACCGCTGCCAAGGCGACCGACCCGGCCGAGATCCGCGACCTGCTGGTGAAGCAGGTGACGGGCACGGTGCGTTGGCGCGAATGCATCCTGGCGATGGGTGCGATGGGCTGCGATCGCTTCGTCGAGATCGGCTCGGGCAAGGTGCTGACCGGGCTGATGAAGCGCCTCGCGCCCGAGGCCCGCGCCGAAGCCATCGGTACGCCTGCCGACATCGAAGCCTTTCTCAAGTCGCTCTGAGGAGCCCCGCGCCATGTTCGACCTGACCGGAAAAACCGCCCTCGTCACCGGCGCGACCGGCGGCATTGGCGAGGCGATTGCCAAGGCCCTGCATGCCCAGGGTGCCACCGTCGCCCTCACCGGCCGGCGCGAAGCGGAGCTTGTCCGCGTGGCCGAGGCGCTGGGCGGTGCGCGCGTCATCGTCGCGCCCGCCGACCTCGCCGACCCCGCGGCGCCCGCCGCGCTGGTCGAGAAGATCGAAGCCGAGGCCGGCTCGCTCGATATCCTCGTGAACAATGCCGGCTTCACCCGCGACATGCTGGCGCTGCGCATGGGCGATGCCGATTGGCACGCGGTGCTGGAGGTGGACCTGACGGCGCCCTTCCGCCTGGCACGCGCCGCGCTGCGGGGCATGATGAAGAAGCGCTGGGGGCGAGTGGTCTCGATCGCCTCCATCGTCGGCGTCACGGGCAATGCCGGCCAGGCGAACTACGCCGCGGCCAAGGCCGGGCTGATCGGGATGTCGAAGTCCCTCGCCCAGGAAGTCGCAACCCGCGGGGTGACGGTGAATGTCGTCGCCCCTGGCTTCGTGAAGACCGCCATGACCGACGCCCTGCCGGAGGCCGCGCGCACCGCGCTGCTCTCCCGCATCCCGACCCAGCGGATGGGCTCGCCCGAGGATGTGGCGGCCGCGGTGGTGTATCTCGCCAGCGCCGAATCGGGCTGGGTCACCGGCCAGACCCTGCATGTGAATGGCGGCATGGCGATGGTCTGAAACGGCCTTCGGCGGGGGGCAGAACCTTCTTGCGGCAGGCTGGCCGCGCCCCCCGCTTGCGCATTTGTCCCGCCTAGGCCAAGTGACGCTTCCATGTTAGAGCCCGCCGCCCCGGGGCCCGGCACGACCGCGGCGACGTGGCGGCCGTGCCCGCAGGCACGGAGACAGGTTCCGACTGGCCAGTTCCGACTAGCCCTTCAGAGTTCATCGCCCGCCCCCAGGCGGGCACGGCGCGACCGCAGCAGGAGAGACCCCGGTCCATGAGCGAAACCGCGGAGAAGGTGAAGAAGATCGTCGTCGAGCATCTCGGCGTGGACGAGGCGAAGGTCACGACCGAAGCCTCCTTCATCGACGACCTCGGCGCGGACAGCCTCGACACGGTCGAGCTGGTCATGGCCTTCGAGGAAGCCTTCGGGGTCGAGATCCCGGACGATGCGGCCGAGAAGATCACGACCGTGAAGGACGCGATCGACTACATCGAGAAGCAGAAGGCGGCCTGAGCCGCCCGCTTCACACGGCAGGCAGGGGAATCCAGGCGTGTTCTCTCACCTCGCGGCGCCGCGGCGCGTCGTCGTCACGGGCATGGGGATCGCCTGCCCGCTTGGGCTTGGCGTCGAGAATGTCTGGAAGCGCCTGACAGCGGGCGAATCCGGCCTCGGCGTCATCGAGTCCTTCGATGTCAGCCAGCTGACGGCGAAGATTGCCGGCCAGGTGCCTGTCGGCACCAAGGCTGAGGGGAAGCTCGATCTCAACGAGTGGATCCCGGTCAAGGATCTGAAGAAGATGGACCGCTTCATCCAGCTCGCGCTCGTCGCGGCGGAGGAAGCGGTTGAGGATTCCGGCTGGAAGCCCGAAGAAGATGCCGATCGCTGCCGCACCGGCGTGATGATCGGATCCGGCATCGGTGGCCTGCCGACCATCTTCGAGGCCTCGGTCCTCATCAAGGATGGCAAGACGCGGCGAATTTCGCCCTTCTTCATCCCCTCCGCGCTGATCAACCTCGCCTCTGGCCATGTCTCCATCAAGTACGGCTTCAAGGGGCCGAACCACTCGGTGGTCACGGCGTGTGCCACGGGCGTGCATGCGCTCGGCGATGCCGCGCGGCTGATCGCGCTTGGCGATGCCGAGGTGATGGTGGCCGGCGGCGCCGAAGCGGCGGTCAGCGAGATCGGGATGGCCGGCTTCTGCGCCTCTCGCGCGCTGTCCACCGCCTTCAACGAGACGCCCACCAAGGGCAGCCGCCCCTGGGACAAGGACCGCGACGGCTTCGTCATGGGCGAGGGCGCGGGGGTTCTGGTGCTCGAGGAATACGAGCACGCGAAGAAGCGCGGCGCGAAGATCTACGCCGAGGTCGTGGGCTACGGCATGTCGGGCGATGCGCACCATATCACGGCGCCGTCCGAGGATGGCGACGGCGCCTTCCGCAGCATGCGCGCCGCGCTGCGCTCGGCCGGCGTCACGCCGGACCAGGTGCAGTATGTCAACGCGCACGGCACCTCGACGCCGATGGGCGACGACCTCGAACTTGGCGCTGTGGAACGCCTTTGGGGCGATGCGGCCAAGGGGCTTGCGATGTCCTCGACCAAATCCGCGATCGGCCACCTGCTGGGTGCGGCTGGCGCGGTCGAGGGCATCTTCTCGGTGCTGGCGATCCGCGATGGCATCGCGCCGCCGACGCTGAACCTCGAGGCGCCGTCGCGCGAAAGCCCGATCGACCGCGTTGCGAAGGTCGCGCAGGAGCGGAAGATCGAAGTCGCGCTGTCCAACAGCTTCGGCTTCGGCGGCACCAACGCGAGCATCGTCTTCAAGCGCGCCGCCTGACCAGGCGGTGAACGACGGGGCGCGCATCTTGCCGATCGCGCGCCCCGCTCCCACAGGTCGGGGCCGATGCGCCGCCTGACGATCCTTCTTCTGATCTTGGTCGCACTGCTCGCTAGCCTTGGCGCTGGCGGCTGGTGGTATGCGCGCGGCGTCTTCGCGGCCCCCGGCCCGGCGGCGGAGCCGGTGCAGATGGTCGTCCCGCGCGGCGGCACCGCCGCCATCGCCGATGCGCTGGCCGAGCGCGGCGTCATCCGCGACCCGCGCAGCTTCCTCGCGGCCGCCTGGCTGACGCGCGAAGCCGGTCCGCTCCGCGCCGCGGAATTCGTCTTCCCCGCCCGCGCATCGCTGCGCGAGGTGCTGGAGGTGCTGCGCCGCGCCCGCCCCGTGCAGCGCCGCCTGACCATCCCGGAAGGCCTGACCGCCCGCCAGATCGCCGCCCTGATCGAGCGCACCGAGGGCCTGACCGGCGAGGTATCGCCTTTCGACGAAGGCGCGCTACTGCCCGAGACCTATGCCTATCAATGGGGCGACACGCGCGCTTCCGTCGTGCGCCGGGCGGATGCCGCGATGGACGCGGCGCTGGCCGAAATCTGGGCCGCCCGCGCGCCCAATTTGCCGCTGCGCTCCCCGCGCGAGGCGCTGATCCTCGCCTCCATCATCGAGCGCGAGACGAGCAAGGCCGAGGAACGCGCACGCGTCGCGGGCGTCTTCATCAACCGCCTGCGCCGCAACATGCCGCTGCAATCGGACCCGACGACGGCCTATGCGGCCGCCGATGGCGGCGTGCTGGAACGCCCGCTGACCCGCGCCGACCTCGAGCGCGACCATCCCTTCAACACCTATCGCATCCGCGGCCTGCCGCCCGGCCCCATCGCCAGCCCCGGGCGCGATTCGCTCCGCGCCGCCGTGCAGCCCGAGGCTACCGACTTCCTGTTCTTCGTCGCCGACGGCCAGGGCGGCCACGCCTTCGCCCGCACGCTGGAGGAGCACAACCGCAACGTCGCGCGCTGGCGCGAGGTTGAGCGCGCGCGCGGTTTGCGATGACGTTGAGCGGCCCCGCGCTGTGGTGGCGCCTGATCGTCATCGGCGGCCTGTGGGGCTGTTCCTTCCCGCTGCTGCGGCTGGTCGCGGCGGAGATGTCGCCCTTCGCACTCGCCGCGCTGCGCGGCGGCTTCGCGGCGCTGGGCGTCTTCGCCTTCCTGCTCGTCACGCGCCAGCTGGTCGGCAAGCTGCAGCTGCGCCACTGGCTCGTACTCGGCGCGACCAATGGCTGGATCCCGAACCTGCTGACCGCGGTCGCGATGAGCCGCATCGAATCCGCGCCGGCGGCGCTGATCCATGCCGCGACGCCGCTGCTGATCGCGATCCTCTCGGTGCCGCTGCTGCGCGAGGAACGCCCGGGCGGGCGCGGGGTGGCGGGGCTGCTGGTGGGCTTCGCCGGCATCGCGCTGATCCTCGGCCCCGCGGCCGTCTCGGGCCAGGCCACCTTCCTCGGCGGGGTGCTGATCCTGCTCTCCGGCGTCTCCTACGCGCTCGGGACGATCTATGCCCGGCGCGTGCGGCCCGGCGCGCCGGCGCAGCTGGCGCTGGGCCAGCAGCTGGTCTCGGGCGGCGTGGCGGCGCTGCTCGCCATCCCGCTCGCGCCAGCCGGGGCCTTCGATCTCGCGCCCTGGATGATCGGCATCGCGGCGATCCTTGGCATCTTCGCCTCCGCCCTACCACTGACCATGTTCCTGGGCCTTCTGGCGCGGGCGCGGGTGAACGACGCCGGGCTGGTCGGCTATCTGCAGCCGCCTTTTGCCGCGGCCGCGGGGGCTGCCATGCTGGGCGAAATCCCCTCCGCCCTGGTGATCACCGGCGGCGCCATCGTGCTGGCCGGCGTCTGGCTGGCGACGAGCCGGCCGCGGAGCGGTTAGGACACCTCGTATCCGCTGCGGGGCGCCCCGCAACAGAGGCCGCTTCGGAATGACGGCAGCATGGCCGCTAGGCGCGGATTGCAGACACCACCCGTCGAAATGATAGCATTCGGGACATGATCGAGCATGTCATCCGCCGCGGACGACCGGACGATCTTCCTGGTGTCCTCGCCCTGTATCGACACCTTCATCCTCAAGACCCGGACCCCGACATGGCGGCCGCCGAAAGAGCTTGGACGGCCCTGCTCTCATCCGACACGACGATCATCGTCTTGGCCGAAGCTGCGGGCCTACTGCTGTCATCCTGCACACTCGCGGTCATCCCCAACCTTTCGCGGGGAGCACGACCGTATGGGGTGATCGAGAATGTTGTGACCCATGCCGACCATCGCCGAAGCGGGCTCGGACGTGCCGTGCTGCGCGCCGCCGTCGACTGGGCGTGGAGCAGCAACTGCTACAAGGTCATGCTCAACACGGGTTCCAAGAGCGAGACCACTTTGGCGTTCTACGAGGGCGCAGGGTTCCTTCGTGGCGGGAAGACCTACTTCGAAGTCCGCCGTTCGTAGGACCGCTTCGGGTCGAAAGCGGCTATTCCGCCGCCATTCGGCAATGGTCTCTCAGACCTCCGGGCTACAGCACCGCCGGTCATCGGAGCGCCTCACCCCACCTCCCGCGCCGCCAGCACCGCCTGCAACGCGAGTGCGGCGGCCGCCTGGCAGGGCTCGATCACCGGCAGGCCACAGGCAGCCTCGACCGCCGCGCGATGGCCGGCCATGCCGGCGCAGCCGAGGATCACTGCCTCCGCCCCCTGCCCGGCGATGCGCCGCGCCGCCTCGATCAACGCAGCCCGCGGCGCGACGGGGTCGGTCAGCACCTCCATCGGCAGGTTCAGCGGGATGTGGCCGGCGATCCGGCCCTCCGCGCCCATCGCCGCCAGCGTGCGGCGCTGGCGGGCGATGGAAGGATCGGCGAAGGCGATGATCCCGAAGCGGTCGGCGCGGGCGAGCGCGGCTGCAATCGCGCTGCGCAGCGGCCCGAAGACGGGCGCGCGCGTGACGGTCCGCACCGCCTCCACCCCAGGGTCGGAGACGCAGGCGATGATGTAGGCCGCAGCCGGCTCGCGCTCCGCCAGGCGGCAAAGCGGCTCGGCCACGCCGAACCAGTCGCGCCAGGTGACGACGGCGGGCGGGCCGCCTTCGAGCTGCGTCACCTCGAAGCGCGGCAGGCCCGGGGCGGCGAAGCCGGCCAGCGCGCCCACAATCCCCCGCGTGCAGGAGGCAGAGGAGTTCGGGTTCACCACCAGGATACGCTCGACCATGCTGCTGCTCCGCCTTCCGCCGCCTGCGCCCGAGGATCGGGGAGGCACAGCCAGCGTGCAAGCAGGGGCGGCCGCCGCGAAGCTTGATCCGGCCGGGCCCAAGGCCCATGATGCACCGCACAATGGCGCGGCCGGTCCGGTGGCGGGCTGCGCGGGCGGATCGGCCGCCCATGGCCCCGTCCAGGGCCTGAACGCCGGAAGGAACACCGCATGCGCTGGGAGCCCGATCGCTCGGCACCCGCCCTGCCCTATGCCCAGCCCGACCGCCTCTGGACAGCGGTCTCGCGCGGGGCGCGCAACCTCTGCCCGTGCTGCGGCGAAGGCGCGGTCTTCGCGGGCTACCTGAAGGTTGCGCCCGCCTGCACGGCCTGCGGCGCGCCGCTCGGGCGGCTGCGCGCGGATGATGCGCCGCCCTATTTCACCATCTTCATCGCCGGCCATCTGCTGGTGCCGCCGGTGCTGTGGATCGAGCGCGCCTATATGCCGCCCATGTGGCTGCACATGGTGGTCTGGCTGCCGCTGTTTGCCATCGCCTGCATCCTGTTGCTCCGGCCGATCAAGGGCGCCACGCTGGGCTGGATGGTGAAGCTCGGCTTCACCGGGGCCGAGCATGGTGGGGCGGATGGGGGTGCCTATGGGCAGGGCAAGGATGGCGGCACGCCGCCGCCGGGCCGCTAGCGGGGCGTGATGGCCGACAAGGACCTGATCCGCATCGTCCTGCCCGACGCCCAGCCGCTGCCGAGCCCCTATGCGGAGGCCGACCGGCGCCAGGCGGTGGAGGATCTGCTGGCGGGCAATGTCTTCCGCCCGAAGGGCCTGACGCCGCCCTTCGGCTTGCAGCTGACCGTGCGCGACGGCCGGCTCGGTTTCGATATCCGCGACGCCGAGGATCGCCCGCTGCATGCGATGGTCCTGGCTCTCGGGCCGTTCCGCCGGCTGATCAAGGACTACCATCTGGTCGTCGAGAGCCATGAGAAGGCGGTGGCCGAGGGCGGGTCCGAGGCCCGCATCCAGGCGATCGACATGGGCAGGCGCGGCCTGCACAACGAAGGCGCGACGGTGCTGACGGAGCGCCTGGCCGGCCGGATCGAGCTCGATTTCGAAACCGCGCGGCGCCTCTTCACCCTGGTCTGCGCACTACACCAGCGCATCTGATCCGCAGGACATCACCGGCAGAAGGTTGCCTTCGCGGCCTGCCCATCGCATCTGTCCGCCCATGAAGATCGATGGCGTTCCTTATCGCTCCGTCTGGGTGGACCGCGACGATGGCTGGTCGGTGCGCATCTTCGACCAGACGCGCCTGCCCTGGTCGCTCGACATCCTGCGCCTGACAGATGAGGCGCAGGTGGCGCATGCCATCCGCTCCATGCAGGTGCGCGGCGCGCCGCTGATCGGCGCGGTTGCGGCCTATGGCGTCGCGCTCGCGCTGCGAACGGATGCCTCCACCGCCAATCTCGAACGCGTGGTGGCGATGCTCGGCGCGACGCGGCCGACCGCGATCAACCTGCGCTGGGCGCTGGAGCGGATGAACGCGGCGCTCCACAACCTCAGCGCCGCGGATCGCGTGGCGGCGGCCTATGCTGAGGCCGCCGCGATCTGCGACGACGATGTCGAGACCTGCCGCCGCATCGGCGAGCACGGACTGCCGCTGCTGCAGGAGATCGCCGCCCGCAAGGGCCGCGTGAACATCCTGACGCATTGCAATGCCGGCTGGATCGCCACCGTGGATTACGGCACGGCGCTGTCGCCGATCTACCAGGCGCATGACCTCGGGCTCGACGTGCATGTCTGGGTGGATGAGACGCGCCCGCGCAATCAGGGCGCGGCGCTGACGGCCTGGGAGCTTGGCCGGCATGGCGTGAAGCACACGGTGGTCGCCGACAATGCCGGCGGGCACCTGATGCAGCATGGCGAGGTGGATATCTGCATCGTCGGCACCGACCGCGTCACGCGGCAGGGCGATGTGGCGAACAAGATCGGCACCTACCTGAAGGCGCTGGCCGCGCAGGACAATGGCGTGCCCTTCTGGGTGGCGCTGCCGCATTCCACCCTGGATATGCGCGTGCGCGACGGCGTGGCGGAGATCCCGATCGAGGAACGCAGCGCCGCCGAGGTGACGGAGCTCACCGGCCGCACCGCCGATGGACGGATCGAGACGGTGCGCGTGGTGGCAGACGGCAGCCCGGCCGCGAACCCGGCCTTCGACGTCACCCCCGCACGGCTGGTGACGGGGCTGATCACCGAGCGCGGCCGGACGGCGGCGAGCGAAGCCGGGCTAGCGGCGCTCTACCCCGACAAGGCCTGAGCGGCCGGGCTCCAGCAGCCAGAGCCCGCCGACCAACGACAAGCCGCCGAAGCCGGCGAACAGCGCGGCCACCATCGGCGGCACGCGCCCGGGCAGCGTCGCATCCCCCATCACCAGCACGACGGTGAGCAGGATGGCGAGCAGGCCGAGAACGACAAAGCCGAGTGCGATGCGGTGCATGGGACCTTCCCTGCGGGACGCCGCGATTGGCGTTGAGAGCCTTCTACGCAGGCAGCACGGCGCAGAGACGACCCGGAAAGGGCCGGATTGTGGCGTTCCATGCGTGAATTCTTCTCCACCCATGACGACCCCGCGTGGCGCCAACCGCGAGGGGATGGGATCGTTCACAGGTGATCTGAACGAAGGGAGTCTCATGATGCGGCGCAGCCTGACCGTGGCACTTTTGTCCCTGACCCTGGCCAGCCCGGCCCTGGCGCAAACCCAGGCGCCACTCCGCTGCGCCGTGGACGGGACCTTCGCCCCGCACGCCTTCCCGACGCTGCAGGGCGGCGTGCAGGGCTTCAAT
The DNA here is from genome assembly GCA_046052145.1 of Pseudomonadota bacterium. Taxonomy (GTDB): domain Bacteria; phylum Pseudomonadota; class Alphaproteobacteria; order Acetobacterales; family Acetobacteraceae; genus Falsiroseomonas. The sequence goes on from JBJOMW010000004.1 coordinate 165,585, forward strand.
GTGGACATCTTCCGCGAAGCCGCCCGCCGCATGGGCCGCGAACTCGTGATCGAAAGCGCGAGCTTCTCCGGCCTGATCCCGGCGATGAATGCGGGCCGCTACGACTTCCTCTGCGCGCCGACCACGGCGACCGCCGAACGCGCGGCGAATATGCTGTTCACGGAAGGCTACCTCTACACCGCCTTCCAGTTCGGCATCCGCCGCGGCTCGGCGCCGATCACCAGCCTGGACGAGCTGCGCGGCAAGGCGATCAGCGTGAACAAGGGCAGCGCCTATGACGCCTGGGCGCAGGCCAATGCCGCGCGCTACGGCTTCACCGTGCAGACCTACGACACGCAGCCCGATGCGGTGCAGGCGGTGGTCTCGGGCCGGGCCTATGCCAATCTCGGCGGCAACACGGTGGTGCGCTACGCCGCGACCCGCGCGCCGCAATTCGTGCCCGACTTCGTGATCCGCGAGACGCGCGCGCATTGGTCGGCGCCCCTGCCCATGCAGGCGACGCAGCTGCGCGTGCAGCTGGAGAACGCGCTGGAATGCATGAAGCGCGACGGGACGATGGCGCGCATCTCCCAGCAATGGTTCGGCGATGCGCCGGCGGCCGACGATGCCGAACGCACCGTCTTCCCCGGCACCGGCGTCCCGGGCCTGCCCGGCTACGACCCGACGCCGCGGGAGCCGCGCTGCTGAAGATTCTGAGCGCAGACCAGGCGGCCCGCCGCATTTCCGGCGGGCCGAGCGGCCGAAGGGCCGCCGCGCACAAACCGACAGCGACACCGGGCGGGCCAGCGGCCTGCGCGAAGCCAAGGCCGCGGAGCGGCCGCGTCACGCCAGAGGCGTGCCTTCGGCACGACGCGTCTGAGGGCACATCCATATGACCGGTTGGGAAGGCTTCGCCTTCTCCTTCCTGAACGCGCGGGTCGCGGCCGATTACTGGCCGAAGATCCTCGAAGGGCTCGGGGTCACGGTGGCGCTCGCGGTGCTGATCATCGCGGCGGGGCTCGTGCTCGGCCTCGGGCTCGCGGTGCTGCGCTGCCTCGGCCTCCGCGTGCTCGACTGGGCGATCATATTCGTCGTCGATCTGTTCCGCGCGCTGCCGCCGCTGGTGCTGATCGTGCTGATCTATTTCGGCCTGCCGGCGGCGGGCATTGGCTTCTCGGGCTTCTGGGCCACCTGGCTGGCGCTGACGCTGGTGCTGATGGCCTTCGCCGAGGAGATTTTCTGGGGCTCGATCTGCGCCGTGCCGAAAGGCCAGTGGGAAGCGGGGCGCGCCATCGGGCTGCGCTTTCTGCCCACGCTGCGCCTCATCGTGTTGCCGCAGGCGCTGCGCATCGCCATCCCGCCGCTGACCAACCGCACCATCGCCATCACAAAGGGCACCGCGCTCGGCTCCGTCGTCGCGGTGGCGGAGATCCTGGGGGCGGCGCAATCGGGCATGGCGTTTTCTGGCAACCCGACGCCGCTAATGCTCGGCGCGATGGCCTATCTGCTGCTGTTCCTGCCCGTGGTCATCGCCGGCCGCTGGGTGGAAACGCGCTTCGCGTGGCGGCGCTGACGCGATGAACGATTTCATCGACGCCTTCCTGAACGCGGAGATCGCGGTCGCCGCCGCGCCCATCCTCTGGATGGGGTTCCAGCAGACCTTGATGCTGGCAGCACTCACCGTCCCGCTCGGGCTCGCGGCAGGGTTCAGCTTCGCGCTGCTTTCGACACGGCGCGAGCGCTGGATACGCTGGCCGCTGATCGCCACGATCGACGTCTTCCGCGCCATCCCGCCGCTGGTGCTGCTGATCCTGCTCTATGCGGGGCTCCCCTTCGCCGGGCTCGATCTCGGTGCCTGGGGGGCGGTGGCGCTGGCCTTCCTGCTCAACACCGGCGCCTACTATGCGGAGATCCTGCGCGCCGGCATCGAAAGCGTGCCGAAAGGCCAGCACGAGGCGGCCCGCGCGCTTGGCCTCCGGCGCTGGCAGGTCTGGGTCTTCGTCGTGCTGCCGCAGGCGGTGCGCAACGTGCTGCCCGACCTGATCGGCAATACGCTGGAAGTGGTGAAGCTCACCTCCATCGCCAGCGTCGTCGCCTTGCCCGAATTGCTGTTCCAGGCCCGCCAGGCACAGAGCGTGACCTTCAACGCGACGCCGATCCTGGTCGCGGCGGTCGCCTATTTCGTGCTGCTCTGGCCCTTCGTGCGGCTACTGAGCCGGCTGGAGAACCGCCAGCTCGCTGCGCGGCGGTAGAGAGGCCCGTCCGGGCAGGAAAAGAGACCGATACGGGGTCCCCGCGAAGCCGCGAAGCGGTTTCGTGGGGAGAATCAGCGCTGCAGCCAGGGCAGCCCGTCGGCCTTCCAGCCCGCGACGGTGCCCCGATGGCCTTCGGCATCCACCGGCCCCTCGAAGCCATCCGCCACGTTGAACGCGTTCGGAAAACCCGCCGCCTGCGCCGCCTGCCCCGCCGCCAGCGACCGCGCACCGGAGCGGCAGATGAAGTAGAGCTTCGTCGTCGGCGTCGCGCCCGCACGGTGCAGGTGCTCGGCGAAGGCGCCGTTCACCTGCATGCCCGGATAGACTTGCCAGGGGATCAGCGCGACCTGCTTGCCGAGCTCCGACAGGTCGGGGATGCCGACGAAGTTCCACTCCGCATCCGTGCGGCAATCCACCAGCATCGCATCGGCGTCCTGCGCAAGCTCCTGCCAGGTCGCGCGCGGGCTGACATCGGGCACTCCGGCCATCTGCGTGTCCTTCGTTTGCTTCGTGATGGATGAGGATGGGGACGCGCTGCGCCCGGGACAACCGGGCCCGCTTCAGCGCCCCTCGCGCAGCCGGGCCGCTAGCCCCGGATCGTCGCTGGTCAGCGCATCCACGCCAAGGTCGAGCATCCGCCGGATCGAGGCCGCGTGGTTCGCGCCCCAGACGCCAACACCAAGCCCCGCCGCGCGGAACCGCGCGAGCAGATGGGCATCGAGGGCGCTCTCATGCATGCCGACTTCCGGGAAGCCGTGCGCCTTGGCGACTGCGATCACCCCATCGGCACCAAGGTCGGTGAGCGTCGGGATCTCGAGCAGCCAAGCCACACCCGCGAGCCCGCCGGCGGACCAGGCTTCGGCCATCGTCACGGCGTTGAAGCCGATGATCCAGCTGCGCCCACGCTGCCCCGCGGCATCGAGCCCCGCCAGCGTCTTCGCGACGATGCCCGGATAGGGCCTGCGCTGGCCGTCGCCCTTGATCTCGATCCGCGGCGCGACCGGCGTCGGGCCGAGGATCGCCAGATACTCAGCAAGCGTCGGCGGCGCCTCTCCCGCCGTGCCGCGCACCCGGGTGCGCGCAACCTCTGCGGCGGTATGGGCCACGACGGGGCCGACGCCGTCCGTCATGCGGTCGAGCGTGGCGTCGTGCATCACCACCACCTCCCCATCGGCGGTGATGTGAACGTCGCATTCAGCCTGCTCGATCGGCAGACGCGCGCATTCGCGGAAGGCGCGGGCGCTGTTCTCGGGCCAGAGGAAAAGCCCGCCGCGATGGGCGGCGATGAGGGTGCGGGTCATGGCGCCGCATCCTGACCCGGCCCGCGCCCATAATCCAGGGAGGGCCCCGGCCCGGTGGAACCGTTGCCGTTCCCGCGCGCTGAGGCCCCGGCCGGCGTGGTTCGACACCGGCGGGGATCACCTGGTCGGGGGAATTCGCGTGCGCCTGCCGTCCTTCCGCTCGCCGGCCTGGGTGCTGGCCGAGACGGCGACGAGTTCCGTCTTCTCGCTGCTCTCGATGCTGGTGATCGGGCGCGTGATCGGGCCGGAGGCTGCTGGCACCGGCATGATCGCCATCGCCGCCTTCGCGCTGCTCGACATATTGGGGGCCACGCTGTTCACGGATGCGCTGGTGCAGCGCCCCGGCCTCACGCAGCGGCATGTGGACAGCGCACTGACGGTTGCCGCGCTGACCGGGCTCGGCATGGCCGCCCTGCTCGCCCTCGGCGCGCCGGCGCTGGCGGCGGCCTCGGGCGTGGAGCAGGTGCAGGTGCTCTGCCTCGCGCTCGCGCCCCTGCTGCCGCTCTCGGCCTTTGCCGGCGCGGGATCGGGACCGGTGCTGCGGGACAGCCGCTTCGCGCTGCTGGCCGCCCGGGTGCTGATCGGCCAGCCGCTGGCGCTCGGCGTCGGATTATGGATGGCGGCCGCCGGCTGGGGCGCCTGGGCGATGATCGGCAACCAGGCGGTGGCGACCCTGGTCGCCTTCCTGATGCTGCTGGCCTTCGGCCGCCTGCTACGCCGCCCGCGGATCGAGCGCGCGGCGCTGGCCGATCTCTGGCCCGTGGCGGCACCACAGGTCACGGCGCTGGTGATCATGATGGGCCGCTACCGGCTGTTCCTGCTGGCACTCGGCATCTCCGCGAGCGAGGCGGTGCTGGCGGTGAGCCACCTCGCCTTCCGCATGCTGGAATCGGTGGTGCTGGTGGTGGCGCAGACCACGGGGCGGATCGGCATGCCGCGGCTCTGCGCCCTGCACGCGGACCGCGAGGCACAGGCCGAGGCCTTCGGCGACCTCGCGCAGCTGCAGGCGCTGCTTGGCCTGCCGGCGGCGGCGGGGATCGCGCTGATCGCGCCGGATCTGGTCGCGCTGCTGCTCGGCCCGGCCTGGGCGGGGGCGGGGGAAGCGGCGCGGATCGTCGGCTTCGCCGCGCTGCTCAGCTTCGTGCATGGCGAGCCCTTCAGCCTGTTCGTCGCGCGCGGCCGGGCGCGGTGGAATGTCGGGATCAACCTGGTCGCGCTGATCATACCCCTGCTGGCGCTGCTGCTGCTGCGGCCAACGACGCCGCAGGCCGCCGCGCTGGCCTGGGCCTCGCAATCCCTGATCCTGCCGCCGCTGCTGACCTTCCTGGTGCTGCGGGAACTGCGCCGCAGCCTGGCCTGGCTGTTGCTGCGCATCGCGCCCGCGATGGCCGCGACGGCGGCGATGGCGCTCGCCGTGATCGCCGTGCAGCGTCACCTTGATTTCGGCCCGGCGGGCGATCTCGGGGCCGCGGTCGTCGTGGGGGGCGCGACCTATCTGGCGGTCGCGCTCACGCTGCTGCGCGGGCGCGTGCCGCGCGCCCTGCGGCGCCAGGCTGCGCAGGCCCCGGCGTGATGGCGTTGTTCCGCGCACGCAGGGTTGAAGGGGTGGCACACGGTTTCCGTCGCGACGGGCGATCAATCGAAGCCCGCAACGGGCAACCCCGCCGGGACCAGCGCGTTGCCCCGCGGCCACCGCAGGCATGAGGAGCAGCGCGTCGGCATGAGCATCCCGCAGGGGCTGCGGCAGGTGCCGGCGCGGATGCCGGCGCCTGACGGCAGCATGCAACGCGCCGCCACGCCGCGCCTGCCACCCGGCCTGTCTTGGCTCGGCCCCCCGCCGGCGCCACGGCCGGGCGAGGTGCTGGCCCTGGCAGTGGCGCGTGACGAGGCGCTTCGCCTGCCCGACATGCTGGCCAGCGTGAAGCGGCTGGGCGTGGATCGCGTGATCGTGGTGGACAACGGCTCGAGCGACGCAACGCGGGAGATCGCGCGCGCGGCCGGCGCAGACCTCATCGCGGCGGAGGGTGACTACGCGGCCTCGCGCTACGGGGTGGACTGGACGAATGCGGTGCTGGATTGCGTGGCGCGCGGGCATTGGGTGCTGGTGCTGGATGCGGATGAGCAGCTGGTCTTCCCGGGCAGCCCGCGCAGCAGCCTGAAGGCACTGACCGCACATCTCGACGCGATCGGCAGCGAGGCGCTGTCCACCATCCTGCTCGACCTTTTCCCGCCCAGCCCGCTCGGGCGTTGCACCTATCGCGCCGGAATGAGGCTCACGGACACCGCGGATTTGTTCGAGCCGCCAGCCCTGCGGCATGAGCCGATCGAGGGCTTTCCGCATGCGCTGGCCTATGGCGGCATCCGCGAGCGGCTATTCTTCCCCGAAGCAGCGCCAGGGCGCCCGGGGCGCTGGCTGCGTCAGCGCCTGTTCAACCTGGGCGTGCGGTTGCCGGGGCTCCGCGCGCTGCCGGGCTTCGCGCGCCTCGCCCCGCCGCGCTCACCGACCATGACCAAGCTGCCGCTGCTGCGCTGGCGCGAGGGCGCGGCGCTGCACGCCTCCACCCATCGCCTGGCACCCATGCGGCTCGCGCCGGAGCAGCCGAGCGGCGTGCTGCTGCACTTCAAGTTCCTGCAGGATTTCCATGCGCGCGCGCTGGATGCGGTGACGCGCGGCGCGCATTGGGACGGCTCGCGCGAGTACCGCCGCTACCTGGAGCGGATCGTGGCGGAACCCGGCTTTACCCTGGCCAGCCCGCGGGCGCAGAGCTATCGCGGGCCGGAGCAACTCGTCGCGCTCGGGCTGATGCGCGACACCCCGGCCTGGAAGCGTGCCCGCGGCGCTTGAGGTGTCAGCCGCGCAGCCGCAGCGTCCAGTCGCGCAGCGCCACCATCTGCTGGCCGATCAGGCCGCGCGCCGTCTCATCCGTCAGCCGGCCCTCGGCGTCGAACTTGGACGCCGCCTGGCCGATCAGCACTTCCGGCTTGTTCAGCACATGGGCGTTGATGCCGCCCAGGATCTTGCGCAGATCGTATTGCGCACGCGCCGTGCCGTAGAGGCCCGTCGCCGCGCCCATGATCGCCACCGGCTTGCCGTCGAAGGGCTGGTCGGGGACGCGCGACGCCCAGTCAATCGCGTTCTTCAGCACGCCGCTGATGGAGAAGTTATACTCGGGCGTCGCCATCACCACCGCATCGGCCGCCTTGATCGCCGCGCGGAAGGCCGCGACCGGCGCCGGATAGCCCGCGCCGGCGCGGATATCGTCGTCATAAAGCGGGATGTCGCGCATCGCTTCGAACAGCGTGACCTCCATGCCCGCGGGCGCGAGCTCCGCCGCCGCGCGCAGCGCCAGCGTGTTGAACGAAGCCTTGCGCAGGCTGCCGGAGATGGCGAGGACCTTGAGCGTCATGATGGATATCCCTTCGGAGAATGTCGTGCGTCAGGCCGGCCAGGGCAGCTGCGCGCCGGCGAGCCACGCGGCGCCTGCGCGATACAGCGCCTCAACGCGTTCGCCCTTCAGCCCCGGCATGTCGCGCTTCACGTCATAGCCGATGCGCGTCTGCAGATAGGCCAGGTGGCGATAGCCTTCCGGGAAGCGCCCCAGCAATTCCTTGTCGAGTTCGAGCCGGGCGGCGGGATCGACGGGATCCATCCGGTCCTTCTCGTAGATCGGCTGGCGCAGCACGATGCCCCAGAGGCCGTCGCGTTCCTCGACGAAATCATAGAAGCGGCCGGTGCAGACCACATCCACCAGCACGCCATGCACTTCGGCTCGCTGGCTGATCGTCATCTTGGTCTGGGAGATGGCGCGCTTGCCCTGCACATCGACGCTGTTGCCGCCCAGGAAATGCAGGATGGAGACGCCCTTGGCCCAGCCGGCCTGGCTCGCCGCGATGAACTGCGCGGCCGGCGCCTGGCACCAGGTGGCCATCATGAAGCCGTCCTCGTGCCAGCAGGTCTTGAAGCGCTCCCAGTCGCCGGCATCGCGCCAGACCGCCCAGTTCTGCACCAGCTCTGCGATGCGCTGGCGTTCGATCATCGCCTGCTGCGGCGTCATGCGGTGTCTCCACGAAGGGCGGCTGCGGGGTAGAGCGCGGCCGGGGGGCGGTCAAGCGCGGCCCCGGTTGAAGCGGCACGGCGGACCGTGCGAGGAACAACGGAACAGGAGGACATGTCGATGCCCAACCCCGCTCTGGTCCGGCGCCGCGCGCTGCTCGGCGCTGCCGCGCTGGCGCCCCTCGCCCTGCCCGCCGCCCTGCAGCCCGCCGCGGCCCAGACGGCGCGCCGCGCCTGGCCGGACCGGCCGGTGCGGCTGCTGCAGGGCTTCGCGGCCGGCGGCGCCACCGACATCGTCGCGCGCATCGTCTCCCCGCCCATGGCCGCCGACTTCGGCCAGCCCATCGTGGTGGAAAGCCGCCCCGGCGCGGGCGGGACGCTGGCCGCGGAGGCGCTGGCGCGCGCGCCGAAGGACGGCCACACGCTGATGATGATCAACAACGGCTTCGCCGTCTCCGCCGCGCTCTATCGCCGCCTGCCCTATGACCCGATCGCCGATGTCGAGCCGGTGGCGATGGTCGCCTCGGTCGCGCTGGTGCTGCTGGCCGGTCCCGCCGGCGCGCCGGGGGCCATCGCCGATTTCGCGGACCTCGTCCGCCGCGCCCGCGCCGAGCCGGAGAAGCTGAACGTCGCCACCGTCGGCGTCGGCAGCACCCAGCATCTGGTGGCCGAAGCCGCCCAGGCCGCGGGCGGCTTCCGCCTGACCCATGTGCCCTATCGCGGCACGCCGGCCGGGCTGATCGGCCTGCGCAATGGCGAAGTGCAGACCATGGTGGAGCCGATCTCCGCCGTGCTCGGCCAGCTGCGCGGCGGCGAGGTCCGCGCGCTCGCCGTGACCTCCCGCACGCGTTCGGCCCTGCTGCCGGATGTGCCGACGGTCGCCGAGGCGCTCGGCCAGCCCGATTTCGACATCGAGACCTGGTACGCCATCGCAGCCCCCGCCGGCACGCCGCCCGAGATCCTCGCCCGCATCGAGGAGGTGACGAATGGCGCGGTGCAGACGCCGGAGATGCGTGCGCGGCTGCTGGAACTCGGCCTCGCGCCGCGGCCTGCGGCGTCGCGCGCTGAGGTCAGGGCGGCGGTGCAGGCCGAGATCGCGCGCTGGACCCGCATGGTCGAGGTGGCACGGATCGAGCGGCAGTGAGTAACGCCCCCGCAAAGCCGCGCGACGGCTTTGCGGGGGCGCTGGCTTTCACCCCGCCAGCGGCGGTAGGCGGCGGTGCCAGTCGGTTGCCTGCTGATAGGCATGGCCCGCCGCCAGCACGCGGGCATCGGCGAAAGCGCGACCGGCGATCTGCATCCCCGTCGGCAGCCCCCCCTCACCGAAGCCGGTCGGCAGCGCCAGCGTCGGCAGGCCGGTGACGTTGAAGGGCGCGGGCAGTGAGCCGAGTTCGAAGACATGCCAGCGCGAAGGCGCCTCCAGCGGCGGCGCCTCGGTGGGCTGGGTGACGGTCACCAGCAGGTCGTAGGTGCTCAGCGCCGCATCCATCGCCGCCTGAAGCACACGGCGCTGCCGCTGCGCGGCCAGATACGCCGCCGCCGGCACCGTCGCGCCCAGCACCACGCGTTCGCGGAACAGCCGGCCGTAATCGGCGTAGCGCATGCGCAGCCAGGGCGCGTGGATGGCATAGGCTTCCGAGACCATGATCGTCGCCGCCACGGCATGCCAATCCGCGAGCTTCGGCAGCACCACATCGCCAACCGTCGCGCCGAGCGACCGGAAGACGCCAAGCGCAGCTTCGAGATTGGCGAGCATCGCGGCGCTCGCCGGATTGTCGCGTTCGTGGAAGTGGCGGATCACGCCGATGCGCAAACCCTTCACCCCCGCGCCGAGGCCGGCGGCATAGGGTTCCGGCGCGCGCTGCGCGGAGCCCGGATCGGTCGGGTCATGCCCGGCCATGGCGTCGAGCAGCAGCGCGCAATCCTCCGCACTCCGCGCCATCGGCCCGACATGGTCGAGCGATTGCGCCAGCGGGAACACGCCGGCGCGGGACACGAGGCCATAGCTGGGCTTCAGACCCGTCACGCCGCAGAGCTGCGCGGGCGAGCGGATGGAGCCCATCGTGTCCGTCCCCGTCGCCCCCAGCACCAGCCCCGCCGCGAGCGCGGCCCCGGAGCCGGAGGAGGAGCCGCCGGTGAAGCGCGTGGTGTCCCAGGGGTTGCGCGCCGGCGGCAAGGGCAGGTCGAAGGAGGGGCCGCCGAGCGCGAATTCATGCGTCGTCAGCTTGCCGAGCATCACCGTCCCCGCCGCGGCCAGCCGCGCGGCAACCGTCGCATCGGCGTCCGGGACATTCCCCAGCAGCACCTTCGAACAGCAGGTGGTGGCGATGCCCGCGGTGCCGACGATGTCCTTGTGGGCGAAGGGAATGCCATCCAGCGGGCCGCGCGGCACGCCCGCCATGAAGCGCGCCTCCGCGGCGGCCGCATCGGCCAGCGCACGCTCCGCGGTCACGCCCACGAAGGCGTTGAGACGAGGATCGGCTTCGGCGATGCGCGCGAGGCTGTCGCGCGCCAGTTCGACCGGGGAGAGGCGCCGCGCGCGGAAGGCGGCAGCGGCCTCGGCGATGCCGAGCGGGCTCATGCGCCGCTATCCGCGGCGGGCAGGGTCGGGCGGAAGACCGTCGCGGGCTCGGCCGCGGGCGGCATGTCGGGCAGCAGGGCGAGCATGGCGACCAGCTTGGCATGCCCCTCGGCGAGGCTTGCCAGCGCGTCGGGCGGCAGCGCGTGGCCGGCCTGCTGGAACAACGCGGCAAGCGCCGGTGCGGATAAGGGCTCGGGCATGATCGGTCCTCAGCTCTGCAAGGGCGGAGCGTAGAGAGGTTGGGCTCGGCCGTGAACGGTCGGGAGGCACCGTTAACGAGCATGAATTCTCCTTCAGATTGCATCATACGCCTTTTGGTTGACGTTACCGCATGCGCCTCGTCATAACCGGAACGGTTCCCGAAGGACCGTGTCGGCGGTGGTGCCGCGGCATTCCGGGCGCGGAGGCAGCGGATGCGCGTTGGATACGGCAGAGGCGCGGATCCGGTTGCGGCGGTCCGCCAGGCGGTCGCAGCGCTCGGCCCCGCCGCCACGCCGCCGGGCATTCTCCTGGCCTTCGCCGGCGGCAAGCTCGATCCCTTCGCGGTGCGCGCGGCGCTGGCCGATCGCTTCGGCCCGACGCCAGTGGTCGGCGGTTCGGCGGCGGGCGTCATCTCGCGCACAGGCACGGGCTATAGCGGCCTCGAAGTGGGGCTCGTTGCCTTCGACGACCCGGAGACGATGCCGCAGCTGGTCCGATGCGAGGGCCTCGATGGCGACGAGAAAAGCGCCGGGGCCGCGCTCGGCCTGCAGGTGCGCCACGCCGTCTCCGATCCGGCGGCCGTGCTGATGTTCTTCGACAGCGTGGCCAGCACGTCGCCGCCCCGCCTGCATGCCGCAAGTTCGATCGTCGCCGGCTTCAATGAGGGCGCGGGCAACGCCCCGGTGACGCTGATCGGCGGCGGGATGCTGACCGACATGAACCTGACCAACGCCTGGGTCTTCGACGGCGAGGGGGTCCGCAAGCACGCCGCAGCAGCGCTGATCTTCCCCAGCTGCGTCGAGGCAGCATCCGCAATCCTGCACGGATGCCGCCCGGTCAGCACCTTCATGGAAATCACCCGGATCGAAGGCGCGACCGTCTATGAGCTGGATGGGCAGCCGGCGCTGCCGGTGATCGAAAAGATGCTCGGCCTGCCGATCGGTGGCGCGCGGGGGGAGGAGCTGTCGCTGGTCGCAACACTCGGCCAGAAACAGGGCGATCCCTTCGCGCCCTATGACGAGAACAACTACGTCAACCGCCTGATCCTCAGCGCGAATGCGGCAGAGGGCTCGATCACCCTGTTCGAGCCGGATTTCGAACGCGGCGCGATGGTCCAGATCATGAGCCGCGACAACGGGCTGATGCTGGATTCGGTGCGCCGCGGCGTGGCGGTGGCGAACGCCGCCGCCGCACAGCACGACGCGCTGCTCGGCCTCTATATCGACTGCGCCGGCCGGGCGAGCGCGCGCAGCGGCGCGCCTGTGGAGGAGGCGGAGCTGGTGGTGCGCGGGCTGGATGCGCGCATCCCGCTGCTTGGCTTCTATTCGGGCGTCGAGGTGGCGCCCTTTGCAGGTCAGCGCAGCCGGCCCTTGGACTGGACCGGCGTGCTGACGGTGTTACGGAGGCGACGGTGAGCGAACCACGCCCGATCAATATCGGCGCGCTCGAGCGCGAGCTGACCTATTATCGGAGGGAATGCAACGAGCTTGGCGCGCGGCTGCTGCGCCTGCAGGAAGAACAGGGCCAGGCCTTCCGCGAGGCCCGGCGCAGCCGCACGGTCGCCAAGCTGATCCGGGAAGCGCATCGCCTGGCCGATCACTGCACCACGGCGGAAGAGATCAGCGCCGGCATGCTCGAAATCATCATCGACAACACGCTCTGCGACCGCGCCGCCTTCCTGCGGCGTGAACCGGCGCCGGACGATGGCGAGATGTTCTGCGTCACCCACGCGATCGGCTTCGGCGCGGAGCGGCCGGCCGCGCCCGCCTGCGTGCCCCATGCACCAGACTTCTTCCTGACCACCTCCCGCCCGACGGAGGAGAGCCCGCCCGACGCGCTGATCGGCATTCTGCGCCTGCCCTATGTGCTCTGGGTGCATGATCGCGCTTCGGGTCACGCGCTGATCCTCGGCAACCGGTCGGAGGCGAATATCAGCCGCCCCTTCGAGGCCGCCGACCAGGAAATCGCGGAGGGCGCGCTGTCGGTCTATCTCGACGTGCTGCTGCGCAAGCAGGCGGAGGTGGAGCTGCGCACCGCCAAGGCGGCCGCGGAGGAGGCCAGCGCACAGCGCGCGCGCTTCATCGCGACACTGAGCCACGAGCTGCGTACGCCATTGAACGCCATCATCGGCTTTTCCAGCATGATGCTGCCCGGCTCGACCTATCGCCTCACGACCTCGCAGCTGGCGGACAGCGCGCAGCAGATCAACGAGTCCGGCCGTATGCTGCTGGAGCTGATCAACGACATCCTCGACTATTCCTCCCTCGCGCGAGTGGCGCCGCAGCTCGCGCTGTCGTGGCAAATGGCCGAGACGCTGCTCGGCAGCCCGGTGCGGGAGCTCTCGGCGCTCGCCTTGCAGAACCAGGTCGCCCTGGAGGTGACGCCGCCCGATCCGGGGCTCGAATTGCATGTGGACCCGCTGCGCTTTCGCCAGGTGATGAACAACCTGCTCGGCAATGCGGTGAAGTTCACCGGCAAGGGCGGGACGGTCACCGTCAGCGCCGGATTCGGCGTGGACGGCATGGCGGAGGTGACGGTGCGCGACACCGGCATGGGCATGCGGCCCGACGACATTCCCCGCGCGCTGGAGCCGTTCCAGCAACTCGATGGCGGGCTGGCCCGCAACTTCCCCGGCTCCGGCCTCGGGCTGCCGATCGCCAAGGGCCTGGTCGAGGCGCATGGCGGCACGCTCCGCATCGAGAGCGCCCTCGGCGAAGGCACGGCGGTGACGATCCAACTGCCCGCATCGGCAGCGCGCCTCCGCCGCACCGCCGACCGCCAGGAGACGGCCGCGGGGTAACCCCGCGGCCGCCCGGAGCAGGCGCGGCGGATCAGGCCGCCGTTCAGTCTGCGCCCTGCAACTGCGCTGTCGGTCGGTCGGTCGCAGTTCCGTGAGCGCGGCCGATCGTCGCCGGCGCCGTGGCCGCCAGGCTCTCCAGGCAGCGGTCCACCGCAGCGATCAGGCCCCAGCTTTCGAAGTACCCCGCCGGATAGCCGGGGGAGCCCGCTTCCAGGTCGCCCTGGCGCGCATGGATGTAGCTGGTCCATTTCCGGGACGCGGGCTTGCGGTGGTGGAAGTCATGGCAGGGCGCATCGCCCACCAGCACGAAGAGCCTGACGAATAGATGCACCGTCAGCATCTCCGCCCACCACAAGGTCCAGGCCGCGAAGCCTTCCAGCGTGCCGGCGCGCGCCAATGGCGGCTGGCGGCCGGGGAAGACGCCATAGGTCGCATGCGCGACGAAATCCCTGTCGCGCGCGGCGATATGGTGCGGTTCGGGGAAGCCATGCTCGACGATGATGCGCCCGACGGTCGCGATCTGCAGCAGGATCGTCAGCGGCAGCACCCAGGCCAGCAGGAACAGCCAGAACGTCCCGGTGGCGAGCGTCGCGGCCAGCATCGCTGCCCAGGCGCCGCGCGCCATCAGGTCATGCTCGCGGTCGCCGCTGAACATGGCCGATTTGATGCGCCGCGACAGGAAGGCCCAGTGGAAGCCGGGCGAGACGAGCCGCAGCAGCATCCGCCGCCACAACTCCCGCTTGGGCAGGCCTGCCTCAAGCCCGAGCAGGCCGAGCACGAAATCGGCGAACTCGTCTTCCTCCGTCAGCAGCTTCCGGGCGCTGTGGTGCAGCATGTGTTCGCGCTGGTAGTCGTCGAAGCGCTTGAACAGGAAGAAGGCCGAGATGATGCGGCCGGCGCGGCGGTTCGCCTCGCGCGTCGCGAAGACGGTGCCGTGCGAGCAATGGTGGAAGATCACCACCTGGAACAGGCCAAGCCCGCAGCAGGTGAAGGTGAGGCCGAGCGGCACCAGCAGCCAGGCCGCGAGCGGCGGCGCGGCCAGCAGGAAGGGCAGCACCGTCAGCGCCACGCCGGCCAGCAGCCAGGCGATCGAGCCGATCACATAGGAGATCGCGCTGCGCTGCGGCGCCACCTCGCCCGGTGCAGGGCGGGCGGTGAGCCAGGTGAGGAAGGACTGCACGACACGCGGCAGGCGTGCAGCCATCGCCTCGCGCGGGTTGGGGTCTGCAAGGGACAGGGCCGAGGGGCGCTCGGCGGCGTGTGGGGGCTGAACGAGCATGGTCGCGGATCCTTTTGTTCCGATCGAGACGCCGGACCTCGCACCACGGGCGCAGGGCCGGGGCCGCCTCGAGCCGTTTTGGCAACGATCCGGACTTTAAACCAATGGGTGTGATCGCGCTGCCATTTTGAACCTTAGGTTGGGTTCTGCGGCGCCAACGCGCTCTTTTGGCTCGGTTTTCCCTAGCCTCCCACCGCCATGCCCATCCGCGGACGAGCAGCATTTTTCATGGTAAGTTACGGTTGCGGCATAAAATTTCTTCTCGCCCGAGCCCTGCCGTGAGCGCTGCTGCGCCGCAGACCCCGGCGCCCAGACCGGCGCGAGAAGAAAGAAGGCGCGTGCCTAGACGGTCAGCAGCTTCCGCACCGCCGCCTCGTCCAGCGTTGCCGCAGCGCCGGACATGGCGACCTCGCCCCGCACCATCACGGCGATGCTGTCCGCCAATTCGCGCGCGAAGTCGTAATACTGCTCGACCAGCACCACCGCCATGCCGCGGTCGCGCGCCAGGTGGCGGATGACGCGCGCGATGTCCTTGATGACGGAGGGCTGGATCCCCTCCGTCGGCTCATCGAGGATCAGCAGCCGCGGCCGGGCGCAGAGCGCGCGCGCAATCGCCAATTGCTGCTGCTGCCCGCCCGACAGGTCACCGCCCCGCCGGCGCAGGAACTGGCGCAGGATGGGGAAGAGATCGAAGACCTCGCTATCCACCTTCGACCCGCGCGGCGCGGCGGCCAGCGCCGTCTCCAGATTCTCCTGCACGGTCAGGAAGGGGAAGATCTCCCGCCCCTGCGGCACATAGCCAAGGCCGGCGCGGGCGCGTTCGGCGGGCGGCAGCGCCGTGATGTCGCGCCCTTCCCAGACGATCCGCCCGGCCTGCACACGCTCGATCCCCATGATCGCCCGCAGCAGCGACGACTTGCCGACGCCGTTGCGCCCGAGCACGGCCGTCACCTTCCCCGCCTCGGCCCGCAGCGATACGCCGCGGAGGCAGCGGCTGGCGCCGTAGGACAGGTCAATCTCCGCGACGTCCAGCATCATCGCCCCAGATAGACTTCAACGACGCGCTGGTCGTTCTGCACATGGTCGATCGAGCCTTCCGACAGCACCGATCCCTCATGCAGCACGGTGACGCGACAATTCAGGGCGCGCACGAACTCGAGGTCGTGCTCCACCACCACCACGCTGCGCCGGCCTGCGATGCGCGCGAGCAGCGCCGCCGTGTGCTCGGTCTCGGCATCCGTCATGCCCGCGACCGGCTCGTCCACCAGCAGCAGGTCGGGGTCCTGCATCAGCAGCATCCCGATCTCGAGCCATTGCCGCTGCCCGTGGGAGAGGATGCCCGCGGCGTCCAGAGCCCGCTCCGTCAGGCCGATCTCCTCGAGCGTCGCTGCGATCCGCGCCTTCGCCTCGCCGGTTAGGGCCCAGCGCAGGCAGGAGAGCGGATCGCGCGGCGCCTTCAGCGCCAGCTCCAGGTTCTCGAACACGGTCAGCGCGTCGAAGACGGTCGGCTTCTGGAATTTGCGCCCGATGCCGAGATTGGCGATCGCCGCCTCATCCATGCGGGTCAGGTCGCGGTCGCCGAAGCTGACCGTGCCGGCGGTGAGGCGCGTCTTGCCCGTGATGACGTCCATCATCGTGGTCTTGCCTGCGCCGTTCGGCCCGATCACCGCGCGCAGCTCGCCGGGATCCACCACCAGCGCCAGGTTGTTCAGCGCCCGGAACCCGTCGAAGACGACCGAGACGCCGTCGAGGTAAAGCCGCCGCCCCTTCATCGCCGGACCCTCTGGAAGAGGCCGATCAGACCTTTCGGCAGGAACAGCGTGACCGCGACGAACAACCCGCCGAGGACGAACAGCCAGAGATCCGGCGCCGCGCTGGTCAGCCAGGTCTTGAGTCCGTTCACGCTGAAGGCGCCGAGGATCGCACCGATCAGCGTGCCGCGCCCGCCCACCGCCACCCAGACCACCGCCTCGATCGAGTTGCCGGGGCTGAACTCGCCGGGGTTGATGATGCCGACCTGCGGCACGTAGAGCGCACCCGCCAGCCCCGCCATCATCGCCGACAGCACGAAGGCAAAGAGCTTGTGGCTGGTGACCGAATAGCCAAGGAAGCGCACCCGGCTTTCGGCATCGCGGATCGCCGTCAGCACGCGGCCATATTTGGTGCCGGTCAGCCAGCGGCAGAGCAGGTAGCAACCGACTAGCGCGAGGAGGGAGGCGTAGAAGAGCGCGCCCCGCGCGAAGGGCGTGTTCAGCGGCATCCCCAGCAGCTCCTTGAAGTCGGTGAAGCCGTTATTGCCGCCGAACCCCATGTCGTTGCGGAAGAAGGCCAGCATCAGCGCATAGGTCATCGCCTGCGTGATGATGGAGAGATAGACGCCGGTGATCCGGCTGCGGAAGCAGAGCAGGCCGAGCACGAAGGCCAGCAGCCCTGGCACCAGCAGCACCATCAGCAGTGCGAAGGCGAAACTGTCGAAGCCAAGCCAGTACCAGGGCAGCTCCTGATAGCCGAGGAACACCATGAAGTCCGGCAGCACCGGATGGCCATAGACGCCGCGCGGCCCGATCAGCCGCATCAGGTGCATACCCATCGTATAGCCACCCAGCGCGAAGAAGGCGCCATGGCCGAGCGAGAGGATGCCCGCATAGCCCCAGGCGAGGTCGAGCGAGAGAGCGAGGATCGCGAAGCAGATCCACTTGCCCGTCACGCTCACCAGGAAGTCGGAGACATGCAGTGCATGGTCCTGCGGGAGCTGGTTGAGCAGCGGGAACGCCGCGAGCACCAGCACCGCGGCCAGCAATGCCGCCCGCAGCCCGAGCCGGAGGCGCGAGACGCCGGGCGCCCCGGGAAGCGTAGAGACACTCATGCCTCCGCCGCCCTGCCCTTCTGCGCGAACAGCCCGCGCGGTCGGCGCTGGATGAACAGCATGATCGCCACCAGCACCGCCACCTTGGCCAGCACCGCGCCGATCCAGGGCTCCATGACCTTGTTCAGCAGGCCAAGCCCGAAGGCGCCAATCAGCGTCCCCGCCAGGCTGCCGACGCCGCCGAACACCACCACCAGGAAGCAGTCGATGATGTAGCCCGTGCCGAGATTGGGCGAGACATTGTCGATCTGGCTGAGCGCGACCCCCGCGATACCCGCAAGCCCCGAGCCGAAGGCGAAGGTCAGCGCGTCCACGCGCCCGGTGCGGATGCCCATCGCGGCCGCGATGGGCCGGCGCTGCGTCACCGCGCGCATCTCAAGCCCGAAGCGCGTGAAGCGGATCGCCAGCACCACCAGCAGCAGCACCACCAGGCTGAAGGCCAGGATCCACAGCCGGTTCTGCGTCACCGGGATGTCCCCCGGCAGCATCAGCGTGCCCTGCATCCAGGCCGGGCTCAGCACTTCCCTGTTCTGCGCGCCGAAAATCAGGCGCACCGCCTGCTGGATCATCATGCCGACGCCGAAGGTCAGCAGCAGCGTCTCCAGCGGGCGGCCATAGAGATAGCGGATCAGCCCGCGCTCCATCGCCGCGCCGATCAGCGCGGTCACCAGGAAGGCCGCCGGCACGGATAGCGGCAGTGACCAGGGGGCCAGCCAAGGGATGTCGCGCGTCAGCTCCTGCACGACGAAGGTCGTGTAGGCGCCGAGCATCACGAATTCCCCATGCGCCATGTTGATCACGCCCATGACGCCGAAGGTGACCGCGAGGCCAAGCGCCGCCAGCAGCAGCACCGAGCCGAGCGAGAGCCCCTGGAAGGTCGTCTCCACCCCACGGCGGACCGCGAGCCGCCGGTCGATGGCCGCAACCGCCGCCTCGATCTCCGCGGTCAGCTCCGGCGTGCGGCTGCGGTTCTCCAGCAGGACGGAGCGCGCCTCCGGCAGCGCGGAAAGGCTTAGCGCCGCAATGCCTGTGCGCTTCGCCTCCACATCGTCGGAGACGAGGCGGGAGGCCGCGAGCGCCAGCGCCATGCGGTCGCGGATGCGCGGCACCGTCTCGCGCGCCAGCGCGGCTTCCAGGAGGGGGATGTTCTCAGCGCTGCGGGTACGGAAGACGCCCTCCGCCGCGGCCAGCCGCTCGGCGGGATCGGGCGAGACGATCTGCAACCGCCCGAGCGCGCCGCGCAGCGCCACGCGCACACGGTTGTTGATGTTGACCCGCTGCGGCTCGGGGCTTGGCGCTTCCACCACGGCGCCGGTCGCGGCGTCCATAAGCGTCGTGCCGTCGCGGACCACCAGCGCGCCATCGGCGCGGCGGAGCAGCCGCCCATCGGAGAGCGCGCGCAGCACCGGAATGGCACGCGGGTCGCCGGCCGCGCCCAGGCGCTCCACGGCTTCGACCTGCGCGGCAAAGCCGCCGCCGAGGCCCGGCAGGGCGGTGACGAAGGCATCCTGTGCCCGCGCCGGAAGCCCGGCGGTGAGCAGCAGCAGAAGAAGAACGAAGACGCGTGCCATGACCGCCTGTGATGCGAATGCTGCAACCTTGCCTCTCCCGCCCGGCGGGAGAGGGTCGGGGCAAGGGCGGTTCAGGCCCGAGCCGCGCCGCGGAGAACGGCGCAGGGTCTGCACCCCCTCACCCGACCCTCTCCCCCGGGATAGGGGAGAGGGCAGCGACAGCCTCAGCGGCGCCGGTTCGCGTTCTCGGGGATGAAGGGCGACCAGTTCTCCGCCACGATCGGCCCCGGCGTGCGCCAGACGATGTTGAACTGGCCATTCGCCTCGACCTCGCCGATCATCACCGGCTTGGAGAGATGATGGTTGCGGTGCATCTCGAGCGTGAAGCCGCTCGGCGCATCCACCTTCTGGCCATACATCGCGGTGCGGACGGCATCCACCGCCGTGGTGCGCGCCTGCGCCACCGCCTGCGCCCACATCTTGAAGCCGATGAGCGTCGCCTCCATCGGGTCGTTGGTCACGCGGCGCGGGTCACGGATATGGGCGCGCCAGAGGTTCAGGAATTCCGTGTTCGCGGGCGACTGCACGGACATGAAGTAGTTCCACGCCGCCAGGTGGCCGACCAGCGGGCGCGTGTCGATGCCGGCGAGTTCTTCCTCACCCACCGAGAACGCGACCGAGGGGATATCCTCCGCCTTGATGCCCTGGTTGCCGAGCTCGCGGTAGAAGGGAACATTCGCGTCGCCATTGATGGTGGAGACGATCGCCGTCTTCTTGCCCTCGCCAGCGAAGCGCTTCACGCGGCTGACGATTCCCTGCCAGTCGCTATGCCCGAAGGGCGTGTATTCCTCCATGATGTCGGCATCGGGGATGCCCTTGGAGTTCAGGAAGGCGCGCAGGATGCGGTTGGTGGTGCGCGGATAGACATAGTCGGTGCCGAGCAGCGCGATGCGGCGCGCGCCGCCGCCTTCGGCCGACATCAGGTACTCCACCGCCGGGATCGCCTGCTGGTTCGGCGCGGCGCCGGTGTAGAAGATGTTGCGGCTTTCCTCCTCGCCCTCGTACTGGACGGGATAGAAGAGCAGGCCGTTCAGCTCCTCGAAGACCGGCAGCACCGACTTGCGGGACACCGAGGTCCAGCAGCCGAAGGTGACATCCACGCGCGAGACCTGCAGCAGCTCGCGCGCCTTTTCGGCAAAGAGCGGCCAGTTGGAGGCCGGGTCCACCACCACCGGCTCAAGCCGCCGGCCCAGCAGGCCGCCGCGGGCATTCTGCCACTCGATCATCATCAGCACCGTGTCGCGCAGCGCTGTCTCGCTGATCGCCATGGTGCCTGACAGTGAGTGCAGCACGCCGACGCGAATGGGCGCGGACTGCGCCATGGACGGGCGGATGCCGGGCGCGGCGAGCGCGCCGGCAGCGCCGAGCAGCGCGGCGCGGCGGGTAAGCGTGATCGTCTTCGTCATTCCCTGTCCCTCCTGATCGGGCAGATCGGTCCCGCCCCTGCGGCGCCGCACGCAAGCCGAAGCTCGCGCCGCACCGCAGGGGCACAGCACCCGCTCTAGCGAGCGCCGTGCCACAGCGTTTGCGAGCGCCGCGCCAAGGAGATGCCCGACCAGACTGACGCGCCTCATCATCGTTCCACGGCGCGGGACTGGCGCGGGATCAGGCAGCGAATGCGTCGCGCACGCCCTGACTGGCGCGGGCTTGCGCAGATGGACGAACATCAATGTCCGTCCGTGACGACCCCAGCAGAACGGTACGGATCCGGCCGTCGCAGCCCCATCCGGTGGTTTGCTTCAGCGCGCGCGCGTGCGAGGTTGCGCCGCATGGACCTTGCGATCGCGCCCGCGCATCAGCGCGCCGACGGACGAGCCGAGCTGGTGCTCGGCGCCGCGCCGGCCGGCGCGCGGCTGCGGCACCTGTTCCAGGCTGCGCCGCTGCGCCTGCTGTTCCCGGACACCGATCCTGGCGACCCGACGCTCGGCGCCTTCGTCAATGTCGCGGGCGGGTTGGCGGGGGGTGATGCGCTGTCCGTCATGCTCACGCTGGACGCCAATGCGCGCTTCACCGCCACCACGCCGGCCGCCGAAAAGATCTACCGCAGCCTCGGCGCGGAGACGCGCATCGCATCATCCCTCAATTTCGGGGAAAACACCTGCTGCGAATGGCTCCCGCAGGAGACGATCCTGTTCGAAGGCGCCCGCCTCTCCCGCCGGCTTGATATCGCGCTCGCGCCCGGCGCGCGGCTGCTGGCGGCGGAGATGCTGGTGTTCGGCCGCGCGGCGCGGGGCGAACGCTTCCGGCACGGATCGCTGCACGATGCCTGGCGCGTCCGGCGCGAGGGGCGGCTGATCTGGGCCGATGCGCTGAGCCTCGCCGAGCCCACAGCGGCGCTTGACCGCCGCTTCGTGCTGGACGGCGCCGGCGCGGTGGCGACGCTGCTGCTGGCCGCGCCGGACGCGGCCGAGCATCGTGCCGCGGCGCGCGACCTGGCAGCGGGCGGGGCGGGGCTGGTCGCCCCCGGCCTTCTCATCGCCCGCTGGGCCGGGGAGGCCAGCGCCGTGCGCGCGGCGCTCGGCACGGCCATTGCTACGCTGCGCCAGGCGGCGTTCGGGCATCCGGCCCGGGTGCCGAGGCTCTGGCGCACATGAACCGGGCCGGATCATTCTGGGCGATCGTCGGAGGTAGGGCATGAACCTGACGCCACGGGAAAAGGACAAGCTCTTGATCGCCATGGCCGCGCAGGTCGCGCGCCGGCGGCTGGAGCGCGGCGTGAAGCTGAACCACCCCGAAGCCATCGCGCTGATCACCGACTTCGTCGTGGAAGGTGCCCGCGACGGGCGCAGCGTCGCCGAGCTGATGCGCGACGGCGGCACCGTGCTGACGCGCGCGCAGGTGATGGAGGGAATCGCCGAGATGATCCACGAGATCCAGGTCGAGGCCACCTTCCCCGACGGCACCAAGCTCGTCACCGTCCACGAGCCGATCCGATGAGCGCGCCGATGATCCCCGGAGAGCTGTTCCCCGCCGAGGGCGAGATCGAGATCAATGCCGGCCGCCCCGTGACCGAGATGGACGTTGCCAACACCGGCGACCGCCCGGTGCAGGTCGGCAGCCATTACCACTTCGCCGAGACCAACCCCGCGCTCGCCTTCGACCGCGCGGCGGCGCGCGGCCAGCGGCTCGACATCCCCGCCGGCACGGCGGTGCGCTTTGAGCCTGGGCAGTCGCGGCGCGTGCGGCTGATCCCCTTCGCCGGTGCGCGCATCGTGCACGGCTTCCGCGGCGAGACGGAAGGGAAGCTCTGAGATGGCGATGAAGCTCTCCCGCCGCGCCTATGCCGGCATGTTTGGCCCGACCACCGGCGACCGGCTGCGCCTGGCCGACACCGACCTCGTCATCGAAGTCGAGCGCGACCTGACCACCTATGGGGAGGAGGTGAAGTTCGGCGGCGGCAAGGTGATCCGCGACGGCATGGGGCAGTCGCAGGTCACGCGCGCCAACGGCGCGATGGACACCGTCATCACCAATGCGCTGATCGTGGATTGGACCGGCATCTACAAGGCCGATGTCGGGCTGAAGGAAGGGCGCATCGCCGCCATCGGCAAGGCGGGCAACCCGGACACGCAGCCGGGGGTGACCATCATCATCGGCCCAGGCACGGAGATCATCGCCGGCGAAGGCCGCATCCTGACCGCGGGCGGCATCGACCCGCATATCCACTTCATCTGCCCCCAGCAGATCGAGGAAGCACTGGCGTCCGGCATCACCAGCATGTTCGGCGGCGGCACCGGCCCTGCGCATGGCACGCTCGCGACCACCGCAACGCCCGGGCCCTGGCACATGCAGCGCATGCTGCAGGCGGCCGAGGCCTTCCCGATGAATCTCGGCTTCCTCGGCAAGGGCAATGCGGCGCTGCCCGGAGGCCTTGAGGAGCAGATCAGGGCGGGCGCCTGCGCGATGAAGCTGCATGAGGATTGGGGCACGACGCCGAAGGCCATCGACACCTGCCTGCGCGTCGCCGACCAGTACGACATCCAGGTCGCGATCCACACGGACACGCTGAACGAAGCGGGCTTCGTGGACGAGACCATCCGCGCCGTCGGCGGGCGCACCATCCAGGCCTTCCACACCGAAGGCGCCGGCGGCGGCCACGCCCCCGACATCCTGCGCGTTGTCGGCGAGCCGAATTTCCTGCCGAGTTCCACCAACCCCACCATGCCCTACACGGTGAACACGGTGGACGAGCATCTCGACATGCTCATGGTCTGCCATCACCTCGACCCGCGCATCCCGGAAGACGTCGCCTTCGCCGAAAGCCGCATCCGCAAGGAGACGATCGCCGCCGAGGACATCCTGCACGACATGGGCGCGATCAGCATGATGTCGTCCGACAGCCAGGCGATGGGCCGCGTCGGCGAGGTCATCATCCGCACCTGGCAGACCGCGCATAAGATGAAGCTGCAGCGCGGCCGCCTGCCGGAAGAGACCGGCGACAACGACAATGCGCGCGTGAAGCGCTACGTCGCCAAGTACACGATCAACCCTGCCATCGCGCAGGGCGTCTCGCAGCATGTGGGCAGCATCGAGGTCGGCAAGCTCGCGGACCTCGTGCTGTGGAACCCCGCCTTCTTCGGCGCGAAGCCCGACTACATCATCAAATGCGGCACCATCGCCATGGTGCCGATGGGCGATCCCAATGCCTCCATCCCGACGCCGCAGCCCGTGCATTACCGGCCGATGTTCGGCGCCTATGGGCGTGCCAATACGCTCTCGGCCGTCACCTTCGTCAGCCATGCGGGGATCGAGGAAGGGATCGCGCACGCCTTCGGGCTGACGCGGCCGCTGCTCGCTGTCTCGGGCAATCGCAACATCGGCAAGAAGGACATGAAGCACAACACCGCTCTGCCGAAGATCGAGGTGGACCCCGAGACCTATGAGGTCCGCGCCGATGGCGCGCTGCTGATCTGCGAACCGGCGAAGCTGCTGCCGCTGGCGCAGCGCTACTTCCTGTTCTGAGGCGCGCATGGACGAAGCGATCCCCCGCGCCACTGCCGTCGCGCCCGCCGGCACCTGGCCCGCTGATCAGGCGCGCGACACGGTCACGGTCGAGTTCGACGATCGCTGGCGGCGCCGGCGGCTCTACACCGGCGAAGGCGGGCTGGCCTTCCTGCTCGACCTGCCGGAGGCGCAGGTGCTGCAGGAGGGCGACGGGCTGGCGCTCGCGACCGGCGGCTATGTGCGCGTGAAGGCCGCCGCCGAGACGCTGGTGGAGGTGACGTCGGCCGATCCGCGGCATCTGCTGCGGCTCGCCTGGCATCTCGGCAACCGGCACCTGCCGGCCGAGATCAACGAGGGCCGCATCCTGATCCGCGACGACCATGTCATCGTTGCGATGCTGCAGGGCCTGGGCGCCACCACGCGGCACGTCGCCGCGCCCTTCAACCCGGAAGGCGGCGCCTATGGCGGGCATGCGCACGCCCATGGGCATGCGCATGGGCATGGCCACGGGCATCACCATCACCACGGCCACAGCCACGATCACGATCACGATCACGACCACGAGCACGACCACCACCACGATGGCTGTGACCACCACCATGGATGACGCGGTGCAGGCGCGGCTGCTGGCCTGGCTGTCGCCCGCCTATCCGATCGGCGCCTTCTCCTACAGCCACGGGCTGGAGATGGCGGTGGAGGACGGCGCGGTGACCGACCGCGCCGGGCTTGTCGCCTATGCCGAGGCCGCGCTGCTGCACGGCGCCGGCGGTGTGGATGCCGGGCTGCTTGCCCTCGCCTGGCGCGCGGCGACGAACAGCGACGACGCCGCACTCGACGAGATCACGGAGTTGGCCGCCGCCTGGCGCGGCACGGCGGAGCTCGCGCTGGAAGCCACCCAGCCGGGTGCTGCCTTCGCGCAGGTGACGAGCGCCGCCTGGCCCGAGCCGCGC
Source organism: Pseudomonadota bacterium (assembly GCA_046052145.1). Taxonomy (GTDB): domain Bacteria; phylum Pseudomonadota; class Alphaproteobacteria; order Acetobacterales; family Acetobacteraceae; genus Falsiroseomonas. The sequence goes on from JBJOMW010000004.1 coordinate 190,366, forward strand.
TTCGCGGCCTTCGCCGCGCGCCATGCGGGCCGGCTGACCCATGCCGTCGCCTTCGGCGCGGCGGCGGCCTTCCACGGCGTGCCGCTGCGCGCCGCCTGCCATGGCTGGCTCGCGGCCTTCGCGGCCAACATCGTCTCTGCCGGCGTGCGGCTGGTGCCGCTCGGCCAGACGGACGGCCAGGTCGCGACCGCCGCGCTACTGCCGGCGATCGCGCGCGCCACCGATGCGGCGCTCGCCGTCACCGATGCCGAAGACCTCGGCAGCGCGGCCGTGCTGATCGACCTCTTCTCCCTGCGTCACGAGACGCAATACACGAGGCTGTTCAGATCATGATGAATGGACCGTTCAGGGTGGGCGTCGGCGGCCCCGTCGGCTCCGGCAAGACCGCGCTGGTGGATCGCCTGTGCAAGGCGATGCGCGAGGCCAATGAGGTCGCCGCCATCACCAACGACATCTACACCAAGGAAGATGCGGAATTCCTGACGCGCTCCGGCGCGCTCGCGCCTGACCGCATCATGGGCGTCGAGACCGGCGGCTGCCCGCACACCGCGATCCGCGAAGACGCCTCGATCAACCTCGCCGCGGTGGCCGAGATGTCGCAGCGCTTCCCGCAGCTCGAAATCCTGTTCATCGAAAGCGGCGGCGATAATCTTGCCGCCACCTTCAGCCCGGAGCTGGCGGATTTGACGATCTACGTCATCGACGTCTCGGCCGGCGACAAGATCCCGCGCAAGGGCGGACCGGGCATCACGCGGTCGGACCTACTGGTGATCAACAAGACCGATCTTGCGCCACTGGTCGGCGCGGATCTCGGCGTCATGGACCGCGACGCGCGGAAGATGCGCGGCCAGCGGCCCTTCATGTTCACGAACCTCAAGGAGAATAACGGCGTGTCGGAGATCGCATCCTTCATCCTCAAGGCCGGCGGCCTGACCCAGCGCGGGGGGGCCGCCTGATGCGCCGCTTCACCCTTCTCGCCGCGGCGCTGGCCGCGCTCGCGCCCCTGCCCGCGCTCGCCCATCCGGGGCACGATCATGTGCAGGGCTTCGCCACCGGTCTGCTGCATCCGCTGACCGGGCTCGACCATCTCACGGCGATGGTCGCGATCGGCCTCTGGGCCGGGCTGCTCGGTGGCCGCCTGCTTTGGCTGCTGCCGGCCGGCTTCCTCGGCGGTATGGCGGCTGGCGGTGCGCTCGGGATGATCGGCGTGTCGCTGCCGGGCGTCGAGGCCGGCATCCTGGCGTCCGTCATCGTGCTCGGCGCGCTGGTCGGCGCGGCGCGGCGGATGCCGGCGGCACTCGCCCTGCCGATGGTCGCGGCCTTCGGCCTGCTGCACGGCCATGCGCATGGCACGGAAGCCGTGGGCGGCGCCTTCGGCTATGAGCTCGGCATCCTGGCGGCGACCGCCGCGCTGCATGGCGCGGGGCTGTTGCTGGCCGCCGGCGCGGCGCAGCGCGGCCAGCAGGTCGCGCTGCGCGCGGCGGGCATGGGCACGGCCGCGCTTGTCGCGGGTATCGCCGTCTTCAGTTGAAGCGGCGCTGCCAGGCGGGCCAGGCTTCGGGGTTCACCAGCCGCGGCGGTTTCTCGCCGCGGAACAGGCCGATCAACTGCTCGGCCGACCACTGCGCCATGGCCCGCCGCGCCTCCACCGTCACGCCAGCGGTATGGAAGCTGGCGACCACATTCGGCAGCGTCAGCAGCGGGTGATCCAGCGGCGGCGGCTCGATGTCCCACACATCGAGCCCTGCCCCGCCCACCTGCCCCGAGACCAGCGCGCCATGCAGCGCCGCCTCGTCATGGATGCCGCCGCGGGCGGTATTGAGGAACCAGGCGCCGCGCTTCATCCGCGCGAAGGCGGCCGCGTTCATCATCCCCTTCGTCGCCGCATCGCGCGGGCAATGGACGGAGACCACGTCGGATTCCGCCAGCAGCGCATCCAGCGCCACCGGCTCCGCGCCACGCCGCGCCACCTCCTCGGCCGGCAGCAGCGGGTCATGCGCCAGCACCCGCATGCCGAAGGCGCGCGCCAGCGCCGCAACGCGCGATCCGACATGGCCGATGCCGATCAGCCCGAGCACCTTGCCCGAGATCTCGGTACCCATCAGATCCTCGCGCGAATAGCCGCGATCCGTGCGCAACCTGCGGTCACTCTCTGACAGCCGCTTGCCGAGGTCGAGCATGAAACCCAGCGTGTGCTCGGCCACCGAGACGGCGTTCGATCCCGCCTGGTTCACCACCAGCACGCCCGCGCGCGTGCAGGCCGCGACATCCACCGTGTCGAACCCCGCGCCGTTGGCGGAGACGCAATGCAGCCGCGGGCAGCGCGCCAGCAGCGCCTCCGTCACGAAGAAGCGCTGCATCAGCTCATCCTTGGCGGAGGAGACCTGGTAGACCTCGGCCTGTTCCAGCGCCGCCCAGGCCTCGGCCTCGGGCGCATCCAGCGGGATGGTGGTGAGCGAGACGCCAGCAGCGCCCAGCGTCTCGGCGAAGGCGGGGTCCTGCCAGAAGGCGAAGCGGGCCACGCGATGCAGCGCGCGCGTAGGGTCGGAGGGCATCGTCATCCTGTCCTGATGGCCGCGCGGCGTCGCCGCGGGGAAGCCAGAGGCTAGCGCCTGAACCGCGCGGGCGGAATCGGCGGCCGGGCCGAATCGGTCGCCCCTGCGCCGGTGCCGTCCGCCACCCCGCCCGTCTTGCCGTCCCGCAGCACGGGCTGTATCCCGCGCGACGGACAATCATCAGTTGCATACCAGTGGCATTGCCCGCCCTAGGCGACGCCCGTCAGGACAAGGGAGGCAGGCATGGGACAGACCCTTTCGCCCCTCGAGGACGTGCTCGGCCAGGGCGCGACCGACACGGCGGCGATGCTCCGGCTGTTGGCCAATGAGCACCGCCTGCTCGTGCTCTGCACCCTGATCGCGGAGGGCGAGGCGGAGGTCGGCCAACTGGCGCGCCGCGCCGGGGTTTCGCAGCCCGCCATGTCGCAGCACCTCTCCCGGTTGCGAGAGGAAGGGCTGGTGGCCACGCGGCGGACGGGCACGCGCATCCGCTATCGGGTGGCCGATCCGCGCGTCGGCACGGTGATCGCCTTCTTCAGGACCCTGTCGGGCGCCCCGGCCGTCCAGCCGGCCGCGGCCCAAGCGGCCGCCTGAGCGCCCATCCCGGCCCAGCGGTGCGTGGCGTGGCGGGCCCGGACCCAACATCACAGGCCTAAATTGTATACTTTATATTGATGACCTCACGGATCCGCGATATGTCACCCGCGAGGCGCGGCAGGCTTGCGCGCCACGAATACACCAGCGCGAGGCCCGGCATGCGGCTGCTCATTGGTTTCCTCGACCAGGACCGCGCCGACCTGCCACGGCGCCTGGCCGCGGCGGGCCTCCGGACGGAGACGGCCGAATCCTTCGGCGAATTGCCCGCCATCGCGGCGCTGTGCGGCCCCTTCGACCTGGCCCTGCCGGTCGTCGGCAGTTGCACCGCCGCCCTGCCAGCGCTGCGCGAGATCCGCCGCCGCGGCCTCGCCCTGCCCGTGCTGGTGCTCGCCGCCCAGCCCGACCCGATGGCGGAAAGCGACGCGCTGCATGCCGGCGCCGATGACGTGCTGGCACGGCAGGCGCCGCTGCCGCTGCTGCTGGCGCGGCTCCAGGCGCTGCAGCGCCGCACGCTCGGCCACCGCTCGGCCGAGATCGCCTGCGGCAATGTCCTGCTGGACCAGGCCCGCCAGGCCGTCGCGGTGGATGGCCGCCCCGTTCGCCTCACGCGGCGCGAATACGACGTGCTGGAGATGCTGTTGCTCCGCCGCGGCACGGTGCTCGGCAAGGAGGCCTGCATGGCCCGGCTTTATGGCGGGGAGGACGGGCCGGAGGCGAGGATCGTGGACGTCTTCGTCTGCAAGCTGCGCCGGAAGCTGGCGGCAGCCGGCGCGGCGGAGATCCTGCGCACCGTCTGGGGCATCGGCTATGCCGCGGAGGAGCCGGGGCCGGCCGCCATCGCCGCGGCCCGCGCCCGCTTCGCCGCCGGCCAGCCCCGCGCGCGGCGCGCGCATCTGGGGGCGGCACCCGCCCGCGGCGCGATGCCAGCGGCGTGATCGGCGCCAAAGCGCGGTTGACCTCGGGCGCGGAGGCGCACAGATCGGCAGCATGTCTCTGGGCCGGAAGCGCAACATGGCCCCAAGGCTGACACGATCCTGCGCCAGCACTGCCGCAAGCCCGAGGCACTGAGGCCCCATGCACCAGACCACCCCGCCTGCCACGCCGCTGCCGCTGCGCGCCGCGCCGGAGACCCGCCCGGCGATCTCCGTCGTCGTCCCCGCCTATAACGAGCAGGAAGTGCTGCCCGCCTTCCAGGCCCGCATCATCCCGGTGATGGAGGCGATCGGCCTTCCCTTCGAGGTCGTCTACGTCAATGACGGCTCCCGCGATCAGACGCTGCAGATCATGCTGGCGCTGCAGGCGGCCGATCCCCGCGTCGCGGTGGTCAATCTGTCGCGCAATTTCGGCAAGGAGATCGCGCTGACCGCCGGCCTCGACCACGCGGCGGCCACCGATGCCGTGGTGGTGATCGACGCCGACCTGCAGGACCCGCCCGAGGTGATCCCCGACCTCGTCGCCGCCTGGCAGCAGGGCTACGACGTCGCCTATGCCCAGCGCCGCGTGCGTGAGGGCGAGACCTGGGTGAAGAAGGCAACGGCCGCCGGCTTCTACCGCGTCATGCAGCGGATCGGCGGCAAGGTGCAGCTGCCGGCGAACACCGGCGATTTCCGGCTGATGAGCCGCCGGTCGCTGGATGCGCTGCTGGCCTTGCGCGAGCACCACCGCTTCATGAAGGGGCTCTTCGCCTGGGTCGGCTTCCCCTCCACGCCCGTGCTGTACGACCGCGCGCCGCGCGCTGCCGGCACGACGAAGTGGAATTACTGGAAGCTCTGGAATTTCAGCCTGGAGGGCATCACCAGCTTCACGGTCGGGCCGCTGAAGGTCGCGACCTATCTCGGCCTGGTCACCGCGGTCTTCGCGGCGATCTTCGGCGCGCAGATCATCCTGAAGACGCTGATCTGGGGGAACCCGGTCGCGGGCTATCCGAGCTTGATGGCGGTGGTGCTGTTCCTGGGCGGCGTGCAGCTGATGACGCTCGGCATCATCGGCGAGTATCTCGGCCGCGTCTTCAACGAGACTAAGGGACGCCCGCTCTACATCCTGGAGCGTCACCTGCCCTCGGGCGAGGCGCGGCAGGCGAGCAGCGCGCCCGGCGCCACACCCATCGGCACGCAGCGCCGCGCGCCATCGGGCACCAGCGGCGCCAACGCGGCCTGAGCCGAAGGCAGGATCAGCCGCAACTCGCCCGGCGCGAAGGGCGCGGCGGCGAGCGCCGCGTCACGGCAGACAGGCGGCGTGCGCCAGCGCGCGACATACATGGTGCTCGCCGGCACCGCGCGCTCGGCGGCCAGTGAGAGCGTCTCCAGCAGCAGCGCATAGGTCGGATCGCCGCCGGCTTTCTCGACGCAGGGCCAGGAGGGCAGCAGGGTGAGCTGCGAGGCGGCGGCGAACTCCGCGCGCAGCGCCGGCGCGTCCACTGTCCAGGTCGCGCGCTGCCCGGCCCAGCCCGCGATCGCCGCGCGGAGCGGCGCGGCGTCGGCGAATTGGATCAGCCCCGCGACCAGGCACAGCACCGGCGCGCGGCGCGCCAGCAGCAGCATGGTGCCGAGCAGCAGCGCATAGGCCACTGGCCAGAAGAACCGCCCCGAGGCGCGGAACTGCTCAAGCGCCCCCGGCACAGGCCCGAGATCGAGCACGATCCGCCCGCCAAAGCCGACCCGATGGCTGACCGCCAGCGCCGTCAGCGCCAGCAGGACCAGCCCGAGCCCGGCATGCCGCCGGGCCATCGCCAGCGCTTCCGCCGGCCGTGCCGCAACAGCCGCGGCCAGCCCGAGCAACAGGCCGAGGCCGAGCCAGTTATAGCCCTCCCACCCGCCATGGCCGGTGGCGTCGAGCTGCGGCGACCAGGGGATGCCGATCAGCCCCGACCCCGCCGGCCAGACCGGCGAGAGCAGGTTCATCGCGAACATCCCAAACCCGCCATCCCCGGCCGCGCCGAGATAGCCAAAGCCCAGCATCACCAGCAGCACGGCCGCGATCGCGGCCCCGAGCCCCGCGGCCGCGTCGAAGGGCAGCTCGCCCCGCAACAGGCGCGTCGCCGGAACGGTGGCGAGCAGCGCCAGCGTCATCAGGGCCAGGTAGGGATGCACCAGCAGCGCCAGCACCTGCAGCCCGACCGCGCCCACCCAGAGCCGCGCGGAGGGCGCGCGGATCAGCCGCAGATAAAGGCCAAGGCCGAGCAACAGCAGAAAATGCCCGCACAGCGCCGCATGGCCGAAGCGCCCGATCCAGGCGGGCATAGCAGACGCCGCCAGCGCGATGCCAAGCGCCGGCAGCAGCCGCTTTTCGCCAGCGCTCCGCAGCGCGAAGACCGCCGCCGCCGGCTGCAACAACCACGCAAGCCCGTAGAACAGCCCGACGCCGTGAAACCCCTCCGGCAGCAAAGGGCGGATGGCCTTCAGCGCCAGCGCCAGCGCCGGGATCGAATCGGCGAAGGCGGTGTTGAGCCCGCCCTGCTGCGTGTCGAGATTGGCGGCCAGCGTCGGCGGCCAGCGCCACGCATCGGCGATCAGGTAACGCTGCGCGATCGCGTGCTGCGCCGCATCCCCCACCGGCCGCCAGGCGCCGCCCGCCGCGGGAAACAGGAAATCCAGCGGAAACAGGTGCAGCGCCAGCAGAAATCCGAGCGTGAGCGCCGACGCATAGGCAAGGGCAGAGGAACGGGACAGGCGGCCAATCCTTGGGGCAAGGCGCCGGGCAGGCGCCGCCCGGACCCTCTATCGGGTCGGCGCCCCCGGCGTCCAGCCGCCCAGCCGCCGCCCGCGCCGCGCTACCAGAGCCGCGGCACCAGCAGCGCCAGCGCGATCCAGCCGAGGCAGGACAGCGCCAAGCCGTACAGGATGCCGCGCGCCGCAGCGGCGGGGTCCCGCGGCCGTGGCGGGTCGGCGTGCCGGTCGGGGGCCCGTCGCATCAGGGACGGCCTGTGGAGAAGCAGGATCTGACCCATGCCCCGATCATGGCAGAACTGGGGCAGCAATGCCCGAAAAATCGACGCGAGGTGGCGGATATCCTCGGCCGGAGGTTCGATGGGCACGCGCCACAATCCCGCCGCAACCCCGTCGCAAACCCGCCGAGGCCGCCCTGTATCCCAGAGCGTGACAAGGGTTCCGTCGCAGGATTGAACCGGCAGGCTCGAAGCGCCAGATGGCGCGGCAGCCGCGCCGGAAGGGTCCCGGGGCGAAGCCCACCCCCCGAGGAGAGGCGGGTTGCCCCCGCCCACGAGGACCTCAATGCCTGGCCTGGAAGCCGTCCAGACGCTCGCCCGCGAGCCCGAGACGAAGCGCTCCGCCATTGACCAGCCGCCGCTCGCGGCCGCCGCGCCGCAGGGCCTGGCGGATATGCTGCGCCCGGCGGCGAAGCGTGCGCTCGACCTGCTGGGCGCGGGCACGCTGCTGCTGCTGGCGCTGCCGGCCTTCCTGGTGATCGCCGCGCTGGTGAAGATGGATGGCGGCAAGGTCTTCTTCGCGCATGAGCGCGTCGGCCGCGGCGGGCGGCTGTTCGGCTGCCTCAAGTTCCGCTCCATGGTGATGGACAGCGACCGTCGCCTCGCCGCGCTGCTGGCCACCAACGCCGCCGCGCGCGCGGAATGGGAGGCGACGCGCAAGCTGAAGGCCGACCCCCGCGTCACCTGGATCGGCCGTATCCTGCGCGCCACCTCGCTCGATGAGCTGCCGCAGCTGATCAACGTGCTGAAGGGCGAGATGAGCCTCGTCGGCCCGCGCCCGGTGCAGGCCGCGGAGCTCGCGGCCTTCTATGGCCCGGCCGCGCAGCACTACATGGCCGTGCGCCCCGGCATCACCGGCCCCTGGCAGGTCAGCGGCCGCAGCGAGACCTCCTATGCGCAGCGCGTCGCGCTCGACGTCGCCTATGTGACGCATCCCTCGCTCCTCACCGATGTGAAGATCCTGCTGCGCACCCCCGCTGCCGTGCTGGCCCGCCGCGGCGCCTACTGACGCGGCGCCGCCTGGCGGCGGGGCAACGCTAGGCAAGGGCTGTGGCGCGCGGCATACCCGCCGCGGCAGCCGGAACGAAGGAATGGCGGAGCTCATGGCCGAGACGGCCGAACAACGCGCCTCCGCCGGGCGGCTCCTGTCGGGCACGCTCTGGAACGCCGCCGGCCGCGGCCTGCCCTTGCTGCTCGCCCTCGCCCTCACGCCGATCCTGGTGCACCAGATGGGGATCGAGCGCTGGGGGCTGTTCACCCTGGCCCTCGCGCTCGTCGGCGTCTTCGGTGTCTTCGACTTGGGCGTTGGCGCCGCGCTGACACGCGCCTTGTCGGCCCGCATCGGCGCCGGGGAGCAGGCGGGCGCGGCGGCGCTGGCCAGCGCGGCCATCACAGCGCTGGCCCTGGTCAGCTGCGCGATCGCCGCACTCGCCTTCGCCGGCGTGCCGCTGCTGGTCGAGCGCGTGCTGAACACCCCGCCCGAGTTGCAGGCCGAAGCCGTCGCGGCGTTCCGGCTGCTCTGCCTCGCCGCGCCGCTGGTGGTGGTGAACGCGGCGCTCTGGGGGGCGCTGGCCGCGTATCAGCGGTTCCGGGTGGCGAACCTCGTCAGCATCCCGGTCTCGACCTTCTACTATCTCGGCCCGGTGCTAGTGCTGGCGGTTTGGCAGAGCCTGGTGGGCGTCATCCTGGTGCTGCTCGCTGCGCGGCTGGCGAACACCATCGCCTATCTCTGGCTGGCGCGGCGCGACCTGCCGGGGCTTGGGCCCGCCCTGCCCCGGCTCGCGCTGGTCGGGCCGCTAGTGCGCATGGGTGGGTGGATGAGCGCCTCGGGCATCCTCACCCAGGCGCTGCTCTATGCTGATCGCTTCCTGATCGGCGCGCTGCTGACCCTCTCGGCGGTCGCCTTCTATGCCACGCCGCTCGATCTGGTGATGCGGATGTGGATCCTGCCGGTCGCGGTGTCCCAGGCGCTGCTACCGGCGATGGCCTCGGCCTATCTCACCCATGCGGTCGCCACCGCAGGGCTGCTGCGGCGCGGTGCACTGCTGATGCTGGCCGCGGTGCTGCCGGCCTGCCTGCTGCTGGTCGCCGCCGGGCCGTGGCTGCTGGGGCTCTGGCTCGGCGCCGCCTTCGCCGAGGGCGGCGGGGCGGTGCTGCAGATCCTGGCCGTGGGCATCTTCTTCTCCTGCGCCGCCTTCGCCCCGGGGGCACTGCTGGACGCGATCGGGCGGCCCGACATCAACGCGAAATGGCAACTCGCGCAGGCGGCGCTGTTCCTGCCGCTCTCGGCGCTGCTGCTGCTGCGCTTCGGCATCGAGGGCGCGGCCGCCGCCTGGGCAGCGCGCTGCGCAGCGGATGTCGCGGGACGGCTGTGGTTCGTCGCGCGGCTCTACCCGGCCGCCGCCGAGGCGGCGCGCGCGCTCGCGCTGCCGCTGGTCATGGGCGGGGTCGGGCTGGTGACGATGTTGGCCGTGCAGGCGACATGGACGCTGCTCGGCCTCGGAGCAGTTGCGCTCGCGGCCTTCACCGTCGCCGCCGCCATGGCACTGAGCGAGGCGGACCGGCGCAACGCAGCCGGCCTGCTCCGCCGCCCCTGGCGCCTCCGCGCCGTGCTGAAGGGCGAGCCCGCATGACGCTCGCGATCAATGCGCGCTTCCTGACGCAGAAGACCACCGGCGTGCAGCGCTTCGCCGCTGAAGTCACGCGCGCACTGGCTGCCCGGGGCACGAAGCTGCGCCTGCTCGCCCCGCAAGGCGCACCGGCGCGCTTCGACGAGCTTCCGGTCGAGATCGTGGGGTCCCGCGGTGGCCAGGCTTGGGAGCAGCTCGACCTGCCGCGCGCGGCGGGCGGCGATATGCTGCTCAACCTCGGCAACACCGCGCCGCTGCTGCGCGGCGCGCGGCAGGCAGTGGTGATCCACGATGCCGGCGTCTTCGATACGCCGGAGAGCTATTCGCTGGCCTTCCGCAGCTGGTACCGCGCGCTGCATTGGGCACTGCCGCGCCGCGGCGCGCGCATCATCACCGTCTCGGAATTCTCGCGCGGTCGGCTGGCCGCGCGGCTCGGCCTCGACCCCTCGCGCATCGGCGTCATGCCGGAAGGCGGCGAGCATGTGCTGCGCACCCCGGCGGAGACGGAGGTGCTCGCCCGCCATAGCCTCGCCCCGCGCGGCTTCGCGCTCGCGGTCGGCACGCGCGCCGCGCATAAGAACCTCGGCGCGCTGGAGCAGGCCGCAGCGCTGCTCGCCGCGCGCGGCATGGTGCTGGCCGTCGCTGGGTCGGTGGAATCCGGCGCCTTCCGCGGCGCGGCCGATGCCACTGGGTCTGGCGTGCGCCTGCTCGGTCGCGTCACGGATGGCGAGCTACGCGCGCTGTACGAAAACGCGCTCTGCCTCGTTTTCCCCTCCCGCTACGAAGGCTTCGGCATCCCGCCGCTGGAAGCGATGTGGTGCGGCTGCCCGGTGCTGGCCTCACGCGCCGGCGCCGTGCCCGAAGTGTGCGGCGACGCGGCGCTGTGGTTCGACACCGAAGGCCCGGCGACGCCCGAAGCCACCCTCGCGCGGCTGCTCGACGAACCGGGCCTCGCGGATACGCTTCGCCATGCGGGCGCGGCGCGCGCAAAACTCTACTCCTGGGATGCCGCGGCCACGCGGCTTTTGGAATTGCTGCGATGAAGATCGCCATCGTCCATGAGTGGCTTGAGACCTATGCGGGCTCCGAGCGTGTGCTCGAGCAGATGCTGGAGTTGTTCCCAGACGCCGATGTCTTCGCCACCTGCGACTTCCTGCCCGCATCCGAGCGTGGATTCCTGCGGGGCAAGGTGCCGAGCACCTCCTTCATCCAGCGCCTGCCGCGCGCGCAGAGATGGTTCCGTTACTATCTCGGGCTGATGCCGCTCGCGGTCGAGCAGTTCGACCTTTCGGGCTACGACCTGGTGCTGTCGTCGTCGCATGCCGTGGCGAAGGGCGTGCTGACGGGCCCCGCGACGCTGCATGTCAGCTACGTGCACAGCCCCATGCGCTATGCCTGGGATTTGCAGCACCAGTATCTGCGCCAGTCCGGCCTCGACCGTGGCCTCAAGGGCGCCGCGACGCGCTGGCTGCTGGCCAAGATGCGTGCCTGGGACCACGCTTCCGCCGCGCGGCCCGATGTGATCCTGGCGAATTCGGCCTGGATTGCCGAGCGCATCCGCAAGACCTGGCGGCGCGAGAGCGAGGTGGTGCACCCGCCCGTGGATCTCGACGCCTTCCCCTTCCGCCCCACGAAGGGCAACGCCTATGTCGTCGCCTCGCGCCTTGTGCCCTACAAGCGCGTGGACCTTGTCGCGGAAGCCTTCCGCGCCATGCCGGATCGGGAGCTGATCATCGCCGGCGACGGGCCGGAGATGGCGCGCGTGAAGGCCGCGGCCGGCAATGCGCCGAACATCCTGATCCGCGGCCGCGTGCCGCACCAGGAACTGGTCGCGCTGCTGCAATCCGCCTGCGCCTTCGTCTATGCGGCGGAGGAGGATTTCGGCATCGGCATGGTGGAGGCGCAGGCCTGCGGCACGCCGCTGATCTCCTTCGCCCGCGGCGGCGCCGCCGACATCATCCAGGATGGCGCAACCGGCGTGCTCTTCCCGGCCCAGACCGCCGCCTCGCTGATCGAGGCGGTGCGCCGCTTCGAGACGCTGGCGATCGCGCCTGAGGCCTGCCGCGCCAATGCCGAGCGGTTCTCCCACGGCGCCTTCCGCACGAAGCTGCACGCCGCCATCGCGCGCGCGGCCGCAGCACGCGGGATGGCGCTGCCGTGACGCGCTTCAGCCTGGTGATGGCGACCCGCGGCCGCACCGCGGAGATCGCCGAATTCCTCGACAGCCTGCTGGCCCAAGGCGATCAGGCTGCCGAGGCGATCATCGTGGATCAGAATGGCGATGATCGTCTGGTTCCCGTGCTCGCGCCCTATGCGGGCCGCATCGCACTGACGCATCTGCGGTCTGGCGTCGCCAATGCCAACCATGCGCGCAACCTTGGCCTTGCAGCCGCGCGCGGGGCAATCGTCGGGTTTCCCGACGATGACTGCCTCTACCCGCCTGGCCTGCTCGATCGCGTCGCTGCGGCTTTCGACGCCGATCCCGCGCTCGGCGTGCTGACGGGGCCGGCCGAAAGCCCCGCGGGCGGCCTCGGCTCCGGCCGCTGGCGCGACAGCGCGGGCGCGATCGACACGGCGAATGCCTGGACGAGCGTGATCGAGTTCAATCTCTGGCTTCGCCGCCCGCTCGCACTCACGCTCGGCGGCTTCGATGAGGCGATGGGCCCGGGCACGCCGCTCGGCTCGGCGGAGGGCAACGACCTCGTGCTGCGCGCCGTCGCAGCGGGCCATGCGGCGCGCTACGAGCCGGGCTTGCGCGTCATCCATCCCGACAAGCGCCTGACCGATGTCGCGACCGCGCGCGCGCGACTCTATGGGCGCGGCCTCGGCTTTGCGCTGCGCCGGCATCGTGTGGCACCCGGCATATGGCTGCCCTTCGCGGTGCGGCCGGTCGGGGGCATCGTGGTGAGCCTGCTCAAGGGCCGGCCGCGCGATGCCGCCTATTACGCCATGACGCTGCTCGGCCGCGCCGAAGGTTTTGGGCGCACCGACGCGGCGGCCGGGCGCGTGCGCGCAGCGTTGCGGGGGCAGCCCTGATGCGCATCGCCATCGGCATCGCCACCCGCGGCCGCGCCGCGATCCTCGGCGAAGTGCTGGCCGATCTCCGCCTCCAGACGCGCCGGCCCGACCGCACCATCATCTGCCATGTCGGCCCCGAGGACATCGCAGACCTGCCCGCGCGCTTCCCAGAGGTGGAGTTCCTCCCCGCGCCCGCCGGCCTGCCACGGCAGCGCAACGCCATCCTGGAGGCCTGCGGCGATTGCGACGCGGTGCTGTTCCTCGACGACGATTTTCTGCCATCGCCCGACCACCTCGCGGTGACCGAGCGGGTCTTCGGCGCGCATCCCGATTGCGTGGTCACCACCGGCACCGTGCTCGCCGATGGCGCCAAGGGCCCGGGCATCGGCGTGGCGGAGGGCCGCGCGATCCTCGCCGCCGACACGCCGCCCGCCGATGCGCTTGCGGTGCAGCCGCATTTCAACGGCTATGGCTGCAACATGGCGCTCCGCCTCGCGCCGCTGCGGGCCCATGCGCTGCGCTTCGACGAACAACTGCCGCTCTATGCCTGGTACGAGGATCTCGACCTCACGCGCCGGCTTGGCGCGCATGGCACCATCCTCCGGCTCGCGGGCGCGCGCGGCGTGCATCTTGGCACCAAGGCGGGGCGCGTCGCGGGCACGCGGCTCGGCTACAGCCAGGTCGCGAATGCGATCTACCTGGCGCGCAAGGGCAGCTACCCCTGGAACCGCGCGCTGCGCTCGGCCGCGCGCAACATGGCGATGAACCTTGTGCGCAGCCTCGCGCCCGAACCCTGGGTGGACCGGCGCGGGCGGCTGCGGGGCAATCTTCTCGCGCTCGCGGACCTCCTGCGCGGGCGGATGCACCCGATGCGCGTGATGGAGCTGTAGCGTCGTGGAGACGGCCTTCTTCCTGGCATCCAAGATCCTCTGGATGCTGCTGCGCCCGAACACGCTGGCGCTGGTGCTCTCGCTGGCGGGCCTCGCGCTGCTCTGGCGCGGGCGGCGCTTCGGGCGCTGGCCACTGGCACTCGGCCTCGGCTGGTACACAGCCGTTTTCGTGCTGCCAGTCTCGGCCGCCCTGCTGCTGCCGCTGGAATCCCGCTTCGCGCGCCCCGCCGCCCTGCAAGGCCCGGTCACCGGCATCGTCGTCCTTGGCGGCGCGGTGGAGCAGAACCTGACCGCCGCGCACGGCATCCCGGCGCTGAACGGCGCCGCTGAGCGCATGACGGAAGCCGTCGCGCTCGCGCTGCGCCATCCGGAGGCACGGCTGGTCTTCACTGGCGGCTCGGCCGCGATCGTCCCCGGCGGCCCGACGGAAGCCGACACCGCGCGGCGCTTGTTCGCCGATCTCGGCCTGCCGCCCGGGCGCCTCGTCTTCGAGGATGAAAGCCGCAACACCTGGGAGAATGCGGTGCTGACGCATCGCCTGGTGCAGCCCCGCACGGGCGAGACCTGGCTGCTGGTCACCTCTGCCAGCCACATGCCGCGCGCCGTCGGCAGTTTCCGCGCCGCGGGCTGGTCCGTGGTGCCCTGGCCGGTGAACTACACCACCGGCACCGATCCCGACCTCTGGTACATCTGGCCCTTCCCCACGCGCCTCAACCAGGCGGAAGGCGCGCTGCGCGAATGGATCGGGCTCGTGGTCTATCGGCTGACCGGCCGGTCTGCCGCATTGCTGCCCGCGCCCTAAGCGCAGGTCAGCGCACGCGCCAGATCTCGACCGGGCCGCGCTGTTCGGGGACCGTCGCGAACAGCTCGTAGCCCACCTCGATGGCCGCCAGCACGCGCGCGGCGGCCTCGGGCCGCATCGTGTGCATCCAGCCGCGGTCCACCACGATGGCGCGCGGCTGCGCGGCCAGAACGCGGTCGAGCTCCACCAGCGTGTTGGTGTCCGACAGATCCTCGAACACGCCGGTCAGATGCGCCGGGAAGGGAAAGCGCGTGGAGAGCCGCGCGCCCGAGATCACATAGACGCTCGGGTGATAGTTGGCGACGAAGGCGTCCCCGCCCGGCCCCGCCGCGGCGGCGACCGCGGCCGCAACCTCCCGCACCGGGTCGCGGTGCGGCCAGCCCGGGCCGCGCTCCACCCGCGCATGCAGCTCGGTCATCCAGGCCGCGCCCGCGACGATCCCGACCAGGCCGGCGAAGCCCGCCCGCGTCCAACCGGGCCGCACCAGCAGCAGCGCCAATTGCCAGGCACCGATCGCGGCCAGGATGGACAGCGCCGGCAGCCACAACAGGAAGTAATGCGCGAAATAGAAGCCCGGCCCCGCGATCGCGGCCGAGGCCACGGCCAGCCACAGCACCGCGAAACCCGTCAGCAGCGCCACCGGCCGCGCCGCATCGCGCGGGCGCCAGGCGAGCAGCGCGACCAGCGCCGCGAGGACGCCGAAGCCAAGCTCAAGCGCCGCCGAGGCAAGGCGCCGCCAGGCCTCCGGCCCCGCGATGCGCTCCAGCGAATAGCGGAAGGGCGCGAGCAGCGAGCCATCCAGGTAGTGATCGAGCCAGCCCTGCGCCCAGTAGATCGCGCCGGCCAGCACGAAGGGCGCGGCGCAGAGCACGGCATAAAGCGCGGCCATCGCGAAGGCACGCCGCCAGGGCAGCAGGCCCCTGAGTAGCGCCGGCAGCACCAGCAGCGCGAAGGCGAAGCAGCCTTCCGGCACCACCACCTGCTTCACCACCAGCGCGCAGCCGATCAGCAGCCCCATCGCGATGACCGCGCCGAAGCCGGGTGCTGCCGGCGCCGGCCCCATCGCGCGCACCGCGCCGCGGATGCCAATCGCCATCGCCGCGGTCACGAAGGGCGCGATCAGGATCTCCGTATTGGTGCACAACCCGCCCAGCAGCACCGATTGCGCCGCATAGATCAGCCCCGCGCCAACACCAATCGCCCGCGGCGCACCCGCGGCGCGCACCGCGCAGAACAGCCCGATGCCAGTCGCCGCGACGCAGATCATGCCGAGCAGCCGCGCCGCCTCCACCGAGACGCCGAAGACCAGGAAGGCCAGCGCGAACATCGCCGGCGCGCCGATCGGGTGCATGTCCCAGGCCGCGACCAGCGGCCAGCCGCCGGCCAGCCATTCGCGCGCCTGGACCATGTAGAGCCCCTCGTCGGTGTCCACGACAGCGGGGATGAAGGAGGTCAGGCGGAAGGCAACCGCGCCGAGCACGACAAGCAGAATGGCCACCGCGTCGCAGAGGCGCGGCGCGACATGGCGCGTGGTGGCAGGTGTGGTGAGCGCGTCGGGCATGGATCCTGGGGCGAGCCCTTCCCCGCCCGCAGCGCCTAACTGGCCTCAGGCGCGGGCGGGGCGCAACCCCGCCCGCCGCTCCGGGCCGTCCTTCGCCTCAGTTCTCCGGCTGGAAGCCGCTGTCGCGGACCACCGGGCCCCATTCCGCGCGCTCCTGGCGGATGCGGTCGGCGAAGGCCTGGGGGCTAGCGGAAACGCTGGGCGAGAATTCCAACCGCTCCAGCGCGGCGATCATCTCCGGCTGGCGGGCCACCTGGGCGATCGCGGCATGCAGGCCCTGCACGATCGGCGCCGGCGTGCCGGCCGGCAGCAGCGCGCCGAACCATTCATCCTTCGACAGCGCCGGGTGACCAACTTCGCGGAAGGTCGGCACATCGGCGTATTTTGGGTTCCGCGCATCGGCGGTGATCGCCAGCATCCGCGCGCCCTGCCCATGCTGGGGCGAGACGTCGCCGAGCACGCCGACGAAGACCGGCAGCCGCCCGCCGATCAGGTCCTGCACCGCCGGCACGGCGCCGCGATAGGGCACATGGGTCATGCGCGCGCCGATCGCATTGCCCAGCATGATGCCGAGGAAATGCGGCGCCGAGCCCGCCGCCGGGGAGGCGAAGGGGATCTCCCCCGTCTGCGCCCGCGCCCAGGCGACGAATTGCGCGAAGTCTCGCGCCGGATGGCTCGCCGGCACCGCCAGCGCGAAGGGGAAGGTGCAGACGGTGGAAACCGGGATCAGGTCGGTCAGCGCGTCGTAGCGCACCTCCCGCGGGAAGACATGCGGCTGCAGCGTCAGCATCGAGGCCGGGGTCTGCAGATAGGCGGTCCCGTCCTTCTCGGCGTCGCGCACATGCTCGACGGCGATGCGCCCGGCGGCGCCAACGCGGCCGTCCACGATCAGGCTTGGCGCGTAGATGCCGCGCAGCCGCTCGGCATAAAGCCGCGCGACGATGTCGGAGGACCCGCCGGCCGGAAAGCCGATGACGACGCGCGCATTGCGCGAAACCGTCTGGGCACGGGCCGGCAGGGCGGGCAGGGCCAGGGTGGCGGCAGCAAGGCCGAAGGCGGCGCGGCGGCCGATCAGGCGGGTCATGGACGTCGTCCTCCGTGTTTGTTGCCTCCTTGATTGCCCAATCCAGCGCCCGCCGTCCAGCATGGAACTGGGCCAGCGCCCCCGATCCAAACGCCGCGCCGTCCGGCGCCGCCCCTGGTGCTCAGGCCGCCTCCGACGCAGCCAGCAGCGGGGGGCTGTTGAGATAGGCGGCGACGCGGCGCTTCGCCGCGATATCGCGCCAGGCAGCCTCGACGGCGGCCACGCCGAGCCCCGTGGCCCGTGCCGTCTCCTCTGCCGGCACGCCGCGATCGAGCGCGAGCAGGCACAGGTCCATCGTCGCCCAGGGCAGTGCGAAATAGAACTCCTCCTGCGTCTGCGGCAGCGACCAGGTGTCGGTGGTGGGCGGCCGCGCGCGGATCTCTGGTGGCACGTCCAGCGCCGCGGCCAGCGTATAGACCTGGGTCTTGTAGAGATGCGCGATGGGCTTGAGGTCCGCCAGGCCGTCACCGCCCTTCACGAAGAAGCCCTGGTCGTATTCCAGCCGGTTGGGCGTTCCAGCAACGGCGTGATGCAGGCGGTCAGCATGATGGTATTCGATCAGCTTGCGCGTGCGCTGCTTCATATTCGCCGCCGCGACGATGCCAAGGTAGATCTCATGCGGCAGCCGATGCCGCGCCTCGCGCCCCTCCGGGTCGCGCACCACCAGCGCCGACAGATTGTAGCCCTGCGCGCGCAGGCCTGGGTCCAGCACCACCTTGCAGCCCCAACCCGGGCCGAAGCCCGGCACAACGTGGCGGATCAACGCGTCGCGCCTGGCATAGCAGCCGAGCGCCGTGAGCGCCGGTCCGATCTCCTCGACGACATGGGCGATGCCGAGATGCTCGGCCATGCGGCGGCCGAGCATCAGGCTCTCGGGCTCGGACTCGCCCTCCGGCATCAGCACGGCGAAGACCCGCTTCGGCCCGAGCGCGCGCACCGCGAGCGCCGCGGTGACGCTGCTATCCACGCCGCCCGAGAGGCCGAGCACAACGCCACGCCGGCGCAGCCGATGCAGCACCTGCTCGCGCATCGCCGCCGCGACGCGGTTTGCCTCGGCCTCGGCATCGAGCGCGAGCGCCGCGGCGGAAAAGGGCACGGCCATCGCGTCCATCACACCCCCTCCGCCACCAGACGCCGGCTGATCTTGCCCGTCTCGGTCTTCGGCAGTTCCGCGCGGAACTCCACGCGCTTCGGCACCATGAAATCCTCGAGCCGCGCGGCGCAGTGGCGGATCACGTCACGCTCGGTGAGCCGCGCCTCAGGCGCGAGTGACACCACCGCCTTCAGCGCCATGCCGAGAACGGGGTCGGGCACGCCGACCACCACCGCCTCGCGCACGCCATCCAGGGCATGGGGGACGGTCTCGACCTCCTTCGGGCTCACCTTCTCGCCGCGCGTCTTGATGATGTCGTCCTTGCGGCCGACGAAATAGAGAAAGCCCTCCGCATCGGCGCGGAACAGGTCGCCGGTGCGCAGCACGCGTTCCCACGGCCAGGGGCCGGGCACCAGAGCGCGCGCCGTGGCGTCCGGGTTCTCCCAATAGCCCTGCATGACATGCGGGCCGCGGATGATCAGCTCGCCCACCTCCTCCGGCACGGCGCGGCTGCCATCCTCGCGCGCGACCCAGGCCTCGGTACCGGGGATGGCTATGCCGACGGAGCCTGGGCGGCGCGTCAGCTCCTCCGGCGGCAGCCAGGTGCAGCGCTTGCACTCCGTCAGCCCGTACATCGAGAAGATGCGGGTGGCCGGGAACAGCGCTTGCAACCTTGCGATATGCGCGGGCGGGAGCGCGGCTGCGGTATTGGTGATCAGGCGCAGCAGCGGGAAGGCGCCGGGCTCCAGATCGCGCATCTGCAGCAGCAGCGCCGCTATGGTCGGCACGATGGGGAAGCAGGTTGCGCGCATCTCGGCCAGCCGCCCGAGTACGGCCTGGGGGAAGGCGAAGCCCGGCTCCAGCACCAGCGTCGCGCCGACGCGCACGCTCATCAGCACCTGATAGAGGCCGTAATCGAAGGAGATCGGCAGCGCGCAGAGGATCACGTCCTCACCATGCAGGCCGAGATAGGCGATGATGGACGCGGATGCGGCCTCGACATTGGCGTGGGTCATCATCACGCCCTTGGGCATACCGGTGGAGCCCGAGGTGTAGACCAGCATCGCAAGCTCGATCGCCGTGCCCGGAAAAGGCACGGGGGCGGTCGAATCCAGCGCCGCAGCCAGCGCGATGGCGCCCGGCAGCGCAGGCGTGCCGTCCACGATGCGGCAGGCAACCCCCGACGCCTCGGCGAGCGCGGCGGCGGCGACATCTTGCAGGCGCGCTTCCGTCACCAGCGCGGCGGCGCGGCAGTTGCGCAGGATGAAGGCCAGCTTTTCGGCCTTGGTCGTTGGGTTCACCAGGCTGAAGGCCGCGCCCGCGCGCGCCGCGGCAAACAGCGCGATCACGGCGGCCGGGCCATTGCCGGCGAAGATCACCACCCGCGCCCCGCGGCCCGCCCCGCTGGCGGCAAGCGTGCCCGCCAGCCGCGTCGCCGCAGCGTCGAGCGCGGCATAGCTCAGCCTTGCCTCTCCCGCGACAAGGGCGAGTTTTTCGGGATGCCGCGCCGCACTGTCGGCCAGGAAACGCTCGATCCGTATCGCCATGGCTCAGGCCGAGGCCCGCGCCGCCGCCTGCCGGCGCGCGACATAGCCGACGAGGCCCGTGATGGAATCGAGGTTCTCGGGCAGCATGTCGGAATCCGGGATGCGCAAGCCAAAGCGCTCCTCAAGGAAGGCGACGAGCTCCAGCACGCCGGTGGAATCCACCAGCCCCGCAGAGAGCAGCGATTGGCCGGGGTCGAGCCCTTGCGTGTCGTCGCGGTAGAGGAAGTTCTCCGCGATGAAGCCGCGGATCGCGTTCTCGATATCGTCCGTCATGGCGTCTCCTCAGGCGATGGCGGCCAAGGGGCGGGCCGCGAATTCGGCGTGCCAGAGCTGGGCGGAGAGCACGCCGACCAGCGCCTGGTTGTCAGCGAAGCCCGTCACACCGCCAGCCGCGGCCTTGCGCGCCAGCAGCGCGACGGCGTCGGGGTCGAACCAGCCGGTGCGGCGCAGCGCATCGCGGGACAGCGCCTCGGCGACCCAGGCGGGGGCCGTGGGGCCGAAGAAGCAGGCGGCATCGGGCGCGCGGTAGGGCTGCTTGGCGCGCGCGCCGATCGCCGCCGGCAATCGCCCGCGAAAGGCCGCACGCAGCACGTGCTTCTCCCGCAGCCCCTTCAGCTTCAGCCGTGGCGGTAGCCGCGCGGCGAAATCCACCACGCGCGGATCGAGGAAGGGGAACCGCCCTTCCACCGCATGCGCCATGGCCACGCGGTCGCCCTGCGCCGAGAGGATGTAGCCCGGCAACAGATGCGTGGTTTCCAGATACTGGGCGCGGTGCAGCGGATGCCAGCGCATGAACTCTGCCGGCAGCGTGGCGCGCAACGCCTCCAGCGGATCCTGGCCCGCCAGCGCCCCGCGCAGCGCCGGGCCGTAGAAGCGGCGCGCGCGCGACGCGGTGGCGAAGCGCGGCAGGTGGGAAAACAGCGGGTCCTCGCCCTGGTCCAGCCCGACACCAAAGGCCGCGGCCAGATAGGCTGGCCCCTGCGCCTGCAGCGCCGGCATCCAGGGATAGAGCCGGCGGAACAGCTGCGGCCGCACGCGCGAGGCGAGCTGGCGCGCGCAGAAGGCGCGCAGCTTGGCCTCGCGGAACAGGTCATAGCCGGCGAAGACCTCGTCCGCGCCCTCCCCGGTCAGCACCACCTTGAAGCCGGCATCGCGCACCAGGCGCGACAGGCGCAGCATCGGCGCCGGCGCGGTGCGCAACACCGGGCGCTCTGCTGCGCACAGCAGATTGGGGAAGCTCCGGGCGATGTCATCCGCGCTGCAGGCGATGGCGCGATGCGCGGTGCCGAGCGCTGCGACCATTGCGCGCTGTTCCGTGCTTTCGTCGAATGCCGGATCCTCAAAGGTCAACGAGAAGCTTCGCAGCGCCTCGGGCGCCAGGTCGCGCGCCAACGTCGCAACGATGGCGGAATCGAGCCCGCCGCTGAGATAGGCGCCAACCGGCACGTCTGCCCGCATGCGGAGCCGTACGGCATCCGCCAGCAGCGCGCGCAGCTCCTCCGCCGCGTCATCCTCGGCGACCTCGGGCTCCTCCCCCGCGCGCGGAAACTCAAGCTGCCACCAGCGCCGCACCCGCACGCCAGCCGCATCCGCCTCCAGCAGGTGGCCGGGCGGCAATTCATGGATGTCGCGGAACATGGTGCGCGGCGGCAGCGGGGCCCAGAGCGTGAAAATCTGGTCGAGCGCGACAGGATCGGGCTCGGCCGTCACACCCGGCACCTCCAGCAGCGCCTTCGCCTCGGAGGCGAAGGCCAGCCGCCCGCCCGGCAGCGTCGCATAGTGGAGCGGGCGCACGCCGATGCGGTCCCGCGCCAGCAGCAATCGGCCCTGGCGCGAATCATGGACGGCGAAGGCGAAGTCGCCATTCAGCGCCTTGAGGCAATCCGTGCCGCGCTCCAGATACAGGCGGAGGATCACCTCGGTGTCGGAGAGCGTGCGGCACTGCACGCCGCGCGCGGCGAGCTCCGCGCGCAGCTCGACATGGTTGAAGACCTCGCCATTGAAGGCGATGGCGACCTGCCCCGTCTCGTCCCGCATCGGCTGCGCGCCGCCGCCGATATCCACGATGGACAGCCGCGCATGGCCGAGCGCGA